>NZ_LQOL01000081.1 GCF_002101555.1 Mycolicibacterium canariasense
CTCATTTTCGAGAGACCTCGACCTCTATCCCGGCAACGACGCGCCAACCACCTCTACACCCTCATCTGTGAAGAGCCACCAATCCGGCGGAGAAGGCCCCGGTCACCGCCGGCGCCGACCACCCGGTGCCGGTGCCGATGCGGCCCGACAGCACCGTGAAGGCGTAGTACAGCACTCCCCAGCTGGTGATTTCGGTGACGCAGAGTGTTAGCAGCACCGTGCGCAGACCGGCACCGCGGCCGGCCTGCGCGGGTTCTGGTTGTGGCGAGATCATCCGCCAATCGGGTTGAGCGACAACGTCAGTGGCTGCGGACTGACCGGGCCACCACAGCAGCCGCCTCCGTTGGCGGCACCGGGATCGTCGAACAGGCCCGCGCCCCCACACACCCCGGTGTCAGGCAGCACCAGCTCCACCCGCCGGGCCGCCTCGTGATCACCGGCCAACTCAGCGGCGACACTACGGACCTGCTCATAACCGGTCATCGCCAAAAACGTCGGCGCGCGGCCGTAGGACTTCATCCCGACGATGTACAGATCCGGTTCCGGGTGGGCGAGCTCAACTGCCCCGTGCGGGGCTACGCTGCCACACGAATGCAGATTCGGATCGATCTCGGGGGCGAGCTTGGCGGGGGCCTGCAGGATCGGATCGAGATCGATACGCATCTCGGACAGGAACGACAGATCCGGTCGGAACCCAGTCAGCACCACCACATGATCGGCGGCCGGGAGCGCCCGGCCATTCTCGGCGGTCACCACGGCCCGCCCTCCGGCGACCTCGACACGCTCGGTGCGGAAGCCGGTCACCAACCGGACCAGACCTTCATCGACAGCCTGACGGGACCGCACGCCCAACGCGCCACGCCGGGGAAGCTCGTCGGCAGCACCCCCGCCGAACGTGTCAGCGGTGACGCCCCGGCGCAACACCCACGACACCGTGGTCGCCGGCTCCTCGCGGACCAGTTCGGCCAGCTCGATCACCGCGGTCATCGCGGAGTGCCCACTGCCGATTACCACCGCATGCTTACCCCGCAGCGCAGCCACCTCGACCGGCGAGGGCGGAGTATAGGAAACCAACCCGGCTTCGGCGGCACCCCGCTCACCGAGGGCCGCAACACCGTCTGCACCAGCAGGATTGGGCTGGCCCCAGGTACCAGAGGCATCGATGACCGCCCGCGCATCCAGGCGCGACTCGACACCGTCTTCATCCACGACATGCACCACGAACGGTTGCTCCGCGCGGCCGTCACTGACCAAACGATCGCGCCCGCGCCGTGACACCGCCACCACCCGCGTCCGCACGCGAAGCCGTTGCCCCAGCGCACGGGCCAGCGGTACAAGGTAGGCGTCGATCCACTCGCGACCGGTCGGGTAACCCGTGTCCGGCGCCACCCATCCCGTGGACTCCAGCAGCCGTGCGGCGGCGGAGTCGATCAGCTCGGTCCACGGCGAGAACGTGCGGACGTGCGCCCACTGCTCGATCGCCGCACCGGCACCGCCGCCGGCTTCCACGACCAGCGGCTGCAAGCCCCGCTCCAGCAGGTGCGCAGCGGCGGCCAGACCCTGCGGACCGGCACCGATGACCACGACGGGCAAAGCACTCATCACCACTCCTCATATCGATGACCCTCGATGGATCAACCTTCTTCTACCCATCGATGTTTGTCAATGCGTATGCGATGATCGATTCATGTCGCGCACCGCCCAGCCTCTGGCGATCGGGGATCTTTCTGCGTGCTGTTCACCTCGAACCGGCGGTGTGATCAGCACCGAGACCGCTGAACGACTGGCCGCCGCCTGCAAAGCACTGGCAGATCCGGCGCGGGTCAAGCTCCTGTCGCTGATCGCGGCATCCAAGAACGGGGAAGCCTGCATCTGCGACCTGACCGCACCGCTGGGACTGAGCCAGCCCACCGTGTCGCACCACATGAAACAACTCGCGGACGGGGGTTTGGTGAACCGTGAGCAGCGCGGCAAGTGGGCGTACTACCGGGTCGAGACCGACGCGCTGACTCGACTCGGCGTCGCCATCGCCACCAATTGGACCTCGGACTCCCGCTGACGCGGCTTTCTGTCGCCACGGTGCACGGTCAGAGATACCGAAAAGACTCCAAAGGGTTTTCGGCGGCAGGTCATCTGCACAAAGAGGTCAGACCCCTCACAAAGAGGGGTCTGACCAGGCGTGGCAGGTACAGGATTCGAACCTGTGTAGGCGTTAGCCGACGGATTTACAGTCCGCTCCCATTGGCCGCTCGGGCAACCTGCCGGGTGTCGCACCGCCGGACTCCGGTTTGGTGCGAGGAGAAGACTACAACGAGGATGTACCGAAGACGAAAACGGCCCACGCCGAGACAACACGGAGAGGGAGGATCCAATGGCGGATTCCAGCTTTGACATCGTCAGCAAGTTCGATCGCCAGGAGGTCGACAACGCGCTCAACCAGGCAGCCAAGGAGTTGGCGACCCGGTTCGACTTCCGCGGTACCGACACCACCATCGCCTGGAAAGGTGAGGAGGCCGTCGAGATCGTCAGCTCCACCGAGGAACGGGTGAAGGCCGCGATCGACGTGTTCATCGAGAAACTGGTCCGCCGCGACATCTCGATGAAGGCGTTCGAGGCCGGTGAGCCGCAGCCGTCGGGCAAGACCTACAAGGTGACCGGCACGCTCAAGCAGGGCATCTCCAGCGAGCAGGCCAAGAAGATCACCAAGATCATCCGCGACGACGGCCCCAAGGGCGTCAAGGCGCAGATCCAGGGCGACGAGATCCGCGTCAGCTCCAAGAAGCGCGACGACCTGCAGGCGGTGATCGCCCTACTCAAGGGCGCCGACCTGGATGTGGCGCTGCAGTTCGTCAACTACCGCTGAGCCGAAAACACAGAGCCCGGCGACGGTGACCGTCTCCGGGCTCTGTCGATCCAGACGCGCTACTACTGGGACTCTGGGTCGGTTCCACCGTTCAAGATGGCGCGGACGAACTGACCCGGCGCGGCCGCGAGGCTGCCGGCGATCGTCTGCGGCGCAGTCGCAATCTGCTGCGCGCCGAGCGCGGCCTGCGCTGGCAGCGTCGCGATACCCGTGAAGAGCTGGCCGGGCACGGCAGGCAGGCCGCACTGTTCCACCCTGCCGCCATTGTCGTCAGGCGGGCAGCCCGTGCCCGCCAACAGCTGCTGCGGGGCACCCACCAAGCCGCAGGTGCTGTCCTGCTGAGCCGGCGCGTCAGGCTGCGCACAGCCCCGCCCGGCCAGATTCCCGGGCGCCACCGCCAGACCGTCGACGATCTGCTGCGGCGCCTGCACCACGTTGTCCGCGATGGTGCACGGAATGGACGTGAATCCCGGTGCACACGAGGCCTGGGCGGGCGCCGCGACGGTGAACCCACCGAGGACCGCGGCGCCGATCAATGCGGCGATGACGAAGATGCTCTTCACTGCTGCTCCTATGAGGAAGTTGACGTGATCGCCAACGCGCAAATGGAATACGCACAGCGTAGCGCCTCTATGGCTTTACTGTGAGCTTGTTTTGATCGCTACGAGGCTCGTTCCGGTCGCACGATCCATTCACTGACATGTCGTTATGTGCAGAACCCTGACGGAGCTGCAAGTTTGCGGTATCGACACCCGGCAGCTTTTTTGCATAGTCAATTAAATTTGCTGAAGCCCTTTTGCGAAGTCAAATACATCGAGGGGAATACGACCCGCGGTACAAATCGAAGAGCCCAGAGACATCTGATGTCTCCGGGCTCTTCGGTTGGCGCGAAAGGGCTACTGCGACTCGGGGTCGGTGCCGCCGTGGGTGATGGCGCGGACGAACTGGCCCGGCGCGGCCGCGAGGCCACCGGCGAGCTGTCCCGGAGCGGCCGCGAGGTTGCCCGCGATGGTCTGCGGCGCGGTGGCGATCTGGTTGGCGCCGACGACCGCCTGGACCGGCAGCGTCGCGATACCCGTGAAGAGCTGGCCGGGCACGGCGGGCAGGCCGCACGCGGTGTCGTTGCCGTCATCGTCCTTCGGGCAGCCGACACCGACCAACTGCGGCGCGGTGGTGGCCAGGCCGTTGGCCACGTCGACCGGTGCCGACGCGACGTTGGTGACGATCGTGCACGGGATCGACGTGAACGACGGCGCGCACGCCGCCGAAGCGGGCGCGGCGAACGCGAAACCGCCGGCGGAGGCGGCGCCGATCAGGCCGGCGACGATGAGGGTGCTCTTCACTACTTCTCCCCGAGATAGACGTGTTGTTGCATATGCAAGAGAATGAGGCTCAGCCTAACGCCTCGGTGCGAGATTTGTGCGCCGCTCGGACGACATCACTTGTCCGCCGGTCGGATGACTGATCCTGGCACGCCGAAGCGGCGACCGCAGGACGGTCGCGATGCCGTGCGAAGGGTCAGCCGTCGCCGAGAAGTTCCTCGGTGATCGGGCGGCCGATGGTGGCCCCGTCGTCGCGGTGGTCGGTGGTGTCGCGGCACTCCCCGAAGATGGTGTACGCGACGCGGCCGTCCACGTGGGCGCGTCCCATCACCACCATGACGCCGTCCTTGTTGATGACGGTGCCGTACGGCTTCTTGCCCGGCGGCGGCCCGTCGGTCCAGCCGGCGGCCACCATGGCGTCGGCGACCCGGCGCGCGTACGCGTCCGGCGCCATCCCGGCCGGCAGCACGGAGCTCATCTCCACCTTGCCGCGGTACGGCGGCTCGCCCTGGTCGTTACACGACTCGAACGAGAAACCGCCCGAGACCCCTTGTAACCCAGCGACTTTGCGCAACTGTCTGCCGACGTCGACCACCTGCTGGGTGGACTGGTCCGCGGTCAGCGGGTCGGCCGGCCAGTCGGGATCGGGATGTCCGGGATTCATCCCACATCCTCCTAACATCAACATGGCGGCGATGGTCGCCGTGGCCTTACCTGTATTCATGCTCTGTGGTCACCGAACTTCCTGCGCGCTCTGCCTCGGGGTCGATGAATGCCGGCGAACCGGGGATGTCGGAATCGAGGTGCGGCAACGGGATGTCGATCCCGAACGGCAGCTCGACGTGGCTGGGCGTGGTGATGTGCGGCTGACGGCGCGCGTCGGCCAGTAACCCATCCCCCGCCAGCCGGTCGGCGTTGCCGCTGGCGATATCGGTCATGGCGCGCAGTGATTCGCTGCCCATGTCGTAGTAATGCGAGTGGTCGTGCACGCTCCAGCCACCGTGGCCGGCCACTTCGGCGCGGAACCGCACCGACCCGAACTCGTCACCGGCGGGGTCGGCGCCCAGACCGGCCTGCAACCCGACCGGGTAGCCGAGTTGCTGATTGAGCACATTGGCCGGGATGGCACCCGGCGTGCCGATCCAGCTGACCGGGTCGGTGGATGCCGAACCGACGTACACCTTGCCACCGTCGAGGTGGAAGTCCGCCGCACTCTTCGCCAAATCCGTTCCGGGAGAGCCGATCAACACGGCGTCGTTGGCGCGCATCCCGCTGCCGGCGAACGCGTCGGCGACCGTGGTGGAACCGTAGGAATGCCCGATGACCGTCACGTGGGAGGCGCCCTCGTGGGTGGCGGACAGGCCGTTGACGTCCGCGGCCAACAGCGAGCCGCCGTAGCGGGCCAGATCGGGATTGGCCACCCGGGGATCGGTGAAGCCGTCCGGTGCGTCGTAACCCATCCACATGATGACGGCCGTCGGGTCGTCCGGATCCGCAAGCTGGGACTGGTCGTAGAGCTTGATGGCATCGTCGTGGCCGTCGGCCAGCCAGCCGTCCCGCACGCTGCTGCCGGTTCCCGGCACGATCACCGCCGTGTTGCGGGCCTTGTCCGGATTGCCGATCGCGATCGCGGCCCGGCCCTGCCCGTTGTCGGCCAGCGGCCGATAGCCCCACAGCAGCACCGGCCGCGGGTTCTCCGGATCGGCGCCACGCTGGTGCGCCAGGCCCTCGCTGGTACGCCGGGCGTTGTAGAACCGGGTCGCGTCTTCGGCGGTCAGCCCGTACTTGGCGGGGTCCTTGATGACGTCGTCCTCAGATATTCCGTTGCGGCCGGCGACCTCTCGCACGCGGTTCAGGTCGTCGTTCATCACCGCTCGGTTCACCTTGTCGCGGATCTCGGCCGGGATACCGTTGAGGTTGCCCAGTTCGGCGGGATGCTCGGCGACGTACGTCTGCCGCTGTTCGGCCGTCAGCGCGTCCCACCACTTCTTCACGTCCTCGGGTGTGGTGCCGGCCGCGGGGATCTGAGGCGGGGCCGGCACCCCGGGTGGCTGCTGCCCGACCGCCCCACCGGCCGCCGCCCGCACGGCATCCGCCGTCTCGCGGTCGATCTCGTCGTACAGTTCCAGCAGCTTCTTGACAATTGCGGTCCATGCCCGGCCCAGGCCGGCGAACACCGGAGGCAGGAACGGGGGCGGCGTGCACGTTCCGTCGTCGGCCACCCGCCACCCCAGCGCGCGCAGCCCGGACACGATGGACAGCAACCCGATCCGGGCCGAAGACAATTGGGCGCCGCCCCGCTGCAATGCCGCCCGGCAGGCCACCAGCCGACCACGCACCTGCTCCATGTCGGTGATCTGACGCTGCGCGCGGGCGACCGCGGCATCCGCGGCCGCACCCGTCCACGATCCACGCAGCGCGGCGATGATCTGCCGCTGGCCGGCGATGGCGGAGTCGAGCTGGGCGATCGCGCCGCCCAATTGGGTGGCTGCGGTCAGCAGCGTCTCCGGCTGTGACGCCGCCACCTGTGAGACTGAAGCCACCGAACCCCTCCACCGACTGAATTGATCGTCGCACAGCCCGCGGGGGTTTCCGCGCAACAATCGAATCGGCCCCCAACCGGGGACGCTCGACCTAACCTGGCCGCATGGCAGCCGTGCAACGCGAACCGAATGTCGTCGTCCTTGGTGGTGGCTCGTGGGGCACCACCGTCGCGTCGATCTGCGCGCGCCGCGGCCCGACCCTGCAGTGGGTTCGCTCGGAGGACACCGCCAAGGACATCAACGTCAACCACCGCAACTCCCGCTACCTCGGCGACGAGGTGGCGCTGCCCGACGGCCTGCGGGCCACCACCGACTTCTCCGAGGCGGCCAACTGTGCCGACGTCATCGTCATGGGTGTGCCGTCGCACGGGTTCCGGGGCGTGCTGGTGGAGCTGGCTCGCGAGCTGCGGCCCTGGGTGCCGGTGGTGTCCCTGGTCAAGGGCCTGGAGCAGGGCACCAATATGCGGATGAGCCAGATCGTCGACGAGGTGCTGCCCGGGCACCCGGCCGGCATCCTGGCCGGTCCGAACATCGCCAGGGAGGTCGCCGAAGGTTATGCCGCGGCGGCGGTGCTGGCCATGCCGGACCAGCATCTGGCGGCCAATCTCGGGAACTTGTTCCGTACCAGGCGGTTTCGCACCTACACCACCGATGACGTGGTGGGCGTCGAGATGGCCGGTGCGCTGAAGAACGTGTACGCCATCGCGGTGGGCATGGGCTACTCACTGGGCATCGGCGAGAACACCCGCGCCATGGTGATGGCCCGCGCCGTCGCCGAGATGTCCAAGCTCGGGGTGGCCATGGGTGGGCATCGCGATACGTTCGCCGGACTGGCCGGGATGGGCGACCTGATCGTCACGTGCACGTCGCAGCGCAGCCGCAATCGCCATGTCGGCGAACAGCTCGGCCGGGGTAAGTCCGTCGAAGAGATCATTGCCGCGATGAACCAGGTGGCCGAGGGCGTGAAGGCCGCCTCGGTGATCATGGAATTCGCCGAGGAGTACGGGATCACCATGCCCATCGCGCGGGAGGTGGACGGGGTGATCAACCACGGCGCCACGGTCGAAGACGCCTACCGCGGACTGATGGTGGAAAAACCCGGCCACGAGGTGCACGGCTCGGGATTCTGATAACCGCGAGCGCGACGGTCAGTTGAAGAACGGGTTGCGTGCGGTGCCCTCGGGACGGTCGACCAGCGGATTGGTCTGGTTGACGATGAAGCTGCCGGACGGGCTCAGCACGAAGCCCGACTGGTCGAACGAGTTCTGGCAGGTGGTCATCACGCCGTCGGTGCCGCACGTGATGTTCTTGTAGCTGATCTTGTTGTTCGGCAGCAGCGGGTTGATCTTGCCGACGAGCGACCCGTAGATCGAGGCGTTGGTCATCGCGAAGGCGGGTGGCCCGACCTGTCCGCCCGTCACGGCGTTGGCCTCGACCGGCGGGGCAGGGATCTGCCCGCCGCAGCCGTAGTCACCGGTGGTGCGCATCATGATGCAGGTGAGTCCGCCCGGCACGACGAAGGCGTACATCGATCCGTCGTTCAACATGAACTGTGAGGGCTTGGCCAACTCGTAACCGCTGATGTTCGGGGGCGGCGGTGGCGGCGGGGCCGGGTCGGCCGCGGAGATGCCGGGCACCCCGACCGCTGCCGCGCCCACGGCGCCCACCAGCGCGGTCAGCATCTTGCACAGCATGGCCACACCCTAACTCGGTCATCTCGCGCAGGCCAGATCAACGTAAACCGTGGTGCAGCGAACCACCTGCTGGGCGTTGCCGCGCGGGAACGCCGTGAGCTCGGTGCTACCGCGGCCCGGCCGCACCCCACTGGCGCTGCACCGGTCGATGGAGCCGGCGCCGACCTTGGTGGTGATCACGCGGTGGCCCTCGGCCTCCAACTGGTGCATATCAAATGCAAACAATGCAATTCCGGCCGAATTCATACCAATATCGGGGACGGAACCAGCGGCAAAACGACGGTGAAAGTCGTTTTATCAGAGGATGATTCGACGCTCACCGAGCCCTTGTGGGCTTCCACGATGGACGCCACGATGGCCAGCCCGAGTCCGGTGCTACCCAGCTCCCGGGACCGGGACTTATCGGCGCGGACAAATCTCCCGAACAGGTTCGGCAACAATTCCGTGTCAATTCCCGGACCGTCGTCGGTGACCGTCAGCCGGGCGTGGTCCCCATCGGTGCCCAGCCCGATCGTCACCGTCACGCCAGGCGGGGTGTGCATCCGCGCATTGGCCAGCAGGTTGCCCAGCACCTGGTGCAGCCTGGCCCGATCACCACGGACCCACACCGGCGCGTCGGGCAGTTGCGTCACCCAGTAGTGCGACGGCGCCGACACCGCGATGTCGTTCACCGCGTCGACCACCAGATCACCCAGATCGACGTCGTCGGTTTCCAGGTCCTGTCCTTCACCGAGCCGGGTCAGCAGCAGCAGATCCCCCACCAGACCCGTCATCCGGCGGGCCTCCGCCTCGATGCGCGCCAGGGCGTACTCGGTGGTCGGTGGCAGCTCGGCACTGTCCTGCCGGGTCAGCTCGGCATAGCCCTGGATGGCCGCCAGCGGGGTCCGCAGTTCGTGGCTGGCGTCCATCAGGAACTGCCGGGTCCGCCGGTCGGAGGCCGCCAGTTCGGACAGCGCGCTGTCCACGTTGGCCAGCAGCCGGTTCAACGCCTCGCCCACCACCCCGACCTCGCTGTCGGGATCGGTGTAGCGCGCCTGCACCCGTGCGGTGATGCGGTGATCGTCGGCGTCCAGACGCAGGGTGGCCACCTTGGCCGCGGTCGACGCGACCCGGCGCAGCGGCCGCAACGCGTACCGGACCACCATGACCGTGCCCAACGCCGTCACCACCAACGCGACGACGATGATCACCGCCAGCGTCACCGTCTTGCGGGCGATCACCTGGTTGGCGCTGTCCAGCGACACCCCGCACACCAGGAAGTCGCCGTCACTGGATGGCTCGGCGGCCATCCGGTAGGCGCCCAGCTCGGGCAGCTTCACCGTCCGCGGCCCTGCTCTGGACCAGTCCATATTGTCCAGCGCGGTCACCACCGCTCTCGGCGCGGGCCGCGGTTCACCGTCGGAGAACACCGCCGACTGCACCACCTCGCCGTCGCGCACGAGCGCGATGAGGTTGCCCGGGGCCTGCCCGACGAACGCCGACAGGGCGTCGGCGTCGATCACATGCCCTTCGTCATCCTGCTTGAGCCGGAACTTGTGGAACGAATGGCTGAACGCCGCCAGCGAGCGCGACAACTCGGTATCGCCCATGGTGCCCACATACGTGCGCAGGCTGTACACCGACAGCACGCCGACCGCCAACAGTACGACGGTGACGACGGCCGTCACACCGAGCACCAATTGCCGGCGCAACGACCGGGGCCACCAGATCACGCCGGATCGCTGGACGGCCGCAACATGTAGCCCACGCCGCGCACCGTGTGGATCATCGGCGCACGATCGGTGTCGACCTTCTTACGCAGATACGAGATGTAGAGATCGACGATGCTGGACTTGCCACCGAAGCCGTAGTTCCACACCCGGTCCAGAATCTCGGCGCGGCTGATCGCCCGGCCCGGATTGCGCATCAGGTACCGCAGCAGTTCGAACTCCGTGCCGGTCAGGGCGATCGGCGCGCCGTCCCTGGTGACATCGCGGCTGGCACCGTCGAGCTTGAGGTCGCCGACCGTCAACACCTCGTCGGCAGGCGGGATGGTGTGGCTGGACCGGCGCAGCAGGCCACGCAGCCGGGCCACCAGCTCTTCCAGGCTGAACGGCTTGGTCATGTAGTCGTCGGCACCGGCGGTCAGGCCGGACACCCGGTCCAGCACCGAATCCCTGGCGGTGAGGAACAGGGTCGGCGTGTAACCCTGAGCTTCCCGGACCCGCTGCAAGATCTGCATGCCGTCGATATCGGGCAGCATGATGTCGAGCACCACCACGTCGGGTTCGGTCTCGTCGAATTTGGCCACCCCGTCTTTGCCGTTGTGCGCCACGTCGACAACCCAGCCCTCGTAGTGCAGAGCCATCTTGACCAGATTGGTCAGCGCCGGCTCGTCGTCCACCAGCAGCACCCGGATGGGCGACCCGTCGGCGCGATGGATCTTGGGCAGCTGGCCCAGGATCGCCTGGCGCGGCTGATGGGTACGGGGAGGTAGCGACATCGTGGCCATACACCCATTCTGCGGACCGTGCAGGGCACTGTCACGGACTTCATAGCGAGTTCTTAGATGTTACAACGATATGACTCACGTCACTTTGCCCAGGGCCAAGTGACACGCAACGAAACAATCTGCGGTACAAAGCCTTTCACAGCACAATGAAAGGCAGCACACAGAAGAAGATTTGGGTTCGATATGCAAGTCCGGATCTTCCTTGACCGCACGTCAACACGATAAATACTCTCGCCCTTAGCAATTGCCCGCAGAACATCGTAAAAGTCTGCAATGCAAGCTATTTCGTTCCAACGGCGACAAAGACGTCGTTTGTGCCCACATTCCCGCGATGGAGTTTTCACATGCGACAAACAATTCTGCGGTATGACCTACCTGCCTCGCTGGTGGTGTTCCTGGTCGCCTTGCCGCTATCCCTGGGCATCGCGGTCGCCTCCGGCGCACCGGTGCTGGCCGGCCTGATCGCCGCCGCCGTCGGCGGGATCATCGCCGGCGCACTGGGCGGTTCACCCTTGCAGGTGAGCGGCCCCGCCGCCGGCCTCACGGTGATCGTCGCCGGCCTGGTGGCCGAGTTCGGCTGGAAGGTCACCTGCGCGATCACCGTGTGCGCCGGGATCCTGCAGGTGCTGTTCGGCCTCAGCCGCGTCGCCCGCGCGGCGCTGGCCATCTCCCCCGTCGTCGTGCACGCGATGCTCGCAGGCATCGGCATCACCATCGCGCTGCAGCAGGTGCACGTGCTGCTCGGCGGTAGTTCACACAGCTCGGCATGGGCGAACGTGACCGAACTGCCCGGCCAGATCGTCTCCGCGCACGGCCCGGGGCTGTTCCTCGGTGCGCTGGTGATCGCGATCCTGGTGGGCTGGCGTTGGGTACCGGCGCGCGTCCGCAAGGTGCCCGGGCCGCTGGTCGCGATCGTGGGCGTGACCGCGCTCAGCGTGGTCGCCTCCTTCGACGTGCCCCGGATCCAGCTCGACGGCTCGCTGCTGGACGCCTTCGCCCTGCCGAGCCTGCCCGAGGGCAACTGGGGTGCGTTCGTCACGGGTGTGCTGACGGTGGCCCTGATCGCCAGCGTGGAGAGCTTGCTGTCGGCGGTGTCGGTGGACCGCATGCACACCGGTCCGCGCACCGACTTCGACCGTGAACTGATCGGCCAGGGCGCGGCCAACATCGCCTCCGGTGCCGTCGGCGGGCTGCCCGTCACCGGCGTCATCGTGCGCAGTTCCACCAACGTCACCGCCGGCGCGAAGACCCGGGCGTCGGCCATCCTGCACGGCGTCTGGATCCTGGTGTTCGCGGTGCCGTTCGCCGGACTGGCCCAGCTGATCCCGTCGGCGGCGCTGGCCGGACTGTTGATCGTCATCGGCATTCAGCTGGTCAAGGCAGCGCACATCGAAACAGCCAGGCGCACAGGTGATCTCGCTGTCTACGTGGTCACCGTGCTGTGTGTCGTGTTCATGAACCTGCTGGAGGGTGTGCTGATCGGGCTGGCCCTGGCCGTCGCCCTGACGGTCTGGCGGGTGGTGCGCGCCAAGATCGCCGCCGAGGAGGTCTCGGACAACCACTGGCGGGTCGACATCGAGGGATCGTGCACGTTCCTGTCGCTGCCGCGACTGACCAGCGTGTTGGCCACGGTCCCCGGCGGCACACACGTCACGGTCGACCTGACCGTCGACTTCATCGACCACGCCGCGCACGAGGCCATCGAGGAATGGCGCCGCCAGCACGAGGCATCCGGGGGCACCGTGCACATCCACGACCTGGGCGCCGTCGAGATGGGCAGTGCGGTGGACGGGCCGCCCGAGCGCGGCTTCACTCCGTTCGACAAGCGTTCCGGCGTGGTGCCCTGGAGCTCCTGGCAGCAGAAGCAGGCGCCGTCGGTGCTGGACGGCTTGGCCACCTATCACCGCAGGACCGCGCCGGTGCTGCGCCCGCACCTCAAGGAGCTGGCCGACGAGCAGCAGCCGAAGACGCTGTTCCTCACCTGCGCGGACTCCCGGGTGGTGCCCAACGTCATCACCAGCAGCGGCCCCGGTGACCTGTTCACCGTCCGCAACGTCGGCAACATCGTCGCGGCCGGGCAGAAAGATGCCTCGGTGGAGGCGGCCATCGCCTTCGCGGTGGACCAGCTCGGCGTGTCCTCGATCGTGGTGTGCGGGCACTCCAGCTGCGGTGCGATGAAGGCACTGCTGCACGGCGCTCCGGACGACGCGCACCTGAAATCCTGGCTGGCACATGGCAATCCGACGCTCGAAGCGTTCGGCGACGGCGGCCATCCGGTCGCCCGGTCGGCGGCGGTCGCCGGCTTCGGCCGAGAGGACCAACTGTCGATGGTGAACATCGCGGTTCAGGTGCAGACCCTGGCGCAGCATCCCCTGGTCGCGGGCCGACCCGGCGTCGAGGTGATCGGGTTGTTCTACGACATCGCCAGCGCCGGCGTGCTGCGGGTCACCCCGACCTATGTCGAGACCCTGGTCGGCGCGGCCTGACCTGATGACTTCGGCGCGCTTACCCGCGGTGACCGCGGGTAAGCGCGCCGAACTCGCTGGGGGTCAGAGGCGGCGGCCCGCCATCCCCTCCAGGCGGCGGATCCGGTCCTCGATCGGCGGGTGGGTGGAGAACAGCTTGCCGATCTTCTCCCCGGCCCGGAACGGGTTGGCGATCATCAGGTGCGCCTGGTCGGCCAGCTGCGGCTCGGGCGGCAGCGGTGCGGCCTGCACACCGTAGGCGATCTTGCGCAGCGCGCTGGCCAACGCCAGCGGGTCACCGGTCAACTCGGCGCCGGACTGGTCGGCCTGGTACTCGCGCGACCGGGACACCGCCAGCTTCACCACCGTCGCGGCGATCGGGCCGAGCAGCGAGACCAGCAGCAGGGCAAACGGATTGGCACCGCCCTCGCGGTTCCCGCCGAACATGCCCGCGAACATGGCGATATTGGCCAGTGCGGTGATCACCGAGGCCAGGGCGCCGGCCACACAGGAGATCAGGATGTCGCGGTTGTACACGTGCGACAGTTCGTGGCCCAGCACGGCGCGCAGTTCACGCTCGTCGAGGATGCGCAGGATCCCGGTGGTGCAGCAGACCGCGGCATTGCGCGGGTTGCGCCCGGTGGCGAACGCGTTGGGCGCATCGGTGTCGCTGATGTAGAGCCGGGGCATGGGCTGGCGCGCGATGGTCGCCAGTTCCCGCACGATCCGGTACATCGCCGGTGCCTGCATCTCGGTGACGGGCTGCGCGTGCATGGCCCGCAACGCCATCTTGTCGCTGTTGAAGTACACGTAGGCGTTCATGCCGACCGCGAACAGCACCGACAACCACAGGATGGACGGGTTACGGAACAGCGACCCGATGAAGACGATCAGTGCGGACATGCCGACCAGCAGCACAAACGTCTTCATCCGGTTGGCATGGGGATGCCAGGTCATCGGTTTCCCTTCCTACGAAAGTCGTCGCAACATCTAACGCCGCGCAACCCCCGCAGGTTCCTCAGTACTCACTCAGCCGTGCCGGTTGACGGTGTAGTCCACCAGCGTCGCCAACGCGGCCCTCCCCGGCCCGTCCGGCAACAGGTCCAGCTCGGCGCGGGCCTGCCGGGCGTAGTCGGCGACCGCCTCCTTGGCCCGCGTCATGCCCGCCGACCGGCGCAGCAGCGCCAGCGCCTCGGCCACCTCGGCATCGTCGTCGACGGGGCCGTCCAGCAGCATCCGCAGCCGGTCACCGTCGGCACCGGGTTCCCGCAGGGCATAGAGCACCGGCAGGGTGTGCACGCCTTCCCGCAGGTCGGTGCCGGGCAGCTTGCCCGACTCGTCGGGATCGCTGTCGATGTCGATGATGTCGTCGGAGATCTGGAAGGCAGTGCCGACGATGCCGCCGAGACGGGCCAGCCGCTCGATCTGCTCCTCGTCGGCGCCGGAGAAGGTGGCGCCGAACCGGCCCGACGCGGCGATCAGGCATCCGGTCTTCTCGTAGACCACCTTCAGGTAGTGCTCCACCTCGTCGGCACCCGTCACCGCGCCGCGGGTCTCCCGCATCTGGCCGGTGACCAGCTGGGCGAAGGTGTCGGCGATCACCCGCACCGCGTCCGGGCCCAGCCGCGACACCAGCCGCGACGCCGTCGCGAACAGGTAGTCACCGGCCAGGATGGCGATGTTGTTGCCCCAGCGGGCGTTGGCACTGTCCGCGCCGCGGCGGACCTGGGCCTCGTCCATGACATCGTCGTGATACAGGGTGGCCAGGTGCACCAGCTCGATCACCGCACCCGCGATGGCCACATCGGGATGGTCGGGCCGCGGTCCCAGCGACGCCGAGAGCACCGTGAACAGCGGCCGGAACCGCTTACCGCCGGCCTGGAACAGGTGCTGGACGGCCTCGGCCATCAACTCATCGGCTTTGCCCAGCTCGGTGGACATCAGGTCCTCGACGCGGGCCACCCCCTCGCGTACCCGTGTGGCAAACTCCGGGTCCCCGAAGTCCACCCCCGCCACCACGCTCGCCGGTGTCCTCATTCGTCCAACATACTGTGAGGCGTTATGAGGCGAGCAGATGTGGTTGTCGTCGGGGCCGGGCCGGCCGGTTCCTCGGCGGCCGCATGGGCCGCCCGTGCCGGGCGCGACGTGCTGGTCATCGACTCGGCGCAATTCCCGCGTGACAAGGCCTGCGGCGACGGCCTGACGCCGCGCGCGGTCGTCGAGCTCGAACGGCTCGGGCTCGGCGACTGGCTGGACGGCCGGATCCGGCACCACGGTCTGCGGATGTCCGGATTCGGGGCCGATGTCGAGATCCGGTGGCCCGGGCCGTCGTTCCCGTCCACCAGCAGCGCCGTACCGCGCACCGAACTGGACGACCGCATCCGCATGGCCGCCGCCGACGAGGGCGCCAAGATGCTGTTGGGCACCAAGGTGGTTGACGCTGCGCGTGACTCGCGGGGGCGGGTGACCGCGCTGGTGCTCGCCGACGGCACCGAGATCGCCGTCGGCACCGTGATCGTCGCCGACGGTGCCCGCTCGACGCTGGGCCGCGTGCTGGGGCGGCGCTGGCATCAGGACACCGTCTACGCGGTGGCCATCCGCGGCTATGCCGGCAGCCCGCGCGCCGACGAACCGTGGCTGACATCACATCTCGAATTGCGTTCCCCCGAAGGCGATGTGCTGCCCGGCTACGGCTGGATCTTCCCGCTGGGCAACGGCGAGGTGAACATCGGGGTGGGCGCGCTGGCCACCGCGAAGCGGCCCGCCGACGTCCGGCTGCCGCGGCTGCTGTCCTCCTACGCCGGATTGCGGCGGGCGGAATGGGGTTTTTCCGCAGAGCCGCGGGCCGGGCTGTCCGCGCTGCTGCCGATGGGCGGCGCGGTATCCGGTGTGGCCGGCCCCAATTGGATGTTGATCGGCGACGCGGCCGCATGCGTCAACCCGCTCAACGGGGAGGGCATCGACTATGGGCTGGAGACCGGCCGGCTGGCCGCCGAACTGCTGGACTGCAGCGATCTGTCCGCCGCTTGGCCCGCCGTGCTCACCGAGCATTACGCGCGTGGGTTCTCGGTGGCGCGCCGGCTGGCCCTGCTGCTGACCTATCCGCGGTTCCTGCCGTCGACGGGGCCGCTGGCAATGCGGTCGGAGTTCCTGATGACCGTCGCGGTGCGGGTGATGGGCAATCTGGTCACCGACGAGGACGAGGACTGGATCGCCCGGGTGTGGCGGACGGCCGGGCGGGCCTCACGCCGGCTGGATCAGCGCAAGCCGTTCAGCTGAGCGCCCCCAAAATGCCACGTTCTGCGCCGTGTCACTGCGCAGACACGGCCGCTCGCGTGAGGATCAGCGGTACTCGCACAGGTAGGCGGTCTCGACCTCGGTGCGCACCCCGAACGAACTGTCGCCCGGCACGGTGAACTGCGTTCCGGCGGCGAAGGTTTCCCACTCGTCTCGGCCGGGCAGCTTGACGGTCAGAGCACCGGAGACGACGTGCATGATCTCCACCGACGAGGTGCCGAACTCGTATTCGCCGACGGCCATCACGCCGACGGTCGCGGGCCCGCCGGCCGTCCTGAAGGCGATCGACGCGACGTCACCGTCGAAATACTCGTTGACCTTGAACAACACGGCTCCTCAGTTTTCCGATGAGCGGTCAGGATACCTACACCACGAACTTCAGCACGCCGAGGATCCCCTGCTCGTCGGCGGGCACCCGGACGCACTCGTCCAGCGCGGACTGCAGCGCGTCGGTGTCGATCTCGGTACCGATGAACACCAGCTCGGTACCGGCCCGCCGCGTCCGCTCGAACCGCACCGAGCCGCCGACCAACTGCAGCAGGTACCGGTGCGCCGGGCCGAAGTCCACGAAACCCTTTGCGCGATAAAGTCCTTGGGGACGGTCCCGCAACAAGTTCATGAACAGGCGTGGATTCAGCGGGGTGTCGCACGGGAATTCGATGCTCTGATAGGCCGGGTGCTCGTGGTCGTCATGGTGATGCTCGTCGTGTAGCAACTCGTCGAAGGACATCTGCGCGCGCAGCGGTCGCGGTGCCGGGTCGATCAACAGCCGCGGGTCGACCTTGGCGAAATCCGTGGGCACGATGGGCGCCACCGGATTGAGCGCCCGCACCGCCTGCCGCACCGTCACGAGGTCCTCGGCGACCGACACCTTGTTCAGCACGATCAGATCGGCGACGCGCGCGCCGTGCTCCAGACCGGTGGGTGCGACGGCGTCGACCACCAGCACCAGGCCGGCATAGTGAAACCTGTTGTTGTCCACCGCCATGATGGTCCGGGCCAGCGCGGGCGGCTCGGCGATACCGCTGGCCTCCACCACGATGAGGTCGAGCCGGGGTTTCACCGCCGCCAGCTTGCCGAGCATCTCGGCCACCTCACCGTCGTCGGTGACACAGCAGATGCAGCCGTTGGTCAGTGCGGCCATCGCGTCGACCTGGCCGGCGACCAGCATGGCATCGATGTTGACGGCACCGAAGTCGTTGACCAGAGCGCCGATTCGCGCACCGGAGCCGTTGCGCAGCAGATGGTTGAGCAGGGTCGTCTTACCGGCGCCGAGGTGGCCGGCGACGGCCAGCACGGGAACACTCACGCCTGCCCGCCTCAGTCGACGGGCGGTTTCACCGCCGCGTGCAGCGCGACGATGCCGCCGGTGAGGTTACGCCAGCGCACCGAGCCCCAGCCGGCCTCGGCGATGCGGCCGGCCAACGCGGCCTGATCGGGCCACGCCCGGATCGACTCGGCCAGGTACACATAGGCATCCGGGTTGCTGGACACCGCCGACGCCATGGCCGGCAGCGCTTTCATCAGGTACTCCTTGTACACCGTCGCGAAGGCGCGGTTGGTGGGGGTGGAGAACTCGCACACCACCAGCCGCCCGCCGGGGCGGGTCACCCGGGCCATCTCCCGCAGGCCGGCCACGTGGTCGACGACATTGCGCAATCCGAAGCTGATGGTCACCGCGTCGAACACGCCGTCGGCAAACGGCAGCCGGGTGGCGTCCGCACCCACCTTCGGCACCGCCCGGCCCTTGCCCGCGGCCAGCATCCCCACCGAGAAATCGGCCGCCACGCACCAGGCGCCCGAGGCCGCCAGCTCCACCGTCGACACCGCGGTGCCGGCAGCCAGGTCGAGCACCGTGTCTCCCGGCCCGACACCCAGCGCCGCCCGCGTCTGCCGCCGCCAGAACCGGTCCTGCCCCAGCGACATGACGGTGTTGGTCAGGTCGTAGCGGCGAGCGACGGCGTCGAACATCGACGCCACCTCGTGTGGGTCTTTCTCCAGCGTCGCGCGGTTCACCGCTCCAAAACTACCTGTGAGTCTCGGGCTTGCGGGAATGGCCTCGACGGTGGGGGCCTTGAAAACGATCAGGTGCACCGAAGAAGAGAGGGACGATATGACGGAGAAAGTCTGGTTCATCACGGGGGCGTCGCGCGGCTTCGGCCGGGAATGGGCGATCGCCGCCCTGGAGCGCGGTGACAAGGTGGCCGCGACGGTCCGCGACACCGCCACGCTGGACGACCTGGTGGGCAAGTACGGTGACGCGCTGCAGCCCCTGCGCCTGGACGTCACCGACCGGGAGGCCGATTTCGCGGCGGTCGCGCAGGCCCATGACCGGTTCGGGCGGCTCGACGTGGTGGTGAACAACGCCGGGTACGGGCAGTTCGGCTTCATCGAGGAACTGTCCGAGGCCGAGGCGCGCGACCAGATCGAGACGAATGTGTTCGGCGCGCTGTGGGTGACCCAGGCCGCGCTGCCCTATCTGCGGGCGCAGCGCAGCGGCCACATCATCCAGGTGTCCTCGATCGGCGGCATCACCGCGTTCCCGCTGGTCGGCATCTACCACGCCTCCAAGTGGGCGCTGGAAGGCTTTTCGCAATCGCTGGCCCAGGAGGTGGCACCGTGGGGTATCCACGTGACGCTGATCGAACCGGGCGGCTTCTCCACCGACTGGGCCGGCTCGTCGGCCAAACACGCGACGCCGCTGCCGGATTACGCCGAGGCGCGCGAAGCCGCCCAGCGGGCCCGCGCCGCGCGCACCTCGAAGTCCGGTGATCCGAAGGCGTCGGCCGCGGCGGTGCTCAAGATCGTCGACGCGGACAAGCCGCCGCTGCGCGCGTTCTTCGGTGAGTTGCCGCTGACCCTGGCCAAGGCAGACTACGAAAGTCGGCTCAGGACATGGGAAGAATGGCAACCGGTGGCCATCGAAGCCCAGGGGTAGGCCCAGGGCTCGGTCGAGCCTAGGCGGCAGCGCGCCGCCGCAGGCCGATGACGGCCTCGTAGTGGCCCATCAGTTCGTCGCAGACCGCGGGCCAGGTGCGGGCCAGCACGCTGCGCCGGGCGGCCGCCGAATACCGGGACCGCTCGGCGATCAGGTGCTCGACGGCGCCGGGCAGCCGGGTTTCGAACTCGTCGACGCCCAGCAGCAGGCCGGTGTGCATCGGGGTGACCAGGTCGCGGGGCCCGCCGGCGTTGGGCGCGACCACCGGAACGCCGGAGGCCATCGCCTCTTGCACGGCCTGACAGAAGGTTTCGTGTTCACCCGGGTGCACGAACACGTCCATGCTGGCGTAGGCGGCGGCCAGTTCGGCGCCGTAGAGCGCCCCGGTGAACACCGCGCGGGGCATCAGGCCGGCCAGCTTGGCGCGGTCGACACCGTCGCCGACAATCACCACCTGCAGATCGTCGCGGGCGGCCAACCCGGCCAACCGTTCCACGTGCTTCTCCGGGGCCAACCGACCGACGAAGCCGACGATCGGCAGGCCGGCGGGTGAGAGCCTGCGGCGCAGCGCCTCGTCACGGGCCGACGGCACGAACCCGGCGATGTCGACACCGCGGCCCCATTTGTGCACCCGCGGAATGCGATGGGCCGCAAGGTCTTCCATTGCCGCGGTGGACGGCGCCAAGGTGCGGTCGGCCTTGCTGTGCAGCCGCCGGGTCCACGTCCAGGATGCCCGGGACAGCATGCCGACCCCGTAGCTCTGCGCGAACCCGGCGACATCGGTCTGGAACACCGCCACCGTCGGCACGCCCAGGTGCCGCGCGGCGTGCACCCCGCCCCAGCCCAGCAGTGCAGGCGAGGCCAGGTGCACCACGTCGGGATCGAATCCGCGCAGCACGTTGACGATTCGTGGGCGGGGCACACCCAGCGGCAGCGAGGTGACCTTCGGGAACATCATCGACGGGACCCGGTGGATACGGACGCCGTCGTGCACCCGGTCGGCCGGCGCCTGGCCGCGGGGGGTGTCGGGGGCGATGACGATGACCTCGTGGCCGGTGCGACGGAGATGCTCGATCACCCGAAGCACCGAGTTGGTGACGCCGTTGACATTCGGGAGGAAGGATTCGGCAACGATTGCAACGCGCACGAGCCCACTGTCGCAGCGGCGGTTGACCACGCGGTTGCGTGCCGGCATATGGCGTGCGAACAGCATGACAGCGGTACGGTTGCCCCTGTGCGTCCGTGGTTGGTGGTGCTGGCCTTGTTAACGCTGCTGGCCGGGGTCGGGTGCGCCAGGCAGGTCAGCGGCGCCGCGCAGCCCGATCCGGTACGCCCGATGACCGAGGTGAGCAAGGACGGCTTCGGTGTGGTCGCCGGATTCGCGGAGGCGCCGGCGCGGATCGAGATCTACACCGAGCCGCAGTGCACGCACTGCGCCGACCTGCAGCACGACTTCGGGGACGCCATCCGCTACTACATCGGCATCGGGGCACTCCAGGTCACCTACCGGCCGATGACCTTCCTGGACAAGGACGGCAATCACCATTCCGAGCGGGTTGCCAACGCGTTGTTCGTGGCCGGTGCCGGCAAGCACACCCCCGCTGTGGCATTCCAGCGGTTCGTCGAGGACCTGTGGGCCAATCAGGATCCGGGCGGTTTAGGCCCCACCGACGACGAGCTGGCCGCGATGGCCCGCAAGGCCGGGGTGCCCGACGAGCAGGCCCAGCAGATTGCCGACGGCGACGCGGCGGTGGACGCACAGGCGATGGAGGACATGAACTTCGAGTTCCTCTACGAGATCGACCCCACCGGCACCGGGACGCCGACCGTCTACGACCTCAACAAGGACCGCAAGCTCGACGTCTACGACGACGACTGGCTCAAGAAGCTGATCGACTCGGCGTGACGCGCCGGGCCACCACCTCGACGGCGACCAGCGCGGCACCGGCGACCAGCCAGCCGAGCACGGCGATGGATCCGGCCGGGACGATCGCCAACGCGGCGTTACGGTGCTGCACCCGGACCAGGTCCGGATCGGTCTTGTCGTATTCGACGTAGATGCGCATGCCGTTCTCCAGCTCCGACGGGTAGAGCACCCCGAGCTCGGGCCGGTAGGTGACGCGGTCGGGGGTGACGAATTCGATGGTCGAGCGGCGTGGGCCCGCGTCGAGCACCTCGGCGGCGGCCACCCCCATATTGCGTTCGATCTGCCGGTCGTTGACCCACGCGCCGATCACCAGCAGCACGGACTGGAACGTCACCAGTGCGGCCGCGAGCACGATGCCGACCCGGACGCGGCGCACCACCCGCTGCGCCCTGGTTTCGGTACCGTCGCCGAGAAGGTGCGGAACCACGATGCGCCACAAGGCTTCCAGCCGCCGGACCCAGGTCGGCACTAGAGCGCCGCCCTGATCGACGCGTGCAGTGCCCGCAGCGACGACCGGTCGGCCTTCACCTCCAGCACCCGCATCCCGTCATACGGTTCGGCCAGCGCCGTGGCGAGATCATCGGCCTCGATCTGCGCGCTGTCGACATGGTAGGCACGGCACAGCGCACCGACGTCCACATCGTGCGGGGTGCCGAAGACCCGCGAGGACACGTCGGAGAACCGGGGATCACCCTGTTCGAGCAATTCGAAGATGCCGCCGCCGTTGTCGTTGGACACCACGATGGTCAGGTTCTTCGGGTGCGGCTCGGTGGGACCGATCAGCAGGCCGGAACTGTCGTGCACGAAGGTCAGGTCGCCGATCAGCGCGACGGTTTTGCCCGGCGAAGCGCCGCCGCGCTCATGGGCCAACGCGGCCCCGATGGCGGTGGAGACGGTGCCGTCGATACCGGCGACGCCGCGGTTGGACCGCACCCGCACGCCCGGTGTGGCCAGTCCGACGAGCGCCACGTCGCGAACCGGGTTGGAGGCGCCCAGCACCAGCTGGTCGCCGTCGGCCAGGGCTTCGGCCACCGCGGCGGCGACGTGCAGGCCGGTGGTCAGGTGGTGCTGTTTCAGCTGGGTGTGCACCGCGGCCAGGGTGCGCCGGTGGATCTCGGCGCAGCGATTCAGCCAACCCGGCTCGGGTGCCCCGGTGGTGACCGCGCGGGTGCCGGTGGCCTGCGAATTGCCGGACACGTCGGGCCAGCGCGGGCCGGTGGTGAGCGCGAAGACCGGCACCGCGGGATCGGCCAGCAGCGCCGACACCGGGCGGTGCAGCGTCGGTCGGCCCAGCATGATCACGTGCTTGGGGTGCAGCAGCGGCAGGGCCAGCGGGTGCAGTGGGTTGGCCGGGACCGGCGCCGTGGGTTCGGCCACGGTGGGCAGTGCGGCCAGGTTGGGGTGCCGGCCGGCGCCGTGCCCGGCGATCACCACGGTGTCCGGGCTCAGGTCGATGTCCAGCGGCTGGTCGAAGCTGACCGGCGGGGTGTAGGTCCACGGTTTGCCGTCCGGCCGCCCCGCCGGGGTCTCGTCGCGGTGGTCGTCGGCATCGGGGACCAGCGGTTCGCGCAGCGGGATGTCGAATTGCACGGGGCCGGCGTTGGCGGTGCGCGCCCCGGTGGCGGCCACCAGTACCCGGCAGGTGGCCGAGCGCCATTGCGCGTTCAGGGCGGCCAGGTCGTTCTCGGCCCGGTGCTCGGCCAGGCCCAGGCTGATGTTGGCCCGCACCTGGCTGCCGAAATAGCCGAGCTGCTCCATGGTCTGGTTGGCGCCGGTGCCCAGCAACTCATAGGGTCGGTTGGCGCTCAGCACGATCAGCGGCACCCGGGCGTAGTTGGCCTCCACCACGGCGGGGCCGAGGTTGGCCACCGCCGTGCCGGAGGTCATCGCGATGCACACCGGGGCCATTCCGCCGCCGACCGCCAAGCCGATGGCCAGGTATCCGGCGGTGCGTTCGTCGATCCGGACGTGCAACCGGATGCGCCCGGCGCGGTCGGCGTCGTGCAGGGCGAAGGCCAGCGGCGCGTTACGTGAACCGGGGCACAACACCACGTCGCGCACGCCGCCGCGAACGAGTTCGTCGACGACGACGCGCGCCTGGGTCGTCGAGGGGTTCACCACGTCAGCCTATGCCCGGCCGGACGGGGTGGCTTCGATGGGCAACTCCGTGCGGCCTTCGCCGAAGAACTCCAAGATGGCGGTGTTGACGGTGTCGGGCTGTTCGATGAAACCGAGATGCCCGGCGTCACCGATCTCCAGATACCGGGCGCGCGGAATCGCGTCGGCCACCTCCCGGCCCAGGTGCGGGGGCATGACGACATCGTCGGTGAACCCGATGACCAGCACCGGCGTCGTGATGCTCTGGTAGGCGGGCAGCCGGTTGGTCTTCGGGGCGATGTCCAGCTGGCTGCGCAGGCCGGGGGTGGGCTTGGTGGGCCACATGGTGAACATCTCGGCCCAGTCCATCACCGCGCGGTCGTCGTTGAGGGTCTTGGGCGAGAAGCTCTCCAGCAACCGGATCTTGGCGTCGTAGGCGGGGGGCAGCGCGACGCCGGCGGCGGCGAGTTCGCGTTCGGCGGTGCTGAAGAACTCCCTGGCCTTGTCGTGCCTGCCGCGGGTGGCCATCAGCACGGCCTGGGTGACGAGGTCTGGGCGGGCCAGCATCAGTTCCTGCGCGATATAGGAGCCCATGGACACGCCGACGACGCGCACCGGCCCGCCGACGACGTCGTCGATCAGTTTGGCGGTGTCGGCGACCACCTGTTCGGTGGTGAAGCCGCTGGCGTTCTCGGTGGCACCGATGCCGCGGTTGTCGAAGGTGATGATGCGGTAGCCGGCACGCCGGAACGCGGGTACCTGGTGCAGATGCCAGGTGCGACCGGCGCCGCCACGGCCGGCGATGAACAGGACGGGATCACCGCTACCGCGGTCGTCGTAAGCCAGGTTCACCCGGCCGACCCTACTTGCGGGCGCGCACCTTCTTGATCGCCTGGTCCCACAGCAGCAACGTGCCGGCCTTCAGCGCGGCGGGTTTCAACAGCTCGCGCCACATCAGGGCGGCCAGCCACAGCCCGAGGTCGATACCTGCCGACACCCCGGCGCAGGTCACCACGTCGCCCTGGTGCACGATCCGCTCGTCGCCGACCGGTTCGACCCCGAACGTCTTGAGCACCGGCAGCGCCGCCCAGTGCGAGGTGGCGCGTTTGCCGTCGAGCACGCCAGAGGCGGCCAGGATGATCGAACCGGAACACACCGATGCCGTCCACGTCGCCGTGCGGCGGGCGCGCAACACAATGGCGGTTTGGGTCACCGTCTCATCGTGACCGCCGGCGGCCATGGCGTCCAGGACATGGGCTCAGAGCCGCTTGAGTACGCGATCGGTGTCGGTGCCGCGCGCGATGATCCGGCCATGCCGCGCTACACGTATCGCGCCGAGTGGTCTCCCGAAGCCAGGAAGTACATCGGCCTGTGCCTGGAATTCCCCACGCAGTTCGCCTACGGCCCCACCGCCGCGAAGGCGACCGCCGCGATCGAGCAGGAGGTGGGCGCCTATGTCACCGAGATGGTCGAGGACGGTTTCGACCCGCCGCCGTCGCTGACCGACCGCAAGTACAGCGGCCGGTTCGTGGTGCGCACCTCGCCGGTGCTGCACGGCAAGCTGATGGTGGAGGCGGCCGAGCAACGGGTGTCGCTGAATCAGTGGGTGGTGCAGAAGCTGTGCGGCCGCCCGCCGTCGCTCGACGACCTGTTCTGAGCCGCACTCGAGTCCGGAAAGCGATATCGCATGCGATATCGCTTTCGACAACCATGTGCCGCCCGGAACTGGGCGCCGCCACCCGGCCGTCACAGCAGCGGGTAGCAGTCCCGCACGCGGTCGATCCACCACTGCCGCCGATCCGCCGACACCGCCAACCCGGCCAACCGGGCCGGGTCGGGAGTGACCGACCCGACCGGCAGAAAGCCGTCGGTGGGCAATGCGACATCCGCCACGTCCTCGACGAACAACCCGCCGGTGCCCAATCCGCAGGCGTGCGGCAACTCCGGTAGGCACGCCGCGGCCAGCAGACCGCGGGACATCCCCACCGCCGAGTCCAGCGCACTCGACACCACCAGCGGGATGCCGATCGCCGCGGCGATGTCCAGCAGCCGGCCCACCCCACCCAGCGGGGCGACCTTGACCACCGCGATATCGGCCGCCTGCAGCCTGGCCACCCGGAACGGATCGGTGGCCTTGCGGATCGACTCGTCGGCCGCCACCGGCACGTCGATCAGCCGGCGCAACTGCGCGAGCTCTTCGGCCGTCGCACAAGGCTGTTCGAGATACTCCAAGGGCCCGAGACTGGCGGCCGCCCGCACCGCCTGGTCCACCGTCCAGCCCCCGTTGGCATCGACCCGGACGACGGGCACCAGGGCGCGCACCGCCGCCACCCGGTCGATGTCGTCGGCAAGGGTCTGCCCTGGCTCGGCGACCTTCACCTTCGCGGTCCGTGCGCCGGGAAACCGGGCCAGCACCTCGGGCACCTGCGCCGCGGGCACCGCGGGCACGGTCGCGTTGATCGCAATACGGTCCCGTCGCGGCATGGGCGAAACCCCGTACGCCGCTTCGATTCCGGACGCCAGCCAGTGCACGGCCTCGGGCGGCTCGTACTCCAGGAACGCCCCGAACTCACCCCAGCCCGCGGGCCCGTCGATCAGCGCCACCTCGCGCACGGTGATCCCGCGGAACCGCACCCGCATCGGCAGGGCGACGATGTGCAGCCGCTCCAGCAGGTCGTCGAGCGGTGCGTCAAACGGTGGCGCGATCGCGACCCTCCCAGTGTGGTGTGCGCAAGTCCTTCTTCATGATCTTGCCAGTCGGGTTGCGCGGCAACGCGTCGGTGAAGTCCACCGTCTTCGGGCACTTGTAGGCAGCCAGCCGTTGCCGCGCCCAGGCGATCAGCTCGTCCGCCGAAACCTCGCCGCCGGCCTCCCCGACGGCCTCTCTGTCCAAGGCGACGACGGCCTTGACGGCCTCACCCCACTTCTCGTCGGGAACCCCGAACACCGCCACCTCGGCCACCGCCGGGTGCTCGGCGAGCACCCGTTCCACCTCGATCGAGTAGATGTTCTCCCCGCCGGAGATGATCATGTCCTTGAGCCGATCCTCGACGAAGACGTAACCGTCGGCGTCGACCCGGCCGATGTCGCCGGTGCGGAACCAGCCGTCCGGGGTGATGGCCTCGGCGGTGGCCTCCGGCTTGTTCAGATATCCCTTCATCAACTGCGGTGTGCGGAACCACAATTCGCCTTGCTCTCCGTCGGGCACATCCTCGCCGGTATTCGGGTCGACCACGCGCAGCTGCGCCTCGGGGATCAGCGTGCCCGCGCTGATCAGGCGCTCCTCGTTGCCGCCGCGGTGATCTTCGGGCATCAACCGGGTCACCACACCGCACACCTCGGTGAGCCCGTACACCTGGATGAACTCGGTGTCCGGCCAGGCCTGCAGCGCCCGCCGCAACAGCGGCAGCGGCATGGGCGAGGCACCGTAGGCGTAGGTCTTGAGCGCCCCGAACAGCTGCACCGCGTCCGGGCCGGTGTCGAGCACCTTGGCCAGCACGGCGGGCACCAGGAAGGTCCGGTTGGCGCCGGCGAGGATGCCGCCGGCCAGCGCGGCCCCGTCGACATCGCGGGTCATGTAGCTGGGTACACCGTTCTGCAGGCCGTACTGCATGTAGGACGTGCCGCCGACGTGGAACAACGGCATGGCGACCAGATTCTTGTCGCCCGGCTCGGCGGTCCAGCCCTCGAAGGCGTTGACGGTGTGGGCGATGACATTGGCCTGCGTCAGCGCGACACCCTTGGGCCGGCCGGTGGTACCCGAGGAGTACATCACGATGCACACGTCATCGGGGGTGACCTCCGGGGACCGCCCGACCGGGCTGGCCGCGGCCAGCATCGCCTCGTACCCGTCATCTCCGTCGGGCTTGACCTCGACGATCTCGGTAACGGCCGGCAGCTTGTCGCGGATGGCCTCGACGGCCGGCATCAGTTCGGCGCCCACGAACAGCAGGGTGGCGCCGGAATCGTTGAGCACGTAGTCCAATTCCTCGGCGGCCAGCCGGAAGTTGATGATGGCGTTGGCCGCACCGAGCGACGCGGCCGCCAGTGTCGCCTCCACGCAGGCGGGGTGGTTCTTGTCCAGGAACGCGACGACGCCACCGCGCCCGACGCCGCGCGCCGCCAGCGCCCCGGCCAGCCGCCGGACCCGATCGTCCCATTGCGACCAGGTCCAGCTGCGCTGCAGATAGGTCACCGCCTCGGCATCGGGTGTGGTGGCCGCCCACCGCGCGACACGTTCATCGAGAAACCGGGGTGCGGGCAACTCTGACATGCCAGCAGCGTGCCATGACGGATCCCGCACCAGCCGGCTTTCCGGCAAACCTGTTCTGCGCTCAGGTCGCCCGGTGGTGGCGCGGGAACTGGGCCACCACAGCCGAGCCGTCCGCGCGGGGATCCGCCGCCGCGATCAACCGCCCGTCCTCGCCCACCTGCACCACGTTGGCCTGCCCCAGCCCTTCGGTGTGCGGTGGCACCTGTACCACGTCGAGACCGGACGCGGCCAGTGCCGCAGTGGCGGCGGGGTCGAGCCCGGTCTCGACGACGACCGTGTCGTCGGTGCAGCCCGCCACCTGTTGCCCGACCACCGCACGGGGCGCGGAGACCGCGTCCGCGGCGCTTACCCCGGCGATCATGCGCAGCAGCACCTGCGTGAGGATCTGCGGTTGGCCCTGCCCGCCCATCGTCGCCAGCACATGACCGACCGCA
Source organism: Mycolicibacterium canariasense (assembly GCF_002101555.1). GTDB lineage: Bacteria > Actinomycetota > Actinomycetes > Mycobacteriales > Mycobacteriaceae > Mycobacterium > Mycobacterium canariasense. The sequence continues at coordinate 28,345 of NZ_LQOL01000081.1, forward strand.
CCGCCACGGGTGGTCAGCACCGGCATCAAGGTGTGCAGCGGACGCTTCCTGGGCGCAAGGACATTCGGTGACCGCAGGTCGAGGGAGAAGCTGGTGCCACGGTTGTGGAACAGGATGCCGCTCTGCGGATCGATCAGGCCCGAACCGAAGGCGTGGTAGACGCTCTGGATCAGGGACACGGCGAAGCCGTCCTCATCGGCCGCGGCCACGCCGACGGTGTCACCGCCCGGCACCGCCCGCGTGGGCCCCTCCGCGGATCCCAGCGGGGCCGCAGCGGCGAGGTCCTCGCTCACCAGCGCGGCCACGTCGACCTGGGCCAGCCGTGGATCCGCCAGCCGGGTCGACCGTAACCGGTTGCCCTGATGGAACACTCGCATCAGCGTGCCGAGGTCGGTGCCGAGCGGCGCGTCCAGACCCAGATCGCGGATGGCCGTCAGGGCCCGCAGCATCACGAACCCGTGTGTGTTCGGGGGGCTGGTCAGGACGGTCAGGCCATGGAAATCCATCGCGATGGGATCGGTGACCTCCGGCCGGAACTCGGCGAAGTCGGCAGCGTCGAGCACCGAGCCGTGCGAGCGCAGATACCGCACCGTGCGATCGGCCAGACCGCCGGTGTAGAACTCGTCGGGCCCGGCACCGGCCAGTGCGCGCAGGCTGGCCGCCAGGGCGGGCTGGCGCAACAGCTCCCCCCGTCGCAGCGGACGCCCCGCGGGTCGGAAGATCTTGTCGAAATCCGCCATGCCGAACAGGTCGGCGTTCTCGGGATCACGCAGGTGACTGTCGAGGGATTCGGCCACCGGCACCCCGGCCTGCGCAATCCGCTCGGCCGGGCGCAGCAGCCGCTCCCAGGGCAGCCGAGCGCCGAAGCCGCGCAGGGTTTCCCAGCCGCGGACTCCGCCGGGCACGGTCACCGCGTCGGCGCCGCGCACCGGAAGGGCGCCGCCGTGGGTCGCCCGCATCCCGGCGGCATCGGCGCCGGTCCCCGACCAGCCCGAGGCGTTGACGCAGCGCACCACCCCGTCCGGGGTGCGGACCAGCGCGATCAGATCTCCGCCGAGTGCGACATTGTGTGGATAGACCACGGTGAGCACGGCGGCCGCGGCGATCGCGGCGTCGATCGCGTTGCCACCGTCGCGGTAGGCGGCCGTCGCCGCCTCGGTCGCCAGGACGTGCGGGGTGGCGATGGCGCCGGTGAACGGCGACGCGCCGTTGGTCATGGGCACTGCTGATCAACTCCCTCGGGAGGACGTACCGGCATCCGGCGGTCAGTGGATGGTGGACAGGAACGCTTTGGTGCGTTCGCTTTTGGGCCTGGCGAACAGTTCGTCGGGCGGCGCGTCCTCGATGATCCGGCCCGCGTCCATCACGATGATCCGGTCGGCGACATCGCGCGCGAACCGCATCTCGTGGGTCACCACCACCATCGTCATCGCCTCGCGGGCGAGTTCGCGCATCACCGCGAGCACCTCCCCCACCATCTCGACGTCGAGGGCACTGGTGGGCTCGTCGAACAGCATCACCTTGGGACGCATGGCCAGGGCCCGGGCGATCGCCACGCGCTGCTGCTGCCCGCCCGAGAGCTGGCTGGGCCGTGACTGCTCCTTGTCCCCCAGGCCGACTCGTTGCAGCAGGGCCCTGGCGTCCTCACGGGCCTTGTCCTTCGGCTGGCCGAGCACCCGGACCGGCGCGTTCCACACGTTCTCCAACGCGGTCATGTGCGGGAACAGGTTGAAATGCTGGAAGACGAACCCGATTTCCCGGCGCCTGCGGGCCAGTTCGGTCTTGCCGATCTTGCGGCCGCCCGCGCCGTGTGCGATGGACTGTCCGGCGATGCGGATCTCGCCGCTGTCCAGCTCTTCGAGATGGTTGATCGATCGCAGCAAGGTCGTCTTGCCGGCTCCGGACGGCCCGATGAGCACCACCACCTGGCCGCGATCGATGTCGAGGTTGACATCGTCGAGCACCCGCCGGCCGCCCAGCGTGCAGCGCGCGTCGTGGATCGAGACGATCGGCTGAGCCGGCTGGGTGTCGTTGTCGTTCACTGCTTCTCCTGACGGGACGGTCATGCCTGCGGCTGTAGGGCCGGGTTCGGCGCGGCCCGCCGGGCGCCCAGCAGCCGCTGGGTGATCGGCACGCGCGCCTGGATGCCCAGCTGACGGGCCAGCCGGTTCTCGATGCCGGCCTGCACGAAGGTCCAGATCGTGGTCAGCGCAAGGTAATAGATGGCGGCGACGATGAAGATCTCGAAGGTGTGAAACGTCGCCGAGCTGATGGACTGGGTGACCAGGAACATCTCGCTGACACCGATCACCGACAGCACCGAGGTGGTCTTCATCATCCCGTTGAACGAGTTGCCCAGCGGCGGGACCATCACGCGCAGCGACTGCGGGACGATCACCCACCGCATGAGTTTCATCGGTGTCATGCCCAGCGACGCCGCCGCCTCGAACTGCCCTTTCGGTACGGAATCCAGTCCGGCCCGGACGATCTCGGCGATATAGGCGCTCTCGTTGATCATCAGTCCGATGATGGCGGCCTGCACGGCGGCCTTCACCGACAAGCCGGCCAGTGACACATCGTGGAACTGGTACAACCCGACGGCCGCCAGCCCGGTGTAGATGATGACCAGTTGCACCAGCAGCGGCGTACCGCGGATCACCCAGATGTACACGCCGGCACACCAGCGCACCACGGCGAACTGCGAGCGCCGCATCAGGGCCAGGACCAGCCCGAGCAGGGTGGCCAGCACCATCGCCACCACCGAGATGACGATGGTCAGTACCAGTCCGTCCAGGAATGGCGCGCTCGGGGTGAGCAGCGCCTTCCAGAAGAACTGCCAGTCGAAGGTCATGACGGGCTACTTCCGGATGCTGAGGTCGGCCTGACCCCACTGGGCCATGATCTTGTCGTAGCTTCCGTTGCCTTCCAGCGTGGCCAGGGCGGTCGCGATGGCGTCGTGTAATTCCTTGTTGCCCTTGAGCGTTGCCGCACCGATCTTGATGGTGCCGAACGGCTGTCCGGCCATCTGGATCTTGGCGCCGGTCTTGGTGGCGTAGTAGCCCAGTGTCTCGGCGGTATCGAGATAGGCGTCGACCTGCCCGTTCTGCACCTGTTGCAGTGCCACGTCGGCATGGCTGTTGCGGTTGATGTCGACGGCGGGCTTGCCTGCGGCCGTGCACTTCTCGGACTGTTCGGTGGCCAGCGCTTCGGCGGTGGTTGCCACGGCCACGATGACCTTCTTGCCGCACAGGCTGTCGTCCATCCCGGTGACCGCCGCCGGTTTGTCCTTCGACACCGCAATTCCGGTGCCGGAGTACACATACGGCACGAAATCGACCACCGCCTCGCGTTCGGGCTTGATGTAGAGCTGCGCCATGATCACATCGCACTGCTTGGCCTGCAACGTCGGGATGACGGCCGAGAACGCCGACTCGACGAACTGCGATTTGAGACCCATCTCGGCAGCCAGGGCCTTGCCCAGGTCCACTTCGCTGCCCACCAGGGCGCCGGTCTCGTCGTGATAGACGTTGGGCGGCGTGCCGTCGTTGGGGGCACAGATCTTCAGCGTGCCGGCCTGCAGGATGGCCGGTGGGGCCACCTTGGCCGGCCCGCTGGGCGCCGGCGCCGACGAGTTCGACGACGAGCACGCCGCGAGCGCCGGCGCGGCCAGCAATGCGGCTCCGGCCAGTCCGGTGATCAGGGCTTTCTTCAGGGCTTTCTTCAGGGCTTTCTTCAACGGTCCTCCAGAAGTCGTACCGATGCCGGCATGGTTCACGTCACCCTCACGGCGCCTATCGAACGATAGGCCGCTATCGATCGATAGGGAAGCATTGGCCGGAACTCGTTACACAGTTAACGCAGTCGTCACGGGAGGAGGTGGACGGTCAGTTCGCGTCGGCTACGGCCGGCACCGGCAGCCGGCCGCGCGTCATATCCCGGACGGCGTCGAGCCGGGATTGGTCGACGAGCAGTGCGCGCAGCACGAAATCGGCCGCCTGCAAAGGACGTTCGCCGTGCATCGGCCCGGCCGGTCCGCCCTGTTCACGCAGCGTCTCGAACAGCGTGCCGTTGATCACCCGCAGCACGAAGCCCGGCTCGAAGGCCACGAACTCGCCGGCGGCGCGACCGCCCTCGACCAGACGCTCGACCTGGTCGTGGAACATCGCGATACCCTCGCGCTCGGCTTCGAACGCGTCGAGCGCCAGCACGGCATCGTGGTACAGGCCGCGGGCATCGAACGGCTGGGCCAGGCCCTCGAGCACGTCATAGGCGATCCCGAGATGGAGTCTCTCCGCCCAGGAGGACGTCTCCTCAAGCCGGCGTTGCATGCGGTCGATGCTCGGGCCCAGGTCGAGTTCGACCAGGGTGCGGAAGATTTCGTGCTTGGCCTGGAAATGGTGGAACAGCGAGGGCTGCCGGATGGCCACGGCCTCGGCGATATCGCGCGTCGAGGTGCCGAAGTAGCCACGCTGGGCGAACAACACCGACGCCGCGAGCAGGATGCGGCCCCGGGTCGAGGACCAGTCCACCGCCCTCGGCTCCCAGCCCTGCCCGTATTTCACGGCTCAACTCTGTCACACGGTGGCGCCGGGAGGTTTCGGATAGACCTGCCGGCCGGCCAGGAACGTCGCCCGCACCTCGATCCCGGCGATGTCCTCGGGCGCGGTTTGCAGTGGATCCGCCGCCAGCACAACGAAATCGGCGTACTTGCCGACCTCGATGGAGCCGACCACGTCATCGGCGAACAGCTGGTAGGCGGCGTCGATGGTCTGCGCCCGGATGCCCTGCTCCACCGTGAGCCGTTCCTGTGGGGCCAGCACCCGCCCGCTGGGCGCGGTGCGGGTGGCGGCCACGGCGATGTTGCGCAGCGGTTCCTCCGGAGTGACCGGTGGATCGTTGTGCAGCGAGATCCGCATGCCGGTGGCCACCGCCGAGCCGCAGGGCATCCACTGCTCGCCGCGTTCGGGCCCGAACAGTCCGTCGACGATCACGTCCCCCCAGTAGTGCAGTTGGTCGACGAACAGACTGCAGGTCACTCCGAGATCGTGCGCCCGCTGCAATTGGGCCGGGGTGATGGCCCCGATATGTTCCAATCGCAGTCGATGGTCGTCGCGCGGATTGGCTTGCAGCGCTTGCTCATACACGTCCAGGATGGTGTCCACCCCGTGGTCGCCGTGCACGTGGCAGGACATCTGCCAACCCTTGGGGTAGAACGTGCCGACGATCTCGGCGAGCTGTTCACGGGTGTAGTTGGCATGTCCACAGGAGCCCGGGACCACACCGATGATGCGGGTGTCCTCGGTGTCCAGGTACGGGAAGGTCAGGTCGATATTGCCGATCCACGGCGAACCGTCCACCCAGATCTTGATGCCGACCTGGCGGACCAGGTCGTCGCCGTCGCCGGGCTGCGCGTCGGTGTGCAGTTCGGCCGTCGACATCTCGTAGGTGCGCAACCGCACCGTCAGCCGGTCGTGCAGGGCCGCCAGCATCGGACGGAACATCGGGTCGAACGCCATCTCCGAACAGGTGGTCAGCCCCGCCCGGTTCAGCCGGGCACACTCGGCCAGCAGCATCGCCGGATAGTCGCTGACCTTGATGGCCCCACCCAGCAGCGGGAACACCGCGGCCGACTCCTCGGCGGTGCCGTCCAGCTCGCCCTCGGCGTCGCGGCCGTACCGCGCGCCCTTCGGATCGGGAGTGTCGCGGTCCAAACCGGCGACCCGGGCCGCCGCCGAGTTGAAGAACGCCTTGTGCCCGGAGCTGTGGATGATCACCAGCGGGGTGTCCGCGACCCCGTCCAGCCACTGCAGCGTGGGCTCGGGCAGACCGCGCTGCAGCAACGGATCCCAGCCGTTCAGATACGCGCCGTCGGCGCCGCGGCGGGCGACCTCGGCGTGGATCGCCGCGACGACATCGTCGGCCGAGCCCACGGTGACCGGCCGGATGTCGACCATCCGATCCGACAGCGCGACCGCCTCCATCAACGGATGACCATGTGCCTCCACGAATCCGGGCAGCACGCACCCGTCGTCGATATCGAGCACCGTGGTGTCCGGGCCCACCCAACCGGCGGTGTCGTGCGGATCCATCCCGACGGCGACGATCCGGCCGTCGGCCACCGCCAGCCATCGCGCGGTGGGCCGGGCGTCGTCGACGGTGCGGATGTGTCCGTTGATGACCAGGTCGGCGGGCATGCCCCGGATGCTAGGGCCTGGCCGTGTCGGCCGCAGGTGTCCCCGCGAATCGGTCGTCAGGCGATCCGCTCGGCCTTGGCGGCCTCCCGGGCCAGCATCCGGTCGCGCTGCTCCTCGAACCGGAGGACCTGTTTGCCCAAGTCCTCCAGATACCGGGCCAGTTGCTCGCGGCGCTGCTCACCACGCGCCGTCACGTCGTCACGTTCGAAGATCCGCCACTTCTTCACCGTGGGCAGCACGACTTCCTCGAGGTGCTGGCGCAGATCGTAGATGCCGTGCTTGGCCATGATGACGCTGTTGCGCCGCCAATTGGGCATACCGCGGCCCGGCATCTGGAACCCCTCGATGATCGCACACACGGCCTCCATCGCCTGATCCGGCGACAGGTCGAAACCGGCGGAGAACACGTTGCGGTAGAAGACCATGTGCAGGTTCTCGTCGGTCGCGACGCGTTGCAGCATCGACTCGGCGAGCGGGTCGTCGCAGACCTTTCCGGTGTTGCGATGGCTGACCCGGGTCGCAAGCTCTTGAAGGGTGGCGTACGCGGCGATCATGAGTGGGCCCGGTTCATGGATTCGGCGCTCTTCTTCGCTCGGGTCGTAGCCGTTGCGCATGTGTTCCATACGGGCCCGCTCGAGGGCGACCGGGTCCACACCACGGGTCACGACGAGGTAGTCGCGGATGACGATGCCGTGCCGGTTCTCCTCCGCCGTCCACAGGTTGACCCACTGGCCCCAAGCGCGGTCCAGCGAGAAGTGTTCCGCCGCGCCACGGTGGTAGGACGGCAGATTGTCCTCGGTCAGCAGATTGGTGACCATCGCGACCTTTGCGACTTCGGACAGCTGCGACTGCTCGGGCTCCCAATCCTGCCCGCCGAGCGCGGCGAAGTTGCGGCCGCGGTCCCAGGGAACGTAGTCATGCGGATGCCATTCCTTGGCCACCGCCACATGGTGGTTGAGGCCGTCTTCCACCACCGGCTCGAGCTCATCGAGGATCTCGGTGTCGGTCAAATGTCTCTGCATGCATCCCCTAGGTATCGACGTGGCCATGGCCTGTCCGCACAGCTGCGCAGTGCACCGGCGCCTGGGCACCAGGCTGCGATGACAGATGTGCGGGCCCGTTCGGGGAGCGGCCGGCCAGGAGTGCTATCCGCCCATGTCCACGTGATTGCGTCGGGGACGGTCCCGGCCAGCCCTACGGGGTGTAACTTTGTCCGACCTCGGCGGTCGGTCCCTTCCAGTGATTTCCGAGAAGCCTACGCGTCCGACATGTGCACTCCGGACAACGGCGCACGGAGACCGGCACGGGCCCCGTCCCATCGGGGGTGCGCGCACCCCCGATGGGACGGAAAAGAATTTCGTGCGCCATGTCGATTTGGTGGTGGTGTCGCTCGACGTATCAGCGAGGGCCACCCGAAAAGATGGCAAGAGCCCCGAACCCGAGGAGAGAACACGATGTCGCGCTACATGCTGATCATGCGGTCCACCCCGGCGGCCGAGGAGTTCGTCGCGCAGAATGTCGATTTCGACGAGATCATCGCGGCGATGGGCCGCTACAACGAGGAACTGATCAAGGCCGGCGTCATGCTGGCCGGCGAGGGACTGACCCCGCCCGAGGAGGGCTTCGTCGTCGATTTCGACGCCGACCCGCCGGTGGTGACCGACGGCCCCTACGCCGAGACCAAGGAACTCTTCAACGGCTTCTGGATCCTGGACGTGTCTTCGAAGGAAGAGGCCAAGCAGTGGGCGCGCAAGTGCCCGCTCGGGCCGGGCGTGTTGCTGGAGGTGCGCCGGGTCAGCGAGTCCGACGAGTTTCCGCAAGACAACGAGTGGATCCAGAAGGAGATCCAGTGGAAGGCCGATCTCGCGGAGAAGGCCGCCGCAGCCGCCCGCGCCGCCGCCGGGCGCTGAGATCCTGATCGCGGATTCCCCGGCGCTGCCGCGCACTGCCGGGGAATTCGGGGCATCCCCTGGCTTCATTTCTGGAACACGTTCTAGTGTGTCCTTATGAGTGACGAATTGCTGCGCCACCCGATCCATTCCGGACATCTCACCGTCGGCGCCCTCAAGCGCAACAAGAACAAGCCCGTACTGTTCCTCGGCGACACCACGCTGACCGGCGGCCAGCTCGCCGAACGCATCAGCCAGTACATTCAGGCGTTCGAGGCGCTGGGCGCGGGCACCGGTGCGGCCGTCGGGCTGCTGTCGCTCAACCGTCCCGAGGTGCTGATGATCATCGGCGCCGGGCAGACCCAGGGGTACCGCCGCACCGCACTACACCCTCTAGGCTCACTGGACGACCACGCCTACGTGCTGACCGATGCCGAAGTCAGCACCCTGGTCATCGACCCCACGCCCGCGTTCGTGGAGCGCGCGCTGGGACTGCTGGAGAAGGTGCCCTCGCTCACGCAGGTGCTCACCATCGGCCCGGTCCCGCAGGCGCTCGACGGTGTCGCGAAAGACCTGGCCGCCGAGGCCGCCAAGTACGATCCGCAGCCGCTGGTCGCCGCCGACCTGGCCCCCGACCATATCGGCGGGCTCACCTACACCGGCGGTACCACCGGCAAGCCCAAGGGCGTCATCGGCACCGTGCAGTCCATCACCACGATGACCACGATCCAGCTCGCCGAGTGGGAGTGGCCCGAGCATCCGAAGTTCCTGATGTGCACCCCGCTGTCGCACGCCGGGGCGGCGTTCTTCGTGCCGACCATCATCAAGGGTGGCGAACTGGTGGTGCTGACCAAATTCGACCCGGCCGAGGTGCTGCGGGTGATCGAGGAGCAGAAGATCACCGCCACCATGCTGGTGCCGTCGATGATCTACGCCCTGATGGATCACCCGGATTCACACACCAGGGACCTGTCCTCGCTGGAGACCGTGTACTACGGCGCCTCGGCGATGAACCCGGTGCGGCTGCGGGAGGCGATCGACCGGTTCGGCCCGATCTTCGCGCAGTACTACGGCCAGTCCGAGGCCCCGATGGTGATCACCTACCTGGCCAAGGGCGACCACGACGAGAAGCGGCTGACCTCGTGCGGTAGGCCCACCGTGTTCGCCAGGGTGGCGCTGCTGGGCGAGGACGGAAAACCCGTGCCCCAGGGTGAGGTCGGCGAGATCTGCGTGTCCGGGCCGCTGCTGTCCGGCGGGTACTGGAATCTGCCGGAGGCAACCGCCGAAACCTTCAAGGACGGCTGGATGCACACCGGCGACCTGGCCCGCGAGGACGAGGACGGCTTCTATTACATCGTCGACCGCACCAAGGACATGATCGTGACCGGCGGCTTCAACGTGTTCCCGCGCGAGGTGGAGGACGTCATCGCCCAGCATCCCGCCATCGCGCAGGTGTGCGTGATCGGCACCCCCGACGACAAGTGGGGGGAGGCGGTGACGGCGGTCGTCGTGTTGCGCCCCGGCACCGACGGCTCGGAAGCGGCCGTCGCGACCATCACCGCCGAGATCCAGGCGGCCGTCAAGGACCGCAAGGGTTCGGTGCAGGCGCCCAAGCAGGTCGTCGTCGTCGACGCGGTGCCGGTGACCGCGCTGGGCAAGCCGGACAAGAAGGCGGTGCGGGCCCAGTTCTGGGCCGGCGCGGCCCGCTCGGTGGGCTGACCTCGGCAGAATAGGCGGTATGCCCGCCGACATGCGCGAGACCGTCGACGCGGTCTGGCGGATGGAGGCCGCCAGGGTCGTCGCGACCCTGACCCGCTGGGTCGGTGACATCGGGCTGGCCGAGGACCTGGCGGCCGACGCCATGGTCGACGCGCTGACCCAGTGGCCGCAGAGCGGGGTGCCGCGCAATGCCGGCGCCTGGCTGACCACGGTGGCCAAACGCAAGGCCGTCGACCATTGGCGCCGCCAGGACAACCTGGACGCCAAGTACGCGGTGCTGGCCCGCGACCTGGCCGATCATGTCGACGAGGATTGGGATCCCGATCGCATCGACGACGACGTGCTGCGGCTCATCTTCGCCGCCGCCCACCCGGTGTTGTCCCGGGAGGCCCAGATCGCGCTGACGCTGCGCGTCGTCGGCGGGCTGACCACCGACGAGATCGCGCAGGCCTTCCTGACGCCGAAAGCGACGGTGGCCGCACGCATCACCCGCGCCAAGAAGAGCCTGGCCGGGCTGGCGTTCGAGGTGCCCGACCGCGGCGAGTTCGGGTCCCGGCTGGCGGCGGTGCTCGGCGTCATCTACCTGATCTACAACGAGGGCTACTCGGCGTCCTTCGGCAGCCGCTGGATCCGTGACGAATTGTGCAGTGAGGCAATGCGTCTGGCCCGCATCCTGGTGGCACTGGCGCCCGGTGAGCCCGAGGCGCACGGGTTGCTGGCGTTGATGGAGTTCCAGTCCTCGCGGTTCGCCGCCCGCACCGATGCCGACGGCAACGCCATCCTGCTGGAGGATCAGGACCGCACCCGCTGGGACCGCGCCGGCATCCAGCGCGGCATCCAGGCGCTGCGGCGCGCCGAGACCGCGCGCGCCGGCCGCGGCTGGGGCGCCTACGGATTGCAGGCCGCACTGGCCGAATGCCATGCCGTCGCCCCGACGAGCGCCGACACCGACTGGACCCGCATCGTGGCGATCTACGATGCGCTGCTGCAGATTTCGCCGTCACCGGTCATCGAACTGAACCGCGCTGTCGCGGTGGCGATGGTGCACGGGCCCGCCGCCGGCCTGCGCATCGTCGACGAGATAACCGGCCTGGACCGGTCGTACCTGCTGCCCAGTGTGCGCGGCGAACTACTGGACCGGCTGGGCCGGCATGACGAGGCGGCCGGCGCCTTCCGGGCCGCGGCGGCGCTGGCCGGCAACGAACGCGAGCGCGACGTGTTGCTGCACAAGGCCACCCGATATTCACGTGACTGACACCGCGCCGTGCGGTACGCATGAGGGCGTGTCCGACCTGACCCTGCGCACCGTGACCGATGACGACGACTTCCACGATTTCATGTCGGCGATGTCGGCGGTGTTCCTGGAGGATCTGCACGAAGACGAGTACCAACTCGGCCGTGCCTTCACCGAATTGGACCGCATGTTCGGCTTCCATGACGGGAAGCGCTGGGCCGCCACCACGGGCGACTACCACAAGAAGGTGAGCCTGCCCGGCGGGGCACTGGTCCCCGTCGCCGCCGTCACCGGGGTGACGGTGGCGTCGAGTCACCGGCGCCGCGGCCTGCTGACGGCGATGATGCGCCACCAGCTCGAGGACATCCGGTCCCGCGGCACCGAGGCACTGGCCATGCTGTTCGCCTCGGAGACCATGATCTATGGCCGGTTCGGCTACGGCCTGTCCAGCTTCAACGCCGTGCTGTCCGGACAGGTACGCGACCTCGCGTTCCGCCCCGAGGTCGATCTGGGTGGCGGCACGGTCTCCGAGGCCGACGCCACGGCCCTGTTGGACACCGCCCCGGCCATCTACGACCGTGCGCTGGCCGGACTGCCGGGCCGGATGGACCGCACCCTGCCGTGGTGGAAATACGTGATCGCCGACCTCGAGCGCCGACGCAAGGGCACCGGCGGCCTCCGGTTTGCCCTGCACCACGAGCCCGACGGCACCGCGAGCGCCTTCGCGGTCTACCGCGCCAAACCCGAGTGGACGTCCACCGGACCCAATGGCGAACTGCATGTCCAGGAGGTGCGGGCCACCAACCCCCGCGCCTACGCCCGCATGTGGCGATTCCTCCTGGAGGTGGACCTGGTGCGCAGCATCACCTACGACGGAGCCGCGGTCGACGAACGACTGCGCTATCTGGTCGCCGACCAGCGCGCGCTGCACTGCGAGGTCAATGACGGCATCTTCACCAGGCTCGTCGACGTGCCGGCCGCGCTGAGCCTGCGCCGGTACGCCGCCGACATCGATGTCGTGCTGGAGGTCGACGACCGGTTCTGTCCGTGGAACACCGGACGGTACCGGCTGCGCGGCGGTGGCGACGGTGCCGAATGCGAAAAGACCAGCGCCCCAGCAGATATCACCATCTCCGCACGAGACCTGGGCGCCGTCTACCTGGGTGGGGTCAACATGGCGACGCTGGCCTCGGCCGGCCTGGTCGGCGAACACACCGCAGGCGCGGCGCATCGGGCGGCCACGGCCTTCGGCTGGCCGGTGGCGCCGGCCAGGCCCGATCACTTCTGAGCCAAGATGGAACGGTGACTCGACTACGCGCGGTGCTCTTCGACTACTCCGGCACGCTGTTCCGACTCGAGGAAGACGACAGCTGGTTCGACGGCATCACCGTCGACGAGCAGGCTGTCGAAGGCCACGTGCAGGCCGAGCTGATGCGCCGGGTCACCGCGCCCACCGGCAGCTCCGTGCCGATGTCACCCGAACAGCAGCACAACTGGGCCCGCCGGGACCTGGAACCACATCTGCACCGGGAGGCCTATCTGCACGTGCTGCGCGAATCCGGGCTCACCGGCGAGGATGCCGCGGCCCTGTACCCCAAGCTGGTCGACCCGGCATCGTGGACGCCGTATCCCGACACCGCCGCCACCTTGAACGGATTGCGCGCGGCCGGCATCAGGACGGCGGTGGTGTCCAATATCGCCTTCGACCTGCGGCCGGCGTTCGCCGCCGCCGGCACGGCCGCCGACGAATACGTGCTGAGCTTCGAGGTGGGTGCCATCAAACCGGATCCCGCCATCTTCGGCATCGCGCTGCAGCGCCTGGGCGTCGACCCCGCCGAGGCGTTGATGGTCGGCGACAGCGAGGAGGCCGACGGCGGGGCGCGTGCCGTCGGCTGCGCCTTCGCCCTGGTGGACCCGGTGCCCACCGCGGAACGGCCCGACGGGCTGACGCGGGCGCTGCGCCAGTACGGCCTGGTTGTCTAGCCCGCCGTCCAGGTCTGCGTCCGGGTGCGCGACACGACGGCGCCGCCGTGGATGACGACGCGGTCGGCCGGCGCGTTGGCGATCACGTCGGGGACGCTGGTACCCCGGATCGCCAGCAATTCGGCGCGGGCACCGACGCGCGGACCGGCGTCGGGGAGGCCGAGGACCGAGCGCGCGTCGTCGGTCACCATCGCCAGCGCGGTGCCGGGCTGCACGTGCGCGGCGATCACCGCCAGCATCGCGGTCTCCAGCGCATCGCTGCGGCCCAGCGGATTGAACGGATCGCGGACGTTGTCGGCGCCGGCGGCGACGGTGACCCCGGCCGCCCGCAACGCCGCGACCGCAGTGATCCCGCGTGGTGTCGCCGTGGGCGTGTCCCGGCCCTGCAGATACAGGTTGGTGATCGGATTGGCGACGACGCCGATACCCGCCTCGGCGATTCGCGGTAACAGCCGGTCGAGTTCGTCGACCGTCATGGTGCCCAGCCGGGTGCAGTGGCTCGCGGTCCGGATGTGTCCGTCCGGCCAGGTCCGCACCCGTTCGGCATAGTCGGCGATCGAATGATGGTCACCGAACAGGAATTCGTCGGTGTGCAGATCGGCTCCCACCCCGCGGGACTCGGCGGCACCGAGCAGCCGGTCCAACTCGGCGAGCGGGTCCGCGGCGCTGTGCGGCGATCCGCCGACCAGATCGGCGCCGGCATCCAGCGCCTGGTGCAGCAACTCCACCGGCGAATATGTCTTGATCAGCGCGACGATCTGGATGTCCATCACCGCGTGTAACTCGCGACGGACGGCGGCCACGGCGCGGATCCCGCGCAGCGGGTCGTCGCCGGTCAGGACGTCGACATGGGTACGCACGGCGGTGGTGCCGTTGCGCAGCAGCGCCAGTGCGGCCGCGCGGGCGCGTTGCCGGAACGACTCCTCGTCGAACCGCACGGACCCTTGCTTCCAGGTGGCGATAGCGTCGTGCAGGTCGCCCGGCTGCGGCCGCAGCGCATCCCACGACAGCGCCTTGTCCAGGTGCGCATGCGGTTCGGCGGGCGCGGTGATCACCAGATGCCCGTCCAGGTCGAGCACATCGGGGCCCGTCCGCGCGGACGACGCCGGCCGGACCGCGGTCACGGTATCCCGCTCGATATCGATGTCCACCACGGAACCGTCGACCAACGTGGCGGCGCGGATCAACGAGAGAGGTTGCGGCGCAGCCGTCATCACAGCCGCCGGGTGCGGACGTACAGCCCGGCGACATGTGCGCAGGCGGCCGACCGGGCGCCCTCCGCGTCACCGGCCTCGACGGCGGCGACGATCCGCTCGTGCTCACCGACGGCCAGCCGGCGGTTGAGTTCGGTGGTCCACATGTCGGAGCGGTACAAGTGGGACTGGCCGTCGAGCCGGGCCAGCGCGTCGCTGAGTGGCCGGTTGCGGGCGGTGTCCCGGATCAGGGTGTGGAACTCCAGGTCCAGCCGGGCGTCACGGTGCCGGTCCGGTGCCTCGTCGAGCAACTCCCGCTGCACCTCGACCATCTTGCGCAGTTGCTCGACGGTTGCGCGGGTGGCGATCAGCGTGGCGTTGTGCGCGGCCAGCCCGTCGAGCACCTCACGGACCTCGAACACCGCCTTGACCGCATCATCGTCGAGCAGGGTCACCCGGGCCCCGGCGTTGCGGGTGTGGGTGGCCAGCCCTTCGTAGATGAGTTGCTGCACCGCCTCCCGGACCGGGGTGCGCGAGACGTTGAGCCGCGCGGCGAGCGCCGGCACCGACAGGGGGCTGCCGGGCGCGAGTTCCCCGCTGAAGATCAGCTCCTGCAACGCGTCGTGCACCGACTCGGTGAGCAGGGTGCCGTCCGATGCCGTCATGTACGCGCCTCCTGGTTCGCCGCCGCAGACACCCGGGCCGCCTCCCGCAGCTGGGTCTGCGGCGCGGCCCCGGTGCGCAAACCCGCGACCTTCATCGCGATGTTCTCGGCAACGGTAATCGGCTGGTACCCGACCTCGCCGTCGGCGAGGGTGCCCGGCAGCGCTTCGAGCACCGCGTCGTAGTTCCCGTCGAAGAAGAACGCCGCCGACCGCCTGCGCTGGATCCGGCCGTCGACCACCGGCGGATCGACGCGGTGCACGGTGGACAGCCACCGGTCGTTGGTCCACCGGGCCATCGCGTCGCCCAGGTTGATCAGCAGCGCGCCGTCCGCGGGCTGCACGTCATGCCACCCGCCGTCGCGGTCCAGCACCTGCAAACCCGGAACCTGGTCCGCCCACAGGACGGTCAGGATGCCGAAATCGGTGTGCGCGCCCATCCCCTGCAGATCCTCGGCGGGCTCGCCTTCGGGCAGCGCGAAGTTGTTCATCTTCAGCACTTCGATCGAGTGGTCGATCATCGGGTCGAAGTAGCGCGGCGGGAGCGCCAGCGCGTCGGTGACCACCGTCATCAGGGTGCGGGCCAGCCGCTGCGCCTCGGCGAAATACCGTTCGACGCGGGGCCGGAAACCGGGCGCGGCATCCGGCCAGTTGTTGGCCGCATAACTGCTCTCGGGCACCTGCAGCGGCCCGAAGGCCGACGCGGGCACTCCGACCGTGTACGCCTCGTAGTAGTCGTTGGTCGGGTTGGTGGCGATGCCGAGGCTCATGCTCAGCGATTCGCTCTTGGGCGGCGAATAGCCCCGGTTGGTCGACGGATCGCGGCGGTGGGGCACCTTGGCCGTCAGCGGCAGGCCGAAGAACTCGTCGAGGGCGGCAGCCAGATCGGCGATCGCCTCGGCGTCGATGCCGTGACCGACGACCTGCACGAAGCCGACCTCACGGCACGCGGTGTCGAAGGCTGCCGCCACCCGCGCGCAGGCGGGATCGCCGGCCGCGCTCCCGCCCGCGGTGTAGCAGCTGATATCGAGCACAGGTACGTCGAACATGGTGTCTCCCTTGCTGATCAGAGTGTGCGGCCGGATTCGTGCCAGCGGCCGATCATCAGCCGGGTCGCCAGGCCCATGGCCCCGAACACCAGCACCCCGAACACCGAGGCGAGCACGATCGCCGCGATCAGATCGTCGGATTGCAGCCGGCCGCGGTACACGTCGAGCAGGGTGCCGATACCGGGTTGCCCCTTGGCGAAGAACATGTCCCCGATGATCGCGCCAACCACCACCAGGCCGGCCGCGGTGCGTACGCCGGCCAGAATGGCCGGAAGTGCCGCGGGCAGTTCGAGTTTGACCAATCGGTCCCACCGCGACGCCCCGGACACCGTGAACAGTTCGTGCATACCGCGGTCCACCGAACGAATGCCGAAGTGGGTGTTCGTGATGATCGGGAACACGGCGATGAGGACGCAGACCAGCGTTCGGGCGGCCATCCCGTAACCGAGCCACAGCCCGATCAGTGGCACGATCGCCAGGATGGGGATCACCTGGATGACGACCGCGTACGGATAGATCACCTTTTCCAACCAGCGGGCCTGGCACATCAGCACGCCGATTCCGACCCCGATCAGGACGGCAACGGCGAACCCTGCCGCCGTGACCTGCGCGGTCACCGACAACGCGGCCAGCATCGGCCGCAGATGCGCCCAGTCCAGCAGCGAGTGGCGCAGCACGTCGGCCGGCGGTGGCAGCATGAATCGGCGTTCGGGCGCCAGCACCAGGTAGCTGACTGCCGACCACACGCCGAGCCCAACCGCCAACGACAGCAGTGGGTACCAGACGGCGGCTCCGATCCGCTTGCCGCGCTTGCCCTCTGGCCGGGCGGCCACCGGGACCGTCCGTCCTGCCAGCCACCGGCCGGCCAGGCCGGAAACGGAACCGAGCACTGCCATCATGACCTCCCGCGCAGCAGCGCCGACACCTCGGCGGCCTTGTCCGTGAACCGGGACTCGAAGCGCAGGTCCTGGTGTCGCGGCGCGGCGAAGTCGATGTCGACGATGCCGGCGATGCGGCCCGGTCGTGCGGTCATCACCACCACACGGTCGGCGAGGTAGACGGCCTCGGGCACCGAGTGGGTGACGAACACGGCGCTGAAACCGCGTTCGGCGTACAGACGTTGGAGTTCGACTTGCATGTCCAACCTGGTCATCTCGTCGAGTGCACCGAACGGTTCGTCGAGCAGCAACACCTCGGGCGACAGCGTCAGCGCACGGGCCATCGACACCCGCATCTTCATGCCTCCGGACAGTGTCCTGGGAAGCTGATCGGCGAACTGATCCAGACCCACGGCCGAAATGGTCTCCTGGGCAGTACTTTTGACAACCCTCGGGTCGATGCCGTTGAGCTCGGCGCAGAGTTCCACGTTGGCCCGTACGCTGCGCCACGGCAGCAGCGTGGGTTCTTGGAAGATGAACCCGACCGAGGTGGTGTCCAGGAGAACCGATCCCGAGGTGGGCTGTTCCAAACCGGCCGCCATCCGCAGCAGCGTCGACTTGCCGCATCCCGACGGTCCGACGATCGCCACGAACTCGCCTCGGCCGATTCGCAGGTCGACATGCTCGATCGCGACCGTTCCGGTATCGAAACGCTTTGCGACACTGTCGAATACGATTCGAGACTGCCCGACGGCGGGTCCTTGGTCGATACCGCGCACCGCGGTGACCGGTTCCACATGCACTCCTCGAGGGTCGACCTCATCCAATTTACATGCACACGATCGAAGTCATCGCGATAACCAGAGTCGATTACATGTATTACGCCGCGATTTCCCAACGTTAACCCGCGGTAAGAAGATCGCCGCCGAGGCGCGAAACCGCCAGTTAAACCGGGGGGGATTGCACGGCGGATGCAATCGTTAACACCGTCGCAACGCGAAGCATGATTGCATGTAATCACGACTTCCGGCCCACATACCGTCCCAGCGGGTCACCCACCAGCCACCCTACCGAGGAGCATCATGTATCGATCAGCGTTGCGGACGGCGACGGCCATTGCCGGCGCCGCAGTCTGCCTGACCGCCTGCGCCTACGGCGCGGAACAGCCCGCCGGCCAGCCCACGCTGGAACCCGCGGCCGACGCGCAACGGCTCGCCGGTGTCTGCCCCGCGAACATCGGTATCCAACTGCAGTGGCAGCCGCAGTCGGACATGGGCGCGGTGTTCGACATGCTCGGCCCGGGTTACCGGGTGAACACCCAGGACAAGTCGGTGACCGGGCCCCTGGTCGCCGCGGGCAAGGACACCGGGGTGACGTTGACCCTGAAGTCCGGCGGTCCGGCGATCGGCTTCCAGTCGGTCCCATCCCAACTCTATGTGGACGACTCGCTGATGATGGGCATCGTCCACGGTGACCAACTGGTCGCCGCCGCGGCCAGCCAGCGCGTCGTGGGCGTCACGCCGCTGCTGAAATACAGTCCCGCAATCCTGATGTGGGACAGGCAATCCCACCCGTCATGGTCGACGGTGGCCGACATCGGAAAGTCGGACGCCACGGTGGTGGTATCCAAAGACCAGATTTTCCCGCAATGGATGGTGCAGAAGGGCATGCTCAAGCCATCCCAGATCGACACCAGCTATGACGGCGCACCCGCACGCTTCGTCGGCGATCCAACGGTGGCGCAGCAGGGTTTCGCCAACTCCGAGCCCTACACCTACGAACACGACACCCCGGCATGGAACAAGCCCGTTGCCTACGGTTTGATCAAGGATGTCGGCTACGACGTCTACGCGTCGAACATCGCGGTACGGGCCGACAAGGTCGACCAGTTCGCCCCCTGCCTTGAGCGACTGGTACCGATCATCCAGCAGTCCGGCCTGGACTATGCCGCGGCGCCGACCGCGGTGAACAAGGTGATCGTCGACGTCGTGTCACAGGACAGCACCTACTCGCCGTACACCGAGGGGGAAGCCGCCTTCAGCGCCGACCTGCTGGTGAAGAAGGGCCTGCTCGCGGCGGAGGACAACGGGTCCTTCGGCGTGTACGACCCCGCACGCACCGCACACAATCTGACCGACCTGCGCGCCGTGCTGGCCGCCAGCGGGAACATCGTGCCCGGCGACCTCACCGCCGACGATCTCTTCAGCAACCGGTTCACCGATCCCACCATTCGAAAGGCCACCGCATGAACGACATGACCGAACTCCTTCGCGAACGGTCCATGGGGGCACTCGGCACCGAGAGCATGCGCGAGGTCCGGCGCATCTCGCTGGCCGGGCTGCCCGGGCGGCGCAGCCAGATCGCGGACGAATTGTGGTCCGCAGCAACCGATATCGGGTTCTTTCAGGTAGTCGACCACGGGATCGACCTCGCCGACGTACGGAACGCCTTCGCCGCGGCCGAGCGGTTCTTCGCACTACCCGAGGAGGTCAAGTCCAGGCGGCCGAAACGGTTCAACTCCGGGTGGGAACAACTGACCCAGGTGCGGCCGTCGGTCGGGGTGCCCGATCAGAAGGAGTCCTACCAGATCACGCTGTCCAACATGGACGGACTGTGGCCCGGCGAGGACGAACTGCCCGGGTTCCGGGCCACCATGCTGGACTTCGAACGCAAATGCTGGGCCTTGGCGATGGAACTGTTGTCGCTGTTCGCCGACAAGCTCGACTTCGACCGCGACTTCTTCACCCGCGCGCACGATCCGGCCTCGCCCACCTACCAGAGCACGCTGCGGCTGCTGCACTACTTCGCGCTGCCCGCCGACGCCGACCTCAACGGAGTGTGGCGTGCGGGCGCGCACACCGACTTCGACTGCTTGACCCTGCTGTTCCAGCGCGATGGGCAGGGCGGCCTGCAGGTCTGCCCGGGCAAGGAGATGGCCGCCCAGGAGTGGACCTCGGTGCAGCCCTCGGAGGAAGCGATCACCTGCAATATCGGCGACATGCTGATGCGCTGGAGCGACGACCAGCTGCCGTCGAACTTCCACCGGGTCAAGAGCCCCGGGCCCGACGACCACCGCGGGGCGCGCTACAGCATCGCCTTCTTCGCGCAGGCCAACAGCGAGGTCACCATCGCCGGCCCGACCGCCAAATACCCGCCCATCAGCGCGAAGGACTACCTGCAGCAACGGATCAGCGCCAACTTCACACGGTAGCCACTACTACAGGTGCGGGGCTTCCTTGATCTTGCTGTCCTGCTTGCCCGCGGTCTGGCAGAACGTCTGTACCGAAAGCCGGGTACCGGTGATCTCCAGTTGGGCTGCGTCGGTGCCCTTTTCGTCCTTGAGCATCTTGGCGACCGCGTCGGTCTGGGTCTTCTCGTCGGCTTCCAGGAAGCTCTTGCACGACGTGTCACCGCCGGTGATCGAAGGGGCGGAGCATCCTACGAGCAGTCCGGCCGCCGCGACCATCGTCACCAAACCCGCAGAGAACTTCATCGTCACCCTCCTGTCCTGGGCGCGCGTCGGCGCCGCTGTGGCGGCAGGTTGATACCCGGGCGCACCCTGTGCCAAACGTGAGCGTGCTGCGCAATACAGTCGCAGCATGAGCGACAACCCGTTCGACCCCGCGCTGTGGCAGCCCGTGCCCGGCTTCGAATTGACCGATATCACCTATCACCGGCACGTCGTCGACGGTGTCGCCCAGCCGACGGTGCGGGTGGCGTTCGACCGGCCGGAGGTGCGCAACGCGTTCCGTCCGCACACCGTGGACGAGCTGTACCGGGTGCTCGACCACGCCCGGATGTCCCCCGCCGTCGGGGTGATCCTGCTGACCGGCAACGGCCCGTCGCCCAAGGACGGCGGCTGGGCGTTCTGCTCGGGCGGCGACCAGCGCATCCGCGGCCGCAGCGGCTACCAGTACGCGGCCGGTGAGACCGCGGAGACGGTGGACCCCGCGCGGGCCGGCCGGCTGCACATCCTGGAGGTGCAGCGGCTCATCCGGTTCATGCCGAAGGTGGTCATCTGCCTGGTCAACGGGTGGGCGGCCGGCGGCGGACACAGCCTGCACGTGACCTGCGACCTCACCCTGGCCAGCCGCGAGCATGCCCGGTTCAAGCAGACCGACGCCGACGTCGGCAGCTTCGACGGCGGGTTCGGCAGCGCCTACCTGGCCCGGCAGACCGGCCAGAAGTTCGCCCGCGAGATCTTCTTCCTGGGCCGCGCCTACGATGCACAGACCATGTATCAGATGGGCGCGGTCAACGACGTGGTCGATCACGTGGATCTGGAGAAGACCGGCCTGCAGTGGGCCGCCGAGATCAACGGCAAGTCGCCGCAGGCCATCCGGATGCTGAAATTCGGTTTCAACCTGATCGACGACGGTCTGGTCGGCCAGCAGGTATTCGCCGGTGAGGCAACGCGTTTGGCGTACATGACCGACGAGGCGGTGGAGGGCCGCGACGCTTTCCTGGAAAAGCGCGACCCGGATTGGAGCCGGTTCCCGCGCTACTTCTAGATTGACTGGGTGGCCAAGAACCCCCTGCGTCGGCTGTCCGACGCCGTGCTGCTGACCAGCATGCGCCCGCCGCTGACCGAACACCTGCACCGCGGACCGGAGATCGAACTGCGCGGCAAGCGCATCCTGATCACCGGTGCGTCGTCCGGGATCGGTGAGGCGTCCGCGCGCAAACTCGCCGCGTGCGGGGCCAGCGTCATCGTGGTGGCCCGCCGCGCCGAGCTGCTGCAGGCCCTCACCGACGGCATCCGCGCCGACGGCGGCATCGCCGAAGCGGTCGCCGCCGACCTGTCCGATCTGGAGGCCGTCGACGCCGTCGCCGCGCAGGTGCTCGAAAGCCACGGCGGGATCGACATTCTGGTCAACAACGCCGGCCGGTCCATCCGGCGGCCGCTCATCGAATCGCTGGACCGCTGGCACGACCTGGAGCGCACGATGGCGCTGAACTACTACTCACCGCTGCGGCTGATGCGCGCGCTGGTGCCGGGGATGATCGCCCGCGGTGACGGCCACGTGATCAACGTGTCGACGTGGGGTGTGATGAACGAATCGTCACCGTTCTTCGGCGCGTACCAGGCGTCCAAGGCCGCGCTCACGGCGATCAGCCGGGTCGCCGAGACGGAATGGTCGGCCAAGGGCGTGCACACCACGACGCTGTTCTATCCGCTGGTGAAAACGCCGATGATCGAGCCCACCAAGGCTTTCGTGAACATGCCGGGCCTGTCGGCCGACGAGGCCGCCGACTGGATGGTGACGGCAGCACGCACCCGCCCGGTGCGCATCGCACCCCGGATGGCCGTGACCGCGAAGCTGCTCGACGGGGTGGCCCCCAGCCTGCTGGACGCCATCATGAAACGCGGGGTCTGACTTCACGGCGGGGTGATGCTGCGCGGGGCCAGCCCGAGCGAGCGGACGTGCTCGGCGATGGCACCCAGGTTGGTGGTCCATACATCGGTGTGCTCCACCACGTAGCGCATCAGGTCACCGAGTTCCACCGCGCGGGAAGGCCGCCCGGACAGGAACGGGTGGTTGGTCAGCACCCAGCAGGCACCGGCGTCGCGCAGCGCGTCGAATTCCAGCTGCCACAATTCCCTTGCCTTGCGCGGACTTTCGATCAGCCCGCTGCCGGAGATGTCGGGTAGATAGCAGTACTGCTCCCAGTCGTCGAGCGCCCACTGGATGGGGATTTCCACCAGCGAGGTCTCCCCCACCTCGAGCTCGTAAGGGTGGTCGGCGTCCATCAGGCTGGAGTCGTAGAGGAATCCGCGCTCGGCCAGCAGGCCCGGCGTGCGCCAGGACAGATCCCACATCGGCGCGCGGTACCCCACCGGGCGCACCCCGGCCACCTCGGCCAGCGCCTCCAATCCGCGGTCCAGGGCCTCGATCTCCTCCTCCAGGGTCAGCGCCGTGGGTTGTTCGTGCAGGTAGCCGTGGTGGGCGAGCTCGTGCCCGGCCGCGACGATGCTGCGCACCGCGTCCGGATATCGGTGTGCGGTGTGGCCCGGCACGAAGAAGGTCGCCGGGATCTGATGCCGCTCCAGCAGATCGAGGATGCGCGGCACCCCCACCAGCGGCCCGTACGCCTGATGCGATATCACGCTCATCCGGGCCGCGACGGCGTCGTTGCCCCACAACACCGCCGACTCGGCGTCCACGTCGAAGGTGAAGGCCGCCGCCGCGGACTTGCCGGCGGGCCAGGCAAATTTCCCGTCGCTTCGCTCGCCCCAGGACACGTCAGGAGAAGTCATCGGCCATCAAACTAACCAACTCGTAGGCCAGATTCGCGCCGGCCACGGCGGTCACCTCGCCGTTGTCGTAGGCGGGCGCGACCTCGACGACGTCGGCGGCGACGATGCGCAGACCGCGCATCGCCCGCAACACGGCGACCAGTTCGCGGCTGGTCATCCCGCCGATCTCGGGTGTCCCGGTGCCGGGCGCGAAGGCCGGGTCCAGCACGTCGATATCGATCGACACGTACACCGGGTGCTCGCCCACCCGGGTCAGGATGCGTTCGATGACGCCGTCGATGCCGATCCGGTCGACGTCGCGGCAGTGCACCACGGTGAAGCCGAGCGATTCGTCGTCCAGCAGGTCGGCTCGGTCGTACAACGATCCGCGGATCCCCACGTGCGCCGAGCGGTCCTTGACCAGCAGGCCCTGTTCGGCGGCCCGGCGGAACGGCGTGCCGTGCGTGCATGGCGCACCGAAATAGGTGTCCCAGGTATCCAGGTGGGCGTCGAAGTGCACCAGCGCCACCGGTCCGTGCACGGCGTGCACGGCCTGCAGCGCGGGCAGCGCGACGGTGTGATCACCGCCGAGCAGCACCACCCGCTGCCCGGGGCGCGCCAGCAGGTCGGTCAGCCCGTCGCGGATCTGGTCGACCGCCTCGGTGATGTCGAACGGGTTGGCCGAGATGTCGCCGGCGTCGACCACCTGCGCCCGCTCGAACGGGCTGATGTCCAGCGCCGGGTGGTAGGGCTTGAGCAGCCGGGAGGCCTGCCGGATGGCGGCGGGTCCGAACCGGGCACCCGGGCGGTAGGTGACGCCGCTGTCGAACGGCACACCGACGACGGCGATGTCGTGGTCGGGCAACTCGTGGCGTTGCGGTAACCGCGCGAAGGTGGCCAGCCCCGCGTAGCGCGGCACCACCTGCGCGTCCACCTGTCCGACCTTACCGGTGTGCGACCGCACGTAACGCTGTGTCATACCCTGCCCCTCGTGGATCCCCCGTTGCAGGAAATCACCTGTCCGACAACCGCTTCCATGTCAAAATCGGTCAACAATCGCACCGCCTCGGCGACCTCGTCCGCGGTTCCGATGCGACCCAACGGGATCGAGCGCGCATACCGCGCCTGCACGGTCGCCAGGTCGACGCCGGCCGCGTCGGCGTCGACGCGCAGCTGCGGGGTGTCGATCACCCCGGGGGCCACCGCGTTGACGATGATCCGCTCCGGGGCCAGTTCCCGGCCCAGCGTCTTCACCAGCGCAATGAGCCCGGACTTCGACGCGGCGTACGCGGTGGCCTGCGGCCAGCCGGTGACACCCCATTCGCTGCTGATCACCACGATGCGTCCCGCCCCCAGCCGTCGCATATGCGGCAGCACGGCCTGTACCAGGTGGAAGGTGCCGCCGAGGTTGGTGTCCACGACGCGCCACCAGTCCCGTTCGTCGTGCTCCAGCAGCGGGGCCATGGTCATGTACGCGTGGTTGGCCACCAGGATGTCGAGGCGCCCGCTCGCCGCGACGACCGTGTCGGCGATCCGCGTACAGATGCCCGGATCGGCGACATCGCCCGGTGCGGTCAACCCACCGATCTCGGTGGCCAGTGCGTCCAGCCCCGCACTGGGCCGAATATCGTTGACGGCCACCGTCGCCCCGGCCGCGGCCAGCCGCCGGGCGTGGGCGGCACCCATGCCCTGCGCGGCGCCGGTGACCAGGGCGACCCGCCCGGTCAGGCCGCTCATATCACCGCCCCCGAATTCACGTTCAGCACGTCACCGGTGCTGAAGCCGGCGTCGCAGACCAGGTATTCCACGCAGCGGGCCACCTCGGCCGGGGCGGTGAGCCGGCGCAGGGGCAGCGTCGCGAGGTATTCCGGTGCGCGCCAGGGGGAATCGGGCGCCAGCAGCGGGGTGTCGGTGGGTCCCGGCGCGACGGCGTTCACGCGGACGCCGCGGTCGGCCACCTCCGCGGCCAGGCTGCGCACCAGGCCGAGGATCGCACCCTTGGCCGCGGCGTAGTGCGCGTCGTGTTCGCCGCCGCCGACGGCCAGTTCGCTGGATACCGCGACCACCGCGCCGGATCCGCGGTCCAGCATGTCGGGCAGGCAGGCCCGGGTGGCGTGGAACAATCCGCCGAGATGCACCCGCAGCATGCGCCGCCAGGCCTGGGTGTCGATCTCGGCGACGGGAGCCATCTCGTAATGCCCGGCCGAGGTCACCAGCGCGGTGATCGGGCCCAGCGTGCGGCGGATTTCGGCGACGGCGCCGCCGACGGCGGGACCGTCGGAGACGTCCACCGCGACAACGTGATCGGCGTCGGCGTCGGCGCGCAAATCCAGCGCCGCGACCCGGTAGCCCCGCCCGCGCAGCGCCGCGACGACGGCCGCGCCGATACCGCTGGCGCCGCCGGTGACCACCGCCACCGGCCGCTCAGGCACGGGCGGTCTCGAGTTCCTCGGCGACCTCGGCGCCCACGATGCGGCCCCGCACCCCGACCAGGATCGCGATGCCGACGGCCAGCACCACCGCCACGCCGATCCACACCGACCAGTCCAGGTACCGCTGGTCGTACACCGGGCGCGGCCAGGAGATGTTGAGCATCTGCAGCACCGCCCACACCGCGGCCAGCACGGCCACCGGGACGGTGGCCCTGCCGAGGGAGAACGCACCATCGCTCCATTGCCTGCGCGCCAGCACCACCACGAATCCGATGAGCGGGAACAGGAATGCCAGGTAGAACCCGCCGGTGGTGAAGTTGACCATCAGGGAGTAGATGTCACCGGCGACGATGCTCAAACCGAACAGCGCGCCGCCGACGACGGTGGTGACCAGGATGGCCAGTACCGGGATTCGGGCGCTGCCGCGCAGCCGGGCCAGTGCGGTGGCCGCGGGTAGCGCGCCGTCGCGGGCGTACGCCCAGATCACCCGGGACGCCGAGGTCTGCAGCGCCAGGAAGCTCGCGATGAACCCGATCACGAACAGCACCTCGACCGGTTTGGCGATGCCGTGACCCAAAGCGGCGGTCAGGGTTTCGTAGACAGGGTCGGCCACCGAACCGGCCGCCACGGCATCCAGGTCCGGGATGGCCAGGATGATCGCCAGGCTGGAGTAGGCCACCACCAACGCGATGAACGTCAGCGAGAACAGCACCGCCTTGGGCAGGTAGCGCCGCGGTTGGTGCACCTCCTCGGCGATGGCGCCGGCGCTCTCGAACCCGACGAAGGAGAACCCGATGAACGCCACCGCGATCAGGAACGGTCCGCTCAGATACGCCCAGGCGCCGGTGTCCGGGCCGCCGCCGTCGAACAGCACCGAGATCGAGTTCTGCCGGTGGAACAGCAACAGCCAGGTACCCAGCCCGACCGAGCCGATCACCTCGGCCACGATGCTGGCGGTCATGAACACCTTCAGCGCGCCCCGGCCGATCAGGTTGATCGCCGTCCCACCGACCAGGATCACCAGCGCGATCACGGCCCGCAGTCCACCCGAAGGGGCCTCCACGCCGGCGATGTTCGCCACGAAACCGGCCGCGCCGAGCGCGACCGTGGCCATCGCGATCACCAGCGTCCACATGTACACCCAGCCCGCCAGCCAGCCGTAGCTGGTGCCGAGCAGCCGCCGCGACCATTGGTAGATGGATCCCTCCAGCGGCCAGCGTGACACCAGCATCGCGAAGACCAGCGCGACCAGCAGCTGGCCGCCGAACACCAGCGCGAAACCCCACCAGAAGCTGGGGCCGGCGGCAGCCAGTGCCAGGCCGAAAATGCCGTAGAGGGCGACGATCGGCGAGATGAAGGCGAACGCGAAGGCGAAGGCCGACCACAGGGAGAATTCGCGCCGCAGGACGTGCGGCTCGTCGGTGCCGGGTGCCGAGCCGGGTGTTGACATGTGCTGCTCCTCAGGACGTGTTGGACGAACTATCAACCCCGGCCCGGGCACGCACCAGAGTTCGCGGCGAACACGCTGCAAGTGCACCACCGGCACCCGATCGCATTGGGCGATCGCACAAAGGCCGCCGGGCGGTGATGTGACGCCGGCGTTACGCTCGGCTGATGCCGGACCCGACTGTGCGCGACCTGCTCGGTTCGGTGCTCGGGCTGAGCGCCCGCGACGACGCCGGCGGCGACCTGGACCGGCCCATCAGCTGGGCGCACACCACCGAGCTCCGGGACCCGTCGCGCTATCTGCGTGGTGGGGAGCTGGTGTGCACGGTGGGGATCAGCCTGCAGACACCCCAGGACTGCGCGGACTTCGTCGGCGCATTGTGCGCCGCGGGCGCGTCCGGGCTGTGCTTCGGTATCGGTGATGTGCACGAGGCCGTCCCCGACGGGCTGACCGCGGCGTGCCGGCGGCAGGGACTGGCCCTGCTGGTGGCACCACCGGCGGTGCCGTTCGCGGCGCTGAGCCGGTTCGTCGCGGACTTCCGGATGGGCGGCGAGATAGCGGTTGCCCGTGCGACCAACAGTCTTGTCCCGGAACTGCTTTCGTCGCAGCGCCGGGGCGAGACGGTACGCCAGCTGCTGGATCGGGCCGGGGCGGTGCTCGGTGGCTACTTCGTGCTGGACGCCGACGAGACCGTCGCGGTGGAGGGCGTGGGCAGCCTGTCGTGGGTGGGAAGCGGTCGGGCGCCGGAACCGGCGGTTGTGGAGATGATCACCCGTTTCGCGCAGGCGGCACAGGGCGATCGGGACATCGAGTCGGCGCTGTCCCGGGAACGGGTCGGACAGCTGCTGTCGCTGGTGGAGCGGCGCATGCTGCTGCCCGATGCGCTGGGCCAGCTGCTGGACTGGCCCGGCCTGTCCGCACCGGAGCTGGGGTGTTCGGCCTGGCCCGCGGGCGCGGGCGCGGTGCTGTCCATGACGTTTCCGACCGCGTTGGTGGGCGATGCCCCGGACGTGTGCCTGGTGCTGACCCCCGGCGGTGAGGGGTTCCGCCGGGCGGCCGCCGAACTCTCACTGCCGTCGGGTCATTCTGCGGCATCGCCGTTGATCGAACTCGGCTCGGCCATCACCCAGGCGCGGATCGCGCTGGACATGGCGCGCCAGCACGGCGGCAGCGTCGGGCCCGACCAGCTGAGCACGTTCGGCAGCCTGCTGGAGGGCCTCCCGTCGAATCGGCTGGCCCCGTTCAAGGATCAGCTCATCGATCCGTTGGCCGACATGGACCGCGACCGCGGCACCCAACACGTACGCACCCTGCGAACCTTCTTGGCCACCAACGGGTCCGTCATCGACACCGCACGCCAGTTGTTCCTGCACACCAACACCGTGCGGCACCGGCTGGGACGCATCCAGGAGCTGACCGGGCGCGACCCGATGAACCTGGGCGACCTGGCCGCCTTCGCCATCGGATTACAGGCCAGCGACCGCTCCCGGCGCCGACCGGACTGATCGGGAACTTAGGTTAGCCTGTCATACTCGACCGCGTGTCCGACTACGCGATCCACCTGGAAGACGTCACCAAACGCTTCGGCGACAAGCAGGCACTGCGGGGCGTGACGTTCACCATGCGGGCAGGCACGGTGCTCGGCGTGCTGGGACCCAACGGGGCGGGCAAGACCACGACGATCAATGTGCTCTCCACCCTGATCCGACCCACCTCCGGCCGGGCCACCGTCGCCGGGTTCGACGTGGTGCGCCAGGCCGCCGACGTCCGCAAGCACATCGGGCTGACGGGCCAGTACGCCGCCATCGACGCGATGCTCACCGGCCGGGAGAACCTCATCCTGTTCGCCGAACTCAACGGGCTCAGCCGGGCCAAGGCCCGCGCACGGGCCGATGAGCTGCTGTCCGCATTCAGCCTCACCGATGCCGCCGACCGCCGCGTCGGCACCTATTCCGGCGGCATGCGCCGCCGCGCCGACATCGCCTGTGGACTGGTCGCCGCGCCGGCGGTGGTGTTCCTGGACGAGCCGACCACCGGCCTGGATCCGCGCAGCCGGCGGGAGGTGTGGGATCTGGTCGGTTCGCTGACCGCCGCGGGCACCAGCGTGCTGCTGACCACTCAGTACCTAGAAGAGGCCGACGCCCTTTCGGATTCGATCGTCGTCATCGACCACGGCCGGGTCATCGCCGAGGGCACCGCCGACGAACTCAAGCACCGCGTCGGCGCCACGGTGTGCCAGGTCACCCCGGTCCGGCCGGCCGACGGTCCGCGCATCGCGGCCGCGCTGGCCGGTATCGCCGGCGCTGCCCCCGATATGAAAGCCGACCCGGACACCGGCACCCTGTCGCTGCCCGCACCCGACGGGCTGGCCACGTTGAGCGAGGTGTTCCGCCGCATCGAGACGCTCGACATCGAGGTCGCCGATATCGCGCTGCGCAAGCCGTCCTTGGACGAGGTGTTCTTCGAACTGACCGGGTCACCGGCGTGACGGCCCTGGGCACTTTGACCCGGCGCTCGGTGCTGGGCACCCTGCGCGACGGCGACCTGGTGTTCGCGATCGGCGGACCGGTCGCGTTCTTCGTGTGCTTCGACATCACCCTGCGCAATGTCATCCAGACCGATGCGATGAGCTACCCGCAGTACATCCTGCCCGTCATCGTGGTGCAGGCCATGATCTTCACCGCGATGACCACGGCCGACCGCGCCGCCCGGGATCACCTGAGCGGCATGGGGATCCGGATGCGTTCGCTGCCCATCACGGCGCTGGCACCGGTGACCGCGCGCATGCTGTCATCGCTGCTGCGCGCCGTCGCGGCACTGACCGCGGCGCTGGTGGTTGGGTTCGCGTTCGGGTTCGGGTTCCACGGCGGGATGCTGGACCTGTTGGCCTTCCTCGGCCTGGCCCTGCTGCTGTCGCTGGCGCTGTCCCTGGGTGCCGACGCGATGGGTTCGATCGCCGGCAGCACCGAGGCGGCCGGACAGACCCTGCTGGTCCCCCAGCTGCTGCTGGTGATGCTGTCCACCGGAATCGCACCGGCACAATCGTTTCCGTCCTGGCTCGGACCGTTCGTACGCAATCAGCCGGTATCGGTGATCGCCGACACCCTGCGCGGGCTGGCGTTGGGTGAGCACGTCCGCGTCGGCACCAGCGCCGCCTGGTGCGTGGGCCTGTTGGTGGTGTTCGGCGCGATCGCCGTCCGGGTGCAGAGAAGAGCAACATGATTCGTCAATCCCGCCTGCACGCCCGTCGGCTGCTGCTGGGCTGGCAGCGCGCGCCGGTGGTGCTCATCCAGTCGCTGATCTTCCCGACCTTCCTGCTCATCGTGTACTCGCTGGTGGTCGGCAAATCGGTGCTGCACCTGACCGGATCCAGCAGCCTGTACGGCCTGGTGCCGATGTGCGCGGTGGCCGGCGCGCTGTTCGGCGCGATGGGCACCGGGGCGGCGATACCCGACGAGCGGGAGGCCGGACTGCTGAGCCGGTTGTGGGCGCTGCCCGTGCACCGGGCCAGTGCGCTGGTCGGGCGGCTGCTCGCGGAGAGCGCCCGCGCGCTGGCCGGCGCGGTGGTGCTCACCGCGGTCGGGGTGGCGATGGGGCTGCGATTCACCCAGGGCTGGGCGGGCGCAATGGGATTCGTGCTCGTCCCGGTATTGATGGTGATCGGCTTCTCGACGGTCATCGTGGCGGTGGCGGTGCAATCGGCCGGTAAGAACATCATCACCGGGCTGTCGACGGTGTGTTTCTTGCTGTTGTTCTTCAACTCCGGCATGGTGCCGGTCGACGTGTTCCCCGGCTGGGTACAACCGATCGTGCGGGCCCAACCGATGTCACCGGCCATCGAGGCGATGCGTGGGCTGGCCGGCGGCGGACCGGTGCTGTGGCCGGTGCTGCAATCGGTGGCCTGGGTGGCGGGGCTCATCGCGGTGTTCGGCCCGATCGCCGTGCGCGGGTACCGGCTCGCCGCCGAGAATCCGTGATAGACACGGTGCATGGAAATCCTGGCCAGCCGGATGCTCATCAGGCCGGCGGACTATCCGAAATCCGTGGCGTTCTACCGCGATCAGATCGGGCTGGCCATCGCCCGTGAATACAACGGGGGCACCGTGTTCTACGCCGGCCAGTCGCTGCTGGAGCTGGCCGGCCACGGTGAGCCGTCCGCCGCCGGGATGCCGGTGGGGCGAGCGGAGCGACGGGATGTGGCGGTGGGGCGAGCGGAGCGACGGGATATTGCGGTGGGGCGAGCGGAGCGACGGGATGTGGCACTGTGGCTGCAGGTCCGCGATGTCGGCGCCGCGCAAACGGAGCTGGCGGGCCGCGGGGTGACCATCGCCAGGCCCGCGCGGGAGGAGCCCTGGGGCCTGCACGAAATGCACGTCACCGATCCGGACGGCATACTGCTGATCTTCGTCGAGGTGCCACCCACCCATCCGCTGCGCCGCGACGTCCGTGACTGAGAGGAAAACCCGTGCCCGAGACCAAGATCACCGTCATCTACGACAACCCCACCGATCCCGCCGCGTTCGAGAGCGCTTACCCCGCCGAACAATTGGAGGCCGCCCGGCGCATCCCGGGATATGTGCGGTTCGAGGCGTCCAAGGTGTGGCCGAAGGAGGACGGTAGCCCGACCCCGGCCTACCGGTCGATCGACCTCTACTACCCCGACTACGACGCCGCCAGTGCCGCCGTCACCACGCCCGAGGCCGGCGAGTTCTTCGCCGCGATGGCCCGGCTGTCCACCGGCGGTGTACGGGTGTTGTTCTCCGAGATCGAGATCCCGCAGTTCTGAACGGCTCTGTACGACAACACCCCCGGTCCGATGGGCCGGGGGTGTTGTCCATAGCGAGCCGCCTATCGAGCCGGAGCCGCCAGCGGCCACCCGACCGATGCCAGCCGCGAGGCGACCTGGTGGATCTCCTCCGGGTTGGGTTCCTTCTCGATGATGGCCTCGACGGCGGCGCGGATCTCGGCCTCGGTGACCGTCTCGGCGTCACTGGACCGGAGGATGGACTGCGCGGCCGTGACGACCTCTTCCTCGGTCAGCGATCGCTTGAGCAGGGCCAGCAACGGGAAGTAATCCTTGGGCGGCACGCCCTCCGGGTAGCCCGCGCGCAACCAGTGCAGGACGCTGTCGAACGCGTTGGTATCGGTCATCGTCGGCTCACTTACCCGGGATGAACGGGACGGGGTTGAAACCGAAGTGGTGGATGATGGTGGCCTTGGTGATCCACAGGATGCCGATCAGCACCACCACCCCGACGAGGCCGAACAGCAGCAGGCCGAGCGCCCGCAGCGCCGGGTTGGGAGCCTGCGCGGTGCCGTCGTTGTTGGTGCCACCAGATCCGCCGGAGAAGGCCACCAGCCCGGTGGCGAACAGGGCGGGCAGGCCGGCGCCGAGGATGAGTCCCACCACCAGCACCTTGAGGATTGCCTCTACGTAAGTCATTGCGTCACATTCCTTCTCGTCGCGTCGCGATCAGACGGTGGCCGTGTCGGGGCGGGCCTCGCGCACCTCGGCCGGCACCACGGAGTTGGTCGACTCGTCCCAGTCGGCGTTGACGTTGTTGTGGTCCACCTTCTGCTGCTGGGCGCGCCAGTACATGTAGCCCGACAGCGCCACCAGGATGACGAAGATGACGCCATCGCCGACGAGCTGGGATCCGGTCGCCGACTTGAGCCCGAAGGACAGCCAGTAGGACAGGGCGCCCACCAGCGCGGCGGCGGGCAGGGTGATCAGCCAGGCCATGGCCATCCGGCCCGCGACGGCCCAGCGCACCTCGGCGCCCGGCTTGCCGACACCGCTGCCGAGGATCGAGCCGGTGGCGACATGGGTCGTGGACAGCGCCATCCCGGCGGCCGAGGAGCTCAGGATGATGGCAGCCGACGAGGCCTCGGCGGCCAGGCCCTGCGGCGACTCGATCTCGACCAGGCCCTTACCCAGCGTGCGGATGACGCGCCAGCCCCCGATGTAGGTGCCGAGCCCGATGGCCAGGGCGCAGGACGCGATGATCCAGAACGGCAGGCCGTCCTTCTTCACGTCGCCGGTCAGGTGGCCGGTGGTGATGAGCGCCAGGGCGATGACGCCCATGGTCTTCTGCGCGTCGTTGGTGCCGTGCGACAGCGCAACCAGCGACGCGGTGGCGATCTGGCCCCAGCGGAAGCCGTCTTCGCGGCGCTTCTTCATGACGTTGCGGGTGATTCGGTAGACCAGCCAGGTACCGACGGCGGCGACCAGGCCGGCGATGAACGGGGCGGCCAGCGCGGGGATGATCACCTTCTGGAACACACCGGGCCAGTTGACACCCGCGAGGCCGAGCGCGGCCAGGCCGGCACCGATCAGACCGCCGAAGAGCGCATGCGACGAGCTGGACGGGATGCCGAACAACCAGGTGAGCAGGTTCCACAGGATGCCGCCGATGAGCCCGGCGAAGATGATGGTCAACCCCATCGACGCGTCGATGCCCGACAGCAGATGTCCGGTCTTGCTGTCCTGCACCTTGAGCACCGATGTGGTGACGGTGACGGCCACCTCGACCGAGAGGAAAGCGCCGACCAGGTTGAGGACACCGGCCAGGATCACGGCGGTCTTGGGCTTCAGTGCACCGGTGGCGATCGACGTCGCCATCGCATTTCCGGTGTCGTGAAATCCGTTGGTGAAGTCGAAGGCCAGCGCTGTTCCAATCAACAGCACCAGGATGATCATCTCTGCGCTCATGGCGCTAATTCTGGGGTAACGCCAGCCCGTTTGACCAGCGGGTAGGACGCCTATCAATATGGTCTGACCAGGCGATTTCACACCGCCCTACAGGAGTTCACCGAGTGTTCATCCAGGCGCCCCGGTGCGTTCTCCTGGGAACGGACATGGCTGCTGATTTGTCTCCCGACGACGGAAGCAGCCCGTGATCGCGGGCACTACCATCGATGCGACTCCAGGGAGGAGGACGAGCGGTGAACGCATTTCTCGCAAAGATCGTAGCGTGGCTCAATGCCGGCTATCCCGAAGGTGTTCCGGGTCCGGATCGCGTGCCGTTGATGGCGCTGCTCACCCGCCGCCTCAGCAACGACGAGGTCAAGGCCGTCGCACAGGACCTGATCGACCGCGGCGAATTCGACCACATCGACATCGGCGTGCTGATCACCCAGATCACCGACGAGCTGCCCCGCGAAGAAGACGTGGAGCGGGTGCGCCATCGGCTGGCCGCCAAGGGCTGGCCGCTCGACGACCCACGGGACACCGATCCGGCCGACGACGAGGAGACCCCATAACCGTCCTGCGCCCGCTGCCCGTCGAGCCCGGCGCGGCGGCACTGTCGGCGCTGCCCACGATCGAGGCAGTGCTCGCCGGGCAGCCCGGTGACGGGCGTCCGGCGCTGCTGCCGGTTCCCTCCGACGACCCCCGCCAGGCCGCCCTGCTGACCGCTGCCCTGCGGGCGGGCGAACCCGTCGGTGACGACATCGCGGTGGTGGTGCCGACGTCCGGCACCACCGGAATCCCCAAGGGCGCCATGCTGTCGGCCACCGCGCTGACCGCCAGCGCACACGCCACCCATGACCGCCTCGGCGGCCCCGGCCACTGGCTGCTGGCGCTACCCGCCCATCACATCGCCGGGTTGCAGGTGCTGGTCCGCAGCGTACTGGCCGGCACCACGCCGGTGGCGATCCCGGCGAGCTTCACCGCGACCGAGGTGGTTTCGGCGGTCGCCACGATGGGATCCGGCCGGCGCTACGCCGCACTGGTGGCCGCGCAACTGGTCAAGCTGCTCGTCGAGCCGGCCGCCGTGGCGGCCCTGGCGCACCTGGACGCGGTGCTGATCGGTGGTGGCCCGATGCCGGCGGGGGTCGGCGAACGGGCGGCCGCCGCCGGGATCCGGGTGGTGCGGACCTACGGCATGAGCGAGACCGCCGGCGGATGCGTGTACGACGGACGGGCACTGGACGGTGTGCGGGTGCGCATCGACGACGGCCGGGTGGTGCTGGGCGGGGCCATGGTGGCCGACGGCTACCGCAACCCGGTGACCCCCGACCCCTTCGCCGAACGGGGCTGGTTCCGCACCGACGACCTCGGTGCGCTCGACGGTTCCGGGGCGCTGTCGATCCTCGGCCGGGTCGACGACGCCATCAGCACCGGCGGGCTCACCGTGTTGCCGCAACTGGTGGAAAACGCCCTGGCCGGCCATCCGGCGGTGGCCGAGTGTGCCGTATTCGGGGTTCCCGACGCTCGGCTGGGCCAGCGGGTGGCCGCGGCCATCGTCGCGGTGCCCGGTGCCGCGGTACCGGCCCTGGCCGAGATCCGTGCCCTGGTCGCGCAGACGCTGGAGGTGACCGCCGCACCGCGCGAGATCCATGTCGTCGACGCGCTGCCGCGGCGCGGTATCGGCAAGCTGGACCGAAAAGCGCTTTCCCGGCGGTTCGGTGACACCGCATGATGGACCGTATGCGAACCGAAGTCACGACCGCCGAAGAACTCCGCACCATCGTCGGGGAACCCACCGCCGCCGTCGTCAACAAGGTGAGCGACCGGCTCTCCGACATCCACCGGGACTGGATCGCGCATTCGCCGCTGTGCTTCGTCGCCACCACCGACGCACAGGGCCGGGTCGACGTCTCCCCGAAGGGTGACCCGGCCGGGTTCGTGCAGGTGCTGGACGAGCACACCATCGCCATCCCGGAACGGCCGGGCAACAAACGTGTGGACGGCTATCTCAACGTGCTGCAGAACCCGCGGGTCGGCACGCTGTTCGTCATCCCCGGCCGCGGGGACACCGTTCGCGTCAACGGGCGCGCCGAGATCCTTTCCGAAGCACCGTATTTCGAGTCGATGGCCGTCAAGGGCAAGCGCCCCATCCTGGCGCTCGAGATCACCGTCGAGGAAGTGTTCTTCCACTGCGCCAAGGCGTTTCTGCGCTCGGATGCGTGGAAACCGGAGTCCTGGAACCCCGAGGCGATACCCAGCACGGCGCAACTGGCCCGCTCGTTCAAGCCGGACCAGACCCTGGAGCAGTTGCAGGCGTACTACGCCGAGGACCACCTACGCACGCTGCTGTACTGATCAGCGCACCAAGATCGCCCGGGTGTACAGCAGCTGAAAACCCTTGCGCTGCACGTTCTGCTGCGATCGCGACCCCGGCGAGGTGGTGACCACGGCGATGTCGGCGCCGGCGGCGTGCGCATCGGACAGCCGCGCCGACAGCAACGCGCTCTGCACCCCGCGGCGGCGGAATACCGGCGCGGTGGCCGCCCCGGTCAGCTGCGCGATGCCGTCGGTCAGCCGCATGCTGGCCCCGCCGGCAACGGTGTCACCATCGATCGCCTCACAACGCGCCAGGTAGGTCACCGCGCCGGCGGCGACCATATCCCGCACCGCCGCGGCGACGACATCGCGCGGCAACTCCTCGTGGCTGGGCACACCGTCGGTGTCGGGGTGCGCAAAGCCGTCGACCACCACGTCGATCCAGGTCTGCAGTTCGTCGGCCCCGGCCTTGTCGACCCGCACCCCGGGCACGCCGGGCTCGGTGGCCGGCCGGGTGCCCAGCACATTCTCGAACGAGACCAGCCGGTAGCCGCGACCGGTCAGCATGGCACCGATCCGCGGGTCCGCCAGGTTGGACAGCTCCACCTGAACGGCCGCTCCGCGGTGCGCGTACTCCCGTTCGATCTCGTCGAAGTCGGCGTCGGTGGGCATCCCGCCGAAACCGAGGCCCACCACCTTGGTCAGCGGCGAGTCGGGCCCGGCGAAGCACGCCGCGCCCCCGGCCAGCGGACGCACGTCGGCGGCGCCGGCACTGATCAGCGCCGTCTCGGCGGCCTCGATCCGCGCGGCGAGTTCCGTTCCCGGGAAGAAATTCACGGCGCTCACTGTCTCACCAGGCCGTCATCAAAGTCACGTAAATTACGGTGCCCACCAGAATGGACACCAGCGCATGCCGCCGCCACACCTGTAGCCCGGCGGTCACGGCCACCGCGACCAGCATCCACAGCTGCTGGCGCGCAGCGGCTTCGGGCACGTCTCGCACGGTGTACAGGGCCAGCATCACCATCACGCCGAGCGGCATGTGCACGCTCAGATAGGTGATGACAGCGCTGTGCCGCATGGGCGCCAGTGCGGCGAACGGCAACGCGCGCAGCGCCCAGGTCACCGCGGCGCTCACCGCGACCAGGACGGCGATGTGGCCGGGATCAGCCATCGGCACGCCGTTGGTCGATGGCGAACCGCGCCAACAGCGCCGCGGTGAACGCCGCGAACGCGCACACCAGCAGCTGTCCCGGCGCCACCAGCCAGGCCACCACCGCGCTCACCGCTGCCATCACGGCGGTGAGCCGGTCCGGCCGCTGTCGGTAGGCATCGATGGCCAGCACCACGAACAGGGCGGTCAGCGCGAAGTCGAGCCCCTGCAGCCGCTGCACCGGCAAGGCGGCACCCAGCACTCCACCCAGCCCGGCCGAAGCGGCCCAGGTGAGGTGAAACGCGCACTGCATCAACAGGATCTGTCGGCTGGTCCAGTCAGCGGCCGCGGGGCTGACGCCGACCGCGTAGGCCTCGTCGGAGAGCAGGTACGTGCTGTACAGCTTCGCCGCGGCGCCGCGGACGCGCCGCAGCGGGAACGACAAGGCGTAGAACACGTGTCGGGAGTTCACCACGAAGCTGGTCAACGCCACGGTGGCGACGGGGGCACCGGCGGCGGCCAGGCCGACCATCAGGAACTCCAACGAGCCCGCATAGATCACCCCCGCGAAGACCGGCGCCCACCACCACTCCAGGCCGGCATGCACCACCAGGAATCCCAGCGCCATGCCCAGCGGAACGAACGCCAAACCGATAGGGGCCGAAAGCCGCAGAACCGCGCGGACCGGATGCTCGGGCATCCGATCAGTCTGGCCGATTCCGGTGGGCCCGCCGCGGGTACCCCGCCGGCATGGACCACCCCGGCGCCGCGGACTTCGTTCCGCCCACCCGCAGCCTGACCGCTCTGGCGGACGCGGTCCGCGAGTGCCGCGGCTGCACCCTGTACCACGATGCCGACCAGGCGGTGTTCGGCGCGGGGCCGCGCTCGGCGCACCTGATGCTGGTCGGCGAGCAGCCCGGCGATCGGGAGGACCGGACGGGCCAACCGTTCGTCGGGCCAGCGGGCCGGCTGCTGGACAAGGCGCTGGACGCGGCGTCGGTGGACCGCGCACAGGTGTACGTCACCAACGCGGTCAAGCATTTCAAGTTCACCGAACGCGGCAAGCGCCGCATCCACCAGAAGCCGAGCCGGACCGAGGTGGTGGCGTGCCGACCCTGGCTGCTGGCGGAATTGGCGGCGGTGGCCCCGGACACCCTGGTCCTGATGGGCGCCACCGCCGCGCAATCGTTGCTGGGCAACGACTTCCGGTTGACCGCTCACCGCGGCGAGGTACTCGCCCTGCCGGATGCGGAGGTGCTCGCCCTGCCGGATGCGTCGACACCCGCTCCGGATGTGGTGGTCACCATCCACCCGTCGGCGGTGCTGCGCGGGCCCGACGACGGCCGCGCCGAGGCGTTCGAATCACTGGTGGCGGACCTCCGGTTCGCTGCGGGCCTGCGCACCAAGACCCGATCACCGCGGACCTGATCACCGCGCCGCGGCGGCGGCGCCCTTCTCGGTCTGCTCACCCTCGTTGGCCAGGGTGCCGCCCGCGCTCTCCAGATGCGCCCTGACGAACCACTGGAACTTCTCCAACTGGCCCGCCTGGTCGATCAACAGGTCCTGGGAAACCAGATCCAGGTCATCGAGCCGCTCGATGGCCTTGCGGATGTCGGAGATGACGCCGTTGTACACCAGATCCAGTGCCGCCAGGTGCGCCTGAACCGTGTCGCGGCCCACCGAATAGTCGTCCCACACCCGGTCTTTGAGGATCGCCCCCGGCGTGCCCTGCGGCGAGGCGCCCAGCGCCGCGATGCGCTCGGCGACATCGTCGGCGAAGCCGCGCACCAGCTCCACCTGCGGATCGATCATCTCGTGTACGCCGATGAAGTTGGGCCCCACCACATTCCAATGCACGTGCTTGAGGGTGAGGTGCAGATCGTTGTAGGTGCTCAGCTGGCGCTGAAGCAGATCGGCGATCTCGCGGCTGTCCTTGTCGGAGAGGCCGGGAATGGTGAACTCACTCATCAATTCGCTCCTTTACGCAGATGACTACCGGCTGCGAGTACCCCCGGCCGTGCGCACCCAATCAGACGCGGTTCAACGGCACAGTCCGGGGTAACCCTTGGCCATGACCACTTCCCGTCCCCGAACGCGCAGCCGCACGCCGGGCGTTCGCCTCGCGGCCCTCGCGGTCGGCGCGTTGTTCCTCGTCGTCGGCGTCGCCGGCTTCATTCCCGGACTGACCACCCACACCGACATGTTGACCTGGGCCGGGCATCACTCGGGCAGCATGTTGCTCGGCGTGTTCGCGGTGTCGGTCCTGCACAATGTGGTGCACCTGGCCTTCGGGGTCGCCGGTCTGCTCGCGTCCAGGACCGTCGCCACCGCCCGGCTCTTCCTCATCGTCGGGGGCGTGATCTACCTCGCGCTGACGCTCTACGGCGTGGTGATCGACCATGCCGGCACCGCCAATTTCGTGCCGGTCAACACCGCCGACAACTGGTTGCACCTGGTCCTGGGGGTGACGATGGTGTCCCTGGGCGTGCTGACGGGGCGGCCGGCGGTGCGCACCGCCGACGGCACCGCGCCGCCGACCGACGGTATCGAGTGAGGAGTTTGATCCGGTCACGCCCGTGGGTATCCGGCACCATGCGCACCGAGTTCCACGCCGAGATCGACCACCTGACGGTGGAGCTCGGCCAGATGTGCGAACTCGCGGCCACCGTGATGGCGTGTGCAACCACCACTTTGGTGCACGACGATGACGACGCCGTGCATCGGGTGGGGGTGGAACTGGCCCGGCTGACCCGGCTGCACCACTGCGTGAGCGAGCGGGCCTTTGCGATTCTGGCCCTGCAGGCGCCCGTGGCCCACGATCTGCGGGTGGTGATGTCGGCTTTCCCCATCTCGGCCGACGCCAACCGGATGGGTGGGCTGGCGGCCAACATCACCAAGGTGACCCGCAGGCGGGAATCCACGCCGGTGCCGCGGGTGGCACTGGATGTCTTCGCCGATATGGGTCGACACGCCGTACTGCTGGCCGAACGTGCGCAAGCGGCGGTTCTTGACAATGATGTCGTTGCCGCACAACGCATCACCGAGGGCGACGAGGTGATGAACGAACTGCACCGCAGGCTGTTCACCATGGTGCTCGACGACCGTTGGGAGCATGGGCCGATCGCTGCGGCCAACGTCATGCTGCTCGGCCGGTTCTACGAGCGGTTCGCCGACCATGCCGTCAACATCGCCCGCCGGGTCGTGTTCCAGGCGTCCGGGCGGCTGCCGAACGTCAGCGCCTCGCCGACGTGAGGTCCATTCCCCGACCCGAGGAGAACCGGATGCCCAATTTCCGGAGCATCGCCATCGCCATCGGCACCGCCGCCCTGACCGCCGGTATATCGACCGGTTGCGGCGGCCAGGACAAGCCCACGGTGAGCACCCCGGTCGAGACCAAGCCGTCGAGTTCGGTCATGACCGAAACACCGTCGACCGTGGCCCCCGGCTCGACGTTCACCGAGACCCCGACCGAGCGCACCGACACGGGCGCACCGTCGTGACCTCCCCTGACCAGCAGGAGTAACCATGCCTCGCGGAGACGGAATCTACACCGACGACCCGTCCGACCAGACCCCTCCGAGCACCACCGAAGACGGCGACCTGAGCAAGGACACCCCAGACGTCGACACCGACACCCCACAGGAGGAACCGCCGGACTGACGGCCTTGTTATTGAGAGATTGTTCTATTAACGTCGATAACCATGTCTGACGGATTGCGTAAGTTCAAGTTCGAACGCCAGCTCGGTCGGCTGGTGATGAACCCCGTGGTGGCCACCCTCGACAAGCTCGGGGTGCGCTCACACCTGATCGTCGAACTGGAGACCACGGGTGCCAAGACCGGCCTGCTGCGCCGCGTCCCGCTGGCCGGCCGCGCCGACGAGAACGGCGTCTGGGTCATCTCCCAGCACGGCCGGCGCGCCGGCTGGGCGCACAACATCGCCGCCCACCCGGAGGTACGCGTTCGGGTGAACGATCAATGGCGAACGGGCACGGCCACGTTCGAGCCGGAGGACGATGTGCGCAGCCGGGCCCGCACCTTCGGCGGCACCGCGACGGCGCTGACCATGCGAGCCATGGAAAGCGACCCAATCTCGGTGCGCATCACTTACCGGTAGCCGGCTCCGCCACATTCGTCGGCACGGCGGGCGACCCGGCGGCCGGCCCAGCTGCAGTAGACACCGGAAATCCGATCCGCGGCACTCCCGGGGTGCCCAGCCGGCCCGCCAGCCACGGCAGCGACGCGGTGAACGTCGACTTCGCGAACGGCCAGTCGTGCTTGCCCGGGGCGGCGATCACCGCGCAGTCCATCCCCTTGGCGGCGCCGAGCGCACACAGGGAGTGCGCGGCCGCCGTCTGATCGCCCGGGTTACCGCCGGCATCCCGGCCGCCCAACCCGACCGCGTCGGCGGCAGCGGCAGGGTCCCCCTTGTGCGGCGTCTGCGGGGTGCTGGAAATCTCGAACCACCCGGCCACGCCCCGATAGCTGCCGTGCGCGTTCATCACCGTGGTGGGGTCGAAGTCGGCCCACGCGGTCTCGCTGCCCCCGAACAATCGGCTGACGGTCTGCTCGTGGGTGCCCGCGGTGGGCCCCAGATCACCGGCGATGTCGACGAACGCGCTGAACAGGTCGGGATGCATGACGGTCAGGTCGACCGCGCAAGTACCGCCCATCGACCACCCGACGATGCCCCAGTTGGCGGCCGCGGGACTCACCCCGAATGTCGAATTCACGTACGGCACAACATCTTTGGTGAGGTGGTCGGCGACGTTGCCGCGCGGTCCGTTGACGCACTCGGTGTCGTTGTTGAAAGATCCGCCGCTGTCGACGAAGACGAACACCGGGGCGTTGCCGCCGTGCGCCGCGGCGAATGCGTCCATGGTCGCGGCGGCGTCACCGGTACGCAGCCAGTCCGCCGGTGTGTTGAACTCCCCGCCGATCATCATGACCGCCGGCAGTTGGGTGGCGCCGGCGAACCAGGCCGGCGGCAGGTAGACCAGCTCGGTGCGGTGTTTGAATCCCGAGGCGTCGGCCGGAATGGTCACCGGGACGACGGCGCCGTGGGCGGGCACGGTGTGCGCGGCCTTCTGCGCCTGCACGGTGGCCAGGTCCGTTTCGTCGGGCAGCGGTCCGGCGGTCAGCTGGTTCCACGCGGTCTGCACCGTCGGGAAGTAACCCACCCACAGATTCACCGCCAGCGCCGTACTGAGCAGACACCCGGCCACCGCGAGTGCCGAGACACCGCGACGCCACCAGGGCGCCGACATCCAGCCGAACACCGCGACACCGATCGCCAGCCCGCTCAGGCCGATCCACACCCACAGTTCGTCGGGAGCCGGATCGTCGGCCATGCCCTGGGAATCGATGAACCAGTTCGACCAGGCCGCCGCGGCGACACCGAGGAGCAGCGCCAGCGGCAACCACAGCAGCCGCCAGCGCCGGGTGCGCCAGCCCACCGCAGCGATCAGGATCGCCGCGGCGCCGAGCTGGATCGCGACGGGCAGCCAGCCCCGTAACAACGAAAGGCCGTGGTGGTACGGATCCGCTGCGGCGGCATCGGCGAGCAGCATCGTCACACCGACATCATGCCGATGTAATCTTTATGTGCGCTGTGAGACAAGGGCTTTCGCGCACAGCCGGCACATAGACATGCAGGTTACGGCTCGACGCCGGCGCCGGGGCGCCTCAGTCGGGCAGCGAGCGACTCAGCCGCTCGGTGGCGGCCACGTAATCCTCGATGAACTCCAGCACCACGTCCCGCGCCGGCCGCACCTTGTTC
Source organism: Mycolicibacterium canariasense (assembly GCF_002101555.1). GTDB lineage: Bacteria > Actinomycetota > Actinomycetes > Mycobacteriales > Mycobacteriaceae > Mycobacterium > Mycobacterium canariasense. The sequence goes on from NZ_LQOL01000081.1 coordinate 71,201, forward strand.
ATCAGCCCGACACCCTGACCGACGAAATAGGTGGCCAACGCCTGGGCACCCTCATGTCCCTGGGCGGCGAGCGCGTCGACGCGGCGCAGCACCGGCTCGCTCAGCATGTTCTGCAGCGGCAACGGCAGCGGCTGCTGCCCACTCGTCGGCGCCCAGGCATCGGTCCAGTCCGACACCAGCTGCCGCGACGGTTTGCCGGTGCGGCCCGCCGACCGCACGGTGTCACGCGAACTGGCCGCCAGCATCTTGGCGACGGTGTGCGGCTCGGTCTCGGCTTCCTCGGTCGTCAGCCACACCGAGCCGGTCCATGCGCCGGCCGCGCCGAGCGCCACCGACGCCGCCATCTGCCTGCCGGTGACGATGCCGCCGGCGGCCAGCACCGGGGTCGAGCTGCCGATCGCCGCCAACGCCTCTATCACCTCGGGCACCACCACCAGCGTCGACACCTCACCGCAGTGCCCGCCGGCTTCGGTGCCTTGGGCCACGATCAGATCCACGCCGGCGGCAACCTGCTTGACGGCGTGCTCCTTGGCGCCGACCAACGCGGCCACCGGTATGCCGTGTTCGCGACCGGCCTCGATCATGTAGTCCGGCGGCACCCCGAGCGCATTGGCCATCAGCTTGATGGGATGGCTCAGCGCAACCTGCAGCAGATCGGAGCCGGTGCCGCCGGCCAGCACGGGAGCGCCGGTGCGCGGCGTGGGATCCGGCTCGATGCCGTGCTCACGCAGCAGGTTGTCGATGTAGTCGCGGTAGTCCTGCGGGATCCGGGCGGCCAGATCGGCCTTGCTGAGCCGCTCGCCCTTGCCCTCGAATTTGGCGGGCACGATGATGTCGACACCGTAGGGCTTGCCGTGCACGTGCTGGTCGATCCAGATGAGCTCGCGATCCAGCTGCTCGGGTGTGAAGGCGGCGCCGCCGAGCACCCCGAAGCCGCCGGCGTTGGTCACCGCGGCGACCACATCGCGGCAGTGGCTAAAGGCGAACAGGGGGAAGTCGATGCCGTATTGCGCGCAGAGCGCCGAGGGGGACGTCGGTGTCACCCGCTCATTATCGACACCTGTCAAGTTTGACGGAAGTCAGGGCAGGTCGAACGGCAGCGTCACACCCTCGTGCGCCAGGCAGTGCGTGCAGGTCGATGCGTTCGCCACACCCCCAATGGCCTCCCGCACCAGCTTCTTGAAGCCGACCATGTTGCGCTCGAACTCGGCGAACACGTCCACCGCCCGCACACCGGCCCCCGCTTCCACGCCGGCATCCAGGTCGGTTACCAAAGCGATTGCCGCATAACATATTTCCAATTCACGGGCGAGCACCGCCTCCGGGTAACCGGTCATGTTCACCAGGGTGAAACCCTGGTCGGCGAACCACCGGCTCTCGGCCCGGGTGGAGAACCGCGGCCCCTGGATCACCACCATGGTGCCGCCGTCGACAACACCGGGCAATTCGGCGGCCGCGGCCCGCAAGGACGGGCAGTACGGATCGGCGAACCCCACGTGGATCCCGCCGGCATCGAAATAGGTGTCCACCCGCCCACTGGTGCGGTCCACCAGCTGATCGGGCACCACCATGGCGCCGGGCCCCAGCGCCGGGTGCAGGCTGCCGACCGCGCACGGCGCGAAGATGCGGCGCACACCGAGCGCCCGCATCGCCCACATGTTGGCCCGGTACGGCACCGTGTGCGGCGAGAACTCGTGGCGCACCCCGTGCCTCGGCAGGAAGGCGACCTCGTGCTCGCCGACGGCGCCGACGGTGATCGCCGCGCTGGGTGCGCCGTAAGGCGTGTCCAGGTTGATGCTGCGCGCATCCGGACCGAAGAACGAATAGAACCCGCTACCGCCGATTACTCCGAGCATCCGCCCATTCTGCTGGGTCAGTCGGCGGCGGGCTCCGCCACCTCGGCGTTCAACTCGGCCCTTTCGGCGGCCTGCTTGGCGGCGTCACGGATGGCAAAGGCGTCGGTGGCCAGCCCACCGATCGCGTTGGCCACGTCCTTGACCGCGGTGGTGATGATACTGGCCACTTCCCCCACGGTCGACGCCACCGACTCGACGCCCTCTTGCAAGGCGTCTTTGGCGATTTCGGTCTTGCTCAGGCGGTCGGTCATGAGACAAGTGTCACGTGGCGTACGCCACGTGACAAGGTGCCGCTTATCACGCCAGTTCACAGCACCATGCGACTTCGCCCTCACGTCGCACCATGCGACTTCGCCCTCACGTCGCACCATGCGACCATGGCCCGCATGGCTACCTTTGCGCAGTGGGTGGAAGGCGCGCGTCCTCGCACCCTGCCCAATGCCGTCGCACCCGTCCTGGCCGGGACCGGGGCAGCCGCCGCGCTCGGCGACGCGGTGTGGTGGAAGGCGCTGTTGGCGCTGCTGGTCTCACTGGCCCTGATCGTCGGGGTGAACTACGCCAACGACTACTCCGACGGCATCCGCGGCACCGACGACGTGCGCTCCGGCCCGCTGCGGCTGGTCGGTTCCCGGGTCGCCTCTCCGCGGGCGGTGCTCACCGCGGCGCTGGTCAGCCTGTCCATCGGCGCGGCGGCGGGCCTGGCGCTGGCGATCGTGAGCGAGCCGTGGCTGATCGCCGTCGGCGCCGCCTGCATCGCCGGCGCCTGGCTGTACACCGGCGGGTCGACGCCCTACGGCTATCGCGGTCTGGGCGAGGTGGCCGTCTTCGTCTTCTTCGGGCTGGTCGCGGTACTGGGTACGCAGTACACCCAGGCGCTGCGGGTGGACTGGGTCGGGCTGGCCGCCGCGGTGGCCGTCGGCTGCCTGTCCTCGGCGGTGCTGGTGGCCAACAACTTGCGCGATATCCCGACCGACAGCGAAACCGGCAAGATCACCCTGGCCGTGCGGCTCGGCGACGCCCGCACCCGGCTGCTGTACCAGGTACTGGTCGCGGTCGCGTTCGCCATGACGTTCGTGCTCATGGCGGCCACCCCGTGGTGCGCCGCCGGACTGGTGGCCGCACCGCTGGCGGTGCGGGCCACCGCACCGGTGCGGCGCGGCCTCGGCGGGCGGGAGCTGATCCCGGTGCTGCGCGACACCGGACTGACCATGCTGGTGTGGTCGGTCGCGGTGGCGGCGGCACTGACCTTCGGCTAACTCGCGTGCGGGTCGGCCGAGTTGAGCACCGCGACGGCATGGTCGTAGTCCCCGCGCACCTCGGCGTAGCGCAGGAACTTGACGTTCTCGACCTGAATCTCCCTGGCGTCGGGCCGGCTTTCCAGGATGCCGACCACCTCGTCGACGAAATCCTGGAGCGGCATGGCCCACTCGCTGTCGCGCTGCCCGGGCACCAGGTCGGTCCGCACCGCGGGCGGCTCGAGCTCCTTGAACTCGACCGACGACCCGGCGAACTGCAGGCGCAACGTCTCGGTCAGCAGGTGGATGGCCGCCTTGGAGGCGTTGTAGCTGGGGGTGACCCGCAACGGAGTGAAGCCCAGCCCCGAGGAGACGGTCATCACGGTAGCCGCCGGCTGCTTCTGTAGATGCTCGATGAACGCGGCGATCAGCCGGATCGGGCCGAGCACGTTGGTGGTGATGGTCGACTCGGCCGACGCCAGGAACGACTCGGGGTGGCGCCAGTCCTCGATGCTCATCACCCCGGCCATGGTGATCAACACGTTCAGGCCGGGATGGGCGGCCAGCACCTGCGCGGCGACGGCGGTGATGCTGTCCGGGTCGGCGGTGTCGATCCGGACAGCGTCCACATCGGGGTGCTCGGCCACGATCCGGTCCAGCAGTTCCTGCCGACGTCCCCCGACGATGACCTTGTTCCCCTTGTCCCGCAACGCGAGTGCGAGCGCCAAGCCGATACCACTGGTGGCGCCGGGGATGAAAACGGTGTTGCCGGAGATCTTCATGGAATTCAGGGTGCCGGACCAGCAACCATCTGTCACATGCATATCTATGATGGCTAGCATGCTCACCACGCATATCGATCGGGTGGACCTGAACCTGTTGACGCCGCTGGTCGCCCTGCTCGAGGAGCGTCAGGTTTCCCGTGCCGCCGCGCGGGTGGGCTTGAGCCAGCCGGCGATGAGCCGGGCGCTGCAACGGCTGCGCCGGGTGCTCGACGACCCGCTGCTGGTGCGCGACCCGGACGGCTTCCGGCTCACCGCCCGGGCACAGGACATCTACGACCAGCTCACCACCGTGGTGCCACTGCTCCAACATCTGTTGTCCCCCAACGAGTTCGACCCGAGTCAGTCCAGCGCGCCGGTCAACCTGGCCGGCAGCGACTACGCCGTGCAGACCTTCGGCCCCGCGATCTGCCGGCAGGTGCGCACCCAGTCCCCCGCCACCACGGTCCGCTTCCACAACCTGGGCCTGGACGGGATCATCGACCAGATCCGCAGTGGCGCAGTCGATATCGGGCTGTACGGCGGTCACCTGCCACCGGATCTACAGGCCGAAACGCTCTTCGTCGAGGACTTCGTCTGCGTGCTGGCCCATGATCACCCGCTGGCCGGCGCGGCCGGCATCACGCTGGACGACTACCTGCGCCATCCGCATATCGTCATCGACACCGCCGACGGCCGCCAGACCGCAGTGGACCGTCCCCTGGCGTTGCTGGGCCGCCCACGCGATGCCGCCGTCGCCGTGCCGTACCACTCGTCGGCACTGGCTCTACTGCCCGGAACCGATTTGATCGCAACGCTTCCCGCTCGCTTACGCGCGGGCTGGGACGGCGCGCAGGCGCTGTGCGCGGTACCGGCGCCCACCGAGGTCGCGACCCTGCCGTACCAGATGATCTGGAACCGCGTCTTCGACACCGATCACCGGCACGCCTGGCTGCGCGGCGTCGTGCGGGCCGCCGCCGGTTAGGTCGCCTTCGGCCCGTCCTCACCACGGAGCCGGGCCTGCAACGACTCCCGATCCTTGCGGCGGCGTTCGTCGAATGCCGCGATGCTTGCGGTGGCCCGTCGACGCAACGGCGCGAACAGCCAGATGCCCAGCGGGAGCGCCAACACGATGGCGAACAACACCGCCACGATCAACGGGAACTCGCGGATCCCGAGCAGGTGACCGGCTCCGACGATCACCACGGTGAGCACCGCGGCAAGCGCCAGCCGGGCCAGCAGATAGGCTCCGACGTCACGCAACATCCGGGTTCCCGGCCGACCATCAGACACGAGCCCGAGCCTACCCACGGCGCGTATATTCGGATCAAGGAGGTTTTCCGTTGCAGTACTTGCTCCTGGTCCTGATCGTGGCCGGGCTTTCCTACGCGGTGTGGCGGGTGGTCCGAGCAGCCGCCGCACGCCCACGCACCCGGGTGATCGGTCCCGACGACGACCCCGATTTCCTGCGCCGCCTCGGCCACGGGGACAACAACCCCCGCGGTTAGCCGGCGCGACCGCTCAGGTCGTGCTCGGGAACCCCGCCGCGACCACCGCGGCCAGTTTGATCAACGCCTCACGGGTCTGCGGCTTGAGCCGCTCGAGGCTGATCTCGGCACCCTCCTCCAGATGTGGGTCGAACGGCACCTGCAACACCGCCCGGCAGCGCCGCGCGAAGTGGTCGGTCACCTTCTGCAGGTCGACCTTGCCCGAGCGCGGACGCACCGCGTTCACCACCGCAATCGCGTTGCGCACCATGTCCTGATGCCCATGCGCGTCGAGCCAGTCCAGGGTGGCCGACGCCGAACGGGCACCGTCCACCGAACCCGAGCTGACCACGATCAGCACATCGGCATGGGACAGCACGGCCGCCATCGCCGAATGCAGCATCCCGGTGCCGCAGTCGGTCAGCACCAGGCTGTAATAGCGCTCCAGCACCTCCAGGGTCCTGGCGTAGTCCTCGGAACTGAACGCCTCCGACACCGCCGGGTCGCTCTCCGAGGCCAGCACCTCCAGCCGGCTCGGCCCCTGATTGGTGTACCGGCGGACGTCGCTGTAGCTGTTGATGCCCTCCGCGTCGCGCAGCAGATGCCGCACCGTGGCCGGGGTCTCCAGCGGCACCTTCTGGCTCAGGGTCCCGCGGTCGGGGTTGGCGTCCACCGCGATGACGCGGTCACCGCGGGTGGAGGCGAACGTGGCACCCAGGGTCGCGGTGATGGTGGTCTTGCCAACCCCGCCCTTCAGTGACAGCAACGCGATCCGGTAGCAGCCCCGCAGCGGCCGGCCCACCTCGCCGAGCAACTTGTTGTAGTCGGTGACCTTCGGGCTCTCGCCCAGATTCAGCGTCTTGAACGTGGCCAGGTACACCCAGCGCCGCCAACCGCGCGACGGTGCCCGCTTGGGCTGGCCGAGCAGCGCCACCGTGGACAGGTCCAGGTACGGCGCGGGCAGCGGGAAGGGACTGGTCTGGTCGGCCGGTGCGGGGGCGGCCGCCGGTGGCACGACCACGGCGGGGATGCCGTGCGGCGGGGTCGGCGCGGTCCACTCCGGCGGCACCTCCTGCGCCGGGTCTTGGCCAGGAACACTGAACCGCTGTTGTCCACGGAAATTGATGGGCTGATCCGGTCCGAGCGGCACTGTCAGCCCACCCCCGCGTACGAGTGCAGACCCACGGTGACCAGGTTGATGAAGAACAGGTTGAACACCATCGCCACGAAGCCCACGACGTTGATCCACGCCGCCTTGCGGTCCCGCCAGCCGGCCGTGGACCGCGCATGCAGATACGCCGCGTACACCACCCAGGCGATGAACGACACCGTCTCCTTGGGATCCCAGCCCCAGTAGCGGCCCCACGCCTCCTCGGCCCAGATGGCTCCGAAGATGACGCCGAACCCGAAGATCGGGAACGCGAAGATGGTGGTGCGGTAGGCGATCCGGTCCAGCGTCTGGCCGTCGGGCAGCCGGCGGATCATCCGGCCGAAGCCGTTGTCGCGATCGGCCAGCGGGGACATCTTGAGCAGGAACAGGATGCTGGCCACGCCGGCGACCAGGAACACCCCGGAACCGAGGCTCACCACCGAGACGTGGATGGGCAGCCAGTAGGACTGCAGCGCCGGCATCACCGGGGCGGCGTTGGTGTACAGCCAGCGCCCGGACACCGTCAGCAGGATCAGCACCGGTACCAGGACGAACACCCACAGCGCGCGGAACTGCGGTTTGCGCAGCACGATCACGCCGGCGATCAGACCGCAGAAGCAGGTCAGGTTGATGAACTCGTACATGTTGCCCCACGGCACCCTGGCCGTGGCCAGGCCGCGCAGCACGATGCAGGCGGCCAGCAGGGCGATGCCGACGTACACCAGCGCCAGCCCGGCCCGGCCGATGCGCTCGTCGGCGGGACGCGACGGGGTGTCGGCGACAACGCCGGGGGTGGCGCTGTCGGCGCCCACTGCGGCAGGCCCACCGGCACCCACCAGCTCGCGCGCCTCGACCTTGCGGCCCCGCGCGTACGCCAACTCGATGGCCAGCAGGATCAACGCGACGACGAGCACCACCACCGAGGACGTATAGGCCCAGTCCGAGTAGCGGGACAGCCCGATATCGATGTGCGTTGTATTCATGCGCGCGTCACTCTTCTCCCAGCAGCTTCACGGTGAGCCGCTCGAACTCGTCACCCCACCCGGAATTGTCGGTTCGGGCCAGACCCCCCAGCTCGACGCTTACCGTACCCGCCGGGCCCGAGGTAAGCCGAACCCAGACACGGCGCCGCCGGACCACCAGCGACACCAGCAGCCCCGCCATCATCGACATGGCGAACACCAGTACCCACACCTGCGCCGGGTCGTGCGAGACCTGAAGGTTGATGAACGGCACCGCGCCGTCGAACCGGACGGTGGTGCCGTCGTTCAGGCGGGTCTGCTCGCCGGCCTTGAGGTTGACCCGGGCCTGCTTGGTCAGCCGGCCCTGCCCGATCAGCCGCGGGTCGAGGGTGAACAGCGACTGCGGGCGGCCGGTGTCCAGACCGGCGTCACCGCGGTAGATGTCGATGGCCACCGCCGGGTCGTTCAGCGCCGGAAAGCTCGACGACAGCAGGGTGCCGTCCAGCTGCTCGGTCGGCGCGAGCAGGCCCTGCACCGCGATCTGGTGCTTGCGCCGCTCGTCGGGGTCGGGATAGGTGCCTCCGGGCGGGTCCACCCGGATCACGCCGGAGGACAGCAGGGTCAGCGGGTCGTCGGGGCGCCATTGCACCGTGGTGGTGCGCTGCTGCCCGTCCGGGAAGGTCACCGTGAACGTGGGCGCGTAGCCGTGGCCCTGCAGGTACACCCGGTCCCCGCCGATGCGCAGCGGGTGGTTGACCTCGAGACGGTACGGCCGCCAGGTGTCGGTGGACAGGTCGGCGCCGTCCTGATACTCGATGTTGGCGGCGAAGCTGACGGCCTGTCCGCTGGGCAGGTACTGGGCGTCGAAGTCGTTGACCTTCAAGCAGATCGGATACAGCGACGTGCCGTCGACGGTGTTGCCCGCGCGGAACGAGTCGAACGCGGCCGGTGAGGCCGAACAGAATCCGGGACCGCCGTCGGCGATGACGATGACATTGCCCTCGTAGCCGAACAGCTTGCCCGCGGCGACGGCCACCAACAGGCCCAGCAGGGAGAAGTGGAAGACGATGTTGCCGAACTCGCGCAGATAACCCTTCTCCGCCGAGATCTCGACGACCTCGGTGTCCCCGTCGCTCTCGGTGCGGGTGGTGCGCCGCCAGCCCTTCAGCCGCTCGCTCATGCCGGCGGCCAGCTGCGCGACGTCGCCGGAAATCTCGGCTTCGTGATGCTTGGGCAGCCGCGCCAGGTTGCGCGGGGCGGCCACCGGAACCGCGCGCAGGCTGCGCACGTGCTCGGCCAGCCGCGGGGTCAGGCAGCCGACCAGCGAGACGAACAGCAACACGTAGATGGAGGTGAACCAGAAGCTGGAGAACACGTCGAAGGCCTGGACCTTGTCCAGCCACGGCCCGATGGTGGGGTGCTGGGCCAGGTACTCGTCGACCTTGCCGGCGTTGAGGCTGCGTTGCGGCAGCAGCGCGCCGGGGATGGCGCCCAGCGCCAGCAGGAACAGCAGCACCAGCGCGGTGCCCATCGAGGTCAGCGTGCGCCAGGTGTTGCGGATCAGCGCCCAGGTTTTCTGCACAACGCTCATATCGGCAGCCTCACGTCGCTGATGAACGCGTCGCGCACCCACCCCACGAAATCCCCCCACAGCCCGGTCACCAGTGCGATACCCACCGCGATCATCAGCACCCCACCGAAGACCTGGATGCCCCTGGTGTGCGCGCGCAGCCAGCCCAGCCCGCGCACCGCGCGCGACGAGCCGAACGCCAGCAGCAGGAACGGCACACCCAGGCCCAGGCAGTACGCGATGACCAATGCGATGCCGCGGGCGACTGCCGAGCCTTCGGTGGCCGAGGCCACCGCGATCACCGCCGTCAGCGTCGGCCCCAGGCACGGTGTCCAGCCCAACGCGAACACCGCGCCGAGCAACGGTGCCCCGCCGAGAGTCGAGAGCCGCCGCGGCGCGAACCGGGCCTCGCGCTGCAGCAGTGGGATGAAACCGATGAACACCAGGCCCATCAGGATGGTGACCACGCCGCCGATCCGTTGCAGCACAAGCTCATTGGTAATGACGGCGGTGGTCATGCCGAGCACCGCGACGCTGCCGAGCACGAACACGACGGTGAATCCGGCGACGAACAACCCGGCCGCGCCGACCACCCGCCACCGGCCGGCCCGCGAGCCGCCGGCGTCCGGGGCCTCGGTCACGCCGACCACGCCGGCCAGATACGACAGGTAGCCGGGCACCAGGGGCACCACGCACGGCGATGCGAAGGACACCAGCCCGGCCAGCATGCTGATCCCCAGCGCCAGCAGCACCGGTCCGGTGGCGACGAGTTGGTCGATATCGGTCACTGCGTGGTCACTTCGCTATCACTTCTCGGCAGCCAGCCGCTGCACGACCGGCAGCAGGTCGGCGGCCAGCAGTTCACGCAGGAACACGGCGGCCACCCGGTGCTGCCGGTCCAGCACCACGGTGGACGGGATGACGGTGGTCGGGTATTTGCCGCCGAAGGCGATCATGGTGCGCATCGCGGGGTCGTAGATCGACGGGTAGCTGACCTTGCGGTCGACCACGAAATCCTTTGCCGCGTCCCGGTTGTAGTCGCGCACGTCGATGCCGAGGAACTGCACGCCGTCGGCCCGGGTCTGCTCGAACACCTGCTCCAGCTGCGGGATCTCCGAACGGCAGGGCCCGCACCACTGTCCCCACACGTTGATGACGACGACCTTGCCCGCGTAATCGTCCAGGGACAGCGTGCGGTTGGGGTCCATCAGATCGGGCCCGCTGATCTTGCCTGGGGTGCCCCGCTTTTCGGATGGGTCGTAGAGGATGTCGGTCTTGCCGCCGGGGGCGACGAATTCGAAGGTGCCGCCCTGCGCGACGGCGTCGTCACCGGTCGAACAACCGGTGAGGACAGCCAGCAGCAACGCCAGCGCGGCAACGATGCGCACTACAGACCCCAGGGCTCCGTGTACGCCCACCGGATGAGGCGGTCGTCGTCGAAGACGAACGAGGTGATCGAGGACAGGTTGCACAGCCGGCTGTGCGGTAACGGCAGGTGCGCCAGCCGGCGCCCGGTCATGGCGCGGCGCAGGGTTTCCACCGGCAGCTGGTGGCTGACGCACACCGCCTCGTGCCCTTCGCTTTTGAGCCGGGCGCGATGCAGCGCGGCCGTCATGCGGGTCGCGACCTCGTCGTACGGCTCGCCCCAGGACGGTGTCATCGGGTTGCGCAGCCGCGGCCAGTTGCGCGGGTCGCGCAGCGCACCGTCGCCGGGGGCCACCCGTTTTCCCTCGAACTGGTTCCAGGATTCGATCAGGTCGTCGTCGGTGTCGATGACGAGCCCGTGCCGGTCCGCGATCGGGGCGGCGGTCTCCTGGGCGCGCTCCAGCGGGGAGGCGACGATGTGGGTGACGTCGTGCGTGGCCAGCCAGTCGGCCGCGGCCTGCGCCTGGGCCCGCCCGCGGTCGGACAGGTGATAGCCGGGCAGCCGGCCGTAGAGCACCTTCTCCGGGTTGAACACCTCGCCGTGGCGCATGACGTGCACCGTCGTCCGGACCGGCACGGTTGTCACCGGGTGGCCTCGGCGGCGGCGCGGGCGGCGTGCGGCAGCGCCTCGGCGATCTTGTCGAACGCCGCGTCGTCGAGCGCCGTCGAGACGAACCAGGTCTCGAACGCGCTGCACGGCGGGTAGATCCCGGCGTCCAGCAGGGCGTGGAAGAACGCCGGGTACCGCCACGTCTCGGTGGCCTTGGCGGTGGCGAAGTTCGTCGGCTGGACATCGCCGAAGAACACCGTCAGGAAGTTGCCGGCCCGCGAGACATGATGGGGCACCGAGGCTTCGGTGAGCGCCTCGGTGAGCAGCCCGGCCAGCCGGTCGGCGTTGGCGTCCAGGGCGGCGTACACGGCGTCGTCAGCGGCGTGCAGGGTGGCCAGGCCGGCGGCCATCGCCACCGGGTTCCCGGACAGGGTGCCGGCCTGGTACACCGGCCCCAGCGGGGCCAGGCGTTCCATCACCTCGGCGCGGCCGCCGAACGCCGCGGCGGGCAGGCCACCGCTCATCACCTTGCCGAAGGTGAACAGGTCCGCCTCCACCGGGTCCAGGCCGTACCAGCCGGAGCGGCTGACCCGGAATCCGGTCATCACCTCGTCGAGGATCAGCAGGGCGCCGTGCTCGGCGGTGATGCGGCGCAGCGCGGCGTTGTAGCCGGGCTGCGGCGCGACCGTGCCCATGTTGCCCGGGCTGGCCTCGCTGATGACGCAGGCGATGTGCTCGCCGTGCGCGGCGAACACCTCCTCGACGGCGGCGACGTCGTTGTACGGCAGCACGATGGTGTCCGCGGCGGCCGCACCGGTGACGCCGGGCGAGGACGGCAGCCCCAGCGTCGCGACACCGGAACCGGCGTCGGCCAGCAGGGCGTCGCTGTGGCCGTGATAGCAGCCGGAGAACTTGATGATCTTGGGCCGGCCGGTGTAGCCGCGGGCCAGCCGGATGGCGCTCATGGTGGCCTCGGTGCCGGAGTTGACGAACCGGATGCGCTGCACCGGGGCGACCCGGTCGATGATGGCGCGGGCCAGCTCGGTCTCGGCCGGGGTCGGCGCGCCGAAGGACAATCCGTCGGCCGCCACCCGCTGCACGGCCGCCACCACGGCCGGATGTGCGTGGCCGAGGATCATCGGGCCCCAGGAGCAGACCAGGTCGACGTAGCGATTGCCGTCCGCGTCGGTCAGCCAGTAGCCGTCGGCTTTGGTGATGAACCGCGGGGTACCGCCGACCGCGCTGAACGCCCGGACCGGCGAGTTCACCCCACCGGGGATGACGGAGCAGGCGTCGGCGAACAATGCAGCGGAGGCGGCCGTGCTTGTCATGGTGTCCAGTGTCCCAGTTCCGCCCGGCACCCCAACTACAGGGTGTAGTGGAAGCGCTCGGACGGTGCGTGCCGCTGGTCAGTCCGCCCGGTACGGGCCGCGGGCGGTGGTGCGCCGGGTCAGATCGACGAACTCGGGCTCGAACCCGGGTGCAGCGTCCACCGCGGCCCACAGCCGGTCCCGGCCGGCGGCCGATATGGGCAACAACGCGGGGTCACCCACGACGGACAACAAGGTGTCGAAATCCTGCGCGGAGGCGCGCAACGGGCGAGGGTTCGACGTGTCCAGCGCCCGGGCCGTCACGGCGGCCATCGGGCCCAGGCCGAACAGCCGCAGTGCCGTGGCGTAGTCGCCACCGAGGATGTCGGTGAGGTCGAGAGCCTCCCGCAATCCCACTTCGGCGGCCATCACGAAGGCGTTGGTGATCAGTTTGTAGGCCACCCCGGATCCGAACGGCCCGACGCGTTCGACCGTGCCGAGCGTCGACAGCACGGGTTCGGCCCGGTCGACGGCATCGGCGCTGCCCCCGGCGAGGAAGGTCACCGTGCCGTCCCGGGCATATCGGACACCCCCGACGATGGGGGCGTCGACCAGCAGCGCCTGCTCGCCCGCCCGCTCGCGGATCTGCCGGGCCATCTCCGGTGTGGTGGTGGATCCGATGACCAGCACGGTGTCCGGGCCCAGTCCGGCCAGCACACCGCGTTCCCCGAAATGGGCGGCGGGGATGTCCTGCGACATCACCAGGCTGATGACGATGTCGGAGCCGGCCGCCACGTCGGCGGCCGAGTCGACCGGACGCGCTCCGGCTTCGGCGGCAGAACCCAACCGCACCGGATCGTTGTCGTGGGCGGTCACCGGGAATCCGGCGGTCAGCAGACGCGCCAACATCTGGGCGCCCATGTCCCCGACTCCGACCATTCCGACGGCGATCATGGCACTCCTCATGTCCGGTGGATCTCGGCGATGTACCCGCCGGGGAATTGCAGGACCGCGCTCTTTTCATCCCCGATCGGCGGCGAAAGGACGTGCGCGCCAGCGGATTGCGCCTTGGCGAGCGTGGCCTCGACATCGGCCACCGCGTAGCCGGCGAGTTCGCGACCGAAGGGGTACGGCAGGTGCCCGTCGGTGACCGACACCAGGGTGTTGCCGAACGGGCCGGACAGGTGGATCTGGCGGAACGCCGTTCCCGGTTTGCCCAGCAGCGCACCGTCTGCGGCCGGTTGATCGGAATCGACTGTCGCGGCGGTGAATTCGCGGTAGGACCGCAGGAATGCGTCGGCCGCGTCCGCCGACACGTAGACCCGGTTGTCGGGGACGGTCTGCAGGGGCGGATAGGCGGGCGCGGTGGTGTGCCAGTAGAGCTGGGTGTTCACGCCACCGGGGAACTGGATGACGGCGTCGCGGCCGATGGGGTCGTCGAACGGCTGCACCAGCGTGGTGGCACCCGCAGCCTGCGCGTGGGCCAGTGCGGCGTCCACGTCGGTGGTCAGCCAGCCACCGCGTTCGGTACCGAACGGATACGGGATCGGTGTCAGGAATCCGAACACCGACAGGGTGCCCACCGGCGACAGGATGAGCTGGGACCGGGTGGTACCGGGCGTCGGGGTGACGTGCGTGGTGACCGCGGTGCTCGTCGTTCCGCCGAACGTGGCGACCCAGCTGTGCACGAACGCGTCGAATTGCCCGGGGTCGACGTACACGTGCACGGAATCATATTGCGGGCCAACGGCATCGGTGGCATCTGCCGCTGCGGGCGGGGCACCGCACACCATCACGAGAGCGGCAACCAGCACGGCGAGCGCGCGCACGGTGTCAGCCCTCGCGATTCGCGGACAGGGTGTCGTCCAGCCAATCGTCGAAGCGATGCCAGCCGATGCTCGGGAAGGTGCGGTGCAGCCACCCGGTGTCGGCGGCATAGCCGCGCTCGGTGAGGAAGGTGTACATGGCCCGCATATCCGCCGATCCGATATCGGCCGGGTCGGGGCTGACCACGCGGATGGGCCTGCCGAGCGCACGTTGCAGGGACCGCGCCATCTGGCGCGGTGTGATGGTGTCGGAGGCCAGGTCGATACGACGCCCGGTGAACCGCTCGGGTTGGGTGCAGACGTGTGCGACGAACGCGCCCAGATCGCGGCGATCCAGCTGCTGCAGCGGCAGGTCGGCGGGCAACGCCAGCTCCAGCACGCCGGCGTTGAGCTGTTCGCCACCGCCGAGCAGATTGTCGAAGAAGTAGGTGGGGCCCACGATGGTGTGCGGCACGGCGGAGCGGACGAGCGCGGCCTCGATGGCGGCCTTGCTGTCGAAATGGGGGACGCCGGAATGCTGGTCGGCGCTGCCCACCGAGGAGAACACCAGGTGCGGCACGGCGGCCCGCTCGGCGGCGGCCAGGATGTGCAGCCCCTGCTCGATCTCGGCCTCGGGCCCCTGCTCGAACGGTGTCGTCACCGCGAAGACGCCGGCCGCACCGGTGAAGGCGGTCGCGAGCGCCTGCTCGTCGGCGAGGTCGGCGACCACCACCTCGGCGCCGGCGTCGGCCAGTGCCCTGGCCCGCTGCGCGGCCGGGTTGCGCACCACCGCACGCACCGGCACGCCGTGTTGGCGCAGGGCGGCGGCCACGGCGCCGCCCTGGGCACCGGTGGCGCCGAGTACCGCGATCGGCCCGGTGTGACGGTTCACGTCGATCACTCCCCTGGTTTGTCCGGACATGGCCGCCCGAGTCTGGCACAGATTACACATCTGATTGATGGATAGATCGGTAGGTATTAATCTGCAAAACAAATGGAACTGCGTCAGCTCACCTATGCGATGGCGGTGGCCGACGCCGGCTCCTTCACCGCGGCGGCGCGGCGCTGCCACCTGTCGCAGTCGGCGCTGAGCACGCAGATCGCGCAGTTGGAGGGGGAACTCGGTGTCCGCCTGTTCGAGCGGACCACCCGCCGAGTGGTGCTGACCGAGGCCGGCCAACTGTTCTTGCCCACCGCGTGCCGCATCGTGGAGCTGGCCGACGAGCTGCGCGCCCAGATGAGCGCGCATGCCGCCGGCGCACTACGCACGCTGCGCGTCGGCAGCACCCAGACGGCAACGCGTGTGCTGGACCTGCCGGCCCTGCTGGGAGATATGCGTCGCAGGCACGCGGGCGTCCGCATCACCATGACGGCGGGTCCGAGCAGCGAACTGATCGCCGCCGTCGCGGACGGCTCCCTCGACATTGCCCTGACCGGCGCCGTCCCACCACCACCGGACCCGCGGCTGGTCTTTCACCCGCTGTCGCCGCCCGAACCACTGGTGGCCATCGCGCCGCCCGCCACGTCCACCACGGTGGCCGGTTCGGCGACCCTGGCCGAGCTGGCGGGATCGGGGCCGTTCATCGAGTTCCACACCGGGTCGCAACTGCGCACCATGGTGGACGCCCTGTTCCGCGACGCCGGGTTACACCGGGAGATCATCTTCGAGCTCGGCCAGATCACCGACGTGGCCCGGTGCGCCGCACAGGGTTTGGGCACGGCCGTCGTTCCGCGCGCCTTCACCGCCGGTCTCGACCTCGTCGATGCGGTCGTCCTGGAGATCGAGGATCGTCCCGCGCTGACGGTGGGCGCCTACACCCGGCGCGCCGATCGCGCCCCGATGATCGGCGCGGTGCTGGGCTTGTTCGGAAACCGCGACCTACAATAGCGCCGCTATTTATTCTAGCCATGATAATGTCGCCGGCATGGCGATCGAGGACCGCCGCGAGCGGGAGCGGCAGGCGCGCCGACGACTGATCGTCGCCACCGCGCGCACGTTGGCCGAGGCCGAAGGGTGGGATGCCGTCACCACCCGGCGGCTGTCCACCGAGATCGAATACAGCCAGCCGGTCCTCTACAAACACTTCGCCGGCATGGAGCAGATCGCCGAGGCGGTCGCGCTCGACGGGTTCGACGAACTCGCCCAGGCGCTTCGGGCCACCCGCGCCGACGCGGGCACCGCCGACGCCGCCCTGACCCGAATAGCGCAGGCCTACCTCGGTTTCGCGCACGAACACCCCGCCGTCTACGACGCGATGTTCACCCGGGCCACCACGTTGCGCTTCGCCGCCGAGGACACCCCGCCCCCACTTGCGGCGGCCTTCGCCGAACTGCGCCGGGCCGTGGCCGGGGTGGTCGGCGAGCCCGACGCGGACACCCTCACCGAAGTGTTCTGGGCCGCCCTGCACGGATTGCTCACCCTCACCCGCACCGGCCGGCTGCGCCCCGGGCACGACGACGAGCGACTGCGGCTGCTCATCGAGCAGTTCGGCGCCAGAGTAGGTTCTTGAGATCGGGCCGGAACCGGAGTTGGATCGAAGGCATGCAGCTCCCACACTGGCTGGCGCGGTTCAACCGGCACGTCACCAATCCCATCCAGCGGCTGTGGGCGGGCTGGCTACCCACCATGGGCATCCTGCACCACGTCGGCCGCAAGTCCGGAAAGCCTTATCGCACACCGCTATCGGTGTTCGGGACGGATGACGGGGTGGCGATCATGCTGACCTACGGCCCGGACCGCGACTGGCTCAAGAACATCACCGCCAGCGGCGGCGGCCAGATCAAACGCGGCGGCCGCACCGCCCACTACACCGATCCACGGGTGATCTCCAAGGCCGAAGCGGCACAAGCGATCACCGGCCCGCTACGTTTCCTGTTCGCCCGGCTGCCGTTCGAACAGGCCGTGCTGTTGCGCCGCGCCGGCTAGTACTTCCGGTCACCCTCACTGCTGTCGAAGAACGCCCAATCACCATCCACGGACAGCACTTCCATCCGCCACCCCAGCTCGGGTTCGGCCTTCTGGTCGACGAACCAGGCGTGCGCGTCGTCGGCGCTTTCGATGTCCTTGGTGTCGACGACCTCACCCTTCGGATTGAGCACACGATACGTAGCCATGCGGTGGGGGTTCCCCGTTCAGCGCGGTTGAATCGCCGACCAGTGCACCACCTTGGTCGCGGTCATCTCGTCGAGCAGTTCCGGGCCGAAACCGAATCCGGACCCGCTGGCCCGCCGCGGCTGCGCCGCGCCGCCGGGCGCGCCCCCGAACACGTCGTTGATCTTCACCGTGCCGACCGGCAGGCGCCGCCAGCCCTGCTGCGCGTGTGCCATGTCCGCGGTGAGGATGGTGGCGGCCAGGCCGTACCGGTCGTCGGCGGCCTGCGCCAGCGCCGTGTCGAAATCCGGGACGACTCGCACCGGCGCGATCGGGCCGAAGGTTTCCTCGCACATCACCAGCATGGGTGGTGCGCAGTCGGTCAGCACCGTGGGTGGGTAGAAAGCGCCTGGGCCGCTTGGCTTTTCGCCACCGGTGAGGACATGGGCCCCACGGCGGACGGCATCGGTGACGTGCGCATGCACCAGGTCGCGATGCCGTTCGTCGACCAGCGGACCGATCTTCTCGGCCCAGCGCCGCGCCTGTTCGACCAGGGCGGCGACGAACTCGTCGGCGATAGATTCCACGACGTACACACGCTCCACCGAGACGCAGATCTGCCCGGCGTTGGCGAAGGCCCCGAGCGCCGCCTGCTCGGCTGCCCACGCCGGATCGACGCCGGCGTCCACGATGAGCGCGTCGTTGCCGCCGTTCTCCAGCAGCGCCTTCGCACCGCGCTCGGCGCAGGCGCGCGCGATGGCCCGGCCGGTCTGGCTGCTCCCGACGTGGGCGACGACCTCGACCGCCGGGGCCGTGGCCAGCCGCGCTCCGACGGTGCCGTCTCCGTCGATGATCTGCAGCACCCCGTCGGGCAGGTGTGCCGCCAGCAGCTCGGCGAACCGCCGGCCCGCGGTCGGGCAGCGCTCGCTGGGTTTGTGCACCACGGTGTTCCCGGTGACCAGCGCCGCACCGAGCAGCCCGGCGGCCACCGCGACGGGATCGTTCCACGGGGTGAGTACGGCCACCACACCGCGCGGCTGCGGAATCATCAGATCGGTGGCCGACCAGTTGCCCTGCAGCGCGGCGCCGCGGTGCAGCGGACCCAGTTCGGCGTACTGGCGCAACGTCCCGATACCCGCGCGCACCCCACCGAGCGCGTCGTCCCCCGGTTTCCCGGTCTCACGCTCGACGAGGTCGGCAAGCTCGCTGGCCGCCGCCTCGACGTCGTCGGCCGCGGCACTCAGCGCGGCGGCCCGCTCGGCCGCAGCGGTGGCGGCCCACCCCGGGAAGGCCAGCGCGGCGGCGCGCACCGCACCGTCGCAGGACGAGGGCTCGGCAACCGGAACCCGGCTCACCACGTCACCCGTGCGGGGATCGAGGACGGTCAGAACATCGCCGATGATCGAAGTCACGGCGGGTGGCGTACCCCGTCACCGTGAAACTAATCAGCGCCGCCAGGTGAGCACGCCCCCGGTGCCGGTCAGCATCGCCGAACCGGGCATCACCCGCAGCCGGTACGGCGTCAGGCGCAGTGCCGCGAACGACGGCGACGTGGGCCCGTCCCACCCCGGGATGATGCTCGGGTCGTAACCGACGGGAGCCGGGCCGTTGGCGAACTTCTCCCACACCTGGGTGCGGGTCTCGTCGTCGGTGTACCACTCGACCAGGGCTTCGGCGCTGCAGGTGTCCTGTTTCGGTGACCAGTAGTTCACCGATACATAGGGATGCGCCGCCAAATGCGCCTTCTTGATCGGGGTGGGTGCGGTGGCGATCCAGCCGAACAGGTCGGTGCCGTCCCATTCCCAGATCGGGTGCAGGATCCGGCTGCGGGGCCGGCCGTCGGCATCGACGGTGGCCACCGAGGCCCACACGATCGAATGAGCCAACTCGATGAACGGGGGTGCGATCCGGTCCAGTGTTGTCGTCACACCCTCCAGGCTACGAAATCGCCTGCGCCGCCGTTCCGAGTTCGTCGGCGCGGGAGGTGTCCTTCAGGTCGACGCCGGAACGGCCCAGCCTGCGCGCCCCGTCGACCAGGCCGGCCACCACCCGAGCGGCGGCCGCGTAGCCGAGCCCTTCCGGCGGGTGCACGTTGGAAATGCAGTTGCGGTCGGCATCGGTGCGCCCGGGTTCCGGCCGGTGGGTGAGGTAGATGCCCAGGCTGCTGGCCACCGACAGGCCGGGCCGCTCGCCGATGAGCACGAGCAGGGTGCGCACCCCCATCCGCGCCCCGATATGGTCCCCGAGCGCCACCCGCGCCTGGGTGGCAATCACCGGTGGCGCAAGGGAATACCGCTCACCCAGCACCTCGACCAACGCGGTGAGCAAGCCCGGGCCGTGTTCGGTCAGCGCCCGCGGGGACAGCCCGTCGGCGAGCACCACCCCGATATCGGCGTCGCCGCGCGGCACCGCGTCCAGATCGGCCGGCAGCCGGCCCTTGTCCGGCCGGCGCAGGTACTCGCTGCGCCCGTCGGCCTGGCTGGCGACGACGGCCGGCGTGCCGATGCCCACCGCGGTGACGGCGGCCACGGTGGCCTCGACATCCAGCGGGATGTGCACCGCATCGCGAGCGGCCGCGTGCGCCGCGGCGAATTCCAGCACCCGGGTGGTCGGCAGCGCGTTGCCGGCCCGGCCCAGCCCGATGCGGGACTGGGTGGTCAGCCGCAACTCGTTCCAGAACTGTTGCGCGGCAGGGCTTGTCATGCGCCCGCCAACGCCCGCAGCGGGGACTGGTCGACGTCCACGGGCAGCACCCGGCCGTGCGCATCGCTCATGCCCAGACCGCGCAGCCAGGCCTCGAACTCCGGAGCCGGGCGCAGGCCGAGCACCTGCCGGGCGTACAGCGCATCGTGGAAGGACAGACTCTGGTAGCCCAGCATCACGTCGTCGGCACCCGGCACGGCGATCACGAACGCGACACCGGCCGCGCCCAGCAGCGTCACCAGTGTGTCCATATCATCTTGGTCGGCTTCGGCGTGGTTGGTGTAGCAGACATCCACCCCCATCGGCAGGCCGAGCAGCTTGCCGCAGAAGTGATCCTCCAGACCGGCCCGGATGATCTGCTTCCCGTCGTACAGGTACTCCGGACCGATGAAACCGACCACGGTGTTGACCAGCAGCGGCTCCAAGTCGCGGGCCACCGCGTAGGCCCGGGCCTCCAGCGTCTGCTGATCGACCGGCAGCCCGCCCATCCCCAGGTGCGCACCGGAACTCAGTGCCGAGCCCTGACCGGTCTCCAGATACATCACGTTGTCCCCGACCGTGCCGCGGTGCAGCGACCGGCCGGCCGCCAAACCCTCACGCAGCAAAGCAATGTCGACGCCGAAGGCGCTGTTGGCTCCTTCGGTGCCGGCCACCGACTGGAACACCAGATCCACCGGCACCCCTCGCCCGATCAGGTCGATGGTGGTGGTCACATGGGACAGCACGCAGGACTGCACCGGGATTCCGTAGCGCATCCGGATCTCGTCGAGGAGCAGCAGCAGGTCGGCCGTCGCCTCCGGCGAGTCGGTGGCCGGATTGATCCCGATGACCGCATCGCCGCAGCCCATCAGCAGGCCGTCCAGCACGGCCGCGGCGATTCCGCGTGGATCGTCGGTGGGATGGTTGGGTTGCAACCGGGTGGCCAACGTGCCGGGCAGCCCGACGGTGGTGCGGAACGCCGCGCTCACCGGCATGGCCCTGGCGGCGGCGATGAGATCCTGGTTGCGCATGATCTTGCTGACGGCCGCGGCCATCTCCGGCGTGATGGCCGCCGCGACCGAAGCCAGGGTGGCCGCCGCGTCGGGCCCGGCCGCGACGTCGAGGATCCAGTCCCGCAGGCCGCCGACGGTCAGATGGGAGATCTTCTGGAACGCCGTCCGGTCGTGGTTGTCGATGATCAGGCGGGTCACCTCGTCGTCCTCATAGGGCACGACGAGCTCGTCGAGGAACACGTCCAGGCCGATATCGGCCAGCGTCCACTGGGCGGCGGCGCGTTCGGCGTCCGAGGAGGCCGCGCAGCCCGCGAGCTGGTCACCCGAGCGCAGCGGGGTCGCCTTGGCCAGCACGTCGACCAGGCCGTTGAAGGTGTAGCTGACGCCGGCCAGGGTGGCGGTGCGCTGTTTGAGTCGGGGTCCGGGCACCTACCGAAGCTAGACATCGCGTGTAACGCGCCCGGGTGGGCACGATGACGCCCGTGTTACGTGCTGACGGTGCGGACCGCCGCGGGCAGGCTGGGCAGGAAATGCTTGGCGGCGAACGCCCGGATCTCGTCGGCCGTCTGCACCGGCTGCACGCTGGGCAACAGCAGAACCATTGCCGCGTAACGCAGGATGGTGTCGGCGAACTCGTTGACGGCCGGCGCGCCGATACGTTCGGCGAAGCCGGGCGGGAAGATGATCCGCAGCGCGTCGGCCATCCGCTCGACCGCGGCGCCGTAATGCCGGTGCATCAGCTCCAGCACCAGCGCCGGTTCGTCGACCATCATCCGGTTGAGCACCCGGTGCCTGCGGAACCGCAGGATCGACAGGGTGAACGCCTCGACGTAGTAGTTGGCTTGTGGCCCGGCGCTTTTCAGTTCCTGCGCGATATCGGCGAACAGCGCCACATTCTCCCGCTCGATGACCGCGCCGACCAGTTCGTCGCGGTTGGCGAACCGCCGGTAGATGGTGGTGCGGCTGACCCCGGCCCGCTTGGCGACGTCGTCGAGGGCAACACGGCGGAAACCGTGCCGCTCGAACTCGACGAGCGCGGCGTCGAGGATCGCTTGGGTGGCATCGGGCGTCATATCAGGCTTGGGCGTCGGCTCGGGCATAGCCGCGCTGCGCGAACTTGTTGTAGCGCACCGACATCGGCAGCCGGTCCCATACCCAGTTCACCGGCTTGGACCGCCAGAACGCCGCGAAGCGCTGGTAGTTGCGCTCCTGACGCTCGGTCCACGGCAGGTCGAGCAGGTCACGTGCGCGTGGCGGCAGACCGCCGGTGGTGAGGAACGCGGCGAGCGGATCGAATACGGTGGCCACCACTTTCCAGACGGCCGGGTGCACTGCCTTGGGGCAGGGAAAGCCCTTGGTCACATAGCCGACACCGTATTTCGCGCTCTTGTGCGGGACGGCCACCTCGTTCATCATCCGGTCCCAGTAGCGTTCGAACTCGGCGTAGGTGGCCGGCATCGGCCGGTCGCTGACACCGTAGCGGCGGTACCAGGTCTTGGATTCCAGCCAGATCTGCTCCTTCTCCTGCGGGCTGAGCCGTTTGACGAAGGTGTCGGCGAAGTAATAGATCTGCTCGACGAAGGTGGCGTGCGCCCAGAAGTAGGTGTCCGGATCCAGCGCGTGATAGCGACCCCCGTCAGGCATGTCACCCTTGACGTGGTGGTGAAAGTCGCGCACCTGGGTGCCCGCGTTGTCCTGCTCGGTGCCGTACACCGTGCGGAAGATCGGCGGGATGGTGCGCTTGAGCCGTTCGGCGGTGTCGGAGAAGAAGGTCGAGTGGTCCAGCACACCCTGGCCGAGTTCGGCCAGCATGTTCTGCAGCACGGCGGGCCGCGGGCCGATCAGGTACATCCGGTTGTCACCGAAGTACTTCCACACCAGCGAGTCGGGGCCCAGCGGGAGGGCGTCGGTCTGCTGCGGCTGCTCGGCCAGTTCGGTCACGGGTACAGTGTTACAGATATTGAACTTTGTTCCAACCGGGTGTGGTTCAGGTCACCGACGGCACCGTCATCTGGACCGCGCCCGGCGGTCGCACGTACCGCACCACACCGGGCGGGGCGGACCTGTTCGGGGTGTTCGGGCGGGCCGACTGCCGAGAACCGACGCCGCCGCGCCGGGTGCCGTCCCGGGCGGAGCACCGACAACGGGCCCGTGCCCGCAACCGCCGGCTGCGGCCCGTCAACGAGGCCGGGCGGCGTTACGACTTCGCGCGTCGCCGCGAGCTCCGGCGCATCGGCGACCGCAATCACATGCGGCGGTTGAAGCGGGTGTTCAAAGGCGACGCCCCGAGCATCAGCCCGTGGTGCACCTACGTCAACGAGCCGATGGAACCCGAAGAGCTGCCCGATGATTGGTCGCCGCCGCCACCGCGGATGTGCGATCCCGACGAGCCGCCGTTCTGACGGCGCAGGCGGGCGATGCCCAGCACCACCAGCACGCCCGCGGTGGTGGCGAGGATGAGCGCCAGCACGATCAGCGGCGGGTAATAGACCACCGACGTGGTCGCCGGCTCGCCCTCCAGGATGGGCGCCACCTGGGCGGTCTCGCTCGCGGCCTGCCAGCTCAGGACGCAGCCCAGCAGCGCGACGGCGGCCAACACGAGTTCGATCACGGCGCGACGGTTCACGGTAAGGCCTCCCCGACCAAGCCCTCCAGCGCAGCGCGCAGCGTGCGGTGCCGCCGCGCCCAGGCCTGACCCGAACGGTCATCGGTCAGCTTCAGGCCGATCCCGGTGCGCCCCCTGGGCACCCCGGTGAGTTCACCGAGCGCGCGATAGGACTGCCATTTCTCGGCCTCGGCGCCCTTGGCCTCGGGGAAGATCCGCACGATATCGGCGATATTGATGGTCTCGGTGCCTTGCCGCAGCGTGCGCGGGGTCAGCTCGACGGAGGTGTGGATGCGGGCGGCCTTGATCTGAATCGCCAGAAACCCGGTCACCAGCACCAGGAACACCGCGGGCACGGCCAGCTGCACGCCGGCGCCACCGGTCAGCTGGATGAGCGCCATCGCCACCGCCGCGACCGGCCCGACCAGCAGCCACCACCAGCTGGCGCCGGGCTCACGGAACAGCACGTCATCGGGTACGGGCAGGTCGGATGCGGGACGGTCGGGTGCGGTCACATCGCGTCCTCGAACCACGCCGCGGCCGCCGGCCGGGTGAACAGCGTCGCGCCGACCGCAACGGGTACCACCCCGATCAGCGCGAGCAGTTCGAGGTTGTAGGGCGCGAACAGCGCCAGCAGGAACACGACGAAAACCACACCGCCGGCCAGGGCGGCCAGGGCACGGCGGAACCGCTTGTCGCCGTTACGGGTGCGCCCGGCCAGGAAACTGAGGCCGAGGCCCGCGACGGCCAGCACGGCGCCGACGCCGCCGTGCATCAGCAGGATGCGGTGCGCCTGTCCCTCCCCCAGCGAATCCGGGAACGCGCTCGCCGGGGTGGTCAGGGCGGTGCTCACACCGAGCAGGCCACCGGCGAGCAGCAGCACGGCACCCACCATCGTCAGCCAGAACGCAACAGTGATGATCCGAGGACGCGGCGCTGTGGACATGGTCGAGCCAGCCTAGCGGGTGAGGTACTCGTGGCTGTCCCGGCGGTGCAGCAAGTACACCCCGGCCACGATCAGCACGGATCCGACGATCGAACACGCCGCGTAGCCCAGGGCGGCCACCGGCCCGCGCTCCATGGTGAACAGGCTGGTCAGCGAATACACCACCGCCGTCAGGCCGCCCGCGGTGAGCAGGGTGCGCGCCCACCGGTAACCGGCCCGCATCAGCACCGCGAAGGTGACCACCAACGCGGCGGCGATCACCAGGAACAGTCCCGTGAACGCGTAGGCGACCGCCGGCATCGTCTTCGGCGTCGGCGCCGTCACGGCATCGATGACATGGCCGATCACCATCAGCGGCAGCGCCGTCATCCAGAGCCAGAATCCGGTGTCGACATCCACCGGGCGGCCGGCGGGCTCGTCGGGTTCGGTCACGCCAGCCAGCCGGCGACGTCGGCCGCCCAGTAGGTGAGCACGATGTCCGCGCCGGCCCGCCGGATCCCGGTCAGCGATTCCAGGGCGGAGGCCTGCAGATCGATCCAGCCGTTGGCCGCGGCCGCGCAGATCATCGCGTACTCCCCGGAGATCTGATACGCCGCCACCGGCACCGGTGAGATGTCCGCGGCGGCCCGCACCACGTCCAGATAGCTCATCGCCGGCTTGACCATGATCATGTCCGCGCCCTCGTCGATATCGAGCTCGATCTCGTGCACGGCCTCGCGGGCGTTTCCGGGGTCCTGCTGATAGGTGCGGCGGTCACCGACCAGGCTGGAGGACACCGCCTCGCGGAACGGTCCGTAGAACGCGGAGGCGAACTTCGCCGCGTAGGCCAGGATGGCGACGTCGGTGTGCCCGGCCGCGTCCAGCCCGTCGCGGATCGCCGCGACCTGGCCGTCCATCATGCCGCTCGGTCCCACCACCTGGGCACCCGAATGCGCTTGGGCGACAGCGAGTTCCACGTAGCGATCATTGGTGGCGTCATTGTCCACCCGGCCGCGGGCGTCGACGATGCCGCAGTGCCCGTGCGCGGTGAACTCGTCCAGGCAGGTATCGGCCATCAGGACGGTGGCATCGCCGAGATCGGCGGCCAGGTCCCGCAACGCGACGTTCAGGACGCCGTCGGGGTCGACGCCGGCCGAGCCGGTCGCATCCTTGTCCTCGTCGCGAGGCACGCCGAACAGCATCAACCCACCCACCCCGGCGGCCACCGCATCGGCGGCGGCGCGGCGCAGCGAATCACGGGTGTGCTGGTACACCCCGGGCATCGACGAGATCTCGCGCGGCTCCGATATCCCGTCGGCGACGAACATCGGCAACACCAGATGCCTTGGCTCCAAGGACGTCTGGGCCACCAGCCGGCGCATGGCCGGGGTGGAGCGCAGGCGGCGGGGACGGTGGCGCGGGAAAGCCATCTAGCGCCGGCGGCTCTTCTTGCGCGGCGGCGGCAGCGCACCCTCGGCGCGCAACCGGGCCGCGTGCTCGGCCAGCGCCTCCACCAACGGGCCGACGGCCGCGGTCTCGGGCTGCACGTCCACCCGCAGGCCGAATTCCGCCGCGGTCTCGGCGGTCTTGGGTCCGATGCAGGCGACAATGGTCCGGGCGTGCGGCTTACCGGCGATACCCACCAGGTTGCGCACCGTGGAGCTGGAGGTGAAGCAGACCGCGTCGAACCCGCCGGTCTTGATCATCTCGCGGGTGTGCGCCGGCGGCGGAGCGGCACGCACCGTCCGGTAGGCGGTCACGTCCTCGATCTCCCAGCCCCGCTCGCGCAGGCCCTCGGCCAGCGTCTCGGTGGCGATGTCGGCGCGCGGCAGCAGCACCCGGTTCACCGGGTCGAAGATGTCGTCGTACTCCGGGAATTCGTCGAGCAGGCCCAGCGAGGACTGCTCACCGGCGGGCACCAGTTCGGGGTTGATGCCGAACGCCCGCACCCGGTCCGCGGTGGCCTGGCCGACGCAGGCGATCTTGACACCCGAGAAGGCCCGCGCGTCCAGACCGAACTCGTTGAACTTGTCCCACACCGCACGCACGGCGTTGGTGGAGGTGAAGACCACCCACTGGAACCGGCCGTCCACCAAACCCTTGACGGCCCTTTCCATCTGGGCCGGGCTGCGGGGTGGTTCGACGGCGATGGTGGGCACCTCGACCGGCAACGCACCGTGGCCGACCAGCTTCTCGCTCATCTCGCCGGCCTGGTCCTTGGTGCGCGGCACCAGCACGGTCCAGCCGTACAGCGCCCGGCTCTCCCACCAGTTCAGCTTGGCGCGGTTGGCGACGGTCTTGCCGATGGTGACCACCAGCGGGCCCGCCAGCGAGCCCGGAGTCCCGACGGTGATCTCGGCGGCCTGCTGAATTGCCTTGTCCCCCAAGCCCGCAAGCGTGGTCTCGACCGAATGCTGCTGGCAGGTGGTGCCGTGCGCGGTGACCACCGCGGGCGTGCTGTCGGCCAGGCCGTACTCGATGAGCGTGCGCGCGGCGTCGGGCAGATGCGAGGCCGTGGCGTGCAGGATCAGCGGACCCGGCGCGGCGGCCAGCGCCGCCCAGTCCACGTCACCACGCACGTCGGCGACGGTGTGCGACGACCCCAGCGGCAGCCCCGCGTAGGTCGGCACCGCGGTGGTGTCCGGCAGTCCGGGCACGATCTCGAAATTCAGGTGGGTGCGGGCCAGCGTGTTCACCTCGGTGATCACCGAGTCGACCGACAGCGGGTCGCCGGCCACCAGCCGGACCACGTCGACACCGTGCCGGGCCTCGTTGGCCAGGGTCTTGGCGACCTCGGCGGCGTCGCCCAGCGCCGGCCGCACATCGGGGCCACCCGGGATGACCGGGGCCGCCGCGTCGGCGGCACCGTCGGCCGGGGTAGCCTCCTCGGGCTGCGGTCCGGACGGCGGCGGCAGCTCGGAGCCGACCAGCGCCAGCACCGCGTCGGGTACGTCCGGATCGGTGAACACCAGGGCGGCGTTGGCCAGCACCGCGCGCGCCCGGCTGGTCAGCAGCCCGGGGTCACCTGGGCCGGACCCCACAAACGTGATGCG
The DNA here is from genome assembly GCF_002101555.1 of Mycolicibacterium canariasense. GTDB lineage: Bacteria > Actinomycetota > Actinomycetes > Mycobacteriales > Mycobacteriaceae > Mycobacterium > Mycobacterium canariasense. The sequence goes on from NZ_LQOL01000081.1 coordinate 98,681, forward strand.
GCCCGGCTTGGTCTTGCGGCCTCGGGTCCCTGCGTGCCCAGTCATCTGTCACTCCGCTCCATTGCCAACACGTCTCGTGCACCCAGCTCGAACAGCTCCGCGGCCACCGAGAGACCCAGCTCCCGGGCCCGCTCGGGCGAACCGACACCGGACGCACGGATCACGTCGGATCCGTCCAGCGCCGCCACGCAACCGCGCAGCGACAGCTCCTCGAAGACCCGGCCCTCCTCGTCGATGGATTCGACCACTTCCGCGATCGCACCCACCGGCGCGGAACACCCCGCCTCCAGTTCGGCGAGCAGGGCTCGTTCGGCGGTGACCGCTGCGCGGGTGTCGGGGTCGTCCAACTCCGCCAGCACCGCGGCAAGGTCTGTGTCGCGTGCGCGGCACTCCACCGCGAGCGCGCCCTGAGCCGGTGCCGGCAACATCTGCACCGGTTCCAGGGACTCGGAGACATCACCGAGCCGTCCGATGCGGGCAAGACCCGCCCGGGCGACGACGATGCCGTCGAGATCACCGCTACTTACCCTGTTCAACCTGGTGTCTAGGTTGCCTCGTAGGGGGCGGATTTCCAAACCGAGACCCAGTGCTCTAAGCTGTGCGGCCCGCCGCGGGCTGGACGTGCCGATCACCGAGCCCGGCGGCAACTCCCCCAGCACCATTCCGTCGCGCGCCACCAGGGCGTCGCGCGGATCCTCGCGCGGTGGGATCGCGGCGATCACGAAGCGCTCGTCCGGAGCCGTCGGCAAATCCTTGTACGAGTGCACCGCCATGTCCACCCGCCCGTCGTCGACGGCTTCGCGCAGCGCGGCGGTGAACACGCCCACCCCGATCTCGGCGATGGGTCCCTGATTGCGGTCACCTTCGGTGCTGATGATGACCAGTTCTGCGGGGTGCCCCGACGCGATCAGGGCGTCGCGGACACCGCCCGCCTGAGTGGTCGCCAACAGGCTGCCACGGGTGCCGATACGGATCACTCGGGCGTGTCGTTTTCGGTTGCGATCAGCGGCAATTCGCCACCCGACACCGCGTCGACGGCCTGCGGGTCGAGCTCGAACAGTTCGCGCAGGGCTTCGGCATAGCTGTCGCCGCCGGGTGCGCCGGCCAGTTGTTTGACCCGCACCGTCGGGGCGTGCAGCAGCTTGTCGACGACGCGGCGGACGGTGCGCGCGACCTCGTCGCGGTGCGCCGCGTCCAGCCCGGGCAGCCGATTGTCCAGTCGCAGCAATTCGGCCTCGACGACGTCGGCGGCGCGCTGCCGCAGGGCCGTCACGGTCGGGGTGACCTCGGCCACCCGCTGGCTGGCCAGGTACTGGGCAACCTCGTGGGCGACGATCGCGCGGGCCGCCTCGGCGTCGGAGGCGGCGCCCTTGGCGGCCGGCTCCCGCTGGATGCGATCCATGTCGATGACGTACACGCCGGGCAGGCCGGCGACCGCCAGGTCGACATCGCGGGGCATCCCCAGGTCACAGATCGCCAGCGGCCGCGCCCCGGAGCGGGCGGCCAGCGCGTGGTGCACGTCGGCCAGCGAGACCACCGGGCGCACCGCGCCCGTGCTGCTCATCACGATGTCGGCGTCGACCAACACCGAGGAGATGTCGTCGAGCACATGGGCGTGCGCCGAAACCCCGAGTTCGGCGATGTTGGCGGCCAGCCGTCGGGCCCTGGGCAGCGACCGGTTGACCACCTCCACGCGCTGCACCCCGGCGCGCACCAGATGTTTGGCGGCCAGGGCGCCCATCGAGCCGGCACCGATCACGACGGCCGTGCGACCGGCCAGCGAGCCCAGCCGCTTCTCGGCCATCTCCAGCGACACCGAGACCACCGACGCGCCCGCGCTGTCGATGCCGGTTTCGGAGTGCACCCGCTTACCGACCGACAGGGCGCGCTGGGACAGTTCGTGCAGGGTGCGGCCGACGGTGTGGTTGGCCTCGGCGGCGGCGTAGGCCCGGCGCACCTGGCCCAGCACCTGCTGTTCTCCGAGCACCAGCGAGTCCAGGCCGCTGGTCACGGCGAACAGGTGCTCGACGGCCGCCTCGGCGTAGCGCACGTAGGCGTACTTGGTGAGGTCCTGCAGGCCCATCCCGGAATGCTCGGAGAGCACCTGGCCGATCACCGACAGGCCGCCGTGGAACGCCTCGACCACCGCGTAGACCTCGACCCGGTTACACGTCGACAGCACCATGGCCTCGGTGACCAGCGAGGACTGCAGCACCTGGTCGATGATCTTGGCCTGGTCGGACTCGTCGGTGCTCAGCTGTTCGAGCACGGAGACCGGCGCACTGCGGTGCGATACCCCGAATAGCAGGACGCTCACGGCATCATCACCTGGTCTTCTTCTCCCCGTCGCTTCGCTCGCCCAGGACGGTTTTCATGCCGTCGCCTCGCTCGCCCGGTCGGGCTCCAAAGTAGCCGTTTACCAGCCGTGCTACCAAATTTGCTGTACCGGTTCAGCGTGGCTTCGGGGCCGGTTCACGGCCCCGCGATATCGGCGCGCAGGCGCTGTTCGTCGACCTCCCAGTAGCTGTGCTCGGCGCCGTCGAGCAGCACCACCGGCACCCGGTCGCCGAACTCGGCCCGCAGCTGAGGGTCCCCGGCCGCGGCCGCCTCGTCCACGTCGGTGCTACGCAGGGCGAAGCCGAGTTCGTCGGCCAGCGCCGCGAGCGTCCGCGCCGCGCGTTCGCAGATACTGCACCCCGCGCGGGTCAGCAACACCACCTCATGGTCCACACCACCAGTATCGGGGGTGCCGTGACTTAGGGTTGTGTGGTGTCCGAGTCCGGTACCGCCGATATCGACGGGGTCGAAAGCGATCTGATCGCTGGCGAGGCCAGCGCGGAAGCGGCCACCACGCCGCCCCCACCGCCGCCGCCGGATTTGACCGCGGCCGCGTTCTTCGACGTCGACAACACCCTGGTGCACGGTTCGTCGCTGGTGCACTTCGCGCGCGGGCTGGCCGCCCGCAAGTACTTCACCTACCGGGACATCCTCGGAATCGTCTACGCGCAGGCCAAGTTTCAGTTCACCGGCAAGGAGAACAGCGACGACGTCGCGGCCGGGCGGCGCAAGGCACTGGCCTTCATCGAGGGCCGCTCCACCGCCGAGCTGGCGGAGCTGGGCGAACAGATCTACGACGAGATCATCGCCGACAAGATCTGGCCGGGCACCCGGGCGCTGGCCCAGATGCACCTGGACGCCGGCCAGCAGGTGTGGCTGGTCACCGCCACCCCGTACGAGCTGGCGGCGACCATCGCCGACCGGCTGGGCCTGACCGGTGCGCTGGGCACCGTCGCCGAATCGGTCGACGGGGTGTTCACCGGCCGGCTGGTGGGTGACATCCTGCACGGCAGCGGTAAGGCGCATGCGGTCCGCGCGCTGGCCATCCGGGAGGGTCTCAACCTGCGCCGCTGCACGGCGTACTCGGACAGTTTCAACGACGTGCCGATGCTGTCGCTGGTGGGCACCGCGGTGGCGATCAACCCCGATGCCGCGCTGCGCGACGTTGCCCGGGAGCGCGGCTGGGAGATCCGTGACTTCCGCACCGCGCGCAAGGCGGCCCGCATCGGGGTGCCATCCGCGCTGGCCCTGGGTGCGGTCGGCGGGGCGCTGGCAGCGGTTGCGTCCCGTCGCCGCTGATAGGCTCTCCCGCCATGGGCCTTGCGGACGACATCATCGGAACCCACTACCGCTACCCCGACTATTTCGAGGTGGGCCGGGAGAAGGTCCGCGAGTTCGCCACCGCCGTCAAGGACTTCCACCCCGCGCATCACTCCGAAGCGGGCGCCGCCGAGACCGGCCATGACACCGTCGTCGCGTCGCTGACCTTCCTGGCGGTGGCCGGGCGGCGCGTGCAGCTCGACCTGTTCGAGAACTTCGACGTGCCGATCAACCTGGAGCGGGTGTTGCACCGCGACCAGAAGCTGATCTTCCACCGGCCGATCAAGGTCGGCGACAAGCTGTGGTTCGACTCCTACCTGGATTCGGTGATCGAATCCCACGGCACGGTGATCTGCGAGGTCCGGGCCGAGGTGACCGACGATGCCGGCGCTCCGGTGGCCACCAGCATCGTGACCATGCTGGGCGAGGCCCAGATCGACGAGGCCAACGAGGTCAGCGCCCAGATCGCCGCCGCCCGCGACGCCGCGATCGCGAAGATGGTCGCAAGCCAGAAGTCCTAGCCCAGGAAGGTGTTCCGCCTGGCCGCCAGCAGCTGATACAGGGTGTGCTGGATGGTCTCGCGGACGTGGTCGGTCAGTTCGAAGGTCACCATCGGATCCTCGGCCGCCGACTCGTCGTAGTCCGCGGTGGGGATGGGCTCACCGAACTGGATGTGCCACTTCGACGGCAGCGGCACCACGCCGAGCGGGCCGGCCAGCGGGAACAGTGGCGTGACGGGGAAGTACGGCAGCCCGAACAGCCGGGCGAGCAACTTGATATCGCCGATCTTGGGGTAGATCTCCTCGGAGCCGACGATGGAGCACGGCACGATGGGCACCTGGGCCCGCAGCGCCGCCGAGACGAACCCGCCGCGACCGAAGCGCTGCAGTTTGTAGCGGTCCTTGAACGGCTTGCCCAGGCCCTTGAAACCCTCGGGGAACACCGCCGTCAGCTCACCGGCGGCCAGCAGCCGGTGCGCGTCGGAGGTGCACGCGACGGTGTGGCCGGCCTTGCGCGCGGCCTGACCCACCACCGGCAGGTCGAACACCAGGTCGGCCGCGAGCAGTCGCAGATCCCGGTGCAGCGGATGGTGATCGTGCACGGCGACCGAGGCCATCAGCCCGTCGAAGGGCAGCACGCCGGCGTGGTTGGCCACGATCAGGGCGGCGCCGTCGCGCGGAAGGTTTTCGATCCCGCTGACTTCAACCCGGAACCATGACGTGAAAAGCACTCGCAGCATTGGCATTACGACCGCGTTGGTCAGGTGCGGGTCGAAGCCGAACTCGTCGACGGTGTAGTCACCGGTCATCCGCTTGACGGCGAAATCGGCGATCGCGGTGATGACCCTGGACAGTTCGTTGGGAGTGTCCTGTTCGTCTGCCGTGCCGGCGCCGCGGTGCTGGTCGATCTCGCGCACCACCGCGGCGATCTGCTCGGCGGAGGCACGGGTCCCCGGATCGGTCAGCAGTGAGGGATGCCGGCGCACGCTGTCCGCACGCTGCGCGGCGCGGCGCTGCGCGGCCGCCGACCGACCCGAATTCGAGTGCAGCGGAATCACTTTGGCCTTTGATTCACCCGCCACGTAGCCACCTTCTCCCCGCCCCGTTGGAGTGTCCGACCCGACTTGTCGCTACCGTCCCCATCGCTGCGCCGCAGATACGGCGCGACTCTCCATTGAGCGTACCCATTTCGGGTCGATGATCGGCGTCAAACTACGACCACGCACGTAGTCGTCGAATGCCTCCACAGTGGTCCACTTGGGCAGGTAGCCTAGGTCGTTTCGCATCCGCGCGGTGTCCATCACCCGGCCATAGCTCAAGTAGTTCAACTGCTCGCGATCGAGTTCAGTGTAACTTGTTGCGCGCCTCAGTGAGTCGACGAGTTGTAGCGCCTGCCGCGGCATCGGCAGCGCGACCCGGCCCGAGCGCCGGATCGCCTGACTCATCATGATGATGCCCGAGGCGCCGATGTTGAAGGTGCCGGCGCGGCCGGCGATGGTGGCGCGTTCCAGCGCGCCGAGCGCGTCCTGCTCGTGCAGCAGTTGCAGCCGGGCGTCGTGTCCGAGCACCGAGGGCACCACCGGACCCGCGAGATACCGCGACAGCGCGGTGTCCATGGCCGGTCCGATCATGTTGGCCAGCCGCAGGATCGTCAGGGCGATATCGGGCCTGCGCCTGGCCAGGCCACGCGCATACCCCTCGATGTCGATGCTGTCCCTGGCGAAGCCCTCACCCAGCGGCCGGCGCGCACTCTCGTCCTCGGTGAACAACACCGGATCTCGGGCGCTGGATCCGTAGACCTCAGAGGTCGACTTGAGCACCACCCGTTGCACGGTCGGAGCCTTCTGGCATGCCGCGAACAGCTGGATCGCGCCCATGACGTTCAGCTCTTTGAGCGTGGCCCGACCGCCGGCCCGCGGCGCGTAGGACGCCGCCGCGGCGTGCACGACGGTGTCGACGTTGCCGTTGCGGATGACCTTCGCGATGAACGGGTTGCGGATATCGGCGCGGACGAACTCCGCGCGACCCATCCGGCGCAGCAGGTCTTTACTCGGTGCGATGGCGTCGACCGCGATGACGTGATCGATCGCCGGGTTCTGGGCGAGGCGCGCCGTCAGGTAGCCGCCGAGAAACCGGCACGCACCGGTGACCAGTACGACCTTGGGGCCCGTCGCCGAGCCTCCAGTGCCCCTGGTGTCACCGCTGTCGCCGGATCCCTGCGCATCCATCGGGCGAGCCTACCGAGAAGCGCGAAAGACTACTTACCGAGTTTTCTGCGCTGAACCCGTGTACGGCGAAGCAGCTTGCGGTGCTTCTTCTTCGACATGCGCTTACGCCGCTTCTTGATGACTGAACCCATGAACTCCGCTACCTACCAATGAAGGAACTGACCGGGTCACCTTACCCGCCAGGCCTGCCAGAGCGGAAAACGCGCCCAGCCGACCGTCAGCCGGCGCTGAAGTACGACGTCTCCAGCAGGTCGTGGACAGCCTTCGCGTGCACGCGGAACGACCGGCCCACCCGCACGGCCGGCAGCTCACCGTTGTGCACCAGCCGGTAGACGGTCATCTTGCTGACCCGCATCAGACTGGCCACTTCGGCAACGGTCAGAAATTGAGCTTTGGGCTGGCCTTCGCCAGCCGAATCCCGCGCCGATGGCCCGTTCATTGACGTCATCGCAACCCAATCCTTAAGGCACGGCCAGTTCCAGCGGCTTCCCCACCGCTGGCACGAACGCGTGCATACAACGAGGAGAATAGCGTGGCCATTGGGGTTATTGCGACGGGTGTGGGGTAATCCGTCCGAAATTCTTGAATTACTCTGATGTAATTCCGAGCTGCTCAGAGCGTGTTTTCGCAGCTGCCACCGCGTTGGCGACCGCGGCCCGCAGGCCCCCGCGTTCCAGTTCACGCAGCCCAGCGGCGGTGGTACCACCCGGTGAGGTCACGATAGCCCGCAACTGTGCCGCTGTGGTGTCCAATGCGGCATCTGGTGCACTGTCGAGGCGGTCCAGCAGCATCGCGGCCGACCCCGCCATGGTCTGCGCCACCAGATCGGTGGCCACCGCACGTGGCAAACCCGCATCGACCCCGGCGTCGACCATGGCCTCGACCATCAGGAAGAAGTACGCCGGGCCGGATCCCGACAGCGCCGTCACGGCATCGAGCTGCGCCTCCGGCACGGTGAGCACCCCGCCGACGGTGTCGAAGATCGCCGACACCTCCTTGAGTTGCTCCTCGGTGGCGAAGCGGCCCCTGGACAGCGCGCTGACGCCCCCGCCGACCACCATCGGCGCATTGGGCATCACCCGGATCACCGGGGCGCCAGCGGGCAGCTTGGACTCGTAGAACGACGTGCTGACGCCGGCGGCCACGCTGACGACCACCTGCTCGGCGCTGTCGTCGTCGGCCTTGCCGACGGCCTCGGCGATCTCGGCCAGCGCCGAGTCCACGTCGCCGGGTTTCACCGCGACGATCACGTAGGTGGCGTTCTCGGCCGCATCGGCGACCGAGGTGACCAGCACCGAGTAGGTGTCGGACAGGTATTGGGCGCGCTCGGCGAACTTCTCCGCGACGACCAGGTCCTTGACGTGGCGGCCGGCTCGTAACAGTCCCGAGAGCAGCGCTTCACCGATGCTGCCCCCGCCGATGATTGCAATCCTTGACACGGGCAAAGCATTGCACGCGCGGCGCCGCCGGGGCACCGTGGGCGGCCGTCAGCGCAGCAGATGTTGCCTGGCGAAGCTCAGCGATTCGACGAGCAGCGCCTCCCGCTCGGCGGCGGTGCGGGCCTGTGAGGTGGTGACCTCCAGAATGACGTGCCCGGTGAAGTCGGAGGCGGCCAACATCCGGCAGATCTCCGCGGCGGGCTGGGTGCCGCGGCCGGGCACCAGGTGCTCGTCGGTGGACGCGCCGCTGCCGTCGCACAGGTGCAGATGCGCCAGCCCCGCACCCATCCGTTGCGCCATGTCGATGGCATCGGTGCCCGCGGTGGCGCTGTGCGACAGGTCGAGCGTGTAGTGCGCATGGCCGCCGTCGAGCGGGTCGTAGGACGGTGCGAAGGCCGAGATCGCCGGGCCGGGCCGGCCACCGCGCTTGCGCATCCGCTCGATCGACGGCGCCCCGGGGCCCCAGAACCGGTCGGCGCGGAACGGGAACATGTTCTCCACCGCCACCAGCACGTCGCTACCGCGCTCCAACTCGGCGACCTGCTCGGCGAAGCCCTCGGCGTACCGCCGTTGCCAGCGGAACGGCGGGTGCACCACCACCGTCTGGGCACCCAGCTGCTCGGCGGCGCGCACGCTGCGCTCCAGTTTGGGGATCGGATTGGCGCCCCACACCCGCTGCGAGATCAACAGGCACGGCGCGTGCACGGACAGCACCGGGATGCCGTAGCGCTGTGAGAGGGCGTCGATGGCATCGATGTCCTGGCTGACCGGTTCGGCCCACACCATCAGCTCGACCCCGTCGTAACCCAGGCGGGCGGCGTAGTCGAAGGCGGCTTCGGTCCGCAGCGGGTACACCGAGGCGGTGGACAGGCCGACCTTGATGGCAGGGCGCACCGGTCAGGTGGACTGCAGCAGGGCCAGGGGGCCGAGCGTCACCAGTGCCCCGACGGCCACCGCGATCAGGGTGCTGGCGATGTCCTCGGTTCTGCGCACCACGCGCACCCCGACCACCAGGCCCAGGATGACCAATACCGACAGCACCAGGGCGACGATGTTGTTCCATTTCCACAGCTGGTCGAAGGCCACGAACAGGCCGGCACCGAACAGCACCGCGAAGATGCTCTGCGCGACGATCCACACCCCGTGCAGGAACGGCGACCGGCTGGTGGCCGGCTGCGCATCGGCTTCCTCGGTGCCCTCCTGACCGGGCTCGTCGGTCACCACCGCGGTGTCGGTCAGCGTGGCCGCGGTGTCCGGGCCGCCCAGATCGACGTCCTCCGAGCGGGGCACCCGGGACAGGTACGACGGGAACGCCGACGGCAGGGCGCCCGTGCCGTCGGTGGCAGCGCCCGCCTCCGGGTCGACGTCCGTGAGATCGACGGCGGCGAGCTCGTCGTCGTCCAGCGGGTCCGGGCTCATCTCCTCGGCACCGCCCGCGGGCAGGGCGGCCGAGCGGCGCAGGCCGTGGTGCGTGTGGTGCGGTTCGGGCTCCGGCTCGGGTTCAGCCTCAGGTTCGGGTTCGGCCTGGGCGGTGTCCGGACCGTCCTCGGCGACCTGGGGCTGTTCCAGTACCGATTGGGCTTCGACGGCGACCTCGGCTTCGGCCGGCACCGCGGGCTGCTCACCGGGCGCCTCGACGTGGCCGTTATCGGTAGCGGTGTCGGTGGCGGTGTCGATCGCCTCGTGCTCGTCGGTGTGATAGTTGACGATCGGGATCTCGCCGGTGAGCTCGGCCACGGTGACGGCATCGGCGTTACCGCGCCGGCGGCGTCGCCGGCCGCCCGGCGACGGGGCGCCGATGCTGCCGTTCTTCGCCAGCAGCTCCGCCACCGAGATGGGGCGGGTGCTGGTGGTGTCGTTCGGTTCTGTCATCGTCTGTTGCCTTTGGGCAATGGTGTCTCCACCAAGGCTGTGCCGTCGGCCTCACTGTCGAGTTTCCGCAGGATGAGGCCTTCCCGCAACGCCCAGGGGCAGATCTCCACCTGCTCGATACCCAGCGCGCGCATGCTGGCTTCAGCTACCAGGGCTCCGGCCACGATCTGTGGCGCCCGTTCGGCACTCACCCCCTCCAACTCGGCTCGGTCGGCCGTAGTCATCCTAGAGATGAACGCTATGAGCTGCCGCAATCCCGCGGCGGTCAGGGTGCGTTTGACCCGCGGCCCGGCCGCCGAGGGGGCCGCGCCGGTGAGCCGGGCCAGCGAACGGAACGTCTTGGACGTGGCGACCGCCAGATCGGGGCTGCCCGCCGTCTGGATCGTCGACCCGGCCTCCGACATCTCGGTGGCCAGCCAGTCCCGCAGCGCGGCCACCTTGCGCCGCCCCGGCGGATCGTCGGCCAGCCACTCCCTGGTCAGCCGGCCGGCCCCCAACGGCAGCGACAACGCCACCTCCGGCTCCTCGTCCACCCCGCTGGACAACTCCAGTGAGCCGCCGCCGATATCGATGTTGATGATCCGGCCTGCGCTCCAGCCGTACCAGCGGCGCACCGCGAGGAACGTCAGCCGGGACTCGTCCACCCCACTGAGCACCCGCAGCGACACCCCGGCCTCGGTCTGCACCCGGGCCAGCACGTCCTCGGAGTTGGTGGCGTCGCGCACCGCGGAGGTGGCGAAGGCCATCAGTTCGGCGCAACCCGAGCTGGTGGCGATGCTGGCGAACTCGGTGACCGTGTCCACCAGCTTGTCCGCCCCCTTGCGGGTGAGCTTGCCCGAGGAGTCGATCGACTCGGCCAGCCGCAGCGCGGCCTTGGTGGAGCTCATCGGTGTCGGATGGCCGCCGCGGCGCGCGTCGACCACCAACAGATGAACCGTATTGCTGCCTACGTCGAGCACGCCCAATCGCACGCGGACCACGTTAGTGGGTTTACCGTTTACTCCCGTGAGCACATCGCACGTCGGCGGTTTGGGTAACGAGGTCGAACTGGACTTCGCCCGGGAATGGGTGGAGTTCTTCGACCCCGACAATCCCCAGCACGTCATCGCCGCGGATATGACCTGGCTGTTGTCCCGGTGGACGTGTGTGTTCGGCACACCGGCCTGTCAGGGCACGGTGGCCGGCCGCCCGGACGACGGTTGCTGCTCGCACGGCGCGTTCCTGTCCGATGACGACGACCGCGCCTCGCTCGACGACGCGGTGCAGCAGCTGAGCGCCGACGACTGGCAGTTCCGCGACAAGGGGCTGGGCCGCAAGGGCTACCTGGAGATGGACGAGTACGACGGCAAGCCCAACCTGCGCACCCGAAAGTACAAGGGCGCCTGCATCTTCCTGAACCGGCCGGGTTTCGCCGGCGGTATCGGCTGTGCGCTGCACAGCAAAGCGCTCAAGCTGGGTGTGGAACCGCTGACCATGAAGCCGGAGGTGTGCTGGCAGCTACCGATCCGGCGCACGCAGGAGTGGGTGACCCGCCCGGACGGCACCGACATCCTCAAGACCACGATCACCGAGTACGACCGGCGCGGTTGGGGCGAGGGCGGTGCCGACCTGCACTGGTACTGCACCGGCGACCCGGCCGCCCATGTCGGCGCCCGGCCGGTGTGGGAGTCCTACGCGCCCGAGCTGACCGAGCTGCTCGGCGAGAAGGCCTACGCCGAACTGGCCGCCATGTGCCGGCGCCGGGGCATGCTGGGGTTGATCGCCGTGCACCCGGCCACCCGGGCCGCGGAGTAACCCGCCTAGCCCTCCAGCTTGTAACCCAGGCCGCGCACGGTGACCAGGTGCACCGGGTTGGCCGGGTCGGCCTCGATCTTGCTGCGCAGCCGCTTGACATGCACGTCCAGGGTCTTGGTGTCGCCGACGTAATCGGCACCCCACACCCGGTCGATGAGCTGACCGCGGGCGAGCACCCGGCCGCTGTTGCGCATCAGGTACTCCAGCAGGTCGAACTCCTTGAGCGGCAACGTGATCGGTTCGCCGTTCACGCTGACGACGTGCCGCTCCACATCCATGCGCACCGGGCCGGCCTCCAAAATCCCGTCGCCGGAACCGGTTTCGTCGGTGTCGGCACCGCGACGCAGCACCGCGCGGATGCGGGCGATGAGCTCACGCGCCGAGTACGGCTTGGTGACGTAGTCGTCGGCGCCCAACTCCAGGCCGACCACCTTGTCGATCTCGCTGTCCCGCGCGGTCACCATGATGACCGGCACGCTGGACCGCGACCGCAGCTGCTTGCAGACGTCGGTGCCGCTCATGCCCGGGAGCATCAGGTCCAGCAGCACGATGTCCGCACCCGCCCGCTCGAATTCCGCCAGCGCGGACGGGCCGTCGCCCACCACGGTGGCCTCGAACCCCTCCTTGCGCAGCAGGAAGGCCAGCGGATCAGCCAGGGACTCTTCATCTTCCACGATCAGGACACTGGTCATCGGTTCGTCGTGCCTTCCGTCGCGTCGTGGCTGAAGTCTTCCACGATCAAAACACTGGTCATCGGTTTCGTCAGTCCTCTCGGTCGTCTCGCTCGTACGAGTCGTCGGTGTCGGGGTAGGCCGGAATCGACAGGGTGAACGTCGAGCCGGTGCCGGGCTGGCTCCACAGCCGGATGGTGCCGTTGTGGTTGGCCGCGACATGTTTGACGATCGCCAGGCCGAGCCCGGTGCCGCCGGTGGCGCGGGACCGGGCCTTGTCCACCCGGAAGAACCGCTCGAAGACCCGCTCCTGATCGGCCCTGGCGATACCGATACCGCGGTCGGTCACCGCGATCTCGATATCGTTGCCGCGCCTGCGCCGGCTGATCGACACACTCGACCCGTTCGGGGAGTACGCGATGGCATTGGACACCAGATTGGCGATGGCCGTCACCAACAGACCCTGGTCGCCGAGGACCCGGTAGCCGGTCGGGGCGTCGGTGGTGATCGAGATGTCGGCGTTGTCGGCCGAGACCTTGTGCCGCGACAGCGCCTCGGAGACGACGGTGTCCACGTCGACGACCTCGAGATCGGGTAGCGGCTCGGCACCCTGCAGCCGGGACAACTCGATGAGCTCGCCCACCATGCTGGCCAGCCGGTGCGATTCCACCAGCATCTTGTCGGCGAACCGGCGCACCGTCTCGGGATCGTCGGCCGAGGCCAGCAGCGCCTCGGCCAGCACCCCCATCGCTCCGACAGGGGTTTTCAGCTCGTGGCTGACGTTGGCCACGAAGTCCCGGCGGGTGGCTTCCATCCGCGCCTGCTCGGACTGGTCCCCCACGAACACCACCGCGAACCGGCGGTCCTCCTCGGTGAGCAGCCGCACGTGCCCGCGCACGGACAACCCGGACCGGCCGGTGACCGCGCGCTTGCGCGGCGACAGGTCGATATCGACGTCCTCGCCGCTGGACAAGCAGCGCTGCACGGCCTGCCAGGCGCGTTCGTCGAGCAGGCGGTCGCGCACCAGCCCGAGTTCGGCGGCCTGGTCGTTCATGTAGACCACATCGCGGAAGGCGTCGACCACGACGATGCCCATCGGTGAGAGGCCCACCACGTGGCTGAGCATCTGGGAGACGGTGATCCCGCCCTCTTCGGCATCACGGCGCGCTCGGCGCTGCTGGCGGACCCGGGAGATGACGGTTCCCGCCGCCACGCCGATCCCGAGCGCGAGCAGCGTCACGGCTGCCGTCAGCAGCAGCACGGATGCCACACTCACGCGAAAATCGTACGCATCCGGTGAACGTCATCCCAGCAGCGTGCGGCCAAACCGGGACATGTCACACAAGCAAACACAGGAGTTCGGCCCGCGTTCACCTGAGTTAACCCGCTATTTGCCGGGCTATTTCTTGGCACCCTGCGCGGCCACCGCCGCCGCGCCCGCCGCGGCGGCCTCCGGATCCAGGTACTGACCGCCCGGCACCGTGGGCTTGAGATCTGCGTCCAGGTCGTAGCGCAGCGGTATGCCGGTGGGGATGTTCAGGCCGACGACCTCGTCGTCGGACATCCCGTCCAGGTACTTGACCAGCGCGCGCAGCGAGTTGCCGTGCGCGGCGATCAGCACGGTCTTGCCCGCCTTGAGGTCGGGCACGATGGCCTGCTCGAAGTACGGCACGAACCGGGCCACCACGTCGGCCAGGCATTCGGTCAGCGGTCCGCCGCCGATGTCGGCGTACCGCGGGTCGGCGTCCTGGCTGAACTCGCTGCCCTTCTCGATGGGCGGCGGCGGGGTGTCATAGCTGCGGCGCCAGGCCATGAACTGTTCCTCGCCGTACTTGGCCAGCGTCTCGGCCTTGTCCAGGCCCTGCAGTGCGCCGTAGTGCCGCTCGTTGAGCCGCCAGTCCCGGTGCACCGGGATCCACAGCCGGTCGGCGGCGTCCAGCGCCAGATGCGCGGTGGTGATGGCGCGGCGCAGCAGTGACGTGTACAGCACGTCGGGCAGCACACCCTGTTCGCGCAGCAGCGTGCCGCCGCGCACCGCCTCGGCCCGGCCCTTGTCGGTCAGGTCGACATCGACCCATCCGGTGAACAGGTTCTTCTCGTTCCACTGGCTCTCGCCGTGGCGCAGCAGGATCAGGGTCGCCATGACGGGCATTCTGTCACGAGTCGTCGTGGTCGATCAGATGCGCGAAGGCCTGCAGGTTCTTCAGGGACTCCCCGCGGGCCACCCGCCATTGGTACTCCTTCTCGATGGACGAGCGGAAACCCAACTCCAGCAACGTGTTGAAGTCCGAGTCGACCGCCTCCAGCACCTGGCCGAGCACCCGGTCGATCTCGTCGGCGGTGACGGTCTCCAGGGCCATCCGGCCCACCAGGTAGATGTCGCCGAGGTTGTCCAGGGTGTAGGCGACGCCGTAGAGCCTGCGGTTGCGCTTGAGCAGGAACCGGTACACCCCCTCGAAGTTCTCGTCCGGTTTGCGGCATACGAACGCCTCGACCCGCACCGAGTGCTCACCGATGCTCAGGATGGTGTTGGTCTTGAGCCGCCGTTCCCCCGGCAGCGCCACCACCAGCCCGGGCAGCCCACCGTGCGCACCCTGGTGGTGGGCGTACTCCAGCTCGTGCTCCTGCAGCGTCGCCTCGATGAGGTCTTGCACAGGCGTCGCGGTCACAACCGCACCCCCCGGCGCATGCTGAACCGCCGCCCGCTGCGCCGCGCCGTCGCATCCCGGCGCGGGTGCCGCGCCCGGTAGTCGGCGATGGCCCGGCCGTAGCTGCCCAGCAGGGCGTCCACGGTGTGCGCCCAGGAGAAGCTGGCGGCATGCGCGACGGCCGCGGCGCCGAGGCGTTCCGGCCCGCTGGCCAGCAGCGCGCCGATGGCCGCGGCCCAGTGCTCGGGGTCGTGGCCGTCGACCAGGGCACCGGTCACGCCGTCGCGCACGGCGACCGGCAGGCCGCCCACCGCGGCGGCCACCACCGGGGTGCCACAGGCCTGCGCCTCGACCGCAACCAGCCCGAAGGACTCCGAGTAGCTCGGCACCGCGACCAGGTCGGCGGCGCGGTAGACGTCGACCAGTTGGGTGCGCGACTGCGGCGGCAGGAAGGTGACCCGGTCGGCGATGCCGAGCCGGTCGGCCAGTTGCATCAACCCGTCGGGGGCGGCCAGCCCCGACCCGGACGGTCCACCGGCCACCACGACCCGCACGCCCGGCAATTCGGCCACCGCGCGCAGCAGCACGTCGGGTGCCTTCAGCGGCTGGATACGGCCCACGAAGGCCACGATCGGTTCGGCGGGATCCAGCCCGAGCGCGGCCCGCGCGGCGCGCTTGTCGCCGGGTGTGAAGACCTCCAGGTCCACCCCGGGGTGCACCACGTCGATCTGGGCGCGGGTGGCGTGGTGCAGCGAAACCAGTTGTTGCGCTTCGAGTTCGGTGTTGACGATGAGGCGGTCCGCCTCGTCGACCACCTGCTGTTCACCGATCGCGCGCAGCGCGGGCTCCGGGGTGTCGCCGGCCGCCAGCGACGCATTCTTCACCGCCGCGAGCGTGTGCGCGGTGTGCACCAACGGCACCGCCCATCGGTCCCGGGCCAGCCAGCCGACCTGACCGGACAGCCAGTAGTGCGAATGCACGATGTCGTAGTACCCGGGTTCGTGGTTGGCCTCGGCGCGTAGTACCCCTGCGGTGAACGCGCACAATTGCGTCGGCAGGTCGTTCTTGTCCAGCCCCTCGAACGGACCGGCCACCACGTTGCGCACCAGCACACCGGGCGCGACCCGCACCACGGGCTCGTCCGCCGAGGACGTCGCCCTGGTGAAGATCTCCACGTCGACGCCGCGCCGAGCCATTTCCAGTGCGGTCTGCAGCACGTAGACGTTCATCCCACCGGCATCGCCGGTGCCGGGTTGGGCCAGCGGCGACGTGTGCACCGACAGCACCGCCACCCGCTTGGCCACCGGAGCGGCCACGGCGCTCAGTTCGGTTGGAAGACGCACATCGACATGTCTACACCCCGGGCGTCACGAGCTCGCCACGACGCAGCGCAGCGCGGCGCATGGCGGCGATCGGGTCGGCGTAGAGCCCGCCCAGGGACACCACACCGGCGCCGGCCTCCTGGACACGGTTGCCGAACGCGGTGACCCGGATATCCCGGGCCGGCAGCACCGACCGCGCGACGAACGCCCGCTCCAGCACCTCCATGCCCTCCGGGTACTCGGTGAAGGCCTGCCCGCCGACCACCAGGTCGTCGGGGTTGAGCATGTCGCGCAGCAGGGCCACCGCCTCGCCGAGCACCCGGGCACGCTCGTTGAGCAGGGTGCGGGCGCCGTCGTGTCCGGCCCGGGCGGCGCGCAGCACCGCGGTCAGTGTCGACGCCGGCCCCTCGGCCGGGATGATGCGCTGGGCCCGGGCCGCCGTGAGAACCGCCTCGTCACTGACCGTGGACTCCAATTGCCCACTGCCGCCCAGCAATTCGGATTTCACCGGGAGCGCGGCGATGGTGCCGGGGCCGCTGGCCGGCGAGTGCACCCGGCCGCCGATGGACAGCGCGTAACCGACCGTTTCGCGGGCGTAGACGTACAGGCTGGTGCCGGTCTGGGTACCCGGCCGACGCACCCCGAGCAGCAACTCGGCGCCGGCCATCGCGTCGACGTGCGAGGCCACCGACACCGGTAGACCCAGCGTCTCGGCCAGCACCGGGCCGACCGGCGCCCCCGACCAGCCCAGCCGCGGGTGGTCGAGGTAACCGGACACGCTGTCGACCACCCCGCCGGCGGCCACCCCGACCCACAGCGGGCGCCTGCGGTGCCAGCGGCTCAGGTAGCGCCGGGCGCTGCCGGCCAGCGAGGCCAGCGCGGCATTCTGCGCGCCGCGCGGGGTGGGCGTCTCGACGACGTCGAGGGTGCGGCCGAACAGATCGGTCGCCACGATGCTGGTGGTGCGGGCGCCGATGTGCAGGCCGAGGGTGAGGAACGGCTCGTGGTTGACCTCGACCGGGACGCGGGGCCGGCCGATGGCGCCCGAGACCGCCAGATCGGCGCGCTCGCGCAGCACACCGGCATCCAGCAGGGCGGTGACCTGCCGGTTCACCGTGGCGATGCTCAGTCCGGTGGTTCGGGCGATGACGTCGCGGGCGATCGGTCCGCGCTGGCGGGCGGCGCCGAACACGGCGGCGGCGGCCACGTCGGCGACCTTCAACGACGGGGCGACGATGTGGTGCCGGGCCAACAGGGCGCGTTTGGCGTGGGCCTTGGCGTTGACCACGGACGGGGCGGCGGTGGCGGAGGAAGCGGTGATGGTGGCGGTGCGCATAGCGGGGGTCCTTGGCCGAAGTCGGGTGGAGGTGGGGGCTTCTGCCACACCGTCGACGTCAGCGAGGACGAAAGGGTCCGCTAGAACAGTCGGGCGCGGCGGGATGCGCAACAACAACACGCACGCCGCACGAACATCACCGGACTGGTCTGCAACACACGGTGAACGTAGCACGGCAACTAAAGTTCGGGACATGACTTCCTCTCCAGCCACCCCTCGCGTCGCCGTGGTCACCGGCGCCAGTTCCGGCATCGGGGCCGCGACCGCGAAAACCCTTGCCGGACTTGGCTTTCATGTGGTTTGCGTGGCCCGCAGGGCCGACCGCATCGAGGCGCTCGCACGGGAGATCGGCGGGTCGGCGATTGTGGCGGACGTCACTTCCGAGGCGGACGTCAACCGGCTCGCCGAGACCCTGGACGGGGTTGCGGTGCTGGTGAACAACGCCGGCGGGGCCAAGGGCCTGGCGCCGGTCGCCGATGCCGACCTGGACGATTGGCGGTGGATGTGGGAGACCAACGTGCTGGGCACGCTGCGGGTGACCCGGGCGCTGCTGCCCAAACTCGTCGACTCCGGCGACGGGCTGGTCGTCACCGTCACCTCGATCGCGGCGTTCGAAACCTATGACGGCGGCGCGGGCTACACCTCGGCCAAACACGCCCAGGGCGCGCTGCACCGCACGCTGCGCGGTGAACTACTCGGAAAACCGGTGCGGCTCACCGAGATTGCGCCCGGCGCGGTCGAGACCGAGTTCTCCCTGGTGCGGTTCAAGGGCGACCAGGGCCGCGCCGACGCGGTGTACCAGGGCATCACCCCGCTGGTGGCCGAGGATGTCGCCGAGGTGATCGGCTTCGTCGCGTCCCGCCCCGCGCACGTCAACCTGGACCAGATCGTGATCCGGCCGCGTGATCAGGCTCCGCACGGGCGGTTCAACCGCCGGGTGTAGCGGCCGGACTGGTCGACGGGGGCGTCGTGGTCGTCGGCGTGCCCGACAGGGTGGGGGCGTCGGTCGGCGTGGCCGGCGCCGAGGCCGGGATGTCCTTGGGCGGCTTCTGCGAGCTCAGCGCCGACATGGCCTTCCACTCGTCCCAGGACACCGCCCAGTCCCAGATGTCGCCGTCGGCGTAGGACAGGTCGATGCGGGTGCCGGTGACCTCGACCGGATCGCCGTACACCGCGCTGTTGAAGTACTGCTGCGAGTTCTCCAGGTTCAAGTTGATGCAGCCGTTGGTGACGTTGGTGTTGCCCTGCGCGCCGACGCTGTTCGGATTGCAGTGGATGAACTCGCCGTTGTTGGAGATCCGGACGGCGAACCGCTCGTGCACGTTGGCGTACCCGGCGGCCGGGTTGGTCATGTAGAAGTCCTCGTACTTCTCGGTGACCACGTGGATGCCGCTGCGGGTGACGTTGCGGTCCAGGTCGCCCTCGCCGTAGCTGCACGGGAAATCCATGATGACGCCCTCGTCGGTGATCACCTGTATCCGGTGACTGGACGCCTCGGCCTTGACCACCTGGCGCCGGCCGATGCTGATGTCGAGCGTGGAATCCGTTGCACCGTAAGCATCTTCACCGAACGGCACGCCGTAGAGGGCGGCCCGCACGTTCACCTTGGTGCCGGCCGGGTAGTACTCCCTGGTCCGGTAGTGCACCCGGGAGCCGCCCACCTCGTCGGGCAACCAGGCCCAGCTGCCCTCCACGGCCGGGGTCGTGGTGACCTTCAGCGCCTTCTCGATACCGGCCCGGTACTTGTCGTCGATGGCCGCGTCGAACTGCAGGATGATCGGCGCCGCGACACCCACCACCTGGCCGTCGGCCAACTGGAACTGGCCGTTCACGGTGGTGGTCGGGTTGACCGTGGTGAAGCTGCCCTCGACCGGCACGGCCTTGCCGTCGCGCCCGACCACCGACCCGGCCCAGGTGTACTGCACGCCGTACCCGAGCGGCTCGGTCACCGTGAATCCGGTGCGGTCCTGGTTGAGCGCCCCGGCCACGGCCTTGCCCGCGGCGTTGGTGAGGCTGATGTGCTGGAACCACCCGTCGCTGACCGAGACGCCGATCGGCGAGGTCGGCACCACGTCGTCGGCCTTGTCGACCGGGGTGTAGGTGATCACCGGGGTCGGCGGCGGGGCCGCGGACTCGGCGTGGGGGCTGATCGATTTGCCCGCACATGCGGCCAGCAGACCGGCACTGCCGGCGGCGAGCACGGTGAGGGCACGCCGCCGATTCACTAGCGGGGACGTCTCACCTGCAGGGCTCACGTGGATCAAGGGTACCTAGAGCCGGCACCCAAGCAGAATCGGCTCGGGTGTGAGCTCGATCCCGAAATGGTTGCGCACCCCGTCGCGCACCGTCCTGGCCAGCTCGACCAGATCGGCGGAGGTGGCACGGCCCCGGTTGGTGAGGGCCAGCGCGTGCTTGGTGGACAACGCCGCTGCCGCGTCCGGACCGGGGAATCCCTTGCCGAATCCGGCCTGTTCGACCAGCCAGCCCGCGGCCAGTTTGACCCCGTCGGGCGCGGGGTAGTTGGGCACCCGGCCCGGGTGAGCGGCCCGGATGCGCTCGAAGACCGCCGGCTCGACGACCGGATTGGTGAAGAACGACCCGGCGCTCCAGGTGTCGTGGTCGCTCGCGTCGAGCACCATGCCCTTGGCGGCCCGCAGCTCCAGCACGGCGTCGCGGACCCGGACCGGGTCGGTTCGATCCCCCGCCGTCACGCCCAGCGCGGTGGCCAGCTCGCCGTAGCGCAGCGGCGCGCTGCGGCCGTCGGGATCGAGCGCGAACTCGACCTCCAGCACCACCGCCCGCGACGAGTTCTTCAGGACGCTGTGCCGGTAGCCGAAGCCCAGTTCGGCCGGCGCCACCCAGCGGTCGTCCCCGGTACGACGGTCCAGCAGCCGTATCCGGGAGATGGTGTCGGCCACCTCGGCGCCGTAGGCGCCCACGTTCTGCACCGGCGTCGCGCCTGCCGAGCCGGGGATGCCGGACAGGCATTCCAAGCCGCCCAGCCCGTGCGCCAGGGCCGTGACCACCACGTCGTCCCAGCGCGCCCCGGCCTGCGCGCGCACGGTGGCGCCGGTGACGGTGATCTCGGTGTTGGCCACCGCCACCACGGTCAACCCGGTCAGATCGTCGGCCAGCAGCACGTTCGAGCCGCCGGCCAGCACCAGTACGTCGTCGGCGATGGGCAGCGCACGCAGCACGCCGACGAGTTTCTCGGTGGTGTCGCAGGTGATCAGGCGGTCGGCCACCGGACCGACCCGCAGGGTGGTCAGCGGTGCCAGCGGGACGTCGTGGGCAACCGCCGCGCCCACGAAAGACTCACCGATCACGGGGGGTAACGGTAGCGTGGACGGCATGCCACGTTCATTCGACCTGGCAGCCACCTACGAATACCCCGCCGCCGACGTGCACGCGGCGTTCTCCGAGAAGCAGTACTGGCTGACTCGGTTGGAGAAGTCCGGCTGCGACGAGATCTCACTGGACGTGCTGGAGACGGCCGCCGACGGCGGTATCGAGGTGGTGACCACCCAGACCGTCCGGCCCACCAAGTTGCCCGCGCTGGTCACCCAGTTCCACCGCGGCGACCTCACCCTGATCCGCGAGGAGCGCTGGACCCCGCTGCTCGGCGCGGAGTCCGGGGCCGGCCGCGCCACCGCGACCATCAAGGGTGACCTGCCCGGCACCCCGGCCAGGGTCGAGGCCACCGCGACGCTCTATGACACCACTGACGGAACCTGCGGCGCGCGCGGCGATGTGCACGTCACCATCGAGGTGAAGATCCCGCTGGTGGGCGGGAAGCTGGAGAATTTCATCGGTGGTCACCTGATGGAGATGCTGCGGTTGGAGCAGGTCTTCACCAGCGAGTGGATCAGGGATCACGGCTGAGCAGGCCGGTCGGCTCGCCGCAGGGTAGACCGGTCGGCTCGCCGACGCGTGGCACCACGGGCTACAACCGGCTGCGCCGCAGCGACCGCTGGCTGGTGCACTCGCCCGCCGTCCGCGCGGCGCTGCTGGCCGCCGCGCAGCCGCTCGTCGTCGACCTCGGCTACGGCGCGCTGCCGGTCACCACCGTCGAGCTGGCCGCCCGGCTGCGCGCGGTCCGGCCCGATGTCCGGGTGGTCGGCCTGGAGATCGACCCGCAGCGGGTGGCCACCGCGCGCGCGGCGGACACCGGCGTCGAATTCGAGCTGGGCGGATTCGAATTGGCCGGCCTGCGGCCGGTGCTGGTACGTGCCTTCAACGTGTTGCGCCAGTATCCGGTGACCGAGGTGGACAGCGCCTGGGAGCAGCTGCGCACCCGACTGGCCCCCGGCGGGCTGATCGTCGACGGCACCTGCGACGAGCTGGGCCGGCGCTGCTGCTGGGTGCTGCTCGACGCGTCGGGCCCGGTCAGCCTGACCCTGGCGTGTGATCCGTTCGCCATCGACCGCCCGTCCGATCTGGCCGAGCGACTGCCGAAGGTGCTCATCCACCACAACGTTGCGGGCCAGCCGATCCACGACCTGCTGACCGCGGCGGACCGCGCCTGGGCGGCGGCCGCCGGGCAGGGCGTGTTCGGCCCGCGGGTGCGCTGGCGGGCGATGCTCGACGCGCTGCGCGGCCAGGGACTGCCGGTGCAGCCGTCGCGCCGGCGGCTGCGCGACGGAGTGCTCACGGTGCCCTGGCAGGCCGTCGCGCCGCACTAGGCTGGATGGCATGCGGATTGCCCTGGCACAGATCCGGTCCGGCATCGATCCGGCCGCGAACCTGGAGGCCGTCACGCGGTACACCCGCGAGGCCGCCGCGGACGGGGCCGCCCTGGTGTTGTTCCCCGAGGCCACCATGTGCCGGTTCGGCGTGCCGCTGGCGCCGGTGGCCGAGCCGCTGGACGGCCGCTGGGCCGACGGGGTGCGCGCCGTCGCGCAGGAAACCGGGATCACCGTCGTCGCCGGGATGTTCTGCCCGTCGGGTGACGGGCGGGTCACCAACACACTGGTCGCCTCCGGCCCGGGCGTTGAGGCGCACTACGACAAGATCCACCTCTACGACGCGTTCGGGTTCGCCGAGTCCAAGACCGTGGCGCCGGGCACCGAACCGGTGGTCATCGACATCCGGGGCGAGCGCAGCGACGGGGGAAAATCCGACGGCGTCAAGGTCGGCCTGACGCTCTGCTACGACGTCCGGTTCCCCGAGCTCTACCTCGAGTTGGCCGACCGCGGCGCCCAGCTGATCACCGTGCACGCGTCCTGGGGCACCGGCCCCGGCAAGCTGGACCAGTGGACCCTGCTGGCCCGGGCCCGCGCCATCGACACCACCGCGGTGGTGGCCGCGGTCGACCAGGCCTACCCCGGGGACGCGATCGCCGCGCTGGGCCCGACCGGGGTCGGCGGCAGCCTGGTGGCGTCGGCCCTGGGCGAGATCGTGCAGGCCGCGGGGGCCGAACCGCAGCTGGTGGTGACCGATATCGACCTCGACGCCGCCGCCCGCGCCAGGGAGACGATCGCGGTGCTGCGTAATCGCACGCCGTTCGCTAAGGCACAATCGACAGCGTGACCGATCCCTGGGCTCAACCCACCGAAGCAGCGCCCGCCGGGCCTCCTGCCGGCGCGGGAGCTCCGCTGCCGCCACCGCCGCCCGGCGCCGAGCCACCGAAATCCTTCGGCGCCAAGGTCGCGGGCCTGTTCCGCGATCCGCTGTCGATCGTGCTGGTGGTGGTCATCGTGCTGGCCCTGGTGGTGGCCGGTGCCGTGGGTTCGGAGCTGGTGGCCCGGCACATCGCCGACAAGACCGTCACCCAGATCACCTCCTGCGTGGTGCAGGACAACGTCGACGTGTCGTTCGGCAAGACCCCGTTCTTGCTGCAGCATCTGGCCAAGCACTACAACAACATCACGGTGACCACCGCGGGCAACAGGATCCGCGAAGCCGACGGGATGAAGGCCCAGATCATCATCAACGACGTCCGGCTGACCGGAAACCAGAACGCGCCCGGCACCATCGGCGCGCTGGACGCGAACATCACCTGGACCGCCAACGGCATCAAGAACACCATCCAGAACCAGATTCCCCTGGTCGGCAGCTTCGTCAGCAGCGTGAGTACCCATCCCAGTGACGGCACCATCGAACTGCAGGCCGCACTCGGCAGCATCGTCGTCAAGCCGGAGGTGCAGAACGACAACCTGACCCTGGCGGTGCAGAGCCTGTCCGGTCTGGGCTTCATGCTGCCCCGCGAGACGGTGCAGCCGGCGCTCGACGCGTTCCTCGATCAGATCACCAAGGACATTCCGCTGGGTATCCACGCCGAGAGTGTGCAGGTCACCGACTCCGGGGTGACCGCGAAGTTCGTGACGCGCAACGCGACGATGCCCCCGGGCCGCAGCGGTCAGGGCGGCGATCCCTGCTTCGCCGGGCTGGACTAGAACGGTTCCTCGGTGCCGCCGGGGTTGCACCCGGCGGCGAACATGGCGGTGTCGCTGACCTCCGGCCGCCACGGCTCCAGATTCCAGCTGGTCTTGCCCGGCTCGGCGATCTCGGCGTACTGCCAGTGGCACAGGAACTGGGCGTACATTCCCGGCAGATCCGCGTCGGGCGCGTCGGCCAGTACCTCGGCCCAGGCCGCGGCGGCCTCGGCGAGCGTGCCGGGGCGGGCGGACTCGGCCCGGGCGGCCGGGGTGGGATAGACCCGCAGGCTGGACAGGTCGCCCCATTTCACCCATCGGGTGTGGTCGACGTAATGGCCGTCGGCGTGGGCGACCGGTGCCGCGCACAGCGTCGCGGCCGCCACCGCGAACGCCGCGATCAGCGGGCGCATCGCGGGTCGGCCGTCAGCGCGACTTGCCTTGGATCTCAAGGATCTTCGGCCGGACGTCGACGAGATAGACGCCCGCCGCGCAGGCGCAGATGGCCGCGCCGAACGCGTCGCGCATCAGCAGGGCCAGCAGCACGCCGACCCCGAGGATCAGCAGCCACACCGGCTTGGTGAGCTTGCCGGTGGCGGTGTAGGCGTCGGGCCGTTGCATCGCCGCATGGACGAACGAGTACACGCCGACCAGGACGACGATCCCGACCAGCACAAATAGGATGGCACCCGCCAGGTCTGCAAGCATCACACCTGCAGCCTAGGCGGGTGCCGTCCTCGGCGTCGAACTTACTTCTGGGTGACCTTCTTGGCCGGGGCCTTCTTGGCCGCGGTCGTGGTGGTGGCGGCCGGGGCGGCCTTCTTGGCCGGCGCCTTCTTGGCCGGCGCCTTCTTGGCGGGAGCGGCCTTCTCCGGGACAGCCTTCTTCGGCAGTTCGACGCCGACCAGCTTGGCGGCACGCTCACCGACGGCGCGGGTCTGCGACGCCACGGTGCCCAGCGCATCCTGGGTCAGCTCGACGGCCTGATCGGTGACGCCCTCGACGCGGGCCGCGGCACCTTCCAGCGCGGGCTGGTTACGCAGCCGCTCCAGGGCGGCCTCGCCGCGCTCGACGAGCTTGTTGTAGGTGGCCTGCGCCTCTTCGGTGTACTTCTCGGCGGCCTTGCGCAGCTCGTCGGAGGTCAGCTTGTCGCGCAGTTCCTCGAACTGGGTGGGCAGCTCTTCCTGCAGCTTGGTCAGCCGGGCGCGGCCCTCTTCGACGCGGCCCTGGGCGTCGGTGCGGGCATCCTCGGCGCGCTCGCGCAGGCTGGCGACGATCTCGTTGACAGTGGCCAGGGCCAGGTCGGCGGCGCCGACGGCGGCCAGCAGCGGGGCCTTGAGGTCTTCGATGGACGGCTGGGTGGTCTTCTCGGGCATGGCTGTTCCTTCCAAAGGTCAGTGTTCGTTGAACGGTTGTGTTGTGGTGGCTTGAGATTCAGACGTGGGCGGCACCCCTTCCGCTTCCTCCTCAGCGCCGGACCCGGCTGCTGCTTCGGCTTCGTTCTGCTGACAGAACGATGTGTAGATGTCGAGCAGCACCTGCTTCTGCCGCTCGGTGATCGCGTTATCACCGATGATCGCGTCACGGACCTGACTACCCTCGGACGGCTCGAGAATCCCGGCCTGCACGTAGAGAACCTCGGCCGAGACCCGTAGCGCCTTGGCAATCTGGTTGAGCACATCGGCCGACGGTTTACGCAGTCCCCGCTCGATCTGACTGAGGTAGGGATTGCTGACGCCGGCCTTCTCCGCGAGTTGGCGCACCGAAACCTGCGCCGCCTCGCGCTGGGCACGGATGAAGCTGCCGATATCGGAGGCGGCATTGCCCACCACGGCAACGATCTTGTCGTTGGCCGAAGCGGTGTCTTCGTCCTGCGACATCTCAAGCCTCGATCCGTCGGGTTGTTACGGGCTACAACTCACGGTACGACCGAGTGCTAACAATTGCAAGCACTAGCTAGCAGAGGCTCAGAACAGCAGCTGCGCCACCGAATAGATCACCAGCCCCGCCAGCGCCCCGACCACCGTGCCGTTGATCCGAATGAACTGCAGATCACGGCCCACGTGCAGCTCGATCCGGCGGCTGGCCTCGTCGGCGTCCCAGCGTTCGATCGTCTCGGTGATGATCGCCGTGATCTCCGTCCCGTACTGGGCGACCAGGTGCTGCGCCGCACGCACGATCCAGTTGTCCACCTTGTCGCGCAGGCCGGCGTCGTCACGCAGCGACTCCCCGATCCGGACCACCGAGTCGGCGATCCGGGTCCGCAGCGCCGAGGACGGGTCGTCGACCGACTCCAGCACGATGCGCTTGGCCGCGGTCCAGGCCGTCTCGGCGGCCTTGGTGACCTCGTCGCGGGCCATGATCTGCTCCTTGACCCGCTCGGCACGCGCGATGGTGGCCTCGTCGTGCTGGAGATCGTCGGCGAACTCGAACAGGAATTTGGTTGCCGACCGGCGCAGCTCGTGGTTGGGATCGCGGCGCACCTTGTCGGTGAAGTCCATCAGCTCGCGATGGATGCGGTCGCCCACCAGGTGGTCCACCCAGCGCGGCGACCAGGACGGCGAATCGCGTTCGATGACCCGCTCGATCACCTCGCCGGCGTTCAGCGACCACTGGAAGGCCCGGTCGGCCAGCAACTGCAGCAGCGCCTCCTGGCGCTGCTCGGCAAGCAGGCCGGACAGCACCCGACCCACCGGCGGTCCCCACTGCGGTTCGGCGATGCGCTTGACGATCATCCGGTCCAGCACGTGCTGGACGTCCTCGTCGCGCAGCATCTCGACGAGCACCCGCAGCACCGTCGACACCTCGGCGGCCACCCGCTCGGCGTGGCTGCGCTCGCACAACCACTTGCCCAGCCGGCCGGCCACCTCGGCGTCGCGCAGCTTGGTCGCGACCACCTCGGGTGACATGAAGTTCTCCCGGACGAAGGTGCCCAGCCCCTCGCCCAGCTGGTCCTTCTTCCGTTTGATGATCGCGGTGTGCGGGATCGGGATGCCCAGCGGGTGTTTGAACAGCGCCGTCACCGCGAACCAGTCGGCCAGGGCGCCGACCATGCCGGCCTCGGCGGCGGCCCGCACATAGCCCACCCAGCCGGCGGCACCGCGGGACTGAAGCCACGTGCAGACCAGGAACAGCACCGTCGCGCCGATCAGGAAACCGAGCGCGACGGCCTTCATCCGCCGCAGTGCGCGGCGGCGTTCCCGGTCGGCCTGCGCATCCGGCCCGGCGTCCGCCGCTGTCATCGCCGCAGCGAAACCGGCGGTCAGCGACGGCGGTCCGGGAGCTGGTCTGTGCGCCACAGCTCCATCATCCGCTACCGGCCGACGGCGCGGCGCAGTCGATCGACCGGCGGCCCCTCACCACCGTATTATCGAGACGACCTAGTGAACGGATTTTCACGACAGTGGCACAGCAGAGCGCAGCGGCGGTGGCAAAGACCGACGGCCGCAAACGACGCTGGCATCAGCACAAGGTGGATCGTCGAAACGAACTCGTGGACGGCACTTTGGAGGCGATTCGCCAGCGCGGCAGCAATGTCAGCATGGACGAGATCGCTGCCGAGATCGGCGTGTCCAAGACCGTGCTGTACCGCTACTTCGTCGACAAGAACGACCTCACCACCGCGGTGATGATGCGGTTCGCCCAGACCACGCTGATCCCGAACATGGCCGCGGCACTGTCCTCGAACCTGGACGGCTACGCCCTGGTGCGCGAGATCATCCGGGTCTACGTCGACACCGTGGCCGCCGAGCCGGAGCCGTACCGATTCGTGATGTCCAACAGTTCGGCCAGCCGAACCAAGGCCATCAACGACTCCGAGCAGATCATCGCCCGCATGCTCGCCGTCATGCTGCGGCGCCGGATGGGCAACGCGGGCATGGACACCAAAGGCGTGGAGCCGTGGGCATTCCACATCGTCGGCGGCGTGCAGCTGGCGACCCACTCCTGGATGTCCAATCCCCGGATGAGCACCGACGAACTGATCGACTACCTGACGATGCTGTCCTGGAGCGCGCTGTGCGGCATCGTCGAGGTGGGCGGGTCGCTGGAAAAGTTCAACTCGCAGCCCCATCCGTCGCCGTCATTGCCGCGGTAGCTGCTTGACTGGCGGCGTGACCTCACCCGACTCCGATCTGCCGGCCCTGTGGACCCACGAGCCGCACACCCATCTGGAATTCAAGCCCGGCGCCTTGGTCGCGGCGATCGACCCGGACGCCACCCCGGGGTTCGTCGGCTCCAAGCGTGACGCCCCGGTGCTGCAGGCCGAGCGCAATATCCGGTTCGCCGAGCTGCAGGAGATGCTGTACGCCAACAGCCGGGCCGGCGACACCCGCTCGCTGCTGCTGGTGTTGCAGGGTATGGATACCGCGGGCAAGGGTGGCATCGTCAAACACGTTGTGGGAGCGGGCAATCCGCAGGGCATCGACTATGCCAGCTTCGGCAAGCCGACCGAGGAGGAGCTGGCGCACCACTACCTGTGGCGGATCCGCAATGCACTGCCCGCGGCCGGGCACATCGGGGTGTTCGACCGTTCGCACTACGAGGACGTGCTGATCGTGCGGGTGCACGATCTGGTGCCGCCGGAAGTCTGGGGCGCGCGCTACGACGAGATCAACGCGTTCGAGAAGGAGCTGGTCGAGGGCGGCACCAAGATCGTCAAGGTGGCCATGTTCGTCTCACTCGACGAGCAGAAGAAACGGCTGGCCGAGCGCCTGGACCGGCCGGACAAGTACTGGAAGTACAACCCCGCCGATATCGACGAGCGGCTGCTGTGGCCCAAGTACCAGGAGGCTTACCAGGTGATGCTGGACCGCACGTCGACCGACTATGCGCCCTGGCATGTCATCCCGTGCAACCGCAAGTGGTACAGCCGGCTGGCCATCCTGGAGCTGCTGATCGAGGCGCTCAAGGAGTTCAACCTGGCCTGGCCGCCGGCCGATTTCGACGTCAAGGCCGAGAAGAAGCGGCTGGCGAAGGCATGACCGGGCGCGCCGAGACTACGGTTTCTGGCGTGTTTGGGGCGTTTTCGCCGCAACAACCGTAGTCCCGGCGCGGGTGGAACCGCGGGTGCCCGTCCTGCGTCGAAAACCGGTGTGGCCGAAATCTTCCTGGGCACGGAGGCAATGGAATCCGGTGCGATCTCCCGGCACGGTTTGCAGACGAAGTACCGCAAGCTGCACCGCAATGTCTACGCTCCGGCGGATATCGAGATGGACGCCCGGTCACGGGCCATCGCCGCCTGGATGTGGTCGGGTCGGCGCGCGACGTTGGTGGGTTATTCGGCCGCGGCGATGCTGGGCAGCAGATGGCTACCGCCCGACGCCCCCGCCGAACTGGCTCGAGTGCGCAAACCCAGTCCGCCGGGCATCGTGGTGCATTCCGGCGCGATCGCCGAGGACGAAATCACCACCATCGGCGCCATCCGGTGCACGACGACCGCACGCACCTGTTACGACCTGGGGCGACGCCTGCCCGAGGACACCGGTGTCATCCGCATCGATGCGTTGCTGAACCACACGGGCGTCGGCGTGGCAGCCGTGGCCGCCATCGCCGACCGCTACCCAGGAGCCCGGCGGATCCGCCGCCTGCGCAAGGTCCTCGACCTCGTCGACCCAGGAGCGGAGTCGCCGCAGGAGACGCGCGTCCGCTTGCTGCTGGTGCGCGCGGGGCTCCCGCGGCCGGCCACCCAGATACCGGTACGCGACGAGTGGGGCCGGGTGGTGCGTCGGATCGACCTGGGCTGGCCGCAGCGGTTGGTGGGCGTCGAATACGACGGGGAGCAACACTGGACAGATCCGGTCAACCACAGCGCGGACATCGACCGGTTGGAGTTCCTGGCAGCCAGGGGCTGGACCATCGTGCGGGTCAGCGCGCGGCACCTCCGCCAAGAGCCGGCGGCCGTGATCGCGCGCGTCCGGCACGCACTGAAAAGCGCCGAGACTACGGAAAATAGCGAGAATCGAGGCGAATCTCGCTAGAAACCGTAGTCTCGGCGCTTCTCGGGAGACCTACTTGGCCAGGGTGAACTGGCCGATGTTGGTGATGCCGCGGCGGAAGAAGTCGGCGCAGCCGGTGAGGTACTTCATGAACCGGTCGTAGACCTCCTGCCCCTGCAGGGCAATGGCCTCGTCCTTCTTGGCTTCCAGATTGGCGGCCCACATGTCCAGCGTGCGCGCGTAGTGCGGCTGCAGCAGGTGGGTGCGCTTGAGCTCGAAGCCGGTGTCGGCGGCCAGCTTCTCAATGTCCTCGACCGCCGGCAGCTGCCCACCGGGGAAGATCTCCTCGCCGATGAACTTCATGAACTTCAGGTCGCTGAGCGTGATCTTGATGTTGTTCTCGCGGAAGAACTGCTGCGTGTGCGCCAGGATGGTGTGCAGCAGCATGACGCCGTCGTCGGGCAGGATGCTGTAGGCCCGCTCGAAGAACACCGGGTAGCGTTCCTGCTTGAAGGCCTCGAACGCGCCGATCGACACGATGCGGTCGACGGGCTCGTTGAACTCTTCCCAGCCCTGCAGCCGGATCTCGACGTTGCGCTTGGTGTCGATCTTGGCCAGCCGCTCACGGGCGTAGTCGGACTGCGCCTTGCTCAGCGTGATGCCGATGACGTTGACGTCGTACTTGATCAGCGCTCGTTCCAGCGCGCCGCCCCAACCGCAGCCGATGTCCAGCAACGTCATCCCGGGCTCCAGGCCGAGCTTGCCCAGCGCCAGGTCGAACTTCGCGTTCTGCGACTCGTCGAGGGTCATGTCCTCGCGCTCGTAGTAACCACAGGTGTAGCCCATGGTCGGGCCCAGGAACAGGGCATAGAACTCGTTCGAGATGTCGTAGATCGACTGCGACTCCTCGTAGTACGGCGCAAGATCGGACTCGACGTTTGACATGCGAAAAATAACCTCGTCTGTTGATTTGGCGACCGCAGCCCGGAGAGACCCCCGGGAGGCCTACTCGAGCCGCATTCGAAGATGGTACCCCATATTAGCTAGGCTAAACATTAAGGACCGGTCAGTAATCGTAGAAGCCCTTACCCGACTTCTTGCCCAGTTGCCCTGCCTCCACCATGCGCAAAAGCAGCGGCGGCGGACCGTAGAGCGGTTCCTTGAACTCTTCGTACATCTTGTCGGCAATCAGCTTGAGGGTGTCCAACCCGACCAGGTCCGACAGCCGCAACGGGCCCATGGGGTGCGACAACCCGGCGACGACGGCGGTGTCGACATCCTCGATGGTGGCGAATCCGGACTCCACCATCCGGATGGCAGCCAGCAGGTAGGGCACCAGCAGCGCGTTCACCACGAAGCCGGACCGGTCGCCGCACCGCACGACCTGCTTTCCCAGGATCTTGCCAGCGAATTCTTCGACACGCTCCAGCGCGTCGCCGGAGGTGACCAGCGTCGAGATGAGCTCGACCAGCGGCAGCACCGGCACCGGATTGAAGAAGTGCAGCCCGAGCACCCGCTGCGGGTTCTTCGTCGCCGCTGCGATCTTCATGATCGGAATGCTCGAGGTGTTCGACGCCAGCACGGCGTCGGGGTCGGTGACGATCGCGTCGAGTTCGGCGAACACCTTCGTCTTGACCGCTTCGTCCTCGACGATGGCCTCGATCACCAGCTGCCGGTCGGCGAAATCGGCCAGGTTCGTCGTGAAGGTCAGCCGGCCCAGCGCGGCGTCGCGGTCACCCTCGCTGAGCTTGCCCTTGGCCGCCGCCCGGTCCAGCGACGCGGTGATACGCGCCTTGCCGGCGTCCAGCAGTGCGGCGGCGGGTTCGTACACGACGACCTGCGCACCGGCCTTGGCGCACACCTCGGCGATGCCGCCGCCCATCTGCCCGGCGCCGATCACGCCGACTCGTTCGATGCTCAACTGTTTCTTCCTCACTGTCTGCAGCGATGAGCCCCGCCCAGAACTCCGGGCGGGGCTCATGCTGTCATGCGTTCGGTTCGCAGGTGGAATCGACCTGCTGGAACTGACCTAGTGGAACTGACCCTCTTCGGTGGAACCGGCCAGCGCGGTGGTCGAGCTGTTCGGGTCCACGGTGGTGGCGATCCGGTCGAAGTAGCCGGCGCCGACCTCACGCTGGTGCTTGGTGGCGGTGTAACCGCGCTCCTCGGCGGCGAACTCGCGCTCCTGCAGCTCGACGTAGGCCTTCATCTGCTCGCGGGCGTAGCCGTGGGCCAGGTCGAACATCGAGTAGTTCAGGGCGTGGAAGCCGGCCAGCGTGATGAACTGGAACTTGAAGCCCATCGCGCCCAGCTCGCGCTGGAACTTGGCGATGGTGTCGTCGTCCAGGTGCTGCTTCCAGTTGAACGACGGCGAGCAGTTGTAGGACAGCATCTGGTCCGGGAACTCGGACTTGACGCCCTCGGCGAACTTCTTGGCCAGCTCCAGGTCCGGGGTGCCGGTCTCCATCCAGATCAGGTCGGCGTACGGCGCGTAGGCCTTGGCGCGGGCGATGCACGGCTCCAGGCCGTTCTGCACCCGGTAGAAGCCCTCGGAGGTGCGCTCACCGGTGATGAACGGGCGGTCGCGCTCGTCCACGTCGGAGGTGATCAGGGTGGCGGCCTCGGCGTCGGTGCGGGCGATCACCAGGGTCGGCACGTCAGCCACGTCAGCCGCGAGCCGGGCAGACGTCAACGTGCGGATGTGCTGCTGGGTCGGGATCAGCACCTTGCCACCGAGGTGGCCGCACTTCTTCTCCGAGGCCAGCTGGTCCTCCCAGTGCGATCCGGCGACACCGGCGGCGATCATGGCCTTCTGCAGTTCGTAGACGTTGAGCGCGCCACCGAAGCCCGCCTCACCGTCGGCGACGATCGGGGCCAGCCAGTTCTCCACCGAGGTGTCGCCCTCGACCTTGGCGATCTGGTCGGCGCGCAGCAGCGCGTTGTTGATGCGGCGGACCACCTGCGGCACCGAGTTGGCCGGGTAGAGGCTCTGGTCGGGGTAGGTGTGGCCGGAGAGGTTGGCGTCACCGGCGACCTGCCAGCCGGACAGGTAGATGGCCTTGAGGCCGGCGCGCACCTGCTGCACGGCCTGGTTGCCGGTCAGCGCGCCGAGCGCGTTGACGTAGTCCATGTTGTGCAGCTGGTCCCACAGCACCTCGGCGCCGCGGCGGGCCAGGGTGTTCTCCTCGACGACGTGGCCCTGCAGCGCGACGACGTCCTCGGGGGTGTAGGTGCGGGTGACGCCCTTCCAGCGGGGGTTGTGGTCCCAGTCGTGCTGGATCTGCTCCGGGCTCTTCGGCGTGCCAACGGTGGACATGGCTCTCCTAACGGGTTAACAGGTGCGAGGGTCGCCGCGGCCTTTCAACACTGCCGGTTGTTAATGCCACCGCCACCTCGCGGGTGTGCTAATCCGAGGATGCCCTACGACATATGCGCAGGTCCACCCGTTTCAGTTGCCAATTTCGGCTAACGCAGCGCGTTAACTTGCTAACTTTGCGAAGCACGCAATCTGCTGTACCGGTTCAGAATCTACTTGCCGGTAGCCAATTGTCGCTGGTCAGTACGCCCGTACTGTTAAACCGCCAGGGTCAGCGAGCGAACAGGCTGGCGACCGCTTTGGTCTCGTCGCCGACGACGTATGTGAGCGTTGTAACACTGCGGTCGGCGAGCTCCGGACCGAATTTGTCCGTCGATCCGGGCGGATACACGTGCACCAGGATCTCCAGATCGTCCCCGAGCGCGACCGCGGAGTCGTGCTCGATGGTCACCCGCAGCGGCGCCGCGAGAAGCTGCGGGACGGTGTCGAGATAGTCCTCGACGACGCTCCAGTAGACCGAGTTGTTCATGTGGTCGAACAGGTCGATATCGGTGACGCGCACCGGGTACGTGCGGACGGCGACCGCGTCTTCGCGGGCGCCGGCCTTGAGATATCCCTTCCAGCGCAGCCGGTCCACATCTGTCGTGCGGCGCAGCCCGGCGAGGAAGTCGTCGGCGATGCGGCCCGGGCTCTGCGTCTCCCGGCTGAAGCAGATCCAGAACGCTTCGGATTCGATGAGGCCTGACCGCCTGCCTTCTATGCGCACCCGCATCTCGCACCACCGCGTCGAGGTGCCCGAACACCACCGCCGCAGCCGCAGGATGTCGGGGAACTGGATCGGTTCGACGAGGTCGATCATCGTCCGGCGGACGATCCAGGCCGGGTGGACATCCTCGTAACCCATCTGCCGCAGCTGATCCTGGCCCACGTCCTGGATGTGCCGCGTCGCACCGTCGAACCGCAGTCGGCCGTCCCGGTCCACATCGGCCATCCGCAACGACCATGAGGTGTCGAACACGTCGGGGTGGCCGTCGGGCACGGGCATCATCGTCTTGGCCAAACCACTCATGTCTTCCATATTGGTCTGCCAACAATGCAAAGCCAATCTTTGCAATGGTCATTACCCTGGACCGAATGGCCAAGACGTTCGTCGGATCGCGGGTCCGCCAACTGCGCAGCGAACGCGGATTCAGCCAGGCATCGCTGGCTCAGATGCTGGAGATCTCCCCCAGCTACCTCAATCAGATCGAACACGACGTGCGGCCGCTGACCGTTGCCGTGCTGCTGCGCATCACCGAGGTGTTCGGGGTCGACGCCACCTTCTTCGCCTCCCAGGACGACACCCGGCTGGTCGCCGAGCTGCGTGAGATCACCATGGACCGCGATCTCGACCTCGATATCGACGCAGCCGAGCTCGCCGACCTGGTGGCCGCGCATCCGTCGGTCGCCCGCGCCATGGTGAACCTGCACCAGCGCTACCGGCTCACCACCACGCAACTGGCCGCCGCCACCGAGGACCGGTTCAGCACGGGCAGCCCCGCCGCCGGCGGCAGCGGCTCGGGCACCATCACGATGCCGCACGAAGAGGTGCGCGACTACTTCTATCAGCGGCAGAACTACCTGCACGAACTCGACACCGCCGCCGAGGACCTGACCATCCGGATGCGCATGCACCGGGCCGACCTGGCCGGCGAACTCTCGGCCCGGCTGACCGCGGTGCACGGCGTGCACATCGTCAAACGCGAGACCCTGGGCGAGGGTGTGCTGCACCGCTTCGATCCCGCGACCCGGACCCTGGAGATCGGCAGCCATCTCGCCAGCGGCCAGTACGTCTTCAAACTCGCCGCCGAGCTGGCCTACCTGGAGTTCGGCGACCTCATCGACAAGCTGACCGACGAGGGCAAGTTCACCAGCGACGAATCCCGCACACTGGCCCGACTCGGGCTGGCCAACTACTTCGCCGCGGCCACCGTGCTGCCCTACACCCAGTTCCATACCGTCGCCGAAGAGTTCCGCTACGACGTCGAGCGGCTGTCGGCGTATTACTCGGTCTCCTACGAGACCATCGCGCACCGGCTGTCCACCCTGCAGCGGCCGTCCATGCGCGGGGTGCCACTGTCCTTCGTGCGCGTCGACCGGGCGGGCAACATGTCGAAACGCCAGTCCGCCACCGGTTTTCACTTCTCGTCAGCGGGCGGCACCTGTCCGCTGTGGAATGTCTACGAGACGTTCGCCAATCCGGGCAAGATCCTGGTGCAGATCGCCCAGATGCCCGACGGCCGGCAGTACATGTGGGTGGCACGCACCGTCGAACGCCGCGCCGCGCGCTATGGTCAGCCTGGAAAGACGTTCGCGATCGGCCTGGGCTGTGAACTCCGTCATGCGCACCGGCTGGTCTACTCCGAAGGGTTGGCCCTGACCGGTGATTCCAAGATCGCAGCGATCCCGATCGGCGCCGGCTGCCGCGTCTGCGAACGCGACAACTGCCCGCAGCGCGCGTTCCCCGCACTCGGCCGCGCCCTCGACCTCGACGAACACCGCAGCACGGTGTCTCCTTATCTGGTGAAGCAGACATGACGACACCTGCCCGCATACCGCCCGGCGGCTTCCGCGAACTGGGCCCGGTCAACTGGGCGATCGCCAAGGCGGGCGCCCGCGGCATCCGGGCACCGAAGTTCCATCTGTTCAACGTGCTCGGCCAACATCGGCTGCTGTTCCTGGCCTGGTTGCCGTTCTCGGGGTATCTGCTCTACGCCGGCAAGCTGTCCCGCCAGGACGCCGAGACGGTGATCCTGCGGGTGGGGCATCTGCGTGACTGCGAGTACGAGTTGCAGCAACATCGCCGGCTGGCCCGCAGCCGGGGCCTGGACGCCGCCACCCAGGCCGCCATCTTCGAGGGGCCCGACGCCGAGGGTCTCACCCCGCGGCAGCGGGTACTGATCACCGCGACCGACGAGTTCGTCATCACCCGGTCCATGTCCCCGGAGACCTGGACCGCGCTGGCCAAGCTCTACAACCGCGCCCAGCTCATCGAATTCTGCACGCTCGCAGGGCAATACGATGCGCTGGCGGCCACCATGGCGACACTGCGGATACCGCTGGACTTCCCGGACTAGCGGCTCAGACTGTGGCCGCGATCGCGATCCGGTCGCCGCCACAGGCTTTGGCTTCGTACATCGCGGCGTCCGCGGCGCAGATCACGTCGACCAGATCGGTGCCCGAAGAGGTGGTGGCCGCAACCCCGATGCTCGCCGTCACGGCCGGTTGTGCGGGCGCGGCCACCGCCGCGCGAACCCGCTCGGCCACTGCGCCGGCCTGAGTCGCCGGTATCCGGTCCACCACCAGGAACTCCTCCCCGCCCCACCGGACGACCACCGCGTCGCTCCGCACGCTCTGGCGGATCCTGCGGGCGGTGCGAATCAGCACCTCGTCCCCCACGCCGTGACCGAGGGTGTCGTTGACCGCCTTGAACCCGTCGACGTCGATCAGCAAGGCACACAGGTCTGCGGTGGCAGGCGCCCGCTCGTTGAGTCGCTTCACCGACATGGACAGTCCGCGCCGGTTCGTCAGCTCTGTCAGCGGATCGGTCAGCGACTGCTTCGAGCTGCCCTGCAGCAACCAGAAGCCGAACTGCAGCGCCGGCAGGATGCACGCTGTCACGACCAGACCGATGACCGCCCGCGATACCGCCACCTGCAGACCGCCGATCGGAGTGTCGGCGCCCAGCCACACCGCGACTCCACCGACGGAGAGCACACACCAGCCGATGTGCACGAGGTGTAG
Organism: Mycolicibacterium canariasense; assembly: GCF_002101555.1. Classification (GTDB taxonomy): domain Bacteria; phylum Actinomycetota; class Actinomycetes; order Mycobacteriales; family Mycobacteriaceae; genus Mycobacterium; species Mycobacterium canariasense. The sequence continues at coordinate 135,557 of NZ_LQOL01000081.1, forward strand.
TCGCGGGCCGTGGAAGAACACCACGTACGCACCGGCGCACAGCAGCAGCGGCATGCCCGACATCGCCAGGTTCGGATCGCCGAACAGCAGCGTCGACAGGGTGATGAGCACGTCGACGTAGATCAGCAGGGCAGTCGATTCGCGTAGGGTCGGCCAGGGCCGCCGCGCCCAGCGCACCGCCCACACCAGCGATCCGAGCGAGACGGCTGCCCAACCCAGCCGCACGAGCGCGCCGTCGGCCACCGGCGGCGCGACCGCATTGATCGCGCCCAGCAGACCGAGCACCGCGCCGATGCCGGCGATCAGGTAGCGCAGGATCGGCAGCAGGCCTCGGCCACGCAGGAAGTCGATGCGCCAGTCGTAGTCATCACGCTGATGCCACCATTGGCGCAGCAGGGCCCTGATGCTGCCATCCGCCACCGGCTCATCATGGCACCGCGCTGGTGGCGCCCGCGGGCGAAAGGCCGACTACGCCGGGACGCGAGGATCCCGGCGCACACGAGGCATCGCGTCGTCGATCACGATCCCCGGCTCGGCGTCGCATACCGGGCCGATGGCGTCGATCACGGCACGTACCGACATGTGAGTGACCGGATTGCGCGGTGCCAGGATCTCGTATTCGAGCTGAGTCCGCAATTTCGTCGCGGGCCCGGTGACTTCTATCGTGTAGGTGATCAAGCCCTGATTCCAGTTCTCGAAAGGCAGATCGTCGCCGCGAAAGGCGTTGGCGGCGCCCAGAAACCACACCTCTTCGTTGGTCGCAACGCAGCTGGCTCCGACGAAGGCGTTCGTCACCAGGTGCAGGGCAGCCACCCTTCCTTCCTCGATGGTGATCGTCGGCAGCTCCAGCCGCGACGTGGCCGGGCGGCCGCGCAGGGTGTTCTGGATCCGCACGTCGTCGCTGCCGGTCAACGAATGCGCAAGGTTGGCCACGGTGTCGGCGTAGTACATCTCGCCATACCGCGCCAACATGTTGTCCGACGAGAGGGAACTCGGATCCGCCCCGAAGCCGATCGCGGCCAATCCTCCCCACATGTCGGCAGGGGCTAGCGAAAAGTCCAGCGCCTCAATGGTTCTGATGTGATCGACATCGCCGAGACCTGCGGCGAGGGTCATCGCGACCCGCTCGGTCATGTACGACGGGTGCACGCCCGCCCCGTACAGGGAGGACTGTCCGCGTAGCGCCGCCTGCTGTAACCGCTGAGCGGGCTGCGAGCATGGCGCGGAGAAGCACCGGATCACTGACAGCGAACTGATGGAGCAGCCGGGGCACCGCCAGTACGCGGTCCAGACCCACCATCTCTGGCTCGTCGGGGTCTCTCAGCCTGCTCTCGTACAGGCTGGTCAAAACGGAATCAACCAGAGCCTCCTTGGTGCCGTAGCGCACCCTGACCATGTCGCGGCTGTAGCCGGCTCGGAGACCGATTTCTTGGGCCGTGGTTGCCGCATAGCCCTTCTCCGCGATGAGCGCGACAGCCGCATCCGCCAGCCGCCGCGCGGACTCTTCGACCCGCTGCTTCTGCGTTCTCCGCGGCGTCTCCATACCGTCAGACGTACGTCACACCCACGACTGCCACCGAGAACAGCACCGGCGACACCGGCAGCGCCCAGCAGAACAGTGCCCGCGCCTCGGCTTCGGGCGACTTCTTCTGCCAGTTGCGCCAGCCCAGGTATCCGGCCGCCACGGCGACGAGGAATGACACCGCCGCGACGACCAGCACCCAGGTCGACACATCAGACGAGGCGATGGCCGCGGAGATCCCGGCCAGCCACAGCATGTGGCCGATCACCAGCCCGCCGATGGCGGCGACAACCCTCGAGCGCACCGGCGATCAGAAGTTGATCATGTGGCCGACCAGGCCGTGGAAGCATTCCTGCATCGCCTCCGACAGGGTCGGATGGGTGTGCACGTTGCGGGCCAGCTCATTGGCGGTCAGGTCCCACTTCTGCGCCAGCGTCAGCTCGGGCAGCAGCTCGGAGACGTCGGGCCCGATCAGGTGACCACCGAGCAGCTCGAGGTGCTTGCGGTCGGCGACCAGCTTGACGAAACCGGTGGGGTCGGCCAGCCCGTGCGCCTTGCCGTTGGCGGTGAACGGGAACTTGGCGACGACGACGTCGTAACCCTCGGCGCGGGCCTGCTCCTCGGTCAACCCGAAGCTGGCCACCTGCGGCTGGCAGAACGTGGCCCGCGGCATCATCCGGTAATCCCCGAAGGCCATGGTCTCGGCCCCGGCGATGGTCTCGGCGGCCACCACACCCATGGCCTCGGCGACGTGTGCCAGCTGCAGCTTGGCGGTCACGTCCCCGATGGCGTAGATGTGCGGCACGTTGGTGCGCATGTAGTCGTCGATGGCGATGGCCTTGCGCTCGGTCAGCGCGACCCCGGTGTTCTCCAGCCCGAAGCCCTCGACGTTCGGCCCGAAACCGATGGCCTGCAACACCTTGTCGGCCTTGAGGTCCTCGGTCTTGCCGTCCTTGCTGACCTTGACGGTGACCTCGCTACCGGAATCGGTGATCGACTCGACCTTGGTACCGGTGAGGATCTTGACGCCGAGCTTCTTGTACTGCTTCTCGATCTCCTTGGACACCTCGGCGTCCTCGTTGGGCAGTGCCCGCGGCAGGAACTCGACGATGGTGACATCCACCCCGTAGTTCTTCAGCACGTAGGCGAACTCCATGCCGATGGCACCGGCGCCGGCGATGATGATCGAGCCGGGCAGCTCCCGGGACAGGATCTGGCTCTCGTAGGTGACGACGTTCTCGCTCAGCGAGGTGCCCGGGACCAGACGCGTGGACGACCCGGTGGCGATGATCGCGTTGTCGAAGGTGACCTCTTCGGTTCCGCCCTCGTTGAGGTTCACGGTCAGCCCGTTGGGACCGGTGAACTTCCCGTAGCCGTGGATCTCGGTGATCTTGTTCTTCTTCATCAGGAAGTGCACACCGGCGACCCGGCCGTCGGCCACCTTGCGGCTGCGATCGAAGGCGGCGCCGTAGTCGAAGGTCGCTTCACCACTGATGCCGAAGGTCTTGGCCTCTTTGGTGAAGATATGGGCCAGCTCGGCGTTGCGCAGCAGTGCCTTGGACGGGATACACCCGACGTTGAGGCACACCCCACCCCAGTACTTCGGTTCGACGATGGCGGTGTTCAGGCCGAGTTGGGCAGCGCGGATGGCCGCGACGTATCCGCCGGGGCCAGCTCCGATAACGACGACGTCATAGTGGGTCACGCTCTTACCCTATCGGGGCGGATCCGCCGGCGTTTTTCGACGCACCTCTCTGTCCAAAGTCAAGCCATCCCCTCCCCTGTCAGCTACGAATACAGGAGAACGGGGGGCGTCTGAACGATTCAGGCTCCAGTTTCGTGGTTTCAAAGGTGAGAACCGCGAGGTAAACCTCGCCGTCAGGTCAATCGAGAGGCCATGATCGATGCCCAAACAATTAAAACCGCACTTCGCGGACGTCCAGGCCCACTACGACCTGTCCGATGACTTCTTCCGGCTTTTCCAGGACCCCACCCAGACCTACAGCTGCGCGTACTTCGAGCGCGACGGTATGACGCTCGAAGAGGCCCAGATAGCGAAGATCGACCTGTCGCTCGGCAAGCTGGGGCTCCAGCCGGGCATGACCCTGCTCGACGTCGGATGCGGCTGGGGCGCCACCATGCGGCGCGCGATCGAGAAGTACGACGTCAACGTGGTGGGCCTGACACTGTCGAAGAACCAGGCCGCCCATGTGCAGGAAACCTTCGACCAGCTGGACACGCCGCGCACCAGGCGGGTGCTCCTGCAAGGCTGGGAGCAGTTCGACGAACCGGTGGATCGCATCGTGTCGATCGGCGCGTTCGAGCATTTCGGTCATGACCGATACACCGACTTCTTCGCGAAGGCCTACCGGGTGCTGCCGCGGGACGGGGTGATGCTGCTGCACACCATCACCGCGCCGCACCCCGCAATGGCCAAGGAACAGGGCATTCCGCTGACCTTCGAGCTGGCCCGGTTCATCAAGTTCATCCTCACCGAGATCTTCCCGGGCGGCCGGCTGCCGTCGGTCCCGATGGTCGAGGAGCACGCCGCGGCCGCCGGTTTCACGGTGACCCGCAAGCAGTCGCTGCAGCCGCACTACGCAAAGACGCTGGACATCTGGGCGGCCAATCTGGAGGCCCACCGGGACGAGGCGATCGCCATCCAGTCCCAGGAGGTCTACGACCGCTACATGAAGTATCTGACCGGCTGCGCCCAGCTGTTCCGCAACCGGCAGACCGACGTCGTGCAGTTCACCTGCGAGAAGTAGGCAGCGGGCAGGACTGCGCCGCTTCGGCGACGATCCGGGTCTGATCGTCGGCGGGGCGGGCGCCGGCGGCGTACTGGGCGCCCGTGATCGGCGGCCGCCCGGCCAATTCGGCGGTCTCTTCGGCGGTGAACACCCGGCCGCGGGACAGGAAGCGCATGCCCTCCGGGGCTTCCAGACTGAATCCGCTGCCCCGGCCGGGCACCACGTCGATGATCAGCTGGGTGTGCTGCCACACGTCGAATTGCGGACCCGAGATCCACACCGGGACGCCGCTGTCATCCCCGCCATCCCCGACGTCGAGCACCCCCAGCAGGATGTCCCGATCCCCCACGATGAAGTCGCCGTGGGGGTAGCACATCGGTGAGGAGCCGTCGCAGCAGCCGCCGGACTGGTGAAACATCAACGCGCCGTGGCGCTTCTGCAGCGTGGCGAGCAGGTCGGCGGCCGGCTGGGTGATCAAGGCTCGGCTGGTCATGGGTTCACGGTACGCCCACGGTAGAAAGGTCACATGAGTTCTGGAACAGACCCCTACCTTTGGCTAGAGGATGTCACCGGCGACGACGCGCTGGCGTGGGTGCGCAGCCACAACGAGCCGACGCTGACCGAACTCGGTGGGGCGGAGTTCGACCAGATGCGGACACAGGCGCTGGAGGTGCTCGACACCGACGCGCGGATCCCGTACGTGCGCCGCCGCGGCGAACACCTCTACAACTTCTGGCGGGACGAGGCCAACCCGCGCGGATTGTGGCGCCGCACGACGCTGGAGTCCTACCGGACCGAGTCCCCGGTGTGGGACGTCGTCATCGACGTCGACGATCTTGCGCGCGCCGACGGCGAGAACTGGGTCTGGGCCGGTGCCGACGTGCTCGAGCCCGATCATTCCCGGGCGCTGATCAGCCTGTCGCGGGGCGGTGCCGACGCCGTGGTGTTGCGTGAGTTCGACATGGCCACAAGAGAATTCGTGGCCGGCGGATTCGAGCTGCCCGAGGCCAAGACGCAGATCGCCTGGGCCGGACCGGACACCGTGCTGGTGGGCACCGACTTCGGCGAGGGATCGCTGACCGATTCCGGTTACGCACGGCTGGTCAAGCGCTGGCAGCGTGGCCAGGACCTCGCCGATGCGCCGACGGTGTACGCCGGCGAACGCAGCGACGTCATCGTCGCGGCCTCGGTGGACCGCACACCCGGATTCGAGCGGACGCTGATCAGCCGGGCGGTGGATTTCTTCAACGACGAGATCTACGAGCTGCGCGACGACGAGTTGATCCGGATCGACGCGCCGACCGATGCGACGGTGTCGGTGCACCGCGACTGGCTGCTGATCGAGTTGCGCACCGACTGGAAGGGTTATCCGGCGGGTTCGCTGCTGGCCGCCGATTACCACGAATTCGTCGGCGGCTCAGCCGATGTGACGGTGGTGTTCGAACCGGACGAACACACCTGCCTGCACCAGTACTCGTGGACGCGGGACAAATTGGTGGTGGTCACGCTGGCCGATGTCGCCAGCCGGGTGCAGATCCTGACCCCGGGTGAGTGGACGGCGGCCGACGTTGCGGGGTTGCCCGCCAACACCAACACGGTGATCGCCGGCGCCGACCCGCACGGTGACGAGATATTCCTGGACTCAAGCGGATTCGTCACCCCGTCGCGGTTACTGCTGGGGACCGATGCCGGCGAGTTCGTGGAGATCAAACGGGCGCCGGCGTTCTTCGACGCCGACGGGCTGGAGGTGAACCAGCATTTCGCGGTGTCCGCCGACGGCACCCGGGTCCCCTATTTCGTGGTCGGGCGGCCCGGCGCGAGCGGACCCACCTTGCTCGGTGGTTACGGCGGATTCGAGGTGTCGCGTACCCCCGCCTACGACGGTGTGTTGGGCCGGTTGTGGCTGGCCCGGGGCGGGACGTACGTGCTGGCCAACATCCGCGGCGGCGGTGAGTACGGACCGGGCTGGCACACCCAGGCGATGCGTGCCGGACGGCACCTGGTGGACGAGGATTTCGCCGCGGTGGCCCGCGACCTGGTCGCCCGGGGGGTGACGACGGTGCCGCAGTTGGGTGCCCAAGGCGGCAGCAACGGTGGGCTGTTGATGGGCATCATGCTGACCCGCTACCCGGAGTTGTTCGGCGCGCTGGTGTGCAGCGTGCCGTTGCTGGACATGAAGCGCTTTCACTTGCTGTTGGCCGGCGCGTCGTGGGTGGCCGAGTACGGCAACCCCGATGATCCCGAGGACTGGGAGTTCATCTCGAAATATTCGCCGTACCAGAATATTTCGACTGATCGACAGTACCCGCCGATCCTGATCACCACCTCGACCCGCGATGACCGGGTGCACCCGGGACATGCCCGCAAGATGACCGCCGCCCTGGAGGCGGCCGGCCACCGGGTGGACTACTACGAGAACATCGAGGGCGGGCACGGCGGAGCGGCCGACAATGCACAGGCCGCGTTCCGCGCGGCTTTGATCTACACGTATCTGTGGCGGACATTAGGCTGACGCCAATGACGCCCTGGACCGTTTTCACCCGCTATCTGGTGTTCCAGGGCATGACGTTCGTGTTCGGCATCGTCGGGCCGATCTTCCTGGCCACCTTCTTCACCGTGGCGCGCGATCCCAGCATGAAGTGGATGTACTACATCGGGCTGCTCATCACCGCGGCCGACATCCTCGTCGCGCTGGGGCTCACCCAGAACTGGGTCCGGGCCGAGCGCGCCCTGCTGGAGACATCCGAGAAGCAACGCAGGCAACGCCAGGTCAGCTAGTCTGGACAGCGTCGTACGCGGTAACAGGAAGCACAATTGGCCTTGATCGGTGACACGGTGGCCACCGCCCATGTTGGCATTCTCGCCTCGACACCGCCCCACGTTTGGATTGTTGTCGGGGCACTCGTTGTCGTTACAGGCAGCGCCGCGAGCGCGTATACCGACAACCTTCGCGTTGAGCGCCGAATCTATTGGCTAAGTTGGCTATTCGGCGCCATTCTGATGTCAGTAGCGGTGGCAAACCGCGGGTGGAAATTGTCCGCCATAACTCTCACGGCGATCGCCGTGGTCGCGGTAATCGTGGCGTATTTCCGGACCTCCTACGTCAAGATCGGCGGACGCGTGTTCGCGTACACGATCACTCGCAGCCAACCGGACCCGGCGCCGGACGGAAGTCCGCATTCGCCCGCGGACCCACCTCCGGACTCCTACGGCGGTCTTGTCACCGCCGCGACGCACTGGTGGACACTGTCCGTCTTGAGTGTCGGGGCGGGAGGCGTTGGGCTTTCGGAGGGAATGACCCCGGTGACAATCGCGGCGATCGCTTTAGCTGCAACGGCGCTTGCGCTGACTGGCTACCTCGACGCCCGGGACGGATTCGACATCGGGCGCAAGCAACGTGGCCAACTGCTGATCATCGTCATCGCGTCGATCCCGGTGTTCCTCGTTCCCGCGCTTGCCTACGCCATCGGTTACTACATCGACCGCCCCGCCCGCGGGTCTTGACTTCTCCGCCCGCACTCACTCGACTCGGTTCGTGTCCGATGACTTCATTAGCGCGCTGATCGGGAGGGGCGTACCTGGGCGAGTGGGGCGGCGAGCAGGGCTATCAGGCAGCAACACGATAATCAGATGATCAATCCCCTATTCGCCGTAATGGCAGTCCTGGCCATCGCACTCCCACCGCTCTTGCCGTCCAAAGAGGCTCGGATAGAAAGGCGTTTGTACTGGGCCGGCGCTTTCGTTGCCACGATAGCTACCTTCTTCGCCCTTTATCCGCCGGATTGGCGCGGAGGTTTGGTCCTTGCTTGCGTGGTCGCTGCGATACTCATCGTGCGGGCCTATCTGAATACGCCATATCTCGTCATCCGAGGGCGGACCTTGACGTTCAGCACGCGAAGTTCGGACGCAAAGCGATCTCCCAGTGAGCCCGGGCTCAGTTCGTACGGCGAGATCACCACGGCCCCGAAAACCTGGTGGCTACTGCTCGCCATCGTGATCGCCTGCGTTGCAGCGGTAGCGGTCTGCCTGACGAACAGAGAGGGCAGCGCGTATGCGGTCGGGGGAACGCTGGCTGTCGGATTGGTGTTAGTTGCGCTCGGCTATCAAGACGGGACGGGGCGCTGTCCCGTCGCCCGCCGGCAGATGGTGCAGTTCATGCTGATCGGATTCGCATCGGTTGGGCTGTTCGTCGCCCTTTACTACCTTGCCTACCGGCTTGGAGGTCTTCGCAAGCGCCGCGCCGACCCGTCACGCAACGTCACGCCGTGAGCCCAACCCGCTCAGCAGCGCCACGATCACCCCGATGATCACCAGGCCACCGCCGACCGTCAGGGTGAGGTTGAGCCACACGTGCATGCTGCCCACCGCGTGATCGACCATCACGTCGGCGATCGCGTGCACGTCGCCGGTCGTGTGATTCAATGCGTCGTCGACGAAACGGCGTCCGATCTCGATACCGGCCCATCCGGCCGCCCCCACCAGTAGGGCCGAAACCCCGAGTGCGGCAAGGGCTTTGCCACGTGCTCGGGCGGCGGCCAAGGTCAGCAGCGCAAACACTGCGGTCAGCACCGCCGCCCCGACACTGGCCCACGGCCCCCAGACCCCGACCAATCTCAGCTGCCCGGGCCGCAGATGCGCGGACACCTTCTCGGTGAGCGGCACCTCCAGCGTGGCCGGCGGCTGTACACCGAAACCGACCAGCGTCTGCTTGATCGAGGTATCGGCCAGCATCGGGGCCAGGTCGACAACCCAGCGGCCCGAGTCATCCGAGCGGGCCGCCGTGTCGGTGAACAACCACCGGTGTGCCAGGCGGTTCACGGTCGCGAACTGGCCGGGGAACACGTCGCTGGCGGTGTACGCACTCACGGCCGCGTCGAGCACCGTGCCCTGCACACCGGAGGCGCCGGTGGCCGTCATCAGCTGCGCACCCAGTTCGGATGCCATCGCCTGCTGCAGCGCCGGGTCCTTGGCGGCCGAGGCGGCCAGGGCGGCATATCCGTCCTCGGAAACGACGGTGTGCTGCGCCCACAGCGCCGGAACAGTGACGGCCAGTAGCGCGGTGGTGATCAGCCAGAGCAGGGCCGCCAGCAGAAACCGCACGGCGCCCTCCTCGGCTAAGGGGGCCGCGTCAGTCGGACAGTGCGCGCCCCACGATCAGCGGGTCGGCCTGGCCGACGACCCCATGGTCCTTGTTGTCGTAGTCGAACTTACCCAGGACATAGCGCATCGCGTTGATCCTGGCGCGTTTCTTGTCGTTGCTTTTCACCACGGTCCACGGCGCGATCTCGGTGTCGGTCCAGGCGAACATGTCTTCCTTGGCCACGGTGTAGTCCTCCCACTTGTCCAGCGAGGCCAGATCCGTCGGCGAGAGCTTCCACTGCCGGACCGGGTCGACCTGGCGGATGGTGAACCGGGTGCGCTGTTCGGACTGGGTCACCGAAAACCACAGCTTGGTCAGGCTGATGCCGTCGTTGACCAGCATCTGCTCGAAAAGCGGTGTTTGGCGGATGAATTCGGCGTGCTGCTTGGGGGTGCAATAACCCATCACCCGCTCGACACCGGCCCGGTTGTACCAGGACCGGTCGAACAGCACGATCTCGCCCGCGCCGGGCAGGTGCGTCACGTACCGCTGGAAGTACCACTGGGTGCGTTCCTTCTCGGTCGGCTTCTCCAGTGCCACCACCCGGGCGCCGCGCGGGTTGAGGTGTTCCATGAACCGCTTGATGGTGCCGCCCTTGCCCGCGGCGTCGCGGCCCTCGAACACGATGACATGCCGGTGACCGTTGGCCTGGCTCCACTTCTGCAGCTTCAGCAACTCGATCTGCAGCAGCCGCTTCTGCTCCTCGTACTCGCTGCGCTGCATCCGCTCGTCGTACGGATAGCCCTCACGCCAGGTGTCGACAACCTCACCGCTGGGCTGCAACAGCAACTCGGGGTCGTCATCGTCGTCGTCGCGGACGGAGTAGCCGGTGGTGTCCAGAGTCGTCACGCGACGACGCTATCCACCTGGGCGTACCAGCCGGTGACGTGCAGGTGAACAGCCGGTGAGTTACTTGGCCTCGCGTCGGGGGCGGGCCTGGGCCAGCTTGGTCATCAGCTTGTTGGCCCGGGCCAGCGCCTTCTGCGAGTGGTTGTAGTAGTTGCCACCGGCTCCGACGTTGGTCCGGGGCAACACCACCGTCTCCTGCCGGCAGAACTTGCGCACGCCGTCGACGCCACCGAACCGCGCGCCGATACCGGAGGTCTTCCAGCCACCCATCGGGGCCGTCGTGCACATCAGGTTGGAGATCACGTCGTTGACATTGACGGCACCACACTCCAGTTGCAGCGCAACATCTTTGGCCCGTTCGACGTCCTTGGAGAACACCGCCGCACTCAACCCGTAGGGGCTGTCGTTGGCCAGCCGGACCGCCTCGCCCACCGACGACACCTTCATGATCGGCAGCGTCGGGCCGAAGGTCTCCTCGGTCATGCACGCCATCGAGTGGTCGACGTCGACCAGCACCGTCGGCGGGTAGAAGCTGCCGGGTCCCTCGGGGCGCTTGCCACCGGTCAGCGCCCTGGCGCCCTTGGCCAGCGCGTCGTCGACGTGCCGTGCCGTCACCGCGACCTGGGACTCGTCGATCAGCGCACCGAAGTCGTATCCCTCGCCCGCGCCCACCTTGAGGTTCTCGACGGCTTTGACCACGGCGGCGACGAACTGGTCGTAGACCGGTTCCAGCACGTACACGCGCTCCACCGACACGCAGGTTTGGCCGGCGTTGAACATCGCACCCCACACCGCGGCGTTGGCGGCCAGGTCGATATCGGCGTCCTCCAGCACGATCATCGGGTCCTTGCCCCCGAGTTCCAGGCTCACCGGGGTGAGCCGGCGCGCGGCCCGTTCCATGACCTTGGTGCCGGTGGCGCAGGAACCGGTGAACTGGATGTAGTCGGACACGTCGATCACAGCCTCGGACACCTCGCGGGCACCCTGGGCCAGCGCCAACACCTCGGGGGCGCCGGAGTCGATCCAGCCGCGCAACAGCACCTCGGCAGTGAGCGGCGTGCGCTCAGACGGCTTGAGCAGCACCGCGCAGCCGGCCGCCAGCGCACCGATGGCGTCCATCAGCGCGTTGGCCACCGGATAGTTCCAGGGTGCGATGACGCCGACCACCGGGCGCGGGCGGTAGTGCACCGTGATCTTCTTGACAGACAGGAACGGCAACGGGGCCGGCCTGGCCTCCGGCGCCATGGCCTTCTCCGCCACCTTGATGTAGTAGGACAGGATGATGCTGACCAGCAGCACTTCCTGGGCGGCGTCGGTGGCTGATTTGCCGGTCTCGGCGATCAGCAGCTTTTCCAGTTCGCCACGATGTTCGTCGAGCCAGACGGCGTAACGGGCCAGCACCTTGGCGCGGCCCTTGGCGCCGCGGGCTTCCCACTCGCGCTGAGCTTCGCGCAGACCGGCGGCGATCCGCGGCACATCGGCCGGGGCGGTCCAGCGCACCTCGCCGGCCACGGCGCCGGTGGCGGGGTTGTGGATGGTGGCAACGTCAGAGCGGTCTGCGGTAGCAGTCATAGGGCCATGCTAAACCGCATGTGTGACGCAGCTCGCATCGGGGTTGACACCTGTCAACTCCGGGGCGCGATCCCCCGCACGTAAGCGGCCTGCCCGAGGTGCTGAGCAGCGTCGTCGACGATGCTCACCAGCCGCACACTCGCGGTCACCGGCGGGTCCCAGCGCTCGTCCACGATGCGCGCCAATTCGTCGGCGCCGACCGAGGCGATGTACTCCAGGCTGGACTTGTGCACCGCGCGGTAATAGCCCGCCAGCAGCTCGGCAGGGGCGCGCACCTTGCCCACCTCCGCGGGGGTGTGGCCGTAGCCCATGTCGTTACCGGGCAGGTCCAACGCGAAGCGGTCCCGCCAGCCGTCGCGGATCCACACCTGTTCGGCCCCGGCGATATCGGCGAGCTGCATGTCCTGTTGCCGGGCGCTGTGCCAGATCAGCCAGGCGATGCTGTTGGCCTGCGGGGTGGGCCGCCACGACGACAGCTGCTCGGTGAGACCTTCGGTCAGTTCCTCGACATGCTCGATGAGCCGGGTGAACGAATCGCGGAGCAGTTCGCGGGCGGCCTCGATGTCCCCTGTCATGGTCGCCAACGTACTCGCGGGCACCGACACCCCGATCGCACTCTGCGGTCAGGCGGCCGCCTTCGGTTCTGAGTCCTTCTGTTCGGAGGCCTTCTGTTCGGAGGCCTTCTGCTCGGACTCCTTCTGCTCAGAGTCTTTCTGTTCGGAGGCCTTCTGCTCGGAGCCGGTCTCGTCCTTCTTCGTATCGGCCCGGTGCCGTCCGGCGCCGACGGGCTTGGTCTCCTCGGCCGCCTTGGCGCCTGCGTCGTCCGAGTCCTGAGCGTCCTCGGCGGCTTCCGTGCCCGACCCGGGCGCGCCATCGGTGACGTCACCGGCGGGTGCCTGCGGCTGGGTGTCGACGAGGGGCCCGGTTACCGAATCCGGCTCCACGCCGGGATCGGCGACCGGCGTGGAGGTCACCGCTTCCGCAGCACCGGGCGGAACATCCACCGCGGCAATCTGTTTGCGTTCGGTATCGGATGTCGTGGTCAGCTGGTCCGCGGTCTTGGGCACATCGAGCGTCACCACATCGGCGCTCGACGGCAGAGCGGCCACCAGGGCTGTCGCGGTCGACGTCGAGGCCGCCGTCGAGGGGAACGGCGTGGGCGTCACCGGCGCGGGCAACAGGTCCAGGAGATTTTGGACGCCGTCGGCGATTGCCGTGTACACGTTCGAGATCAGGTCTCCGATCCCCGGCAGATAGGTCAGCGGGGCGACGAAGTTGTCCACGATCCGGCCCAGCAGCCCGTTGTACGGTTCGATCAGCCCCCACACCAGATTGCTGATCAAGCCGGGGATCTCGGAAGGATTACGCAGCGCGGATTCGAGGGAGGCTTCCAATTCGTACGGCAGATACCCCAGATAGCTCACCGTCTCGGCGATCGAGTAGACCGGAGCCAGTGCCAGCCAGTTGATGTCGTCGACGATGTTGCCCACGAAGTCGAGGTTCACGAAGTCGTAGAACGCGGACTCCCCGGCGCTCGGGTCGGGTAATCCGTCGAACAGCGAGCCGATGCGGGCGACCGTTCCGGCAACCGCCCCGGTCAGCCACGCTCCGACCGGGGGCGGCAGGACCGAGGTGATATCGGTGAGGCCGCTGACGCCGTAATCGGCGAACCCGCCATATGTCGGATTCAGGTACTGCTGGGCGACGAAGCTGAGCAGGCTGCCGATGAGGGCCGGATCCCGCAGGCCGATCAGCACCGTGCCGATCGCATAGTCCGGAGTCCACAGCGCCGCTTCGATGGGCGCCTCAACAATCTTGGTGACCCCGTTCACGACGGTGCCGACGTTGTAGAGCAGATCCGTGACCACCGAGGCGGGTTGCACCGCCGCGACGCTCACGGCGGGCGCGGCGTGCTGCGCCAGCTGTACCCACGCCGGGGTGGCGGCGGCCACCACACCGGCCGCCAGCAGGGCCGACATCATCTTGGTATGCGGACGAACGTTGACCGACATGGTGAGCCCCCGGATTTATTGACAGCCACGTAAACAGGACGTTCTCAGAATCCGTTGACACGCCGCCTCCGGTCAATGCCTTCGAGCCGCCGATATCCCTTTCACCAGCTGTTTCACCCGTTCGGACGACACGCCCTCACAACATGGCCAGCGACACGTCCCACAGCCGTTCGGCGTTCTCCAGGTCCAGGGCGTACGGCGCGACACCGCCGATTCCGGCATCGCGGCGGCCGACGACGGCCGCCTCGTTGCAATCCTCGAAGTAGCGGCCGGCCACGCCCTCCACCAACGGCGAGGCGGCCAGCAGAACAGAGGTGGCCGCGCCCTGCTCGACGCTCTTGAATCGGCTGCCCGCCCGGCGGAACCGCTCACGCGCTTCCGCGTTGTAGCCGAACGGCAGGTGCCGCTGCAGCGCGGTGGCGATGCCGCCGGGCATCAGCGCGTTGGCGGTGATGCCGTCGCCGACCCAGCGCCGGCTGGCCTCGACGGCGAACAGCACGTTGGCGGTCTTGCTCTGCCCGTACGCACCGAACGGGTCGTACTCGCGAAACGCATAGTCGATGTCGTCGAACACCACCGGTGAGCGCAGATGACCGGACGAGCTCACCGACACGATCCGGGCCCCGCCGGCTTGGCGCAGCGCGTCGTACAGGCCGATGGCGAGCCCGAAGTGGCCCAGGTGGTTGGTCGCGAACTGCAGTTCGTGGCCCGCCTCGGTGAGCGTCAGCCGCTGCACGGCCATGACTCCGGCATTGTTCACCAGGATGTGTAGCGGACCGGTCCACGCACTGGCGAAGGCGACCACACTGTCCGGGCTGCTGAGATCCAGCGCCGCGACCGTCACCGCGTCGTTACCGGTATCGCGGCGGATGCCCTCGGCGATCGGCCGGGTGGCGTCCACGTCACGCACCGCGAGGGTGACGGCGGCGCCCGCGGCGGCCAGCGCGCGAGCCGTCTCCACGCCGATGCCCGACGATGCGCCGGTCACGATCGCGGTCTTGCCGGACAGCTCGACGCCGGCGCTGACCTCGGCCGCGGTGGACTCGAAACCGAATGGCGTCCTGACGGGGGCAGCATGGGACGGAAGAGTCGAAAGGCTCATAACGTTTTCCAACCGCTGCCCGGCGCGATGATTCCCGTCACGCCCCGTGGAAGACCGCTTCCACGTTGTTGCCGTCCGGATCGCGCACGAAGGCGCCGAAGTAGCCGGGATGGTATTCCGGCCACAACCTGGGCGCGTGCAGCGCTTCCGCACCCAGGCCGACGGCCGCGTCGTAGAACTTGCGCACCGCATCGGTGTCGGCGGCCTGGAAGGCGAGATGCACTTCCCGGTTGGGGCCGGTCGCATCGCCGGCATGGACATCGGCGATCCAGAAGTCGGGCTTGCCGTCGCGGCCGTAACCGACGGCCACGCCGACATCCATCTGCCGGGTGAATCCGAGGACGCCCAGCACGGTGTCGTAGAACTCCTGCGCCTTGGCGAAGTCTGCACAGTTGATTCCCAGGTGATCGATCATCGCGCCATCGTAGGTTCGAGGTATGACACACCACGACCTCGTGATCCGGAACGGAACCATCGTCGACGGCTCGGGCGGGGCACCGTATGTCGGCGATGTGGCGGTCACCGACGGGATGATCACCGCGGTCGGCGCCGTGCCAGGAACCGGCAGCCGCGAGATCGAGGCCACCGGACTGCTCGTCACGCCCGGGTTCGTGGACCTGCACACCCACTACGACGGGCAGGCGATCTGGAGCGATCGGATGACCCCGTCCTCGGCGCACGGGGTCACCACCGCCGTGATGGGCAACTGCGGAGTCGGTTTCGCTCCCTGCCGGGCGGGCGACCACGAAACGCTGGTGGACGTGATGGCTGGGGTGGAGGACATCCCCGGGGTGGTGATGGTCGACGGACTGCCCTGGACCTGGGAAACCTTCCCGGAATTCCTCGATGCCCTGGACTCACGCCGCCGCGATATCGACGTGGCGGCCTTCCTGCCGCATTCGCCGCTGCGGGTGTACGTGATGGGCCGCCGCGGCGTGGATCGCGAGCCCGCCACCCCGGAGGACCTGTCGCAGATGCGCAAGCTCGCCGCCGAAGCCGTCCAGGTCGGCGCCCTCGGCTTCGCGTCGTCCCGGTTGACCATCCACAAGACCGAGAGCGGCCGGCCGATTCCGAGTTACGACGCGGGCCACGACGAGATCGAGGCGATCGCGCTCGGGGTCAAGGACGCCGGCGGCGGGCTGATCCAGTTCGTACCCGACCTGCTGGCCGCGGACTATGAAGGGGCGCTGCAGGCGGTGTTCGACGTCGCGGCCGACGTGGGCCTGCCGGTGACGTTCACCCTGGCGATCGGAAACGCCGGTCCCGCTTTGCATCTGGACGCGCTGCGAATGGTGGAGAAGGCGAACGCCGGCGGTGGTGAGATCACCGCGCAGATCTTCCCGCGCCCGATCGGCCTGGTGATCGGCCTGGAGTTGTCCGGCAACCCGTTCATCACCTACCCCAGCTACCGGGCGATCGAGGGTTTGCCGTTGGCCGAGCGCGTCGCGCAGATGCGTAAACCCGAAGTGCGCGAACGGATTCTGAATGACACGCCGGCCGGCGACGGACATCCGCTGATGTTCGCCGTGCAGGCCTGGGATTACATCTTCCCCCTCGGCGACCCGCCGAACTACGAGCCGGATCCGTCGGACAGCATCGCCGCGCGCGCCGCGGCCCGCGGGGTGTCGCCCCTGGAGGAGGCCTACGATCGGCTACTCGACGACGACGGGCGCGCCATGCTGCTGGTCACGCTGGCCAACTTCCGCGACGGGTCGCTGGACACCGTCGCCGATCTGATCCGCCGCGATGACGTGGTGCTCGGCCTCGGCGATGGTGGGGCGCATTACGGAATGATCTGCGATGCAAGCTTTCCCACCTACATGCTGACGCACTGGGTGCGGGATCGCGCCACCGGCCGGCTCGGCATCGCCGAGGTGGTGCGGGAGTTGACCACGGTGCCCGCACGGGTGGCGGGCCTGGCCGATCGTGGCCGCATCGCCGTCGGGTACAAGGCCGACCTGAACGTCATCGATCACGACGCGCTGGCACTGCACAAGCCGACGGTGGCCCATGACCTGCCCGCCGGTGGGCGCCGGCTCGACCAGACCGCCGACGGTTACGTCGCCACCATCGTGTCGGGCGAGATCATCGCCGAGCGCGGGCAGCCGACCGCGGCCCGGCCGGGCAAGCTGATTCGCGGGCGGCAACCGGCGCCCGCCTAATCAACGTCAAGACTATAAAAATCGACATGATGTCGATTAGTGGGTATCCTCGTGTCATGCCCAAGACGTTCTTCATCACCGGGGTCAGCACCGGACTCGGCCGCGCCTTCGCGCACGGCGCATTGGAAGCCGGCCACACCGTCATCGGAACGGTACGCAGGACCGCCGATCTCGCCCCGTTCGAGGCATTGGGCGCGAACGCGCACGGCCGGATCCTCGACGTCACCGACCACGGGGCGGTCGTCGACACCGTCGCCGAGACCGAGGCGTCGATCGGCCCCATCGACGTCGTGATCGCCAACGCCGGTTACGGATTGGAGGGCGTCTTCGAGGAGACGCCGCTGGCGCAGCTGCGCGCGCAATTCGAGACCAATGTGTTCGGCGCTGCGGCCACGGTGCAGGCGGTGCTGCCCTACATGCGCAAGCGGCGGGCCGGGCACATCATGGCCGTCACCTCGATGGGCGGCTTGATGACGGTACCGGGGCTCTCGGCGTACTGCGCCAGCAAGTACGCCCTGGAAGGTCTGCTGGAGAGCATCGGCAAGGAGGTCGCAGGGTTCGGGATCCACGTCACCGCAATCGAACCCGGGTCGTTCCGGACGGATTGGGCGGGCCGGTCGATGGTCCGCGCCGAACGCGCCATCGACGACTACGACGTGGTGTTCGAGCCGATCCGCCAGGCACGGCTACAGGCCGACGGCAATCAGCTCGGCGATCCGGCGAAGGCCGCGGCGGCGGTGTTGACCGTCGTCGACGCCGCCGAACCGCCCCGCCACCTCCTGCTGGGATCCGATGCACTGCGGCTGGTGCGGGCCGGACGCGACGCCGTCGACGCCGATATCGCGGCCTGGGAAACACTTTCGCGCAGTACCGATTTCCCCGATGGCCATCAGATTGCGGCCAGTTGACCAGGCGACGATCCGGCGAACCCCGCAAGGGTGATCTGCGCGAGGCCGCGATACTGGACGCGGCCGAGCGGTTACTGAGCACCATCGGTTACGACGCGATGACGATCGCCGACGTCGCCGAAGGCGCCGGCATCACCCGCGGGGCGCTCTACTTCTACTTCGGCTCCAAGCAGGAGATCATCACGGCGCTGTTCGCCCGCACCGTCGCGGTGCTGCACGAGAAGTCGCGCGCCGCAACCGAGGACGCCGCCAGCGGGGCGAAGGCGATCGACACCGCGATGAGACGGACCGAGGATCTGTGGCGCGAGCACGGTGTCGTCATGCGCACGGCGATCGACCTGGCGGCCACCGTCCCGCAGCTCGACGCGCTGTGGAAAGAGACGGCCGACATCTTCATCGCCGCCATCAAGGCGATCCTCGAGCAGATGGGTGTGCCGGCCGGCAAGCGCCCCGACCAATCGTCGGCCCTCGCCGAAGCCCTGTGCTGGATGATCGAACGCAACTTCTATCAGGCCTCTCGGGTGTCGCCGGCCCGGCTGGCTCAGGCGCGGCAGGCCTGCACCGAGATCTGGTTGCGGGTCCAAGCCGCGCAGTGACCGGCGCGGCCGGGCCTACGCACCGCGGATCGCCCGAAAAGCCGCCCGGCCGACCAGTTCTCCCAGTTCCTCGGCGGTATGGGCGTTGTCCGCGTCGAGCAGGCTGCGCACCGCACTTTCGGCCATGGACACGAACAGTTCGACCAGCACGGGAGCCTTGCGCTCGGCGTCCACGGTGCCCCAGCGCACCAAGTCGGGGCGCACCAGTCGCTCGAACTGCTCGGCGATGCGGCGCCGGCCCCGCGAGAACGTTTCCGCCACATCACGGCCCGGGTTGGCGCAGAACAACATTCGCCACGTATCGGGATGTGCGGCAACCGTGCCCAGCAGCGCCTGCATGCCGGCAACATAGGCGGCTTCGGTCTTCGGAAAGCTCCCCGGCGCCGGGTATGCGCTCAGCACCCCCTCAAGCAGGGTGCGCTCCTCCCGTTCCAACAGTGCCGTCAACAGGTCGATCCGGTTGGCGTAGCACGCGTAGACCACCGGACGGGTGACACCGAGCCGGGCGGCGATGGCCTCGATGGTGACGGCGGGAATGCCGTCGGCCAGGGCGATCTCCATCGCGGCGTCGAGCACCAAGGGGCGCCTGCGTTCGGGTCCGAGGTGCGACGCCCGCCTCTTGACGGCAGTTCCTACAGTCATGTAGGAAAATGCTACACCTATGTAGGAAATGTCAGGGGGAGGATCGCTCATGGTGCTGCAACAACTTCGAGCCCCGGTGCCCACCGAACCGGCCGAGGACTACGGCTTCTTCGGGCCCGGTTCGGTGACGTGGAAGGTGTGGAGCTATCCCACGTCGTTGACCGTGGGTTTCATCCGGGCGGTGGTGGTCGAGGAGCTCGACCCCGCGCTCGTCGCCGCGGTCGACAAGACCCATGACATCTACCGGCGTCCCCGGACCCGCTACGACCGCACACTGCACTACTTCGCGTTGGTGGCCTTCGGCGACTCACGGACCACGTCGAAGGCCGCCGACGTGCTGGTCAAGGTGCACTCCAAGGCGATCGGCAACGACCCGTACAGCGGAAAGCGCTACGACGCCAACGATCCCGAATCCCAACTGTGGATCCACCTGACGGCCTGGCACTCCATCCTGTACGCCTACGAGACCTACGGGCCCGGCAAGCTGTCCGACGACGAAGAGCGCCAGTACTGGGCCGAGTGCGCCGTCGCGGCCGAGCTGCAGACCTGCGACCCCGCCGACGTCCCCCGCGACCGGGAGGGCGTGCGCGCCTATTTCGAAAAGATGCGTCCACGGCTGGTCGGCTCACCGATCGCCCGGCAGGCCATGGACCACCTGGTCAACGGGGCCGCTCTGGTGTCACCGATGCGCGGTGTGTTCACCCCGGCCACCTGGGTGATCAACCGTTTTCTGCGCGCCGGCGTCATCGCGACCCTGCCGCAGTGGATGCGCGAGATGGGTGGGCTGCCGCAGTCGCGCCTGACCGATGCCTTGGTCCGGCCCATCCTGCGGGCGTCGTTCGCGGCGCTGCAGATCAGCCCGCCCGCGGTCCGGCTGCGGGTGATCCGGATGATCTCGCCGGCCACTGTTGCGGTCGTCGCACCCGTGCTGCGCGGTGTGCCCGCCCGGCGCCGCGAGGTTCTCGCCCCGGCGCAGGCGCGCGCCCGGTACGGCTACGACAAGCCCGCCGAGGCGCACCTGGAGTGGCGGGCCCGGCAACACCGGCGGGTGTTCACCGACGGTGCCGCGCCCAGTGACGACGGTCTGCTGGAATCCCAGCCCATCCTGGGATCGATCACCTGACCCCGGGCGCCTTTCGATCACCGCGCGCCTAACGCTGGTCTGGCGGTCCGCGCCGTGCGGTGATTGATCCTCGTGACTGTCACCGACGCGCCGGCCCCCGGTGACCAGGACCGGGCCATCTCGCCGCAGGCGCGCACCGCGCTGTGGGCCAGCCTGGTCGGCACCACCATCGAGTGGTACGACTTCTTCCTCTACGCCACCGCGGCCGGCCTGGTGTTCAACCACGCCTTCTTCCCAGACCAGACCACCTTCGTCGGCACCCTGTTGTCGTTCGCGACCTTCGCGGTCGGCTTCGTGGTCCGTCCCATCGGCGGTTTCGTGTTCGGCCACGTCGGGGATCGCATCGGCCGCAAGAAGACCCTCGCGCTGACGATGTTCCTGATGGGTGGGGCCACCGCGCTGATGGGCCTGCTGCCCACGGCCGCACAGATCGGTGTGGTGGCACCGATCCTGCTGCTGCTGTTGCGCGTCGTGCAGGGCTTCGCGCTCGGCGGTGAATGGGCCGGTGCGGTGCTGCTGGCCGTCGAACACAGCCCACGGCGACGGCGCGGCCTGTTCGGCAGCATCCCGCAGATCGGGTTGGCGCTCGGCCTGGCCCTGGGCACCGGGGTGTTCGCGGTGTTGCAGGCCACCCTGTCGGACGCCGCGTTCCTGGCCTACGGCTGGCGCGTCGCCTTCCTGCTGAGCATCGTGCTGGTGGTATTCGGCGTGGTGGTGCGGCTGAAGGCAAGCGAGACACCGGCATTCGAGAAGGTGCGCGACAGCGACGACCGTGCCGCGGTGCCGCTGCGCGAGGTGTTCAAGCCACCGGTGCTGCGCTCCACCGTGCTGGGCATGTTGTCCCGCTGGGGTGAGGGTGCGGCGTTCAACACCTGGGGCGTCTTCGCGATCTCGTATGCCACCGGGACACTCAAGCTGGACAAGGTGCCGGTACTGGTGTCGGTCACGGTGGCCGCGCTGCTGATGGCCGCCCTACTGCCGGTCTCCGGCATACTGACCGACCGGTTCGGCGCCAAGCGGATATACGCGACCGGCATCGCGGCCTACGGGCTGGCGGTGTTCCCGGTGTTCGCGCTGTTCGGTACCAAGAACATCGCGTTGTACGCGGTGGCGATGCTGGTGGTGTTCGGTGTCATCCATGCGCTGTTCTACGGGGCGCAGGGCACGTTGTATGCGTCGCTGTTCCCGGCACGGATCCGCTACACCGGGCTGTCCACGGTCTATCAGCTCTCCGGTGTGTACGCCTCGGGCCTGACCCCGCTGATCCTCACCGCGCTGATCGGTGCCGCCGGCGGCTCACCGTGGATCGCGTGCGCGTACCTGGCCGGGACGTCGGTGATCAGCGTCGCCGCGACGCTCGCGCTGAAACCCACTCCCCTGCCCGAGCTTTAGTTGTCGAGTGTGGGTCCTGTGCACGCGTATGCCCGAATTGGCGTGCACAGGGCCCACACTCGTCAGACAGGACAGCCCGCCGCCCGCAACTTCGCGTGCACCCGCTGCACAATGACGTCCGGGCGCCTCAGCATTTCGGCGCTGACCCGCACAACCGCCCAACCGGCCTCTTCGAGTAGCGCGATGCGGTCGATATCCCACGATCGCTGGCGCCCGTCGGCCCAGTGCTGGACGCCGTCGTACTCGACCGCGACCCTCCACTGCCGCCACCCCATGTCGACGCGGATGCGTAACCGGGGGAAGGCAATCTGAGTCTCCGGGCGCGGCAGACCGGCCCGCACGAGCAGCAGACGCAGCCTGCTCTCCTGGGGAGATTCGGCACCACCGTCGACCATGGGCAGCAGCGCCCGCAGCCGCGCGACGCCTCGGGCGCCTGGATGCACCTCGGCCACGGCGAGAACATCGGCGGGTTCGATGCGGGTCGCGTTCAGCACGGCGTCCACCGCGACGACGGCCACGTCGTCGCGGTAACGCCGCCCCAGGTCGAAGGCGGTACGGGCCGGCGTCGTGCATTCGACGCCGCCCACCCGGCACGTCTGGCCGTCCGCGAGTTTCCATGAGCGCACGACCATTCCGGCCTGCGCGTGCCGGTCCGCGCGGATGATCTCGGCAGGGGCTTTCGGGTCCAACCACTTCGTGCCCAGGATCGCGGCGGCCGACGCCCCCGCGAGCATCGCGCCGGAGGACAACCACGCCGCCTGGGCTCTGATCCGAGCCGTCAGTTCGACGTCGCCCCGGACGTACACGTCGCGGTAGAGGGCGACATGGTCGCGGGCCAACCCCCGCCGGGTGAATTCACCACGACCGACGGCCATACTGCCGATGAAGGGCTCCATGCCTGCAAACTCACGGCAGCCACCGACGAGTGTGGGCCCTGTGCACGACGATTGGCCCGTTCGTGTTCACAGAACCCACATTGGGGATAACGCGAAAAAGGCCCTGATGCGCGGAACGCATCAGGGCCTTTTCGTAACAGGACTTAGAAGTCCATACCGCCCATGCCACCGGTCGGGTCGCCCGCAGGTGCGGCGGCCTTCTCCGGCTTGTCGGCGACGACGGCCTCGGTGGTGAGGAACAGCGCCGCGATGGACGCCGCGTTCTGCAGCGCCGAGCGGGTGACCTTGACCGGGTCGGCAACGCCGGCGGCCAGCAGGTCCTCGTACACGTTGGTCGCGGCGTTCAGGCCGTGACCGGCGGGCAGGTTCGACACCTTCTCGGCGACGACACCGGGCTCCAGACCACCGTTGAAGGCGATCTGCTTGAGCGGTGCCGACAGCGCGACGCGCACGATGTTGGCACCGGTCGCCTCGTCACCCTCGAGCTTCAGCTCGTCCAGGGCCGGGGCCGACTGCAGCAGGGCCACGCCACCACCGGCGACGATGCCCTCTTCGACGGCGGCCTTCGCGTTGCGAACGGCATCCTCGATGCGGTGCTTGCGCTCCTTGAGCTCCACCTCGGTGGCGGCACCGGCCTTGATCACCGCAACACCGCCGGCCAGCTTGGCCAGGCGCTCCTGCAGCTTCTCGCGGTCGTAGTCGGAGTCGCTGTTCTCGATCTCGGCACGGATCTGGGCCACCCGACCGGCGATGGCGTCGGAATCACCGGCACCCTCGACGATGGTGGTCTCGTCCTTGGTGACGACGACCTTGCGGGCCTGGCCCAGCAGGGCGAGATCAGCGGTCTCCAGCGAGAGGCCGACCTCTTCGCTGATGACCTGGCCACCGGTCAGGATGGCGATGTCCTGCAGCATGGCCTTGCGGCGGTCACCGAAGCCGGGGGCCTTGACGGCGACCGACTTGAAGGTGCCGCGGATCTTGTTGACCACCAGGGTCGACAGGGCCTCGCCCTCGACGTCCTCGGCGATGATCAGCAGCGGCTTGCCGGACTGGATGACCTTCTCCAGCAGCGGCAGCAGATCCTTGACGGTCGAGACCTTGGAGCTGACCAGCAGGATGTAGGGATCCTCCAGGACGGCTTCCTGACGCTCGGCGTCGGTCACGAAGTAACCCGAGATGTAGCCCTTGTCGAAGCGCATACCCTCGGTGAGCTCCAGCTGCAGGCCGAAGGTGTTGGACTCCTCGACGGTGATGACACCCTCGTTGCCGACCTTGTCGAGTGCCTCGGCGATCAGGTCGCCGATCGACTGGTCACCGGCCGAGATACCGGCGGTGGCAGCGATCTGCTCCTTGGTCTCGACCTCCTTGGCGGTCGACAGCAGGCGAGCGGTGACGGCCTCGACAGCCTTCTCGATGCCGCGCTTCAGGCCGAGCGGGTTGGCGCCGGCAGCGACGTTACGCAGGCCTTCGCGAACCAGGGCCTGGGCCAGGACGGTGGCGGTGGTGGTGCCGTCGCCCGCGACGTCGTCGGTCTTCTTGGCGACCTCTTTGACCAGCTCAGCGCCGATCTTCTCGTACGGGTCCTCGAGCTCGATCTCCTTGGCGATGGACACACCGTCGTTGGTGATCGTGGGGGCGCCCCACTTCTTCTCCAGGACGACGTTGCGGCCCTTGGGGCCCAGCGTCACCTTGACCGCGTCGGCGAGGCTGTTCAGGCCCCGCTCGAGGCCGCGACGGGCCTCTTCGTCATACGCAATTGTCTTAGCCATTGCGAAGTGATTCCTCCGGTTGGGAATTGCACGTCTGTGGCCGGGCGCAGTGCCCGCGACGGACGGCTGGAGTGTGCTCCCGCAGGTGCGGCCCCGGCCTCACCGTCCCGACCTAGCACTCATCAGTTGAGAGTGCCAAGTACGTTCTTAGCACTCGACCAGGGCGAGTGCAAGGTCGGCGACGGCCGGTTCACCGCGGGCGCAAACCGTCGATCACCACTTCGGTGCCGCGTTCGGCAACCCCGGCGTTGTAGGCCTGCATCGCCTGCAGGCCGACGACGAGCGCCTTCACTTCGGGCACGGTGACATCGGGGCGGACCGCGCCGGCCCGTTGCGCCGCCAGCAGCAGATCCCCCACCATGCCCAGGAACTCCGCCTCGGCCGCGGGCAGGGCACTGTTGACGTCCACCCCGGCGCCGGCCAACGCGTCGACCAGGCCGCGATCGGTGGCGCCCCACTGCAGCACCATCGCGCGGATCAGCTCGAACAGGCCACCGGCCGGATCGGCCGCCACCAGGGCCCGGCCCTCGTCGATGATCTGCCGCATCCGGTCTTCCACGACCGCCCGGAACAGGTCTTCCTTGGTCGGGAAATGCCGGTAGACGGTGCCCGCCCCCACCCCGGCGCGGCGGGCGATCTCGTCGATGGGGACGCCGAGTCCGTCGGCGGCAAAAGTTTGGTAAGCGACGTCGAGCACCTTGGCTCGATTGCGGGCCGCATCCGCGCGCACGACTCATCACCTCACGGGAATCAACAAAGCGGGGCGTGCGTTCCGTATAGTCGCAACTAACCGGAGAACCTACTCCGCTTAACCCGCACAAGGAGTTTCTCATGTCCCATTGGAGTACTGCCAACATTCCGCCTCAGACGGGCCGCACCGCCATCGTCACCGGGGCCAACACCGGCCTCGGCTTCGAGACCGCCAAGGCACTCGCGGACAAGGGTGCCCACGTCGTGCTGGCCGTCCGCGATCTCGACAAGGGCCGCGCGGCCGCCGAGCGGATCGGCGGCGACGTCGCCCTGCAGCGGCTCGACCTCGGCTCGCTGGCCTCGGTGCGCGAGGCCGCCGAGGAGCTCAAGGGCGCCTACCGCACCATCGACCTGCTGATCAACAACGCCGGGGTGATGACCCCACCCAAGCAGACCACCGCCGACGGTTTCGAGCTGCAGTTCGGCACCAACCACCTCGGCCACTTCGCCCTCACCGGCCTGTTGCTCGACCGGCTGCTGCCGGTGCCCGGCTCCCGAGTGGTGACGGTCAGCAGCATCGGGCACCGCTTCGCCCGCGCCATCCGGTTCGAGGATCTGCAGTGGGAGCGCGACTACAACCGGCTCATCGCGTACGGCCAGTCCAAGCTGGCCAACCTGATGTTCACCTATGAGCTGCAACGCCGACTGACCGGGCAGCGTACGACGGCGCTGGCGGCACACCCGGGCGGCTCGGACACCGAACTGGCGCGCCACCTGCCGCGCGCCTTCCAGCTGGCCCTTCCCGTCGCACGCGCGCTGTTCCAGGAGGCCGCGATGGGGGCACTGCCGACACTGCGGGCCGCCACCGATCCGGGCGCGCTGGGCGGTCAGTACTACGGACCCGACGGGTTCGCCGAACAGAAGGGCCGTCCCAAGCTGGTGACCTCCAGCGAATACTCCTACGACGTCGAGGCACAGCGCCGGCTGTGGGCGGTGTCCGAGGAGCTCACCGGCGTGACCTTCCCGGAGTCACTGGACGACCCGGTCACGCAATGGGACGAACTCCCATCCGGCCGCGCGTAACTGCGGGATCGCCGCGGCGTACCCCGCGGCGGTCCCGGCCTCCGGGTGGTTCATGTGCGAGATGAGGATCGACCCCGGGGCGGCGCCCAGCACGTTGGCACACACCTTCGCCGCGGGCAGCGTCGCCCCGGCGTCAGCGTTGACCGTGAAGCCCAGTGGCCGCTCACCGAGGTCGTGCACGATCGACACCGCGACATCGTCATAGTGCGCGGTGCCGGGCCGGAACCAGGTGGGCGGCCGGCCGGTCAGCTCGGTGATCTTCTGCTTGTCGCCCGAGACCTCGTCGACCACCTCGGCGGGCGAGCGCGTTCCGGGGATGCCGTACGCCGAGCGACCGCTCACCGACAGCGGCACATGCCGGGTGCCGTGGTTGCCGATCTCGAACAACGGATCGGCGGCCAGTTCCGCGGCCCGGTCGGGGTGCTGGTCGATCCACCTGGCGTTCAGGAACAGCACCGCCGGCACCTGGTTGTGTCGCAAGGTGTCCAGCAGCGCGTCGTCGCAGCCGCGGCCCGGGCAGGCGTCGAACGTCAGCGCCAGCTGGCGTCCGGCGGGCACGAACGAGGTGGCGATCCCGGGCAGCGCCATTCCCCACTGACTGGGCGCGCGGGCGGCCGCCGCCCGCGGTGCGCACACGCCCGCCGCGACCGCGGCGGACCCGGCCGCCAGGAACATCCGCCTGGTCATCACCTGTCCGAAGGCTAGGCACCGACTCTGGACGCACTGTGTCCCGCGACTGTGGGTTTGCTGGGGCGGTGCGGGTGCTGCGCGACGAGCGGACACCGGAAACCGGGCGATCCCCGGCGCGCCCCGTGCGACACGTCCTGCGGGTATGCGAACCCGGAACCCCTTGCCCTAGACTGCCCTTCGACCAGATAGGAGTCTCGGGTGCGGCCTAACGATGCGCCCAGCACCCAGGCTTTGCGGGGCTGGCAACGTCGGGCGTTGGTGAAGTATCTGTCCGCCAAGCCCAAGGATTTCCTGGCTGTCGCGACCCCGGGTGCCGGCAAGACCACCTTCGCTCTGCGCATCGCCGGGGAGTTGCTGAGCGACCGTACCGTCGATCAGGTCGTGGTGGTGGTCCCCACCGAACACCTCAAGACACAGTGGTCGCAGGCCGCGGGCCGGGTCGGCATCGCGATCGACCCGAAGTTCAGCAACTCGGCCGGCCACACCTCCAGCGACTACCACGGCATCGCCGTCACCTACGCCCAGGTGGCCAGCCACCCGACCCGGCACCGGGTGCGCACCGAGAATCACCGGACGCTGGTGATCTTCGACGAGATCCACCACGGCGGTGACGCCAAGAGCTGGGGTGACGGCATCCGGGAGGCCTACGGCGACGCCACCCACCGGCTGGCCCTGACCGGTACCCCGTTCCGCAGCGACGACAGCCCCATCCCGTTCGTCACCTACGAGACCGACGGCGCGGGTTTCCAGCGCTCACGGGCCGACCACGTCTACGGCTACGCCGACGCGCTCGCCGACGGCGTGGTGCGCCCCGTCGTGTTCATGGCCTACTCGGGTGAAGCCCGCTGGCGCGACAGCGCCGGCGAGGAACACGCGGCCCGGCTCGGGGAACCGCTGACCGCCGAACAGACCGCGCGGGCCTGGCGCACCGCGCTGAACCCCGCCGGCGAATGGATGCCCGCGGTGATCGCGGCGGCCGACACCCGGCTGCAGCAGAAGCGTCAGCACGTGCCCGACGCCGGCGGCATGATCATCGCCACCGACCAGACCGCGGCCCGCGCCTACGCCAAGCTGCTCACCACCATCACCGGCGAAGCGCCCACCGTCGTGTTGTCCGACGATCCGACGGCCTCGAACAAGATCTCGCAGTTCTCCGAATCCACCAGCCGGTGGATGGTGGCGGTGCGCATGGTGTCCGAGGGTGTCGACGTGCCGCGGCTGGCGGTCGGGGTGTACGCCACCAGCGCGTCCACCCCGCTGTTCTTCGCGCAGGCCATCGGCCGATTCGTCCGCAGCCGCCGCCCCGGTGAGACGGCGAGCATCTTCCTGCCCTCGGTGCCCAACCTGCTGCAGTTGGCCTCCGAGATGGAGGAGCAGCGCAACCACGTGCTCGGCAAGCCGCACCGCGAGAAGGACGGCCTGGACGACGAACTGCTCGAGGACGCCGAGAAGCGCAAGGACGAGAAGTCGGACCTGGACCGGGGTTTCGAGTACCTCGGGGCCGAGGCCGAACTCGACCAGGTGATCTTCGAGGGCTCATCGTTCGGCACCTCCACCCCGGCCGGCAGCGCGGAGGAGGCCGACTACCTCGGCATTCCCGGGCTGCTGGACACCGACCAGATGCGCGACCTGCTGCGCCGCCGCCAGGACGAGCAACTGCAGAAGCGCACCGCCTCGGGCGAGCCGCCGCCGAAGACCACCCACGGCCAGTTGCGGGACCTGCGCCGCGAGCTCAACGTGCTGGTGTCGGCGTTGCACCACCGCACCGGCCGGCCGCACGGGTGGATCCACAACGAGTTGCGCCGCCGCCGCGGCGGTCCGCCGGTCGCGGCGGCCACCCGCGAACAGCTGCAGGAACGCATCGACGCGGTGCGCGAGATGCAGCGCGAACTGTCGGGCGGTTAGAGCCCCAGCAGCTCCGGCAGGTCCGCCACCGAATCGATGACACGGTTCGGCTGCATGGCGAAATCGTCTGCGGCCCAACGATCCAAGGTGGACTGCCGGAACTTGCCGGTGCGCACCAGCACACCGGTCATCCCGACCACCTGGGCCGCCAGCACGTCGTTGTTGAGGTCGTCGCCGACCATGTACATCTCCTCGGGATCCACGCCGAGCCGGCTCGCGGCGGCCAGGAAACCCTGCGGTGCGGGCTTACCCACGGCGGTGGCCTTGCGCCCGGATGTCTCCTCCATCCCGATCAGGTACATCCCGGTGTCCACCCGCAGTCCGTCGGTGGTGGTCCACGCGGTGCTGCGGTGCATCGCCACCACCGGCACGCCCTGAGCCATCCAGTCGTACACCCAGCTCAGGGTCAGGTGGCTGTATTCCGGGCCCGCGCCGCCGAGCAGCACCACATCCGGGGTTTCCGGCGCGGCCGGCCCGGTGAACTGATGGGAGTAGACGATGTCCACGCCGGCCATGTCCTCGGCGATGTCCCCGCTGTTCACCAGGAAACATCGGGCGCCCGGATAGCGGTCACGCACGTACTCGGCGGTGAGCAGCGCCGAGGTCACCACCTCGTCGGGCGCGACGGCCATACCGGCCGCGGTGAGCAGGTCCGCGATCTGCCTGCGGGTGCGGGTGGTGGTGTTGGTCAGGTAACTACGGGCAACCTGGTTCGCCGAAAGCGCCTGCAGCGCCGCGGCAGCTCCGGGAATCGGTTGCCACGATGTCACCAGGACACCGTCGATATCGAACAGCACGCCACCGATCGCCATGTGCCGACAGTAAACGGCCGGTCCTCTGGCGCAACTCGGGCCGCCCAGTAGTGTTGCCGAACATGGGGAGCCTGTTCTTCGGACGCCGCTGGACCGAGGCCGACGTGCCCGACCAGACCGGCAAGATCGCGATCGTCACCGGCGCCAACACCGGGCTGGGTTTCGAGACCGCGCGGGTGCTGGCCGCCCGCGGTGCCCGCGTCGTCATCGCGGTGCGCGACACCGCCAAGGGGGCCGCCGCGGCGGCCAAGATCCCTGGCGACGTCACGGTGCAGAAGCTGGATCTGGGATCGCTGGCCTCGGTCCGGGAGGCGGCCGGCCAGCTGCGCGACGAGTTCGACAAGATCGACCTGCTGATCAACAACGCCGGCGTGATGTACCCGCCCAAGCAGAACACCGCCGACGGGTTCGAGCTGCAGTTCGGCACCAACCACCTGGGCCCGTTCGCGCTGACCGGGTTGCTGCTGGATCGTCTTCTGCCCGTTGCGGGTTCACGCGTGGTAGCGGTGGCCAGCATTGCCCACCGGATCCAGGCTGCCATCCATTTCGACGACCTGCAGTGGGAGCGCGGCTACAACAGGGTGGCCGCCTACGGGCAGTCCAAGTTGGCCAACCTGCTGTTCACCTACGAACTGCAGCGGCGGCTGTCCAGCCATCACAACGCGACCATCGCGGTGGCCGCCCACCCCGGGATCTCCAACACCGAGTTGATGCGGCACACCCCCGGCAACGGGTTGCCCGGCGCCGCCACCCTGACCGGACTGATGACCAACAGCCCACAGGTGGGCGCCCTGGCGACGCTGCGGGCGGCGACCGATCCGGCCGTGCGCGGTGGCCAGTACTACGGCCCGGCGTTCCCCGTCGCGTCGTTCGGGCTCATCGGGCATCCGGTGTTGGTGACCTCGACGGACCAGTCCCACGACGTCGATCTGCAGCGCCGGCTGTGGACGGTCTCCGAGGAACTCACCGGCGTCACGTTCCCGGTCTAATGCGTACGGTCGACGAACACCAGCGCGTCATCGCTGGCCTGATCACGCCGCGTGCACCCGTCGTGGTGCCGCTGGCCGACGCGCTGGGACTGGCACTGGCCGCCGACGTGGTGGCGCCGCTGTCACTGCCCGGGTTCGACAACTCGGCGATGGACGGCTTCGCCGTGTACGCCGACGACATCGCCGGCGCGAGCGCCGAACACCCGGTCAGCCTGCCGGTCGCCGACGACATCCCGGCCGGGCGCACCGACACCGGCACGCTGAAAGCCGGTACGGCGCAACGGATCATGACCGGGGCCCCACTGCCGGCCGGGGCGACCGCGGTGGTGCCCGTGGAGGCCACCGACGCCGACTTCGCGACCCCCTCCTCGGCGGTCGCGATCCGGACCGCCGCCCGGGCCGGCCAGCACATCCGGCGCGCCGGCGAGGACGTCACGGCCGGGACGACGGTGCTGCGCACCGGTCAGGTGCTCACCCCGGCGGCACTGGGCCTGGCGGCCGCGCTGGGCCTCGGCGAACTGACGGTGCTGCCGCGGCAGCGGGTGCTGGTGATGTCGACCGGCTCGGAGTTGGTGGCGCCGGGCACGGCGCTGCTGCCCGGCCAGATCTACGAGTCCAACGCCGTGATGCTGGCCGCCGCCGTCCGCGACGCCGGGGGGGAGGTGGTCGCCTGCCCGATGGTGGGTGACGACGTCGACGCCTTCCGGGACGCCCTGCGCAGCTACGCCGCGGCCGCCGACCTGATCATCACCACCGGAGGGGTCAGCGCGGGCGCCTACGAGGTGGTCAAGGATGCCCTGTCCGGTGAGGTGGAGTTCGTCAAGGTGGCCATGCAGCCCGGCATGCCGCAGGGCTCCGGCACGGTGGCCGGCACGCCCATCGTCACGCTGCCCGGCAATCCGGTGAGCTCACTGGTGTCCTTCGAGGTGTTCGTGCGGGCCCCGCTGCGCGCAGCCATGGGACTGGTTCCCGACCGGCCCCGGCGCATGGTGACGCTCACCGATGACCTGACCTCGCCGAAGGGCAAACGACAGTTCCGCCGGGGGATGCTCGCGGGTGACACCGTGACCAGTTTCGGGCCACCGGCCTCGCACCACCTGCGCTGGCTGGCGTCGTCGAACTGCCTGCTGGACATCGACGAGGACGTCGAGCAGATCGCGGCCGGATCGGCCGTCCGGGTCTGGGACCTGTCAGTCGGCTGAATCCACGTAGAATCGGGAGCCGCCATGGCCAGACCTGCCCGCCCCTCCGACGACACCGCGTCCGAAGTGGAACGCTTCGCCGACCTCGTCCGCTCGACCGTCCCTCCGATCCACCCGGCCGGCCTGCCGTTCATCGCCGGCGGCCTGGGCATCGCGCTCGCCGGCCGTAACCGGCGCTGGCTGCGCAACACCGGCCTGTCCGCCGCGAGCTTCTGCGCGCTGTTCTTCCGGCACCCGCCCCGGGTGCCGCCCACCCGGCCGGATGTCGTGGTGGCGCCCGCCGACGGCCGGATCACCCTGATCGACCAGGCGGTTCCGCCGGCCGAGCTGGGTCTGCCGGACACCCCGATGACACGGATCAGCATCTTCCTGTCGCTGTTCGACGCCCACGTGCAGCGCGCCCCGGCGGCCGGCGAGGTGGTGGCCGTGCGGCACCGCCCCGGCCAGTTCCAGTCCGCCGACAAGGACACCGCCAGCGAGGCCAACGAACGCAACAGCCTGCTGATCCGCACCCCGGACGGGGTCGACGTGGTCGCCGTCCAGATCGCCGGCCTGCTGGCCCGGCGGATCGTCTGCACCGCCCGCCCCGGCGACAAACTGGCCCTCGGCGAAACCTACGGCCTGATCCGCTTCGGGTCCCGGCTGGACACCTACCTGCCCGCCGGCGCCAAGGTGGCCGTCGAAATCGGGCAACGCGCGATCGGCGGCGAAACCGTGTTGGCGCAGCTGTGATCAAGGCCCGGATCAAGCCGCCGGCGGTGAGCCTGCGGTTCCTGCCCAGTGCGATGACCGTCGCCGCCATCTGCCTCGGACTGTCGGCGGTGAAGTTCGCCCTGGACGGCCGGCCCACCGAGGCGATGGCGCTGCTGGCCGTCGCCGCCATCCTGGATGCGCTCGACGGCCGTACCGCCCGGATGCTCAAGGCCACCTCCCGTATGGGTGAGGAGATCGACTCACTGGCCGACGCGGTGAATTTCGGTGTGGCCCCGGCCTTCATCGTCTACGCCACGCTGCTGTCGCATTCGCAGATCGGCTGGATCGTGGTGCTGTTCTACGCGGTGTGCATCGTGCTGCGGCTGGCCCGGTTCAACGCCATGCTCGACGCCGATCTGCCGGCGTACGAGAAGGAATACTTCATGGGCATGCCGGCCCCGGCCGGTGCCATCGGCGCGATCGGCCCGATCGCGGTCAAGATGCAGTTCCCCGGCGACTGGTGGAACACCCCGGCCGCCGAATGGGCGGTGATCGCGTGGATGATCGGCGTCTCGCTGCTGGTGGTCAGCGCCATCCCGATGCGCAAGGTGCACACCTTCTCGGTGCCGCCGAACATGGTGGCACCGCTGCTGGCCCTGCTGGCGATCGGCGTCGCCGCCTCGGTGCTGTATGGCTACGTCGTGATCATGGTCATCATCGTCGCCTACGTCATCCACATCCCGTTCGCGGTGCGCAGCAAGCGCTGGGTGGCCGCCCATCCGGAATCCTGGAACGACAAACCGCGCCAGCAGCGCGCGGCCCGGCGGGCCATTCGGCGCACCCAACAGCCGCACCGGCGCTCGGTCTCCCGGCTCGGCCTGCGTAAGCCGCCCGGGCGGCAGTGAGCCTCACCGGGATGACCCTGACGCTGACCGCGCGCCTGAACACCTCGGCACTGGATTCACGCCGCGGCGTGGTGCGTCTGCATCCGGAGGCCATCGCGGCACTCGGTATCCGGGAATGGGACGCGGTGTCGCTGCTGGGTTCGCGGTCCACCGCCGCCGTCGTCGGGGTGGCCCCGGACGGCACGCCCGCCGGGGTGGCCCTGCTCGACGATGTCACGCTGTCCAATGCGGGCCTGCGCGAGAACGCCGCGGTGGTGGTGGAGCCGGTGACGGTGCACGGCGCGAAATCGGTCACGCTGACCGGATCGCGGCTGGCCACCCAGTCCGTCTCCCCCGCCACCTTGCGAATGGCCTTGCTGGGCAAGGTGATGACGGTCGGTGACACCGTGTCGCTGCTGCCGCGCGATCTGGGGCCCGGCACCTCCACATCGGCGGCGACGACGGCGCTGGCCACCTCGGTGGGCATCACCTGGACCTCGGAACTGCTCACCGTCACCGGCGTCGACCCCGCCGGGACGGTCAGCGTGCAACCCAATTCGATGGTGTCCTGGGGCGACGGTGTCTCCGAGCCGGTTCCGTTGCGCACCACCGCGGCGACGGCCGCGATACCGTTCGACGATCTCAAGGGCGCCCACGTGCAGGCCGGCAAGCTGACCGAATGGCTGAAGCTGGCCCTCGACGAGCCGCAGTTGCTCGAAACCCTTGGCGCCACAGCTAATCTCGGGGTACTGGTGTCCGGGCCGGCCGGCGCCGGCAAGGCCACCCTGGTGCGCGCGGTGTGCGCGCACCGCAGGCTCATCGAACTCGACGGCCCCGAGATCGGGGCCCTGCGCGCCGAGGACCGGCTGTCCACGGTGGCGGCGACGGTGGCCAAGGTGCGCGACGGCGGCGGGGTGCTGTTGATCACCGATATCGACGCGCTGCTCCCGGCCGCCGCGGAACCCGTCGCGACCCTGATCCTGGCCGAGCTGCGCACCGCGGTGGCCACCAAGGGGGTCGCGTTCATCGCCACCTCCGCGGTACCGGACAACGTGGACAACCGGCTGCGCGCACCCGACCTGTGCGACCGCGAGCTCGGGGTGAGCCTGCCGGACGCCGCCACCCGGGCGGCGCTGCTGGAGGTGCTGCTGCGCGACGTACCGGTCACCGATCTTACGTTGGACGAAATCGCTGAGCGCACACCGGGTTTCGTCGTCGCCGACCTCGCCGCGCTGGTCCGGGAGGCCGCCCTGCGGGCTGCGGCGCGGGCCAGCGGTGACGGTCAGCCGCCGACACTGACCCAGGACGACCTGACCGGCGCACTGTCGGTGATCCGCCCGCTGTCCCGGTCGGCGACCGAGGAGGTGGCCGTCGGCTCGGTCACCCTCGACGACGTCGGCGACATGGTGGCGACCAAGCAGGCGCTGACCGAGGCCGTGCTGTGGCCCCTGCAGCACCCGGACACCTTCGCCCGGTTGGGGGTGCAGCCGCCGCGCGGCGTGCTGCTGTACGGACCGCCCGGCTGCGGTAAGACATTCGTGGTGCGCGCGCTGGCCAGCTCCGGCCGGCTGAGCGTGCACGCCGTCAAGGGCGCCGAACTGATGGACAAATGGGTGGGCGCCTCGGAGAAGGCGGTGCGCGAATTGTTCCGTCGTGCCAGGGATTCCGCGCCGTCGCTGGTGTTCCTCGACGAGGTCGACGCGCTGGCACCGCGGCGCGGGCAGAGCCATGACTCCGGTGTCACCGATCGGGTGGTGGCCGCGTTGCTGACCGAATTGGACGGTATCGAACCGCTGCGCGATGTGGTGGTGCTCGGCGCCACCAACCGGCCCGACCTCATCGACCCGGCACTGCTGCGGCCGGGCCGGCTGGAGAAGTTGGTCTTCGTCGAACCGCCGGACGGCCAGGCGCGCAAGGATATCCTGCGCACCGCAGGCAAATCCATCCCGCTGGCCCCGGATGTCGACCTGGATGCATTGGCCGTGGAACTGGACGGCTACAGCGCCGCCGACTGCGTGGCCGTGCTGCGCGAGGCCGCGTTGGCGGCGATGCGCCGTTCGATCGACGCCGCCGACGTCACCATGGACGATGTCGCCAAGGCCCGCGAGACCGTGCGGCCCTCGCTGAATCCCGAGCAGGTGGCGTCGCTGCGGGCGTTCAGCGAGAACCGCTGAACGCCGGTCCCGCACTGAAGCCAAACGTACCGCACGACTTGGCCCTAACCTGAGTAGTCCACTACTCGAATCCTCTCACCCACGACGCCAGATACTCGGTGTGGTCGCTGCTGTACCTGGTGGCAGTGACCAGAACGAGAGGAAAAGCCATGACTGCAACACAACTCGAATCAGCGATAGCTGATCCTTCGAACGGGCACGAGCCCGCGGATTCCGCTATGGAGGTCGCCTGCAGCATCAGGCGTCTGCCGCTCCGGCTGGCCGAACGTGCCGCAAAGGTGAGCATCAGTCTCAACCCAGCGAACGCACCGCTCCTGGAATTTGCGGATATCGCTTCGCCCCTTCCCGATTCGCCGCTCGCACTCACCTTGCTGACGACGAAATACTGGGGTCCTGCTCAGCGAGCGTTCTCGGTGAGCTTCATGGAGGCCACGCCTGCGGACCTGCGGACCCGCATTGTCAGCCATCTCAACGCCTGGAGTCTGCGGACCGGCGTCTCTTTCGCCGAAACCGCAGGTGTCGGCGATGTCCGCATATCTCGCGGACCGGGCGGCTACTGGTCCTACCTCGGCTCCGATATCAAGCTCGTACCGGCGAATCGGCAGACGATGAACCTGCAGGGCTTCACCATGAACACACCGGATTCGGAGTTCCGGCGAGTCATCCGCCACGAAGCAGGCCACACCCTCGGCTTCCCGCACGAACACATGCGCAAAGAGTTGGTGGAACGAATCGACCCGGCGAAGGCGTATCCGTACTTCCTGGCCAACCAGGGCTGGTCGAAGGAGATGGTCGACCAGCAGGTGCTGACGCCGCTGAACAGTGCGTCGATCCTCGGAACTGCCGCCGACCAGGACTCGATCATGTGCTATCAGCTGCCGGGAGCCATCACATATGACGGTCGCCCCATTCGGGGTGGCACCGATATCAACGCGACCGACTACTCGTTCGCCGCACGGATATACCCGAAGTCCCGTTCCGCGGGTAGCCAAGCCGGCGCCGCCGATGATTGGGGCGTAGAAGAAGACGTAGACATCTCGGTGTGACGGTAGCGTTCCGGGCATGGCCCACTACGTCGATATCGCGCGCGAGCCGGGACCACCACCGGCTCACCTCACCGTCGACGTCGACGACGTACTCCGGTTTTCGGCGTCCGGAGCCGTCGTCCGGGAGGGGGAAAGTGTCGAAATACTCGGCATTCTCAATGAGGCCATCGTCGCCACAAACGGTGAGCTGCTCGCCCCGCAGGGCCCACCGAACGTCGTCCTGGTCCGCGCATGTGCCCCCGGTAGCGCATCGCTCGAGATCATCGCCGGCGATCCCTTTCAGCCATCGGATAGCCGACGGACCGTGCGTATCGTGGTCAATTGAGCCGAAACTATCGACGACGCGCCGTGTTACCGAAAACCGGGGGCCGCTGAACCATGGTGACGTGAGCATTCGACCGCCAGATCTCCACTCACGGGCTACATTGGGCCCGTGAGCCCGCAAGGACGGCCGCTTTCCCCGTTCGAGTCGATCCACGCGTTGGTGTCCGAGACGACGGTGATGGCGATTCGGGTCACCGAACCGCTGGACCGGGATGCGCTGGGGCGCGCGTGGGAGCTACTGGTGCAGCGCAATCCGGTGCTGACCGGGCGGATCGAGTTCGGCGCGGCGGGCCTGGAGCTGACGGTGGATGGGGCCGCACCCGAGCCGGTGAGCACCGGCCGGGTCGACCCCGAGCACACCACCACCACCCCCATCGCGTTCGGTGCCCCGGTCGCGGGTCTGGATATCACCGGCGACTGGGTCAGCCTGATCACCCACCACGCGATCGCCGACGGCATCCTGATGTACCACTGGTTCCGCACCCTCTGCGAGAACTACATCCAGATCGTTTCCGGTGCAGAGATTTCGGCGCCGGATCCGGCACCGGTCCCGGCGGCCACCGAGACCCTGCTCGCCGACCGCGGTGTCACCAAGGGCAGCCGCACCGGCGCCGAGCGGCTCGACGGGGTACCCGTGCACCCGTTCCGGGACCCCGTCGGCCGGGCCCCGGGCGCGGACCCGTTCGCCCTGCACCGGTTGATCACCGTGTTCAGCCCCGACCAGACTGCCGCCCTGCGCGCGTCGGCCAAGGCCCACCACGAGACGTTGCACGGATTGATCTGCGGTGCGGTCCTTTCCGCCGAGCGTGAGTTGCTGGAGCCCGACGGTGCGCTGCCGCTCGGGCTGATCTCACACGTCAACATCCGCAGGTGGCTGACGCCGCCGGCGCGGGACGCCGACGGCACCAACGTGCAGGGCTATTCGTGCGCGCAGGTGTCCGTCGGCCGTGGCGACGACCCGCGCGTGATCGGCGAGCAGATCCTGGCGCAGCTGCACACCGACCTGGACGAGGGGGTGGTGCAACAGACCTGCCTGCACATCCCGGAGATCATCGCCCGCTGGGCCAGCAGCGACAACCTGGAACCGATCTCCGTCTCGAACATGGGCGATTTCGGATCGCTGCCGGTGCCGGCCTCCGACTTCCGCGTCCGGGGTAACGCGAACTACGCCGTGCTGGCCGCCGGCGGCCCGCCGGAGAACCTGCCGCTGTCCACCGGCCGGCACCACGCCGTGTTCAGTTACGGCGGCCGGCTCAACATCCAGACCACCTATCCCGCCGCGGTGCTCACCCCCGACCGGGCGCAAGCCTTCGCCGACCGGATCAAGGAACTGCTGCTGGCGATGCTGGATGACTGAGATACCCACCGCAGCAGGACGATTGCCGGTTCTCGGGCATGCACACCTGGTCGCCGGCGACCCGCGGAAATTCCTGCTGTCCCTACCCAGCCACGAGCCGATCCTGCGGGTCTATCTCGGCCCGCAAGCCTCCTATCTGCTCACCACTCCCGAGCTGATCCGCGATGTCAGCCTGGGTCGCGCGGGCAACTTCCACCGTGAGGCACTGCGGGAAGCCATCGGCGATCTGGTCAGCGGGGCCACCAATGTGCTCAGCGGCGACGAGCACGACCTACGCCGCAGGCTGATCGCCCCGGTGTTCCGGCAGGGCCGGCTGACCGAGTACACGCAGACCGTGGCCGCCATCGCCGAAGAATGGTCGGCGTCCCTGGCCACGGGTCCGTGCGCAGATCTGCGGATCCGGGTACACGACCTGGTGACCCGGACCATGTTCGCCACCCTCTTCCAATCCGACACCGGCGACGGTGAGATCGGCCTCATCCGGGAACGGGTGCCGTGGCTGCTGTCCGAGGTCATCATCCGCGGTGCGCTTCCCAAACCGATTCGGCGGCTTCGATTCTGGGCCGACCGCAGATTCGTCGGCCAGTCCCGCGAGGTGCGCGCCGCCATGAAATCCTTGATCCGGCAGCGCCGTGACGACCCCGACCGCGGCGATATGCTCTCGGCCCTGCTGCATCATGTCGACGCCGAGACCGGCGCGACGTTGTCCGACGACGATATGGTCGACGAACTGCTGCTGGCGCTGGCCGCCGGTATCGGCTCGCAATCCTCGATGTTCTCCTGGCTCATCTACGAGGTCGCCCGGGCGCCACAGCTGGCTGAACGGGTGTACGCCGAAGTGGACGCCGGCGCGGAACGGCCGTTGCTGCGCAATGTGCTCACCGAGACGCTACGGGTGTGGGCGCCGTGGATCAGCCTGATCACCTCCGACGGACCGGTGCGCATCGGCTCCGCCGAGTTCCCCGACGGGACCAACATCCTGTTCAGCCCCTACCTGGTGCACCACCAGGAACGCTACTTCCCGCGTGCGGCGGTCTTCGACCCGGACCGATGGGATGGCGACACCGGCGACCGGCAGGCCATGATGCCGTTCGGGCTGGGCCAACGGCATTGCCCGGGAAGCCAGTTCGCGCTGCTGTCCATCACCGCGCAGGCGTCCGCGTTGTTCTCCCGTTGGCGGGTGACACTGCCCGACGACTTCACCGTGACGGCCCAGGGCAAGGACTTCGTGCTGTCGCCGACCACCCTGCCGGTGACGTTGACGGCGCGACGCTAACCGGCGGCGGTCTTCTCGGCGATATCGCACACCCGTGGCACCCCGTCCCCGGTCGCCCGCAGCCGCTCACCCAGCGCAGCCGCCGCGGCGCGGGTCCGCTCGTCCAACAGGGTGTCGATCGCACCGCTCAAGGTGTCGGCGCCGAGCTTGGTGAACGGCACGTGCGCGCCGACACCGAGGCGCTGGACCTGGTTGCCCCACAACGGCTGATCGAAGGACACCGAGCACACCAGGGTCGGCAGGCCGGCGCGCAGACTCTCGAAGAGGGTGCCGATGCCGCCGTGGTGCACCGCGGCACCGCAATGCGGGAAGATCAGATCGTGCGCCAGGGCGTCCACGATGAGCAGGTTGGATCCGGTGTGCACGGTGTCGGCGCCCAACGTCGCGCCACCCATGCTGATCAGGGCCCGCTGCCCGGTGCGATCGCAGATCCGCTGGATCAGGCCGATCACCGATCCGAAGTCCTGGATCGGCAGGCTGCCGAACCCGAAGAAGATGGGCGGGGTACCGGCTTTCGCCCATTCCAGTACCTCGGTGTGCCGGTCGGCCAGCTCGCCGATCGCTTCTCGCGCCGACCGAGGCAGCCACAGGAATCCGACGAAAGGCCGTGCGGCGCCCCATTCCTCGGCCAGGCCGGGTACCAGCGCGGGATCGTACATCTGCAATTCGGGCACCTGGCGTCGGGCGAGCAACGCTTCGGTGCTGGATCTGGACTTCGGCAGGTCCAGCTTGGTGCGCAGGTTGTTGAGGTATTTGCCGAACACCGCGGTGCGCAGCCGCTCGACCGCCGACCACGCGGCGCGGTTCACCACGCCGGGCGTCGGCCAGTGATGCGGCAGCGCCCCCGGTGGGGCGTAGCTACCGTTGCGGCGACTGGGGTAGGTGTGCAGGGTGACCATCGGGATATCGCGCGCCTCGGCCAGAATCACCGACCTGTCCTCGCTGAAGGTGGTGCAGATGATCATCTCGGCGTCCTGCGCGATGTCCAGCAGCTCGTCGTCCATCCGGTCGGCATAGTCGGCCATCTGGCCCGACACCATCGACATCAGTTTGAACGAATTGCCGGCGGCCAGCGCACGCTGCCCCTCGGGTGACGAGTACAGGGCATGCACGTCGGGGCCGAATTGGCGGGCCGCCAGACCGGTTTTGCCGACGAAGTCGACGAAGTTCGGCGGCGCGCCGATGATGACGGTGTGTCCCCGGCGTTCCAGCTCCAGGCCCAGCGCGATCCCGGGCTGGACGTCACCGCGGCTGCCGACAAGGGGGATGAGGATGCGCATGAGATTGCACCTTTCTAGCCGATCAGGCCCGTGACGATGATGCTGAGGTAGAAGGTGATGACGAAGACCGTGGGCCAAACCACGGGATGTTCTTCTGGTCGCCGGCGCAGGAAGATCCACAGTCCCACACAGGGCAGCACCGCCGGCGCAAGCACCAGCCGGCTCCCGGTCACACCCGCCGCCAGCAACACCGCACAGACGCCGAATGCCCATGCGGCCCACGCACTCCCATTCACACCGAGGATGCGGGCATAGGAGTGCGGATCATCGGCTGCGACGCATCGCGAGGTCTTCCTGGCGAACTCCAGATGCAGAAAGGCGCCGGTGAACACCAGCGGTACGGCCGGCGCGGACAGACCGAGGCCGGGTTGGCCCACCATGATGAATCCGGTCACCAGAAACTGGGCAGGGCAGACCACCGCGAGATTGACCAGTGGGTTGTCCCGGATCGCCGGGATCCGGGATTCCGCCCACCACAACGCCAGCCCGTACCCCAGGGCCGATGCCAGCACGGCCGCCGACGGGAGTGACACCGCGGCGGCCAGCAGCAGCGCCGCCATGGCGGTCGGCGCCATCGCCACCTGCAGTTCCCGCGTGGTGATGCGCCCCTGCACCAACGGGCGCGACGGGTTGTACCGCCGGTCGTAGTCGAGATCCTTCTGATCGTCGACCATCCGCAGAAACGCCCCGGCCGCGATGAGCGCCAACGCTTTCAGCGCGGTGTCCCAGGTCGGCCGCCACCCACCCGGCATCCCGGCCGACACGTGCGTCATGCTCTCGACGGCGAGCACCCACAACGTCAGGTAGACCGGGTAGACCGGTAGGTACCGCTCGGCCAGGAATCTAGATATGGTCATCGGCGGCGAAGGCCAGTTCGATGGTCGCTCGCGTCTGCCCGGACTGGGTGACCGCCCCGCGGAAGGTCAGCGCATCCTCGCCGGCCGGCGCCATGGTGACGGTGCTGGGCGCGTCGAGTTCGGTGAACGACTGGAAATCGCAGCGTATCCGGGCCGGGCCGGTGACCGTCTCGGCACGACTGCCCAGCAGGCTGATGGCCAGCTGGCGGCCGGCTTCGATGATGAGGCCACCGGGCAGGTGGTCCAGTGCGTGATCGAAGATCGTCGGGTGCGCGATGTCGACCAACACCGGCGCACAGGCCCCGTCGGCGTGTGGCGTCGGCTCACCGATCACCACGTTCTCCCGGCAGGACCGGCCCACCCGGGCCGGATGGACCGGCACGGCCTGCGGTCCGGGATCCCAACTGGCACCGGCGCGGAACGCCGACCACTTGGCCGCCGACATCCAGCCGAAGGCGCCGGAGAGCTCCATCAGCTTGGTGCCCTCGTGGGTGGCGACCGCGGCCACGTCGAGTCCTTGCACGGGCCCGTCCTGCCCGCGACGGAATTCCCTGCGCACCATGATGCTGAATTCCAGGTCCAGTGTCTGCGGGCCGCGCCGCAGCGCGGCCGGGTCGACCACCGTCAGCTCGTAGTAACGAACCGTGTGCCGGGCGTCCAAGGCGACATCGTAGAACAGGTGACTGGCCGCGATACATGCTTGCCGGAAGGCCTCCATGACCAGCAGGGGGTCGTGGTAGCGGCCCTGCTCACCGGTCATATCGGTGTGGAAGCTGTGCCGCCGCGGCAGCTGCGCATGGCACAGCCACGGAGCAGTCGACTCGGCGGCTCCGGTAACAGAGGTGACGAGCACCTCCGAGACTGCGCGTTTGTGCACGAGTTCACGATCGATGGTCCGGGAATAGTTGCTGGCGTTCATGATTCACCGTTCTGGTTGAGCCCTGTGCATGGGCAGATAGGCCGATTGCAGGACGATGCGGTACCACGCATCCAGCGGAATGTGTT
Source organism: Mycolicibacterium canariasense (assembly GCF_002101555.1). Lineage (GTDB taxonomy): Bacteria > Actinomycetota > Actinomycetes > Mycobacteriales > Mycobacteriaceae > Mycobacterium > Mycobacterium canariasense. Next base: position 178,259 of record NZ_LQOL01000081.1, read on the forward strand.
GCCGGTCGGCGGTGTCGATGGCCATCAGCCAGTCCTGACCCGTCGCGGGCCGTGCCACCTTCCCGGCGTCCCGCAACCGCCGCCAGGTGTCGTGCTGCGCGGTGGCCAGGTCCCCGCTGCGCCGCGGCACACCGGCCTCGATCTCGGCCGCCAGCCGGGCCGCTTCGGCCGACGCGTCGACGCCGGCGTGGGCTATCGAGATCACGTCGTCGAGAACGGATTCGGAAAAGTAGATGCTCAGCTCACGCAGCACGTCGTCGGGGTCGTCCGGGGAATGCACCTGGTTGAGCAGGTAGGTTCCCGACGACAGGGCATGGCGCAGCTGACCGGGTGCCCGCTGTGCCGGATCGGCCGGGCCCTTGTCCGCGGTCAGGCGAACCGACACCGGTTGGGTCCGGTCGGGATGGGTGACGATCAGCACCAGCGACGGGCTGATCTGCGCCAACTGGTCGGCCAGCCGGCGCCGGTCCGCGGTGGCCCGATGCCAGTTGAAGTACCACAGTGCACGCAGGTGCAATGGGGTGAGCCGAACCGGATGGGCCCCGACGATGCGGTAGTCGTTGCTGCGCAACCAGGCCACCGCCCGGCTCATCCCACCGGTCACCGCGGCATCGGGTTTGAGCAGCAGAACCGCACGGCCGAAGGAGAATTCGGCCGCGTCGAGGTGCAACCGGTCCAGCACGTCGTGGGTCTGGACGAAGTACGTGTCGGTGGCGTACCTGCTGACGACATCACTGTGGGTCATGCGGTGCTGCTCTCTCGCTGCCAGGTGGCCAGCACCTCGGCGATGGATGGTTGCGGCCTGCCCAGGTACCCGGTGCGCAGGCAGGAGTCGAGAATCCGGCGGAAGTAGCCGCCACCAGCATGCGGTGGTGAGATGCCGAGCCGGTCACGGGTGGTGGTGCTGTCGAAGCACACCCGCCGCGACAGATAACTGGTGTAGAGGCGGCCGACCTTGTCGTAGTAGCCGCGTTCGATCTCGTCGAGGTCGTCCGGGTCGAAGGTGCTGGGCGGCACGAAATCCGCGACCTGGAACGACGGGTACTCGGCCAGGATGTCCGACATGGTCCGCAGCGAGACCGGGGCGGCACCGACGGCGTGGAAGGTGCGACCGGCGTGATTGCCGACCTGCCCGGCCACCGCGGCGATCGTGTCGGCGACGTGGCCGATCGGCGAAAGTCCTAGTGTGGCCGCGTAATTCCCCGGAAGGGTGCGCAATTTTCCTTCGACGATCAGTTTGAGCACCTGGTAGATGTGCTTGTGTTCGCGGCTGTGCCCGGTGCGGTACTCACCAGAGACGATGCCGGGGCGCACGATCGCCCACCGCAACCCAGAGGCCCGCACCAGCTGTTCGGCCTGGAACTTGCTGCGTTCGTAGTGGTTCCCGAACCGCTGCCCGACGTCGAGCTGGTCCTCGGTGAAAGTGCCGTCGTACTCGCCGCACACGTAGGCGGTGCTGACGTAGAGCAGATCGGCGTCCCACTCGCGCGCACACGCGACGGCGTGCGCGGTGCCCTCGACGTTGAGTTCGGTGTATCGGTGTTCGGGCAGGCCGAAATCGGTGACCGCCGCGCCGTGCACGATGACGCCGATCTCGGCGGCGAGATCGCGGCGCGTGCCGGCGTCCAACCCGAAACCCGGTGCGCGGACGTCACCGCACACGACCCGGGCCGGCCGGACCAGGCGCCCGTTGTTGGCGACGATCTCGGCCCGCCGGTGCACCAGGGCCACCACGTGGTGACCGCTGCGGACCAGCCGGGCCACCGTGTCGGCGCCGACATGCCCGGCCGCTCCGGTGACCAACACACCGCGGGCGGCGGTCATGACGGATCCTTCTGGTCGCGAACCAATTCCACCAGGTCTGCCACCGTCGTCACGGCCGCCAGCGCTTCCTGTGGCAGCGGTGGCAGGACGAAGGCCCGTTCGAGGGCGATGGACAACTCCAGCAGCCGCAGCGAGTTGTACCCGAGGTCGGCGACCAGTGCACAGTGCAACCCGGGTTGCCCCGCGGGGTCCGGCGCCATCGCGGCGACCAGGGTGAGCACGTCGCGCTGCAGATCCGTCATGCCCGGCCCCGCTCCGAGGGCTGCGCTCCCCCACTGGCCAGCAGATCCCTGGCCTCGTCCAATTCCACGTAGGCGTCCAGGTATCCACCCATGCGCAGCCACTGGTAGCCGTACTTCAGGGTGTCCCGCCACTGCGCACGCGAGGCGAAGGACGAGGGGAACATCTCGCCGCCGGTGACGGTTTGCACGTCGGCGACGAGTTGGTCGAGGTCGGCCTGCAGGCGGGCCGCGTCGTCCTGGTCGCCGATCGAGCACCCGGCCAATCGACGGGCGTGGGCGACCAGTCGCGGATGCTCGGGGACCAGGGTGTCCAGGTCGGACAGCAGCACCTGGTCCCCCGGCAAGGGGGTGACACCCCACGCGCTGGCCAGGACCCGGACCGCCATGGTGACGATGCGCCGGCCGCACAGGGCGGCCACCTGCCATTGCCCGTCCTTGACCGCACCGTCGAAGTCCTCGCGTGCGTTCTCCAGCACCATGTTGGCCAGGACCAGCGCGCTCGCGGCTTCCGCGAAAGCCTTGGCCGGCAGGACCGATCTGGCGATGTCGCCATCGGCCGGTGCACCGTCGATGGTAAGCACCGGCCGCCGGACCGAAGGCGGCGGGGTCAGCGGTCGAGCCGGATCACACATCGCGGCAACGGGTCTGATGGTGCCGGCGCCGCGCCAGTGCAACGAGACGAACCCGTGCCGGACGAACAATCGTAGGTGCGCCGGCGCGGCGGCCGTCTGCGCCGGCGTCTGCCCGAACACCACCTGCCGCCAGGAGTGCGCACACGCCGGCGAGAGCACGAACAGGTCGGACTTTCCGCGCACCACATGGGTGGCCGAGCGGATCGGCCACGTGGTGACGTGCGGGACCTTCTTCAGCAGGACATGGTGCGGGTCCAGGGTGATGACCGGGCCGCCCAACCGGGCGGCCAGTGCGAGCGCGCCCTCCACGGTGGGGTCGGCGTCCAGCCGCTGATACTCGTCCAGCAGTGTGGTGTCGGCCCCGCAGCGGCGTAGCCGGTCGATCTGCAGCGGCAGCCATTTGACTTCCAGGTAGCCCTCGCCGTGCCGGGCCAGGAAGGCTTTCATGGTCTGGGTCAGGCCCTCCCGCGCCCACGCCAACGCCTCGGCGTCGATGTTGTCGCTCAGCAGGGCCAGTGCGGCGCTCTGCCGCAGGCAGTGGTCGGCGCGGCGCTGCCACCACCGCGACAGCAGCCCGGTCAACTCCGGGTATCGCACGATGTCACGGAGGTCCCCGTACCCCGGGCCGGTGCGTAGCACGGTGCCGCGCAGAAACCGCTGCACCCGGTTCAGGGTGTCTTCGGTGACGGGTGCGCCGGTGTCCAGCGCACGCCGGACCTGGTGCAGGCGTTTGCGGACCTGCGCGTGCGATTGGGCCCGGATCTCCACGCGGTGACCGTCGATGAACAGCACCGTGGGCATCACGGCTTCGGCGCCGGCTCCGGGCAACAGCAGAAGCAGATCGATATCGGAACCGTCGTTGCCGAACCCCTCGGCCAGCGAGCCCTCGAAATGCACCGTCGCGTCGTCCGGGATCACCGCGAGGTCGCGGGCCTTCTCGAACAGGGCGCGGACCGTGTCCAGCGGCCCCGGCCCGGGCGCCGACAACAGTTCGGCGCCCGCCAAGCACCCCGACCGCCACTGCTGCCACATATGGGCCCGGCGCGGCTTACCGCTGGAGGTGCGGGCCAGCCCACCGCGCGGCACACCGATGAACCACACCGGGGTGTCGGCACCGACCTGGGCGACCAGCGCGGTACGCAGCACGGAAATCGATGTACGGCACGGTTGTTCGACGAACATCGCCACCCCGGGCCGGTCGCCCTCGTTGACCGCGACGGCCACCGCCTGGCCGGGCACGTCGAGGTCTTCGGCGAACACGGTGCGGCCGTTGACCTTGAGGCTGGTGCCCATCCGCCCGAGCACGTAGAGCTGCCCGTCGAGCAGGAACCCGGCATCGCCGGTGTGCAGTTCGTCGCCGATGCGGCGGGTCGTGCTGTCCGGGTCACCGCGGTATCCCCCGAAGACCGAGGCCCCGGACAGCACGATCTCGCCGAGTTCGCCGTCGGCGGCGGCGCCCTCGATCCGCACCCGGTGCCCCGGGATGGGCACCCCGACCGAAACGACCGGACAACCGTGCTCGGCCACCGGCACCGGCGTGCCGTGTCGCAGCGCGGCTTTGTCGATGCGCACCGTCCGCAGCGGGTCGCCCAGCCGGTGTGCGGTGGCGATCAGGGTGGCCTCGGCCAGTCCGTAGGACGGCAGAAAGGCACGCGGGGAAAAGCCCAGGGGCGCGGTCAATTCGGTGAACGCACGCAAGGCGTCGGGATCGATGGGTTCGGCCCCGACCACGATGGTGCGCAACCGCGACAGGTCCAGGTCGTCGATGTTGGCCGGGCTGAGCCGGCGGGCGGTATAGGCCAGCCCGAACGGGGGCGACACGGTGTGCCCGGTCGCTACGGCCGCGCGCACCCAGCGTCCCGGATCGCGGATGAACTGGTCGGGCCGCATCAGATGCAGCCCGCGCTGCCGGGTGACCGCTTGAAAGACGGTGCCTATCAACCCCATATCGTGGTACAGCGGCAGCCAGGATGCGGTGGCGTCGCCTGCGGTCAGCTGACATACCGCGTCGATGGCGTCCAGATTCACCGCCAGATTGCGCCAGCTGATCCGCGCCCCGCGGGGCCGGCCGGTCGACCCGGAGGTCATCTGTAACAGCACATCGGCACCGGGCGCGCCCAGATCGGCCAGCGCAGCGCCGCCGGGCATGTCGTCGAGCACGATCCGGGCCGGGCCGTCCGCCGCCTGCGCGACGACGCCGGCGAACGCCGACGAGGTGATCACGGTGTGCGCCTGCGCGCTCATCAGGATGCCGCGCAGATGCCGCAGGTATTGGTCGGCGTCGTGGAACAGTGGCGGTGCGACCGGTGTCAGTGTCGCGCCCGCGGCCGTCACCGCGAACATCGCCGCCAGGCACAGATGCGAGGTGGGCATCAGGACGCACACGGTGTGCCCGGCCCCGGCCCCGCGATCCACCAGCAGCCCGGCGATCAGCCGAACCCGTTCGGCCAAGGCCGAATACGGCAGATAGTCCCAGCCGCCGTCATCGTTCGCCAGGTGTACACCGGTGTCGGCGCTGGGCGTCTCCAGCCAGCCGCGGATGGCCTGCACCTCAGACATCGGAGCGCTCCTGCAGCAGGGTGACGCTACCGGCCGCACCGTCCACGCTGACGGTCATGCCGGTCCGCACGAGGTCGGTCAGCCCGTCGATCTGCACGACGGTGGGCACACCCAATTCACGGGCGATGATCGCGACATGGGTCAGCGGAGACGCCCGTTCGATGAGCAGGGCCGAGGCGAACGGCAGCGCCGCCACCCAGCCCGGGTCGGTGCGGTAGGCCACCAGGATGCCGCTGGAGAAGTCCTCCGGTCGTTCCACCACGACCGCACGCCCGGTCACCACTCCGGGGCTCGACGGCGTCCCGGTGAGTACCGTGCCCACGGTCGCCTCGGCCACGGCACCCCGGTGCCGCCAGCCCGCCGCGGCCAATTCGGCTGCGGTGTAGCCGGATCCGGTCGTGACAAACCGTGGTGGCGCCTTCAGTTCCCGGTATCCCCGCTCCAGGGTGGCGCGCCGGGCGATGGCCGCCCGGGCCTGCGCTCGAGTGGTCGAACCGTCGTAGAGCCCGAACAGTTCGTCGCGGGTCAGCTGGAACACGTCGCCGGTGGCGTCGACGATGCCGCGCCGCTGCAGGTCCCGCGCCATCACCGCGACAAGTGATTTCAGGATCCCGAAACCTTGGGTGCGGGCGAACCGCAGGTGCTCGCGGTGGGTGGCCGCGCGCTGGATCTTGGCGCGCAACGCGTCGAAGATCCTGCGGCGCGGCCCGTGCAGGTGCGCGTCGAGGTAGGCCTGTGCGGCGTCGTTCGGGCGGTCGGCGCCGTCGGGAGCGGCCATCCGCAGCATGTGGAAGATGCCGGACGGATCCTGGCGTAGGTCCGGTGCTTCGAGCTTGAGCTCGTCCAGGCAGCGGTACCCGAACCGGTCGATGTAGTCGTCGATCTTGCGGAGCAGTAGCCACCATGCGGAACCGGGGTCGTCCTCGGCGTACTCCACCAATTGCGGGTAGGCGGTGGCCGGGTCGGTCGCGTCGATGAAGGCCCACAGCTCGGCTGTGCTGTGCGCGAACGCGGCGATGTCGGCGAGCGCCCGGGCCGGCTCGATGGACACCACGTCGGTGCCGGGATTGACGATCGCGAAGCCGAACCATTCCGGGGCGTTCGGCAGGAACGCCTTGGTCAGCACCGCGAGCAGACCGACCGAGGTCAGCAGCACGGCGTCCAGCACCATCATCGGTCCCCAGATCGAGGCGACCTCGTCGTGGATGTGCCGGAACTTCTGGTAGGCCTGCGGACCGTCCAGATCGGATACGTCGGTGAGCCCGTGCCGGGCGACGAAATCTTCGAATTTGCGGTCGAATTCGTCAACCAGTGTATCGATGGCACGGAACCGCTGGGCGTAGGTCAGCGTGGTGCGGGCCCGGTGCACGACCTTGGCGCGGGTGCCGACGAAGGTGAACGGTTTCAACCGGCGCGCCGTCGCGGCGTCCAGCGGTTCACCGACACCGAGCGCGACCTCCAGCACCCGGCGGTTCAGCGGGTAACCGGGGGCGATACCCACCATGCGGTACCAGTGCAACAGGTTGTAGTAGACGTGGCCGTGGAATTGGCCGAGCATCACCGGTAGCCACGCCTGCATCTGGTCCAGTTGTGCCGGTGGCACTTTCAGGCTGCGCGCGTATTCGCGGTAGACGTCGGCGTAGAGCGCGCGGGCGGTGGTGAAGGTCAGCGGCGACGTGACGCCGGCGAAGCTTTCGATGATATTCGAGTTGTCCCAGATCCGGAGGGCCCCGGGGTCGACGTCCTCGCCGAAATGCTCTGGGCCCTCTGGGGTTCGGTTGCCCAGGGTGGTGATCGGCCGGGACTGCAGGATCCAGGTGCGGCCGTCCTCGTCGACCGCCCATTCGATGTCCTGGGGTGTGCCGAAGTGGCGCTCCACCCGCATCCCGAGTTCGGTCAGCGTCGACCGCAGCGCGGGGTCCACGGTGTGCACGCGCTGGCGGTCGGCGGGCACCTCGGCGGTGCGAACACCGCCGCCCGCGCCGGGCAGGATCATCTGCGACTTGGTGGCGGTGGTTTCTTCGAGGACCGCTCCGCTGTGTTTGGCGACGACGACCGCGTCGGAGTCGACTGCACCCGAGACCAGGCCCTCGCCGAGCCCGTGCACGGCGTTGATGACGATCCGGTCCGGGGTACCTGCAACCGGGTCGGCGGTGAACATCACGCCGCTGGTGCGCGGCAGCACCAGCCGCTGCACGATGACGGCCAGGGCGATATCGACGCTCTCCAACCCGCGCACGTGCCGGTATTGCGCAGCGCGTCGGGAGAATGCGGAGGCCCAGCAACGTCGGACCGCCGCCTCGGCGGCGCCGATTCCCTCCACATTGAGAACGGTGTCGAATAATCCGGCAAAGGAATTCGCCGCGCCGTCCTCTTGGCAGCCCGAAGAGCGCACCGCGACATTTCCGTTTCCGGCGTATTCGAGTGCGGCGAGAATGGCTTCCCGGATCTGCGCGGGCATGACCAATTCACGTACCGCGGATTCGGCGCACGCCGCTTCGGCAAGCCGCTCCGACAACGTCATCGGCGCCGTACTGAGCTGTACACCGGCCGCGTCCAGCGCGGCCCGGAAGGCGTCGGTGCCCAGCACCGCCCAGGGCGGCACCGGGAACCCGGATCGAGTCAGTTCACAGAGGTTCTGCGCCTTACCGCCGGCCATCGCGCGCAACCGGTCACCGGGTGCCTGATCGGTGATGAGCAGTGGCATCGCGGTCCTCGGGTGACGGCGGGAAGAATGGGTGGGTACGACAAGTCAATCGCGGAACTGAGCAAATACAATCCATCTTGGCGAAAACTTGGAGCGCGTAATTCCCATTTCACATGAGATGAAGAACGGTTCCGCCGTTAGCTCGTCAGGCCGTCGCCGGTGCGGCCGCGGGTGACGGTGTTTGCCGTAAGCAAAAACGCGGTCGAATCAGGGCACCCGGAGTGCTCGTCATTTCGTTCCCCTCGTGGTGGTTGCAGTACAGACTGCGGCGCCACCGCCGATCGGGAATGCGTAGTGGACTACTCGAATCGCTACGGCGCGCTGATCGCGGCCAGTCGGTCGATCGATGCCAGAAGTTTGTCGGACGTGGTCGCCCGAGCCCGGGCCATCCGGCTCTCATCGGTCAGCCTGGTCCAGTCGTAGGTGTGGGTGACCCGGGTGGTGGTCTCGTCGATCGGTTCGAGCTCCCACCGCCACAGGTGACCGGGGGGCTCCTTGCCTTCCTCGGACGGCAGCCAGGCGATGCGCCGGCCCTCTTCGAATTCGACGATCCGGTTGACCCGCACGGCGCCCGTCGTGAGGTTCATCCGGAACACGTCCCCGACGGCGTGCACGCGCTGCCCCGCGGGGGCGTCGGCGAGATTGTCGTTGCCATCCCAGGCGGGCTGCCGCGCCGGGTCGGCGATGAGCTCGAAGATCGTGGCGGCGGGGGCCGGGATCTCCCGGCTCGCGGAGACAACCGTGTTCACGGCCAACAGCTTACGGACGGAATCGGCCAGGTCGGCTTCCAGCCGGTGCGGCGGCTCGCACCACCCAGCCGCGACCCGATCTTGACGATGGCAAGTTCCGGTGCGATAGTGAACTAGTCACTGACTAGATTCGAGGACACCATGGCCATCTTGGTAGGCGATCAGGAACGTGCCCGCACCGCCGACGATCTCGGCCTGGCCCTGACGCAGGGCTACCTGCCCATGACCGACTACGAAGAGCGGCTACGGCTGGCCTTCGCCGCGCACACCACCGACGAATTGCGCGCGGTGACCGCCGACCTGCCGACCGCCCGGCTCCGCGGGGCCGATCCGCGCCGCCGGGCCGCCCGGCAGCGCGCCGCGCGACTGGGCATGCGGATCCACCTCGGCGCCTACCTGGCCGGGTCGGCCCTCATGCTGGCGATCTGGCTTACCGTCGGGCTGACGGCGGGCGAGTGGTACTTCTGGCCGGTGTGGCCGATTCTCGGCTGGGGTATGGGCGTCGCCTCGCACATCGTGCCGGTGTCGGCGGCGCTGGCGTCAGGCGTTCGGGACGGCGTGCCAGCGCGCGGCCGCTGCCGCCGACCCTGACCGCTCCCCCGCCCACGCACACGCGACGCAACCACGCGGCCGCACCGGCACCACGGTCGGGCCGGCCCCCACCACAACGCCCTTGATCGCCAAGGGCTTTCGCTGCTTTGTCGCGCACGCTGCCGGCAGGCGCAACGGCCCAAGTAGAATGCTTGTTACGACATAGTCAGTTGAAGTTCCATAGCCGAATTGGCTGACACCCCGACCCAACCCGATCGGAGTGCCATGCTCGCCGTCCTGCTCGCCCACGCGGTCGCCACTGCGCTGGCGCCGCTTCTGGTGGCCAAGTGGGGTCGGAAGGCGTTCTACCCGCTATCGCTCGTCCCGCTGGGCTCACTGGTGTGGGTGGTGCGGAACTGGCCGGGCACAGATCACACGCCCACCCTGCACGTCCCGTGGGTGCCCGAGCTGTCGATGGACATCACGCTGCGGTTCGATTCGCTGGCCGCAATCATGAGCGTGCTGGTGCTCGCCATCGGCGCGTTGGTGCTGTTCTATTGCGCGGGCTACTTCCACCATCACGACGGCCACACCGAAAAACGGCTGCCCAGCTTCGCCGCCGAACTGGTCGCCTTCTCCGGCGCCATGTTCGGGTTGGTGGTCAGCGACAACATGCTGATGCTCTACGTCTTCTGGGAAACCACCACGGTGCTGTCCTTCCTGCTGGTCGGGCATTACGCCGAGCGCGCCACCAGCCGGCGCGCCGCCACCCAGGCGCTGCTGGTGACCACGTTAGGCGGCCTGGCCATGCTGGTGGGCATCATCGTGCTGGGCCAGCTCGCCGGCACCTACCTGCTCTCCGAACTCGTCGCCGCCCCGCCCACCGGTGCCGCGGCCTCGGTGGGCATCGTGCTGATCCTCGTCGGTGCACTGTCCAAATCCGCGATCGTGCCGCTGCACTTCTGGCTGCCCGGCGCCATGGCCGCACCCACGCCGGTCAGCGCGTACCTGCACGCCGCGGCGATGGTGAAGGCCGGTGTGTACCTGGTGGCGAGGCTGACCCCAGGGTTCGCCGACAATCCGTTGTGGCGCCCGATGGTGGTGGGGCTCGGCCTGCTGACCATGCTGATGGCCGGCTGGCGGGCCGTGCGCGAATACGATCTCAAGCTGATCCTGGCGTTCGGCACCGTCAGCCAGCTCGGCCTGATCACCGTGATGGTCGGGGCGGGCGGACCGGACATGATGCTGGCCGGCCTGGCCATGCTGTGCGCGCACGCGATGTTCAAGGCCGCACTGTTCATGGTGGTCGGCATCATCGACCATGCCACCGGCACCCGCGATATCCGCAAGCTGGCCGGCCTGGGCAGACAGAACAGACCGCTGTTGGTGATCGCCGTCGGCGCCACCGCCAGCATGGCCGCGCTGCCCCCGTTCTTCGGCTTCGTCGCCAAGGAGGCCGACCTGGAGACGGTGCTGCACAGCGCGTCGCTCGGTGGGGCCGCACCCTATGTGTTGGCCGGGATCGCCCTCGGATCCGTGTTCACCACCGTCTACAGCCTGCGCTTCCTATGGGGTGCCTTCGCCGACAAGGGTGCGTCCGGCCCGAGCGTCCGGGTGGGCGAGATGCACCGGCCGTCGCGGTCGTTCCTGGCCGCGCCGGCCATCCTCGCCGCGGCCGGCCTGCTGTTCGGGCTGTTCCCCGCGCCGATGGACGACAAGCTCGACGACTACGCCGAGACCGTCCCGGGCGAGTCGGATTACCACCTGGCGCTGTGGCACGGGGTGGGGTTGCCGCTGCTGTTGTCGGTCGTGGTGCTGGCCGCGGGCACCGCACTGTTCTTCGGCCGCGGGCGGCTGCCACGGTCCCGCGGCGCCTACTTACCGCTGGGCAATGCCGACCGCTTCTACGACGCGGTGATCCGGGGTCTCGACATCGCCGCCGTCCGGCTGACCGGCCAGACCCAGCGCGGGTCCATTCCGGCGACCCAGGCCGTCATCCTCAGCACGCTGGTGGTGTTGCCGGTGGGCGCGCTGCTGTCCGGCGCCCGCGACCACCCGCAGCTGCGGTTGTGGGACTCCCCGCTGCAGGTGGTCGTCGGCCTGCTGATGCTGGCGGCGGCCATCGGTGCGACCGTCATGCGCAACCGGCTGGCCGCGGTGCTGCTGGTCGGGGTGACCGGGTACGGCTGCGGTGTCATCTTCGCGTTCCACGGCGCACCGGACTTGGCGTTGACCCAGTTCCTGGTCGAGACGCTGGTACTGGTCATCTTCGTGCTGGTGCTGCGCACCCTGCCCGCCGAGGCCGATCGCACCAACATCAAGCGCAACCGGCTGCCGCGCGCGGCGCTGGCGATCGCCGTCGGCGCGTCGGTCACCGGGCTGGCGGTGTTCGCGATGGCCGCGCGCAGCACCACCCCGATCGCGGCGCTGCTGCCCGACGCCGCGTACTACCGCGGGCACGGCGCGAACACGGTCAACGTGCTGCTCGTCGACATCCGGGCGTGGGACACCATGGGTGAGATCTCGGTGCTGCTGGTCGCCGCGACCGGCGTCGCGTCGATGGTGTTCCGGCACCGGCGTTTCGGCGCGGCGCCCCGGGTACCGCAGGTCGGCACCAGCACCGCGGGACAACCGGACATCGGACCGGTCAGCGCCTACAGCCCGGCCGTCGGGGATATCACCTGGCTGCGGGGCAGCGACCTGCGCGACCCGAGACACCGCTCGCTGGTGCTCGAGGTGGCCACCCGGCTCATCTTCCCGCTCATCATGGTGCTGTCGGCGTACTTCTTCTTCGCCGGGCACAACACCCCCGGTGGCGGTTTCGCGGGAGGGCTGACCGCCGGGCTGGCGCTGGTATTGCGCTATCTGGCCGGTGGCCGCTACGAATTGGGTGAGACGCTGCCGCTGGACGCCGGCAAGGTGCTCGGCACCGGTCTGGCGCTGTCCGCGGGCACCGCGATCACCTCGCTGTTCCTCGGCGCACCGGTGCTGTCCTCGGCGGTGATCCACCTCGACATCCCGGTGCTGGGCCCGGTCAAGATGGTGACGGCGCTGTTCTTCGATCTCGGGGTCTATCTGATCGTGGTGGGCCTGGTTCTCGACATCCTGCGCAGCCTGGGTGCCCGCGTCGACGTGGAGATGGCCCGCTCATGACAGCTCATCTGCTCCCCTTGGTGATGATCGGCGGCCTCACCAGCGCCGGGGTCTACCTGCTGCTGGAACGCAACCTGACCCGGATGTTGTTGGGGCTGTTGCTCATCGGCAACGCGGTCAACCTGCTCATTCTCACCGTCGGCGGCAACGCGGGTAACCCGCCGATCCGCGGCCGCGTCAGCGACGGACAGACCACCACCGCCGACCCGTTGGCGCAGGGCATGATCCTGACCGCCATCGTCATCAGCATGGGCATCGCGGCGTTCGTGCTGGCGCTGGCCTACCGGTCGTATCAGCTGAACACCGTCGAAGAGGTGGAGACCGATCCCGAGACGGTGCGGGTGGCCGAGGGCGCGGAACTGGATGCCGACGATGTCCCCGACGTGGTGCCCTCCCGCGACACCGATGCGCCCGACGAACTGGACGCGCTGCCGGGTGCGGAGGGTTCGCGATGACCCTCTCGCACATCCTTACCCCGCTGCCGGTGCTGATCCCGACCATCGCCGCGGCGGTCACCCTGTTCGCCGGGCGCGCCCCGCGGCTGCAGCAACTGGTGGCATTGGGGGCGTTGACCGCGGTGGTGGCCGTGTGCGGAACGCTGCTGTACCTCGTCGACCGCGACGGTACCGCCGCCGTGCAGGTCGGCGGCTGGGGGCAGAGCGAACCCGGGATGGGGCCGTTGGGGATCACCCTGGTCGCCGACCGTCTGTCGGCTCTCATGTTGGTGGTGTCGGCAATCGTGTTGCTGGCGGTGGTCTTCTACGCCATCGGGCAGGGTATCCGCGACGGCAACGACCGCCAGCCGGTGTCGATCTTCCTGCCCACCTATCTGATCCTGTCGGCGGGGGTGTGCACGGCGTTCCTGGCCGGCGACCTGTTCAACCTGTTCGTCGGGTTCGAGGTGCTGCTGTCGGCGAGTTTCGTGCTGTTGACCATCGGCGCCAGCGCCGACCGGGTGCGCGCGGGCATCGCGTACGTGATGGTGTCGATGGTGTCCTCGCTGGTGTTCCTCATCGGCTTGGCGATGGTGTACGCCGCGGCGGGCACCCTGAACATGGCCGAGCTTGCGGTGCGCCTGGACGATGTGTCCGCCGGTACCCGCACCGCGTTGTTCGCGGTGCTGTTGGTGGCGTTCGGTATCAAGGCCGCGGTCTTCCCGCTGTCGTCATGGCTGCCCGAGTCCTACCCCACCGCGCCGGCCCCGGTGACCGCGGTGTTCGCCGGCCTGCTCACCAAGGTCGGTGTGTACGCGATCATCCGGGCGCATTCACTGCTGTTCCCCGGTGGCGTCCTGGACAACGTGCTGTTGGTCGCCGCGCTGCTCACCATGGTGGTCGGCATCCTCGGCGCGCTGGCCCAGAACGACATCAAACGGCTGCTGTCCTTCACACTGGTCAGCCACATCGGCTACATGATCTTCGGTATCGCGCTGTCCAACCAGCTGGGCATGTCGGGCGCCATCTACTACGTGGCGCATCACATCGTGGTGCAGACGACGCTGTTCCTCGTCGTCGGCCTCATCGAACGCCAGGCCGGGGCGTCGACCCTGCAGCGCCTCGGCGGACTGGCCGCGGCCAGTCCGCTGCTGGCGTTCGTGTTCGTCATCCCGGCACTGAATCTGGGTGGTATCCCGCCGTTTTCGGGGTTCATCGGCAAGGTGGCGCTGCTGGAAGCCGGAGCGGCGGGGGGCTCCGTACTCGCCTGGGTGCTGGTGGCCGGCAGCGTGGTGACCAGCCTGCTGACCCTCTACGCGGTGGCGCGGGTGTGGACCAAGGCGTTCTGGCGGGCCCGCGCCGATGCGCCCGAGGGCAACCTGTCGGCCGCGGCCCCCACCGCGCTGCTCGACGATTCCGACGATATCGAGTTCGTCGACCGCGACGACGTCGGCCGGATGCCGGTCGCGATGTTGATCCCCACCGGGGCACTGATCGTCGTGGGTTTGGTGCTCACCGTTGCGGCCGGACCCATCTTCGCCTACAGCGAGCGCGCGGCGGCGCAGGTGCTCGACCGTGGGCAGTACATCACCGCGGTGCTGAGATGAGGGCGGTACTGAAGTGACGAGACGAGTGGCGCTGCGGATCTGGACACTGTGCTGGCTGACGCTGGTGTGGATCCTGTTGTGGGGCTCCATCTCGGTGGCCAACATCGTCAGCGGTCTGGTGGTCGCGCTGATCATCACGGTGCTGCTGCCGCTGCCCCCGGTGCCGGTGGATGGGCGGCTGCGGCCGCTGTCCTTCGTGGTGCTGGTCGCCTATGTCAGCTGGTCACTGGTGGTGTCCTCGACGCAGGTGGCCTGGCTGGCGATCAAACCCGGGCGGGTTCCGCCGACCGCCGTACTGCGGGCCCGTCTGGACATCAAGTCCGATCTGGTGCTGGCGCTGGCGGTCAACGTCATCAACCTCATCCCCGGTTCGATCGTGTTGGAGATCGACCAGACCCGCCGGCTCATCTACGTGCACGTCATCGATGTCGGATCGCAACGCGCGGTGGACCGGTTCTACCGCCAGACCGCCACGGTGGAACGGTTGATGGTGGCCGCGTTCGAGCGGGACACCGACTGGCAGGGAGTTCGAGGATGACTGTCCGGCGAGAAGCGAAACGAGATCGCGCATGAACACGGTCTGGGTGATCGCGGCGGTGATGCTGTCGGCCGCGGCGGCGGTGACGATGTACCGGCTGCTGGCCGGGCCCAGCACCCTGGACCGGCTAGTGGCACTGGATACGTTTGTGGCCGTGTCGATGTGCGCGGTCGGCACCTGGGCAGCGTTCAGCCTGGACACCACCGTGACCTACAGCCTGACCGCGCTGGCGCTGATCAGTTTCGTCGGTTCGGTCAGCGTCGCCCGATTCCGGGTGCGGGACAAGGAGGACGGCTGATGATCCTCGACGTGCTCGCCGCCGCCCTGGTGCTGGGTGGTTCGGCGCTGGCGCTGACCGCGGCGATCGGCGTGGTGCGGTTCCCGGACACCTTGTCCCGCATGCACGCCGCGTCCAAGCCGCAGGTGCTGGGACTGCTGCTGGTGTTGGCCGGTGCGGCAATCCGGTTGCGCGGCAACGCCGATGTCGGCATGCTCATCCTGGCCGGGTTGTTCACCCTGATCACCGCGCCGGTGGTGGCCAACCGGGTGGGCCAACTGGCCTACCGGGAGCAGAATTTGAAGGACCGGTTGGCCTCCGATGAGCTGCGCGAAGTGTCGGATTGACTATTCCGCGAGCTGGAACTCCACCATCGCGCGCAGTGTTTCGACGGACTCGGTCAGCACCGCCAACCGGTCCGAAGCGGACGGCGCGGCCAGCACCGCGTACCGGTCGGCCTGGCCGATCGGCAACCGGGCAGCCAGTGCATACAGACGCTCACCGGCGTCCTGCCCGGGCTCGACCGAGCCGAGCAGCTCCTCACGGGAGGGCAATTCCTGCTGTTTGGCCTCGGCGACCCGCGAAAAGACGTCCAGCACAGCGTCTTCCACGTCGGTGATGTCGGAACCGGTGACCGGGTTACCCGGCTCGTCCGGCCAGGGCGCCACCTCGGCCCGGGGATAGGGATCATCGCTGAGCCACTGGGTCACCCGTAGTCGTTCGGCCATCTCGGCGCGCAACCGGTACCGGCCACCGCCCTGCTCGGACACCTCGGCGATCCGGGCCAGCGCGCCGACATCGTTGCGGGCGTCCCCGCCGCCGACCTCACGGCCCGCGGCGATCAACACCACACCGAACGCGCGGTCGGACGCCAGACAATCGGCGATCATCGCCGAATACCGGGGTTCGAAGATCCGCAGCGGCAACTGCTCCCCGGGCAGCATCGCCACCTCGAGCGGGAACATGGGCGTCACGGTCACCGGAATCCCTGTCCCGCAACGGCATCGCGGACGAGCGTGGTCTTCGGGGTGAAGGCGCACATCGCGCTGGCCAACCCGAGCCACAGTTCCGGATTCATCTGTACCAGCTGGTTGTCCTTGCCGATCGCGTCGATCACCTGGCGCTGCTGGGTCTTGTCCATGGTCTGGTAGTCACCGCACGTGGTGGCGGCCAGCCCGGTCGGCGGCGGTCCGCCCGGTGTCGGGATCGGCAGGCTCGGGAACGACGGAATCGGGATTTGGATGGTCCTGGGCGGGCGTGTGGTGGTGGGTGTTTCGGACACCGTCGCGGCCGGGTCGGCCATCGGCGTTCCGGTGATCTCCGTGCTGCAGCCCGCCAACGCCAGCGCGGCGAGCACCAGGGCGACGACGGCGCGGACCTTCACAGCACCAACTCCCCGATCAACCCGTCGACCACGGCCCGCAGGTCACCGTCGTGTTCCTCGGCCACCCGGCGCTGCCGTTGATACGACCCGCCCCGCCGGTAGATCGACTCGACCCTGGCCAGCTCGTCGGCGCACCCCAGCGAGGCCGCCACGGGCTGCAGTCGGGTCAGCAGATCGTCGAGGTCATCGGTGACCAACCGCTCGTTGCTGTCGGCGTCCAGGATGATCTCGGCATCCAGCCCGTACCGCGCGGCGCGCCACTTGTTCTCCTGCACATGCCACGGCGGCATCGTGGGCAGTTGCTCGCCGGCATCGAGACGCCGGTCCAGGTCCACGATCAGGCTGTGGGTCAGCGCCACCAGCGCACCGAGTTCGGCCAGATTGGACACCCCGTCGAAGATCCGTACCTCGATGGTGCCCAGATGCGGCGAGGGCCGGATATCCCACCGGATCTCGTTCATGTGGTCGATGATGCCGGTCTTCTTCTGGTCGTAGACGAATCGTTCGAAATCCGACCACTTCTGGAAATGGAACGGCAGCCCGGCCGTCGGCAGCTGTTGGAACATCATCGCCCGGTTGCTCGCGTACCCGGTGTCCTCGCCGTCCCAGTACGGCGAGGACGCCGACAGTGCCAGCAGGTGCGGGTACTGGTTGAGCAGCGAGGTGATGATCGGCATCACCTTGTGCGCCGAAGAGATCCCGACGTGCACGTGCACACCCCAGATGAGCATCTGGCGGCCCCACCACTGGGTGCGCTTGATCAGTTCGGCATACCGCGCGCCCTCGGTGAGCTGCTGCATCTCCCATTCGGCGAACGGGTGGGTGCCCGCGCAGAACAGTTCCATGCCGCGGGCGTGCACGATGCGCTGCACGGTGGTCAACGTGCCGTGCAAATCGTCGATGGCCTGCGGGACGGTGTCACAGATGCCGGTGACGACCTCGACGGTGTTGCGCAGCAATTCCTTGTGTACGTGCGGGGTTTCGCCCAGCTCTGCGATGACGGCCGCGGCCTCGTTGGCCAGGTCGCGGGTCACCGGGTCGATGAGGGCGAACTCCCACTCGACACCAAGGGTCGGCCGGGGTGACCCGGCGAAGTCGATCCTGGACCTATTCGGCGCCGATGACACCGCAAGCTACCCGCTTGCCGGCATCGCCGGTCGCCATGGTGGTCTCATCCGGACCCGGGGTGCCGTTGATCTGCTGGTAACGCTCGGCAGGAATGTTGGCGAAGTTGTCGGCCTTCTCGTGAATGATGATCGCGGTCTGGGTCCCCGCCAGCAGCTGCTCGGCGGTGAACGCATCCGTTGTCGTCACGAGCTTGCCGGTGCCGTCGCTGCGCACCTGCAGGGAGGCCAGGTCGCCACTGGCCGGGTGGGCGGTGTGCCCGGGCACCTGCAGATGCCCACCGGCGCTGGTGAAGTCGCCCTCACACTTGCCGACCGAGTGGATGTGCAGGCCGTGGAAGCCCGGGGCCAGCTTGCCGGGGGTGGTGGTTTCCACGGTGACGGTCGCGAAGCCGTCGGCGAACTCGAAATCGGCGGTGGCGACGGTGGTGCCGTCGGCCAGCTTCAGTTGCGCGCCGAGTTTCTCGCCGTGCGCAGCGGCTGGGGCCTCGCTGCCCTCGCCGTGGCCGGCCTCGGCCGACGGGGCGGGCGAACCGGTCCAAATCGCCGGGGTGGTCCCGGGCTGAGTGGCAACCGGCTCGGAGGGCGAGCAAGCAGCGGCGATCGGGACCAGAAAGGCTGCGGCGGCAATGGCACGAAGCGGAGCTGAGATCGGCATGCCGAGAGCCTAGCCGGTGACCGCCACGATCACGCCTGGCGGTTGCTCGGCGAGTGCGGGCACCCGCGGTTCGACGGGCGCGTCGAGGAGCTTGCCCACCGCCTCGGCGGCTTCCTTCTCCCCGGGGGCCTCGCCGAAGTACACCGTCGTCGTGGTCACACCATCGAGGGTGAGGTTGCCGGTCTCGGCCACGTTCCACTGCGCGTCACGCAGCTTGGTGGCCGTGTTCTCGGCGGCGCCGGCCACATCCGAGATGTTGAACACCCGGACGTCGGCCTTCGGCGCGGGTGCCGCCGAGGTGTTGGTGGTCGTGGTGGCGCTGGTCGTCGCGCTGGCCGAGGTGGAGTCGCTGCCGTCACTGTCGTCGTCGGGGCCCAGATACTGGAATGCCACCAGCAGGAAGACCACGCCGAGGAAGAGCAGCACCATCACCATGGCGCGCAAGGGCAGCCCGGAGGAGTCACGCTGGTTCATCGGAGCCCAGACTAGCGGTCTAGGTGACCTCGAACCCGAGCCGCCGGGCGGCCTTGGCCTTCTGCCGGCTGGCGCGGACCCGGCGCAGCCGCTTGACCAGCATCGGGTCCGCCGCGAGCGCCTCCGGCCGGTCCACCAGCGCGTTGAGCACCTGGTAGTAGCGCGACGGGGACAGCCCGAACAGTTCCTTGATGGCTTCTTCCTTGGATCCCGCGTATTTCCACCACTGGCGTTCGAAGGCCAGGATGTCGTGTTCGCGGCGCGTCAGGCCATCGGCGGGCTCGGAATCATCCCCGGATTGCTCAGTCCGCGCGATAGCGCCGTCCATCTCGCTCCTTGGGCCCTTCCGACATGATCTAAAGAATTACAAGACTGTTGTTCGGCGCTCATTCAATCATGGCTGCGGTAATGCGGGCGTGATCGTTACCCGCGAGTCGGCTGACTTAAGCTTGCCAACCGTGGCTGTTGTACCGATTCGCATCGTGGGCGATCCCGTCCTGCACTCCGCGACCACCCCGGTTCCCGTCGGACCTGACGGCACGCTGCCCGCCGAACTGGCCGAGCTGATCACCGACATGTACGACACCATGGACGCCGCCAACGGGGTTGGCCTGGCCGCCAATCAGATTGGCCGCACCGAGCGCGTGTTCGTCTATGACTGTGCCGACGAACGCGGCAAGACCCAGCGGCGGCGCGGTGTGGTGGTCAACCCGGTGCTGGAGACCTCGGAGCTGCCCGAGACCATGCCCGACCCCGACAATGACGACGAAGGGTGCCTTTCGGTGCCGGGCGAGTCGTTCCCGCGGGGCCGCGCCGACTGGGCGCGCGTCACCGGTCTGGACGCCGACGGCACCCCGATCACCCTGGAGGGCACCGGCCTGTTCGCCCGGATGCTGCAGCACGAGACCGGCCACCTCGACGGTTTCACCTACCTGGACGGGTTGATCGGCCGGCACGCCCGCGCCGCCAAGCGGATGGTGAAGGCCAACAAGTGGGGTGTCCCCGGTCTGAGCTGGATGCCCGGCGAGGATCCCGACCCGTTCGGCCACTGATGGCCCGCTAGATGGCGACCGTCGGTGATCGGGTGTCGCTGCGGTATCGCGTGCCCGACGGCCTCGCCGACGTCGTAGGCGAGATCGAAGCTCTCACGCCCCTCGTGTCGGTGCGCACCAAGTCCGGTGAGACACACCACATCGTCCCCGGCGATGTGGTGTCGGTGCGCGAACTGTCCCATGTCACGGTGCGCAATTCCGAGATCCGCGCGCTGGAACACGCCGCGGCGCTGGCCTGGCCGGGCACCGAGCAGCACTGGCACGACGGCTGGCTGCTGCGCGCCGGTGGCGGCCACACCAGCCGCGCCAATTCGGCGGTGCCCCTGTTGTTCGAAGCGGACCTGCGTGCGCTGCCGACGATCGTGGACTGGTATGCCCACCGCGACCTGCCCGCGTGGCTGGCGCTGCCCGAGCGTCTGCTGCCCGTCAAGACGCCGGGCACCAAACCGACCCGCGTCCTGGTGCGCGATATCACTGCCGACATCACTCCCGAGGATGTCCCGGTCCAGGACACCGTGCGCCCCACGCCGGACGCCGCGTGGCTCCGCATCTACGAACGCGCCGTCCCCGTCGATGTGTTGACCGCCGTCGGCACCGGGGAGGAGACCGGCCAGGTGGCTTTCGCCACCCATTCCGAGGCCGCGGTCGGCCGCGGCGCGGTGACGACGGCGCCGGACGGTACCGTCTGGGCGGGCATCTCCTGTGTGCGGGTCACCGAGCATCGGCGGCGCCGCGGTCACGCCCGCACGGTATGTTCGGCACTGCTGGGCTGGGCGGCCGGGCGCGGGGCCACCCGGGCCTACGTACAGGTGCTCGCCGACAACGAGCCCGCCGCCACGCTGTATCACTCGATGGGTTTCCGCCTGCACCACACGCTGCGGTACCTGCGCGCAGAAAGCCTCCTTCCCGATGCATGAGTTACTCCAACTCAACCGCGACGTGCAGTCCACCCGCGCGGTTCGGCTGCTGGCCACCCAGAACCTGGCCATCTACGCCACGCTGATGGAGCGGCACCTGCTCGACGGCGTGGTGCCCGAAACCGATCTGGTGGTGCGGCTGGACCGCGACCTGGAGGACCTCGACGAGGTCGAGCAGACGGGACTGGCGCTGATCAAGACGTGGGCCAGCCAGGGCTGGCTGCACCGCGTCGTGAAGGGCGACCGCAACGTCTGCTATCTGACCCAGGACGCCCGGCGGGCGCTGGATTTCGTCCGTGGCATGCGCCGCAACGACACCATCGCGACGGGCGGTTCCATCAACGGGATCGCCTCCCGGCTCAAGCAAGTCGCCGTCCGCGTCGACAACAATCCGGCACGCATCCGGGCCGGGATCGAAGCCGAGATCGCGGCCCTGCACCGCGAACTCGAGGAACTCGACGCCGGGTTGCGTCCCGAGCCCGATGTCACCTCGATGTACGACGAAGCGCGTGCCATCGCCCTGCAGATGGAACGGCTGATCACCGATATCGGCTTGTACGGCACCATGATCGAGCAGGCCACCGCCGCGCTCGACGACCCGATCGAGACCAACACCGAGTACCGCGACCGGCAGCGGCAGATGTACGCCGACTATCAGCAGGCCTGGGAGTCCGCCGGCCGGGATTCGCACCGGGCTTTCCTGCGGATGATCAACGACCCCGAGCAGCGGATGGCGTTCGAGGGTGATATCGCCGCGGTGGCCGGCGCCCTGCCCGAACTGGATCCGGCGCTGCGCAAGGTGATGGCCGGGTTCTTCGAACTGGTCGGGCACCAGATCGACGAGGTGGAACGCATCCAGCAGCGCTGCGCGCAGCGGGTCAAGCGGTTCACCGCGTTCGGCACGCTGGAACAGAGCCGCGGGATCGCGCGGCAGCTCAACGAGGCCATCGGCGCGGCCCGGGCGCTGCTCAAGGTGTCGCTGACGGACTCCCGGCTGGACATCGACGTGCCGCTGGCCCGGCACACCATCAGTTCGGTGGGCGCCTTGAGCTTCCGCATCAACGATCTGTCCGCACCGAAACCGGCGGCCGTCGCCGAGGGCGACGTGGATCTGTCCACGTTCGCGGCGCTGACCACCCAGGTGGACGCGCCCGCGATGTCGGCGATGATCAACACCGCGCTGCGCCAGGCCCCGCTGTCCCTGCCCGATGCGGTCTCCATGCTGAACACCCCCTATCTGGGGCACGTGATCGTGCTGTGGTCGTGGGCACTCAAGCAGCCCGCCGCCGGAGGCGGCAATCCAGACACCGCCCAGACGCCCCAACCGGCGCGCGTCCGGTTCCATTCGCTCGACGGCCGCGACCGCGAGATGGAGGTTCCGCACCTGATGTTCACCGAACCGATTGCGGGAGTTGCATCGTGACCGATAGCCCAGTTGATTTCGCCTCACTGCCCGAGGTCGACCGTGCCGGCCGCGCCGCGGCGCAGCAGCCGCGCCGTCCCCGCTTCGAGGGTGATGTCAGCGCGATGCCCGACCGTGCCTGCTGGGCGCTGCAGCACCTGCTCACCCGCCGGTACATCAGCAACGAATCCGACAGCGATATCTACAGCTGGATCAAGGAGTACCGGGCCGACCTGGCCGTCCGGTTGTCCGAATTGGACCTGCAGTTGCAGATCGCCGAGGGCGTGGAGATCGCGTTCATCGAGCAGGCCCGGTACGAATCGGCCCGGGGCGTCAAGCTGCTGCGCCGGGAACCGCTGGGCACCTACGACTCCATCCTGGCTCTGCACCTGGCGCAGATGATGCGCGCCGCCGGTGATGCGAGTTTCGTCATCAGCCGCGACGAGATCCACGGCCTGTTCGCCGGGGTGCTCAACGACACCGACCGCGACGCCGTCACCTTCGCGGCGCGCATCGACGCGGCCGTCGCGCGACTGGCCGGGTTGGAGATCCTGCGTAAGACTCGCGACGACGAGGACAGCTACACGGTCAGCCCGGTGATCAGCGCCATCATGACGGCCTCGGTGATCACCGAACTACAGCAGCAGTTCGAGGCACTCCTGAAGGGCGGCGCAGGCGATGAGTGAGCAGTTCCACCTGTCGCGGCTGCAGGTCATCAACTGGGGCGTGTTCGACGGCTACCACGACATCGGCTTCGGGCCAGGGGGCGCGCTGATCGCGGGCGCCTCCGGCAGCGGTAAATCCTCACTGCTGGACGCGATCTCGCTGGGCTTCCTGCCGTTCAACCGGCGTAACTTCAACGCCTCCGGCGACAACACCGCCGCCGGGTCCAGCGCCGGACGGCGCACCGTGGACAAGTACGTGCGCGGGGCCTGGGGCCAGCGCAGCGACGCCGGCACCAGCCAGGTGATGTACCTGCGCGGTGAGGGCACCACGTGGTCGGCGGTGGCGGTCACCTACCGCAGCAACACCGGACGCACCATCACCGGTCTGGTACTGAAATGGCTGACCGGTGAATCCCGTTCGGATTCGTCCAGCCGCTACGTGCTGGGCGACGGCGACCTGAGCATCGAGGACGTCTGCAACCGGTGGGCGGCGGGGCGTTTCGACGCGGGGGTGTTTCGCGGTGGGGGCGAGCGAAGCGACGGAGAATACCAGGGCGGCTGGCGGTTCTCCACCAAGGTGGAGTCCCAGTACCTGGCCCAGTTGTACTCCGCCATCGGCATCCGGTCATCCGATGCCGCCCAGCAGCTGCTCGGCAAGGCCAAGTCGCTGAAAAGCGTTGGCGGGCTGGAACAGTTCGTCCGTGACTTCATGCTCGACGAACCGGACAGCCTGGCCCGGCTGCCCGAGGCGCTCAAGCAGATCGACCCGTTGGTGGAGGCACGCGATCTACTGGCGGTCGCCCAGCGCAAGCGCAAGATCCTCGGCGATATCGAGGCGATCCAGGTGCGGTACGCCTCGGAGTCCAGCGATCTGGGCATCATCGATCTGGTCGACGCACCGATGGTGCGGGCCTACACCGACCACGTCCGGCTGCGCGAATGCCCGGCCCAGATCGAGGCGCTGGACGCCACCATCACCCAGTTGGACAACGAGTACGCCGACCTGACCCGCCAGCTGAATCTGGCCAAGGCCGAGGGAGATTCGCTCAACGCCCAGATCAGCGGTGCCAGCGCCAACGTGGGCCCGCTGCAGGCCCAGGTCACCGCCGCCGAATCGCAGGCCGAGGAGGTGTCCCGCCGGCGCGCCGCGTTCGAGGAGCTGGTCGTCGCGCAGGGCATCGACGTGCCGGACAGTGCCGACGAATTCTGGGAGCTGCGCGAGGCCCTCACCAAGCAGGCCACCGAGATGCTCGGAAAGCTCGAGTGGGGCCGCGAGGCCTCGACCGACGCCGAATACGCGCAGAAGTCGGCCCGCATCTTGCGCGACAGCGCAGCCAAGGAACTCAAGCGGGTGGAGCAGGTGGGTTCGGCGCTGCCCGAGTTCGCCGTCGCGATGCGCGACCACATCTGTACCGCGATCGGTGTCGATCCGGCCGAGTTGCCGTATGTGGCGGAGCTTTTCGATCTGCGACCGGACCAGCAACGCTGGCGGGTGGCGGTCGAGAAGGTGCTGCGCGGCGTGGGCCTGCGGCTGCTGGTGCCCGACCGGCACCACGCCAAGGTGTTGCGGTTCGTCAACGAGACCAACATGCGCGGCCGGCTGGCGCTGCACCACGTCCGAAACAGTGCGAGCGGCACCGAACCGGAGCCGAACACGCTCGCCGGCAAGCTCTTCCTGGTCAACCCGGACCACGCCTGCGCCGCCGAGGCGCTCGATGTGATCACCGCCGCCGGTGACCACATCTGCGTCGACACCCCGGACGTGTTCGCCCGGTTCCGCCGCGCGGTCACCGATTCGGGGCTGTACAAGGAATCCGACCGGGTTGCCGTCAAGGACGACCGGCGGCCGCTGAAACCGTCGGAGTACATCTACCAGGGTGATATCAGCGCCAAGCTGGAGGCGTTGCACACCGAACTGGCCGAGGCCGAGGAGACCTTCGCGCGGGCCCGCAAGGCCGCCGATGACATTGCCGCGCAACGCCAGCAGTGGCGGGACCGGGCCGCGGCGTGCAAGGCCATCTACGAGCAGTTCCCGCAGTGGAGCCAGATCGACATCGAGACCGCCGACGGGCACGCCGACCGGCTGCGCGAACAGTACGAACTGCTGCTGGCCGACCACCCGGACATCGAAGCCCTGAGCGAGCGGGCCGAGGAATGCTGGACCGACATCCAGACGCTGATGACCCGCCGCGGTGCGATCCAGACCCGGCGCGACGATCTGGACAGCCGCCGCACCCAGCTGCTGGAACTGGCCGACCGGCTTTCGCCGCCCGCGGTCTCCGAGCCGGCGACCGAGCTGCTGCGCCGGTTCGCCGCCGAGGTGCCGGTCCCCCTCGAGCTGCTCAACCCCGAGCCGCACCGCGACGCGCTGCTCGCCGCGATCCGCCGGGAACGCGATCAGCTGACCGAAAGCCGCAGGCGCTCTTACGAAGAACTGTCCCGCATCATCACCACCTTCGACACCTCGTTCCCGGACGCCATCCCGAACGACTCCGACGACCTCGATGAGCGGGTGCACGATTACGTGGCGGTGTGCCGGCACATCGACGAACGCGAGTTGCCGGACGCCTACGACCGGATGATGCGGTTGATCACCGAACAGGCCCCCGACGCCATCCTCACGCTGCACCGGGTGGCCGAACAGGAGACCCGGCGGATCAGCGAGCAGATCGACCGCGTCAACGGCGGGTTGAGCGCGGTGGAGTTCAACCGTGGCACCCGGCTGACACTGCGGGCCACCCCGCGCAGCCTGGCCGCCGTCTCCGAGCTCACCGAGATCGTCAAGGCGATCTCCCGCCGGGTGACCGAGGTCAGCATGGGCGACAAGAAGGCGATCCTGGAGCAGTACGCCGATATCCTGCGGCTGCGCAACCGGTTGGCCAGCACCGCCCCCGAGGACCGTAACTGGACCCGCGACGCGCTGGACGTGCGCAACCGGTTCACCTTCGACTGCGCCGAATGGGATGTGCGCAGCGACGAACTGATCCGCACGCACAGCAATGCCGGGGACAACTCCGGCGGCGAGCAGGAGAAGCTGATGGCGTTCTGTCTGGCCGGTGCGTTGAGCTTCAACCTGGCCAATCCCGAAAGCGGGGACAACACCCCGGTTTTCGCGCAGTTGATGTTGGACGAGGCGTTCTCCAAGTCCGATCCGCAGTTCGCTTCCCAGGCCCTGGAGGCGTTCCGCAAGTTCGGCTTCCAGCTGGTGATTGTGGCCACCGTGCAGAATGCCACCACCATCCAGCCCTATATCGACGGGGTGGTGATGGTGTCCAAGACCGAAGCCACCGGGCGCAACGCCCGCCCGGTCGCGTCGGTGGCCACCAAGACCATCACCGATTTCACCGCCCTGCGTAAGGATCTCGCGTGCGTGTAGCCACATGGAACGTCAACTCCATCCGCACCCGCGTGGACCGGGTGACCGACTGGCTGGCGCGTGCCGACGTCGACGTGCTTGCCATGCAGGAGACCAAGTGCACCGACGCGCAGTTCCCGGCCATGCCGTTCGCCGCGCTGGGTTATGAGGTCGCCCATATCGGGCTGAACCAGTGGAACGGGGTGGCGATCGCGTCGCGGGTCGGCCTCGACGACGTCGAGATCGGATTCCCCGGCCAGCCGCTGTGGGACGGGCTGACCGAGGCGCGGGCCATCGGGGCGACCTGCGGCGGGGTCCGGCTGTGGAGCCTCTACATTCCCAACGGCCGCACGCTGGCCGACAAGCACTACACCTACAAGCTGGAATGGCTTGACGCCCTGCGTGTTTCGTCTGCCAACTGGCCTGGCCCGGTGGCGCTGATGGGCGACTGGAACATCGCACCCACCGACGAGGACGTCTGGGATCCCGCGTTCTTCGAAGGGGCCACGCATGTCTCGGAGCCGGAGCGGGCCGCATTCCGCGCGTTCGAGGACGCCGGCTTCGCCGACGTGGTGCGGCCCTACACACCCGGCCCCGGCGTCTACACCTACTGGGATTACACCCAACTGCGCTTCCCGAAGAAGCAGGGCATGCGCATCGACTTCATCCTCGGCTCGGCGGAATTCGCGGCCCGCGTCACGCACGCCGAGATCGTCCGCGAAGAACGCAAGGGCAAGCAGCCCAGCGATCACGCGCCGGTGCTGGTGGATCTGGCGTGACCGGGGGATTGAGCGCCCCCCTCCCACGGCTGCTGCTGCTCCTGACGGTCGTCACCGGCGTCGTGGACGCCTTCAGCTACCTGGCCCTCGGGCACGTTCTGGTGGCCAATATGACCGGCAACGTGGTGTTCAGCGGGTTCGCGCTCGCGGGAGCACCGGGTTTCGTGTGGTGGGCCTTGCTGCTCGCCGTCGCCACCTTCCTGGTCGGCGCCGCGTTCGGCGGGTCGCTGCGCAAGCGTCTGGGCGAGGACCGACGAAAGCACCTGTTGACGTCGACGGTCATCGAATTGGTGTGCGTCGCAGCCGCTTTGGCGGTGGTGGTCGTCGCACCGACACCCTACCGAAGCTGGATCTTGAGTGCGCTGATCGTCTTACTGGGCATCGGCATGGGTCTGCAGAATGCAACGGCGCGGGCGCTGGCGGTGCCCGACCTGACCACCACGGTGCTCACCCTGACCCTCACCGGGATCGCCTCGGATGCCGCGTCCGGGCATGGCAGCAAGGCGGGCCGCAGGCTGGTGCCGGTGCTGGCCATGTTCCTCGGCGCGCTGGCCGGTGCCGCGCTGGTGGTGCACGGGTATCACGCCTGGGCGCTGGGGCTGGCCACGGTGCTGTTGGCCGCCGTGGCTACGGTTGCGGGGGTTTCACGCCGACTGTGAGGAGGTCCGAGATCGGTGTCCACATGGGCCGGCGCACCCCGCGCTGATCGGCGATCGTGAATCCGGCGTCGGTGAACAACGTCCGGACGGCTCGCGCGCCGGGGCTGATGGTGGTGGCCACCACCAGGCCGCCGGGCGCCAGCACGCGGCGGAACTCCTTCAGCGCCGCCGGCTGGTCGAAGAAGTGGAAGGCCGACGTCGTCACCACGGCGTCCAGGAAACCGTCGGTGAACGGCAGCTTCTCGGCGGGAGCGGACATCCAGCGCACCCGGTCGGAGCGTTTGCGCGCCTGCGCCAGCATGCCGTCGGCCATGTCGATGCCGTACACCTCGTCGGGCTGTAGCTCGCGCTGAATCCGGCTGGTGAGAATGCCGGTACCGCAGGCGATATCGGCGATCTGACGAGACCCGTGGCGGCGCAGCTGGGCGATCACCTCGTCCTGGGCGGGCTGGTACACCCAACGCTGCAGGCAGCGCTGATCGTACAGCGGCGCGGCCAGGCTCCAGAACCGGGCGATCACGGCAGTCGCGTTCACGTCTCCTGCTCCCCCTGTTGGTAACGCCGTAGCTCGGCGCGCACCGCCTCGTCCAGTGCTCGGTCCAGACTGGCGTGTGCCGACCGTCGCGCCACCCGGCGCATGACGTCGATCAGGTCGGCGGCCCAGGCCAGTTCCACATCGTTGCCCGGATACCAGCCGGTGCCCCGTTGCCGGACCACTTCGGTGTGGCCGGCCCCGGCCAGCGCTCGGGCCGCCTCGTCGAGCTTCTTGTCCACTGCCGCCGTGGTCTTCAGGATCGCCGTCAGCGGCATGCCGCGGGAGACCAGTTTGCCGAAGTCGTCGACGACCCGGCGGTCGCGCACCCGATAGGTGTCGGCATCCTCGGTCGGCTCGATGATCCCGTTGGTGATCAGCTTGCGCACGGTTGCCGCGTTGAGCTCGCCGAGCCGGGCCTGCAGCTGCGCCCGGGTCATGGTCTCGGGCACCGGGTGCGACCACGGCTCGGTGACCAGCTCACCGAGGTCTTCCAGGTTCAGCACCTCCACCAGGCCCTCGCCGCGCTGCAGCCCGGTCAGGAACTTCAGGATGTGTTTGACGGTGAAGCCCTCGCTGAGCAGCCGGACGATGGCCTGCAACTGGCGCAGGTGCTTGTCGGTGTAGATGGCGACCCGGCCGCGGCGCTGCGGCCGCGGCAGCAGGCCGCTCTCTTGGTAGACGCGGACATTCCGGGTCGTCGTCCCCGCCTCTCGCGCGAGGTCGTCAATCCGGTATTCGGCCACCATCGGAGTCTAGGCGGCGGTGATCCGGTAGTCCCGCAGATCCAGTGCCTTCAACTGGTTGACGTACTGGGTGGCGAAGCCGGGGAACATCGTCGCGTTGAATCCGTCCTCGGTCAGATACCAACTCTGGCATCCGGAGTTCCACGTCGTGGACCGCAGCCGGCGCTGGATCTGCTCGTTGTAGCGGGCCTGCACGTCGGGACGGACGTCCAACGCCTTCCAACCGAACTGCAGCAGCTTGCCGATCGCTTCGGTGATGTAGTCGATCTGCGCCTCCATGTACACCAGCGCCGAGCTGTGCCCGGGGCCCGAGTTGGGTCCGAAGGTGAAGTACAGGTTGGGGTAACCGGAGACCGCGACGCTGCGGTAGGCGTAGGCACCGCGGCTCCATTCCGATGCCAGCACCCGCCCGTCGACACCGGTGACCGGGAACGGCGTACCGGTCTTGGACACGTCGAAACCGGTGGCGAACACGATGGCGTCGAACTGGTGCTCGATACCTTCCACGGTCCGAATCCCCTTGGGGGACAGCCGCGCTATCGGCCAGGTGACCAACTTGCAGTTGTCCGCCTGCAGGGCAGGGTAGTAGTCACTGGTCATCAGCAGGCGTTTGCAGCCCGCGGAGAAGTCCGGCGTGAGCTGTCGGCGCAGCCACGGATCCTTCACCTGGGCACGCAGATTCGCCCTGCTCACGGTCTCCACCAGCCGGGTGAACGGGGTGTCCCAGACCACGCCGAGCGCCACCGACTCGTGTCCCCAGAACCAGACCGAGCGCATCAGCTTCTCCGCCAGCGGCACGGTCTTGTAGATGTCCTTGAGCCAGTCGGCGGTCGCGGTGTTGTACCGCGGCAGCACCCATCCGGCGGTGCGCTGGAACACCTTCACCGACTCGGCGACCTTCACCAGTTCCGGCACGATCTGCACGGCACTGGCGCCGGTGCCCACGACGGCGACCTTCTTGCCGGTGAAGTCGTACTCGTGATCCCAACGGGCGCTGTGGATTGTCTTGCCCTCGAAGGTATCGACGCCCGGGATGTCGGGCAGGCTGACGTTGGCCAACGGACCGGAGGCCACGATCACGGCCCGCGCGCGCACCGGGTCGCGGCCGGTGAAGCTGACCGTCCACTCCCCCGCCGCCTGGTCGTAGACCACGCCGGTGACGGTGTGCTCGAACCGGATGTGCGGCTCGATGCCGGCCTCGGCGACCATGCCCTCGATGTATCGCAGGATCTCGGCGCTGCCCGAGTAGGTGTGCGACCAGTCGGGGTTGGGCGCGAAGCTGTAGGAGTACAGCCGCGACGGGATATCGCAGGCGGCACCGGGATAGGTGTTGTCCCGCCAAGTCCCGCCCACCCGGGTGTCCCGCTCGTAGATCACGAAGTCGGTGATACCGCGGTCCTTGAGCCGGATGGCCGCGCCGACACCGGCGAAGCCGGCGCCGATGATGGCGACAGAAACAGTCATCAGCGTCTCCTAGGCAACGGGCTCGTAGGTCAGTTCCTGCGACCAGGTCGGGTTGTTGCGCACCAGCGAGATCGGGATCACGCCGGTGATCTTGACCAGCGAATCGGCCATCCAGTGGTACTTCGACGTCCGGTCGATCACCTTGCGGCCCTGCCAGGAGATGATTCGGTACATCGGCACCCGGCGCGCGAACTGGCTTCGCTCACCGACACTTTGGAACCGGCGCATGGCCTGGTACAGACGCTCCTCGTCGACGCCCATGGCCACGATGTTGTCGCGCATCTTGTTCAGCAGCGGAACGTAGCTGAGCACGCCGACCAGGAAGGTGGGCTTGACCCAGCCGCCGACCAGTTTGATCAGCAGCTTGCGCGCATCGGCGTGGCCGATGATGTCCATCACCTCGAAATCCACGGCCAGGTGCCGGGACTCGTCGGAGTTGATGCGTTTGAACACCTCCTGGGCCACCGGGTCCTTGACCTCGTCGGTGATGAACTTGATCAGCGCGCCGTCGAGTGCCACCTCCAGCATCGGGATGACGGTGCCCAGGAAGGTCAGGTCCATGCCGTCGGAGTACTTGTCCAGCCAGTTGATCACCAGCTGCACGTTCACGCTGGGCGGCGGGATCTCGTCGTCCTCGAGCATGCCCCAGCGGCGCATCAACGCCAGTTCGGCATTGGCGTGCTTCTGCTCCTCGGCGTGGAAGTGTTCGTAGATGCTCTTGAGCGTCGGGGTGGGGGCCTTCTTGGCCAGTGCGGCGAATCCGCGGGCGCCGACATTCTCGATCCACATCAGGTCGGTCATGAACGGCTTGAGCTTGGCCCACAGGTCGGCGTCGATGAGCTCGGCGCCCGGTGCGTCCCAGTCGATATCGACCAGTGCCCACTGCTTGTCCTTGATCATCTGCAGCATGTTGTCGAGATCCATCGCCATGATTGAGCCTTTCAGTTAGCCGGGAGCAGACGGCCGAGTAATCCCGCGCCGCGGACGTACAGGGACGGGAAGTGCCGTTTCAGATGCCAGATGACGGTGGCGTCCAGTTGCGGGACCACGTAGAGCCGGCCGTCGTCGTGGGCGTTGAGGGTGCGGGCGGCGACGTTGTCGGCGGACAGGCCGGTCCAGCGGGCCAGCTGCTGGCTCAGGTTCATCGAGCCAGGGGTGATCCGCCCGTCTTGGAACACATTGGTTTTCACGAACGTCGGGCACAGCACGGTCACCGTGATATCGGTGCCGTCCAGTTCGGCGGCCAGGGTTTCCGACAGGGACATGACGCCGGCCTTGGAGACGTTGTAGGCGGCCATCGACGGGGCCGCGGCGAAGCCTGCGGCCGAGGCGACGTTGATGATCCCGCCGCGGCCGGCCTTGCGCAGGATGGGCGTGAAGACCTCGCAGCCGTACACCACGCCCCACAGGTTGATCCCGAGTGCCCAGTCCCAGTCGTCGAAACCGATGTCGCCGACCGGTTTTCCGCCGATCCCGACCCCGGCGTTGTTGATCACCAGGGTGGGTGCCCCACCGAAGACGTCCTGCGCGTGCTTGGCCAGCAGTTCGATCGCGCTGCGATCGGAGACGTCGCACTGCACGGCGTGGCCCTTGCCCGTCCAGAGCCGATCGATCAGGCCGACGGTTTCGGCGGCGCGGTCGGCGTCGATGTCCGCGCAGATGACCTCACCGCCGCGGCGGGCGAGCTCGAGCGCGAACGACCGGCCGATTCCGCTGCCGGCGCCGGTCACCACCGCCTTCGCGTCGGTGGTGCGTTTACGCCCGCCGAACAGATTGAATATCAACAGATCTCCTGCAGGTCGTCGGAAAATTGGCCGGCGATGAAGTGCGCTGCTCGGCGCAGTGCGGCCTTGGCCTCGGGCGCGACATTGGGCAGCGCCTGGAAGACGTGCACCATGCCGGGCCAGATCTCGAGGGTGCTGCGGCCGCCGGCCTTGCGCAGTTCGGCGTCCAGGTGGCGGGCGTCGGCGCGTAGCATCTCGAAGCCGCCGGCCTGGATCAGGATGGGCGGCAGGGCCCGCGCCTTGGTGAAGTCGAGGCGCAGCCGCGGATGCGCAGGGTCCTGGCCGTGCGTGTACAGGCCGACCATCTTGCGGGCCGCTCCCGCCGACATCGCCGGATCACGATGGGTGCGCTCCAGCTGTTCGGCCAGCCCGAGCGTGAGGTCGATCAGCGGGGAGAACAGCACCACGCCGGCCGGCTGGAACGCGGGATCGTCGGCGTGAGCCAGCAGCAGGTCGCACGTCAGGTGCCCACCCGCGGAATCGGCCCCGATGACGATGTCGGACGCCCGGTAGCCCTGTGCGAGCAGCCACCGGTAGCCGGCTTCGACGTCGCGCGCGGCGGTCGGGAACCGGTGTTCGGGCGCCAGCCGATAGTCGACCACGAAGAAGGGCAGGCCGGTGGCTTCCGACAGCCGGGCGACCAGCTTGCGGTGGGTTTTCGCCGAGCAGATGACATACGCGCTGCCGTGCACGTAATACCCGGCGCGCCTGCCGAATTCGACACCGGGCCCGAGCACCCATTCGCCGCCGGATGCCGGGATGATTCTGGCACCCGCGGGCATCGAGCCCCCGACGGCCATGATGGTGGCGATCAGCTGCCTGCCGAACCACACCCCCGGTGCCGTCATCGGGATCACGCTGGTCAGGCAGCCCAGCGTCCAGCGGGTCGCCGTGGCCGAGACCACCGCACGCAACGTGGCGCGGGCCGGTACCTCAGTGTCCGTCACACCGACTAGGTCATCATCAACTGTGTCATTTGTCAATGGCACAGTTGAGGCTGGGATTCCCCGCCAGGGCGTGACGTCTCTTGTGCGGCTGGGCAACGCCGAGATCGACGAAATGCCGAAATGTACGCGCACAAGGCGGCCGAAAGAGTTCGGGCGAGTAGCTAGCGAATCAGGCCGCGTTGTCCGCGCCCGGCTCCGTGCCGTAGCGGCCCGGGTTGAACAGCGAGGCGATCGCCCCGATGACCATCATGACCGCCGCGGCGCTGAACACGACGACCAGGCCGGAGTGGAACGGTTCGGTGATCAACTGCGGGAAGAAGGTCTGCCCGGTGAGCACGTCGGCGTTCACACCGGGTTGGTGCAGGGCGTCATAAGGCGCCAGCAGTTCGGCCATCGGGTTGTAACCGAGGAACGCGGCGAACAGGCTGCCGACCGGCGGCAGATTTGCCACATCATGCGCAACCGAGGCCGAAACCCCTTGGCCGGTAAGGCCATTACTGAGCGCCAATGGCAGCGTGCCGGCCAGGCCGACGATCATCAGCGAGAAGAAGATGCCGATGGACAACGACGATCCCGCGTTGAAGAAGGTGGCCCGTACCCCGGAGGCGGCGCCGCGCTGATTCGCCGGCACGCTGGACATGATGGCCGCGGCGTTGGGCGCGGTGAAGATGCCGCCGCCCAATCCGTTGAGGAACACCAGCACCGCGAACACCCAGTAGTCGAAGTTGACCGGGATGAGCAGCAGCGCCACGAAAGTGGCTGCCATCAACAGCATTCCGCCGACCGTGAGCGGCCGCGCACCGAAGCGGTCCGACAACGACCCGGCCGCCGGCGCGGCCACCAGGAATCCGACGGTGACCGGCAGCAGATATATGCCGGCCCACAGCGGCGTCGACTCGAAGCTGTAGCCGTGCAGTGGCAGCCAGATGCCCTGCAGCCAGATGATGAGCATGAACTGCAGACCGCCGCGGCCCACCGAGGACATCAGACCGGCCAGGTTGCCCATCCCGAACGCCGCCGACCGGAACAGCCGGATGTCGACCATCGGCGAATCGACGTGTAGCTCGACGAGGCAGAACGCCACCAGCAGCAGCAGACCGCCGGCGATGGCTCCCAACACCCACGGGTTGGTCCACCCGGTGGTGGACTCCCCGTACGGCTGGATGCCGTAGGTGATGCCGATCAGCAGCACCGTCAGGCCCAGGCCGAACGTCAGCGTGCCGGCCCAGTCCAGCCGGCCCGCGGTGCGCACGCCGAGCTCGCGCAGCGAGCGGTAGCTCCAGACGGTGCCCAGCACGCCGATCGGCACGCCGACCCAGAACACCGCCTTCCAGTGCCACTCGGACAGGACTCCGCCGATCAGCAGGCCCAGGAAGGAGCCGGCGACGGCGGCGACCATGTTCACCCCGAGCGCCATCCCGCGTTGATTGGCCGGGAACGCGTCGGTGAGGATCGCCGACGAGGACGCCATCAGCATGGCCCCGCCGATGCCCTGGATCACCCGCCAGGCGATCAGCCACACCGCGCCGCCGCCCAGGTGGAACGGATCGAAGGACAGCGCGATGGCGGCCAGGGTGAAGACCACGAACCCGAGGTTGTAGATGCGGACCCGGCCGAACATGTCACCGAGCCGCCCGAACGGCACCACCAGCACGGCCGTCACCACCAGGTAGCCCATGAGCATCCAGAGCAGGTAGCTGACGTTGCCGGGGGCCAGCGGGTTGAGCCCGATACCGCGGAAGATGGCGGGCAGCGAGATCAGCACGATCGACGCGTTGATCGAGGCCAGCAGGATGCCCAGCGTCGTGTTGGACAGCACCACCCACTTGTAGAAGGGGTGATCGTGGTCCATCCGCGTGCGGCGGCGGGCGGTTTCGGCCTCGGCAGTCAGCTCAGTCTCAGTCGTCATCCGTCTTCAGCTCTACGCATCGGGGAAAAACATATATTAGCTATCCAAATGATCTCCCTGCAATTCACATTCCCGGCGAGGTCGGCTAACTTGGAACCCGTCCAACACGGGAGCGCACCCAAGTGCGCTGAGAGGACGGCTGGATGGGCCGTCGACCGTACGAACCTGACCGGGTAATGCCGGCGTAGGGAGATCTGTTGATGACTGTTTCTGTTTCTGTCGATTCCGTGACGACCGGCCCCATCGCGGGCAGCTCCAAGGTCTACACCGAACGCGGCGTTCCGCTGCGCCGCGTGCATCTGACCACCGGGGAGCATTTCGACCTGTACGACACCTCCGGGCCGTACACCGATGCCAACGCCACCATCGACCTGGAGAAGGGCCTGCCGCCCAGGCCAGGGGTGGTTCGCGAGCGAGGCACCCAGCTGCAGCGAGCCCGCGCCGGCGAGATCACCGCGGAGATGGCGTTCATCGCCGAGCGCGAGGGAATGCCGCCCGAGCGGGTCCGCGACGAGGTGGCCCGCGGCCGCGCCGTCATCCCGGCCAACCACAACCACCCCGAATGCGAACCGATGATCATCGGCAAGGCGTTCGCGGTGAAGGTCAACGCCAATATCGGCAACTCCGCGGTGACCAGCTCCATCGCCGAAGAGGTGGACAAGATGGTGTGGGCCACCCGGTGGGGCGCCGACACCATCATGGACCTGTCCACCGGCCGCGATATCCACCTGACCCGCGAGTGGATCCTGCGCAACTCCCCCGTGCCGGTGGGCACCGTGCCGATCTACCAGGCCCTGGAAAAGGTCAACGGCGATCCCACCAAACTCACCTGGGAGATCTACCGCGACACCGTGATCGAGCAGTGCGAGCAGGGCGTCGACTACATGACCGTGCACGCCGGGGTGCTGCTGCGCTACATCCCACTGACGGTCAAGAGGGTCACCGGCATCGTCAGCCGCGGCGGATCGATCATGGCCGCCTGGATGCTGGCCCAGCACCGGGAATCGTTCCTGTACGAGCACTTCGGTGACCTGTGCGACATCCTGGCCCGCTACGACGTCACCTTCTCCCTCGGCGACGGGCTGCGTCCGGGTTCGATCGCCGACGCCAACGACGCGGCGCAGTTCGCCGAGTTGGAGACCCTCGGCGAACTCACCAAGATCGCGAAATCCCATGGCGTGCAAGTGATGATCGAAGGCCCCGGTCACGTACCGATGCACAAGATCGTCGAGAACGTGCGGCTGG
Organism: Mycolicibacterium canariasense; assembly: GCF_002101555.1. Classification (GTDB taxonomy): domain Bacteria; phylum Actinomycetota; class Actinomycetes; order Mycobacteriales; family Mycobacteriaceae; genus Mycobacterium; species Mycobacterium canariasense. The sequence goes on from NZ_LQOL01000081.1 coordinate 214,608, forward strand.
AGGAAGAACTCTGCGAGGAGGCCCCGTTCTACACGCTGGGCCCGCTGGCCACCGATATCGCGCCGGCCTACGACCACATCACCAGCGCGATCGGGGCGGCCATCATCGCCCAGGCCGGCACCGCGATGCTGTGTTACGTGACGCCCAAGGAACATCTGGGCCTGCCCGACCGCAAGGACGTCAAGGACGGCGTGATCGCCTACAAGATCGCCGCGCACGCCGCCGACCTGGCCAAGGGGCACCCGCGGGCGCAGGAGCGCGATGACGCTCTGTCGCTGGCGCGCTTCGAGTTCCGTTGGCACGACCAGTTCGCGCTGTCGCTGGATCCGGACACCGCCCGCGAGTTCCACGACGAGACGCTGCCGGCCGAACCGGCCAAGACCGCGCACTTCTGCTCGATGTGCGGGCCGAAGTTCTGTTCGATGCGGATCACCCAGGATATTCGCGACGCGATGGACCAGAAATCGGAGGAGTTCGCCGAGCACGGCAACCGGGTGTATCTACCCTTGAACTCATGAGTTTTCTGCCGTTGACCCCACCCGGGCAGACGCCGCACCGGGTGATGACCATCGCCGGAAGCGATTCCGGCGGCGGGGCGGGCATCCAGGCCGACCTGCGCACGTTCGCCATGCTCGGGCTGCACGGGTGCGTTGCGGTGACCGCCGTCACCGTTCAGAATTCGGTGGGCGTCAAGGGCTTTCACGAGATCCCGCTGGATGTCATCGCCGGCCAGATCGACGCGGTGGCCGGTGATATCGGCATCGAGGCGGCCAAGACCGGGATGCTGGCCTCGGCCGACATCATCGGCACCGTGGCCGCCACCTGGCGCGGGCTCGACGGCGATATCCCCCTGGTGGTCGATCCGGTGTGCGCGTCCATGCACGGTGACCCGCTGCTGCATCCGTCGGCACTGGATTCGGTGCGTCGCGACCTGTTCCCGATCGCCACCCTGGTGACGCCGAATCTCGACGAGGTGCGCCTGATCACCGGGATCGACGTGGTGGACACCGCCAGCCAGCGCGACGCCGCCAAGGCCCTACACGCCCTGGGGCCGCGCTGGGCCCTGGTCAAGGGCGGGCATCTGCGCTCCTCGGCGCACAGCCCCGATCTGCTCTACGACGGCACCGATTTCTACGAGTTCGACGTCGAACGCGTCGACACCGGGCATGACCACGGCGCCGGCGACACCCTGGCAGCGGCCACCACCTGCGCGCTGGCGCACGGCTACACCGTGCCCGACGCGGTGGCCTTCGCCAAACGCTGGATCACCGAATGTCTCAGGGCCGCATACCCGTTGGGGCACGGTCACGGCCCGGTGAACGCGCTGTTCAGGTTGCAACGTGAGTCTTGAGGACCTGTCCGGGATCGCGCACGAGCCCGACGGCGCGCCGAAGGGGGTCGTGCTGCTCACCCACGGCGCCGGCGGCAATCGGGACTCCCCGCTGCTGATCCGGATCTGCGACGAGTGGGCGCGCAACGGGTTGCTGGCTGTGCGCTACAACCTGCCTTACCGGCGGCGCCGCCCCAAGGGGCCGCCGTCGGGTTCGGCCACCGCCGACCAGGACGGTGTCGCCGAGGCGATCGGGTGGGCCCGAAGCCTGGGCCACGGGCCGGTGCTCGCCGGCGGGCATTCCTACGGCGGGCGGATGACCTCCATGGTCGCCGCCGGGCCGGACGGGCCGGATGTGCTCACCCTGTTCTCCTACCCCCTGCACCCGCCGGGAAAGCCCGAGCGGGCCCGCACCGAGCACCTGCCCCGGATCACCGTGCCCACGGTGTTCACCCATGGCACCGCCGACCCGTTCGGCAGCATCGACGAGATCAGGGCGGCGGCGGCACTGGTCACCGGGCCCAGCAGCGTCGTCGAGATCACCGGCGCCCGGCATGACCTGGCCTCCAAGACCTTGGACGTTCCTGTGCTCGCGGTCGCCGCCGCGGTTATCGTCATTCCATGACGCAGCCGCCCTACGGGGCACCGCCACCGCCGCCGCAGCCGTATTCGTACGGGTACGGCTACCCGTACCAGGCGCCGGTACCACCGCCGCGCAAGACCCGGTGGGGCCTGATCATCGGGTTGATCGCCGGGGGGTTCGCGCTGCTGGCCGCCCTCGGTGTGGTGGGAATCGTGTTGCTGGTCAAGAACTCCGATGTGGTGGACGCCGCCGAGATCGGCATGGGCGACTGCCTGGGCGAGATCCCGTCGGACTCCAGCCTGGTGTCGTCGGTGAAGACCGTCGCCTGCACCGAGCCGCACAAGGGCGAGGTGTTCGCCGTCGTCACCGTGCCGGGCGACGACTTCCCGGGGCAGGACAAGATCATCGGCTACCAGGACAGGTGCCAGCCCGCGCTGGAGGCCTATTCGGCCGCGGCCATGGAGGACCCCGAGGTCGGCATGTTCGTGCTGTACCCGACCGAGGCGTCCTGGAAGCGCGGCGACCGCGCCGTCACCTGCATCGCGACGACCGACACCCCGAGGACCGGATCGCTCAAGAATTGACGTGCGGTACCGTCGGTACCGTGTCCGAGAAGAAGAAGTCCCCGGCCGTCGTCCTCACCGGACTGGCCTTCGCGGGAACCGGTGTCGCACATTTCATCGCCCCGCAGTTGTTCGAGTCGATCACCCGGCCCGCGTTCCCGCGTGACACCGATCGCCACATCAAGACCAACGGCAGCATCGAGACCGCCATCGGCGTCGGACTGCTGATCCCGAAGACCCGCAAGCTGGCCAAGATCGGCTCGCTGGGCTACGTCGGCTACCTGGCCGCCAACGCGATTCGCAACCGCTGATCGGTCTGCTGGCCGCCCTGGCGGCATGCTTCAGCTACGGAACCGCGTCCGTGCTGCAGGCCTACGGCGCGCGCAGCTCACGCGATCCCGCCGACTCCGGTGCAGCGACCCTGCACTCGACCGTCAGGGCGGCCCTCACCCCGGCCTTCCTGGCCGGCATGGTGCTCGACGGCCTGGGCTTCCTGAGCAGCCTCGTCTCGGCGCGGCTGATCCCGCTTTTCCTGTCGCAGACCATCATCAGCGCCAACCTGGTGGTCACCGCGCTGCTCGGTGTCGCGGTGCTGGGCGTGCGCCTGCGCGGCGGGGACTGGCTCGCCATCGGCACGGTGGTGGTCTCGCTGGTGGTCCTGGGTTTCACCACCGGCCATCTCGGCACCGGAACCGGACCGCCCTGGCTGCACTGGGCGCTTCTCGTTGCCGCGCTGGTGATCCTGGCCGGCGGCGTGATGCTGGCCAGGCTGCTCGGAGCCCGCGCGGCGATTCCCGCCGGCCTGATCGCCGGTGTGCTGTACGGCACCATGGCCGTCGCCGTGCGGGTGGCCGACGGCCTGGACCCGTTCCGTGTGGGCGCATTGCTCACCGACCCGGCCGCCTGGACCGTCGCCATCGCCGGGATCGGCGGGTTCTATCTGTTCACCGTGGCACTGCAACTCGGTTCGGTGAACGGAGCGGCCGCCGCTCTGGTGGTCGGCGAGACGGTGATCCCGGGCATTCTGGGCATCCTGCTGTTCGGCGACACCGCCCGCCCCGGTTTCGACTGGCTGCTCGTCGTGGCGTTCTGCACCGCCGTGGCGGGCGCGGTTGCGGTTGCCGGCCGGGTCCCCAACGCGGGCTGATCACCGGTTGCGAAACGCCTCCACCGCGGTGGGCAGCGTCGGGTACATCGGGGCCTGGAAACCCGCGGCCCGCAGATCGTCGAGCAGATCCTGTTTGACCCGCGCCATGGCGAACACGATGCCGCGCGCGGTCAGGTCGGCCCGCAGCTGTTCCAGCGCGTCGACCGCGGTGAGGTCGGGATCCACGTTGGCCTCGGCGTTGTAGACGAACCACTCGACGGGAGCGCCGGCCTGCTCCACCGCCGCCATCGCCCGGGACCGGAAATCCTCGGCGTTGGCGAAGAACAGCGGTGCGTCGTAGCGGTACACCACCAGTCCCGGCACCGGTTCGGCGTTGGGGTAGTCGTCCACATCGTGCATGCCGGGCAAGCCGGGCACATAGCCCAGCACGCTGTCATGCGGGCGGGCGATCCGGCGCAACGTGTCCACCAGAGACAGCGCAATCGCCACCAGTACCCCGTAGAGCACCCCCAGGCTCAGCACCGCCACGGTGGTCGCCACCGCGAGAATCAGCTCACTGCGCCGGAACCGTGCCAGCCGGCGGAACTCCCCGGTATCGACCAGCCGGACCGCGGCATAGACCACCAGGGCGCCCAGGGCGGCGGTCGGAAAGTGCTCCAGGAGTCCGCGCCCGGCAATCATCACCACGATCACGGTGGCCAGCATCACCAACGAGTACATCTGGGTGCGGCTGCCGACGGTATCGCCCAACGCGGTGCGGCTGCCGCTGGAGCTGACCGGAAAGCCTTGGCTCAGACCGGCACTCAGGTTGCAGACACCCAGCGCCCGCAGCTCGGCGTTGGCATCGATGGACTCACCCTTACGGGCGGCGAAAACCCTTGCGGTCAAGGCATTGTCGGAAAACGCCACCACCGCGATACCGCACGCCGGTACCAGCAGCGTCGTGAGGTCGGCCACCGAGACATCCGGCAGACCAGGCACCGCGAACCCGGCCGGGATGGCGCCGACGACGCGGATCCCATACTCGCGCAATCCCAGTGCCCACACCGCCGCGGTGGCCAGCAACACCGCCACCAGCGGGCCGGGAAACCGCGGCGACAACCGGTGCAACACCAACAGCAAGGCCAGCACGGCGGCCGAGAGGGCCAGGGTGGGCCACTGCACACCGCCGAGGCCACCGGCGAAAGACCGTATCTGATCCACGAATTCGTCGCCGCGCACCTGCACCCCGGTGACCTTGCCCAGCTGGCCGCCGATCATGATGACGGCGACACCGGTCATGTATCCGACCAGGACGGGCCGCGACAGCAGGTCGGCCAGGAAGCCCAGCCGGCACCATCCCGCGATCAGGCAGAGCGCGCCCACCAGCAGCGCCAAGCCGGCCGCCAGGGCGGCGTAGCGGGAGGCGTCGGTGATCGCCAGCGGGGCCAGCGCGGTGGCGGTCATCAGCGCCGTGGTGGATTCCGGCCCCACCGACAATTGGCGCGATGATCCCAGGATCGCGTACACCGCCAGCGGCAGCAGCGAGGCCCACAGCCCGGCAACGGGTGGCAGCCCGGCCACCGTGGCATAGGCCATCACCTGGGGCACCAGATACGCGGCGACGGTGACACCGGCGAGCGCGTCACCGCGCAGCCACTCCCCCTGATACTGTGCGCGGCGCCCGCTCATGGTGTGTAGTCAACTACGTGAGCACACTCCGTTGGAAGTACGTCGAGTCCCGCAACGACGGTCAGTTCGTCGTCGCCCCCGATGAGAGGCTGAGCTGGCCGCGGACCATCGGCATCGGCGCCCAGCATGTGGTGGCGATGTTCGGCGCCACCTTCCTGGTGCCGGTGCTGACCGGCTTCCCGCCCGCCACCACCCTGCTGTTCTCCGGGGTGGGCACCATCGCCTTCCTGCTCATCACCGGCAACCGGCTGCCCAGCTATCTGGGTTCCAGCTTCTCGGTGATCGCGCCCGTCACCGCGGCCGTCGCCGCCCACGGAACCGGCAGCGCGCTGGGCGGTTTGGTGGCGGTGGGTCTGCTGCTCATCGTGATCGGCGTGGTCGTGCACGTGGTCGGCACGCACTGGATCGACGTGTCCCTGCCGCCGGTGGTGACCGGTGCCATCGTCGCGCTGATCGGTTTCAACCTGGCGCCGGCGGCCAAGAACAACTTCGAAAAGGGCCCGCTGGTCGGCATCGTCACGCTGGTGCTGCTGGTCGGCACGCTGGCGTTCTTCAAGGGACTGGTCGGGCGGCTGGCGATCTTCCTGGCGGTGGTGATCGGCTATCTGCTGGCGCTGGCGCTCGGCGAGGTGGACACCGCGGCGATCGCGGCAGCGCCCTGGATCGGGCTACCGCAGTTCCAGACGCCCTCGTTCGACGTGTCGGTGCTGCCGCTGTTCCTGCCCGCGGTGATCGCGCTGGTCGCCGAGAACATCGGGCACGTCAAGTCGGTCGGCCAGATGACCGGTACGGACCTGGATCCGGTGCTGGGCCGCGCGCTGGCCGCCGACGGGGTGGCCACCGTGCTGGCCGGTGCCGGCGGCGGATCGGCCACCACCACCTACGCCGAGAACATCGGCGTGATGGCGGCGACGCGGATCTATTCGACCGCCGCGTACTGGGTGGCCGCCGCGGTGGCGATCATATTGTCGTTGTGCCCCAAGGTCGGTGCCACCATCTCGGCCATTCCGCCCGGTGTGCTGGGCGGCGCGACGATCGTGCTCTACGGCCTGGTCGGGGTGCTGGGTATCCGGATCTGGCTGACCAACCACGTGGACTTCTCGCTGCCGGTGAACCAGATGACCGCGGCCATCCCGTTGATCATCGGGATCGCCGACTTCACCTGGCAGATCGGCTCATTGACGTTCACCGGCATCGCGCTGGGCGCCATCGCGGCGCTGGTGGTGTACCACGGGATGCGACTGCTGGGCGCGCCCAGCCGCCGCGAATCTAGTGCGCCAGTGCATTGACGATCCGGGAGAACACCGCCGGCAGCGCCGCCGAGGCCGGGGTGACGCCGGTGCGGATCGGCCCGATGGCGGTGGCCTGCAACAGGGCCGCCGTCAGGAACCGGTAGCGCCGGGTCAGCGCCCGCCATCGACGGTCGTAGTCGGCGGTGCTGCCGGTCACCAGGCAGTCGACCAGGAGTTCGGCCGCGCCGAACGCCAACCCCATCCCCTCACCGGTCAGCGCGTCGACGTACCCCGCGGCGTCACCGACCAGCAGCACCCGCCCGGCGGTGCGGTGCCGGACCCGTTGGCGCAGCGGCCCGGCCGCCCGGTCCTGGCCGTGCGGCAGCCCGGCGATCCGGTCCGCCAGGGCGGGGAACTGGCGCAGGTGTTCGTCGAATCCGCCACGGGTCGACTTCAGGATGGCGACTCCGACGCAGACCGGGCTCACCGGGGTGACATAGGCTTCCGCTGCCTGGGGCCCCCGTCCCCAGTACACCTCGACGCAATCCGACCACGGCGCGATCTGCACGTGCCGCCGGATTCCCCACCTGCGTGTGGATGCCTCGCCCGCCGACAATCCCATCGCCCGCCGGATCGGTGAATGCAGGCCGTCCGCGGCGGCCAGGTAGCGGGCGCGGAAGCCGGCCGCCGAGACCGATTCGCCGTCCTGGGTGACGGTCCCGACGTCACCGTGCACCACCCGCACCCCGGCCGCGGCCGCCGCGTCGGCCAACCCGGCATGCAGCACCGTCCGGCGCACGCCGCGGCCGGGGCCGTGCCGGAACCGTGCCTCGGCGGTGCGCTTGCCGTCCAGATAGCGGATGCCGTAGAACGGTTCGCCCTGCGGCTCGACCCCGATGCGCCGCAGGTGTGCCAGCGAATGCGGCATCAGGCCTTCCCCGCACGCCTTGTCGATCGGGCCGCGGCGGTGTTCGACCACCACCACCTCCAGACCCGCCCGGGCGGCGTGCACCGCCGTGGCCAGCCCGGCCGGCCCGCCGCCCGCAACGAGCAGATCGATCACGACAAGCTCTGCAACGCCGCGTTCTCGACGCGGATCCTGGTGCGCAGCAACGCCGCATTGGCGGCCGAGAAGATCAGCGCGGTGACCCAGGCGCCGCCGACCAACGGCAGCGCCGCCCCTTCGAGCACCACCGCCACATAGTTCGGGTGCGGGATGACGCGATACGGGCCGCCGGTCACCCGCGCGGCACCCGGCACCACCACCACCCTGGTGTTCCACTGTTTGCCCAGCGTGGTGATGCACCACCAGCGCAACGCCTGGGCGGCCACCACCACCCAGAACGCCGGCCACACCCAGCGTCTGCGTGCCCGTGCCTCGGCGACCGCACCGACCAGCAGCCCGGTGTGCAGTGCCACCATCACGGGGTAGTGCCCGGCACCGAACTCCTTGCCGCCGTGGGCTTTGCTCCACTCCAGGTTGCGGTTGGACACCACCAGCTCGGCCACCCGCTCGACGGCCACCAGCAGGATCAGCGTGAGAAAGCCTCGCATGGCGATCAGCGCCACCGCAGCAGGACGAGTTCGGAGCAGAAACCCGGCCCCATGGCCATCAGGACACCGGGGGTACCGCCGGGCGGGCGTTTGCGGATGGTGTCGCGCAGCACGTGCAACACCGATGACGACGACAGATTGCCGACCTCGGCCAGTGACTGCCAGGTCAGGTCGAGCGCGTCCGAGGGCAGGCCGAGGGTGTCGATGATGGCCTCGATGACCTTGGGGCCGCCCGGATGGCTCACCCAGGTGCTCACGTCGTCCACGGTGAGGTCATGGGCGGCAAGGAAACCCGTCACATCGTCACCGAGGTAACGGCCGACGAAGGCGGGCACTTCGGCGCTGAGCACGATCTCGAAACCCTTGGTGCCGATATCCCAGCCCATCGCATGCAACGAGTCCGGGTACAGGTGACTGGTCGAGTCCAGCACATCGGGTCCGGTCGGGTCGAGCCGCTCCGCGCGGTCCCGCCCGACGGCGACCACGGCGGAGGCGCCGTCCCCGAACAGGGCCCCGGCCACCAGGGTCGGCATCGACGGGTTGTGTTTGCTGGTAAGCGAACACAACTCCACCGACACCAGCACCGCCACCTTGTCCGGCGCGCCGCGCAGGTAGTCGTGCAGCCGCGCGATGCCCGCGGCACCGGCCACGCAACCCAGCCCGAAGATCGGCAGCCGCCGCACATCGGGGCGCAGGCCGAGCCGGCCGGCGATCCTGGCGTCCAGGGAGGGGACCACCGCCCCGGTGACGGTGGTGGTGATGATCAGGTCGACGTCCTCGGGCCGCAGGCCCGCCTCGTCCAGGGCGCCGGACAGCGCGGCGCACCCGAGATCCGTTGCATGCTCGATGAAGAGGTTGTTGGTCTCGCCGAAATCGGTGAGCCGGGCATACTCCTCGATCGGCCGGACCAGGTACCTGCTCTGGACCTTGGCGCTCTTGTGCAGCGCCCGGACCACCGGTTCGTGCTCCCGGTAGCCGGGCAGTGCCAGCAGCGTCTCGGTGACCTCGTCCTGGGTGTAGCGGTGCGGCGGAAGGACGCCGTGAACTCCGGCGATGGTGCTGTGATTCGACACTTCGGCGACATTAATTCCCATACCCTTGCCACGGGCCGCTACGTCCCGCGGTTCACCGCGGCGCCGGAATCAGATTGTGCCGTCGGTCACTTCGTCGAGTTCCATCCCCGGATGCTTTTGCCGTCACAGCACCACCGTGAATGCGGCGAAATCGCCTGGCTCGCATACGTCCACGTGCGGTGTGGTGCCGCGCGTGTCGACGGGCCGGTGCGCGGCCTCGCTCAGAGTTTGCGGTGCGGCACCCCGTTGGGGCCTTCGGTGGATTGGGCGTAGGTGCCGACGGCGAACGCGATGGCCGGTCCCGTGATCGACAGCGCGCGCCGGTCCACATTGCCGATGCCGTCGCCGGGTCCGCCGGCGTTGGGGTCGAACGGCACACCGGCCTTGCCGCCCCACAGCCGGGCCTGCACCGCTGTCTTCTTCTGCTGCGCCCCGGTGGTGACGCCGCCCGCGGGAATCCCGGCCGCCAGGAACGCGCCGTAGTCGGTCAACCGGTCCAACGGCATGTCGGCCGGGCGGACACCGGCCAGATTCAGGTAGCCGGCCAGCGTGCGCTCGATGCCCGCCGAACCGTCGGGCACCGCGGGAATGTCGGGGTTGGCCGGACCGGACTGGTCGCCGTCGAAGGTGAAGTAGCCGGCGTTGGGCGAGCCGAGCGTATCGGCGTCCAGGTACAGCGCGATCTGGGCTCGTTGCCCGGCGTCCAGACCGGCCAGGTATTTGCTTGCCGCGCCGAGATTCTCGGATCCCCAGAAGCTGAACCGGACCGCGTTGGCGATGGCCGGCCGGGAGCCCAGCGCCGTCGCGGTGGCCAGCAGCGCCGCCACACCGGTGCCGTTGTCGTTGATCCCCGGACTGTTCGGGGCGCTGTCCAGCTGCGCCCCGGCGGCGATCACGTTGCCGGCGTCCCCGGTGTGCGTCTGGGCGATGACGCTGCGCGAGCGCGCCAGCGTGGCCTTGCCGTCCAGGGTCAGGCGCACGGGTGCGTTGGTGCGCCGCAGCGCGGCGTCCGCGGTGCGGTCGATGATCGCGACCGGAACCTTGAGCTGCTGGTAGTACCCCGGCGGGAACAGGCCGGGCACGCCGTCGGTGGCCACCACCAGCAGCCCGGCGGCGCCGGCGGCCACCGCAGCGTCCTGTTTGTCGACGACCGAGCAACCGAGGGCGTCGACGATCACCAGCGCCCCTCGGACGCTGGGGGCACCGCGGTAGTCCGCCGCCGTGCAGCCCGCCGGTTTGACCGGCCGGATGCTCACCGCGGTGAGCCCACCCGCCGGGGTGGGTACCAGCGGCGAGCCCTGGTCGACGGGATACCGCCTGCCGGCCACCTCCAGCGTGGGTGCGCCGGGGTCACCGGCGTCGAGCCACTCGAACTCCGGGGTCTGGACGTCGAAACCGTTGTCCCGCAAGACACCGGCGACGTAGTCCACGGCGGCGTCGAAACCCGGTGTGCCCGGTTGGCGGCCACCGATCTCGTTGAGCTTGTTCAGATGGGTGTACATCGCATCGGCGGTCACCCGGTCGGCGAGATCGCGGGCCGTCACCGGCGCGGGCGTGGCGGCCGACGAGCACGCGGCCAGCGCCGCGGCGGTGACGGCGACCGCGAGCAGCCGCCTCATGAGCCGGACAGGGGGTGCCGGGTGCGGTCGTCGCGGACCGGAACGCCGTTGCGGCCCCGCTGGTCCTGGGCGTACAGCCCGACCACATAGCCGACACCCTTGCCCTGGATGTCCAGCGAGGTGCGGTCGACATGGTCGAGCGTGTCGGTGGCCTTGTGATAGTTCGGGTCGAACGGCTGGTTGGCCTTACCGCCCCAGAGTCGCGCTTGTTCCTCGGTCATGTTCTCGTCGGCGCCGGAGAAAAACCCACCGGACGGGATCCCGGCCTTGGTGAAGCCGTCGTAGTCCGAGCGGCCGTCGAATGAGGTGTCGCGGGCCGGTTTTCCCGCCGCGTCCAGGTAGGCCACCAGGGTGCGTTCGATGCCGGCCGATCCCTCCGGCACCCTGGGTACGTTCCCGTCCTTGTCCGGTGGCAGCGACTGGTCACCGTCGTAGGTGAAGTAGGCGGGGTTGGGCGAGCCGAGCATGTCGAAATTCAGATACAGCGCAATGTCTTTGAGCTGGTCCACACCCAGCGTGGAGATATAGTTGTCGGAGCCGACCACGCCCAGTTCCTCGGCGCCCCAGAAGCCGAACCGAACGGCATTGCGCACATCGGGTGAACTGCCCATCTGCAGCGCGGTCTCCAGCACGGCGGCCACCCCGGAGCCGTTGTCGTTGATACCCGGGCCTTCCGGAACACTGTCCAGGTGGGCACCGACCATCACCACATCGGCGGTGGAGCCGGTCTTGGTCTGCGCGATGACATTGCGGGTGCGATCGATGTTGACACCGGCCTTCATGGTCAGGCTCACCGGCCCGGGCGCGGCGCGCAGCCGGGCCCCCTCGGCCTTGGTCACACTCACGACGGGGATCTGGACGTCGGTGTCTTCACCGAGGGTACCGCCGAATTCGTCACCGTCGACGTTGTTGGCGACGATCAGCGCCACCGCCCCGCGTTTGGCGGCGTTGGCCTGTTTGTCACCGAAGGGGCACGTGCCGCGATCCACCAGCACCACCGCACCGCGGACCGGTAGGCCGTCGTAGTCGGATTCGGCACAGCCCGGGCTGTCGTCGGCACGCGCGGCGACCAGCGGCCCGCGCACCCCGCCCTCGGGTGTGCCGATGGTGTAGTTCAGCGGTTTGGCAGGCACCCGCGCGCCGGACACGGTGAGCACCGGCTCCTCGGCGAACGGCAGGCGCACCTCGAACTCGGGGGTCTGTACATCGAAACCCTTGTCGCGCAGTGCGTCAGCGACGTAGTCCACGCTGGCCTGGTAACCGGGGGTGCCCATCGCCCTGGTGCCGTGGTTGGCGTCGGCGATCTGCTGCAGCTTGGTGAGGTGGGCCATCATCGCATCGGCGGTGACCCGGTCCCGGATGGTTGCGGCGTACTCCGATGCGGCTGTTTCCGGGGTGGCCGGTGCCGGCGGGGCGGGCTGCTGGTGGCCGCAGCCGACGAGCACCGACGCGACGACCGTGAACAGGGCCGCCTGTGATCTGAGCCGCATAGGACCCCACGGTAGCGGACGCCGTTCAGGCATCCCGGCGGCTCACCAGCACGGCGGCCACGGCGAACACGGCCGCCGCGACGGCGGCGAAGTACAGCGCCGAACCCGCAGGCCCCCACCACATGGTGAAACTCTGGATCCAGGTGACACCGGTGAACGCGTTGGCGTTGGTGAACGGCAGCAGCGGGCCGACGCGGGAACCCAGCTGCGGGCTCACCCCGACCAGCGGCTCCACCACGAACGGCAACAACAGCAACACCGCCACGGCGGCGGCGCTGTGCCGCACCACCGCGCCCAGCCCGACGGCCAGCACCGCCCCCAGCGCCGCGTACAGCGTCACCGCGCCCACCGTCGGCCACCCCGGCGCGCCGGTGGCCAGCACGAAGGATCCGAGGGTGGCCACGGCGCTCACCACCGCGGAGAACGCCGCGGCGACAATCGCTTTGGCGGCCAGCACGCGCACCCGGTTGGGGGTGCCGAGGAAGGTGGTCCGGATCATCGCGGTGCGGTATTCGCCGGTGACGGTGAGCGCCGAGAGCACCATGAGCACCGGCACGCCGAACATGGCGGCCCCGAGTTCGGGCTGCCGCGGGATGGCGGTGGCCAGGCCGAGGCTGAGCGCCACGGCGGCCAGCGCCGACCACAGCGGCGACGGGGTGCTGCGGAGTTTGAGGTATTCGCTGGTGATGGTCATCGGCCGGCCCGGTAGTCGGTGCTGTCATCGGTCAGGTTCAGGTACGCCTCCTCCAGCGAGGTGCGCACCGCCGTCAGCTCGTGCAAGGTGATGCCGTGCCGGGCGGCCAGGTCACCGACCCGCTCGGTGGTCGCCGCGGCCACCCGCAACCGGGTGCCGTCGCCGGTCACCGACAGCCCCTCGGCGGTCAACACCCCGGTCAGCCGGTCGGCCTGCGGACTGCGGACCAGAACATCGGCCGACGACGCCAGGAACTCGTCCATCGAGGTGGCCGCGACCAGCCGGCCCCGGCCGATCACCACCAACCGGTCCGCGGTGTTGGCCATCTCGGCGAGCAGGTGGCTGGACACGAACACGGTGCGGCCCTCGGCGGCCAGCGTCCGCATCAAGGTGCGCACCCACCGGATGCCCTCGGGGTCCAGCCCGTTGACCGGCTCGTCGAACAGCAGCACCTGCGGATCGCCCAGCAGCGCCGTCGCGATGCCCAGCCGCTGGCTCATGCCCAGCGAGAACGTCCCGGCCCGCTTGTCGGCGACCTCGGTGAGTCCGACGGTGTCGAGCACCTCGTCCACCCGGTCGGCGCGGATCCGGTTACTGGCCGCGATCCAGCGCAGGTGCGCGCGGGCTGACCGGTTCGGGTGTACCTGCCGGGCATCCAGCAGCGCACCGACGGTGCGCAGCGGATGGGTGAGTTCGGGGTAGCGCTTGCCGAGCACGGTCGCGGTGCCCGCCGTCGGTCGGTCCAGCCCGACGATCATCCGCATGGTGGTCGACTTGCCCGCCCCGTTCGGGCCGAGAAACCCTGTGACCACCCCGGATTCGACGGTGCAGGTCAGGTCGTCGACGGCGGTGGTGCGCCCGAAGCGTTTGGTCAGGCCGGTCAGTTCGATCACGGGACGGCGGGGCTCGACGCCTGCGCCCAGTAACGTTTCGGGATCCGGCCGGCGCGGCGGGCCAGGTGGCCGGCGGTGACCGCCGAGGCCATCGCCGCGGCCATCACCGGCGGGTCGGCAGCCCGGGTGACGGCGGTGGCCAGCAGCACGGCGTCACAGCCGAGTTCCATGGCGAGCGCGGCATCGCTGGCGGTGCCGATGCCGGCGTCCAGGATCACCGGAACCCCGGCCCGGTCCACGATCATCTCGATGTGGTGCGGGTTGGCGATGCCCAGCCCGGTGCCGATCGGCGAGCCCAGCGGCATCACGGCCGCGCAGCCGGTGTCCTCGAGCCGGCGGGCCAGCACCGGGTCGTCGTTGGTGTAGGGCAGCACGACGAAGCCGTCGTCGACGAGTTGTTCTGCGGCCCTGACCAATTCGATGGCATCCGGGAGCAGCGTGCGCTCGTCGGCGATGACCTCGAGTTTCACCCATTCGGTGCCGAGCGCCTCGCGGGCCAGCCGCGCGGTCAGCACGGCCTCGGCGGCGCCGCGGCAGCCCGCGGTGTTGGGCAGCGGGGTGATGCCCAGCCGGCTGAGCAGATCCAGCACCCCCGTGCCGGTTTCGGCGTCGACGCGGCGCATCGCCACCGTGGTGAGCTCGGTACCTGAGGCGATCAGCGCCTCCTCCAGGACGGCGAGGTTGGCCGCGCCACCGGTGCCCATGATCAGCCGGGAACCGAACTCCCGGCCCGCGATGGTCAGCTTGCCCGCCGAATCAGCCACCCTGCACCGCCGTCACGACCTCCACCCGGGCGCCGTCGTTGAGCACGGTGTCCCACGCCGAGCGCGGCAGCACCTCCCAGTCGACCGCCACGGCGATCCCCTTCTCCGGAAAGCCCAAGTCGCTCACCAGTTCTCCGACGGTGATCGCGTCCCGCACATCGGCTTCCTCGCCGTTGACCAGCAATATCATCGTGCTCCTAACCCTGTGCCAATTCGGCGGCGATCCGCTCGGCGGTCCACGGCGCCAGCAGGAATCCGTTGCGCCCGTGACCGGTGGCCACCAGCGTGCGTTCGTCGAGCCTGCCGACGATCGGTAGCCCGTCGGGGGTCATCGGCCGCAATCCGGCGGCGCACTCGGCCAGTTCGTACTCCCCCAGCGCCGGCAGCACGGCGCACGCGTCGTCCAGCAGGTCGCGCACACCGGTGACCACCGGTGCGGTGTCCCGGCCGTGCTCGTACTGGGTGGCGCCGACCACCACGCCGTCCGGGCGCGGCACCAGGTACACCTGCCTGCCGTGCACCCTGGCCCGAATGACCCTGTCCGGCATAGGCATACAGCCCTTGCGCCAGCGCAGCCGCAGCACCTCCCCCTTGACCGGGCGCACCTGCAGGCCCGGCCACAGCGCCGGGGCGTCGATGCCGTTGGCGATCACCCGCAACCCCGGCACCTCGGTCAGGTCGGTGACCGGTGGCGCCCACTGCACACCGAGCGCGGTGCACGCCGCTTCCAGCGCCTGCACCAGTCGGCGGTTGTCCACCGCCAGCTCGGTCTCGGCCACGAACCCGTGCCGGATGCCCTGGGCCAGCAGCGGCTCGATATCGCGGGCCGCCGTCGTCGGGCTCACCGGCTGTCCCTGCACCGACAGCCATTCGGCGACGGTGCGCAGGTCGGCGACATCGGCCCGGTCCACCGCCACCACCAGCGATTCCCGGGCGGTGACCACCTCGCCGGGCAGCCCGTCCAGGAAGCCGGTGTGCCACAGCTTGAGCGATTCCAGCCCCAGCGCCAACTGGGCGTCCTCGCCCGGCCAGCCCTCGCTGTGCGGGGCGAGCATCCCGCCGGCCACCCACGACGCCCCGCGGGCATCGGTGCGGTGCACCCGGACCGACCAGCCGTCCTGTGCGGCGCGGCGCGCGACCGACAGGCCGATGACGCCGCCGCCGATCACGGCCAGTGCACGCTCAGACATTCCCTCTCCCTTCGCCGGCATGACCCGGATCAGGTGCAACGGTCAGGGCCGGTGATTGGCCCACTCTCAGCCCCGGTCCCGGGACTCCCGCGTCGGGTGTCCAGGGTACTCGGCCCGCCCGATAACCTCGGCGCTGTGGATGCACGCGCCCGCCTCGCCGATGCCAGGCTGTACCTCTGCACCGACGCCCGGCTGGCGCGCGGTGACCTCGCCGAGTTCGCCGACGCAGCGCTGGCCGGTGGGGTGGACATCATCCAGCTGCGACACAAGGGATTGGAAGCGCGCCAGGAACTCGCCGCGCTGGAGATCCTGGGTGACGCCGCCCGCCGGCACGGCGCCCAGCTGGCGGTCAACGACCGCGCCGACGTGGCGCGCGCCGCGGGATCGGACGTGCTGCACCTCGGGCAGGACGATCTGCCGCTGGAGGTGGCCCGCTCGATCATCGGCCCCGAACCGCTGATCGGCCGCTCCACGCACGACGAGCAGCAGGTGGCCGCCGCGCTCGCCGAACCGGTCGACTATTTCTGCACCGGGCCGTGCTGGCCGACCCCGACCAAACCGGGCCGCCCGGCACCGGGGCTGGATCTGGTCCGGCACACCGCCGCGCTGGCACCGGCCAAGCCGTGGTTCGCCATCGGCGGGATCGACGCCGACCGGCTGCCCGAGGTGCTGGCCGCCGGGGCGCGCCGGATCGTGGTGGTGCGTGCCATCACCGACGCCGACGACCCGCGGGCCGCCGCGCGTCACCTCAAGGACGCGCTCACGGCCTGAGCAGCGGGATGCCGGCGGCGAGGCTGCGCAGCCGGTCCCAGCTGGCCGCGAAGCCGGGGTGCAGCGGCAGGTCGGCGACCTCGTCCTCGATCACCCAGCGCAGCTCGGCGCTCTCCCGGTTGGGCGTGGTGATCAGCAGTTCGGCGGCGTCGGCGATGACGGTGGTGTACGACCAGCCGGGCACCTGATGGGTGACCACCGCGACGCGCACCGTCATCATCGTGGGCTCCAGGCCGGCCTCCTCGTGGGCCTCCCGGACCGCGGCCTCCTCGACCGACTCGTGACTGTCGCGGGCGCCACCGGGCAAACCCCAGGTGCCGCCCTGATGACTCCACGGGGCGCGGTGCTGCAGCAGCACCGCCGCGACCCCGCCGGGAGCCGGCGCACGCAGCAGCAATCCGGCCGCGCCGTGGCGGCCCCAGTAGTGCGCGCCGCCGTCGGACATCACCCAGCCGTCACCGTCGCCACGCACAGGTTCAGGATAAGGGGCCACGAATTCCCACACGTCACTCCAATCTCTCTTAGACTTTCATTAATCGCACACCGATCGCGTTGTGAGGGAGGTCCGCGCACCCGTGACCGTGGAGTTGGCGCACCCGTCGACCGAACCGCTGGCGTCACGGTCGCCGGCCGCCGGGGGGCATCCGCGGTGGTGGTTCCTGTGGACCACGCCGGGCCGCATCCTGACGATCGGCGTCGTGCTGTGCGCGCTGGTCATCGCGTGCGCGTTCGCCACCTCGCGGACGGTCAACGACCGGCAGCAGGCGCTGACCACGGTGCTCGACCACACCGAACCGCTGGCGTTCGCGGCCGGCCAGCTCTACACCACCCTGTCGGTGGCCGACGCGGCCGCCGCGACGGCGTTCATCGCCGGCGCCGAACCCACCGATGTCCGGCAGCGCTACGAGCAGGCCATCACCGATGCCGCGGTGGCCGTGACGCGGGCATCCAGTGGGTTGACCGACGAGCCGATGATCCAGCTGCTCGGCCGGGTCAACGCCGAGCTGGCGGTCTACACCGGCCTGGTGGAAACGGCCAGGACCAACAACCGGGCCGGGAATCCGGTCGGTTCGTCCTATCTGTCCGAGGCCTCGGCGCTGATGCAGACCCAGATCCTGCCCGACGCCCAGCGGCTGTACGAGGCGACCTCGGCCCGCGTCGACGCCGAGACCGCCGCCTCGGCCCGGATCCCGGCCTCGGTCATCATCGTGGTGTTGGCGACCATCCTGTTCGGGTTGTTCGCCAACCGCTGGCTGACCCGGCGGACCCGACGGCGGATCAACGTCGGTTTCGTCGCGGGCGGACTGGCGGTGCTGATTATGGTGGTCTGGGTGGGTACCGCACTGGTCATCTCGACCGCCGACAGTCGCAGCGCGAAAAATACTGCGGCGCAGTCGCTCAAGACGGTCACCACGATGGCGATCACGGCGCAGCAGGCCCGCGCCGACGAGACGCTGGCCCTGGTCCGGCGCGGCGACGAGGACATCCGCAAGCAGTCCTACTATCAGCGCATCGACGCCATGCAGCAGCAGCTGTCGATCTATCTGGCCAGCGATGCCAAGAACAAGGGTGAGCTCGCCGACGCCGAACAGCTGCTGCGGCGGTGGCGCGCCGCCGACGACCGGATCAACGCCTACATCGCCGTCGGCGACTACCAGGCCGCCACCCAGGTGGCGCTGGGGACCGGTGAGGACGACTCCACCCCGGCCTTCGGCAAGCTGGACGCCGCGCTGACCAAGGGCATCGAGGACAGCCGCAACCAATTGCGCACCGATATCGTCAACGCCCGGCGGGTGCTGTCGGGGGCGACGTTCGGCGCCGCTGCGCTGAGCGTGCTCGCCGCCGTCGCGGTGACACTGGGCCTGTGGCCCCGGCTGAGTGAGTACCGGTGATGAGCGCTCGCGCGAAGAACAGAACAGGCGTGATGAACGCTCGGGTGCTGCTCGCCCTGCTCGCCTCAGCCGCCGTGCTGGCCGGCTGCGAGCAGGCCGCGCCCGCCGCGCCGCTGCCCGAGGTCACGCTGGCCCCGCCGACCCCGGCCGGCATGCAGCAACTGGCGCCCGACCCGTCGCCCGAAGCCCCGGCGACCAACGAACACTGTGACCGCACCGCCAGCCTGCGCCCGTTCCCGGACCGCAGGCAGGCCGAGGAGGCCGTCGAGAAGATCCGCAACCGCGGCAGGCTGATCGTCGGGCTGGACATCGGCTCCAACCTGTTCTCGTTCCGCGATCCCATCACGGGGACCATCACCGGGTTCGACGTCGACATCGCCGGTGAGGTCGCGCGCGACATCTTCGGCACCCCCTCGCAGGTGGAGTACCGCATCCTGTCCTCGGCGGACCGGCTCACCGCGCTGCAGAACGACCAGGTGGACATCGTGGTCAAGACCATGAGCATCACCTGCGCGCGCAAGCAGTTGGTGGCGTTCTCCACCGAGTACCTGTCGGCCAACCAGCGCATCCTGGCGCCGCGGGATTCCCGGATCCGGCAGGCCGCCGATCTGGGCGGCAAGCGGGTGTGCGCGGCGACCGGCACCACCTCCCTGGACCGGGTGAAGCAGATCGTCCCGCCGCCGGTCATCCTGGAGACCGTGACCTGGGCGGACTGCCTGGTGGCGCTGCAGCAGCGGCAGGTCGACGCGGTCAGCACCGACGACACCATCCTGGCCGGACTGGTCAGCCAGGACCCGTACCTGCACATCGTCGGCCCGAGCATGGCCGAGGAGCCCTACGGCATCGGGATCAACAAGGACAATCCCGGTCTGGTCCGCTTCGTCAACGGCACGCTGGACCGGATCCGCCGGGACGGGACGTGGAACACGTTGTACCGCAAGTGGTTGACCGTTCTGGGCCCGACGCCCGCACCGCCGGTCGCAAGGTACGTGGACTGATGAGCGATCCGGAGATGGACGATCCGGGCACCCGGCCGGCCAGCCTGGCCGACCTGGAGGAGTTCGAGGATTTCGACGACGAGTCCGCGGCAACGGTGCGGCCGATGGCCACCCAGGCCGTCTACCGCCCGGATTTCGGCGACACCAGCCGGACGTCGCGGGCCTCGGCCGGCTCGGCCACCACCGAGCCCAACGAGCGGATGACGACGGTGACCCGCCCCCGGTCGCCGACCCGGCGCCTCGGCGGCGGTCTCGTCGAGATTCCCCGGGTGACCGAACGCAACCCGCTCGCGGCGTTGATGACCAATCCCGTGGTGGCCGAGTCGAAGCGGTTCTGCTGGAACTGCGGGAAGCCGGTGGGCCGGGCCTCCAAGGACGGGCCGGCCCGCTCCGAAGGGGTCTGCCCGTACTGCGGCAGCGCGTATTCCTTTCTGCCGCAACTCAGCCCGGGCGACATGGTGGTGGACCAGTACCTGATCAAGGGCTGCATCGCGCACGGCGGCCTGGGCTGGGTGTATCTGGCCTTCGACACCAACGTGAACTACCGCCCGGTGGTGCTCAAGGGCCTGGTGCATTCCGGCGATGCCGAGGCGCAGGCCACCGCGATGGCCGAACGCCAGTTCCTGGCCGAGGTCACCCACCCCGCCATCGTGAAGATCTTCAACTTCGTCGAACACGACGACAAGCACGGCGACCCGGTCGGCTACATCGTCATGGAGTACGTCGGCGGAACGTCGCTGAAACAGCGCAAGGGCACCAAGCTGCCGGTGGCCCAAGCCATTGCGTACATGCTGGAGATCCTGCCCGCGCTGGGCTACCTGCATTCGCTGGGCCTGGTGTACAACGACCTCAAGCCCGAGAACATCATGGTCACCGAGGAGCAGCTCAAGCTCATCGACCTGGGTGCGGTGTCGCGGATCAATTCGTTCGGGTTCCTGTACGGCACACCGGGTTACCAGGCCCCGGAGATCATCCGGACCGGGCCGACGGTGCAGACCGACATCTACACGGTGGGGCGCACCCTGGCCGCGCTGACCCTCAAGCTGCGCACCCGCAAGGGCCGTTATGTGGACGGCCTGCCCGACGACGATCCGGTGCTGCGCAAGTACGACTCGTTCGGCCGGTTGCTGCGCCGGGCCATCGACCCGGATCCGGCCCGGCGGTTCACCAGCGCCGAGGAGATGTCCGGGCAGCTGATGGGCGTGTTGCGTGAAGTGGTCGCGCAGGACACCGGGGTGCCGCGGCCGGGCCTGTCGACGGTGTTCAGCCCGCCCCGGTCGACGTTCGGGGTGGACCTGCTGGTGGCGCACACCGATGTCTACCTGGACGGGCAGGTGCACTCGGCGAAGCTGACCGCACCCGACATCGTCAAGGCGCTGCAGGTGCCGCTGGTCGACCCGGCCGACGTCGGCGCCCCGATCCTGTCCGCGACGGTGCTCAGTCAGCCTGTGCAGACCCTGGATTCACTGCGCGCGGCCCGGCACGGCACCCTGGACTCCGAGGGGATCGACCTGTCCCAGTCGCTCGAACTGCCACTGATGGAGGTGCGGGCGCTGCTGGACCTCGGCGATGTCGCCAAGGCGACCCGCAAGCTCGACGACCTGGCCCAGCTGGCCGATCGGGTGGAGCGGGTCGGCTGGCGCTGGCGGCTGTCGTGGTTCCGCGGGGTGGCCGCCCTGCTGACCGCCGATTACGACACGGCCACCAAGTATTTCGTCGAGGTGCTGGACACCCTGCCGGGCGAGCTGGCACCGAAGGTGGCGCTGGCGGCGACGGCCGAACTGGCCGGCAGCGCCGACGAGCGGCGCTTCTACGAAACGGTGTGGCGTACCGACAACGGGGTCATCTCGGCGGGTTTCGGGCTGGCGCGTGCGCAGTCCGCCGACGGTCACCGCGACGACGCCGTGCGCACCCTGGACCTGGTTCCGGCCACCTCACGGCATTTCACCACGGCCCGGCTGACCAGTGCGGTGACGCTGCTGTCCGGCCGTTCGATCAGCGAGGTGTCCGAACGCCAGATCCGCGACGCGGCCCGGCGGGTGGAGGCGTTGCCGGAGGGCGAACCGCGCGTGCTGCAGATCCGCGCCCTGGTGCTGGGTACCGCGATGGACTGGCTGGCCGACAACACGGCCAGCACCAACCACATTCTCGGTTTTCCGTTCACCCAGCACGGGTTGCAGCTCGGCGTCGAAGCGTCGCTGCGCAGCCTGGCCCGGGTGGCGCCCACCCAGGCCCACCGCTACGCGCTGATCGACCTGGCCAACAGCGTGCGGCCGATGAGTACCTTCTAGATCACCTGGGCACAGGCCCGGGCGATGGCCAGTTCCTCGTTGGTGGGGACGACGAGCACCGTGATGGGCGAGGTGTCCGCCGAGATGCGCCGGGCGGCGCGCTGCGTTGTGGTGTTGCGGGTTTCGTCGAGTTCGATGCCGAGGGCGGCCAACCCGGCCAGGGCGTCGCGGCGCACCAGGGCGTCGTTCTCCCCCACGCCGGCGGTGAAGGTGATGACGTCGGTCCGGCCCAGCAGCGCCAGGTAGGCCCCGACGTACTTACGGAGCCGGTGGATGTAGACGTCGTAGGCCAGCCGCGCGTCGGCGTCGTCGTCGTCGATGCGCTTGTGCAGTTCGCGGAAATCGGTCTCGCCGCCCAGTCCGAGCACGCCGGAGTGGCGGTTGAGCATGGTCTCGATGTCCTGCACCGTCATGCCGGCGGTGCGCCACAGGTAGGTGATGATGCCCGGGTCCAGGTCACCGGAGCGGGTGCCCATCACCAGCCCCTCCATCGGGGTCAGGCCCATCGAGGTGTCGATCGGCCTGCCGCCGGCGACAGCGGATGCCGAGGCACCGTTACCCAGGTGCAGCACAATCTGATTCAGCGATTCCAGCGGCGCATCCAGGAAGATTGCCGCCTGTTCGCTGACGTAACGGTGGGACGTGCCGTGGAATCCGTAGCGCCGGATGTGCCACTGCCGCGCCACATCCCGGTCGATGGCGTACTCGGCCGCAGCGGCGGGCAGGTCATGGAAGAAGGCGGTGTCGAACACCGCGACGTGCGGCAGGCCGGGGAGCAGTTTGCGGGCTTCGGCAATGCCCAGCAGTGCGGGCGGATTGTGCAGCGGGGCCAGCGGGGACAGCTTCTCCAGCTCGGCGAGCAGGGTGTCGTCGATGACCGTCGGTTGGTAGAAACGCACACCGCCGTGCACCACTCGGTGCCCGACCGCCACCAGATCGTCGGTGCTGATGCCCGCGGCGGTCACGCCGTCGAACACCTGACGCAGGGCGACGCTGTAGTCGGTGACCCGTTCGACGATGCCGGTGCACAACGAGGTACCGGAATCGGGCTGCACCACTTGGTATTTGACCGACGACGAGCCGGAGTTGAGCACCAGTACCGACATCAGCGGGTGCCCTGCGCCTGAATCGCGGTGATCGCCACGGTGTTGACGATATCTTCCACCAGCGCACCGCGGGACAGGTCGTTGACCGGCTTGTTCAGCCCTTGCAGCACCGGCCCGATGGCGATGGCGCCGGCGCTGCGCTGCACCGCCTTGTAGGTGTTGTTGCCGGTGTTCAGGTCGGGGAAGATCAGCACGGTGGCCCGGCCGGCCACCGGCGAATCCGGCATCTTGGTGACCGCCACGGACGGCTCGACGGCGGCGTCGTACTGGATGGGGCCCTCGACCAGCAGGTTGGGTTCCCGTTCCCGGACGAGTTCGGTTGCCGCCCTGACCTTGTCGACATCCGCCCCGGTGCCCGACGTGCCGGTGGAGTAGGACAGCATCGCGACGCGCGGGTCGATGCCGAACTGGGCGGCGGTGCGCGCCGAGGAGATCGCGATATCGGCGAGTTGCTCGGAGGTCGGGTCGGGCACGATGGCGCAGTCGCCGTAGGCGAGCACGCGATCCGCCAGGCACATCAGGAAGATGGACGATACGGTCGACACCCCGGGCTGGGTCCTGATGATCTCGAAGGCGGGCCGGACGGTGTGCGCGGTGGTGTGCGCCGCGCCCGAGACCATGCCGTCGACCATGCCGTTGTGCACCAGCATGGTGCCGAAATACGAGACGTCGTGGATGATCTCGCGGGCCTGTTCGACGGTGACCCCCTTCTTGCGGCGCAGTTCGGCGTACTGCTGGGCGAACTGGTCGCACAGCTCGCTGGTGCGCGGGTCCAGCACCTGGGCGCCGTCCAGGTCGACACCCAGTTCGGCGGCGCGGCCACGGACCGCGGGTTCGTCACCGAGGATGGTCAGGTCGGCCACCTTGTGCGCCAGCAGCCGGCCGGCGGCCTGCAGGATCCGGTCGTCGTCGCCCTCGGGCAGCACGATGCGTTTACGGTCGCCGCGGGCCCGATCCTGCAGCTGGTAGGTGAACATCTGTGGGGTGATCACCTCGGGGATCGGAATGGCCAGCTGCGCAAGCAGATCCGCGGTGTCGACGTGGGCTTCCATCAGGGTTAGCGCGGTGTCGATCTTGCGGGTGGAGGCGGCCGTCACCCGGCCGCGGGCCTTGGCCACCGCGCGTGCGGTGTCGTAGGTGCCCGAGTCGGTGGCAATGACCGGCAGGCGGAGCTTGAGCCCGTCGACCAGTTTGGCCACGGCGGGATGCAGTTGCAGGCCGCCGTTGAGGATCAGGCAGGACAGGGAGGGGAAGGTCTCCGCGGCGTGCGCGCCCATCACCGCCATCACCACATCGGAGCGGTCGCCGGGGGTGATGACGGCCATCCCGTCGCGCAGCCGTTCCAGCACGTGCTCGGCCGTCATGCCGGCCACCAGCACGCTGAGCGCCTCGCGGTTGAGCAGCGCCGCGTCCCCACCGGTCAGCGTGCCGCCCACCGCGTCGCGCAGTTCGGCCACCGACGGCGCGACCAGCAGCGGCTCCTCGGGCAGCACATAGCTTTTCGGGCCGAGCGGGGCCAGCGCCGCGGCCACCTCGGTCAGCTGGGCGGGATCGCAGCGGTTGGCCACCACCGCGGCGGTGTGCGCGTGCTGGGCAACCAGCTCGGCCAGGCACAGCTCGGCGACCTGCGCGACCTCCGCGGGGGTCCGGTCCGAGGCGCGCACCGCCAGCACGACGGGGGCACCCAGGTTGACGGCGATGCGCGCGTTGACGGCCAACTCGCTGGGGCTGGCGACGTCGGTGTAGTCACTGCCCACGATGACGACGGCATCGCACGCGTCGGCCACGTGGTGGTAGCGCTCGACGATCTCGGCGATGGCGCCGTCGAGGTCTTCGTGCAGGCGCTGGTAGCTGACGCCGACGCAGTCCTGGTAGCCGAGTCCGGCGGTGGCGTGACCCAGCAGCAGCTCCAGGATGTAGTCGCTGCCGTCCTCTCCGGAGCGGGCGATCGGCCGAAAGACGCCGACCTTGGCGACGGTCGCCGCCAGCCGCGCCAGGATGCCGAGCGCGATGGTGGACTTGCCGGTGTCACCTTCGGGTGAGGCGATGTAGATCGCGGACGCAGCGGGGGCCATGGGTAAGAGCCAACCAAATGACCCAACGTGAGCCAACTCATCATGGGTCGTCCCCGTCGTCCCCG
The DNA here is from genome assembly GCF_002101555.1 of Mycolicibacterium canariasense. Taxonomy (GTDB): domain Bacteria; phylum Actinomycetota; class Actinomycetes; order Mycobacteriales; family Mycobacteriaceae; genus Mycobacterium; species Mycobacterium canariasense. Next base: position 239,570 of record NZ_LQOL01000081.1, read on the forward strand.
TCGTCCCGGCCCGGTGGGTGTAGGAGCTCCTCGGGGTGGAAGTGGTGGTTGATCCTGTCCTGGCCGGTATCGAGAAGGGGCGGGGGCAGCCAGTGGACGCGGCCGTCGTCCCCGATCTCGGTGCTCCAGCCGGTGTCGAAGGCCAGCTGGTTGTCCCGGTCGCAGCCAAGGCCCAGGTTGTCGGCGTTGGTCGGGCCGCCGTCGATCCAGTCCTGGTCGACGTGCATGCCTTGGCATTGCGCGGCAGGCCGGGTGCAGCCCGGTCGGCTGCACCCGCGATCCCGCGCGACCATGACCAGGCGTTGACCGACCGAAGCGGTGCGCCTTGTGCGGCCCAGGTAGAGCGGCAGGCTCTTGTGCCCGTCGAACACGGCCAGGTAATGCTCGGCGTGGCCGGCCAACCGGATGACATCGCGCATCGGCACGAGGGTGCCGACACTGGTGACGGCGATTCCGGACTTGGCCGCCAACTCGGACAGTGTCGTCGAGATGAGCAGGGTGACCGGCAGCCCGTTGTGTTGCCCGAGCCGGCCGGACATCAGGGCGTGGCGCAGGATCGCCTTGAGGGCATCGTGGTTGCGTTGAGGTGGGGTGCGCATATCGCGCGCCCGGGGCGAGGGTTGCGTGCAGCCGGGGTCGTCGGCGGCATCCGCGGCCGCACTCGGCTCGGGCTTGTCCTCGGGGAGCAACGGGTTGACCGAGTCGGGATCGTCGGGGTTGTTGACGCCCCTGGCGGCCAGGACGGTGTTGAGGGTTCGCAGGTAGCCGGCCGTTTCCGCGTCGACATGACCGCTGACCCGGGAGAGCCCGTCGGGTCCCTGGCGCCCGATCGTGAGGCCGCGTTTGGCGGCAGTGGGGTCCGGGCCTTCCAGGCCATCCTGATTCATCAGGTACACCGCGCGATCGGCCAGGGCGGACACCTCCGCAGGAGATACGTGCCGGGCCGCGGTGGCCAGCGTGGCCTCCAGCGCCGAGCAGCCGGCGGGGTCGCAGACCTTGGCGGCCCTCCTCAGCCCGTCGCGGATGGCGCAGACATGATCGATGCTGATCGCCCCCTGCGCCAATGCCGCCGCGGTCGCCGGCAGGGCCGGTTCGATGGTGCCGCCGCACGTCGGGTATCGCGGGCCCAGATCCTCGGCGAACTCGACCCGGCGCTTGGCCTCGGCCTCACCGATGCGCATGCGCGTCATCAACACCTTGGTCCAGGTGCGTTCGCCGATCTCGGCGGGTGTCACCAGGGTCTGCAGGGCGGCCATGATCCGGTGGTCGACACCGGCGGTGGTGCGGGCCCGGTGTTCACGGCGGGACTGCAACGCCAACAACTCAGCAACGGTGAACGCGGTGAAGTCCAGTCCGGCCAGGGCTTCGCAGGCGGAGTCGTAGGCGTCGAAGGCGGCCAGCACCGAGGCTCGATCGAAGGCCCGATCCGACACCGCATTCGCTGACATGTTCGAAACGCTACGCGCCACCACCGACAGATCCACGAGTTATCCACAATCACCGATTCATCCACAGATGCTGTGGTGCAACGCGATTCGGACTTGACATTCACCTGCGACGGCAACCAACCGCCGGTGCGGAACTGTCGCTGAAATGTCGCTCGGAGGCGGGCACTGATGACCCTCCAACACTGGCGCGTCGGCAGCGCTCAGTCCCCGCCGGCCACCGGCGACAGATGCTCGTGCACGGCCAGCAACCGCTCTCCCACCCGGGCGAAAACGATGGTCTCGCGCTCGTCGGTGGTGGTCTCCACGCTGTTCTCGGATGTGGTGGTCCGCACCGAATGGGTGAACACGGCGAGGTCGCCGTGGAGCTGCACCAGCCGGTCGGTGCTGGTGCACGACACCACCCGCCAGCCCGCGGCCAGCCAGCCGGCCCACAGCGCCTCGTAGGCCGCACGGTTGTCCAGCCGCGCCGGTTCCGGATGGAACACGAACGTGGCATCGGGACTGAAGCAGGCGAAGTACGCCGCGGTGTCGGTGGCGGCGAACGCCGCAACCAGGGCATCGGCGGCCGCCAGCACGTCGTCCTCGGTCACAGTTGGCGCAGCACCCCTTCGAACTCCGTGCAGAACCGGTCCACATCGGCCATCGAGAACACCAGCGGCGGCCGGATCTTCAGCACATTACTGTCCGCACCGCACACCGAGATCAGCACCCGGCGTTCCCGCATGGCATTGACCATGTGCTTGGCGGTGCCCGCCGAGTCGACCTCCACCCCGATGTAGAGCCCGGCGCCGCGCACCTCGCGCACCACCGGATGGCCGTCGCCCAGCCGCGTCAACGCGACCCGCAGTGCCCCACCCACCTCGGCGGCATTGGCCACCAACTTCTCGTCCTCGATCACGTCGAGCACCGCGGCGGCCGCCGCCATCGACACCGGGTTGCCACCGAAGGTGTTGAAATACGGTATCCCCCTGGCGAATTCCTCCAGCACGGAGCTGCGCGCCGCCATCGCCGCGACCGGAAGCCCGTTGGCCATCGGCTTGCCCATGGTGACCAGATCGGGCACCACGCCGTGCCGATCGAAGCCCCACATGGCGTCACCGGTGCGCCCGAAGCCGGGCTGCACCTCGTCGGCGATGAACACCCCACCGGCGGCGCGCACCGCCTCGACCGCCGGGCCGAGCACCGACGGATCCGGATAGATGCCGTCCGAGGAGAACACGGTGTCCACGATCAGTGCGCTCACCCCGAGCCCGCAGGCCCTCAGGTCGGCGATCGCCGCGTCCACCCCGCCGAGGTCGGGTGCGACGGTGCGGACATGCGGACCGACCACGGTCGCACCGCCGATGGACGGCGAAATCGCCGTCACCGCAGCGGTATTGCCGTGGTAGGCATCATTGGTGATGATGACGCCGGTGGCCCCGGTGTAGAACTGGGCCACCCGCAACGCCAGATCGTTGACCTCCGAACCGGTGCAGGCATACATCACCTGATACGAGTCGGCGGCCCCCAGATCGGGAAACGTCGCCAGCAGCCGGGCGGAGTAGTCGACGATCCCCTCGTGCAGATAGCGGGTGTGGGTGTTGAGCAGGCTCAGCTGGCGGGTCACCGCGTCCACGACGTGCGGGTGGGCATGCCCGACGCTGGCGACGTTGTTGTAGGCGTCCAGGTACTCCCTGCCGTCGGCGTCGTACAGCAGGGTGCCCCGCCCCCGGACCAGGTGTACCGGCCGTTCGTAGAACAGCCGGTACGCCGGGCCCAGCATCCGCTCCCTGGCAGCTATCAGGGGGTCGTCCTGCAGACCGCCCTGATAGCTGTTGGAGTCCATGATCTTTGAGAATGCCTTGGCATTGGACATGTGTGCCTAGCGTTCGTGGGCTTCTTCCAACACGGTACGGCCCAGTTCGGCATACCGCTGCGGATCCCGGAACTTCAGCAGCAGCGCCCACAGCACGCCCCCGATGCCCACCACGGCGACCACCCACGGGATGGCCGCGAAGATCCAGTCCGTGGCCGCCGCGCCCGCGGCGAACGAGGCGTTCTTGGCCAGCAGGTAGATCACGTACACCATGCCGAGCCCACCCAACAGCGGCGCCAGGAAGGTGCTGAACCAGTTGGCCGTCTCCGGATGACGTTTCTGCACATGGAAGTACGAGATCACCGAGAACGCCGCCAGCGCCTGCACGATCATGATGGCGGTGGTGCCCAGCAAGGCCATCAGGCCGTACAGGCCGGTGTAGGGATCACGCTGGGTGAACTCGAAGAACAGCACCACCAGGGTGGCGAAACCGGTCTGCACGAAGCCGGCGATGTGCGGGGAACCGTGCACCGGGTGGGTGGCACCGAGGGTCTTGCGCATCCCGGGGATGACGTCCTCCCGGCCCAGCGCGTACAGGTAGCGCGCGGCGCAGTTGTGGAACGCCATACCGCAGGCGAACGACCCCGTCATCAGCAGGATCTTGAACAGGTCGACCGCCCACTGGCCCAGGTGCTCATGCACCGGGTTGAAGAAGATGTTGCCGGCCGTCGCCGAATCCTGCGCCAGCGCAACGGCATTCTCCGGTCCGGTGCCGACGATCGCCAGCCAGGACACCAGCACGTAGAACACGCCGATGCCGATGACCGAGCTCACCACGGCGATCGGGATGATCTTCTTGGGGTTGCGCGATTCCTCGCCGTACATGGCGCTGGATTCGAAGCCGACCCAGGACCAGAAGGCGAAGAACAGGCCGACACCAGCGGAGCCGGCGACGGTGATCAGGGAGCCGTCCGGACCGGCCACCACACCCGAGAGGCTGTGAAAACCGTTGATCGGGTTGAGCGATCCCCACGACCAGCCCTGCGGGCCACCGCCGGTGAAGAGCACCGACAGCGCCATCAGCGCCAGCATCACGATCTCGGTGATGAGGAAGACGCCGAGCACCTTGGCGGCCAGGTTGATGTCGAAGTAGGTGAGCACGGCGTTGATGGCCAGCATCACCAGCGCGAACACGATCCACGGCACGTGGATGTTGAACAGCGACGAGAACAGGTCGTTGCCGAAGAACGAGAAGATGCCGATCAGCGACGCCTCGAACACCATGTAGGCCAGCGCGGTCAGGAAGCCCGCACCCAGCCCGACGATGCGGCCGAGACCATGGGAGATGTACCCGTAGAAGGCGCCGGTCGCGGTGATGTGCTTGCTCATCTTGGCGTAGCCGATGGCGAACAGGGTCAGCACGATGGTGGCGACGAAGTAACCGGCAGGCGCGTAGGCGCCGTTACCGAAGCCGACGGAGATCGGCACGTTGCCGACCATGGCGGTGATCGGCGCGGCGGTGGCGACCGCCATGAACAGCACGCCCACCAGCCCGACCGCATTGGGCTTCAGGCGTTGGACGGTATCGGTGCCCGACGGCACCGGTGGATCGATGATTTCGCTCATTGAATCCCTATCTGAGGGGGTTTTACTGCGACCGAGATTTGGTCTGGTATCCGAAAGCCACCCGCTTCGGTGCTGGTGACGTTGTGCGACGCGGGCCATTGTTACCTCGGCGAGATTGCTTGGTCAACTGGAAGACTCAGCAATCACACGCCATGTTTCCAGCACGTTTCACGACCGCAGTTTTTGCAACAGGGAGGTAAATCTCGCCTATTTGGTCTGCTTTGGATCGATACTTACGCCACACTGTTCGGCATGCCGGGACTGCCTGCCGACCACGAACGCTTCGCCCGGGCGGCACTGGCCGCCTACGGCCGCGACCTGGACACCCCGCTGCGCCTGCTCAGCCTCTCCGAGAACGCCACCTACCTGGTGGGCGACGACGACCCGATCGTGCTGCGGGTGCACCGACCGGGCTACCACTCGCTGGACGCCATCCGCTCGGAACTGGCCTGGATGGCGGCGCTGCGGGCGGAGACCGTGGTCGACACACCGGAATTGGTCCGCTCGGCCGCCGGCCTCGAGGTGGTGACGGCGGAAGTGGACGGCCGCGAGCTCTACGTCGACGCCGTCACCCTGATACCGGGGTGCACCGCCGAGGAGGCGCCCGACGCCGTCGGCTTCGCCACCCTCGGCGAATTGACGGCCATCATGCACGAGCACGTACAGGATTGGTCCGTCCCGGCCGGCTTCACCCGGTTCCGCTGGGACCTCGACGACATCCTCGGGCCGGGGGCGCGCTGGGGAGACTGGCGCGCGGCGCCGGGCCTGGCCGAGGCCGACCGCGCCACCATCATGCGGGCGGTACACCACATCACCGAGGCACTCGCCGAATTCGGCACCGGCGCAGACCGATTCGGTCTGATCCACGCGGACTTGCGGCTGTCCAACCTGATGATCGACCCGGCGGCGCCGTCGGACGGCATCACCGTGATCGACTTCGACGACGCCGGCTGGGGATGGCACCTGGCCGATCTGGGCGCGGTGGTGTCGTGGATCGAGGACACCCCGGAAGCCGGCAGAATCGTGGCCGAATGGCTGCGTGGCTATCAGAAGGTGCGCAGGTTGCCCGACGAGCATCTGGCGCTCATCCCCACCTTCGTCATGCTGCGGCGGATTCAGCTCACCGCGTGGATCGCCTCCCACGCCGATGCCGACGCGGCCATCGCGATCGGCCCGGGCTACGCCGTCGGGACCGCCCGGCTGGCCGAACGCTATCTCAACGACGACAGCTGGTTACGGTAAAGGAGACCCATGTTCGACCTGCAGTCCCGCTCGGTGCTGGTGACCGGCGGTAGCAAGGGCATCGGCCGCGGTATCGCGACGGTGTTCGCCCGCGCCGGCGCCGACGTGGCCGTCGCCGCCCGTTCGGCGGCCGACCTCGACGAGGCGGTCGCCGCCCTGGACGGACTGGGCAGCGGGAAGGTGATCGGGGTCCGCGTCGACGTCAGCGACCGCCAGTCCTGCACCGAGATGGCCGCGACGGTCACCGAAGCCTTCGGTGGTCTGGATGTGTTGTGCGCCAACGCCGGTATCTTCCCGGACGCACCGCTGGCGACCATGACCCCCGAGCAGCTCAACCAGATCATGGGCATCAACGTCAACGGCACCTTCTTCGCCGTGCAGGCCTGTCTGGACGCCCTGATCGCGTCGGGCAGCGGCCGGGTCATCCTGACCTCGTCGATCACCGGTCCCATCACCGGCTACCCCGGCTGGTCGCACTACGGCGCCACCAAATCGGCGCAGCTGGGCTTCATGCGCACCGCGGCCATCGAGCTGGCGCCGCACAAGATCACCGTCAACGCCATCCTGCCGGGCAACATCATGACCGAGGGCTTGATCGGCAACGGCGAGGAGTACATCGCCAGCATGGCCCGATCCATCCCGGCCGGGGCCCTGGGCACCCCGGAGGACATCGGCCACCTGGCGGCATTCCTGGCCACCACCGAGGCGGCGTACATCACCGGCCAGGCCATCGCCGTCGACGGTGGGCAGGTGCTGCCCGAGTCGCTGGACGCTTTGGCCTGACATGGAGGAGACACCGGGGGGTGCGGTCGCCGAGGACGTACGCCGGCGGATCCTGTCCATGTTGTCCAGCGGGGCGCTGCGGCCGGGAAACCGGTTGGGCACCGAACGCGAGATGGCCGACAAGTTCGGGGTGTCGCGGGCGACGCTGCGCAGCGCGCTGCTGCCGCTGAGTGAGGCCGGCGTGCTGGAACGGCGCACCGGCCGCCGCGGCGGCACCTTCGTGCGCGCGGATGTGGTGCAGCGCAACGCCGCCGAGCTGACCGGGCTGCCCGCGTTGTTGCAGAGCGGCGGCCACACCAGCTCCACCAAGGTGCTGGCCACCGACCGCAGGCCGGCCACCGCCGCCGAGTCCGCGGCGCTGGAGATCCCGGAGACCGCCGAGGTCTTCGTCATCCGGCGGTTGCGCTATGCCGACGGGGTACCGCTGTCGGTGGACATGTCCTGCTTCATCACCGACCAGGTGAGCGACCTGCTGGAGCAGCCGCTGGGCGGTTCCCTGTACGAACTGTTGCGGGTGCGCTACGGCCTGGTGCCGGCCACCTCGAACGAGACCATCGAGGTGGTCAGCGCCAGCCCGCGCGAGGCGCAGTGGCTCGACATCGCCCACCGCCGGCCGCTGTTGGCCATCACCAGGGTGGCCAGGGACGCGGCCGGCCGGCCGTTCGAATACGCCTACGACCTTTTCCGGGCCGACCGGGTGCGGCTGACCGCCACCATGACCGTGCATCCGGAGCGGGAGCGCCGGGCCGGCGACGGCATGGTGGAACGCATCGTCAGCGCCTGATCCCCGGGTCGCTGCGCTCCTGCCCGCCGGTGCCTAACCCAGCTTGCGCAGCCGCGGTTCCAGATCGCGCTTGAACAGGTCCAGGAAGCGGCGCTGGTCGTGCCCGGGCGCGTGGAACACCAGGTGGTTCAGCCCCCACTTGACGTAGTCGGCGACCTTCTCGACGGCCTCGTCCGGATCGGACGCGACGATCCAGCGCTTGGCCACCTGCTCGATGGGCAGCGCGTCGGCGGCCTTCTCCATCTCGATCGGGTCGTCGATGGAGTGCTTCTGCTCCGCGGTCAACGACAGCGGTGCCCAGAACCGGGTGTTCTCCAGGGCCAGTTCGGGATCGGTGTCATACGAGATCTTGATCTCGATCATCCGGTCGATATCGTCGGGATTCTTGCCCGCCGCCTCGGCGCCCTCGCGCATGGCCGGGATGAGCTTGTCCTTATACAGCTCCTCACCCTTGCCCGAGGTGCAGATGAAGCCGTCACCGGACCGGCCGGCGTACTTGGCCACCTGCGGCCCGCCGGCGGCGATGTAGATCGGGATGCCCCCCTCGGGCACGTCGTAGATCGAGGCGCCCTTGGTCTTGTAGTAGTCGCCCTCGAAGTCCACGCGGTCACCGAGCCACAGTTCGCGCATCAGCCGCACGGATTCGCGCAGCCGGGCATAGCGCTCCTTGAACTCGGGCCACTCGCCCTCGTACCCGGTGGCGATCTCGTTGAGCGCCTCACCGGTGCCGACCCCCAGGAAGATGCGGTCCGGATACAGACAGCCCAGGGTCGCGAAAGCCTGCGCGATCACGGCCGGGTTGTACCGGAACGTCGGGGTCAGCACCGACGTGCCGAGGACCAGCCGCTGGGTGCGTTCGCCCACCGCCGCGATCCAGGCCAGCGACCACGGGGCGTGCCCGCCTTCGTGCCGCCACGGCTGGAAATGGTCACTGACCGTGGCGCTGTCCATGCCGGCCGCTTCGGCGGCCACTGCCAACTCCACCAGCTCGCGAGGAGCGAACTGTTCTGCTGATGCCTTGTACCCCAATTTGAGTTCAGCCACGTCTACGTTTCTACTCCCCTGCATAGACTCGCGGGCATGGCAGTGTCCCTGACGGCGATCACCGAGACCGTGCACTTCGCGCAGACCGACCTGGTCAACTGGACGCTGGTCACCGGTACCGGCCCCGACGGCGGCGGGGTGCTGTTGATCGACGCCGGTTATCCCGGCGATCGCGACGACGTGGTGCGGACCGTCCGCGATCTCGGTTTCGGCCCCGAGGATGTGCGCGCCATCCTGTTGACCCACGCCCATGTGGACCACCTGGGTTCGGCCATCTGGTTCGCGAAAACCCATGGCACACCGGTGTATACGCACGCCGCCGAGGTCGGCCATGCCAAGCGGGAATACCTGGAGCAGGCCGCCCCGGTGGATGTGCTGGCCCGCGCCTGGCAGCCGCGCTACCTCACCTGGTCGCTGGCGCTGATCCGCAAGGGCGGCCTGACCCATGAGGGCATCGGCTCGACGCAGGCCCTGGACGACGCCGTCGCCTCGACGCTGCCCGGCACCCCGGTGGCCATCCCGACGCCCGGCCACACCGGTGGGCACTGCTCGTATCTGGTGGACGGGGTGCTGGTGGCCGGTGACGCGCTGGTGACCGGACACCCGCTGAGCACCCGGCGGGGGCCGCAGCTGCTGCCGGGGCTGTTCAACCACGATCAGGACGGCTGTGTCCGCAGCCTCGGGGCACTGGGCATGCTGGACGCCGAGATCCTGTTGCCCGGGCACGGACCGGTGTGGCGCGGACCGATCCGGGACGCGGCCGAACAGGCCGCCCGGTGAGCGAGCCGGCGCCGCTGCACACCGACCGGCTGCGGGCGAATTCGTTCGGGTCGGCGGCCGCCCGCTACGACCGGCACCGCCCCCGTTACCCGGCCGCTCTCATCGCCGATCTGGTTGACCGCCAAGGGATCACCGTGCTCGACGTCGGAGCGGGCACCGGTATCGCCACCGCCCAGTTGCGCGACGCCGGCGCCGACGTGCTGGCCGTGGAACCGGATCCGCTGATGGCCGAGGTGGCCGCGCACAAGGGGCTGGCCGTCGAGGTGGCGACGTTCGAGGACTGGGAGCCCCGCGGTCGCAGCTTCGACCTGGTGGTGTTCGCGCAGTCGTTCCACTGGGTGGATCCGGAGCCGGCGCTGCGCAAGGTGCGGGCGCTGCTGGCTCCCGGTGGCCGGCTGGCGCTGCTGTGGAACCGCATCGTGCCCGTCACCCCGGACCGCGACGAGCTCGGCCGGGCGTACGCGGGCCTGCTCGAGGAATGGCAGCGCCCGTCCACCGATATCGAGGGTGACGACCTCGACCCGCTGCTGGCGGCTGCCGGGCTGCGCGGTGAACGCCGGCGTTACGTCGAACATCCGCACTACAGCGGCGCGGATTGGGTCGCCATGGTGACCACCTACTCGAACGTGCTGCGGCTGCCGGCCGCCGATCAGGACGAGCTGCGCAACCGGCTGACGGCCCTCATCGGGCCCGCCGGCGTGGCGGCCACCAACGACGCGCTGGCGGTGCTGTGCACGGCTCAGGTGAGCACGTCGTAACCGAGCAGGAACACCCCGGTCAGGAACAGACCGCAGGCCAGCACGATGGCCGGCATCAGGATCATCCCGTCCAGCTCGTCGTCGTCGAACGGGTCGGTGAGCACCCTGCCGAACAGCAACCGGCCGATTTTGTTGGCGCGCAACGTGATCACCGTGCGACGGACGGCCGGTGATTCGCTCTTGCGGCCGACGACGATCCGCAGGCCGACCCCGGCCAGCGCCGTCAACAGGGCCGCCGCCAGGATCAGCAGCCCGACGGTCGTTTGCGACACGGCATCAGATTAGCCTGCCCACCTCTTGGCGATCAGCTCATGGGACCGCAGCCGGTCCTCGTGCCGGTAGGCCACCGAGGTGATGACCAGCTCGTCGGCGCCGGTCACCCGCTGCAGCGCGGCCAGCCGGTCGGCCACCGTGTCGGGGTTGCCGACGAACTGGGTTTCGGTGCGATCCTGCACCAGCGCCCGCTGCTCGGCGGTCAGCGGCGCGACGGTGTCCGGATCCGGATAGGGCGCCGCCCCGCCCTGCGCCCGGATCGAGTACACCCAGTGCCCGTAACTGGCGGCCAGTTGCCGCGCGGTGGCGTCGTCGTCGGCGACCAACACGTCGGCCGAGACCACCACATAGGGCTCGGCGAGGCCGGCCGACGGCCGAAAAGCCTTGCGGTAAGCGGTGACCGCTTCCAGGGCGGTGCCCGGAGCGATGTGATAGGCCGCCACGAACGGTAGCCCGAGCGCGCCGGCGACCTGGGCGCTCTGCCCCTTGGAGCTGCCGAAGATCCACGGCCGCAACGTGGTCGACTCACCGGGCGTGACATGCGCCTCGAAACCTTCGGTGCGGTAGCTGCCGTCGAGCAGGGCGAGGATATCGGCCACCTGATCGCCGAAATCCGGTGCCACCGCGCCGGGCTGCTGCAACGTGGCCATCACGGCCCGCAGCCGTGGGTCGCGCATCAGCGCGCCGACGTCGAAGGGCGCGGGCACCACGACACCGTCGACCTCGTGCCGTTCCCGCGGCGGTGCCGGGGTGCGCGGCGCGTCCCGCAGCGATTCGGTGCGGCGCTGGCCGGACCGGCCCACACCGAGGTCGATCCGGCCCGGGTGGAAGGCGTCCAGGATGCCGAAGCTCTCCACCACCGCCACCGGTGTGGTGTGCCCGAGCTGCACGGCGGCCGCGCCCACCCGGATGGTGGTGGTGGCCGCCGCGATCTGGCCGATCAGCACGGCGGGCGACGAGCTGGCCACGGCGACATAGTGGTGCTCGGCCACCCAGTAGCGGCGATAGCCCCACAGCTCGGCGTGCCGGGCCAGGTCGACGGTGTTGCGCAGCGCGGTGGCCGCGTCGCTGCCCGCGCTGATCGGCGCGAGGTCCAGGATGGACAGCGGTACGGTCATCACAGCTCCTCTGATCGTCTCCTCATGTCTAACCTGTCCGCGCGGCCCGCATTCCGGATGGGCATGATCGGATCACCGTGAGCCGAAATCCGGCCTGCTAGCGTCGACCCGGTGCGCGGCGCGGCCCTGACAACGGTGGTCCTGGCCGTGCTGTGCGGCCTGCTGTCCGGCTGCACGACGGCCGCCCGGACCGGCACGGGCGGCACCTGCGATCTGGACGGCCTGCCGCCGCAGGCCACCGAGACGGTGCACCGCATCGAGTCCGGCGGGCCGTTCCCCTACCCGCGCAACGACGGGGTGGTGTTCGGCAACTACGAGGGCAGGTTGCCGCAGCACGAGCGGGGTTACTACCACGAGTACACGGTGCCCACCCCGGGGCAGCCCCATCGCGGCACCCGGCGCATCATCACCGGCGGCACGCCGCTGACCGATCCGGCCGAGTTCTACTACACCGGCGATCACTACGCGTCGTTCTGCCTGATCGGAGGCGTATGAAGACCTACACGATCGACGGTTCCCGGGTCGCTTCGCGGGCCGATTTCTTCACCGAGATCGGGCGGGCGGTCAACGGGGACGGCGGCTACTTCGGCTCCAACCTGGATGCGCTGGCCGATTGCCTGCGCGGCGGCTTCGGCACCCCTGCCGACGGGGGTTTCCGGTTCGTGCTCGCGCCGTACAAGCCGGCGCGGGCCGCGATCGGCGAGCCGGTGTGGAGCACGCTGCTGCGGGTGTTCGCCGATGCCGGCGTGGATCTGTGGTTGGCCGGTTAACGCACGTTCGCGATGCCGGCCAGGATCAGGTCGATACCGGCCAGATATTGGTCGCGGTCATCGTGATCGGCCAGCTGCCCGGCCACCTGGTGCACGAAGGGATACCGCACCGGGTCGCGCCGCGTCCACTGCGCGGCCACCTCGGCCAGGAATGCGGTGCGGTCGGGCCCCGCGACCTGCGAGCGGGCGTTGGCCGCGTTCTGCCCCGCCACCCCCAGGATGTAGTTCAGCAGCGCGGAGGCCGAATTGAACTGTGCGCCTTGGGGAACGCCGAGGGCATCCATCCGCCCGCCGATCGACTCGAAGATCTGCAACAACGCCGACCACGGACGGCGATGCAACTGGGCACCCACCCACGGGTGCGCATCGAAGGCGTCGAACACGGCCAGCGCGATGGCGCGGATCGCCGCCTCGGGTTCGCCGTCGTCCGGCGCCGAGGGCAGCGCCCTCGCGACGATGCTGTCGGCCGCTGCGGCCAGGAGCGCGTTCTTGTCGGCGACGTGGTGGTAGATGGCCCCGGCACCGGTGTTCAGCCGGGTCGCGAGCGCCCGGAAGGTCAACGCGGCCTCACCGTCGGAATCCAGGATCTCGATCGCCGCCGCGACGATGCGCTCCCTCGACAGTGCCTCGGTGCGCCGTTGGGACATGCCTCATCTTGACAGACCTGGAACGTTGTTCCAACCTTGATTGGAACAACGTTCCAAAAGGGGGTCAGATGAGACCACACGTCACGATCGTGGGCGCCGGCATCGGCGGCCTGGTGCTCGCCCGGGTGCTGCACGTGCACGGCATCACCAGCACGGTGTACGAGGCCGAGGGGTCGGCGGGCAGCCGCGCCCAGGGCGGCCAACTGGACATCCACGCCGACACCGGCCAGCCGGCGCTGGAGATGGCCGGGTTGACCGAACGGTTCCGCGCGATCATCCACCGCGGCGCCGAGGCCGACCGCGTGCTGGCCCCCGACGGCACGGTGCTGCTCGACGAGCCCGACGACGGCACCGGCGCCCGCCCCGAGGTGCTGCGCGGGGAACTGCGCCGGGTGCTGCTGGACTCGCTGCCCGACGGAACCGTCCGCTGGGGGCACAAGGTCACCGGCGCCCGACCGCTCGGCGGGGGCCGGCACGAGCTCGGCTTCGCCGACGGCTCGGCGGTGCACACCGAGTTGCTGGTCGGCGCCGACGGCGCCTGGTCGAAGATCCGGCCGTTGCTGTCGGACGCGACCCCGGTCTACTCCGGCATGACGTTCGTCGAGACCTATCTGTACGACGCCGACACCAAGCACCCGGCGGCCGCCGCGGCGGTCGGGGCGGGCTCGCTGTTCGCGGTGGCCCCGGGCAAGTGGATCGGCGCGCACCGTGAGCCGGATGGTGTCCTGCACGCCTATATCGCCCTGCACCGCCCGGCCGAGTGGATCACCGCGGCCGGACTCACCGATCCCGCGCGTGTCGCGGCCGAATTCGACGGTTGGGCACCCGAACTCACCGCGCTCATCACCGACTGCGACGCCGGCCCCACGGTCCGGATGATCCACACGCTGCCGATCGGCCATCGCTGGGACCGCATCGCCGGCGTGACGCTCATCGGCGATGCGGCGCACCTGTCGCCGCCGTCGGGTGAGGGCGCCAACCTGGCCATGCTGGACGGCGCCGAACTCGGCGCCGCGCTGGCCACCCACCCCGGCGACACCGAAGCGGCCCTGGCCGCCTACGAGGCGACGATGTTCCCGCGCAGCGCAACAGCGGCGCTGGACGCCGCGCGGATGCAGGAGAACCTGGACGAGCCCTCCGAGCTGCTGGCCACCCTTTCGCGAGAAACTTGACACGTGTAAAGTTCGCCGCCATGGACAACATCAGGGGCAGGACCATCGCGATCACCGGCGCCGCTCGCGGTATCGGTTATGCCACCGCCAAGGAGCTGCTGAGCCGCGGTGCCCGCGTCGTGATCGGCGACCGTGACGTCGCCCTGCAGGAGTCGGCCGTCGTCGAACTGACCAAGCTCGGCCAGGTCTCCGGCTACCCCCTCGACGTCACCGACCGGGAATCCTTCGCGACCTTCCTCGACAAGGCCCGCACCGACGGCGGCGGGCACATCGACGTCCTGATCAACAACGCCGGCGTGATGCCGGTGGGCCCGTTCCTGGACGAGACCGAGCAGTCGATCCGGTCCTCACTCGAGGTCAACGTCTACGGCGTGCTCACCGGCTGTCAGCTGGCCCTGCCGGACATGGTCAAGCGCCGCCGCGGCCACGTCATCAACATCGCCTCGCTGTCCGGCCTGATCCCGCTGCCCGGCCAGGTGGTCTATGTCGGTGCCAAGTACGCCGTCGTCGGACTGTCCACCGCGCTGGCCGACGAGATGGCCCCCTACGGTGTGAACGTCTCGGTGATCATGCCGCCCTTCACCAACACCGAACTGATCTCGGGCACCAAGTCCGGCGGCGCCATCAAACCGGTGGAACCGGAAGACATCGCGGCGGCCATCGTCAAGACCCTGAACAAGCCGAAGACCCATGTGTCGGTGCCGCCGGCGTTGCGGTTCACAGCGCAGGCCGCGCAGATGCTGCCGCCCAAGGCCCGTCGCGCGATGAACAAGGCGCTCGGCCTGGACAACGTGTTCCTGGAGTTCGACAAGGCCAAGCGCAAGGCCTACGAGGACCGCGCCCGGGCCGCTCAGGGTGTCATCGAGTCCGGCGGTTCCACGTAGCGCCGCTGGGTGCGCCCGCCGATCCCGGTGAGGATCTCGTAGTCGATGGTGCCGGTGGCGTCCGCCCAGTCACCGGCGCTCGCCCCGGCACCGCCGAACAGCACCGCCCGATCCCCCTCGGCCACGCCACCGCCGTCGTGGCCGAGGTCCACCACCAGCTGATCCATGCAGATCCGCCCGACGCCCGCGAAGCGCCGGCCGTCGATGTGCACCGGCAGCCGGTTGCTCAGCGCCCTCGGCACCCCGTCGGCATAGCCGCAGGCCAGCACCGCGACGACGGTGTCGCGCGGGGCCACCCAGGTGTGGTTGTACGAAACGCCCTGTCCCGCAGCGATTCTCTTGACCAGGGCCACCTCGGCGGTCAGCGTCATGGCCGGGGTCAGCCCGAAATCGCCGAGCCCGGGCACCGGGCTGCGGCCGTACAGCGCGATCCCGGTGCGCACCACGTCCCGGCACAGGCTCCGATCCGTCAGCGCGGCAGCCGAATTGGCGATGTGCACCCGCTGCGGTGGCAGACCGGCCCGGTGCAGGTCGGCCACCGCAGCGTCCAGGCCGGCCGCCTGGGCGGCGTTGAGCGGATGCCCCGGTTCGTCCCCGCGGGCCAGGTGGCACATCACCGTCCGCAACTGGACCGCATCCTCCTTGAGCAGCACGCAGACCTGCGGCCACTCCCGTTCGGACACCCCGCTGCGGGCCAGGCCGGTGTCGACCTTGACCCCGACCGTCGCGGTGCGGCCCAGCCGGTGCGCCGCGGCGACGACCGCCGCCAGCTGGGCCGGCGTGGACACCACCACCTCGACGTCGGCGGCAATGGCCGCCGCGAAATCGGTTGAGGGCGTGTGCAGCCAGGCGATCACCGGGGCGGTGACGCCGGCCGCCCGCAACGCGAGCGCCTCGGGCACGGTGGCGACGCCGAGTTCGGTGGCCCCGGCCGCCAGCGCGGCCCGGGACACCTCGACGGCCCCGTGTCCGTAGCCGTCGGCCTTGACCACCGCGATCACCTCGGCGCCGGACCGGTCCCGGAGCACGCCGACGTTGTGCGCGATGGCCCCCAGGTCGACGACCGCCTCCGGACTCAGTATTCGATCGCTTCGATCAGCGGTCCAGGCTCGTCCATCAACGCCCAGAACCGGTCCCGGATCGCGACGGTCATGGGCCCCGGTTCGCCGTTGCCGATCGGTTCGCCGTCCAGCGAGTTGATCGGGGTGACCCCACCGGCGGTGGTGACGGCCATCAGTTCGTCGGCGTCGTAGAGCTCGTGGCTGGTGACATCGCGCAGGGTGGCCTCGATACCCATCTGGTCGGCCAGCTCGAACACCGTCTTACGGGTGATGCCCGGCAACGCGTTTCGCGACGGGGAGGCCAGCTTGCCGTTCTTGACGATGCAGACGTTGAATCCCGGTCCCTCGGCCACGCAGCTGTCGGCGTCCAGCAGGATCGCGGTGCGCGCACCGCGGTCCTTGGCCTCGAAGCTGGCGGCGGTGAGGTCACCCCACTGGTAGTTCTTGATGGTCGGGTCGACGGTGTTGCGCCCGGCGCGGCGGACGTGGCGCGGCACGACGGCGGTGGTGCCGAAAATCTGCTCGGCCGGCGGGAACGCCCACAGGTACGGGATGGCGTAGATGTACACCTGGTGGGTGAGCTTGGTGAGATCCTTCTCGCCCTTGCGCTTTCCGTAACCGCGGGTGATCGTCAGGTTGACGAACGACTCCCGCAGCTGGGACAGGCTCACGCACTTCTTGGTGATCTCGGCGAGCTCGTCCTTGGAGTAGCCGGCGTCCAGGCGCAGTTTGGCGGCACCGTCGAGCAGCCGGTCCAGGTGATCGCCGAGCCGGAAGATGTTGCCGTGCCACACGTGGGCGACGGTGTAGGTCAGGTCCGAATGCCCGAAGCCGGTGTCGAAGATGGAGATCTTGGCCTCTTCGGCTGGCATGAATTCACCCTCGATCCAGGCCACACCGCCGGCGAACGGGCTGGAGGTGTCCAGTTCGTAATCGCTGTACTGGATCACCGATCCGGGCGGGGTGTCCTCCCGGATGGCACCGGGTTCCACGGCGACGAGGTTGGACGTTCCTGCGTCTGCGAGAGTCATTTCCGAATTCCTTTCAGGCTGAATGGGTCTTGGCGTAGTCGGCGCCGGCGTCGCCGCGGGCCAGCCGCGACTTGAGGCCGGTGCCCCACCACACGGCGGCGAGGGCGACGATGCCGAGGAACACCCACTTGTTGTTGGTGAACTGCGGGAGGAAGAGCAGGGCCACGGCCACGGCGAGGAACACCACCAGCGCGGTGACGTACAGCGGCAGCCGCCAACGGCCCAGGTCGAAGGTGCCTGGCTCGCCCACCGGAATGGTTCCCCGCTTGTAGCCGACCAGCAGGCCGATGGTCTGCAGGATGTAGACGAAGAAGAACAGCAGCGAGGCGATGCCGATGATGTAGTTGAAGGCCTGCTCGTTGACCAGCGCCGAGCACAGCAGCAGCGCCGACAGGCAGCCCAGGCCGAGCACCGCATACGTCGGGGTCTTGCTCTTGGGCGAGACGTGCCGCCACAGGTGCGAGAACGGCAGCATGTTGTCCCGGGCCATCGAGTAGGTCAGCCGGGTGGCCACCAGGATGTTGGCCAGCAGGCAGGCCAGGATATTGGTCAGGGCCACCGCCACGACGATTTTCGTGACCACGGGGCCGGCCTGCTGGTTGATGATCTCCTCGATCGGCGCGGCCGAGTTCGCGGCGACCGCGTCGGTGTCGCGGATGGCCAGCACGTACACGATGTACATGCCCAGCTCGATGACGATCGAGGTGACCAGCGCGTAGAACATCGTCTTGGGCACCACGTGCCGGGCGTTCTTGGTCTCCTCGGCGACGTCGGCCCCCGACTCCACGCCGATCAGGCCGAAGAACGGGCCGAGCGCGGCGGCCAGCCAGGCCAGCAGGTAGGAGTCCTTGTCGCCGGACTCGCCGCCGGTGAACAGCACCGAGATGGGCTGGTGGTTCTCCGGCGCGGAGAAGGCGATGACGGCCACCAGCAGGGTGGCCCCGACGGTGATGACCAGTTCCAGGCTGACGCCGATGTTGTTGACCATGGTGGCGAACCGGACGCCGTAGATGTTGATCAGCACGCAGACGAACACGACGGCGATGGCGAGCAGGATCTGCGCGCTCTGGCTCATGCTCCAGCCGAACAGCCCGCCGAGGTAGCCGGACAGGATGAAGCCGACGCCGGTCATGCCGCACACCCAGCCCATCAGCGCGATGAACCCGGTGAACCAGGCCAGGTTGGGGCCGTTAATCCGGCTGATCCACTGATACGAATAGCCCGCCAGCGGCAGCTTGGCGGTCAGGTCGGCGGCGATGAACGCCCACAGCGCGAACACCGCGCCGGCGAGCAGCAGCGTCCACACGAAAGGTGCGCCGGCGGTGAAGTAGCCGGCGCCGAAACCGGTGAACACCGCGGTGGTGGCGCTGATGGTGGCGAAACCGATGGCGAACGAGGCCAGCGTGCCGACCGAGCGGTCCAGTTTCTGCGTGTAGCCGAGCTCGGCGAGCTTGGCGTCTTCGGCGTTCATGGATGAATGAGGCGAGTGGGGTGGTGAAGCAAGCGCATCCGTCATGATCACTCCAGGTCAGGTGAAGTCGGGGAACGACTGCTGTAAGGAAAACGCCACCGGCCGGTCACCGGAAGTTCCATCTTTTGATCTAGTGATAACGAAAATTTATCACTGCAGGTCGGGTCGGATGTCGTCGCCGTCCCCGAAGCTCCACTGCTGCTGGACGTGCCGGATCAGGGCGTCGGCCTGCGGGCTGAGGGCACCCGGCTGCCACGCCAACGCGACATGGCTGGGCGGCCGGTCCACGATCGGCACGTAGACGATGCCGGGCCGGTCGTAGAACCGCGCCACCGACGACGTCGTGAAGCTGATGCCCAGGCCCCTGGCGATCGAGGTGGTCTCGGCCTCGTAGGTGGCCGCCACGGCGGCGATGGTCGGCGGCCGATTCCCGCGCACGTCCATCGCCAGCCAGTAGTCGCGCCACGGGCCGGCGGTCAGCGGCGCGCACACGATCGGGTCATCGAGCAGCTCGGCGATCCGCACCTCACGCCGCCCGGCCAGCGGATGATCCCGGGGCAGGCAGGCCACCCAGGATTCGGAATCCAGGATCAGCATCCGGTGCTCGGGCAGGTCCACCGGCGGGCGGATCAGCGCGACCTCGGTGGTGCCGGAGGCCAGCCCGGCGGTGGGGTCGGCGAAGTCGAACTCGATCGGTTCGACGCTGACATCGGGGTAGGCCGCCTCGAAATGCCGCACGATGCGGAACAACAGGTCGGCGCCGGTCCCGATCAGATACCCGAACCGCAGCCGGCCCTGCCGGGTACCCGAGAGCGTCACCAGGTTGTCCACCACCGCGTCCACCCCGGCCAGCGCCTGCTGCACCTGCGGCAGCCAGGCCGCGCCCAGGTCGGTGAGCGCCACCTCCCGGGTGTTGCGCCGCAACAACACCACCCCGAACGCCTGTTCCAGCGCTTTGATCGCGGTGGACAGAGCCGGCTGGGTGATGAACAGCCGCTCGGCGGCGCGGCGGTAATTCAGCTCCTCGCCCAGGACGGCGAAGTAGCGGAGTTGCCGCAGCGTCACATCCGGCAACGTCAGTGCATGCCCTCGGTCAGGTCGCGGACCTCGGCGTAGCGGGCCCGGACCGCGGGTTCGGGGGCGGCCTCGAACCGCTGGGCGGGCGGCGGCGCCCACACCGGCGGGGCCGCCGCGGCGCTGTGCGCCCAGGCGGCCTGCCGCGCCGCACCCACCGCGACGTATTCGGCCGGCTCCGGAACATGCACGGGGACACCGAACACCGTGGGCGCGATCTCGCGCAGCGCCAGGGACTTGGCGCCACCGCCGACGAGCAACACCCGCCGTGCGGGCACCCCCATCGCGGTGAGGTGGTCCAGCCCGTCGGCCAGCGCGCACAGCAGCCCCTCCACCGCGGCCCGCGCCAGATTGGCGGCGGTGGCGTTGCCGACCCGCAGCCCGTGCACGGCACCGGTGGCCTCCGGCCGGTTCGGGGTGCGCTCGCCTTCCAGGTACGGCACCATCACCAGGCCCTCGCTGCCGGCCGGGGCCGAGCACGCCAGCCGGGACAACTCGTCGTGGTCGACGCGCAGCAGCTCGGCCGCGGCGTCCAGCACCCGGGCCCCGTTGAGGGTGCACACCAGCGGCAGGTGCCGGCCCGTGCCGTCGGCGAAGCCGGCGACGAAACCGCCGCTGTCCCGCGCCGGTATCGACGTGCTGGCCGACACCACGCCCGAGGTGCCGATCGAGACGACGACGTCGCCGTCCTCGACACCCAATCCCAGTGCGGCCGCGGCATTGTCACCCAGCCCGGCCCCGAACGCCGGGCCCGCGCCGGTGATGGCCGCCCCGGGGGCCAGCACCTGCGGCAGCGCCGGTGTCCGGCCGCGCAGCGCGAGCTCCAGCAGGTCGGTGCGGTAGCGGTCGCCGGCGGCGTCGAAATAGCCGGTGCCACTGGCATCACTGCGGTCGGTGGCGATGTCGTCCAGAGCGGTCGCCCCGCGCAGCCGCCAGCTCAGCCAGTCGTGCGGCAGGCAGACCGCGGCCGTGCGGTCGGCGGCGGCCGGTTCGTGGTCGGCCAGCCAGCGCAGCTTGGCCACGGTGATGGCGGCCAGCGGGACCACCCCGACCGCCTCGGCCCAGGCGGCCGGCCCGCCGAGCTCGGTCACCAGATCCGCGGCCGCCCCGGCCGAGCGGGTGTCGTTCCACAGCAGAGCCGGGCGCACCACCTGGCCGCGGTCGTCCAGGCACACCATGCCGTGCTGTTGCGCGCCGACCGAGACGGCGGCGACATCACCCAGGCCGCCGGCCTGCTCGATGGCCGCCGATGCCGCCGATTCCCATGCCGCCGGATCGATTTCGGTGCCGTCGGGATGGCGGGCCCGGCCCTCGCGCACGACGGCGCCGGTGTCCGCGTCACAGATGAGCACCTTGCAGGACTGCGTGGAGGAGTCGATTCCCGCGACGAGGGTCATGGAATGCAGACCCTAGCCGAACTGCGGCACCGGGTCACCGTTGCGGTAGGTCTCGATGACATCGAGCCGCTCGAACAGCTCGTCGTGGCTGAACGGGTGCTGTTCGGCGGTGCCGACCAGCACCACCCGCACGACTTCGCCGTCCTCGGCCGCATCCAGCCACAGCGAGGTCACCGGCAGGCCGTCGGCGACCTGGGCGCCGGACGGCTCGTAGAACCAGACGGCGTAGTCCTCGCCGGATTCCTCCTCGTCGAAGGTCCAGCCGCGCTCGGTGATTCGTTCGTCGAAGGCGGCCAGGTCGGCGACGACGGCGTCCTCGATGGCCGACAGCTGTTCCATCACCGCCTCGGGGACCCAGTTGGCGTTGCGGCCGGCCTGCCGCTTCTTGCGCCGGGCCTTCTTCTGATCGGATCCGCGCGACACGGGTCAGCCCAGCGCCCGGTCCAGATCGGCGATCAGGTCCTCGGTGCCTTCCAGGCCGACGGAGATGCGCACCACGCCGTCGCCCAGTCCGATCGCGGCCCGGCCCTCCGGGCCCATCGCGCGGTGCGTGGTGGTGGCCGGGTGCGTGATCAGCGATTTGGCGTCACCGAGGTTGTTGGAGATGTCGATGACCGCCAACTTGTCCAGGACCTCGAAGGCCCGCTCCTTGCCGCCGTCGACGTCGAAGGTGACCACGGTGCCACCGCCGCGCATCTGCCGCTTGGCCAGGTCGAACTGCGGATGGGATTCCAGGAACGGGTATTTCACCCAGTTCACGCCCTTGTGCCCCTCCAGGAACTCGGCCACCCGCTGCGCGGACCGGTTCGCGTAGTCCACCCGGACCGCCAGTGTCTCAAGGCCTTTGAGCAGCGTCCAGGCGTTGAACGCGCTGATCGCCGGGCCGGTGTGGCGCATCAGCTTCTGCACCGGGCCGTCGATGTACTCCTTGTCGCCCAGGATGGCCCCGCCCAGCACCCGGCCCTGGCCGTCGATGTGCTTGGTGCCCGAATACACCACCACGTCGGCGCCCAGCGGCAGGCCCTGCTGCAGCAGCGGGGTGGCGAACACGTTGTCCAGCACCACCTTCGCGCCGGCGGCATGCGCCAGCTCGGAGACGGCGGCGATGTCGACCAGCGACTGCATCGGGTTGGACGGGGTCTCGAAGAACACGGCCTGGGTGGGTTTCGACAGTGCCTGCTCCCACTGCGACAGGTCGTCGCCGTCGACGAAGACGGTCTCCACACCCCAGCGCGGCAGGATCTCGTTGCACACCACGAAGCACGAGCCGAACAGGCTGCGGGCGGCAACCAGCCGGTCCCCCGCGCCGAGCAGCGCACCCAGCGCGGTGAACACCGCCGCCATGCCGGTGGCGGTGGCGAACGCCGCGGGGGCGTCCTCGATGAGCCGCAGCCGCTCCTCGAACATCGAGATGGTCGGGTTGCCGTAGCGCGAGTACACGTACCGGTCGATCTCGCCGGTGAACGCCCTCTCGGCATCGGCGGCCGACTCGTAGACGTAGCCCGAGGTCAGGTACAGCGCCTCGGCGGTCTCCTCGAAACCGGAGCGCAACAGCCCGCCGCGCACCCCGATGGTGGCCTGGCTGACCCCGTCCGGCAGCGGGGCCGGGACCCGGACGGATGGCACGGATGGCACTTCACTCATATGAGTCCCTAACTCTGTTTCCAGGCAAGTCCGACCGCTTTCCAGCCCGTGCCACCGCGGTGGCCGTTCTCGTCGAGGTTGCCCTCGAATCCGTCGAGCACGTTGTAGGACGGTCCGATACCGGCCTCGGTGGCCGCGATGGCCGCGCCGATCGAGCGGTTCCCGGACCGGCACAGGAAGATCACCGGCCGTTCGCCGGGAACGACGCCGGCCTCGGTGAGGTTCTCGACGAATGCGTCGTTGTGGGTGCCGTCGGTCCGGTTCCACTCGACGTACACCACGTCCCGCCGCAACTCGGTCAGGTCGGGCACCCCGACGAACCGCCATTCGGCCTCGGTGCGACAGTCGACCAGGACGGCGCTGGGATCCTCGACGAGGAGTTCCCACGCTTGCTGCGGCGTGATGTCTCCGGCGTAGCGCTGGCCTTCTGGTGTGGACACGTCTCATACCGTAGTAGCGGCGGCTGTGCGACGGTGCGAAGGGTTGGCCGGATCAGGCCGGTCCGGCCGAGCACACCTTCCAGGTGCCGTCCTCCTTGACGAACGACAGATCGGCGCCCACCTTGGTGTCCTCGTCGTTCTTGAAGTGGTAGGTCACCTTGGCGGTGGCGTGATCGCCGTCCACCACCACGTTGCCGACACCGTCGACATACCGTTCCCCGCGCTTGGCCGCCGAATCGCGTTGCCTGGCAAGGACCTCGTCCTGGGTGCCGTGTTGGCCGGCGCAGGTGTAGGTGAGGAAGTCCTGATAGTTCTGCCGCTGCAGCGCGTCGTTCTGGCCGGACACGGCGCGGCCGATGAGTTCCGGGTCGCCACCGCCGCTGTTGCGGTTGAACACAAAAATCGCGGTGATCACAATGACGATGATGACCAGGGCACCCAGGAACGGCGCGGGGGTCGGCCGGTCGGCGGGCGCGTCCTGATCGGTCACGACTGCCAGAGCTTACGCAGCACCACCGAGGTGCGCTGCGCACGGTCCCTGGCCACGGTGACGTCGGGCGCCGTCGCCAGGGTGGCACCCAGCCGGTACCGGCCGTCGGACTCGTCGAGCCGGTCGAACAGGCGGACATCGCTCTCGGCGACCTCCAGCGCCTCGGAGAGCACCGTCAGTACATCCGGCACGCTCACCGGTTCGGTGCGCGTCTCGGCGCTGCCGTAGGACACCTCGGCCGCGCCGGGCGAGACCATGATGGTGTCCACCGACAGCCCCAGCACGGCCCGGGCGTGCAGTTCGAACTGGGACAGCCGCTGGCTGCGCACGGTGACCAGGCCGGCGTCGTCGGGGCGGGGCCGTACC
Source organism: Mycolicibacterium canariasense (assembly GCF_002101555.1). Lineage (GTDB taxonomy): Bacteria > Actinomycetota > Actinomycetes > Mycobacteriales > Mycobacteriaceae > Mycobacterium > Mycobacterium canariasense. The sequence continues at coordinate 263,668 of NZ_LQOL01000081.1, forward strand.
GTGGAGAAGTACACCTCGTCACCCCGGACCAGCAGTTCCACCGCGAAGATGCCGCGCCCGCCCAGCGAGTTGACGATGCGGGCGGCGATCGACTTGGCCGCGTCGAGCGCGGCCGGCGACAGCCGGTGCGGCTGCCAGGTGGCCAGGGTGCCGTCCTCGGCGGCGCGGTGCCCGATGGCCTCGCAGAAATGCACCACTGGACCGGTCGGCCCGGCGGTGCGCACGGTCAGCAGCGTCACCTCGTCGTCGACGTCGACGACGGTCTCGGCCATCACCCGGGTGTGGGTGATGCGCCCGGCGGCCACCGCACGGTTCCAGGCCGGTTCGACGTCCTCGGCCCGCAGCAGCACCGAGACGCCGTCGCCGGGCGCACCCTCGACCGGGGTGACGGTCAGTGGGAACCCGGCGTGCTCGGCGATCGTGGCCAATTCCGCGGCCGACCCGGCGAACCAGAACGGGGCGGTGGGCAGGCCAAGCTCGTCGGCGGCCAGCCGGCGCAGGCCCTCGCGATCGAGGCTGAGCCGGGTGGCGTGCGGTGTCGGGAAGACCTCGATGCGTTCGCTCAGCCCGGTCAGCACATCGGTGGCGACCACACCGGATTCGACGACCACGAAATGGGGCTGCTCCTTGTCGATCACCGCGGTCAGCGCCTCGGGATCGTTCATCTTGACCACGACCGCGCGGTCGGCGACCTGGTGCGCGGGGGCGTCGGCGTACCGGTCCACCGCGACCACGACGGCACCCAGCCGTTGAAAGGCCAGCGTCAGTTCACGACTCATCTCACCGGAGCCGAGCAGCATCACGACGGGCGCGGCAATGTTGCGCATACCGTCCGCGCCGGTCGGGTCCTTCGCGTCCTCAGTCATCGCCAACCCAGCCTGCCAGATCGTCAGCCCAACCGGATGTCGACGTAACACCACCGCCACGATTCACCGGGCTCGGCCGAGCGCATCACCGCATGGCCGGTCTGCCTGAAGTGCGCCGACGCGTGCTGGTGCGGGCTGGAATCGCAGCATCCGACGTGCCCACAGGTGAGGCACATCCGAAGGTGCGCCCAGGCGTTCTCGCCGTCTGCCTCGCACTCCTGGCAGCGCCCCGGCGTCAGCGGTTCGGGTTCGACGATGTCCACCGCGGCCTGGAGGTGTTCGCAGGTTGCCGGGGCCGACGGTGCCGAGGCCCCGGCGGCTCCGGATTCGCGCCGGCGTGATCTCCTCAGCATATTGATCAAGGATACGGACGGACGATCAAAGAGGAGACAACCGCTATGGGGGGCACACTGCTCGCGGTGCTGGCGGCCGCGGTGCTGCTGGCGGGGGTCAGCCGTCGTTTGGACGTCTCGGCACCGCTGGCCCTGGTGGTGGTCGGGCTGGCCGCGAGCGCGATCCCGGGATTCGGCGCGGTGGAGCTGGACCCGGAACTGGTGCTCAATGTCATCCTGCCGCCGCTGTTGTGGTCGGCGGGCTTGGAGAGCAGTTATGTCACCATGCGCCAGCACATCCGCCCGATCGGGTTGCTGGCGGTGGGCCTGCCACTGGCGACGACGCTGGCCGTCGGGTTCGTCGCGTTCCACACGGTGCCCGAGTTGACGGTCGCGGCGGCGCTGACGCTGGGCGCCATCGTGGCCCCGCCGGATGCGGTGTCGGCCACGGCCGTCGGCCGCCGGCTCGGGCTGCCGCGCCAGATCATGACGCTGCTGGGCGGCGAGAGCCTGCTCAACGACGCCACCGCGCTGACCGCCTACAAGGTGGCGCTGGCGGCGGCGATCGGCGCGTCGGCGTCGTGGCGCACCGGGTTGGCCACCTTCGGGTTGGCGGTGGCCGGCGGCCTGGTGGTCGGCCTGGCGGTCGGCTGGTTGATCACCTTCATCCGGTACCGGCTGGACGACCCGCTGGTGGAGAGTGCCATCGGGCTGATCGCCCCGTTCGTGATCTACCTGATCGCCGAGGAGATCCACGGCTCCGGGGTGCTGGCGGTGGTGGTGGCCGCCCTGATCCTGGGCCAGCATTCGACCCGGGCCGGCTATGCCACCCGGCTGCAGGACGACGCGGTGTGGAAGGCGTTGCAGCTCATCCTGGAATCCTTCGCCTTCCTGATGATCGGCCTGCAACTGCCGGAGGTGGTGCACGAGCTGACCGGCATCCCGTTCCTGACCATCGCGGTGTCGTCGGTGGCGGTGCTGGCGACGGTGATCGTGGTGCGCATCGTGTGGGTGTTCGTGTTCGCCTACACCCCGCGGCTGTTGATCAAACGGGTCAGGGAGAACGAGCCGCGGCCGGGTCCGGCGGAGGTCTTCGTGCTGGCATGGGCCGGCATGCGCGGCGTGGTGTCACTGGCGGCGGCGTTCGGTGTCCCGCTGACCACGCTCAGCGGCGACGCGTTCCCGGGTCGTCCGCAACTGGTGTTCCTGACCTTCGTGGTGGTGGTCGGCACCCTGCTGCTGCACGGCCTGACCCTGCCGTGGGTGATCCGGCGCTTCTGCGTGCGCGGTGACGATGCCCAGCAGGACGCGCTCGCCGAGGCCGCCGCCCAGGACAAGGCCGCCCGCGCCGCGGCCGAGCGGCTCGACCAACTCCTGGAGGAACAGCGTGCCAGTGGCACGGCCCTGCGCGACGGCGCCGCGGCGGTGCTGCAGAAATGGAACACCGCCCGGCGCAATGCGGCGTGGGAGCGCCTGGGCCGCAGCGAGGATGAGCTCGGCGAGAGCCCGGCCTCGGCCTTCCGCCGGCTGCGGTTGGAGATGCTGGCCGCCGAACGCGCGACGTTCATCGCCGAGCGCGACGCCGGCAACATCGACGACGAGGTGCTGCGGTCGGTGCTGCGCGGCCTGGACCTGGAAGAGGCCACCCTCAATCGGCGCTAGCCCGGAACTGCTGCATGGCGCCGGTGAGCGCTGCGAAAACCCGGTGCGCCGCTTCGAGATCCGCGTCGGGTAGCCCGGCCAGCGCCGCCCCGGTGAGCCGGGCCAGCGGTGTGAAGAACGTCCTGGCCACCTCGAGTCCGTGGTCGTCGTAGCGCAGGATGACCTTGCGGCGATCGGCCGGATCGGCGTCGCGGCGCAGATGCCCGGAGGCGATCATCCGCTCCACCAGGTAGGTGATGGCCGCCCCGGAGGTGCCCAGCAGCTTGCGCAGCTCGCCCGCGGTCAGCGGGGTCCCGGCGGACTCGGCGACCATCACGTGCAGCAACGCCTGAAAGTCGTTGGTGCCCAGATTGTTCCGCCCGGCGAATGTGCGCCCGATCTGGTCGGACTCCGCCGTCAGCGCGCGCACATCGGCGGCGATCTGCGCCTCCAGGGCGGGCCGGTCGGCTGAGGACATGTCGGCATCCTACAGTTGATTAAAGTTTAAGTATCTGAAATATTTGCCGCATGTCCCGACGTATCTCCTGGGCGCTGGCCGTGGTCGTCGTGCTGATATCCGGGGCGCTGCTGGCGCTGCTGGGGTCCGACGATTCCGGGTCGCAATCACCGGTGTCGGTCCCGTCGTCGGCCGAATCGGCTCGCGCCGACGCGCTGCGCGCCGATTTCCCCGGCGGCGAACAGGTTCCGGCCGTCATCGTGGTGACCCGAACAGACGGCGGCCGGTTGACGCAGGCCGACATCGCCGCCGCCGGTCCCGGGGCACGCGTGTCCGCGGACGGGGCGGCGGCGGTTGCGGTGGCCCCGTTGCCGGCAGATCTGTCCGGATTCGCGCTCGACGACGCCGTGCGTGACCTGCGCACCGCGGTGACCGCAAAACTGCCCGACGGGGTGCGCGCCCAGGTCACCGGCGGGCCGGCCTTCGGCGCCGATATCGCCAATTCCTTTGCCGGAGCGAACATCACGCTGCTGGCGGTGACGGCGACGGTGGTGGCACTGCTGCTCATCCTGACCTACCGCTCCCCCGTGCTGTGGCTGGTGCCGCTGCTGGTCATCGCGTTCGCCGACCGGGTGGGCAGCGTGCTCGGCACGGCGGTGGCATCCGGGTTCGGGCTGAGCCCGGACGGATCGACGGGCGGGATCACCAGCGTGTTGGTGTTCGGTGCGGGCACGAACTATGCGCTGCTGATAATTTCGCGTTACCGCGAGGAACTGCACGTGCGCGCCGACCACCACGACGCCCTGCGGGTGGCGCTGCGCGCATCCGCTCCCGCCATCCTGGCCAGCAATGCCACCGTGGTGTTGGCCCTGCTGATGCTGGTGTTCGCATCGGCGCCGAGCAACCGCAGCCTGGGCGTGCAATCGGCATCCGGCCTGGTGGTGGCCGCGGTGTTCGTGCTGCTGGTGCTGCCGCCGCTGCTCGGCGGATGCGGCCGGCGGTTGTTCTGGCCGTTCATCCCGCAGGCCGGGGTGGCGGCCGAACCGCTCACCGAGAGCGGATTCTGGCACCGGATCGCCGCGAGCGTGGCCCGCAGGCCCGCCGTGGTCGCGACGACGGCCCTGGCCGGCCTGGCGGTGTGCTGCGCAGGGCTGTTCGCCACGCCCGTCGGGTTGTCGCAGACCGAGCAGTTCCGGGTGCAGGCCGAGTCGGTGGCCGGTTATCGGACACTGGCCGCCCACTTCCCCAGCGGGCTCACCGATCCGGCGCGGGTCATCGCCTCGACCGCGTCCGCCGAGGCGATGCAGCGGGCCATCACCGACACGCCCGGCGTGACGTCGGCCGACCCGACGGGCCGGGCGCCGACCGGGCTGACGCAGTGGTCGGTGGTGCTCGACGCCGAGCCGGCATCGAAGGAGGCGTTCACCATCGTTGACGCCCTTCGCGATTCGGTGCATCGGGTGGACGGCGCCGCGGTGGTGGGTGGCTCGGATGCGCAGGCCCGCGACGCCGCCGCGGCCGCCCAACGGGACCGGCTGGTGGTGATCCCGGCGATCCTCGGCGTCGTGCTGGCGGTGCTGTTCGTGCTGCTGCGTTCGGCGCTCGCCCCGCCGCTGCTGGTCGCGGTGACGGTGCTCAGCGCGCTGGCAGCCCTCGGCCTGGGCGGCTGGGCCGGCGTGCACCTGTTCGGCTTTCCCGCACTGGACAACGCCACCCCGCTGTTCGCGTTCCTGTTCCTGGTGGCCCTCGGTGTCGACTACACGATCTTCCTGGTGACCCGGGCCCGTGAGGAGACGCCGGCGTTCGGGAACCGGGCCGGCATCGTCCGGGCGGTATCGGCCACCGGGGCGGTGATCACCAGCGCGGGCATCGTGCTGGCGGCGGTGTTCTGCGTGCTCGGGGTGCTGCCCCTGATCGTGCTGACCCAGCTGGGCATCATCGTCGGTCTCGGCATCCTGTTGGACACCTTCGTGGTGCGCACGGTGATCATCCCCGCCCTGTTCACCCTGATCGGCCCGCGCATCTGGTGGCCCGGGTTGCACGCCGACCGATAGCGTGGCCACATGACGACGGGCGTGTTGTGCGCGATACCCGACGAGCTCGGCAGTTTCGTCGAGCTCATGCCCGATGCCACGCAGACCACGGTGGCGCAGTGGTCGTTCACCGCCGGCCACATCGACGGGCACCACGTGGTGGTCACCGAATCCGGGATGGGCAAGGTGAATGCGGCCACGGCCACCACGCTGTTGGTCGCCAAGTTCGGCTGCGACGCCGTCATCTTCAGCGGCGTCGCCGGCGGACTCGACCCGGACCTGGCGATCGGGGACATCGTCGTCGCCGACCGGATCGTGGCCAACGACTCCGGAATCATCGAGAACGAGCGGCTTTCGCTGTACCAGCCGGGGCACGTGCGGTTCTTCAACCCGACCGACGAACTGGGCTTCGACACGGACGGCGAGCTGCTCGCCCGGGTGCGGCGCAAGCTGTCGGCGGTCATGCTGCCGATTCTCGACGCCGAGGCAGGCGGTCAGGACCGGCCACCGCGGATCAGCTACGGCACCATCCTCTCCGGTGACGCGTACCTGCACTGCGCCGTCACCCGCGAGCGGCTGCACCGGGAGCTCGGCGGGTCGGCCGTCGAGATGGAGGGCGCGGCGGTGGCTCAGGTCTGCGCCGCACTCGGCGTGCCCTGGCTGGTGATCCGGGCGCTGTCCGATCTCGCCGGGCATGACCCCGACATCGACTTCACCCTGTACACCACGCAGGTGGCGCACGCCGCGGTGCACATCGTGCACTCGCTGCTACCGGTCATCTGATGGACGCCCGCACGTTGCCGACGACGCTGGGCCGGTTGCGGGTGCAGACCCGCGGCACCGGCGAGGTCATCCTGTTCTGGCCCAGCCTGCTGATGACCGGCGACATGTGGGCCGGGCAGGCCGACGCGTTCGGCGCCGACCACCGGGTGGTGTTGATCGACCCGCCCGGCCACGGCGGCAGCGAAAGGCTCACCGCACCTTTCAGTTTCGCCGACTGCGCCCAAGTGGTCGTCGACCTGCTGGACGGCCTGGGAGTGCAGCGCGCGCATTTCGTCGGCAACTCGTGGGGCGGCATGATCGGCGGCACGTTCGCCGCCCGGTTCCCGGACCGGATCGGCCGGGCCGTGCTGATGAACTGCACCGCCTCGCCGGCCGGCGCCCGGCAGCGATTCGAGTACGGGCTGCTGCTGCGGGCCGCCAGCGCGCTCGGCGGTATCCGCGGTCCGCTGACCCGCGAGGTGCTCAAGGCCTTCCTCGGGCCGACCACCATGCGCACCCGGCCCGATGTGGTGGCCTTCGTCCGGGCGGCGGCCGCCCGCGTCGACGTGGGCTCGGTGTCGCAGGCGGTACGCAGCGTGGTGCCGCGCCGGCCGGATCAGCGCGCACTGCTGGCCGGGGTGCGTACACCGGTGCTGGTGGTCGCCGGCGCCGAGGATGCGACCTTCCCCCTCGAGGAGACGCTGGCGATGGCCGATGCCATCCCGGGTGCGGCCACGGCCGTGCTCGACGGGGTGGCGCACCTGGCCGCGCTGGAGAACCCGACCGTCGTCAACGCTCTGATCAAGGACTTTGTGTTCGGCGGGTAGCGTCGAGGCATGACGGCCCGTGTCTTACCGCCGGTGCACATGCGGCGCAACGGCTTCGACCCCACCCCCGAGCTCGCGGCGCTGCGTGCGGCGGCCGGGGTGCAGTCGGTGATCGGCCCGCTCGGAAATCAGGCTTACCTGATCACCCGGCACGAGGACGTCAAAGCCGTCCTCGCCGACCACGAACATTTCTCCAACAGCCGGCCGGCGGATTTCACGCTGCCCGGGGCGCCGGAGGTCTCCGCCGCCGAGCAGGCCGCCGCGCGGGCGGGCAACCTGCTGGGCCAGGATCCCCCGGAGCATCAGCGGCTGCGGCGCATGCTCACCCCGGAATTCACCATCCGCCGGATGAAGCGGCTGGAACCGCGGATCGCCGAGATCGTCGAGCAGCGGCTGGATGCGATGGCCGACGCGGGTCCACCCACGGATCTGATCGCCGAATTCGCGCTGCCCATCCCGTCTTTGGTCATCTGCGAACTGCTCGGTGTGCCGTATGACGACCGCGCCGGCTTCCAGGAACGGTCCGGGCGCCAACTCGACCTGTCGCTGCCCATCACCGAGCGCATGGCGCTGCAGCGGGAGAGCCGGGACTATATGCGCGGGCTGGTCGTGGCGGCCCGGGCGGCTCCCGGCGAGGACATCCTCGGCATGCTGATCCGCGAACACGGCACCGAGCTGACCGACGACGAACTGGTTGGCATCGCCGGCCTGCTGTTGCTGGCCGGGCACGAGACCACGTCGAACATGCTGGGGTTGGGCACGCTGGCGTTGCTGCGTCATCCCGACCAGCTCGCGCTGATCCGCGATGATCCCGAGGCGGTGGCGCCGGCGATCGAGGAACTGCTGCGCTGGCTGTCGGTGGTGCAACACGCCATTCCGCGCTTCACCACCGCCGCCGTCGAGGTTTCGGGCGTGCCGATCCCCGCGCACAGCCTGGTGTTCGCGTCGCTGCCGGCGGGCAACCGGGACCCGTCGTTCGTCGACGCGCCCGATGATCTCGACGTGCGCCGCGGCGCACCGGGGCACCTGGCCTTCGGCCACGGTGTGCACCATTGCCTGGGTGCACCGTTGGCCCGGATGGAGATGCGGATCGCGTTCCCCGCACTGTTCCGCCGCTTCCCCGGACTGGCCTTGGCCGAAGATTTCGAGGACGTCGAATTCCGGTCCTTTCATTTCATCTACGGATTGCGGTCATTGCAGGTGGGGTGGTGAGCATGAAGGTGGAAGCCGACCGCGACGCGTGTGTTTCCGCGGGGAATTGTGTGATGGTCGCCGAGGCGGTCTTCGATCAGGACGACGACGGTGTGGTGGTCGTGCTCGCCGACGAGGTGCCGTCCGGCGAGCAGGAACACGCCAGGGAGGCGGTCCGGCTCTGCCCGGCCGGCGCGCTGCGCGAAATCTCCTAGGCGGCTCCGGGTTGGCGTGTCGATTGCCCGCCTTCGAGCGACTTTTCAGCGACAACGGTCGAATAGTGTTGGGCCAGTTGACTTCCGGATGTCAATGGTCGGCGGTTCGGCGCGTGCCCCGCGGCCTCCGTCACCGCCGCAACCAGCACACCATCGACGCCGACACCGAACCGCCACCGTTCTAGGTGGATTCGCTGCCGTCACCGGTCCGGCCGGGCAGGTGGATGACGCCCGACCGCGCAAGCAGCATCAGGCTGACCACCAGCACCCACATCGGGAACACCAGTGTCAGCCAGACCGACGTATCGGCGGCCACCAGGACGATCAGCGCCATGGTGTAGGTGGCCAACGCCAGCCAGCGGGGCATCACACCGGTTTTCAGCCATATGGTGGCCAGCGAGATCATGAACACCGCGGCCATCCGCAGCGCGTAGGTCTTGCCGAGTGCGGTCAACGTCATGGTGGCGAAGGCCACCACCTCGGCCCGTGCGGGCTCGTCGAGCACATCGGTCCCGCTGTGCGCCAGGCCGATTCCCACCGACGTGGTGGCGAACACCATCGCCAGGAACAGCAGCCCGGCGCCCAGGAACACCGAGGAGAAGAACTTGTCCTCCACACCGGCGAACCCGTCTCGCACCACCCCGATGAACCACAGGAATGCGATCCCGGCGAACGGCATGAGCGTCGCGGCCACTTTGAGGTGGCCGCTGCCCGCGACGGTCCACTGGGCGCCGTGCGCGGCCCCGTCGGGCACCGTCGTCCACAGCAACACCAGCGCGGTGGTGAACAGCAGCGAGAAGAGGACACCCGCGGCCGCGGCGGCCCGCGGCGTGGTCAGGCGGCGGAACGGAAATGGCGTCGTCACGGCGTCATGGTCGCATCTGGAGCGCATCCGACGCGGGTGAACCGACGCCCTTAGTGCCGGGCGTGGGCCGCCTCGTGCCGGACGATGCCGTGCCGGCCGCACCGGTGGCTGCCTGCGGCAGGGACGGCGGTGCAGCCGGGGCTTCGGCAGGGGCGATCGAGATAGGTCATCGAGGATCCTCCAAGTTTCGGGTGGGACGGGTGTAGCGTGAGAGGTATCCAAGCCGACGAGGCTCAGGCACTTCACCCGCTTTCCGTCTTGCGCGTTGTGCGTCTTGTGTTGGCACACGAATCAACTGTCGAGGAACGCGTATGCACTCCAACGATCTCTTCTCACATCCGGACCGGCCCGAGGTCACCGGTGACGTCGGCAACGACGACGTCACGACGCTGACGTTCTCGGATCGCCCGACCGCACCGCGGAAGTGCCACCCGGCCGTTGGCACGGCGTGAGCATGGCATCCCAGCGTGTGCCGCGGCCGGTGCGTCTGACGCTCGCCGCGCAGCTGGGATCCGATATCGACGGCGCGTGGTGGCCGCGCGGCGCCTCCCTCGCGGCCGAACTGACCGAGCTGGTGACGGCGCTGCACCCGAAGTTGGGTCAGCTCACCGATATTCGAGTCAATTGGTCGGCGGTCGAGGGGCCGCCGGACCTGCACATGGTGGCCCTCGGTGGCGCCGCCATCGCGGCCAACCGCCGCCCCCGGCTGTTGTTGGCCATCGGCACGCAGGCACGAGCGAAACTGCTCGTCATACCGAGCACCACGTCGATCGAGCTGGGCATCATGGTGATGAAAGTCAGTGCGGGACTTGATGTTCAGCACTCAGAAGAAGTTGGCGCGCGAGTTCATTCGGCGCAGCGGATTCTGCTGGCGGCCCAAACCGAGAGCTCGACCTGGGGGCGCGTCATCGCCTGAGCTCGGGCACAGAGACGAAAAGGCTGGCGCAGCCGAAGCTGCGCCAGCCTCTCAAGTCAGGTTCGTTCAGATTACCGAAACGCCCACTGCCTGCGGGCCTTTCGCGCCCTGCTCGATCTCGAACTGAACGCGAGCGTTCTCCTCGAGCGAGCGGAAGCCACTTCCGCTGATCTCGCTGTAGTGGACGAAAACATCGGCCGCTCCGCCATCAGGAGCGATGAAGCCGAAGCCCTTTTCGCCGTTGAACCATTTCACAGTGCCCTGTGCCATTGAACTTACTTCTCTCATTTACAAGCGCGACAACCAAAATGTGCGCTATCTGACGGTAACACCCCGAAGGCATAACCGCACCATCGGAACTGCGCGCTAGGGCTGACCCGGCAGCAACCTGATCATCAGACCGTTGCCCTCGGCGAGCAGATTGCCTGCACCGTCGAGCAATTCTGCGTTGACGTAAGCCTTGCGACCCTCGACTTCCCTGATCCAACCCCGCGCGGTCAGCGTGGTGTCGATCGGCGTCACCTTGCGGTAGTCGACGTGCAGGAAGGCGGTCCGGCTGATGGGCCGGCTCGCGGCGTGGATGACCATGCCGAAGATGGAATCGAACAGCAGCGGCAGCACGCCACCGTGCACGGCATGGTTGCCACCCACGTGATAGCGGCTGAACTGCACCTGCAGTTCCACGCCCTCGGCCTCGAACTTCGTCACGTGCCAGGGCGGCATGAGCAGGCTGCCGGCTCCGGGCAGACTCGGCACCCGGTTGGCGGGCCCTTCGCCCTCGGCCGCCCGGTACGGGTCCAACAGCTTGACCAGGTCCTCGACCCGGTCGGCGGCCTCGTCCCAGGTGGCGCTGTCGGGGTTGACCGAAACCGCCAGGTCCTGCGCACGGCGCATCGCCGTGAGGAAGCGACCGAACCCTGGGCCGGGGTCGGCGGCTTCGAACACCGGAAATCCGCCATGCCGGTCGTACTCGGGGTCGGCGCGCCGCGGGTCCAGACCGAAATCGGTCACGGGGCCGCCAGGATGTCGCGCCGCACGATGGTCTGGTCCCGGCCGGGACCGACCCCGATGCACGACACCTGCGCACCCGCCAGTTCCTCCAGCCGCAGCACGTAGTCCCGCGCCTTGGCCGGCAGCTCGTCGAACTCGCGGGCGCCGGAGATGTCCTCCCACCAGCCGGGCAGCTCTTCGTAGATCGGTTCGGCGCGGGCGATATCCGATTGGGTCATCGGCATCTCGTCGGTGCGCTTGCCGTCGACCGTGTAGCCGACGCACACCGGCACCGTCTCCAGACTCGACAGCACGTCCAGCTTGGTCAGGAAGTAGTCGGTGATGCCGTTGACCCGTGTCGCGTAGCGGGCGATGACGGCGTCGAACCAGCCGCAGCGCCGCGGCCGGCCGGTCGTCACGCCGACCTCACCGCCGGTCTTGGCGAGGTAGGCGCCGTGCTCGTCGAACAGTTCGGTCGGGAACGGGCCCGAGCCCACCCGGGTGGTGTAGGCCTTCAGGATGCCCAGCACGGTGGTGATGCGGGTCGGTCCGATGCCCGAGCCCACGGCCGCGCCACCGGCAGTCGGGTTGGACGACGTCACGAACGGGTAGGTGCCGTGGTCCACGTCGAGCAGGGTGCCTTGGGAACCCTCCAGGAGCACCGTCTGGCCGTCCTCGAGCGCCTGGTTGAGCAGCAGCCGGGCGTCGGCGATCCGGTGCTTGAAACCCTCGGCCTGGGCCAGCAGGCTTTCCACGACCTCGGCCGGGTCCAGGGCCTTGCGGTTGTAGATCTTCACCAGCACCTGGTTCTTGAACTCCAGGGCCGCCTCGATCTTGTTGGCCAACTGCTGCTCGTCGAGCACGTCGGCGACACGGATCCCGATGCGGGCGATCTTGTCCTGATAGCAGGGACCGATCCCGCGGCCGGTGGTGCCGATCTTCTTGCTGCCCATGTACCGCTCGGTCACCTTGTCGATGGCGACGTGGTAGGGCATGAGCAGGTGCGCGTCGGCCGAGATCAGCAGGCCGGACGTGTCGACGCCGCGCTCCTCAAGACCGGACAGCTCGGTGAGCAGCACCCCGGGGTCGACGACGACACCGTTGCCGATGACGTTGGTGACACCCGGGGTGAGGATGCCCGAGGGGATCAGGTGCAGGGCGAAGTTCTCGCCCGTCGGCAGCACCACGGTATGACCCGCGTTGTTACCGCCCTGGTAGCGCACAACCCAGTGCACGCGTCCACCGAGAAGATCGGTGGCCTTACCTTTGCCCTCGTCACCCCACTGGGCCCCGATGAGCACGATTGCCGGCATGGCATTTCTCCCGCTTAAAGTGATGCAGCCGGTGACCCACCATATCCGAGCGCGGCCACAGGAGAGGCGTTGACCACCACAGACAGCGATCGAGAGATCAGTGTGCTGGTCTTCGGTGACCGACGGATTCCGCCCGCATTGTTGCGCTGTCCTGCGGTGATGGTGACCGAGCCGGCGGATGTCGACGCCGCGTTCACCGCCCGCCGGCTCGTCGTGCTGGGGTCCGAATCCGATCTTGCGACGGTGTTGGGCCGGTTGATGCGCGCCGACCGTCTCGACATCGAAGTCGCCCGGGTGGGCCGGTGGCGGTCGGGGCGGCGGGCCCGCACCGGTGCGGTGACACGGCTGCCACTGATCCGGGACGAAACCGGCACCGTGCTGGTCGGCACCGCGTATTGGCTCCCACCGGATGAGTCGGCTCGTCATATCGAGGGCGAGGCGGTGGTGGACGACACCGTGCTGTTCGACGGCACGGCCACCGCGGTGCGCATCGAACCGATCGCGGCGCAGCCAGGGCTGCGGGCCAGCGTGCTCACCGCCCGCATGCGGCCCGAACAGTGGGTGACCGGCCGGGCGGTGCAACTCGGCACCACCGGGGCCGTGGTGGTGCGCGACGGGGTCCGGGTGCCGCGGCCGGTGCGGCGGTCGACGTTCTACCGGCATACCCAGGGCTGGCTGTCGGTCCGCTGACCCGGGCTACTGCAGGCCAAGCCGTGTGATCAGCCACTGCCGCAGCGCGGGACCGTAGTCGTCGCGTTCCAGCGCGAAGTCCACCGCGGCCTTCAGGTACCCGCCGGGGTTGCCCAGGTCGTGCCGGTTCCCGCGATGCACCACGACGTGTACCGGGTGCCCCTGTTCGATCAGCAGGGCGATCGCGTCGGTGAGTTGTAGTTCGCCGCCGGCGCCCGGCTCGATCTGGCGGAGTGCATCGAAGATCGCGCGATCCAGGATGTACCGGCCGGCAGCAGCGAACGACGACGGGGCGTCCTGCGGCCGTGGTTTCTCCACCATGCCGACGACCTTGAGCACGTTCGGGTTCGCGGCATCGGGAACCTCCTCGACGGCGAACACACCGTAGGCGCTGATCTCCTCGGGCGCGACGTCGATGGCGCACATCACCGAGCCGCCGCGTTTGATGCGCACCTTGCCCATCGTCTCCAGGACGCCGGTCGGCAGCACGAGGTCGTCGGGCAGCAGCACCGCGATGGCGTCCTCGTCGGGCAGCAGGGTCGCTTCGACACATCCCACCGCGTGTCCCAGACCCAACGGGGCCTTCTGCACCACCGACTCGACCTTGATCAGCGCGGACGACCGGCGCACCTTCTCCAGCATCAGGTGCTTGCCACGGGCCAGCAGCGTGCCTTCGAGCACCAGATCCTCGACGAAGTGCGCCACGACACCGTCCTTGCCTTCGGAGGTGACGATGACCAATCGATCGGCCCCGGCTGCCGCGGCCTCGGCTGCGACCAGTTCGATTCCGGGCGTGTCCACGACGGGTAGCAGCTCCTTGGGCACCGTCTTGGTGGCCGGCAGGAACCGGGTGCCCAGACCGGCCGCCGGGACGACCGCGGTGTATGGAAGTATCCTGCGCGACTGCGTCATTCACCGATAGTATCGGCGCAGCGGCCGCATCGCCATCCAGGGATCGTGAACAACCGGAGTCGAGCCGGAGATGTCAGCCGTTTGACCGACATTGTTGTTTATCAACGTAATTCACGGGAGGTACCGGTTGCCTAAAGACTCGCGGAGGATCACCTTCTCGCGTCGCACCGCCCTCGCGTCGTTGTCACTGGGCGCGGTGACGCTGGTCGCGGCGTCGAACGTCTACCGTCCGCACCTCCAGGATCGGGTATTCGGCCTGGCCGCCAATGGATTCGATGACGAAGCGGTCAAGCGCACGGCGACCACGGCCGCAGCACTGGGCAGGCGGCTGGATGCACTGGTGTTCTACGACGCCTTCTCCCAGCAGGCACCGCTGCCCACCGCACTGCTCGACCGGATAATGGCACTCGGCGTCATGCCGGTGTTGACATGGGAGCCGTGGAATCCCGAGGGCGGTGCCGCCCAACCGCTTTACTCGGCAGCTCAGATCGCCGGTGGACGGTTCGACGCCTACGTCGCCATGTGGGCCAGGCAGGTCGCCCAGGACGGCCGCCGGTTCATGCTGCGGTTCGGCCATGAGATGAACGGGGATTGGTATCCCTGGTCGGTCGGCCGGTCCGGCGCCAGACCAGAGGATTATGTCGCAGCGTTTCGGCGGGTCCGCCGGATCTTCGACGATTCCGGGGCGAACCAGGTGCAGTGGGTGTGGAGTCCCAACGTCATCATCAACGACGACCGCGACGCGATATCGCACTGCTATCCGGGCGATGACTATGTCGACGTGATCGGGATCGACGGGTACAACTTCGGCGACGACGGCGGACATCGATGGCGCACTCCCGGTGACCTTTTCGGGCCAACCATCGATCTGGTAGCGGAACTGGCACCGAACAAGCCGGTGTGGATCACCGAGGTCGGCTGCGCCGACCGCGGCGGCGACAAGGCTTCGTGGATAACCGATTTGGTCAGCTTCCTCGAATCCACCGATGTCGTGGGGCTGATCTGGTTCGAGGCGGACAAGCCCGGCGAGCCGGACTGGCGACTCACCAGCACGCGTGCGACGGGCGACGCTGCCCGTGCCGCACTGCGGGGCTGGTGAGCACGCTCGCTCATCGGCCTTTCAGATCGAGGCCCAGGCCCTTGATCTCCTGCTCGACCGCGGGGATCAGAGCATTGATCGCCGTCGCCGTCAGATGCGAATCATCCCGGTACATCAACGTCCCGTTGCGCACCGCCAGGCACTTGGTTCCCTGGCACAGGAACGGATTCACGTCCAGCACCGGAATGTCGAGGTTCTCCCCGCGCAGCTGGTCGGTGACGATGGGTTCGGTTCTGCGCACGTTGTTCAGGTCGAAGTCACACTTCGACCAGTCGTCCAGCGCGCCCGACACACACTCCGGAATGTTGCGCTGCGGGTACGGGGTGTCCCTGATGTAGATCAACTTCGCACCCGTGGCCCGCAACCGGTCCAGCGTCTGGTCCCAGGCCAGTTTGAACTCCTGGTAGTCGGGCACATACGTCGACAACGACCCGATCACGATGAACTTGGGTTGCAGCGCGGCGATCGCGTTCAGACTGTCCTCGCGCCAGCCCAGGCAGTCGGGCTTGGTGAAGGGATCGGTTCGCCCGTCACGCGGCTGCAAAGCGGCAGCGGGACAGGCAGCCTTGGTGTACCAGCTCAGCCGCCACTCGTTCGCGCTGGCGATCTTGGCGATTGCGGGTAGCCACTGCTGGGCGTGACTGTCACCGAAGAGCACCGCGGGCACCCCGTCGGCAGGACCTTGCACGCACGTCGACGGCGTCTCGCGGTTACCCAGTTGAATCAGGCATTCGTCCTGCGGCGGACGGTCGTCGAACGCCTTGAACGGGTTCGGTGTCACCGGCCCCGAGGTCACGCCCGTGGGGGTGCCGAACACCGAGGTGAAGCTGACGTTGACGTTGCTCGAGGTGATACCACTGCTCGCGGCCTTCACTGCGAAGACCCCTATGGTCATCGTCATCGCCACTGCCGCAACGGTTCCGGTCATGCCGACGGCGATGGATGCCATGAGATTGCGCTTCAATTCGGCCGACGACATCAACGGGCGTTCCAGCAGGCTGGTCGATATCCAGGCCAGCACCAGTGCGCCCAGACTGACCGGAACGAGCACGTGCCAGTCGGTGACACCGGTGGCCTGCTTGAACAGCACGATGACCGGCCAATGCCACAGATACCACGCGTAGGAGACCTTGCCGATCCAGCGTAGCCATCCGACGACCAGTACGGCGCCGACAGCCGGGCGTGCGGTCCCGGCGATCTGCCCGGCGGCGATCATCGCGCCGCCGCCGAGCGTCGGCAGCAGTGCCGCAGCACCGGGATACGGCGTGGTGTGCCCGAAGGTGACCGTGGCCACCACGACCGCCGACAACCCCGCCCACCCGACGAGCACGGCCGCCCCGCGCAGCCACCCGAGGTGTGCGTGCCGGGCCAGCAGTGGTTGCATCACCGCGACCAGAGCGCCCACCCCGAACTGCCAGGCCCGGGTGTGCGTGGCCATATAGGCGACGACGGGGTCGGCGACGGTGAGGTACAGCGAGGACACCAGCGAGCCGATCGACACAGCCCCCACCCCCACCCCGACGACCAGACGGATCGACCATCCGAAGCGCCGCGCCAGGTACGCCAGGCCGATCACCAGCAACGGCCAGACGAAGTAGAACTGCTCCTCGACCGACAACGACCAGAAGTGGGTGGCCACGCTGTCGTCGGACGCGCCCGCGAGATAGTCCTTGCCCTGCAGGATGAATCGCCAGTTGGCGATCTGCAGTGCCGCCGCCAGCAGGTCGAAAGCCTGCCGGAACACCGACAGCAGTGGCATCAGCAGCCAGACCGCGACCGAGGTCGCCACGACCGTCACCGCGGCCGGTGGGATGATCCGCCTGGCCCGCCGGGCGTAGAAGGCCTTCAACGCGATTCGGCCGTTGTGTTCCATTTCCTTCACCAGCAACCCGGTGATCAGGAAACCTGAGATGACGAAGAACAGGTCGACCCCGACGAAGCCGCCGGTCATCTTCGGCACTCCGGCGTGGAACAGGACGACGATCGTCACCGCGATACCACGCAGACCTTCCACGTCGTCGAAGAAGCTGCGCCGGGGCGCATCCGGCGGGCTCGCTGCGGGGCGTGGCAGGGTTGCGACGGTCATCTCACGACCCCCACGGAATCATCAGATCGAACCATCCGAATGCGATTGCGGCGGCGAACACCAACGCCGACGTGTAGCCGATGACCTCGTACACCGAGATGCGGTGCGGGTTGCGGCGCCGCCAGCGGGCCGGGATCCAGTGCCGGCCGGTCCGGGGGTTCACGACGCGACCGCCGTCGCCTCGATACCCGGGCGGACCTCGCCGGTGCGCCGCACCCGTCCGTCGGTGACCGCGGCCGGAGCCAGGATCTTGCCGAACTCGCTCAGCAGCGGAACGGCGAGGTACGTGTACAGCAGCAGGAACATGGCCATCAGCCAGAATCGGCGGATGCCGTATGCCTGCAGGTCGTAGATGATGACGCCCCAGAAGGGCACCAGCGACAACAGGATCGCCGCCGCGCCCACCCGGCTGACGGTGCGCGCCAAGGAATTCGTCGAACCGACCGCCCCGGTGGGAACCCAGCCCGCCGACCTGCCCCTGAGTTTGTGGGCTATCGCGACGATGTGCGCGTAGCTGTAGGCCATCTGGATACGCAGCACCTCGAACCGCCATCTGCCCCGTGACACGCAGGGCAGGACGACCAGGTACACCCACAGGCCCACCAGGAACGGTACGAACTGGATGGGCTGGACCTGATCGGGAAAGAAAGCCGCCATCACCAGGCCAGGGATGTACAGGGCGATCACGTTGATCGCGGTGGTGATGTAGTACAGAACGCCGGCCCAGAAGCAGATCCTCTGCCGGAAGGTCATTTTCAGACTGTCTCCGCAGTGTTCGTTCTCCAGCCGCACCAATGATCCGTTGCACCAACGGTATTGCTGATTGAGGAAGCCGGCGAGATCGGACGGGCACAGCCCTCGAGAGACGACGATCGGCACATAGCGGGTGTGATAGCCCGCCCGCATCAGAAAGAGTCCGGTGTGGATGTCCTCGCTGTGCTCGATCTGGGCGAATCCGCCGGCGGCCTGCAGTGCCGCGCGCCGATAGACGGCGCAGGTGCCCACGCACACGGCCGCATCGAACCGGTCCCGGGACGGCAGAATCCACCGATAAAACAATTCTTGAGTGGAACCGGCGGTCCGTTCGATCCAACCCTGTTCTTCGGTGGTACTGAAGTATTGCGGACTTTGTACGATCCCGACGCTGGGATCATCCATATAGGGAATCAGATGATTGAGGAAATCATGCCGCGGGCAGAAATCTGCATCGAGAATGACAATATGGTCTCCCCCGGTGTTCTTGAATGCATATTGCAGATTCCCGGCCTTTTTCATATGTCCGCGATCGGGGCGCCGAATATAGTGGAATCCGAATTGGGACGCCAACTCGCGGACATTGTCCCGGCCGCCGTCGTCAAGAACATATACGTTGATTTCACCCCGCCATTCCATGCGGGCCACAAAGGTATAGGTGTTACGCAGGACGTCAAGACCCTCTCCGTAGGTGGGCAGGAAGACGTCGATGCTGGGGTAACCCGCCTGCGGTTGCCAGGACTGCACGAGCGTGCGATGTGACCGGGCACTGTACCGCCGGGTGTTGAAGCTCGTCACGGCCGACAACACGTTTCCGACGATGTTGAGCCCGAGGACGACGAGGAGCGGCCACAGCAAATACGGTGCCGAGACGGTGAACTCGAATAAGCTCCAAGCAGCGAGAACATAGGCGAGTAGCAGCAATAATTGGACCCAGCGCATCTGTGGCCCGAAATAGCTGTACAGCTCCTCGTCGGAAGGAGGTCGGACCAGCGCGTCGACCGGTCCCCCGTCGATGGCCACGAGCTTCGGCATTGTTCCTTTGCCGGTATCGATGTTTTCAACGACTGTCATTTAGACCCCTAAATGGGCTCTTCACAGATGAGGGTGTAGAGGTGGTTGGCGCGTCGTTGCCGGGATAGAGGTCGAGGTCTCTCGAAAATGAG
>NZ_LQOL01000082.1 GCF_002101555.1 Mycolicibacterium canariasense
CTCATTTTCGAGAGACCTCGACCTCTATCCCGGCAACGACGCGCCAACCACCTCTACACCCTCATCTGTGAAGAGCCAGTAAACCGCTCATAATCCCCCGAACCCATAGCTCCTAATATTTGCCAAAATATCAAGCATGGGCTTGGCATTTGAGTCATGTGAGAACTTCGCAGAATAAGCTATGATTGTGCCGCATAGCGCTGCCGCCTGTAGCTAATTCCCACAGTTCGCGCCAGAAAGCAAACATTTTTGCATACACGCCAACGAACCCCATTGATGGGTATGAACTGCACTTTTACCCCATCGTGAGCATGGCTCCACCATAGTCACGAGTACTAGCTAATTTTCAATCAGGTAACCTTTATTTTGCTATTACGGCGACATTTCTGCACATTTACCCGAGTTTGGTCCATTACCGATTTACGCCTCCACAACCCTGTGGACGGGATTTACCAGTCGGTTATGTCTCGAAAAGCAATAAGTGGGTTTACAGTTCTTTCCGAACCCGCCTTTACGGGTGCGACCGAATGCGTGAGGGGAAAATTATGGCCAGAAAGTGGGCGCCTGGTATGCGACGGATGACCGCTGCCCTCGCGGTCACCCTGGTCGCAGTGGTCGAGCTGGCGGTAGTGCATCCGTCTGTGCCGCGACCGGTGAGCGGGGTGGTTGCGATGGCGCAGCCGGACCGGTCGCGGGCCCACATCCGCACTGTCTCCTACAACATTGCACTGATGTCGTCCATCGATACCTCCTCGTCAACGACGGGGGTAGCTGACTCGCAGCTGTATTTCATGGACTCCGCAGAACTGTCCTCAGCGATCTCCGAGCTAAAAGCCATGGGCGTCACTCAGGTTCGAGTATTCCTGCCCTGGGCGGCCATCGAAACTGCGGACGGCACGTACAACTGGACTCAGGCAGACGCTCTGCTCAATGCACTATCGGACGCCGGGATCGCCGTGGACGCCGCGATCACCAGCACGCCCACCTGGGCGTCGTCGGACACCAGCTCTGCCTACGGCGCGCCCACATCGACCAGCGATTACGCCAGCTTCGTCACCGAACTCGCCGAACGATATGGAACCACCGCCAACAACGGTGACGCCGAGATCGCCGCCTACGAGATCTGGAACGAGCCCAACGGGTCGACCGGATGGGCCCCGACACCGGACGCCACCGCCTACACCGAACTGCTCAAGGCGGCCTACACCGCCATCAAAGCCGTTGATCCCGACGCCACCGTCGTTGGCGGAGTGCTCGGCGCCGGCGTCACTTCCGGCACGTCGACAGTCAACCCCGTCACCTTCCTCGAAGAGATGTACGCCGCCGGAGCCGAAGGATACTTCGACGCACTGTCGTTTCATCCCTACAACTACAGCAGTGACTTCACCGACGGCGCATCCACCACCAACAGCCCCTATCAGGAGCTACAGGCGCTACGTGCGCTGATGGACGCCAACGGTGACACCGACAAACTCATCTGGGCCACCGAGTACGGCATCCCGACCTCACTCGTCACGCAATCCCAACAAGCCGCCTATATCGCCGACTTCCTCACCGCTTGGGCCTCCCTCGAGGGCGTTGGACCGACCTTCATCTACTCGCTGGTCGACCTCGCCACCGGCGACGGCGTCGACCAGGACAACTTCGGACTCTTCACCTCCGACTGGACCCCCAAACTGGCGGTCGAAGTCCTCGAACAATGGATCGCCAACCAGACCGTCCCCGACTGGGCCACCGACACCTCCACGCCTACCTTGCAAGCGCTGTTGACCCAACTGCTCCGCAATATCGTCGCCACCGTCACTGCTCCGTTCACCCAACTGGCTAAGGGCCTCACCAGTATCACCACCGCCCTGAGCACCGCGGCCGACTCCATCCGAACCCAGCTGACTGCCGGCGTGGCCAGCCTCACCACCGGGTTCAAGACACTCACCACAACAATTGCGACCGCATTGAAGAACCTCGCCAGCTCCCTGCAGAAGGCTGGCACCACGTCCGCAACCACAACCGAGACGGCCTTGACCACAGACTCCACCGAAGCCACCACACTAACGGCCGAGGGCACCGGGCCAGCGGCGAGCGCCAAAACCAGTCTCCTGACAACAAGCACCACCGCAGCCACGGCAAAATCAACGAACGCAGAAGAAAAGTCGGCCACCACTGACACCGTCACCGCTGCCGAGAGCGCGGGCGCCCCCGCAAGCATCGCCAGCGCCGATACCGCCCCGACCACCGCGAGCGCAAGCGCTACCACTTCCGCGAATCAAACCGCCGAAGCCGAGTCGACGACCAAGACCGACAACGCGACAGACACCGGCACCAGCACCGCCCACCCACCGCACGACAAGACATCTGCCGGCAATCGTCACAACGTCACCGCCGACAAGTCGGACTCAATGGGGTCCACGAGTTCCCGTCGACCCCAACGCACACGCGATCACACGACGGACCACCCCGACGAGACGCACGTCGCGACCATTTCAACAAGAGTCGAACACGACAGCCACGCTGCGTCGTAGAGCACGTACGACTCGGCATTCAACGACGGACTCCGTGACAACCCGTAAACACTTCGGCAATAGTGTTCACCCATGAGCCCGTTACGAGTCATCCAGTGGACCACCGGCAACATCGGCAAACGCTCACTGCACGCCATCATCGGCAGGCCGGATATGGAACTGGTCGGCGTGTACGCGCACGGCGCCGACAAGGTGGGTGTGGATGCCGCGGAACTGGCCGGCTGGCCTGAACCGACGGGCGTGACGGCCACCAACGACATCGACGCCCTGATCGCACTGCGCCCGGACGCGTGTTGTTACAACCCGCTGTGGCCCAACATCGACGAACTGGTCCGGCTGCTGGAATCAGGCGTCAACGTGTGCTCCAGCGCTGCCTGGATCACCGGCGCTAAGCAGACGCCCGAGGACCTCGACCGCATCAGGAAAGCCTGCGCGACAGGCAATTCCACCATCTTCGGGAGCGGCGCCCATCCAGGGATGACCAATATGGTCGGCATGGTGCTGTCCGGCTCGTGTGAACGCGTCGACGAGATCCGGATCACCGAATCGGTGGACTGCTCCACCTACGAGTCGGCAGGCACCCAATCGGCGATGGGCTTCGGCCAGGATCCCGACACCCCGGGCCTGGCCGACAGCGTCCGGACCGAGAGCGAGGTGTTCGCCGAATCGGCAGCCATGATGGCCGACGCGATCGGCGCGCGCCTGGACCGGATGACGTTCGACGTGACCTTCACCGCGGCCACCGACGACACCGACCTGGGGTTCATGCAGATCCCGAAGGGCACCGTGGGCAGCGTGTACGGCTACCACCGCGGCTGGGTCGGTGACCGCAACGTCGTCAGCGTCGGATTCAACTGGACCATGGGCAACCACGTGACTCCGCCCAAACCCCTTGAGCACGGCCATGTCATCCAGGTGTTCGGGCTACCCAACATGCGCACCGTGCTGCACTGCCTGCCGCCGCGGGACTGGACCGAACCGGGGTTCATGGGACTGGGCATGATCTACACCGCACTGCCGGTGACCAACGCAGTACCGGCGGTGGTGGCCGCCGCGCCGGGCATCGCCACGCTCAAGGACCTGCCCCCGATCACCGGACGGTTCGCCGACTGATCACTCGGCCAGGCTGACGCACGCCCCCACCGCACCGCCGCCGACGTGCACCGCCAGCACCGGGCCCATATCGGAAACGGTGAGCGACTCGATCTGGGGTAACCGCGCGGTGAGCGCCGCACCGAGCTCGGCCGCGTCGTCGTAGTTGTCGACGTGGTGCACGGCGATCGAGGCGCTCCGCTCCCCCACGATCTCGGCTATCGAATCCACCATCGCGGCATGGGCTTTCGATACGGTGCGGATCCGCTGCGCCAGCACCAGCCTGCCGTCGACGTCGAGGTGCAGCAGCGGTTTCAACGACAGCGCGGTACCCAGCCAGGACACCGCAGTACCGATCCGGCCGCTGCGGCGCAGGTTGTCCAGCCGGTGCACGACGATGAACACGTGTCCGCGCGACACCGCGGCCCGGGCCGCGGCCTCCACCTCGTCCAATTCGGCCCCGGCGGCCGCGGCGCGAGCGGCAGCCAGCGCCACAAAACCGATCCCCATCGCCGCCGAGCGCGAATTCACCACCCGCACCGCCGAACCGAACTCCCTGACCACGCCGGCAGCGGTGCTGAAGGTGCCCGACAGCGCGGCCGAGATATGCACGCCGACCACCCCGTCACCGTCGCTGTCCACCAGCGCCTGACGGTAGGCATCGGCCAGGTCGGCCGGTGCCGCGCCCGACGTCGTCACCTGGTTACGCTCGTGGAGGTCGTTGGGCATCGGGTCGATCCCGTCACGCAGGTCGGTGTCACCGACCAGCACATGCAGCGGCACCTGACGAATCGACCAGCGCTCCAGGTCTTCTGCGCTCAGTCGTGCCGACGAATCGGTCACCACCTGCACCGTCATGAGCGGCTGGGCGGATCCGGCTGGTAGGCGCCGGCCTCGGCAAGCCCCTTGAGCATCAGTTCGGCGACGGCGGCGTGCGCCTCGAAGTTCCAATGGATGCCATCGGGATTACCCTGCCCGCGCAGCACGTACTCGCCCACGGCGGCCTTGAGGTCGACGATCGGGATCGCCTTGGATTCACCCCACTCGGTGATCGCTGCCACCGTCGCATCACGCCAGCGGTGCGACCGCCCGTAGGTATCGGCGATGTGCACCGACGGCACCGTCGCCACCACCGGAATTCCCGGCCGGTTGAAATCCAGTGCCGCCCTGGTCTGTTCGAGATATTCGACGGACAGGTGCGGCGGCAACGCCGGGCGAGCCACCGGCGACAGGCGCGGCTGCACCCAACCGTATCCGTCCCTGACCCAGCGTCGCAGCCACGACGGCCGCACGTAGCGGATCAGCTCGCGCAGTGCCGTCGGCAGCGGCGACGGCAGCGAATCCATCCCGCAGGTCGCGAAGATCACCGCCCCGGCCCGCGGCAGCGCCGCCCACGAACGCGGGTCCTGCGTGGCCGCCCACCACACATCGCGGCACGTCCAACCGATCCGGCCGATCAGCTCCACGTCCCAACCGAGTTGTTCGGCAACGATATTAGGCCAGATACGGGGATCGTCTGCGGGCAAACCACCGGTGGGGCCGTAGTAGGACAGCGAGTCGCAGAACACCAGCAGTGTCTGCCTGGGCGCATCAGAGGACATCGTTGGCCACCTGCGCCGAAGCGTTCCACACATCGAGGCGCCACTTGATGACGTCGTTGACGATATGCCCGGACAGCTGCACCCAGCTGGCGTTGCCCATCCCGCCGAGTACCGGCCAATTGTCGACCGGCAGGTCCAGCAGGGCAGCGGCCAGGGCCGCAATCAGCCCGCCGTGCGCGACCAGCACCACCGGGCGGTCCGACCCGTCCGCACCCCATTCCGGCTGGGACTCAAGCAGTTCGGCCACCACGGGCAGGCTGCGCTGGGCGACGTCCACCCGGCTCTCGCCGCCGTGCGGTGCCCACCGGGCATTGTCACGCCAGGCCACCCGGGCCCCCGGCGCCACGGCGTCCACCTCAAGATGCGTCAAGCCCTGCCAGTCACCCAGGTGGGTCTCGCGCAACCGTTGGTCGACATGCACCGGCAGCCCGGAGCGGTCCCCCAGCGTCGTGGCGGTGTCCAGCGCGCGACGCAGATCCGAGGACACGATGATCAGTGGTTGCCGCTTGGCCAGCACTTCGGCCGCCGCGACGGCCTGCTCACGCCCCAGTTCACTGAGATCGGTGTCGAGCTGACCCTGCATGCGGCTGCCGGCGTTCCACTCCGTCTGCCCGTGCCGGAGCAGGACCAGCCGGCGGATGGTCACTGCGAACTCTCCGCTTCATCGGCGGCGTCGAGATCGACGGGCACCTGCGGGCAGTCCCGCCACAGCCGGTCCAGCGAGTAGAACTCCCGCTCCTCGCTGTGTTGGATGTGCACCACGATGTCGACATAGTCCAGCAGTGTCCAGCGGCCTTCGCGGGTACCCTCGCGGCGGGCCGGCTTGTATCCGGCCAGCCGCATCTTCTCCTCGACCTCGTCGACGATCGCGTTCACCTGGCGCTCATTGGACGCCGACGCGATGACGAACAGATCGGTGATGACCAGTTGCCCGGACACGTCGATGACGACGATGTTCTCGGCGAGCTTGGACGCGGCCGCCTGCGCGGCGACGGTGGCCGCGGCCACCGCTTCGGTAGTGGCGCTCATGCGCGGGCCTCCTTTGTGTATAGCCCTCGTTTGGATACGTACTGCACCACGCCGTCGGGCACCAGGTACCAGATCGGCCGCGACTGCCGGGCACGCAGCCGGCAGTCGCTCGACGAGATCGCCAATGCGGGCACCTCCACCAGGCTCAGCGCGTCATCGGGTAGTTCCTTCATCGCCGAGGCGATGTGTTCACCGTCCAGCTCGTAACCGGGCCGGCTGACCCCGACGAAGCGGGCCAGCGAGAACAGCTCCTCCCAGTTCTGCCAGGACAGGATCGAGGCCAGCGCGTCGGCGCCGGTGATGAAGTAGAGGTCGGCGTCCGGGTTGAGCGTGGCCAGGTCCCGCAGGGTGTCCTTGGTGTAGGTGGGGCCCCCGCGGTCGATGTCCACCCGGCTGACCGAGAATCGCGGGTTGGCCGCGGTCGCGATGACCGTCATCAGGTAGCGGTCCTCGGCCGCGGTGACGTCCCGGTCCCGCTTCTGCCAGGGCTGGCCGGTGGGGACGAAGAGCACTTCGTCGAGGTGGAACAGGTCGGCGACCTCGCTGGCCGCGACGAGGTGGCCATGGTGGATGGGATCGAACGTCCCGCCCATCACCCCGAGCCTGCGTCTGGTCACGAAGAGCCAGCTTACGGGAGGGGTTCGGGGTGGTCCGCGTGCGCCGAGATCGACGTTTCGCCCGGATGCTCTCGCACAAATCCACCCAAATGCGCAATTGGGCGGAGATCAGACGGGGAGGAGGCCGTCGATCACCGACGCGAGCTGTTTGGCCGACCGGCACTCGTGCATCGGGATGAGGTCTTGGTAACGGGGCACCGCGGAGTCCCCGCTGCCCCACAGGTGCTTGGGCTCGGGGTTGAGCCAGTGTGCGTGCCGGCTGGCGTTGACCATCCGGGCCAGCAGGTCGGTCTGCGGGTTGCGGTAGTTGTTCCGGCCGTCGCCCAGGATCAGCAGCGACGAGCGCGGCGACAACACGTTGGGGAAGCCGTCCAGGAACGACACGAACGCGTGCCCGTAGTCGGAATGCCCGTCCCGGGTGTACACGCCGGCCTCGCGGGTGATGCGCTGCACCGCGACCGCCAGGTCGGCCTCCGGGCCGAACATCTCGGTGACCTCGTCGGTGGTGTCGATGAAGGCGAATACCCGAACCCGGGAGAACTGCTGGCGCAGCGCGGCCACCAGCATCAGCGTGAAGTGGCTGAAGCCGGCCACCGAACCGGACACATCGCAGAGCACCACCAGTTCGGGCCGGGCCGGGTGCGGCTTCTTGAGCACCACCTCGATGGGCACCCCGCCGGTGGACATCGACTTGCGCAGCGTCTTTCGCAGGTCGATCTCCCCGGCCCGGGATCGGCGCCGTTTGGCGGCCAGCCGGGTGGCCAGGGTGCGGGCCAGCGGTTGCACGGTCTTGCGCATCTGCCGCAGCTGCTCCCCGGAGGCGCGCAGGAACTCGACGTTCTCGGCCAGCTGCGGCACGCCGTACATCTGCACGTGCTCGCGGCCCAACTGCTCGGCGGTGCGCCGCTTCGTCTCGGATTCCACCAGCTTGCGCAGCTGCGAAATTCGCTGCTGGGCAATCGATTTGGCGATCTGCTCCTGCGTCGGCGTGGGCTCTTCGCCGTACGGCGCCAGCAAGCCGGCCAACAGCCGGCCCTCCAGCTCGTCCAGCGCCATCGCCTTGAGCGCCTGATACGACGAGTACGACGGGCCCCGGCTGGAGTTGTACCGGCCGTAGGCCTCCACGATGCGCGCGACCAGTGCCGCCAGCCGGTCGTCGAGGCTGTCCAGTTCGGCGTCGGGACCCAGCATGGCGAGTAGCGCCTGGCGCAGCGCGTCGATGTCCGCAGGCGGCAGCCCCTGCGGCTCACCGTCGCCGGTCTCGTCGTCGGCGACGACGGTGCGGTCACCCAGCGCCGCGGGCCACCACAGGTCGAACATCGTGTCGTAGGTGTCGCGGTGGTCGGCGCGGCGCAGCACCGCGCACGCCAGCCCCTCCCGCAGCGCGCCCCGGTCCCCCAAGCCCAGTTCGGCCAGCACCCGGCCGGCGTCCACCGTCTCCGAGGGCCCCACCGAGATGCCCGCACTGCGCAGCGCCTCGACGAATCCCACCAGGTGGCCCGGGATGCCGTGCGGGGCCAGTGGTTGGGGCGGGCGGGTGCGTCGGGATGTCATCGCGTGGGGCCTCTCAGTTGAGCTTCAGCTCTCCGGCCGCCTTGATCTGATCGGATTGGTGTTTGAGCACCACGCCGAGCGTCGCGGCGATCAGCTCGTCGTCGATGGTGTCCATCCCCAGCGCGAGCACCGTGCGGCCCCAGTCGATGGTCTCGGCGACCGACGGCACCTTCTTGAGCTGCATGGCCCGCAGCACCCCGATGATGCGTACCAATTCGGCGGCAACGCGCTCGGGCAGCTCCGGCACCCGGGACAGCAAGATGCGCCGCTCCAGGTCGGCGTCGGGGAAGTCGATGTGCAGGAACAGGCAGCGCCGTTTCAGCGCCTCGGACAGCTCGCGGGTGGCGTTGGAGGTGAGCAGCACGAACGGCGCCCGTTCGGCCTTGATGGTGCCGAGTTCGGGCACCGTCACCGCGAAGTCGGACAACACCTCCAGCAGCAGCCCCTCGATCTCGATATCGGCCTTGTCGGTCTCGTCGATCAGCAGCACGGTCGGATCGGTGCGCCGGATCGCGGTGAGCAGCGGACGGCTCAGCAGGAACTCCTCGGTGAACACGTCGGTCTTGGTCTGGTCCCAGTCACCGCCGGTCGCATTCTGGCCGGCCTGGATCCGCAGGATCTGCTTGGCGTGGTTCCACTCGTAGAGGGCGCGCGCCTCGTCGACGCCCTCATAGCACTGCAGCCGCACGAGTTCGCTGCCGGTCGTCTGCGCGACGGCGCGGGCCAGTTCGGTCTTGCCGACACCGGCCGGACCCTCCACCAGCAGCGGTTTGCCGAGCCGGTCGGCGAGGAACACCGCGGTCGCGGTGGCCTTGTCGGCGAGATAACCGGTCTCGGCGAGCCGGGTGGCGACGTCGTCGATATCGGTGAACAGCGAGGCCGGGCGGGCAGGAACGCTCACGTTGCTCCTAGATGGGCGGGGTCAGGCGGGACGGGTCTGACCGTCGCCCCACACGATCCATTTGGTGGAGGTCAGCTCGGGCAGCCCCATCGGGCCGCGGGCGTGCAACTTCTGGGTGGAGATACCGATCTCGGCGCCGAACCCGAACTGCTCACCGTCGGTGAAGGCGGTGGACGCGTTGACCATCACCGCGGCCGCGTCCACCCCTTCGGTGAAGCGCTGAGCGGCGGCCAAGTCGGTGGTCACGATGGCCTCGGTGTGCCCGGTGCCGTACTCGTTGATGTGGGCCACGGCGCCCTCCACACCGTCGACCACCGCCACCGCCATGTCCAGGGACAGGAACTCGGCGCGCAGCTCCCCCTCCGTGGGATCCAGGTGCACGGTCACACCGGCGTCCTGCAGCACGGTCACCAGTCGGGGCAGCACGCTGTCGGCCACCGCGCGGTCCACCAACAGCGACTCCGCCGAGTTGCACACGCTGGGCCGGCGGGTCTTGGAGTTCAGCAGGATCCGCTCGGCCGTGTCGAGGTCGGCGGCCTTGTCGACGTAGACGTGGCAATTGCCGACCCCGGTTTCGATGGTCGGCACGGTGGCGTCGCGCACCACCGCGTCGATCAGTCCGGCACCACCGCGCGGGATGACGACGTCGACCAGCCCGCGGGCCTGGATCAGATGTGTGACGGTGACTCGGTCGGCGCTGGGCAGCAGCTGCACCGCGTCCATCGGCAGTCCCGACTCGTACAGCGCCTCGCGCAGGGCGGTCACGAGCGCGCCGTTGGACTGCGCGGCCGACGAGCTGCCGCGCAGCAGCACCGCGTTACCGGATTTCAAGGTCAGTCCGAAGGCGTCGACGGTGACGTTGGGCCGACCCTCGTAGACGATGCCGACCACGCCGAGCGGGACGCGCTGCTGACGCAGCTGCAGGCCGTTGGGCAATGTCGAACCGCGCAGCACCTCGCCGATCGGGTCGGGCAGGCCGGCAACCTGGCGCAGGCCCGCCGCGATGCCGTCGATGCGCTGCGGGTCGAGCGCGAGCCGGTCCAGCATGGCCTCGGCGGTGCCTGCGGCGCGGGCGGTTTCGAGGTCGGCGGCGTTCGCGGCGAGGATGTCGTGGGTGTGCTCGAGGATGGTGTCCGCGGCCTGATGCAGGGCCCGGTTCTTGGTTTCGGTGCTCAGCGCCGCCAAGGCACGCGAGGCGGTGCGCGCGGCGGCCGCGGCGTCGTGCACCTGCCGGCGCAGATCGACTTCGATCGATTCCCCGGTCGCTGCGCTGCTGCCGACCGGTGACGCTTGCACGCTCATTTAGCCAGGGTAACGGGCATGCGCGGGTCGAGCTTGGTGGGGTCCGCCAACGCTGACTACGGTGAGGCCGTGGCACGGGTGTGTGTGGTGGGCAGCGTGAACATGGACCTCATCTTCGCGGTGGAAACACTGCCCGATCCGGGTGCGACGGTGCTGGCGTCGTCGGTCACCCAGTGCCCCGGCGGTAAGGGCGGCAATCAGGCGATCGCCGCGGCGCGCGCCGGTGCCGATGTCTGCGCGATCGCCGCCGTGGGTGATGACGCGGCGGGCGAAGCGCTGCGCTCGCACCTGGCCGGCAACGGGGTGGACGTGGCGGGCGTGATCACCTTGCCGGTGCCCAGCGGGACGGCGAGCATCGTCGTCGACGCGCACGCCGAGAACGTCATCGTGGTGGCTCCCGGTGCGAACGCCCATCTGAGCCTGAACTCGGCACGGCTGCGCGACATCATCACCGCCAGCGAGGTGGTGCTGCTGCAGCTGGAGATCCCGATCGCCACCGCGGTGGCGGCGGCCAGGGTCGCCCGCGCCGCCGGCGCGACGGTGATGCTCAACGCGTCACCCGCCGGTGCCGATCCGGCCGCATTGGCCGAGCTGGCCGAGGTCAGCGATGTGGTGATCGTCAACGAGTCCGAAGCTGCGCAATGGAATTGGCAAGTGCCGCATCTGGTGACCACGCTGGGGTCGCGCGGCGCCAGCCATCGCAGCGCCGACGGCGACACCCACGTGCCCGCGCCCGCGGTCGAGCCGGTGGACACCACCGGTGCCGGGGACGTGTTCGCCGGTGTGCTCGCCGCCGGGTGGCCCGCCGGGCCGGCGCATGCGCTGCGCCGGGCCTGCGCGGCCGGCGCGCTGGCCACCCTGGTACCGGGCGCCGGTGATTGCGCCCCGACCGACGAGGCCATCGAGGACGCGCTCGGCTGAGGTCGGCAGCCATGCACCGAGGGCCGGTTCTGACCGCGCTTGAGCAAAATCCCGTGCGTCAGGTGTGCCACCACCTACAATCTGGCGCTCAATGGATACCAAGCACGTGGCATTGTCGCGGGGGCTGTTCATCGTCACCGCTATGGTGGCCATTCTCTACCTGCCGCTGGCCCTGAACTACACCTGGCCACTGTTCAGCGGCGACGTCTCGCGTTGGCAGGACGGTGTCAACACAGCAATCAACGGCCGCGGGTACGCACTGGGTGACGGTTCGGTCGAGGTCGTTCGGCACTCGGCGTATGCCGAACACCGGGTGGTGCTGCTGGTGCACACCACGCTGGGCGCCCTGGCGTTGCTGTTGGCCATGTTCCAGTTCTCGGCGCGGTTGCGCGAACGCCGGCCGGCCGCGCACCGGTGGACCGGCCGCGCCTATCTCGCGCTGATGTCGACGAGCATGGTCACCGCGCTGATCTTTCTCTACGTCACCCCGCCGGCCCAACACTTCATCGGGCCGGCGTTCGAGACGCAATTGCGGGGCTTGGCGGTGGGCACGCTGGCAAGCGCCTGGTATGCGCTGTACGCGATCCGCAATCGTGACGTCGTCACGCATCGGGCGTGGATGACCTACAGCATCGCCTTCATGATGGCGGCACCGTTGCTGCGGTTCATCTGGATCGGGATCCAACCGCTGATCCCGCAGCACGACGTGCTGACCAATATCGGTGTGGGCTCCTTGATCCTGGGGGTCGCGGCGCCCGGGGCAGCCGCGTTCGCCTTCATGCTGTCCGAGTCCTCCCGGCTCCGGGATTCGCAGCCGCGTGCGGCGAGCACACCGATACCGCTCTGGCCCTACGGCGCCGCGGCGGGGCTGGCCGTGCTCGGATCACTCGCCTACACCGGCCTCACGCAACGGCTGCCGGCGCCCATCCCGCACTCCCTGGTGGCGTTCCACCTGGTTCCGGTGTGGATCTGTGTCGCGATCGCGGCGGTCGGCGTGGCTCGGGCCCGAACCGCGGGCGATACCGCGCGCGAGCGCCAATGGCGTTGGCTGCTTTGGGGTTTCGCAGCAGCGCCGACGTCGGCGAGCCTGTACTCGTTGATCGTGCCGCCGGACTTCACCGCCGCCGATGCGATCATCGCCGGCGGCATGGACGGGGCGGCGATCCCGATCACCATCGGCTTTGCCGTGGTGGTCCGTGTGGTGGCTCGGTCACGTACCGACGATCCAGACGGTGTCGCGACCAGCTCGCAGGTTGCCGGGGTAGAGCGTTAGCTAGTCCGTCGGGACAGCCCGCTCGATCTCTTCGAGCCAGATCCGGGCGGACATATCCGACGGGGCGCGCCAGTCACCGCGCGGGGACAGCGCGCCGCCCGCCGACACCTTGGGCCCGTTGGGCAATGCGGACCGCTTGAACTGGCTGAACGAGTAGAACCGCTGCGCGAAGACCGTCAGCCAGTGCCGGATCTCCTTGAGTGAATACTCCGGCCGTTTGTGCTGCGCGATTCCGGCCGGCCAGTCGCCGCGGTCGGCATCGCTCCAGGCGTGCCAGGCCAGGAACGCGATCTTGGCCGGGCCGAAGCCGTAGCGCAGCGCTTGGAACAGTGAGAAGTCTTGCAGCACATACGGCCCCACCTTGGCCTCGCTGCTCTGGATCTCCTCGTCCTCACCCGCGGGCACCAGTTCCGGGGTGATCTCGGTATCGAGTACCGACTGCAGGATCTCGTTGACGTCACCGCCGAATTGATCCGAGGAGATCACCCACCGGATCAGGTGCTGGATCAGCGTTTTCGGAACGCCGCCGTTGACGTTGTAGTGCGACATCTGGTCGCCGACGCCGTAGGTGGACCAGCCCAGTGCCAGTTCGGACAGGTCCCCGGTGCCGAGCACGATTCCGCCGCGCTGATTGGCCAGCCGGAACAGATAATCGGTGCGCAAACCGGCCTGCACGTTCTCGAACGTGACGTCGTACACCTTCTCGCCACGCGCGAACGGGTGGCCCATCTCGGCCAGCATCACGTCGGCGGCGCCGCGGATGTCGATCTCGGCAAACGTCACGCCCAACGCGCGGGACAGCGCGATCGCGTTGCGCTTGGTGCGGTCGCCGGTGGCATACCCGGGCAGCGTGAACGCCAGGATGTCGCTGCGCGGGCGGTCCTCACGGTCCATCGCCTTGGCCGCGACGATCAGGGCGTGGGTGGAGTCCAGACCACCGGACACCCCGATGACCACCTTGGGGTAGTTCAGTGCGCGCAGCCGCTGCTCCAGCCCGGACACCTGAATGTTGTAGGCCTCATAGCAATCCTGTTGCAGGCGTTGCGGATCCGATGGGACGAACGGGAACCGCTCCACCGCGCGCCGCAAGCCGATATCACCGGTCGGCGGGTCCAGGGTGAACTCGATGCGGCGCGTCGTCTCCGCGGCGCGATGATGTCGGGCATTGTCGTCGAAGGTGCCCATCCGGATCCGCTCGGCGCGCAGCAACGCGACATCCACATCGGCCACGCTGCGCCGCTCGCCGTGGGGGAAACGGTCGGATTCGGCCAGCAGCACCCCGTTCTCGTAGATCATGGTCTGACCGTCCCAGGCCAGGTCGGTGGTGGACTCGCCTTCGCCGGCGGCGGCGTACACGTAGGCGGCCAGGCAGCGCGACGACGCCGAGCGGGCCATCAGCTTGCGGTCCTCGGCGCGGCCGATGGTGATCGGGCTGCCCGACAGGTTCGCCAGCACCGTGGCCCCCGCGAGCGCGGCGTGCGCGCTCGGCGGCACCGGCACCCACATGTCCTCGCAGATTTCCACGTGCAACACGAAATCCGGCAGGTCGGCGGCGGCGAACAGCAGATCCGGCCCGAACGGCACATCGCAGCCCGCCAATCGGAGGGTTCCGGTGGCGTCGTCACCGGCGGCGATCTGGCGGCGCTCGTAGAACTCGCGATAGGTGGGCAGGTAGGACTTGGGCACCACCCCGAGGATCGTGCCCCGGTGGATCACCACCGCGGTGTTGTAGACGCGGTTGCGGTGCCGCAGCGGCGCCCCGATCACCAGGACGGGCAGCAGTTCGGCCGAACCGGCCACCAGCTGGGTGACGGCCTCTTCGACCGCGTCGAGCAGGGTGTCCTGCAGCAGGATGTCCTCGATGGAGTACCCGCAGAGGGTCAGCTCCGGAAACACCGCCAGCCCGACCCCGTCGTCGTGGCATTCCCGGGCCAGCCGAAGCACCGAATCGGCGTTGGCGGCCGGATCGGCCAGGGTCGTATGGTGCGTGCACGCGGCGACCCGGACGTACCCGTGCCGGTAGGCGGAGTAGAAGTCCACCCGGCCATTCTGGCATTGCCCGCACCCGGACAGCTCACATCGGCGGCGCCTTGCGCCAGTCGGCTATCACCGAGGACAGTCCCTGTGCCAATACGGGCAGTTGAGGGACCAACACCGCACAACCGATGAATTGCAGCGTGCGCGCGGCGTCCATCAGCTGTTGTACGCGCGGGTCGGTCCGACGCAACCCCAGCTCCATGGCGGCGGCGTCGTACTCGGCGACCGCATCGGGTCCGAGCATGGCCAGATCCCATTCGACCGGACCCGAGCAGACATCCTCGAAATCGGAGAACCTGACTCCCGTGGTCGTACGAATGACGTTGTGTGACGGCGCGTCTCCCTGCAATGGCTGCAAGGTCACACCCGGATGGCTGGCCGTGAAGGCTGCGGCATCACCCAGCACCGCCGACAGTTCGGCGAACTCGGCGCGGACCCGTTCGATATCCTTGCCGCCCAGCAGCTCCGAGGGTTCCAGCGCGGCGAACAGACCGGGCCCCGCCTCGGTGAACGGCGCCAGGAACGGCAGCCGGGCCGGGTAGCCGGCCAGGGCGGCATGGAGTTCGGCGCTCTTGGCGATGGCCACCGCCGCATACGGTTGGTGGTCGGCCGTGACGTCGGCGAGTTCCCAGAACGTCATGGCGAACCCGCCGCGGCGTACCGGCCGGCGCGGTACCAGCGGGCTGGGCGGCACCACCGGCACACCGCGGGCGTTCAGCCAGGTGACGACATCGAGTTCGCGTTGCTGGCGGGCGGTCTGCAGCGCGGGGGTGTACCCCGGCGGCACCACCACCGGGATGCGGGCCACCACGGGTGCCGGTTCGAGGTGCACGACAACAGAGAAGACATCGTGCAGCACGGTCGCGCGCTCGGCGGCCAGGCCCAGTGCCCGGCCCGCGTCGAGCGCGGCCCGGGCGGCATGCTGCGTCCGCTCGGCGAGTTGGTCAGGGGAAAGCCAGTCCGCCGACCGTGTCGGTTCATCAGGCATACGCTCCACCCTGCCAGGGCGGCCTATCCTCGACGTCGTGGAAGCACCCGAACTGGTCGCCGCGCTCGCGGGTCGCCGCGTCACCGTGTTGACCGGGGCCGGCATGTCGACCGATTCCGGCATCCCCGACTACCGCGGACCGGACTCGCCGCCGAGCAATCCGATGACCATCGCCCAGTTCACCTCCGATCCGGTCTTTCGCCAGCGGTACTGGGCGCGCAACCACGTCGGCTGGCGCCACATGGACGACACCCGGCCCAATGCCGGCCACCGCGCGTTGGCCGGCCTCGAGGATGCCGGCGTGGTGATCGGGCTGATCACCCAGAATGTCGATCTGCTGCACACCAAGGCCGGCAGTCGCCGCGTGGTGAACCTGCACGGCACCTACGCGCAGGTGGTGTGCCTGTCGTGCGGATACACGATGTCGCGGGCCGCGCTGGCCGACGAGCTGGAAGCGCTCAATCCCGGCTTCATCGAACGAGCCGAACGGGTCGGCGGCATCGCGGTGGCACCGGACGCCGACGCCGTGGTCACCGACACCTCGAGTTTTCGTTATCTGGACTGTCCGCGCTGCGGTGGCATGCTGAAACCCGATATCGTCTACTTCGGCGAGAGCGTGCCGAAAGATCGTGTGGCCGAGGCCTATTCGCTGGTCGATGCGGCCGACGCACTGCTGGTGGCGGGGTCGTCACTGACGGTGTTCTCCGGCTACCGGTTCGTGCGGCACGCCGCAGCCGCGGCCAAGCCCATCGCGATCATCAACCGCGGGTCCACCCGCGGTGACGCGCAGGCAGGAGTGAAAGTCGAGGGCGGCTGCTCGGAGCTGCTGACGCTATTGGCCGGCGAGCTGCCGTCGGTGGTCGCGGCGCCCTAGAACGAACACGGCATGGCCCGAATGGCGTGCACGAAATTGCCCGCCAGGTAGGAAGGTTCACCGGCGGCGATACCGGGCAGTTGGGTGAGCAGTTCGGCGAACAGCGCCCGCAACTGGGTGCGAGCGACGTGCGCGCCCAGGCAGAAATGCCGGCCGCCCCCGCCGAACCCCAAGTGCTGGTTGGGCTTACGGCTCAGGTCGAAGACCTCCGGCCGGTCGAACACCTCGGCATCCCAGTTGCCGGAGGCATAGAACATCACCACCTTCTCCCCCGCGGCGATGCGCTGTCCGGCCAGTTCGACGTCGACGGCGGCGGTGCGCCGAAACGTCATCACCGGACTGGCCCACCGCACGAATTCCTCGACCGCCGTGCCGATCCGGTCGTCGAAGTCGTCCAGCAGCCAGGCCCGTTGCTCGGGGAAGTCGGTGAGCGCCTTGATCGCGTGGCTGGCGGTCTGACGGGTCGTGTCGTTGCCGGCCACCGCGAGCAGCACGAAGAACGCGGACACCTCGAAGTCGGTGAGCCGGTCACCGTCGACCTCGGCGTGCACCAATGCACTGATCAGGTCGTTACCCGGGTTGGCGCGCCGCTCGGCGGCCAACCCACCGGCAACCTGATGCAGATACATCTGGTTTTCCAGCAGGACCTCAAGGGGGTTGCGCCCGGCCAGATACACCGGGTCCGCCCAGGACACCAGGGCATCCGCGGCGTTGGCCACCCGGTCGCGTTCGGATTCGGGGATGCCGACCATGTCCGAGATGGTCCGCACCGGCAGCTGTTTGGCGCAGTGCGCGACGAAGTCCACCCCGCTGCCCGCGGCCGCGAGTTCCTCGACGATGACCTTGGCATTGTGTTTGATCGAGGACTCGATGCGCGCCACCTGGCGCGGCGTGAAGGCCGAATGAACCACCTTGCGGATCAACGTGTGCCGCGGCGCGTCCATGGCCAGGAAGGACTGTGAGGCCTCCAGCAGTTCCTCGGGCACCGTCTCGAACAGCACGCCCTTTCCGGACAGGAAGGTGTCGCTGTCGCGACTGACGGTGACGATGTCGGCGTGCCGGGTGACCGCCCAGAACCCCGCGTCGGTCGGGTCGTGCATGAGCGCGTCCTCGACCGGCGGATGCCAGCTGACCGGCCGGTGCGCCCGCAGCTGCGCGAAAGACGCCTCCCGGTCGACCGCGGTGGTGGCCCAGAAGGCACGCGAGGACAGGTCGACGGGGTCGTACGGGCGATCGGTCGCGGCCGGTGTGATCGGTGACACAGTCATGGCGGTGACGATAAATCTAGACAGTGTGTCTAGTCAAGGCGTGCGAGGAGCCGATAGTCTGGCGGGCATGCCGTCGGTGACGCGGAAACCGCAGGCCAAACGCCAGCAGCGGCGTCAGCAGATCGAACGCGACCTCCTGGAGGCCACCGACCGGCTGATGGCCGACGGTGCGAGCTTCACCGAACTGAGCGTCGACCGGCTGGCCACCGAGGCCGGCATCTCGCGCGCCAGCTTCTACATCTACTTCGAGGACAAGGGCCATCTGCTGCGCCGGCTGGCCACCCAGGTGTTCGGCGAGCTCGCCGAGGCGGCCGGCCGGTGGTGGCAGGTGGCCGGCCGGCACGATCCCTCGGACGTGCATGCCGCCATGTCGGGCATCATCGCCAGCTACCGCCGCCACCAGCCGGTTCTGGTCGCGCTCAACGAGATGGCCGGTTACGACGCGGCCGTCCGGGACACCTACGGTGAGCTGCTGGCCGGGATCACCGGGCAGGTGGCCCGCATCATCGCCGAGGGGCAGGCCGACGGCTCCATCCGCCGCTCGCTGCCGGTGACGGCCACGGCCAGCTCGCTGACCTGGATGGTGGAACGCAGCTGCCATCAGAACCTACCGGCACAGCCACCGTCCTATGACGCGGAGCTGGCCACCGCTCTCACCAAAATCGTTTGGGGCGCACTGTATCTGAAGCCTATCGAGTAACTCAGGAGAATCGCTCGGGATACCAGTACACGTCCTCGGCGGCACCGGTGAGCGCGTTGTCGACGGCTTGGCGCCCCTGCAGGTACCCGTAATCCTGATTCGAGGACTCATAACGCCAGCCGCCGAATCGGCCGCGGCTGTGGATACCGGCGCCACGTAGCGTCGCATCGGCGGCCCGCAGCACCTCATCGCGGCCGAGCGTGGGCACCGGGTACCCGAACGGGATGGTGCGTGCGAACCGGCTTACCACCGAGCTCGGGTCGGCGCCCAGTGCCGCCAACGAGGTCTGCACCGCCTGGACCGAAGCCTGCGCGGAGTCGGCCCGACCGGGGAACGACGGCACCTCGCACAACACGTTCCAGCGTCCCGGCCCGGCATTGCCGGGGTCGTAGTTGCTCAGCATCGTCGCGCGGTACCACGGCACGCGCTCGTCCGGGCAGTACAGCCACGTCTTGTCGGCCAGCGCCGGCGGCGGCTCACCGCGATAGCCCAGGCCGATCGCGTGCACCCGGCTGGCACGCAACCCGGCCGCCTGCCTCCCCTGCCCCACCCAGTTCAACGCCGTCGTGATGGGCGCCGTGCTCACGCAGTGGTCGTAGCGCACCGTGGAACCGTCGTCCAGGGTCGCAACCCGGCTGGCCGCGTCCACCCCGACCACCGCCGTGTTCAGCCGCACCGATCCCGGCTTCATCAAGGCGTCCTGCACGGCCCGCCACAGCGCACCGGTGCCTCCCTGCGGATAGGGAAACGCCTCGGCGGGCGCCGGGGCCGCACTCCCGGCCAACGCCAGCCGCGGCACGTTCGGGGTGAGGCTGCCGCTGCGCAGTGAGGTCCAGGTGTGGTCGATCTGGTCCAGCGGCGCCGTCCACATCTTGCGGTTGTACGGTTCGAAAAACCGGTCGTGGAGCCAACTTCCGAAATGATTGCGGTAGTAGTCGGCGAGGTTGCGCACCGGGGCGTCCGGGCGCAGGTCGGTGGGCAATTCGGTGAGCTGCTGCTGGATCGGGGTGGGCACCAGACTCTGTGGTCCGTCGCCGGTGAGCCACACCCAACCGTTGCGGGTCACCTGGTTGATGCCGACGCCGCTGGCCCGCACCGCCTGATCGAATTCGGGGAAATGACTGTGCAATACGTGTCCGCCGAGATCCCAGGTGAAGCCCTGGCCATCGGTGACGGAGGCGGACATCCCGCCGATCTGGTCGCCTGCGTCGACCACCAGATGGTCGATGCCCAACTCGGTGAGCCGCACCGCCGCGCCGATGCCGGTGGTGCCGGCGCCTATCACCAGAAACGTGGGCACGTCTCACGCCCTGGTGCCAATACCCGTCGCTTCGCTCGCCCCACGGTTCTCAGAAGTCGAGGACCTGGCGTACCGGCTCGAAACCCTCAGCGAACGGCCGACGGCACAGGAAGCCGTAGTGCTCGGCGGTGCTGCGCACCCACGACGCACTGACCTTCTCGCTGGCCTCGGCCTGCGAGACGTGGCACATGAGCGCCTCAACCTTCTTGTCCAGTGAATCCGAGATGTCCATGAACACGGTCGGGTTGAAGCCCACCGCCGACGGGCCGCCGTAGGCCATGATCGTCGAGACCCACCGCGCCGCACCCATGGTGCACCGGGACACCACCCGGTGATCCTGGTGACTGTCATTGGCCATGTGCGTGTACACGACCGTCGCCGATACCTTTTCGATCGCGTCTTCGATGAGGTGCACGAGTTCGAACTCCTGCAGCGACACCCGGCAGTCGGCGAACCCCTCACCCCACAACAACTGGTCGACGCCGAGTACCTCGGCGGCGCGATGCTGCTCGTCCACCCGTTGCGCGGTGTCGCCGGGGCCGACCTCGCCGCGGGTCACGACCAGCATGGTGACGCGGTCACCGGCGGCCACATGCTTTGCCAGCGCACCGCCGCACCCGAGCTCGATATCGTCGGGATGGGCCCCCACTGCCAGTACCGATCGCCGCGTCATGCCCCCTGGCCTTCACTTTGCTGAACCCTGGATTTCAGGCAGCATAACCTTAATCTCGGCGATCCGTGCACATTAGCTCGCCGCTGTGATAGGTCTGCCTCACCCAGCACCGGCCCGCGAAGTGCGCAGACACCCGGGGAAATGGCTCGAAAGTTTTGCGAAAATCACACCGTCGCGACCGGTCAGGTGGCCACCAGGTCATCGGCGTGCACCGCGGGCCGACGCAGCTCGGCAGGCAGATCATGGGTGGAACGACCGATCATCGTGGTCAATTCCGCCGCGTCGTAGGCCACCACGCCGCGGGCAACGGTTTGCGCATCGGGCCCACGCAGATCGACGACATCGCCACCGTGAAATTTGCCGGTGACCGCGGTGATACCGGCCGGCAGCAATGACCGCCGCTGCTTGACCACCGCGCGCACCGCGCCGGCATCCAGGGCCAGCGCACCCGCCGACTCGGCGGCGTACCGCACCCAGAACCTGCGGGCGGACATCCGCTCCGGGCGCGGCGCGAACACCGTACCGACGGAGGCGTCGTCGAGGGCTGCCGCCGCGTCGGACGCGGCGGCCAACAGCACCGGCACCCCGGCATCGGCGGCCAGCAGCGCCGAGGACAGCTTGGACGCCATACCCCCCGTGCCCAGACTGCTGCCGGCACCGGCCACGACACCGTCGAGGTCCCCTTGCGTGGCGACCTCCGGGATGAAGCGTGCCTGTCCCTTGCGGGGGTCGGAATCGTAGAGGCCGTCGATATCGGAGAGCAGGATCAGCGCGTCCGCTCCGACCAGATGCGCCACCAGCGCCGAGAGCCGGTCATTGTCACCGAACCGGATCTCGTTGGTGGCCACCGTGTCGTTCTCGTTGACGATCGCCACCGCGTGCAGAGCACGCAACCGGTCCAGCGTCCGCTGGGCGTTGGTGTGCTGCACCCGCATCGAGATGTCATGCGCGGTGAGCAGCACCTGACCGACGGTGCGGTGATAGCGGGCGAAAGCGGCACTCCAGGAATTGACCAGGGCCACCTGAC
Source organism: Mycolicibacterium canariasense (assembly GCF_002101555.1). Taxonomy (GTDB): domain Bacteria; phylum Actinomycetota; class Actinomycetes; order Mycobacteriales; family Mycobacteriaceae; genus Mycobacterium; species Mycobacterium canariasense. The sequence continues at coordinate 21,677 of NZ_LQOL01000082.1, forward strand.
CGACACTGGCGGCGGCCTGCTTGGTGGCCAGGTCTTTGGGCCGCTTGGTCAGACCGAGCGGCTCGATACCGGCAGCGATGGCACCCGACGACACGATCACCACGTCCGAGCCGGCCTTCATCCGGCCCTCGATGGCATCGGCGAGGTCGGACAACCTGGAGGCGTCGAACACCCCGGACGGCGTGGTGAGCGCGGTGGTGCCGATCTTGACGACGACGCTGCGCGCGGTGCGGACGGCCTCGCGATGCGCGCTCCGGTCATGATTCGCTGCGCGAGCGTCGCCCGCGTCATGATTCGCTCCGCAAGCGTCGCCCGCGTCATGATTCGCTCCGCAAGCGTCGCTCATTCGCCGCTCTCCCGGCGCGCCTTCCGTGCCGCCTTGCGCTCGTCGGCACCCACCCGGTCGGTCTGCTCGAGGCGGATGTCGGTGCCCCGTCCGGACAGATGGGTGTCGATGCCGGCCGGGGTCTGCGGCTCCCAGTCGAAGGTGACATCACCGATGGTGACCGCACACCCCGGCGTCGCGCCCTGCTTGAGCAATTCGTCTTCCACACCGAGCCGGGCCAACCGGTCGCCCAGATAGCCGACGGCTTCGTCGTTCTCGAAGTTGGTCTGGGCGATCCAGCGCTCCGGCCGAGTGCCCCGCACGATGAACCCGCCCTGACCGTCCGGCGACACGGTGAATCCGGTCTCGTCGACGGGGATGGGCCGGATGATCGGGCGCCGCGGCGCCACCTCCGGCTGAGCGGCCCGGTACGCGGCAACCAGTTCCCACAACGCAAACGTCAACTGGCGCAAGCCTTCCCGGGTCACCGTCGAGATCTCGTAAACCGGCCAGTCGTACTTCTGGGCCACTTCCTCGCGGACGAAGTCGGCCAGCTCCTTGGCGTCGGGCACGTCGATCTTGTTCAGCACCACGGCGCGGGGCCGTTCGGCCAGGTCGCCGAGGGTGGTATCGCCTTGCAAGGTCGGCCGGTACGCCGCCAGTTCGGCTTCCAGTGCGTCGATATCGGAAATGGGGTCGCGGCCCGGCTCCATGGTGGCGCAATCCACCACGTGCACCAACACCGCGCACCGTTCGATGTGGCGCAGGAAGTCCAGGCCGAGGCCGCGGCCCTGTGATGCGCCCGGGATCAGGCCGGGCACATCGGCGACGGTGTAGGAATGGTCCCCGGCCGATACCACGCCCAGATTTGGCGCCAGCGTGGTGAACGGATAGTCGGCGATCTTGGGCTTGGCCGCCGAAATCACGGACACCAATGAGGATTTGCCGGCCGACGGGAACCCGACCAGGCCGACGTCGGCCACCGTCTTGAGCTCCAGCGTCAGGTCGCGGGTCTGCCCCTTCTCCCCCAGCAGGGCGAAGCCGGGCGCCTTCCGGGCCCGGGAGGCCAACGCGGCGTTGCCCAGGCCCCCGCGTCCACCAGCAGCCGCTTCGAAACGCGTTCCCGCGCCGACCAAGTCGGCGAGCAGCCGGCCTTGTTCGTCGAGCACGACGGTGCCGTCGGGCACCCGCACCTCGAGATCGTCACCGGCCGCGCCGTCGCGGTTGCTGCCGGCACCCTGCTTACCCGAGGGTGCGCTGACGTGCGGATGGAAATGGAAGTCCAGCAGCGTGTGGACCTGGGGGTCGACGACCAGGACGATGCTGCCGCCCCGGCCCCCGTTTCCACCGTCGGGCCCGCCGAGCGGTTTGAACTTCTCGCGGTGTACCGAGGCGCAGCCGTTGCCGCCGTTACCGGCCTGCGCGTGGATGACCACGCGGTCGACGAACCGGGGCATATCAGGTCCTTCCTAGAAAAGTGAAGCTGCCGAGAGTCCTGTCTGGAGAACTCGCAGCAGCTTCACCTTCGCGGAAAGTCCTCGAAAAACTAGGCTTCCTGAACCGACGGTCGCACAATGTTGACGGTGCGGCGGCCACGCTTGGCGCCGAACTCCACAACACCGGGAGCGGTGGCGAACAGGGTGTCGTCGCCGCCACGGCCGACATTCACGCCGGGGTGGAAGTGGGTGCCGCGCTGCCGCACCAAGATCTCGCCGGCCTTGACCACCTGGCCACCGAACCGCTTGACGCCGAGTCGCTGGGCGGCGGAGTCGCGACCGTTGCGCGAGCTGGAAGCGCCCTTCTTGTGTGCCATGTCGTTCGCCTCCTACTACTTGATTCCGGTGACCTTGAGGACCGTCAGCTGCTGACGGTGCCCCTGCCGCTTGTGGTAGCCGGTCTTGTTCTTGAACTTGTGGATGCGGATCTTGGGGCCCTTGGTGTGCTCGAGCACCTCACCGGTGACCGCAACCTTGGCCAGCTCATCGGCCGAGGTGGTGACCTTCGCGCCGTTGACCACGAGGGCGACGGGCAGCGAGACGGACGAACCCGGCTCGGACTCGATCTTCTCGACCTTGACCACGTCACCGACGGCGACCTTGTACTGCTTGCCGCCGGTCTTGACGATTGCGTACGTGGCGTTATCGGCTGCCATCGTTAGTCTTCCTCTACTTCGTTCTTCTGGGCGCGCGCAATCGGTGAAGGTGCACGTGCAGGTCTTGTTTGCGAACTGAGCCAGCTTTCGCGGCTGCAAGCCTCGCGACAACTGGTCAAGGGTACGTGAGCAGCGTGGACAGGGTCAAACCGCGCCGCCCGGGGGGCCTGCCGGCCGGGCCGCGGCGCGGCGCCGGGGGCGCCGGCCTGCCGGTGTGACCGCCTCTCCCGCCGGCTGCCGGGCGGCGACGCCCAGGTCAGCCGGGGTGTCGTCGTCCGACTCGTCGTCGGTGTCGTCCCCCGAGTCGTCTTCGGTGTCGTCCGAGTCCTCGTACTCCGAGTCATCGGAGTCGTCATCCTCGGAGTCCTCATCTTCGAACTCGTCGTCGTCCGAGTCCTCGTCGTCCGAGTCCTCGTCGTCGGGGTCCTCGTCGAACTCCTCGTCGTCTTCGTCCTCGTCATCGTCGTCGTCGATGACATCGATGACGTCGGCTTCGTCTTCGTCAGAATCCTCGTCGGAATCCTCGTCCGACTCGTCGAACTCGTCCTCGGCGCCATCGGCCGCCGTCAGGTCGTCGTCGGCCCCGGTGACGGTCTCGTCCTCGCCGGCCGTGTCTTCGGTGGCTTCGTCTTCGAGATCTTCCAGAGCCTCGACGTCCTCGTCGTCGTGCTTGCCGTTGGCCGCGGCCATCGCCTTGAACATCGGGTGCTCAGCGGCGGCATGCGCGGGCACCTTCGCCACCTGCACCTCTTCGACCTTGGCGCCCTTCTTGCCGCGCTTCCCGCGCCGTCCACCACCACCGGTACCGCCGGCCCCGCCGGATTCGGCCTTGCGGGCCACCGCCTGCGCGGTGTCCACCGGATCGACATGCAAGACGATGCCTCGGCCCGCGCAGTGCGTGCACGTGGTCGAGAAGGCCTCGACAAGCCCGGTACCCAGTCGCTTGCGGGTCAGCTGAACCAGGCCGAGCGAGGTCACCTCGGACACCTGGTGGCGGGTTCGGTCGCGGCCGAGCGCCTCGGTCAGACGCCGCAGCACCAGGTCGCGGTTGGATTCCAACACCATGTCGATGAAGTCGATGACCACGATGCCGCCGATATCGCGCAGCCGCAGCTGGCGCACGATCTCCTCGGCCGCCTCGAGGTTGTTCTTGGTGACCGTCTGCTCCAGGTTGCCGCCGGCGCCGGTGAACTTGCCGGTGTTGACGTCGACGACCGTCATCGCCTCGGTGCGGTCGATCACCAAGGTGCCGCCCGAGGGCAGCCACACCTTGCGGTCCAGGGCCTTGGCCAGCTGCTCGTCGATGCGGTGTACCGCGAACACGTCGGGCCCGTCGGGTGCGCTGGGCTCGTATTTCGTCATCCGCGAAACAAGCTCGGGGGCAACCGAGTTCACGTAGGTGTTGATGGTGTCCCAGGCTTCGTCGCCGGACACGATCAAGCCGGAGAAGTCCTCGTTGAACAGGTCGCGGATCACCTTGACCAGCACATCGGGCTCTTCGTAGAGCGCGATCGCGGCGCCGGCCTTCTTCTCGGTGGTCTCGGCGGCCTTGGCCTCGATCTCGGTCCAGCGCTTCTGCAGACGCTCGACGTCGGAGCGGATGTCCTCTTCCTTGACGCCCTCGGATGCCGTGCGGATGATCACCCCGGCGCCGGCGGGCACCACCTCCCGCAGGATCTCCTTGAGCCGCTGCCGCTCGGTGTCTGGCAGCTTGCGGCTGATCCCGGTCGACGACGCGCCCGGCACGTACACCAGATAACGCCCGGCCAACGAGATCTGCGTGGTGAGCCGGGCGCCCTTGTGCCCGACCGGGTCCTTGCTGACCTGCACGACGACGTAGTCGCCGGGTTTGAGCGCCTGCTCGATCTTGCGGTTGTTCCCCCCGAGACCCGCGGCCTCCCAGTTGACCTCACCGGCGTAGAGCACACCGTTGCGGCCCCGCCCGATGTCGACGAACGCGGCCTCCATCGAGGGCAGCACGTTCTGCACGATGCCCAGGTAGATGTTGCCGACGAGCGATGCCGAGGCCGCCGATGTCACGAAATGCTCGACCACGACCCCGTCTTCGAGCACCGCGATCTGGGTGTAGCGGGCGCCCTCGTGCGGCGGCTCGGTGCGGATCTTGTCTCGCACGATCATCGTGCGCTCGACCGCCTCGCGGCGGGCCAGGAATTCAGCCTCGCTCAGGATGGGCGGGCGGCGACGGCCGGCGTCTCGGCCATCCCGGCGGCGCTGCCGTTTGGCCTCCAGCCGGGTCGACCCGCTGATCCCCTGGATCTCGTCGGGGTCCTTACCGGATTTGGCGGACCGTTCCCGCGGCGCTCGCTCGTGCACCACGGTGTTCGGCGGATCGTCCGGCGAGCTCTCGTCGGAATCACCGTTGTCGCCGTTGCCGGTCTTGCGCCGGCGGCGACGGCGGCGCCGGCGGCTGCCGCCCTCGGCGCTGCCGGCCTCGTCACCGTTGTCCTCGGTGTCCTCGGCGTCGTCGGTGTCGTCACCCTCGGCCTGCTCACCGGTGTCCGCACCGCCCTCGGTGTCGGCGTCCTCACCGGCGTCATCGGCGTTCTGTTCACCGCGACCACGGCCGCGGCCACGGCGTCCGCGCCGGCGCCGGCGGGCGGCCGGTCGATCGGCCTGCCCCTCCTCGCCGTCGGCATCGGCATCGTCGACGTCGTCACCCTCGTCGGTGTCGTCCCCCTCGTCGGCGGCGACCACCCGCGGCTGGAACTCGACCGGCTGCGGTGCGACGAACAGCGGCAGATAGGGCGCCGGCTCGACTTCGGCGCGCGGGCTGAGCTCGCTGGCCACCTCGAGTTCGAACGCGTGCGGGGTTTCCAACAACAGGCGGGACTCGGGCTCGGCGGTCACCACCTCGACGGCCTCGGCCACCTCGGCCGGCTCGACCGACCCGGTGGGGACCGGCGGCTCGTCGGGCTGGGAGGGATCCGCGGCTTCGGTGGCCTGGGCCGCCTCGGCGGTCACCACCTCGACCGCTTCGGCCACCTCGGCCGGCTCGACCGACCCGGTGGGGACCGGCGGCTCGGATTCGGCCGCCTCGGCCGCGGTCAACACATCACGAACCCGCTCGGCCTCGGCCTTGTCGACCGTGGAGTGGGGACTGCGGGCCCGGCCGTCCAGTTCGGCGAGCACATCGACGATGCGCTTGCTCGTGGTGCCGAGCACACGGGCCAGCGAGTGGACTCTCAGTTTCGCCGGCAGTTCCTCTTGCTGCGCTGGTTGGGAAAGGTCTTGGGTATGGGCATCTTCGGCCACGTATTCTCCTCAAGCCCCCGGGCGCGTCAGTTCGACGCGGCCACGCGAGGGCTTCCGCTATGGATCCGGGACACTTCTCCCGGACTTGTCATGGTCTCGCCCCGAGCGGTTCTGGATGAACCCACTCGGTGCCTGGCTGAATGATGGCTGGACGGTCGGCGCCACACCGCTTGGTGGCGATGGTCGCGCTCGTCGAAGTCTTCATCCGGGAGGCCGGCCCCGTTGTGGCGCCGGTCTCCCACGGCCAGTATCCCATACCGCGGGCCGGAATCTGACGAAGCGGCCCAACCGCGAGCTAAGCGCCTGCCAAGCCCGGGAACCAGAGCGCGATTTCCCGGGCCGCCGACTCCGGCGAATCCGAGCCGTGGACCAGGTTGTCCTGGGTGACGAGGGCCAGGTCGCCGCGGATGGTGCCTGGCGTGGCCTTCTCCACCGGGTCGGTGCCACCGGCGATCTGGCGGAACGCGGCGATCGCCCGCGGTCCCTCGACCACGGCCGCCACCACGGGCCCGGAGGTGATGAACTCCAGCAACGAACCGAAGAACGGCTTGCCGTCGTGCTCGGCGTAATGCTGGCGGGCCAGCTCGTCGCTGACGACCTTGAGTTCCAGAGCCGCGAACGTCAGGCCCTTGCGCTCGATCCGGCTGACAATCTCACCGATCAGGTGCCGCTGGACGCCGTCGGGCTTGATCAGAACAAGGGTGCGCTCGGTCACGGCGGACAGCGTACCGGTCGGTAATCGATCCGAGAAATCAGTCCGTAGTCTCATCACCGCGGGGGCGTTGACCAGGCAAAAGGCCGCGTTCTTGGCGCCGTTTGACCTCACTGCGCAAGAAGATCAACATCGCCCATACCAACGCGAACAGCACCCCGATGAAGCCGATGCCCCAGTGGATGAACGCCCCGCCGACGAGCACCAGCTGCATGCCGAGATTGATCCAGATGGCGCCCGGCCGGCCCTGGATCCCCGACAGCAGCACCAACAGCACGGCCATGCCGATCAGGAACCCGCCGGACACCCAGGTCAGGCCGCCGGTACCGAATGACACCACCGGCAGCGCCAGCAGCACGACGATGGCCTCCAGGATCAGCGTGCCGGCCATCACGCCACGGAAGCTCTTCCACGGATCGGGGGCGCTCATGCCGGGTCCCGTCCGAACAAGGTCCGCGCGGCGCCCGCCGTCACCACCGAGCCGGTGATGACGATGCCGCTGCCGGACAGACCTTCACCGCCGGCGGATTCCTCCACCGCCGCGATGGCCGTCTCGATCGCGTCGGGCAGGGTCGCCGCCGTGATGACGCGTTCCGGGCCGAACCGCTCCTCGGCGCGCAGCGCCAGCTCCTCGACGCTCATGGCGCGCGGCGAGCCGTTGTTGGTGACGACAATCTGGTCGAAGGCGGGTTCCAGCGCGGCCAAGATGCCGTCGACGTCCTTGTCCCCCATCACCGACACCACACCGACGAGATAGCGGAAGTCGAATTCCGCGGCCAGCGCCGCGGTCAGCGCGGTGGCACCGGCCGGATTGTGCGCCGCGTCCAGGAAGACCGTGGGTGCGTTGCGTACCCGCTCCAGCCGGCCGGGACTGGCCGCGGCCGCGAACCCCGCGCGGACGGCGTCGATGTCGAGTTGGCGTTGGGCGCCCGCCCCGAAGAACGCCTCGACGGCGGCCAGCGCGAGAACGGCGTTGTGCGCCTGATGCTCACCGTGCAGCGGCAGGAAGATGTCCTCGTAGGTCCCGCCCAGCCCCTGCAGCGACAGCACCTGGCCGCCGATGGCGATCTGGCGGCTGAGCACCGCGAACTCCGAATCCTCCCGGGCCACCGCGGCGTCGGCGGTGACGGCCTGTGCCAGCAGCACCTCCATCGCCTCGGGTGGCTGGCGGGCGATCACCGCGACGGTGTCGGTGGGGACCAGGTCGTCGGCTTGTTTGGTGATGATGCCGGCCTTCTCCCCCGCGATCTGGGCGATGGTGTCGCCCAGAAACTCGGTGTGGTCCAACCCGATCGGGGTGATGACGGCGACCGGCGCGGTGACCACGTTCGTGGCGTCCCACCGGCCGCCGAGGCCGGTCTCGATCACCGCGACGTCGACGGGGGCGTCGGCGAACGCCGCGAACGCCATCACGGTGAGCACCTCGAACTTGCTCATCTTTGGCCCGCCGGCCGCTTCCGACTGCGCGTCGACGAGTTCGACGAACGGTTCGATCTCACGGTAAGTGGCGACGTATTGCCCTGGGCTGATGGGCTTTCCGTCGATCGAGATGCGTTCGACGGCCGACTGCAGGTGCGGGCTGGTGGTCCGCCCGGTGCGCCGGTGCAGCGCGGTCAGCAGGGCGTCGACCATCCGCGCGACCGACGTCTTGCCGTTGGTGCCGGCGATGTGGATCGACGGATAGCTGCGCTGCGGCGAACCCAGCAGCTCCAGCAGCGCCTCGACACGGGCGGTGCTCGGCTCGATCTTGGTTTCCGGCCACCGCTGGTCGAGCAGGTGCTCGACCTGCAGCAGCGCCGCGATCTCGTCCGGGGTGGGTTCCGGATTGCTCATCGCAACCCGGCAAGCCGCGCCGTGATCCGCTCGACCTCTTCCTGCGCCAGCTGACGGCGGGCCTTGATCTTGTCGACGACGGCCTCGGGCGCCTTGGCCAGGAACTCGGCGTTGCCGAGTTTGCCTGTGGTTTGCGCCAGTTCCTTCTCCGCAGCGGCCAGGTCCTTCTCCAGACGGCGTCGTTCGGCGGCGACGTCGACGGTGCCGGAGGTGTCCACCTCGACCACCACCGTGCCCTCGGACAGGCGCACCTCGACCGATGCCGAGGCGGTGAAGCCGTCGGCCGGTTCGGTCAGCCAGGCCAGCGCGGTGACCGCGGGCAGCTGCGATTCCACGTCGGCGGCGTCCAGGCCGGTGAGCCGGGCCGGCACCCGCTGCCGGTCGGCCAGGCCCTGGTCGCTGCGGAATCGGCGCACCTCGGTGACCAGCTTCTGCATGTCGGTGATCCGCCGGGTGGCGACCGCATCCGGCGCGAAGCCCGACGGCTCGGGCCAGTCGGCGACGACGATCGACTCACCACCGGTGAGCGTCTTCCACAGCGTCTCGGTGACGAACGGCATCACCGGGTGCAGCAGTTTGAGCAGCGTGTCCAGCACCGCGGCGAGCACCGCCGTGGTGTGCGAAAGACCCTGCGAGATCTGGACTTTGGCGAGCTCGACATACCAGTCGCAGAACTCGTCCCAGGCGAAGTGGTACAGCGCCTCGCAGGCCCGGCTGAACTCGTAGCTCTCGAAGGCCGCGTCCGCCTCGGCGCGCACCTCGTCGAGGCGGCCCAGGATCCAGCGGTCGGCGTCGGTCAGCTCACCGGCCTCCGGCAGCGGGGCCGGCGCGGCACCGTTCATCAGGGCGAACTTGGTGGCGTTGAACAGCTTGGTGGCGAAGTTGCGTGACGCGCGGGCGTGGTCCTCACCGATGGAAAGGTCCCCGCCGGGACTGGCCCCGCGGGCCAGGGTGAAGCGCAGCGCGTCGGCGCCGAACTTCTCCACCCAGTCCAGCGGGTCGATGCCGTTGCCCTTGGACTTGCTCATCTTGCGACCGAATTCGTCACGAATCAGGCCGTGCAGGAAGACATTCCGGAACGGGACGGAACCGGCGCCGATCGCGTCGTCGCCGGCGACGAAGGTGCCGAACATCATCATCCGGGCCACCCAGAAGAACAGGATGTCGTAGCCGGTGACCAGCACGCTGGTCGGATAGAACTTCTCCAGCTCCGGGGTGCGCTCGGGCCAGCCCATCGTGGAGAACGGCCACAGCGCCGAGGAGAACCAGGTGTCGAGCACATCGGGGTCCTGCACCCAGCCCTCGGGCGGGGTTTCGTCGGGACCCAGGCACACCTGCTGGCCGTCGGGCCCGTGCCAGATCGGGATGCGGTGCCCCCACCACAGTTGGCGCGAGATGCACCAGTCGTGCATGTTGTCCACCCAAGCGAACCAGCGCGGTTCCAGGCTGGCCGGGTGGATCACGGTGTCGCCACTGCGCACCGCGTCACCGGCAGCCTTGGCCAGCGATTCGACCTTGACCCACCATTGCAGGCTCAGCCGCGGCTCGATGGGCTCGCCGCTGCGCTCGGAATGCCCGACGCTGTGCAGGTAGGGACGCTTCTCGGCGACGATGCGGCCCTGCGCGGCCAAGGCCTCGCGCACCGCCACCCGCGCCTCGAACCGGTCCATCCCGTCGAATTGCGTCCCGGTGCCGGTGATCGCACCCGTGATGTCGAGGATCGACGGCATCGGCAGGTTGTGCCGGACCCCGATCTCGAAGTCGTTGGGGTCGTGCGCCGGGGTGACTTTGACTGCGCCGGTACCGAATTCGGGGTCGACGTGCTCGTCGGCGACGATCACGATCTCGCGGTCGAGGAACGGGTGCGGCAGGGACTTGCCGACCAGCGCGCGGTAGCGCTCGTCATCGGGATGCACCGCGATGGCGGTGTCACCGAGCATGGTCTCCAGCCGCGTGGTGGCCACCACGATATGCGGCTGCGTGTCGTCCATGGAGCCGTACCGGAAGGAGACGAGCTCGCCCTCGACGTCCTCGTACTTGACCTCGAGGTCGCTGATCGCGGTCCTCAGCACCGGCGACCAGTTCACCAACCGCTCGGCCTGGTAGATCAGCCCGGCGTCGTACAGCCGCTTGAAGATGGTGCGGACGGCGCGGGACAGGCCCTCGTCCATGGTGAAGCGGTCGCGGCTCCAGTCCACCCCGTCGCCGAGCCGGCGCATCTGCCCGCCGATGGTGCCGCCGGATTCACGCTTCCAGTCCCACACCTTCTCGACGAACAGTTCGCGACCGAAGTCCTCTTTGGTCTTGCCGTCCACGGCGAGCTGCTTTTCCACCACCGACTGGGTGGCGATGCCGGCATGGTCCATGCCGGGCAGCCACAGCACCTCGTAACCCTGCATGCGCTTGCGCCGGGTCAGGGCGTCCATCAGGGTGTGGTCCAGGGCGTGGCCCATGTGCAGGCTGCCCGTCACGTTGGGAGGCGGCAGCACGATCGAGTACGGCGGCTTGGCGCTCGACGGATCGGCGGTGAAGTAACCGGCGTCGACCCAACCCTGATACAGCTCGCTCTCTACCGCACCCGGCTCCCAGGACTTGGGCAGGGCATCGGCGCGCGAGGAAGGGCTGGCAGTCACCGCTCGATTCTAAGGAAACCCGACGAGTGCCCGAACAAGCCCCCGTTCACGGTGATGTGTGGAGCCGCGCCCGTAACCATTACGGGTGCGGCTCCACACATCACTTCTTGCCGCCCAGCAGCCCGCCCAGGACGTCGCCGATGACGTTTCCCTGATTACCGCCCTGCCCGCCGGAGCCGCCACCGAGCACGCTGCCCAGGATGCTGCCCAGCGGGTTGTTTCCACCACCGCCGCCGCCGAGGATGCTGCCCAGCACCTCCCCCAGCCCGCCGCCGGACGACGCGGCCTCGGGCTGCGCATCGCCGCTCTTCTGGGCGAACTGCTTGCCGATATAGGCCAGCACGATGGGAGCCAGGATCGGCAGCAACTGCTTGACCAGGTTGCTGCCCCCGGCACCGGTGCCCGCGAGCGCGGCCGCGACCTGGCCGCTGTCGTTACCGCCGAAGATGTTGGCCACGATGTTGTTGCCCTCGGCCTGGTCGACCTGGTCGACGCTCACCCCGCCGTCGAGCAGACGGCTAGCACCCTGCGCGGAGACAGCGGACTCCAATTGGCTCGAGTCGATGTCACCGGACTGCACGTTGTGCTGCAGGCCGCCGACCAGGGCGGGCACCAGGGTCCGGATGGCGTTGTTCACCTCGCCTTCATCGGCGCCGAGCCTGGAGGCAATGTCCTGTACCGGAATCTGTGCGAAAAGTTCATCAAGACCGGCCATGTCGTCCCCACCTTCATCGCTGGTTGAAGTTCCTACCCGCAGTCGACCCTAGCCGTGTTCGACCCTGGCCCACAGGTGTTCGGCGCTCACCGGTTTCAATTCAGCCGGGTGGTCTCCAACGTCACCCCGGCAGCGGGGAGCCGGGTGAGCAACGCGTCACCCATCGCCGCCGCCGGGGTGAGCACGCCGCGCAGGTCGGAAAGCCGGTCGCGGTCCAGCGCCAGGGCCAATCCGCTCTCGCCGAGCAGCACGGCGGTGGCCTTGTAGCCCGGGTCACCCTGCTGGGCGATGACGGCGCGGTACCGGGCGCCACCGGTTGTGGTGGTGTAGGTCTCGATGCGGTAATGCCCCTTGTCCCGGGTCCGTTCACTGGGCCCACTGCCCGGTTTCGGGGTGATCCGTTCCAGCAGCGTGGACGGCACCTTGTCGAGATATCTCATCCCGAGGCCGAAGGCTGCGGCGTTGACCGCCGTGTCCACCGCGGATGCGACCGGCGCCAGGACTGAGGAGCCGGTGCTCATGTGCTCGGCGTAGCGGAATCTCCGGCCGTACGCCCAGTCGAGAAGCGCGTTGCTGCGGCGCACTATTCGCGAGTTGGGTGCCGCCATGGCGAACGCACCGGTCCAGATGCCCGCCAGTTCCGGGGCGATCTGGGCACCACGTCGCCAGGGCGTGTCCGATTGGTGGCCGAGTTCGGGTTCGGCGGCACGGTCGGTGCTCAGTGTGTAGGGATCGAGCATCGCGCTGCGGATGTCGGGATCGCTTGCGGCGGCACGGAAGAACTCCATCATCGATGCGATGGTGCCGCCGGAGACCCCGCCGGCGAACCGGCGCAGCACCAGATCGGTGTCGGTGAGTTCGCCCGAGCCGTCGTCGCGGCAGCGGTGATAAAGCGCGTAGACGGTCAGATCCGAAGGGATCGAGTCGAATCCGCAGGAGTGCACGATGCGGGCACCGGTGTCGGCAGCCTGCTTGTGGAACTGGTCGGCACTGTCGCGGATGAAGGGTGTCTCCCCGGTCAGGTCGGCGTAGTCGGTTCCGGCTTGCACGCAGGCCGCCACCAGGGGCAGCCCGTAGCGGGTGTAGGGCCCGACCGTGCTGACCACCACCTGGGTGCGCGCAGCCATCGCCGCCAGCGTGGTCGGAGCGCTCGTATCGGCCTCGATGATGGGCCAGGCGTGAGCAGCCTCGCCGAGGGTGTCGCGCACCGCACGCACCTTCTGGGCCGACCTACCGGCGAGGGCGATCCGGGCCGACGCACCGGCCGTGGCCAGGTATTCCGCGGTGAGTTTGCCGGCGAACCCGGTGGCGCCATAGAGGACGAGGTCGAATTCCCGCTGGGTGCTCATGCGCCCGAAGCTACCCGAGTGTCTCGGGCAGGGGGCCGTCCTCCCCCAGGACGTGACGGGCCAGAAAGGCCAGGATCACCTGGTACCAGATCTTGGTGTGCTGTGGCGCGGCGATCCAGTGCCCTTCGGTGGGGAAATACAGGAACCGATGCGGGCTGTCACCGTCGTCGTCGGCCGGCAGTGCCGACTCGGTGAGTAGTTCGTACCAGAGCCGCAACGCTTCACCGACGGGCACGCGGTAGTCCTTGTCGCCGTGGATCACCAGCATCGGGGTAGCGATCCGGTCGACGTGCCGGTGCGGTGAATTGTGTTGTGTCATCTGCTCGGTCATCTCGCGCACCCACCAGTACGCCCCGTCGGTGGTATGCCCGAACTGATCGAGCGCCCACAGGCTGGCATGGGTGACGATCGCATCGAACCGCTCGGTGTGTCCGGCGATCCAATTGGCCATGTACCCGCCGAAGGATCCGCCCATGGCGGCCGTCCTCCCGGCATCCACCCGCGGGTGTGCGCAGGCCGCGTCGGTGGCCGCCATCAGGTCCGTATAGGGCGCCGCACCCCAGGCGCCCCAGCCACGCTGGATGAAGTCCTGTCCGTACCCCGTGGACAGCGCCGGGTCGGGTAGCAGCACGGCATAGCCGGCGGCCGCCAGCAGCCACGGATTCCACCGCCAGTGCCAGGCGTTCCAGCTGCCCAGCGGCCCGCCGTGCACCCACAGCAGCAGGGGCGCCGGTTCGGATGTCCGCGGCAGCACCAGCCAGGACCGTACCCGCACGCCATCGGGTGCTGTGGCGGTGATCTCGTCCAATTCGCCGGGCAATTCCGGGATGTCGACGCAGGGCAACACCACCACCTGCCCGTCGGCATCGATGCGCACCGGATGCGGCGGAGCGGTGTACGAATGGCGCAGCGCGTAGACGACGCCGCCGGGCGCGGTGCGCACCTCGGCGTAGCTGTAGTCGTCGTCGGTCAGTCTGGTGACGGCGCCAGTGTCCGGGTCCACCGCGAAGATCGGGCACCTGCCGTTGTCGTCGGCGGTGACCACGAGGCCGGTCCCGTCGGCCGTCCAGTCGACCGAGGCGGGCCAGCGATCCCAGTCCCGGCTCAACTCCACCCAGGGTCTGCCGAACGTCATGACGCACAACGTGATCCGGGGCGCTTGCTCGGGGGTGGACACCGTCTCGCGCAAGAACGCCAGCCGGCGGCCGTCCGGCGAGATGGCGGGATGGCCCAGATCGGCGTCCGGGTCTTCGACGATCACCTGCCGCGCGCCGGTGGCGGTGTCGACGCGCACGATGCAGACGCGGATGGAGGCGCCCGGCCCGGGCGCGTGCCAGGACGTCACCACGAAGGTGCCGTCGGCGCTGACGGCTACCCCGGCCTCACGCAGGGCCGCCCCGGGCGACGGGGTGAGGTCGCGGGAGTCGGCGGCATCGAGCAGGTGCGGGTGATCGGGCCCGAGGTCGTGATCCCAGTACCGCACCGGGTACCGGCTGTGCAGAATGGCCGAAACCTGGTTGTCCTTCCGCAGCGTGCGCAATCGCGCGTCGTCCGCCACGGTGACCGCCGAGGGAAGCAGCGGCGCGGTGACGATGGCCCGGTCGGCCGAGGTCGCGGTGTGCACCGCACCGATCCCGCCGGGGAGCGTCAGCAGTTCGACGGCCTCACCGCCGGACGCGGGCAGCCGCCACAGTGCCGCCGGCGGCTTGGCGTCATCGGGCGTGGGGCGTGCCGCGATGAACAGCAGGTCGCCGTCGGCGGTGAAGGCCGGTGCCGTTTCGCCCTTGGCCCCGCGCGTCAGTCGCCGCGCGGGGCGCTGCCCGGCCGGATCCAGCTCCCATATCGCCGTGACGAATTCGGTGTGTTCGTCGTTGATCTCGGTGATGGTGGTGACCAGCCGGGAGCCGTCGGGCGAGACGGCCAGCCCGGCAACCCTGGGCAGTTCGAGAAAGCGGTCGAGGTCACCGAAGGCGTGGTGAGGCGTCATCCCGCCACGCTAACCGGATCAGACGACGTCGGTGATCTGCCCCGCGCTGTCGGCCCGGACCTGCTTGGTGCTCCGCTCCCCTGCGACGTTGATGAGGATGCGCAGGCTGTCGTCGAACGGCAGGTTGCGGTCCACGATCACCGACTGCACCGTGCCGTCGGCGATTCCGCTGGCGGCCACGGCGCCGTCGACCGCGGCGATGATCGCACTGGCCGGCACCTCCGACACGGCAAAGATGTTCTGCCGCAACGCCTCGGTGTCGTCGTCATAGTCCACCGGCCGGGGTGTGCCGACATGCCCGGCGGTGTAGGTCCACTGGTTCAATTCGGTGGGCGCGTTGGGATCGACGGCTTGCACGGTGACCGTCGTCGGGACCAGCGTGACCTCGACCACCTGCATCGGGTCGGCTCCGACCTCCGCCGAGATGGCGGCGAAAGCCTTGTTCAACCCGTCGACGGTGAGCACACTGCCCGTCGATTCGGTCAGCGCTCCGGCGCCCTCCTGGATCTGCTCGACCGCCGATGTGGCCGCGTCGGTGATCTTGCGGACGTCAGCGACCGTCGAGCAGCCGCTGAGCGCGCAGATGCTGAGGGCAGCTGCGGCCAGGCCGAATCGCAGGGGTAGGGCGGTCATCATTCTCTCTTCTCTGGTCGGGACCAGCGCTGTCATGCGGTGGCTCCGACAGCGTGAGTGAGAGAAGCGGCTACCGATCCCAACCTGGGACGGATGATCAGCGCGGCTGCCCGAAGGCGGCGAGCGCGGTGCACATCTTGCGGATGTCGAAGATGCCGAGGATGGCTCCGGGCCGGATGGCCTGGCAGCCGGTGGCGGCGGGATTCTGGCCGGCGGGGGCCGGGTTGGTCCAGACCGCGGGGGTGGCGCCCTTGGCGCCGCAGCTCGGCCAGGCTCCGAGGCCCTGGGTGCGCAGCACGTTCTCCGCGACGCGGATCTGCTCGGCGCGACTGGCCTGGTGCGGCGCGCCCACACCACCATTGGCGGTCCAGGTGGCTTGTTTGAACTGGAGTCCTCCAGAAGCGCCGTTGCCGGTGTTGATCGACCAGTTGCCGCCGGACTCGCACTGGGCGATGGCGTCCCAGTTGACGCCGCTGTCGGCGTTGGCTGTCGCCGCCAGGGTCAGCGGTGCGGCGGCGAAGGCGCCGGTCGCGGCCGCGACCCACAGCATGCGGGTGAAAGTCTTCTGCAGAGCGACGCCGATGTTCTTCATTGCGGTCCTTCCCCGACCGGTGACACGAGTTCCGCATGTGCTTGATGGTGTTTTCTGGCACTGCGGTTACCCGTGTTTCGGGTGGGGGAAATCGCGTGTTACTGACGATGCCGAAGTTTTAGGGGTTTCTTATGTGGCCTATGCATATTGGCGATATGTATGAGAAAACAATGGCGCCGGGCTCGAAAGCCCGGCGCCATTGGCGCGTGTTTGATATATGACGCCGGCGTCAGCCGCGGCGGCCGCACACCGGCCACGCGCCGATGCCCTGCGAGCGAAGCACATTGTTGGCCACCCGGATCTGCTCCTCCCGGCTGGCCTGGTGGGGCGACCCGCTGCCGCCGTTGGCCCGCCAGGTACCCATGGTGAACTGCAGGCCCCCGTAGTAGCCGTTTCCGGTGTTGATGGCCCAATTACCGGCTCTTCATGATTGAGGGTGTAGAACGGTCAGCTGCTGTCGGCCTGTGATTGGGGTGTCTGGTTGGCTGGGTGTGT
>NZ_LQOL01000083.1 GCF_002101555.1 Mycolicibacterium canariasense
GCTCCGGGCTCGGCGGCGGGGGCGGCGGTGTGGTGGTGATCTCGTCCTGCACCGGCGGCGCCGACGTGGTGGTGCTCGTCGCCGGGGTGGCCAGGTTGGTGTTGTCGGTGCGGGTCACCAGAACCGCGACGGAGGCGACCAGCGCGACGGCCGCGATGATGGCGACGACGCCGACGACCCAGGGCCAGCGCGGCGGGGCGTCGGGGGTGTCGTCGACCGCGGGATCGTAGCTGTCGTAGTCGTAGAGCGCCGGATCCGGCGGAACGTACGGTGCGCTGACGAACTGTTCGGATTCCGGTGCGGAATACGCCCGCGAATGGATCTCCGTCTCACCGGTGCTCGGTGCCGGCTCGTCGCCCGCACCGGGTTTGTCCGGTCCTGAAGGCCCGCTCATCTCCAACTAACCCTCGGCCTATCCGTCTCGAATGCTGCCTCGGCAACACTACCCAACCAGGTGCGCGAGTGGATCAGGCGACGCGGCACGTCAGAGAACTGACGCATGGTTGTGACCTGGGTGGGATCAGTGCTTCTCGGGGCCGATGTAGTACTCGAAGACCAGGCCGCCGGCGGTGAACAGCACGAAGCAGATACCGGCCACGATCAGCCACGGCAACCAGAGCGCGGCACCGACGGCCGCCGTCGAGAAGGACAGCGCGATGAGCACCGGCCACCAGCTGTGCGGGCTGAAGAAGCCCAGTTCGCCGGCGCCGTCACTGATCTCGGCGTCCTCGTAGTCCTCGGGCCGGGTGTCCAGGCGCCGGGCGACGAACCGGAAGAAGGTACCGGTGATCAGGGTCAGACCGGTGGTCAGCACCAGCGCCACCGTGCCCGCCCACTCGATGCCGCCGGTGGCGAACAGCGCGGTGAGCACGCCGTACACCACCGCGGCCAGGGCGAAGAAGGCCGTCAGGAACTCGAACAACCGCGCTTCGATATGCATGAGTGGTCCTTACTTGCTCGCCTGGACGGGCGGCACGCCGACCTGCTCGCCGCGCCGGGTGTCGAACGGATGCGTGGTGACCGCCAGCGGATCCTGGTTGATCGCCTGCAGCGCTTCGGCATTGGTCTTACCGGCGATGCGCTGCTGCAGGTAGGCCTTGAAGTCGTTGGGCTCCACGACGCGGACCTCGAAGTTCATCATCGAGTGGTAGGTGCCGCACATCTCGGTGCAGCGGCCGACGAACGCGCCGGTCTCCTGGATCTCACTGACCTGGAAGACGTTGTCGGAGTTGTTCGCCTTCGGGTCGGGCATCACGTCGCGCTTGAACAGGAACTCCGGCACCCAGAACCCGTGGATCACGTCGGCCGAGGCGATCTGGAATTCGATGCGCTTGCCCTTGGGCAGCACCAGGATCGGAATCTCGGTGGACGTGCCGAGGGTCTCCACCTTGTCGAAGTTCAGGTAGGTACGGTCCTCGGGGTTGAGGCCGCGGATGGCGCCGACGCGCTCTTCACCGTGTTCGTCCACGCCCTCGGGCTTGGACGTCATGGCGGCCTTCTTCTCGGGGTCCGCGCCGTCGTAGCTGAAGGTGCCGTCGCCGAAGGCGATCTTCTGGTAGCCGAACTTCCAGTTCCACTGGAAGGCGGTGACGTCGATGACGACCTCGGGGTTGGGGTCCTTGTGCAGCATGCGCTCCTGGACCACGACGGTGAAGTAGAACAGCACCGAGATGATGAGGAAAGGCACCACGGTCAGCACCAGTTCCAGCGGCATGTTGTAGCCGAACTGACGCGGCAGCTCGGTGTCGGTGGCCTTCTTCCGGTGGAAGGCGCTGGCCCAGAAGATGAGCGCCCACACGATGGCGCCGACGACGAACGAGGCGATCACCGACCACACCCACAGGTCGCGGTTGAGCTTGCCTTCTGGCGTGATTCCGGTGGGCCAGCCGAGGCCGAACACCTCCTGCCAACTGCACCCGCTGAGCAGGACCGTCAGCCCGCCCAAGACCAGTGACAACGCCACCAACTTGTACCCGCGAGCGGTCACGTTGGCGCCTCCTATAGAAGTCGGTGGACCGCCGTGCGGTCGGTCGGCTCTGTATGTACTACGCAGCGTAGACCACCGGTGTGCCAACCCGCGAAGCGACCTGCCAACTCGGGCTTGACCCAGGTTGTTCGGCATACTGGCCCGGTGTGCGGACTGCTGGCCTACCTGACTGACCCGTCCGTCGAGATCTCCCCGGCACTGGTCGACGCGGTGTCCGGAGCCTCGCATCTGATGCGCCACCGGGGTCCCGACGAACCGGGCACCTGGTCCGACGACGACGTGGTGCTCGGCTTCAACCGGCTGTCGATCATCGACATCGCCCACAGCCACCAACCGCTGCGCTGGGGACCCGAGGACGCCCCGCAGCGCTACGCGTTGGTGTTCAACGGCGAGATCTACAACTACCTCGAGTTGAGGGAAGCCCTGCGTTCCGAGCACGGCGCGGTGTTCCACACCGAGGGTGACGGTGAGGCGATCGTCGCCGGTTTCCACTACTGGGGCACCGATGTGCTGTCCCGGCTGCGCGGCATGTTCGCCTTCGCGCTGTGGGACACCCAGACCCGCGAGTTGATCTGCGCACGCGACCCGTTCGGGATCAAACCGCTGTACCTGGCCAGCGGCCCGGGCGGCACCGTGCTGGGCAGCGAGAAGAAATGCCTGGTCGAGCTGGCGCCGACGGCGGGTCTGGACCTCGACATCGACGAGCGCGCGGTGCAGCACTACACGGTGCTGCAGTACGTGCCCGAACCCGAGACGTTGCAGCGCGGGGTGCGCCGGCTGGAATCGGGCAGCTATGCTCGGATCCGGCCGGGAGCCGCCCCGGAGATCACCCGGTATTTCGTCCCGCGGTTCGCCGCGGTGCCGTTCATCCCGAACGAGGAGCAGGCCCGCTACGACGAGATCACCGCGGTGCTGGAGGACTCCGTCGCCAAGCACATGCGCGCCGACGTCACCGTCGGGGCGTTCCTGTCCGGCGGTATCGATTCGACGGCGATCGCCGCGCTGGCGATGCGGCACAACCCGCGGCTGATCACCTTCACCACCGGATTCGAGCGGGAGGGCTTCTCCGAGGTCGACGTCGCCGTTGCCTCCGCCGAGGCCATCGGGGCGCGGCACGTGACCAAGGTGGTCAGCCAGGAGGAGTTCGTCGCCGCGCTGCCCGAGATCGTCTGGTATCTCGACGAACCGGTGGCCGACCCGGCGCTGGTGCCGCTGTTCTTCATCGCCCGCGAGGCGCGCAAACACGTCAAGGTGGTGCTGTCCGGCGAGGGCGCCGACGAACTCTTCGGCGGCTACACGATCTACCGGGAGCCGTTGTCGCTCAAGCCTTTCGACTATCTGCCGCGGCCGGTGCGGCGCTCGCTGGGCAAGGCCGCCAAACCGCTGCCCGAAGGCATGCGCGGCAAGAGCCTGCTGCACCGCGGGTCGCTGACGCTGGAAGAGCGGTACTACGGCAACGCCCGCAGCTTCTCCGACGACCAGCTGCGCGCGGTGCTGCGCAAGTTCAACCCGGACTGGACGCACACCGATGTGACGGCGGGGCTCTACGCCTCGTCGGCGGGCTGGGATCCGGTGGCGCGCATGCAGCACATCGACCTGTTCACCTGGTTACGCGGCGACATCCTGGTCAAGGCCGACAAGATGACCATGGCCAACTCGCTGGAGTTGCGGGTGCCGTTCCTGGACCCCGAGGTGTTCGCGGTGGCGTCCCGGCTGCCGTACGAGCAGAAGATCACCCGTACCACCACCAAGTACGCGTTGCGCCGCGCGCTGGAACCGATCGTGCCCGCGCATGTGCTGCACCGCGCGAAGCTGGGCTTCCCGGTGCCGATCCGGCACTGGCTGCGGGCCGGCGAACTGCTGGACTGGGCGTATGCGACGGTGGCCGCGTCGGCGACCGGCGACCTGATCGACCTGGGCGCGGTGCGGACCATGCTCGACGAGCACCGCGCCGGTGAAGCCGATCACAGCCGCCGGTTGTGGACGGTGCTGATCTACATGCTCTGGCACGCCATCTTCGTGGAGGGCAGCGTGACACCGCAGATCGCCGAACCGACCTACCCCGTCCAGCTCTGACCCCTTCCCGCCCAATTGACCAAACGGGCGCGAAAGTGCGAGTAATTCGCGCCCGTTCGTCGAATTCGACGTGGGATCAGGCCAACGCCGAGGCAATCTCCGCGGCCGCGTCGGCACCGTAGGCGTCGCCGAGGCGCACCAGCGCGGTCTCGCGGTCCCACGTCCACTCCTGCGGACCGGTGGTCTCCAGCACCAGCACCGCCACCAGCGAGGCCAGCTGAGCCGAGCGCTCCAGGCTCAGCCCGGCCGACCGGCCGGTGAGGAATCCGGCGCGGAAGGCGTCACCGATGCCGGTCGGGTCGGCCTGGTGGGTCTCGGGGACGACGTCGACGTGCACGAAGGTTCCGTCGGAGGACACCAGGTCCACCCCCTTGGCACCCAGTGTGGTGACCCGCAGGCCGATCTGGCTCATCACCTGGGCTTCGCTCAGGCCGGACTTCTGCAGGAGCAGGTCCCACTCGTAGTCGTTGGTGAACAGGTAGGTGGCACCGTCGATCAGGCGGCGGATCTCGTCCCCGTTCAGTCTGGCCAGCTGCTGGCTCGGGTCGGCGGCGAACGCCAGCCCCAGGCTGCGGCACTCCTCGGTGTGGGCGAACATGGCCTCCGGGTCGTTGGCGCCGACGATCACCAATTCCGGTGCGCCCGTTCGTGATACGACATCGGCCAGCTTGATGTTGCGGGCCTCGGACATGGCGCCCGGGTAGAACGAGGCGATCTGGGCCATGTCCTCGTCGGTGGTGCAGACGAACCGGGCGGTGTAGGCCTGATCGGAGATCAGCACGTTGTCACAGTCGACGCCGTGGTCGGTGAGCCACCGCCGGTAGTCGGCGAAGTCCGAGCCGGCCGCACCGACCAGGGCCGCCTTGCCGCCGAGCACGCCGATGGCGAAGGCCATGTTGCCGGCGACCCCGCCGCGGTGGATGACCAGATCGTCGACCAGGAAGCTCAACGACACCTTCTGCAGGTGCTCGGGCAGCAGCTGCCCGGAGAACTTGCCAGGAAACTTCATCAGATGGTCGGTCGCAATGGAACCGGTCACCGCAATGGTCACGACGTCGCCCTTCATTTTCATTAATGAATCTAACTAGCGTACGGGTGCGCCAGGGGCATATCCGTCCCGGTGCGCTAGCCTGCCTGAAAGTCCAATTGACGGTCGTGTTCGACCGGCGAGTCCAAGCCTAGACACCGAAACGTATCGGATGTCCTTTCCGCCTCCGGGCCCACCGCAGCAATTTCCCCCGCACCAGGTCTCCGCCGCCTATCCGGGGATGCTTCCGCCACCGGTGCAGTATCCCAAGCGCAGGCGCTGGCCGCTGGTCGTGGCGATCGCAGCGGTCCTCGCGGTGGTCGCCGCCGTGGCCGGGGTCGCCGTGTTCGCGGGCCGGCAGGAGACCCATCAGCCGATCACCGCGGCGACGGCGAGGCCGGCCATCCAGCAGTTCCTCGACGCGCTGGCCGACGGCGACGAACAGACCATCGCCCGGCACACCCTGTGCGGGCTCTACGACGCGGTGAAGAACCGTGATTCCGACCTGGCGCTGGCCGATATGAGCGGCGACGCGTTCCGTAAGCAGTACAAGCGCGTCGAGGTGACGTCGATCGACAAGATCGTCTACCTGTCACCCAACCAGGCGCAGGTGCTGTTCAGCATGAAAGGGACGCCCGCCCCGTCCGGGCGGATGCCGTCATCGTCGTCCGCGGATGGCGAACGCCAAGCCGTGGCCCAGCTGCTCGCCCAAGACAACCAGGTGCTGGTCTGCAGCTACGTGCAGCGCACCGATCAGATCAATTGAACGAGTCGCCGCAGGCGCACGAACCGGTGGCGTTCGGGTTGTCGATGGTGAAACCCTGCTTCTCGATGGTGTCGACGAAGTCGATGGTGGCGCCCTGCACGTAGGGGGCGCTCATCCGGTCGACGGTCAGCGCCACGCCACCGAAATCGGCGGTCAGATCACCGTCGAGGGTCCGGTCGTCGAAGAACAGGTTGTAACGCAGGCCGGCGCAGCCCCCGGGCTGCACGGCGATGCGCAGCGCCAGGTCGTCGCGACCCTCTTGGTCGAGCAGCGCCTTGGCCTTGGCGGCGGCCGCGTCGGTCAGCACCACACCGTGGGTTTCGATGGTGGTGTCGTCCTGAACAGTCATTGCTTCTCCTGAGTGCTGGTCACGCAATCGCGATCTAGTTCAACGGTACCTTGTCCGGGCGCTATTCCCGACTCTCACGGCCAACCCCGGGCGGTGCGCTCGGCCAATCCGGTCAGCTGGTTGGCGGCATCGGCGATCGCGCGTTGCACGGACCCGGCGTAGTCGGTGATCGAGTGGGCCGCGGTGATACCCGCCGCGGCCAGCGCGTCGGGCCCCAGCGTCACCTGACCCGCCAGCACCAGCACCGGTGTGCCGCGCTGCCGGGCGCCCGCGGCCAGCGCGCTGACCACCTTGCCGTGCAGCGACTGGTCGTCGAACCTGCCCTCGCCGGTGATGACGAGGTCGGCGGCGGCGATATCGTCGGCCAGGTGGGTGTGCTCGGCGATCACGGCGGCCCCGGATTCGCGGCGGCCGCCGAGCGCCAGCAGGGCCGCGCCGATACCGCCGGCCGCGCCGGCGCCCGGTTGCTCGGCGATCCCGGGGCCCAGTTCGGCCGCCCATTCGGTGAGCCGGCGTTCCAGCACCTGCACCGTCTCCGGGTCCGCACCCTTCTGCGGCCCGAACACCGCCGCGGCGCCCATCGGTCCCAGCAGCGGGTGCTCGACGTCGCTGGCGGCGATCAGGTCGACCCCGGCCAGCCGCTCGCGTGCGGCCTCCAAGCCCGACCGATCGTCGTTGCCCGCGTGCGCAGCCAGCGCCTCCACCAGGCCCCGCCCGCCGTCGGTGCAACTGCTGCCGCCCAGCCCGACGGCGATCCGCCGGGCCCCGGCGTCCAGCGCCGCGGCGATCAGCTCGCCGACTCCCCCGCTGTGCGCGGCCAGCGCGGTCCGCGCGGTCGGTGGTCCGTCCAGCAGGGTCAGTCCGCAGGCCTGCGCGCATTCCAGGTAGGCGGTCTCGCCGTCGAGCACCCACTGCGCGGTCACCGTCTCGTCCAGGGGCCCGCTGACCCGGGCGGTCCGCAGGCCACCCAACCTGCTGGCCAGCACCTCCACGAACCCCGGGCCGCCGTCGGACTGCGGGGCCAGGGTGACGCTGTCGCCGCCGCGTGCGCGGCCCCAGCCCGCCGCGATGGCCTCGGCGGCCTGCACCGCGGTCAGGCTGTCACCGAAGCAGTCCGGGGCCACCAGCACATGCATCCGGCCAGCGTAGGTTGTGCAATCCGGAGCCGCATACCGAGGAATACCGCAGCGGACGTACCCTGTGGGCGTGAATCTGCTGGGCCGCAAGAAGGACAATCCGCAACCCGAGGACGCCGCCGCCTCGGCTCCCGCGTCGGCGACTGCGGCCGGTGACACCGGACTGACCGCCCCCAAGGGCCGGCCCACCCCCAAACGCAGCGAGGCCGCCCGCAGGCGCGGGCCCGTCGCACCCGCGCCGCTGACCAGCGCCGAGGCCCGCAAGCGGCGCAAGGAACTGGCCGCGTCCAAGCCCAAGCTGAGCAGGGAGGAACGCAAGGCCGAGAAGGTGGCCCGGCGCGCCGCGATGACCGAGCGGCGCGAGCGGATGATGGCCGGTGACGACGCCTACCTGCTGCCCCGCGACAAGGGTCCGGTGCGCCGGTACGCCCGCGACATCGTGGACTCCCGCCGCAATCTGCTCGGCCTGTTCATGCCGGTGGCGCTGGCCCTGGTGCTCATCACGCTGGCGGTGCCCGCGGTCGAGGTGCAGCGCTGGGTGTCCTACGGGATGCCGGTGCTGCTGGTGGTGATGGCCATCGACGGTGTGCTGGTGGGCCGCCGGGTGAATCGCATGGTCGACGAGAAGTTCCCGTCGAACACCGAGAGCGGTTTCAAGCTCGGCTTCTACGCCGCCAGCCGCGCCTCACAGCTGCGCCGGATGCGCGCGCCGCGACCGATGGTCAACCGCGGCGACGACGTCTGACACGCGTGCGGGTACTGGTCCTCGGGGGGATCCGTTCGGGCAAATCACACTGGGCCGAGGCCGATATCGCCGCCGATATGAGCACCGCCCCGGTCCGCTACCTGGCCACCGGCAGCACCGACACCGGTGACCCGGACTGGTCCCGGCGCGTCGACGCGCACCGCCGGCGCCGGCCCGCCCAGTGGTCCACCGTCGAAACCGCCGATGTGGCAGCCGCTCTGCGCGCCGACACCCGCACCGCGACACTGGTCGACGATATCGGCGGCTGGTTGACCGCGGCGATGGACCGGCGGGAGGCCTGGACCGGCGGGTCGGTGCACGCCGACGTCGACGAACTCTGCGCGGCGGTCACAGGATTCGATGGGAAGCTGACGCTGGTGAGCCCCGAGGTGGGGCTCACCGTGGTGCCTGCGACCGCGGGCGGCCGGCTGTTCGCCGATGAACTGGGCGCGCTGAACCAGCGCCTGGCGGCACGGTGCGACCGGGTGGTGCTCGTGGTCGCGGGCCAGCCCCTAGTGGTGAAGGAGACGATCAGGTGACCGCTTTCCCGGAGATCGTCGCACCCGATGCGGACGCACTGCGGGCCGCGCAGGCCCGGCAGAACACGCTGACCAAACCGCCAGGGGCGCTGGGCCGGCTGGAGGACCTGTCGGTGTGGGTGGCGTCGTGTCAGGGGGCCTGCCCGCCGCGGCAGTTCGAGCGCGCCCGGATCGTCGTGTTCGCCGGGGACCACGGGGTCACCGCGTCCGGCGTGTCGGCCTTCCCGCCCGAGGTCACCCCGCAGATGGTCGCCAATTTCGCGGCCGGCGGCGCGGCCATCAACGTCATCGCGGGCGTGGCGGGGGCGTCGGTGCGCGTCGCGGACATCGCCGTGGACGCCGAACCGCTGAGCCCGGCCATCGGGGCGCACAAGGTGCGCCGCAGCAGCGGCAACATCGCGGTCGATGACGCGCTGACCGCCGAGGACACCGCGGCGGCCATCCAGGCCGGCCGCACCATCGCCGACGAGGAGGTCGACGGGGGCGCCGATCTGCTCATCGCGGGTGACATGGGCATCGGAAACACCACCGCGGCAACGACTTTGATCGCCGCGGTGACACGGTCCGAGCCGGTTGTGGTGGCCGGCCGCGGCACCGGCATCGACGACGCCGGCTGGGCCCGCAAGGTGTCGGCCATCCGCGATGCGCTCTACCGGGCCCGCGGCGTCACCGCCGACCCCGAGGCGTTGCTGCGGGTGTGCGGCGGCGCCGACCTCGCCGCGATGGCCGGGTTTCTGGCCCAGGCCGCGGTGCGGCGCACCCCGGTGCTGCTGGACGGCGTGGTGGTGACCGCGGCGGCGCTGATCGCCGACCTGCTGGCCCCCGGCGCGCGGGCCTGGTGGCAGGCCGGGCACCGTTCCACCGAGCCGGCGCACACACTGGCCCTTGACCATCTGGGCCTGGCGCCCATCGTCGACTTGGGCATGCGCTTGGGCGAAGGCACCGGGGCGGCGGTGGCCCTGCCCGTTCTGCGCGCCGCGGTTGCGACGCTGGCATCGATGGCCACTTTCGACGAAGCCCAAGTATCCGGCGCGTGATCCGTTCGCTTGCTTCGGCTTTCGCTTTCGGCACGGTGCTGCCGCTACGGGTGAGCCACCCGTTCGGCCGGGGCGCGCTGACCGCCCTGCCGGTGGTGGGCGCCGCGCTGGGCGGGCTGGCGGCCCTGACCGCGTGGGGCGCGTCGCAGTGCTACGGCGCCGGGGCGCTGCCCGGGGTGCTCGCGGTGGCCGTGCTCTTGTTGGGCACCCGCGGCCTGCACATCGACGGGCTGTCGGACACCGTCGACGGACTGGGCTGTTACGGCCCGCCCGAGCGCGCGCTGACCGTGATGCGCGGCGGCACCGCGGGCCCGTTCGGGGTGGCGGCCGTGGTGTTGGCAATCGTCTTGCAGGGCTTGGCTTTCGGCGTGGCCGGCGGGGTCGCCGTGGTGATCGCGGTGACGGCCGGGCGGGTGGCCATCGTCATGACCTGCCGGCGCGGGGTGCCCGCCGCGCCGGGCAGCACATTGGGCGCGCTGGTGGCCGGTTCACAGCCGTGGTGGGTGGTGGCGGCCTGGGCGCTGGCCCTGGCCGCGGCCGCGGTGCCGGCCACCCCACTGCCGTGGTTGGGCCCGGTCGCGGTGCTGGCCGCGCTGGCGCTCGCTGCGGCGCTGGTGACCCATTGCGTGCGGCGGTTCGGCGGCATCACCGGTGACGTGCTGGGTGCAGCCTGCGAATTGACCACCACGCTGGTCGCGCTGGGCCTCGCGGCCGCGTGAGTACAGTTGGACCTGTGATTGCGCTGGGTGACCACTTCGCCCGCACGCTGCCGGAACTGTCCATCGCCTGGCAGGCCCAAGTCCCCGACGCCCCGGCACTGCTGGTGCTCAACGAACCGCTGGCCGCCGAACTGGGCCTGGATGCCCAGTGGCTGCGCAGCGACGCCGGACTCGGTTTCCTGACCGGCACCGCGCTGCCCGACGGCGCCGCGCCGGTGGCGCAGGCCTATGCCGGCCATCAATTCGGCGGTCTGGTGCCCCGGCTGGGCGACGGCCGCGCGCTGTTGCTCGGTGAACTGCCCGACGGCCGCGACCTGCACCTCAAGGGATCCGGACGGACCCCGTTCGCCCGTGGCGGTGACGGCCTGGCCGCGGTCGGACCGATGCTGCGCGAGTACGTGATCAGTGAGGCGATGCATGCACTGGGCATCCCCACCACCCGCGCTCTGGCGGTGGTGGCCACCGGGACGACCGTGCACCGGGAGACCCCACAACCCGGCGCGGTGCTGGCCCGGGTGGCCGGCAGTCATCTGCGGGTCGGCAGTTTCCAGTACGCGGCGCTGAGCGGTGACGGTGAGCTGGTGCGGCGGCTGGCCGACTACGCCATCACCCGCCACCACCCGCAGGCGGCCGCCGCCGCCAACCCGTACCTGGCGCTGCTGGACGCGGTGATCGCCGTGCAGGCGGCGCTGATCGCGCAGTGGATGGCGGTCGGGTTCATCCACGGCGTGATGAACACCGACAACATGACCATCTCCGGCGAGACCATCGACTACGGGCCGTGCGCGTTCATGGAGTCCTACGACCCGGCGACGGTCTTCAGCTCGATCGACAGCTTGGGCCGCTACGCCTACGGCAACCAGCCTGCGGTGGCCGCCTGGAACCTGGCCCGATTCGCCGAGACGCTGCTGCCGCTCATCGACCCCGACACCGACCGCGCGATCGCCACAGCCACCGATGCGCTGGGCGCCTTCAAACAGCACTACGAGCGCGAGTTCGACGCCCGGATGAGCGCCAAACTCGGTGTCGCACAGACAGACCCGCAACTCATCGCCGATCTGCTGGACCTGCTGGGGCAGCACCGCCCGGATTTCACCTCGTTCTTCCGCGGGCTGAGCCGCGGCACGGTCCCCGACGGGTTCGGCGACTGGGCCCGCCGGTGGCGGGAACTGGGCCCGGACACCGCGGCGATGGACCGGGTCAACCCGGTCTACATCCCGCGCAACCACCTGGTCGAAGAGGCGCTGGCCGCGGCCACCGCCGGGGATCCCGGGCCGGTGCGGGACCTGGTGGCCGCCGTGCGGCAGCCGTTCACCGAGCGCCCCGGCCTGAGTCGCTACGCCGAGCCGGCCCCGGCCGAATTCGCCGCGGGCTACCGGACGTTCTGCGGCACCTGACCTGCCCGGAACCGGCGGTACCGCATAATGCAGGGATGACCACCACCGGGACGACCTCGCCCACCATGCGCGCCGTGACCTGCCATGCCGGCACGCTCGACGTCGTCGAGCTGCCGGCCCCGCGGCCGGCCAAGGGCCAACTCGTCATCGACGTCGCCCGGGCCGGAATCTGCGGCTCGGACCTGCACGCCCGCCTGCACGCCGACGAACTCAAGGGCGTGATGGACGAGATCGGGTACCCGGATTTCATCAACAGCGCCGCCACCGTCGTGCTGGGGCACGAGTTCTGCGGCGAGATCGCCGAACGCGGCAAGGGCACCCCGCGGGCGTTGAAGGTCGGCACGCCGGTGGCGGTGTTCCCCATGGTGCGCGCGCACGGCGGGGTGCACATGACGGGGCTGTCGCCGCTGGCGCCCGGCGGATTCGCCGAGCGGACGCTGGCCGAGGCGTCGATGACGTTCCCCGTGCCCAACGGGCTGTCGATGGACATCGCGGCCCTGACCGAACCGATGGCGGTCGCGCTGCACGCCGTACGGCGCAGCGACATCTCCCGCCGCGACACCGCGGTCGTCATCGGCTGCGGCCCATTGGGTCTGGCCGTCATCTGCCACCTCAAGGCCCGGGGCGTCGGCACCGTCGTCGCCAGCGACTTCTCCCCCGGCCGGCGGGCACTGGCCAAACGCTGCGGCGCCGACGTGGTGGTCGACCCGGCGGTCGACTCCCCCTATGACGCGGCCGCAGCCAAGGGCATGATCACCGAGGCACCGGCGCTGTTCGAGCTCGCCGTCGGATCCATGGAGAAACTGCGCAAGGTGCCCGGCTGGGTGCATCTGTACCGCCTGGTCGACTCGCTCGGCGGGGCAAATCCCAAGCGCCCCATCGTATTCGAGTGCGTCGGCGTGCCCGGCATGATCGACGGCGTCATCGCCGCGGCACCGCTGGGCACCCGGGTGGTGGTCGTCGGGCTGTGCATGGGCGAGGACAAGCTGCGCCCGTCGATGGCCATCGGCAAGGAGATCGACCTGCGATTCGTGTTCGGCTACACCCCGCTGGAATTCCGCGACACCCTGCACCTGCTGGCCGACGGCAAGCTCGACGCCGCGCCACTGATCACCGGCACCGTCGGACTCGACGGCGTGGCAACGGCTTTCGACGAACTGGGCGACCCCGAGAAGCACGCCAAGATCCTGGTCGATCCGCGCAGCACCGCCACGGCACCCGTCTAGCCGAGCTTGGCCATCCAGCCGTGGGTATCGGCGAAGGTGCCGCGCTGGATCCCGGTCAGGGTGTCGCGCAACGCCATCGTCACCTCACCGGGTTGTCCGTCGGCGATGGTGAACTCCCCATCGCGGTGCTTGACGTGCGAGACCGGGGTGATCACCGCGGCGGTGCCGCACGCGAACACCTCGGTGATCTCGCCGGCGATGGCCTTCTTCTGCCATTCCTCGACGTCGATCTTGCGCTCCTCGACGGCGAAACCCGCGTCGGTCGCCAGCTGCAGCAACGAATCCCGGGTGATGCCGGGCAGCAGCGAACCGGACAGCTCCGGGGTCACCAGCCGGGCCGTGCCGCCGCTGCCGAACACGAAGAACAGGTTCATCCCGCCCATCTCTTCGACATAGCGGCGTTCGATGGCATCCAGCCACACCACCTGGTCGCAGCCCTGGTCGGCGGCCTGCGCCTGCGCCAGCAGCGACGCCGCGTAGTTACCACCGAACTTCGCGGCGCCGGTGCCGCCCGGCGAAGCGCGCACGTACTCGTGCGACAACCACACGCTGACCGGCTTGATGCCGCCCTTGAAGTACGCGCCGGCCGGTGACCCGATCACCAGGTAGCGGTAGGCGTTGGCGGGCCGCACGCCCAGCCCGGGCTCGGTGGCGATGACGAACGGCCGCAGATACAGCGATTCCTCGCCCCCGGCCGGCGGCACCCACTGGTGGTCGACGGCGATCAGCTGCCGCAGTGATTCCAGGAACGTCTCGGTGGGCAGCTCCGGGATGGCCAGCCGGCGCGCCGAGGCCTGCAGCCGCGCCGCGTTGGCCTCCGGCCGGAACGACACCACCGAGCCGTCGGCCCAGCGGTAGGCCTTGAGGCCTTCGAAGATCTCCTGCGCGTAGTGCAGCACGATCGCCGACGGGTCGAGCTGCAGCGGCCCGTACGGCAGCACCGATGCGTTGTGCCAGCCGTCGGCCACGCTGTAGTCGATGGAGACCATGTGGTCGGTGTGATAGCGGCCGAATCCGGGATCGGCCAGGATGCCGGCCCGTACCTCGTCGCTTGCCGGTGACGTGTTGCGGGCAAGCGTGAATTCGAGGGGACCGTCTGTCATGGTCTGAATTGTATAACCCGGTGGCTAGCCTTTTTCGCCCGCCGACCGCACGTTATCGGGTCCGCGCCGGCACGAACGGCGGCGCGACGACCTCACATTCCAGCGGCCGGCCCCGGACGTCGACGATGACGGTCTGCCCGTCGGCGATCCCGGCCGCGGTGTCGATCAGCGCCAGGGCGATGCCGACCTTGAGGGTGGGCGAGAAGGTGCCCGACGTGGTGACACCGACGGGGACTCCGTCACGGGCCTCATCCCCCGGGGCCAGCACCGTCAGGTCGGCACGCAGCACCCCGCGCCCCAGCGCCTTGAGCCCGCGCAGGGTCCGCCGCGGGCCGGCCTGCTTCTCGGCCAGCAGCGCGTCGCGGCCCCAGAAGGCGTCCTTCTTCCACCCGACCGCCCAGCCGGCCCTGGCCTGCACGGGTGAGATGTCCAGCGACAGCTCGTGGCCGTGCAGCGGGTAGCCCATCTCGGTGCGCAGGGTGTCGCGGGCGCCCAGACCGGCCGGTTCCCCGCCGGCGGCGCGCACCTGCTCCAACAGCGCATCCCACACCACGCCGGCGCGCTCCCATTCGGGCAGCAACTCGTAGCCCTGTTCACCGGTGTAGCCGGTGCGGCAGACCCGGACCGGGACACCGTCGTACTCGGCATCCGCGTAGCCCATGTAATCCATCTCGGTGGGCAGCCCCAGCGCGCCGAGCACGTCGGCGGCCTTGGGGCCCTGCACCGCCAGCACGGCGTAGGACCGGTGCTCGTCGGTGATGGTCAGCCCGGGCGGGGCGTGCCGCTGCAGTTCGGCGACCACGGCCGCGGTGTTGGCCGCGTTGGGCACCAGGAAGATCTCGTCGTCGGCCACGTAATAGGCGATCAGGTCATCGATCACGCCGCCGGATTCGTTGCAGCACAACGTGTATTGCGCCTTACCCGGGCCGATCCTGGTCAGGTCGTTGGTCAGCGCCGAATTGACGTAGGCCGCCGCGCCGGGTCCGCGCACCAGCGCCTTGCCCAAGTGGCTGACGTCGAACAGTCCGACGGTGGCGCGGGTCGCGTTGTGTTCGGCGACGGTGCCCGCGTAGGACACCGGCATCAGCCATCCGCCGAACTCGGCGAAACTGGCGCCGAGCGCGCGGTGGCGATCCTCCAACGGGCCGTGCAGCACTGTCTCACTCACAATCCCCACCCTAGAGGGGATCGCGCTGGCACACTTGCACGGTGGTCGATTTCGACGCGCTCGAGGCAGCGGGAATCGCCGATGCGCGCCGGCGCGCCCCGCTCATCGAATATCTGGCCGGGCTGGGCTTCACCGCCGCCGAGATGGTGGAGGCCGAAGCCAGGGGCCGGCTGTTCGGTTTGGCCGGCGACGTCCTGCAGTGGTCGGGACCGCCCGAATACTGCCTGGGCGACGCCGCCGCCGAGATCGGGGTGCCGCTGGCCGATGTCGAGCACGCCTGGGCGGCCCTGGGCCTGACCGTCACCGACTGCGCGACCAAATCGCTGAGCCGGGCCGATGTCGAGGCCCTGCGCACCTGGGCCGAGATGCGGTTGGTCGTCGGCGATGTCGCCGCCACCGGCTTGCTGCGGGTGATCGGGGCGGGCATGGCGCGCCTCGCCGAGGCGGAGTCCTCGATGATGCGGGCGACTTCGCCGGATGTCCAGATCGAGGTCAGTCACGACGAGTTCGCCACCGCCCGCGCGTATCGGGAGGCGGTCTCCTACCTGCCGCGCATCGGCGCGGCCATCGACGCGGTGCACCGCCAGCATCTGATGAGCGCGCGCACGTATTTCGAGCACGTCGTGCGGGACGGGTCCCCGACGGTGGTGTGCGGCATCGGTTTTGCCGATCTGTCCGGGTTCACCGCCCTGACCCAACTGCTCAGCGCCGCCGAACTGACGGACCTGCTCAACGATTTCGGGGCCACCGCGGCCGATGTCGTGCACGCGGCCAACGGCCGCGTGGTGAAGTTCATCGGCGACGCGGTGATGTGGGTCAGCTCCACCCCGGAGTTGCTGATGGACGCGGCCGTCGCCCTGGTCGGCAACACCAAGGCCCGGGAGGCGGGGCTGCGGGTACGCGCGGGGCTGGGGTATGGCGAGGTGCTGGCGATCAGCGGCGACTACTTCGGCAACCCGGTGAATCTGGCGGCCCGGCTGGTCGCCACCGCGGAGCCGGGCCAGGTCCTGGTGTCGTCCGCGCTGTACGACGAACTGCCCGGGCACGATTTCGCGCCGTCGCGGTCGTTCACGCTGAAAGGTTTCGACGCACCGGTCACGGCGCATCCGCTGCTGTGTCTCTAGGGTGAACACCGTGAGCAGCGCATCCGGATACCAGGCCCCGTCCGTCACCCTCAGCTCGTCCCTGCCCCGCCGGGGCACCGCCGATGCCGTCCTCGTCGTCGGCGTGGTGTCCGGCGACGACGGACCGCGCGTGCTGGGCGAGCACCTCGATACCGCCGCCGTGGCCGCCATCGAGTCGGCGCTGGAGGCCCTCGGCGGCACCGGCGGCGAGGGCCAGCAGCACCGGCTGGTCATCGCCGACCTGCCGGTGGCCAGCGTGCTGACCGTCGGGCTGGGCGAGGACCGCGACGCGTGGCCCGCCGACAGCCTGCGCCGGGCGGCCGGCAACGCGGCCCGCGCCCTGGACAAGGTCGCCACGGTGGTCACCACGCTGACCGCCCTGGACCTGGAGGCGGCGATCGAGGGCCTCATCCTCGGGGCCTACCGGTTCACCGAGTTCCGCAGCGACAAGACCGCGCCCAAGGACAAGGGGCTGACGAAGATCGTCGCGCTGGCGGCCGACACGAAGGCCGCGACGAAGGCCACCGCGCAGCGTGCGGTGGACATCGCCTCGGCCGTCGCGACCGCCCGGGATTTCGTCAACACCCCGCCGAGCCACCTCTTCCCGGCCGAATTCGCCAAGCGCGCAAAGGTTTTGGGCGAGGAGGCCGGCCTGACGGTCGAGGTGCTGGACGACAAGGCGCTGGCCAAGGCCGGCTACGGCGGCATCGTCGGCGTCGGGCAGGGCTCGTCGCGGCTGCCGCGGCTGGTTCGGCTGACGCACAAGGGCGCGGGACGTAAAGGCAAGGCCGGCGGGCAGGAGCGAAGCGACACGGGGATCAAGAAGGTGGCCCTGGTCGGCAAGGGCATCACCTTCGATACCGGCGGCATCTCGATCAAGCCGGCCGCCAACATGCACCACATGACCTCCGATATGGGCGGGGCGGCCGCGGTGATCGCCACCGTGGTGCTGGCCGCCAAGCAGAACCTGCCCATCGACGTCGTCGCCACCGTGCCGATGGCCGAGAACATGCCGTCGGCCACCGCGCAGCGGCCCGGCGACGTGCTGACCCAGTACGGCGGGATCACGGTCGAGGTGCTCAACACCGACGCCGAGGGCCGGCTCATCCTGGCCGACGCCATCGTGCGGGCGTGCGAGGACGATCCCGACTACTTGATCGAGACCTCCACGCTGACCGGCGCGCAGACCGTCGCCCTCGGCGCCCGCACCCCGGGCGTGATGGGCAGCGACGAGTTCCGCGACCGGGTCGCGGCGCTGTCCCAGGAGGTCGGCGAGAACGGGTGGGCCATGCCGTTGCCGGAGGAACTCAAGGACGATCTCAAGTCGACGGTGGCCGACCTGGCCAACGTCAGTGCTTCGCGCTACGCGGGCATGCTGGTGGCGGGCACCTATCTGCGCGAGTTCGTCGCCGAGGGTGTCGAGTGGGCGCACATCGACATCGCCGCGCCCGCGTACAACACCGGTGGCCCGTGGGGCTACACCCCCAAGGGCGGGACCGGGGTGCCGACCAGGACGATGTTCGCCGTCCTGGAAGACATCGCCCGCAACGGTTAGAGCAGTCGACCCCGGGCGGCGCGGCGGAGTACCGCCGGCGCCACCCGGGCCAGGCCGTACGCCAGATGCGCTTCGGCGGTCACCGGTGCGACCGCCTTGCCGCTGCGCACCGCGGCGACGATCGCCCGCGCCACCTTCTCCGGGCCGTAGCCGCGCGCGGCGAAGGCCCTCTTGGCCTGCGCCCGTTTGACCTCGAGCTCCCGACGCTTGGCGGCGGGCACGTCGAAGTGGGTGCGGTCCACGATGCCGGTCTTCACGACGCCGGGGCACAGGGTCGTCACACCGATTGCGGCGGAACTCAATTCGGCGCGCAGGCAGTCGGAGAACATGAACACCGCGGCCTTGCTGGTGGCGTAGGCGTTCACGGCGGCGATCGGAGTGAAGGCCGCCATCGAGGCGACGTTGACGACGTGGCCGCCGGTACCCCGTGCGACCATCGCGGGCGTGAACGCCCTGCAGCAGTTCACGACGCCGCCGAAATTGATGTCCAGCACCCGGTCGTACCGGTCGGCCGGGGTGTCCAGGAAATAGCCGCCGTGCCCGATGCCTGCGTTGTTCACCAGGATGTCGGGGACGCCGTGCGCGTCGCACACCGTCTGGGCGAAGCGCGCCACCGCGTCGGCATCGGCGACGTCCAGCTGGTAGGCGTGCGCCGTCCCGCCGGCGGCGGCGATCAACCGCGCGGTCTGTTCGGCCCCGGCCTGGTCGATATCGCTGACCACCAATTCGGCTCCCTGCGAAGCGAATTCCAGCGCGGTGGCCCGGCCGATCCCGTCACCGGCCCCGGTCACCGACACCAACGTGTGGGCAAACGGTGGCCGGCTGCCGCCGACTCGGGCCCTGGCCAGCTCGCGGGCCGCGGGGTGCCCGTCGAGGTGGTCGACGAGTTCGGTGACCGCCCTGGCCACGACGTGAGGGTGCGACATCGGGGCCCAGTGCCCGGCCTTGAGGTCGCGCCGCCACAGCGTCGGCACCCATTGGGCCACGGCGTCGAACACGTAGGGCCGCACGAACGGGTCGTCGGTGTTGACGATCAGCTGCACCGGCACCCCGACGTAATGGTCGGTGCGGCCCGAGGACAGGCCGCGGAAGTAGTTGGCCGGGTACACCTTCATGCTGCGGGCGGCGTCGCGCGCGAAACCGTCGCCGTGGTGGATCGACTCGGGCGCCATACCGTCGCGCAGCAGCTGGCGCCGCATGGCGCCGCGTGCGAACGCGAACCGGATGGCCGCCGGGGCGAGCACCGGGATGGAGAACGCGCCCATGTACGCCAGCCGGGCCAGACCGTCGAGGGCCCTGGCGAAGGTTTTGGGCCGGTACGGCCGTTTCAGGCTGGTCACGGCGAACCGGTTGAGGTGGTCGGCGCTCGGCCCGGACACCGAGGTGAAAGACGCCACCCGCGTTGCGGATTCGGGGCGGGCGAGGTATTCCCACACCCCCACCGAACCCCAGTCATGGGCCAGCACGTGCACGGCGGTGCCGGGGCTGACCGCCGCGATGACGGCGGCGAAGTCGTCGGCGTAATGGGCCATGGTGTACGCCGAAACGGGTGCGGGGGCATCGGATCCGCCGACCCCGCGGTTGTCGTAGCGGATCACCCGGAACCGGTCGGTGAGCAGCGGTACGACGCCGTCCCACAGCACATGCGAGTCGGGCCAGCCGTGCACCAGCACGACGGTGGGGCCGGCGGGGTTGCCCTCCTCGTACACCGCGATGCCGGTGCCGTCGGCACTGTGCACGCGATGCCGGTGCGCGGGCGCCTCACTCATCGAGTTCACTGCGCAGCGCCCGCTGCCGTTCGATGCGACGGCGGGCGTCGTAGTCGCGCATGCGTTGCGGATAACCGACCTTCTGCACGTCGTAGACCGGGATGTCGAGCTGGCGACTCAACCGCCGGGCCCCGGCATCGCCGCCCGTACGGCGGCGGGTCCACTCGCCGTCGGCGGCCACGAGCACCACGGTCACATCGGTGACGGTGGTCTTGGGTTCGACGAACGCCTCGACGCCGTGATGCGTGGCTACCCACTGCCGCAGGTAATCCAGGTCGGCGGCGGTCTGCGACCCGCCACCCGAGCCACGCCATCTATCGAAAAGTCCCACGTGGCGTAACTCCTTTCTTTGTCACCTTCGATGGTGCCAGAGCGACGAGTCCGGACGTCTGCGACGACCGAGTGGTGCGGACATGACAGGATGGGTCCTGCATCGCATTCCCCCCGTGACGACGACTGCTCGAGGAGTCAAAACCCATGGCCATCTCCGTCCAGATGCCCGCACTCGGTGAGAGCGTGACCGAAGGGACCGTCACGCGGTGGCTCAAACAAGAAGGGGACACCGTCGAGGTCGACGAGCCGCTGCTGGAGGTTTCCACCGACAAGGTGGACACCGAGATCCCGGCGCCGGCCTCGGGCGTGCTGACGAAGATCATCGCCGCGGAGGACGACGTCGTCGAGGTCGGTGGCGACCTGGCGCTGATCGGTGAGGCCGGTGAGTCCGTCCCGGCCGGCGATACCGCACCCGCCGAGGAGGCCCAGCCGGAGCCCGAGCCGGCTGCCGAGCAGGCCCAACCGGAACCCGAACCCGAACCTGCCGCACCCGCCGAATCCGCGCCCGCCGCGAGCGGCGAATCCGCGCCCGCCGCGAGCGGCGAATCCACGTCCGTGAAGATGCCCGAGCTCGGCGAGAGCGTCACCGAGGGCACCGTCACCCGGTGGCTGAAGAAGGTCGGCGACACCGTCGCGGTCGACGAGCCGCTGGTCGAGGTGTCCACCGACAAGGTCGACACCGAGATCCCGTCCCCGGTGGCCGGCGTGCTGGTGGCCATCACCGCCGAGGAGGACGACGTGGTGGCCGTCGGCGGCGAGCTGGCCAAGATCGGCGCCGAAGGGTCCGCACCCGCCGCCGCTCCCGCGCCCGCAGCACCGGCCCCCGAGCCCAAGCCGGAACCGAAGCCCGAGCCGGCCCCGGAGCCCAAGCCCGAGCCGGCCGCCGCCACCCCGCCGCCGGTTCCGTCGCGGCC
>NZ_LQOL01000084.1 GCF_002101555.1 Mycolicibacterium canariasense
TGAGGTGAGCCCTTCGTAGTGGTCCAGTCGTTGTGCGACTCTGTTGCCCGGTCTGCGGGCAAGGAAGAATCAACAACGACATGGCATCGAACAAGCGCCGGCGGCACACCCCGGACCAGATCATCCGCAAGCTCGCCGAGGGCAACAAGCTCCTTGCAGCGGGCCAGGAACTGAGCGAGGTGTGCCGACACCTAGAGATCGCGGAGTCGACGTGGCATCGCTGGCTTGCCCAGTACGGCGGCATGAAGGCCAACGACGCCAAGCGTCTCAAAGAACTCGAAGCCGAGAACGCCCGGCTCAAGAAGATGGTCGCCAACCAGGCCCTCGACATCGACATGCTCAAGGAGATCTCGGCGGGAAACTTCTGACCCCGAACCGCAAGCGCAGCGCCGTCACGGTGCTGCGCGAGCGGTTCGGGGTGTCTGAACGCCGCGCCTGCACGGTCGTGGGTCTGCACCGCTCCACGATGCGCCTGACGCCGGCGCCGATCGCCACCGAGGAGGCCGAGCTGCGGGCTTGGTTGCGCCGGTTCTCCACCGATCGACCTCGCTGGGGGTGGCGACGGGCAGCCAAGATGGCCCGCAAGGCCGGCTGGAAAGCCAACAACAAGCGCATCCGCCGGCTGTGGCGTGAAGAGGGCTTGCGGGTCCCACAGCGCCGCCGCAAGAAGCGGCTGACCGGCATCGGTGTCGCCGTGGGTGCGATGTCACCGATCCGCCCGAACGTGATCTGGGCGATGGACTTCCAGTTCGACACGACCGCCGATGGCCGCATCCTCAAGATGCTCAACGTCATCGACGAGTTCACCCGCGAAGCACTCGCGATTGAGGTCGACCGCGCCATCAACGCCGACGGCGTCGTCGACGTCTTGGATCGCCTGGCCCTCACCCACGGGGCGCCGCACTACGTGCGCTTCGACAACGGGCCCGAGTTCGTGGCCCACGCCGTGAGCGATTGGTGCCGATTCAACAGTGCCGGTTCCCTTTTCATTGATCCCGGCTCGCCGTGGCAGAACGCCTGGATCGAATCCTTCAACGGCCGCCTGCGTGATGAACTGCTCAACTCGTGGCGCTTCGACTCGCTTCTGGAGGCCCGGGTGATCATCGAGGACTGGCGCTGCGATTACAACGCCAACCGACCCCACTCCGCCCACGGCGAACTTACCCCAGCGGAGTTCGCTCTACAGTGGACCACGACCCACCAACCCCAAGTCGCATAGCGACTGGACCACCAAA
Organism: Mycolicibacterium canariasense; assembly: GCF_002101555.1. Taxonomy (GTDB): domain Bacteria; phylum Actinomycetota; class Actinomycetes; order Mycobacteriales; family Mycobacteriaceae; genus Mycobacterium; species Mycobacterium canariasense. Next base: position 1,236 of record NZ_LQOL01000084.1, read on the forward strand.
CGGGTCCCCCTCA
>NZ_LQOL01000085.1 GCF_002101555.1 Mycolicibacterium canariasense
CGATTAGACCAGGTACACATGTAACACTCGTCCTGAACAGTCGGATAGCTCAGCTAGGCCCCCTTTGTTACAGATAACGTGCGCAGCCAGAACCCGGTCGGCCGCCAGTGGCTGGAGGCGATGATCGACCGCTACAAACCCTCCGACGACGACGACGAGAGCGAACAACGATGAGCCAGAACCAGATCCAGAGCTATGCGGATTCCTTCGCCGCCCAGACGGTGCAGGCCGATCCACCTACATGGGTCGAGCCGACCGACCACCACATCGCGCGCGTGCTCGGCGTCGAGCTGCAGTACGACGAGTGCAGCGACATCCGGCACACGTTCCTGCGCACGTACTCCGACGGCGGCTACGGCCCCATGCTTCCGGGCCGGCAGATCGACTACCGCGGCTGACAGACCACGGGATACGACAACGGCTCCGCACTGTGGGGCGGAGCCGTTGTCGTTGCACGAAAGCAGGTATCAGGTGAACAGGTCGCGCTCGCTGCGGTCTGCGCCGCGGCGGGTCTGCTCCTCGCGGTGACCGTAGGTCAGCACCGAAGCGGTGGCATCGCTGGCCCGTCGGCTCTGACCACCCATGCCGTGACCGGCAGCACCAGGCGGCACGCCCCCGCCGCCGCCCATCGGAGCCGCCGTGGCGCCGGCGAGGCGCTCCTGTACCGGGCCAGTGGCGATCCCCGACAGCAGCGAGACTCGCTGGTTACCGCCTCCGGAGCTGGTCATCTTGGACATGTTCGCCGGCGCTCCACCGCCGAGTCCGCCGCCGGCGCCCAGACCTGCACCGCCGAGCGGCAATCCGCCACCGCTGCCGGGTGCTGTCGGCGCGAAGGACGGTCCAGTCGACCCTCCGCCGAGCAGATCCCCGAGCTGTGAAGAGCCGCCGAACATCGACATCGGTGCGCTCATGAACTGCGACAGTGACTGCATCGGATTGCCCATCCCGGACCCAGCGCTCTGCAGGGCCTGCATCGGAGCCTGGAACATCTGCCCGAACTGACCCATCATCGAGCCCATGTCGCCGGAGGCGGAGCCCTGGGAGGTGGCTTGCGACGCCGTTTGCGAAGCGCCCTGGGCCGCCTGGTTGGCCATCTGCGCGGCCTGTCCGGTTGCCTGGGCCGCATCACCGGCGCTCTTGGCGGCGTTGGCCAGAGGCGGGGGCGGCGGGATCGGCACCGGAAGTGTTGCCGCGGTGATCACCTGGCCGTAGGTGGTGCCGATCGAGGCGTTCTCCGCCGTGTAGAACCCGTATTCGGCGTTGAGCGCCGCGATCAGCGGGGTGTTCTGTCCGAAGATGTTGCTGGCCTCGGCGGCGGCCTCACGCACGCGGTTGTTGATCGACTGCATCGACGGGATCATCGCCGAACGGGCCATGCCGTAGCTCTCGGCGACCACCGCAGCGATCGCGGCCTGCTTGAACGCAATACCGGCCATCCCTGCCAGCCAGGACAGGAACGGCGGGGTCGCCGCCGAGTGGATCATCGACCGGGCACCGCTCATGGTCGTCGTCGACGCGGCCATCTGCGCCCCGGTGATGCCGGCGGCCGCCAGCGCAGCCGATGCCAGGCCCATCCACGCAGTCGAAGCTGCGGCCCATGTCGCGGACGTAGACCCCGATTCCAACATCGTGGCGTTCATCTCCGGGGTTGATCCGCCCCACGGGTGGTTGGTCATCATGCCTCCGCAATGTCGCTCGGCGCCCGACCGCTGCGGACGCGCAACACCCATGATGGCGGAGTTGATGGCCATCCCGCATCTCCGACGCGATCAGCGATGCATACACCCAGTGCATGTGCACCAGCCGAGCAGGAGCCTGTTCAGGTCAGGCGACGCAGAAGTTGGAAGCCCGCACCGGCAGCGTCGTGGGTACGGCCGGCGCCGGTGTGCGCACCTGGTCGAGGTATAGGGTGCAGTGCGCGCGGCTGGTATCCGCGCCGAGCACCGCCATACGTGTTCCGGTGCCGAGGAACACGCCCACTCCGTCGGCGCTGTTGACGGCGATCCCGCAGTGCACGCGGGCACGCACCGTCAGGCGCGCGGTGTCACCGCTGACAATGTCGCGATCGGCCCAGGCCAGCAGCGGCCCAGCCAGTTCGACCTCCTGGCCCGCGTTCAGACGAGCCACCATCTCTGTCACGTCCTCCCAGTCCGGAACGCTCAGGTTGGCAGTGACTTCAACAGGCGCCGGCAGCATCTGCGGACGCACGGCAGACAGCAGCGTCAACTCCTCGCTGTGGATCTCGGCCAAGTCAGTGGCACCGTCGATGACGGTGTCCTCGGGAAGCGGAGCACCATCGTCGACCTGGCGCATCGCTGCCAGCAGATCCACCCGCATCCGGGAGTTCAAGCCGCGCATGTGGGGCTCACCGGCAGCCCGGGCCGGGCGGAACCGCAGCATGGCGCCTCCCGGATCGCCGGGATCCGCGGCGGCGACCCGGGCGATGGATCGTGCTGCCGGGCTGACCAGAAACCGCCGCAACGGGATACCAACGCCGAGCAGCAGATCTTCGTTGTTCTCCCCGCGCAGTTGGCGTGACATCGAACCGACCCAACTGCGCACGGCGTCTTCGCACATCCACAAGCAGTCGCGCACCACGGCCTTGGGCCATCGGCCGCGGCTGGCAGTCACGGTCACCGGGGCGGCCAGCCGCGCCGACCACTGCGTCGGCAACACCGACGGGCCGGCATCGACAACGGTGGTGGCCATGCGGCCCTCGATCGCCACCAGGGACGTGGCATGCAGCCACGCGGCGTCCGCCGACTCCGAGGACGCTGCGTGGTTGGGCAGCAGGCGCACCGCGTCACTGATCTGTGCGCCGCGGCCGAACAGCTCGGCGGCAGGGACGCTGGCAATGTCGGTGGGCACCGCCAGGTAGTTGGCGGTCACCTCGAGCTGGGCGCACACCTGTTCCAGGAATCGAACCTGCAGGCGACCTACCAGTGCCGCGGCCGGCAGCCACGTGTGGTGATCGCGGCTCAGCGTTGATGCCAGCGCGGTCGAGTCGCCGTCTGCGTCGGCGATCAGCGCCAGCGCCAGGTAGTAGGCGTCCAGCGTGACCTGCTCGATGGAGCCGCGTCGACGACGCCGGCGTCCGGCGCCCGCGGTGGAAGGACGTGACATCAATGCCTGCCGCAATGCCGCCGCGGCAGAAAGGTGCAAGAACCGCTCGCTGATATGGACGGCCTCTGTGGTGTCGACATCGGCGCGCTCGGGGTCCACCCCGTTCATCACCGCGGCGATGGCGCGCTGCGCGGCGGTGAACCGCAGAGCGTTTCCGGACGGTGCCGTCGCGTCCTGCGCAACGGCCAACGATGCACGTGCCAGATGGGTCATGGCGGTCAGGTTAGGTGGGCTTGCCGATTCGTTGCGCCGCACGGGGTCGACACGCCGACCGCGCCATAGGCTGGATGTCATGTCCATGATCGGCAACGCGTCCCGCGATACGCAGCTCTATGTGCACACACTTGCCTCCGCGCTTGCATGTGCATCGAAGAACGAAGTGCCGACACTGGAGCCCGACAACGGGCGTGAACCTTCACCGGCTGCACAGCGTTCTCGTGTCTTGAGCCGTCTCGATGCGGTGTTGGTCGACCTGGATCGGGTGCTGCGCGCCAAGAAGATCGGCCCCACTGGTGTTCCCCGAGCCACCCTCGGCCGACGCCTGGCCAGCAATGGCGAGGTGTATGACGCCGTGAAGCGCACCTACACCCCCGGACCCGGATTCAACGCCCTTGCCGCCGGACTGATCTCAGAAGCACTTGTCGACGCCGGGAATGTCACTCAGAACGGAGCACTCGCATGACCAATCCCTCCCCCACTGAGCCCATCCCTGCCCCTGAGCACAGCGCGGCGGCTGGCGGGGACGCCCCGCGATGGACCTCGCCACCAGATGCGCCCTGGCATTCGCCGCCGAACCCGGCGACGGCAGCGGCGGATACCCCACCGACAACACCCACGGGCCCTGACGCGCCGTCCCCCGGAAGCTCTTCGACGGGCGGCACCACCGATGCTCCCGCAGGACAGGGACCGGCCGCAGATGCGCCGCACACCCAATCCGGCGGCGGTGGGCCAGCAGACGCCCCCGCATCCACTGGCTCCGGCGCCGATACCCCCGCCACCAACCGCGCGCCAGCAGACACCCCCGCATCCAGCGGTGCCGATACCCCGGCGGGGACGAACCCGCAGGCAGACACACGTGCACCCGCAGGAAGTAGCGCGCCGGCCGATGCACAACCCCACCCGGGGACGCCGGCTGATCCGAACAAACCCTCTCTGGCAAGCCGCGGATTGAACGCTGCCGGACTGCCACCCGACCAGTTGAAGAACCTGTCGAACCACCCCGTCAAAGGGATCCCCGGCCTGCTCAAGTCCCAGTGGGACACTGGCTCACGCCTGACCAGCGGACTAGCGGGCGCGGCCAATCTCTCGCCGAAGCTGGTCTCCGCGGCCCGATTCGTCCCGGTGCTGGGCTCGGTCGCCGCGATCGGCATGGCCGCAAGCGATTTCGCCAACGGCGACTACATCGGGGGAACCCTCAACGCCATCGGCGCGATCCCCGGACCGGTCGGCTGGGTGTCTCTCGGCGCCGGGTTCCTATGGGACGCCTTCGGCGACGAGAGCATCGAGATGTGGGCCAAGCCCGATGGCACAGTGACTTTCATGCTGCCCGGAGCCGGGCAGGACATCAGCGGTGTCGTCGAGACAGATGTCGCACTGACCGCCGCTCAGCGTGATCTCTACAGCTTCCAGGACGGGCCCACAGGCACCGTCTGGAACTCCAACCCTCCGAACCCGCTGGCGCTCAACACCCCTGCAGTCGCCGAGGCGGCCCGGACATGGCTGACCGGTCTGTCCGAGCTGTTCAGCAAGGTCGAGACGGCGATGCAGTCCAGCGGTGAACCGTACTTCGAGCAGTATCGGGCCCGCCTGGCTCCGCATCTGGCAACCATGGCCGATCTGACTCCGGCCTGTCAGGCGCTGATCACCCAGCTCGGCGAGGTGGACGGCGCGACGGCTGCGGCCTACAGCGCAGTGCTCGAAGCGAACCGCAATCTGCGCGTCCAGCTCTCCGAGGGCGGCGAGCTGACCGATGCGGGACCGGCTACCGCACTGACATCCACGTTGGCCGCCGCCGCTACGGCGATCACCGCGGCCAACGGCCGTATCGCCGGCGCCTTCCCCGCAGCGTCCCCGCCGATGACACCCAGCGCCGCGGCGCGCGCCGACAAGTCGCTGACAACGCCTGCGCCCGCGCCGGCCACGCTCGCGCCGGCGGCCGGTCCCGGTGCGGGCACACCGGCCAAACCCGCCGAGACTGCGAAGAAGCCCACCGACGACCTGTCCAAGCTCCTGAACTCGCTCGGTCAGCAGAAGCCGCTCGGCGGCGGCAGCCCACTGGGCGGCGGTGGCAATCCGCTCGGCGGGATGGGCGGTGGATCACCGCTCGGTGGCGGCAATCCGATGGGCAATGGTCAGGGTCGCAAGCTCGACGGCGGCGAGGGTCGCAAGCTGGACGACAAGGCCGACCGCAAGCTCGACGACAAGGAACGGAAGCCGCTGGAGGAGAAGTCCGATCGCAAGCTGTCGACCGCCGGGGGCCCTGCCAACTCGGTCGCAGCGGCACCGGCCCCGGCGGGTGCTCCGGCCGGCACACCGGCGGTGAAACCGGAAGCCGCAGCTGCCAAGCCGGGCAGTCCGACCAAACCGAACACGGAGGTGGATGTGAAGGGCGAGAAGACCGATTTCAAAGACCCGAAGCTGGCCAAGATGGCGCAACTGCTCGCCTCCGCGACCCCACAGCAGCCGATGTCGCTGTCGGACGCCGCCGCCGCGTCGGGTCTCACACCTCCGGTCCCGCACGCGGACCCAGGCCGCCAGGTGCAGCCGGTCGACGCCAAGCCCGGAGACATCCTGGTCGCCGACGGCAAGCAGTTCATGCTGCTCGGGGAGGGCCGCTTCTACGATCTGCAGGACTTCAAAACTGTAGGTGCGAGCGAGCTTCCGCAGGACGCGGGATCGCGTGGCGGGTACTTCTCCCTGAACGACCCCAGGGACCCCAGCGGTGGCGGTGCACCGGTGTCACCACCAGCCGGCGGGGTGCCCCACGACGTTCCGGGCGGACAGCCGCCGGCCGCCACGGTGGACGCCTCACCGACCGTGGCGGGAGCACCGGATCCGGTCGACAACCCCGAAGCACAGTCCGCACCGCCAGCAGGCAGCGGTGTGCTTCCGGCGGTCCCGCCCACCGGAGGTGTTCCCTCCGGTGGCACACCGGGCGTGCCAGCTGCGGGCAATGGCAACGGTCCGGCCAATGCAGGTGCGACGGCCACCGGAAATGGGATACCGGAGCCCTCCTCGCGCACCACCGCGTTGGACCCGAGCGCCGTGAAATGAGAACTAGCACAGGAGCACAGCGGTGACCGGCTCAATCAGCAGCGACTACGGTGCCGTCACCGACGGTGTCACACGGGCCGCCGGCGGGCTGCCCCCGTCCGCCGGCGGTGCACCAGCGCCCGGCGCTGATCCCCGGTTGACCGCGGCGGTCGATGACACGGCATCTCAGAACAAGCGCGGGCGTGACGACGTGGAAGGTCGCGGGGAGAAGACCGGCCGCTACACCCGGGATCTGGAGGGCATTCAGGAGCGCGGCGGCCGCGGGATGCGTGGAGCCGGTGACGGTCCGGGCTCCGGGCCGGGCGCTGCCCGGGGCGGAGCCGGCGGAGGGTCCGGTCAGATGCCGCAGATGCCGCAGGTTCCCCAGCAGACAGCTGCGGCGCCACAACCGCAGATGTCGGCACCGTCCCCCCAGATGTCGGCACCGCAGATGTCGGCACCGTCCCCCCAGATGTCGGCACCGCAGATGCCGGCACCGTCTGGTGTGTCCAACATCGACCCGAAAGTGCTTGCGGCCCTGGTTACCGCAGTGCAGCAACAGCAGGCGGCCTCCGGGGAAACCCCGGGTCTGGGACGTGACCCCAACCGGGTGACCGAGGGTGCGACCACACCGCAGGATCGCGATCCACTCGATGTGGCACAGGTGTCGCTGGACAAGCACCCGGGCGGCACCCTGTCCCAGGATGAAGTGGCCGACGTCATCGACCAGGCGCTCACCATCAACGGCATCCCGAACGACCCTGCGCTGCGCGATCAGTGGCAGGAGCTGTACCAGCACATGGCCCAGAACGAGTCGGGGAACAATCCGAATGCGGTGAACAACTGGGATTCCAATGCCACCGGCGCGATGATGGAGGACGGCGGACGCGCCAACTCCAGTCGCGGTATCTGGCAATGTATTCCGTCGACGTTCGCGGCCTACCACATGGGCGGAACGTCGACGTCGATCTATGACCCGCTGGCCAGCGCCGCGGCGTCGATCAACTATGTGATGGAGACCTACAACGTGTCACCGACCGGTGACGGGCTGACCAGGTTCATGTCCCGACAGGGTGTGGGCGGCGGTGGGTACCAGGGTTACTGACCGCTGCGGACTGCCGGCGAGCGTTCTGGCGCACTGATGGTTCTACAGCGCGTCCCCGCCTGCGCACGGTCGCAGTACCGTAGCCGGTAACCTGAACGACACGCCGAAGCGGCCAGCCGCAGCTGGCGCGGTGAAAATCGGTAGCCGGACCTAGCGTGCACCGCATGCCGCGCTCCGACGACGATCACGTTCCTGCACCGGCGGCAGGTGCCCCAGCTGCGGGGCCTGCTTCGATCAGCGAATACGACCGCTACTTGCTGCAGCGGATGGCGGCACTGCACGCCCACCTCATGCTGCTCAAGCCGCGGGTGAAGGCACCGTCGAAGACGGGTTGGCCGCTGGCTCCGGCGGTCACGCTGGAGGAAGCAGAGCAGCACATCGCGGCGGGCGGAAACATCGGGGTCAATCTGCGCCTGTCCAACATGGTGGTTCTCGACGCGGAGAACACCGCCGCCACCCTGGCCCTCATCGAGGCCGGATTCACCCCCACTGTCATCCCTGCCAAGGCGCAGATGGAGCAGCCGGTCAATCCTGCCGACGATAAGCGCGGCGGATGCCATGTGTGGCTGCGGATTCCAGCTGGGATCGACGCCACTGCCCTGCCGCAGGACCGGTTGGCGATCTACCTGCCCGGGGGCGGCAAGATCGACATCCTCGCCGGTGTCCGGTTCACGGTGGCACCGCCGTCGACGATCACCGACGCCCCGGGGAAAGCGTATGCGGCCGGGAAAGACGGTCCCCTGGACTCGAAAGTTCAGTGCGACATCGACGAAGCGCCGATGTGGTTGTTCGACCGCACCGCGGCGATTCCTGCTGCGCTGGCGCCTCTGCAGGGCATCCTGATCCCTGATCCGCCGCGGGTGCGGGTGGCGCGTGACGCGCGCAGTGCCGAACTTTCAGCCGAGATCGATGCGGTGAGCTGGGATGACTGGCTGGCCGGTGACCCGCGCCTGCACCCCACCCATCTGCGCGACGGCTGCGGCTGCCAGATCTGGTATTGGCAGGGCGCCAGCAACGAGAAGTCAGCGACGCTGCATGAGGGCTGCGCCGAGGTCGGCAACGGTGCCCACATCTGGTCGGGCACGATGATGCGCGACCTGAACCTCGACCGCGGCCATTCCTCGCGGCTGGACCTGGCAGCAGCGCTGCGCGGGCAGAGCCGCCGTGAGGTCGCCGCATCGGTGGGTATCTCGATCGGCGCGGAGCCCCAGGAACTGGGAGTCATCACCCCCGAGACCTACGCTCGCCTCGCTGACACAGCCGAACGGCTGGGCAACATCGCCGAGGCCGCGATGTACCGCGGCGTGGCCGAGCGCATGCAGCGCTTCATCGACCGCACCCAACTGGCCGGGCGTCTCCTGAGCGGTGAGCCCCAGATCGGCAACACCGTGGCCGGTGCCATCAACCCCACACCCGGGCAGCTCCCGCGGATGACACCGGTCACTCCTGCGGAAGCCGCCGTAGAGTCCGCCGCCGGCACGGACGCCGCTGGGCCGCAACCTGGTTCACCGTCGCCCTACACCGGCAAGGTGAAGGTGATCAACAATGTCACCATCCGCGCGTTCCCGGGGGTGGCCTTCGACGAGGTGCCCCGGCCCCGTGAGAACGAACTGCACGAGTATCCGCATCCGGCGCCCCCGGAAGAGTTCACACCGGTCAACGGCGCACGCACCACCATGCTCGAGGTGCTGCCCCCTCTGGCCAACCGGAAAACCCACACCTGGGTGCACCATGAGTGGATCTTCTCGGCGACGCCGGGCCTGAGTCACGTCGCAGCTGCCGCAGACTCGCGGGGGCTGTCGCGGTGGGGGCTGCTGGCCGCGCTGCTACCTCGTGTGGCCGCGCTGATCCCGCCCACGGTCAGGTTGACGCCGGCAAACCGTGCCATTCCGGACGACACCGGCCCCACGTCGGCAGGCACGTCCATCAACGTGTACTCAGTGCTTGTCGGTCCGCCCAGCTCGGGAAAGTCCGACACCATGAGTGCAGCTGCTGCTCTCATCGACGACGTCACCACGGTTCCTCCCGGTACCGGTGAGGGCGTGTTGAAGAAATTCCCCCGTGGCGGGGACAGCGAGGACGAGGGAACGTCTGCGGCTGTGCCGCCCGCCAATGCTTCTACCGCAGTTCCGGTCTCGGCGTCGGCCCCGGCCGTCGGCAGTGTCAGCAACGGCAACGTCGGAAACCGCTGCCCCAGCGCGGTGCTGGTGGAATCGGACGAGATCGACGTGTTCACGTCAGAGATGCTGCGTCAGGGGTCCAAGACGCTGGGCCTGTACCGCTCGATGTGGATGGGCGGTGAGGTCGGCAACACCACCTCCGACCGCGAACGTCACAGCTTCGTCGGCGCGCACACCTATCGTCTGGGCATCCTGCTCGGCGCTCAGCCCGAGACCGCCGCGCGACTGTTCGACGAGACCGGCAAAGGTACCCCGCAGCGATTCATGTGGTTGCCGGCGCACCAGACGGTATCGCGGGGCGCCCAGTACCCGAGCAAGCTGGCCACCGAGCCGGTCTACTGGTTCGGGGACCGGCCGTCGATGCTGCCTGACACTGTTGGTCCGCAGCAGCCGGTGTGGGTGCGTCCGCCGGACGCGGCGATCAAGTACATGGATCTCGACCGTGCCCGTGCGGCGACGGCGAACCCGTTCGATCCGGCGGGCCTTTACCGCGAGTCAAATCGCGACCGGAATCGGTTCTTGGAGGAGGGTTCTGATAGCGAAGACCCCGATCACCTCTACGCTGAGACCGACCGTGGGCGCGGGGCCAACAGTGCCGACGCGATCGCCAACCGGCACGCGGTGCTCCAGCAGCTCAAGGTCGGCGTCCTGCTGGCCGCGCTGGACGGGCTGGCGCAGCCGCAGGACGCGCACTGGCACGCCGCGGGGGCCATCATGGCGGTGCGGCGCGGGTCGATCGAAGAGCTTGTCGAGCTGACTGCTCTGCAGCGTGAGCAGGCACTGCGTGAGCGCGCCGGGGAGATGGGCCAGGTCTCGGTGGAAGCCAAGGCCTATGGCGACACGTACTCGGCGCGGCGGGTGAACAACGCAGTCGCGCACGCCACTGACCTGGCCATGACGCTGGCTGAGCAGAATCAGCCGATCACACGCTCTGCGCTGCTCAAGTCGTTCGAACGCGACGACGCCGAGAGCTACGCTGCGTTTGCCATGGATGCGTTGCGGCAGATGACTTCTCGCGGCGTGCTGGTCCCGTACGGCGACGGCGACACCTACGTCTACAACGTCCTGGGCAGTGCAGTGGGGCAGCCAGCAGAGACGGCGCAGGTACATGTTCTCCGCCCCCAGACTGCACCACCCATCATCAACAGCGTGGGCGGCTGACACATGAAATCGCCCCGCGCACACCACAGCAATACACGTACATCTGGGACGGCGCACATGTCCAAACTGTGTGAGATTTCGCCATGTCTCAGATGACTCTCGCCGAATTGGCCACGGCGGCGGCACAATTTGCGGGACTGGATACCGAGCAGGTTTTCAGCGATCTCGCTGCTGGCCGATTCGTCAGCGGATACGACATCATGGCTGCCATTTCACAGGTCAGCGGCACACATCCGCACCTGGCCGACAAGCTAGCGGTGTTCAAAAAGCAGGTGTCGGGCTTCCACACCTTCTGGACGTGAGGGGTACCCCGTGGCGTTATTCAGTGTTCCTGTAACAGTGCACCGCTATGTGCGGGCTCAAGGGATCGACGACGCACACCGGCACGCGCAGATGGGCAGTCAGGTCTCAGTGGATGCCGGCATCGACTCACGCGTTCACGCGCAGTACGTGAGCACCCGGGTTGTGCAGTACCACCACACTGGCGCCGGCGGGGATCTCTGGCGGGTGTCGCTGAACCTTCGAGCGGTCGTCGATGCGGTCGACGCTCGCGATGCGCGTGAAACTGCCTACGGCCTGGTGGCATTGGACGGGCGTGCGGACGCTTTCGAGCCCGAGCTGTGCGTCGGCGACGTGATGCGCGAGCTGTCCCGGGCGAGCTGATGGCGCGAGGTAACCGGCCCCCTGCGACTACGCCTGCAAGGGGTGCGGTTCCGGTCAGTATCTGCTCAGCAGGATCAACTTGTAGGTCGGGTCCAATCCGTTGCCGACCTGGAATCCGCGCCCGAGGTCGCCGCTATAGGCTGACCGCACACGGCCGCTGTCTCGCTCAGCGTCGCGTGTGGCCTCTTCCAGCGCGGCGTCGGCCTCAGCGGCGCTGACGTCGCGGCTGCGGACCGATGATCCGCCGAACTCTCCGAACGTGTAGATCGCCAGCGACAACATCATGGCGCCACGGCTGCGATCGCGTAGCCGCCGTAGCGGGTGGCATAGTCGATGCTCTGGCCCTGATTACGGAGCAGCCACACCTCGGCGTCGCCTTCCGAATCCAGCACGGGAGAGGCGGGTTCGCCGTCTCGGGTCACCTGGCACTGCGTCATCATTCACCTTTCGCCACTGGCACAGTTGCGCCGTCAGCCAGGATGCCCGCCTCCGATGCTCAGTTGAGGGTGGGGCGCGCACCGGCGCGGGTGTCACGTCCCTGCGCATTGAGCTCACCCGGTCCTGCTCGCCGGTCACTCCGCTGCGCTGGACTTGTCGGAGCGTGCGGGTAGGGTCTTGATCCAGGTACTGACCGGACGATCCGGGCAGTGCCGCCAAGGGCCTGACAGGTTTCGATTGGCTGATAGGACAACTGAACAGCGGGCAGGTGTTGGGCACAGTGGCTACCTTGAGTGAACGTGCCGACCAATTAAGCGCCGACAACAACGACGCACTGGTAGCCGAGGCCGAGATCAGCGAGATCGAAGCCTTCGCCAACTCCGCTCCCGTAGCGGTGTGACCTGTCGGGGACAAGCCAGCTGCCGCGCAGCGTCTCCGACATCATCTCTAGCGGCAGCGCCCCCGCCGACTGATCAGTGAGCGGTATACAAGTGCACAGATCTAACGAAGCCAGAAGGGCGTTCCTCCCCTCGCTGGCGGGGCCACAAGAGGAACTACGCCCGTAGAACCCAGTTCGACAGACGCCAAGACCCCGGTTCGATCCCGGGCAGGTCCACCAGATGCGAGAGCCCGTAGCCGGCAACGGTTTACGGGCTCTCGCTCTGTGAGATACCCGCGGCGTTGGCGCTCCCATCGGTCCAGACAGGGTGGCCGCTTTCAGGGATCTGCTCACCGACGATGGGCACCGGCTTCGCTGATCCCGTCGACGGCGCCGGTAACGGCACCCTCGCTGCATCGGCATCTTCGTCTGTCACGCACCCGGACACCAGCTCCACGGCGAGCACCTGCCGGAACTGCGAGGTCGGGTCGGACAGGCGGCCTGCCATCAGTCCCGCCTGCGTCAGGGCTGCCGCTGTCAGCCGGTAGCCCTCGATCGGCGCGCCGACGGTGTTGAGCGCCTGCACCTGGACCAGCACCGCGTCCGCGGTCTCCGCATCGCCGAGTAGTCCGGCCGCCGCGTAGGCGGCGGTGAACGTCGGCCAGTCCCCCAACCCCGCCATCCGGTACAGGAACCAGACGTTGGCGGTAAGCGCACTCGTGCCCGGCGGTACCGGATCCACCAGCAGCGCGGCATCGGCCGTGCTGAGCCCTCCGCCCGAGTCCACCGCGACCGGTGCAAGCGGCGCGATTTCGGCCGGACCAGGTGGAACCGCAGCAGAACTGCCGTCGCGCGGAGCCAACAGCGCTGGGAAGCGCGCGGCTGAGCGGGTGCAGCGCACGGGACCGTCGACAGCCGCGGCGGCCAGTTGTTCGGCGGCATCGTTTCCCGACCCGCCGCCGAACACCGCCGCGGTCTGGTCGAGAACCGCGGCCGACACCGCGGCGGGAACTGTCGCAGGTGCGGTGACGATCGCGGCGGTGACGGCGATGCCCAGCGGAACCACCACCGCTGCCGATGCAGCGACGAGAACCACCGCGACGCGTCGGTAGCCGATGCGGTGCAGGATCCGTTCCCCGGCGGGGGTCACCACTGCGGACAGCCCGCGCCGCGCGGCACTACCGGCCAGCGTTGCCGCACGTGGACGGGTAGTGGGCGCCGATCTCCCCCCGCTGACCAGTTCGGCTACCGACGGCGATTCCGGGCGGGTCAGTGCCGCCCAGCCACTGGGGCGAAATCTGTTGACCGACACGGTTACGCACCTGCCCGGCCGGCAGTCGGAGATGCCGCCGCGTCCGGCACTGGCGCGGCGCTGGGCGCAGCTGCGGGTGGCGGTGGCGGTGGCGGCGGTGGTGCGCCCGCGGCGGCCGGCCCGCTGTCACGTCCCGGCGCGGTCGAGTTGGGCAGCGCACCGTGCTGCCACGGGTTGGCCTTCACCAGCCCGGCCAACCCGGCGAATGCCAGCGCGAACACCAGCAGCTGTGTCAGGGACTGGACCGAGATGTAAACGGTCGGATCGCTGCCTGGAATCGGCACGATGCGCAGTCCGCTGAACCACCCACGTTCGTACTCGGGCGTCACGAATCCGTTCAGGGTAAGAAACGATGCACCGCGGCCGCGCGGGACCGCTGCCGCTATCACCAGAACCAGCAGAAGCTGCACGCCCATAGCGCCGAGCGCCAGGCGAGTCAGCAGCCGGGGGGTGTTCACATTCGCCACGGTAGACACCCGTCGCGCCGCGCGTGGTGACGCGGCGCGCCGGTCCTCTAGCCTGCGCGCCATGAAGACACCCAAGATCACCACCAAGCACACTCTGCTGGCGGCGTCGCTGCTGTCGATCGCGCTGGCGGTGCCGGTCGCGGTCGCCGGTGCGCAGCCCACCCCCGAGCCGGCAGCCGAGCAGGGCACCGACGCGGCACGGCCGACCCCGGCCACGCTCACCGTGACCGCTACCGTGGCCCCCGGCCAGTGCCAGCCCCATTCCGGCGGTCCGGCAGCCGTCCCGGTCACCGACACCGCCCGGGAGGCTCCCGCGCCAGGCGCCGCGCCGGCCCAGCCCGTCGAGCACGTCGAAGGCTCACCCGCGCCGAATGCGACCGGAGCGGGCACCAGCCGCTTCGACCCCTACACCTGCGCACCGGTTCCCCCGCAGGCCGCCGACGCCGACGCTTCGGATGCGCCGTCGGCCTCAGCGCTGCAGGGCGCTCCCACCGCGGTCATCCCCAGCTACACCCCGACGCTGAATCCCTACCCGGGCAGCAGTGGCGGTATCAGCACCGGCGGAGCGGCGGAGTCCTCGGACCCGCTCAGCGCCCCGACCACCACGGCGACGATCCCGCCCGCCGCGGATTCCGGTGTACCGACCACCACCACGGCAGTCATCGTTCCGGTCCGGTGAGCACTCCGCCGCTGCAGGAGGCACTGCTGGCTGCGCACGCATTGGAAACAGCGTGGGGCGAGGCCGCATTCACCGCCGCTGAAGCGGTCGGGCTGTGGATCGACGATTTAGACGATCCACATGTCGCTGTGGCGGTTCACGGCGGGCAGATCGTCTATATCGGCATCAGTGATGGGATGCTGCGCGGGCCGATCGATCAGCTGCAGGACACGCTCAACGCGTGCATCTTCAACGCATTCGGTATGTGGCGTGCGCAACGTGCCGGGTAACGCACAGTAGACCGCCCCGAAACCGCACATCCTCCGCGACATCTCCGTTGCGGAGGATGTGCGGTTTCGGGCTCGGCACCACGAACGGCGCCACCCGATTTCCCGGCGGATGGCGTTCTGTCGGATCCATGCACTATTCTCTAAAATAGAGAATGCAGTGAATGACGACCAAGGGGAATCATGACCATCACCGCTGGACCCAGGACCGCGAGCCTCTATTTCACCAACGGCTCCAGCGATAAGGAGTATCACGCACGCCTGGAGAGCAGCGGCGACGGATATGTCGTCAACTTCGCCTACGGCCGCCGGGGCTCGGCATTGACCACCGGCACGAAGACCACCACCGCGGTGGACTACGCCAAGGCCACGGCGATCTTCGACAAGCTGGTCAAAGCCAAAGAGGCCAAGGGCTATACCCGCGGCGAGGACGGCACCCCCTATCAGAACAGCGCCAGCGACCGCCAGCCGTCGGGCCTGTTGCCCCAGCTGCTCAACGTCGCCGACCAGGCCGCTGCGAACGAAGCCATCAACAGTGACAGCTGGTGCCTGCAGGAGAAGTACGACGGCCGCCGCATGATGATTCGCAAGACCGGCGACACCGTCGAGGCCATCAACAAATTGGGACTGGTGGTAGGGGTGTCCGCAGCGGTGGCCCGTGCAGCTGGGTCCATCGACGGTGACTTCATCCTTGACGGGGAGATCATCGGCGATGTGCTGTACGCCTTCGATATGTTCGAGTACGCAGGCAATGACCTGCGCGACAAGCCCTACCGCGAGCGCTACCGCATCCTGCTCGATCTGATCGCCCTGAACCGCGATGACGCGATCGCGCCGACCCACAACTGGACCTCCCAGAGTGACAAGCGCCGGAAGCTGGCCGAGCTGCGGGACGCCAAGGCCGAGGGCGTGGTGTTCAAGCGCCTGGATGCACCGTATTCGCCGGGGCGGCCCAACAGCGGCGGCCCGCAGCTCAAGTTCAAGTTCGTCGAGACGCTGAGCGCCCTGGTGACCGCGGTCAACACCCAGCGCAGCGTGGGCCTGAGCCTGCACGGCAACGACGGCCTGACCTTCGTCGGCAACGTCACCATCCCCGCCAACCACAACGTGCCGCCGGTCGGCACCGTCGTCGAGGTCCGCTACCTCTACGCCGCCCCGGCGCTGTACCAGCCCGTCTACCTCGGTGTACGCGACGACATCCTGCCCGCGGAGTGCGTGATGGCGCAGGTGAAATTCAAGAGCGGCATCGACCGGTGACCCCCGGCGAGGATGCTGCCGAAGGACGCAGCCGCGGCCCTCGCCGGATTCGGCACTCAGCTGCCTGGATGGGATGCTTCGGCCGTGTCTGAACTTGTACAGCTTTGGCGTGGCGCCAACTCGAAGAATTTTAGGGCCGACCACCTCGAACACTTCCCCGAGGGGACGTCGACGGCCGACATCGCCTCGTGGATTCACACCAAAGAACCGGACCTGGCACTTGACAGAGAGAACCGAACGTTCTCTGACCTCATCGTGTTCGTCGAGATTGCACGTCGCAATCCAGGCTCCGCGACGCAGATCGGCCGGCTGGTCCTCACGATCACGAGCTGAGAGCTGCACCGGGCGTCCGCACACCGACGGCCCTTTTCAACGCGGTGGCCATCCAGGCGCTGCTCTGGCAGTCAGCCGCAGCCCGAGATCACCAGTCCGAGATCACCGTTGAGGACCCACCCATTGGCTCTACCCCGCGGTAGGTCTCGGACAACGGGTCGTTGGCCGCGTTCGCCGGGATGTAGTTCAGCGTGGCGGCGTCCTCGAGGTTGATCGGCGTGAGCCGGTGAATGTCGGCAACCGCCATCTTGGCCAGGTCGACCCAGCCGTCATCGCGGTACTCCTCGTAGGGGTCTTTCTCCGCGGGGTCCACCGGCATCGGGTACTCCAGCGAGGCCCACAGTCGCGGGTAGAGCCGCGGAATCCGGTCGGACACTTCCCGTTTGAACTGCTCCCAGTTCGGGCGGACGCTCGGAGGGAGGTTGTCCGAGATCGTTTCAGCTGGCGAGTACGACCAGTACGACTGGTAGATCTGAGCGGAAACCCTGCCGGAGTCGTCGGCCACAGTCACCAGTGCCCGGCCCGGGGTCTTGGGAGAGATGGTCCCGCCCAAGCGCGCCACCTCACCTTGAATCTGCTCAGGAAATGCTTTGCGCACCACCATCGGTCCCGGCTTACCGAGCGACTGCACCACCTTGAACATGTCGAGCCAGTCGCTCGGCACGGTGTCGGCTTTCATGTCCTGGGTAGCAAGAATGGCGTTGACCCGGAACTCCCGGCCCACTTTGAGCAAATCCACCATGTCACGTTCGATGAGCTGAATTTCCCTGGGCTTGAACAGCGCTTTCATATTGGCGCGCACCGACGCGAACTCGTCGAGTACCAGCAGGATCGGCGTCATCGTCTCCCGCCAGGACGTGTCGCCGCGCTTGCTCATCTCCGTTCCGCGGCGCTGCCGCTGCTTGAGAATCAGCCACACAAGGTGAATCACCAGGACGTGCTCGTGGAGGTTCGACGACACCGCAGAGACGTTGGGGAACTTCATAAACGGGCTGTAGTCCGTGCCTTTCCCATCGACAGCGAACACCCGGTATCCGGCTGCGAAATACTGCATCAGCTCGGCCCTGACCGCCACGGACTTGCCGCCGCCGGTTGCGCCGACCACTTCGCGGTGTGGAACGTCTTTGGGTTTGATCCTGATCGGGCCGTTCTCCCCCATCCCGATGGCGATCGACAGTCGGGGGAAGTTTCGCGCAGCCTCTTCACGGGTCTGCACGACCGGCCACATCTCAGGCATCACCAACGACGGGACCGCAGCGCCCCTGGTTGCGACCAGAGTGTCGAGCTGGCTGTCGAAGTCGATCCGCCAACCATCGCCGAACGGGGTGGCCAGCGCGTCGTTGATGCGGCTCTTGGTCGCCTCAGTCGCGAAAAAGCCCGGCTGCAGTGAGCGCAGCCCGTAGGCCGTCAACTCGCCGCGAGCAGGGTCGTCGCCCTCGAAAGCGAACTCGCCGACGACTGGCACCAACGTCTCGCTGATCGAGTGGGCGATCCGCAGCAGCCGCATGACCGACGGATTCGACGTGTCCAGTCCGGGTCCGGTGAACGCCTCGCGTCCGTGGCCGGCGTCCATTGCCAGCCCGGCAAAGACGTCGACCGCGCCTCCTGCAGCGGCGCGCATACGCTCATGGGCTTTCCAATGCCGCCGAGCGCGGTACATCAGTCCCAGACCACCAACTGCGGCCACCCAGCTCACCGCGGTTCGCACAGGGGCGTCGGCGCCGAAGCCCAGGGTGGCCACCGGAGCGAGTAGTCCCGCCGCTGCCAGACATCCCAGGCACAGCGCCTGGGACTGATGCGAGGCTCGAGCGAAACCGCTGGTGTCCCGGTCGGATTCGGGGGTCATCGACGATTGCCATCGTCGCGGCGGTGGTGGCGTCCGGGCGGTGTCACGTCCTCGCTGGGAATCTCGACCTGCGGTAACGGCTGCGGCGGCGCAGCCGGCGGACGGTCAGGTCGCGACTTCTGCCGGCGCGGGGGCTGGGGCTGCGGCTCCGGAGGTGGTCCCAGGACCGCCCGCGGAGGCAAGTTGGCCTGCCGTCCCCTCTGCGGAACCTGTAGCGGCGCCACCGGAGACGACGCGGGCCCGGACCGCCGCGGGCCTGGGCCAGGACGAGTCGGCGGCACGGGGTCCATCGGCGGCAGCTGCGGGTTCGCTGTCGGCGGACGCAGCGGTGTCACCTGCGCGACAGCGGGTCGGCGCGGCACCGCTGCGGGCGCTGCGGTGGTGTCGGGAGTGGCCAAGCCTGGCGTCGCCACGGCTGGAGCGGGCGCCAGACGCACCTTCGGAGCCCCGGCGGCCCGCCCCGGCAGGGCGACCACTTCGCCCAGTCGCAGGTCGACACCCTCGATCGGGGCCGCCACGGTGCCATCGGCGTTGACGTCCTCACCGATCAACGTCCGCCGCTCGATCGGTGTCAGCTCCCACAACACCCGCGAGGTCTGCGCGTCGGCAGTCACGATCACCTCGGAGCGACCAGCCGAGGTGTCCACGGTCAGGCTGTTGGTTGCACCGCGCCCGGCGGCGCCGGCGGTCACCAACAGCACTGCCTTGCCCGCGGCCAGACTGCGGTGGCGCTCCCACCACTCGGGGGTGCACACAACCACATCGGCCGGTGCGGTCTCCACATCGCCGAACGACAACGTCGATGTAGCTCGGTGGGTCACCATCCGCTGCCACTGCGGATCATCGATCATCACCGCGATGCGGTGCTCCTGTGTCGACAACCGACCCACCATCTGCAGAGCGAACAGTGTCGGACCGGCCAACCACAGCGGCTCGTCAGCCGGGGAGACCGCGACGAACACCCGTGTCTTGTCGGCACGGGTTCCGACGAACAAGCCAGCCCCGCCAGCCGGGATGCCGAAGCCCAGGAGCCGGTGATCGTCGATGAGAACCCCCGTCGAGCGCAGCGGCGTCTGCGTTGCGCACGGCAGCGCGCGACTCACCCCAGGAACCTGCTGGCCGCCGGCCACCCGCAATCCGTAGCTCTCCGCTTTGGACAGCGCATCACCGCCACGCACCAGGTAACTGACCAGAGGCTGAGCTTTGGCGAGACCGGAGCCCTGTGGGGTCAGTGTCAGCGTCGTGTACTGGCGGTGTGCCTGCAGATGGTTCCAACTGCCGGCCGACTCAGCGTTCCAGTGCCCGCGAGCGGGAACAAAAGTACGCGTGTGAACCCCCGATGTGGGCCCGCAGTTGCGCCACTTCGGTTCCGCGAGGGGACGTGACACCTGGGCCAGCACCGTGTCGTGGAAGTCGCGCACCTGCTGAGCGCTCATCAGCCGGCCGCCGAACCCCTGCTCAGCCAGCGAGTGACAGACACGGGTGCTGGCGATGGTCAGCGTCTGGCACAGACCGTCGGGCAACGAGGCCCGCCGCGCCCGCGAGTACGCCGGGCCCAGGATGTCGGCGTCAAGGTCGAGTGACACGGCGATCACCGTGGTCCCGCCCAGCGGCACCGATACCGGACCGATAAGGGTGTCGAGCACCCCCGCAGCCGTGTCGCGGTCGGCGAACTTGTACCCCACGCAAATCACGTCGATGCGGGACAGACCGATGTCGAACTGGCGAAGCTGACGGCGCAGCACATCCGCCGAGATCATCGGCGCCTTGCTCACGCCGGTGGCGCTGACATCGGTGACCTGCCACGGACGCGGGGTGATCTCCACCAGCGCAGTGGCCGTGCGCCCGTCGAAGACGACTCCCACGCCGTCGCGGGAAAACAGCGCCGCCTGATCGGGTAGCCGACGCTGCGACAGACGCATCGCCGTCCACTGACCCACGGTGCGACCACGCACCTTGCCGCCGATCGCCGCTACGATCGCCGCTGCGGCCGCAGCACCAATTCCCGGATGCATTCCCGCGGTGCCCAGGACGGCGGCCGTCGACGCCGCCGAGGCCATCAGCCCGGTACGTGGGGTCAACGTCAGCAGCTCACGCGCCGGTTCGGCAGTGCGCGTCGTCCGCTGCGGCACGCTGCCCACAGCGTCGGATTCCTCGACGCGCCCAGGTCTACGTCGCAGTGCCATCACCGGTTCTCCTCTCGGCGGTTTCCGCCACGTGCCAGGGCGACCACCACGACGACGAAGATGACCCCGCCGAGAACACACATCGCGGCCAGCGCGATGTCACGGCCCAGGTTGTCCGCCGGCGGCGGGGGCGCACCGGGAATCGCCGCGATGGGCGGAACACCATCGGCCACCATCGGGATCTGATCGTCGATCGGGGCCGTCAGCGCAGCATTGGGATCGACAACGCCCGCTCCCATCAGCGAACTCATCGCCTGCGACGGGGAGTGGGCGGTGCGCTTGATGCGCTCGATGACCTGGTGGGAGGTCAGCTCGGGATGGCGCTCACGGATCAGCGCCGCCAGACCTGCCACGTAGGCCGAGGCGAAGCTGGTCCCGGCTATCGGCTCGATTCCCTTCTCGGTCTGCTGTGCGTTGATCAGCGAACCGTCGATCTTGGCCGGATCGAGGCTGACCACGTTGATCGCCGGGGCTGCCACGCTCACCCACGGCCCCGACATGGACCGCACATACGGGTCACCGGTCAGGGTCGTGCCGCCAACGCTGAGCACGAACTGCTCAAACAGCGACGGCAGCGAGAGCGACTCGACCTGGCCCCACCCGCGGGTATCGGCCGGATCAGCCGGTGAGGCGTCGGGGTTGGCGGCGCAGTCACCACCGACGTTGCCCGCCGCTGTGACGATCACGACGTCCTTGACCACAGCGGCGTAGTACAGCGCGCCGGCCAATGGGTGGAGATCCACCGGGTCATTGGGTTTGACACATGCGGTCACCGAGATGTTGATGACGTCGGCGTTGAGGTTGGCGGCGTGCACGATCGAACGGGCCAGCGTGGTCAGGTTGGATGCCGCCTGGGCTTCGCGTGCGTTTCCGGTGCGCCCGGCGTCGACTTGATACGCCGCTGAAGTCTGGCGGATCGAGACGATGGTGGCATCGGGCGCCAGGCCCACGAACCCGTCATCCGGCGACGGCCGAGCCGCGATGAGCCCGGCGATCAGCGTTCCGTGGTGGTCGCAGTCGAACAGTCCATCACGTCCCTCGATGTAGTCGCCACCGCCGAGCAGCTGCGGCAACCGGTCGTTGCGGTTGACTCCCGAGTCGATCACCGCGACTGTCTGCCCTTTGCCGGTGGCGAAGCCGTGCAATTTCTTGACGCCCCATACCGTGTTGAGCGGCACGGAGTCGAACTGGCTGCCTTCCAGCCGTCCCGATGTCGCGCACAGTGCGGTCTGCTTCATCGGAAACTCGGGACCGGGCGGCGTATCGGCAGGGGCGATGTCGACAGCCGGGTCGTAGACGTAGGGCGCCAACGCCGAGGCCGGCGGGACGGGTGTCAGCAAGGCGACGA
The DNA here is from genome assembly GCF_002101555.1 of Mycolicibacterium canariasense. Classification (GTDB taxonomy): domain Bacteria; phylum Actinomycetota; class Actinomycetes; order Mycobacteriales; family Mycobacteriaceae; genus Mycobacterium; species Mycobacterium canariasense. The sequence goes on from NZ_LQOL01000085.1 coordinate 21,996, forward strand.
TGGACGCAACCGCCGCTGCGTGCAGCACCCGCCGACCGATCCCGAAGATGCAGGCGCTCATCGGTTCCGCACCTTCGACCAGCCGTCCATGATGAGCACCAGCAGCGGGAACACCGTCACCACCGCCAGCGTGGCCAGAATCTCCAGTCGTCGCTTGCTCAGCGGCGAGTGCAGTGTCTGAGCGCGGATCGCCCAGATCGCCGAGAACAGCAGGCCTACCAACAACGGGATCGAGCCGGCCAGCAGCACGGCGGTGTCGGCCGGCGTGGCCGACAGCGAACGGCCGATCAGATATGCGGTCCAGGCCAACGGACCAGTGATCATCAACGGCAGCGCCGCTGCGCGCACCACCAGGCCGCGCCCCACCGCGACCACCACGACAGATGCGGTTGCCACCAGCGCGAACATGTGCCACTCGTAATTCGCGGTGAAGTAGCCGCCCGCGGCTGCCGCGGCGACCAGCGACAAGCCGGCGGCGCTGACCATGCCGATCAGCGCGTTCAGCGTCTCGATGACTCGTGCCTCCTGATTGAGCATCGATTCGATCGCCGAGGCCGAGGTGGACCGCCGCGAGACCGCAGCCACCGACATGTCGTTGCGGCGCAGCAGCGGCTCGCCGGTCGTCGGGAGGTAGTTCACCCGCACCCGACCCACCAGCCGCGACGTCTGCGTGCACCACAGGATCACCAGAAGGCTGGTGAACGCCAACTGCGCGGCCACAGCCTGCGGGGACACCGCCAACACCATGTGCAGGAGGCCGACCAGGACCGCATAGAGCGCGACGGCGCCAACCCCGACATGCAGCCCGGCCGGACGGTTTCCGGTGATCGAGGACAGCAGCACCGCCAGCGTCCCGAGAGCAGCAGCGACTGTCGTGAGGTGCCAGATACCGAGATCCCGCGGAACCGCCAGCAGGGCCGACGAACCAGCTGTGATGTAGGCGGCGACACACAACCCCGCGGAAACATCGCCGTAGGTGGTTCGGGTGTGGGTGAGCACCGCGGCGACCGAGGCGCACATCGCCACCAGTGCGGCCAGTGCGGCACAGACGATCCAACGGGCGCTTTCCCCCGAGGTGAGCACGTCACAGATCCCGATCACCGACACCGCGGCGACGGCCAGCGGGAGGGTGAACACCCCGAGTCGGCGTGTGTCACGCCCGTCGAGGACGGCGAACATCCGCTTGGACACCTCGGCGGTCCCGTCGGCGAGATCGTCACGCAGAACGGGGTATGACTCGGTACGTGTGCGGCGGGTCAGGTACAGGTCTGAGCCGGGGACGATCCCGGCCTGGTCCAGGGTTGCTTCCGGGTCGAGTCGGTCGCGGATCGGCCCGGCCTCCAGTGCCCACTCGACGCGTGTGTCTGTCAGGTAGTCGGCACTGGGTCCGGTCTTGACGATGTCACGCAACTTGTCGCGCAGCTGCGGCAGTAGCGCCACCACCGGAGTGTGGGCGTGGAGTTTGCACTGAAAGGCGGTGTCGCGGGCGTGCACATTCACCGCGACGAACGTGGTGTCGCTGAGAACCGAGGTCGGCTGTGTCATGTCTGGAGGATCTACCCGACGCCGAGTGCGGTGCCGGTTCGCGGCGCGTGCGCATTGATGAATGCGCCAGGAGCAGCCGTCGCCGTCCGTCCTCGTTTCAGCTGCTCCCTTAGCACGCGGTGCGGACATGCCATTAGGGGCTAAGGTGCTGCGTTCGTGTTTTCGATGCCGTAGGTTTCTTTATCGGTCGGGGAGGAAGAACAGCCGCAGAAAGTGGACATAAACCATGGTTAAATCAGCCAAAACGGCTTTAGACGGCTGGAAAAGACTGGGAACACTGATCCGCGCAACCCGCATCGAGCAAGGTTTCGCCAATGCCGATCGGTTCGCCGCGCAATGCGGTGTGGCGCTGCGGGTGATCTCCGACCTCGAGACCGGCAAACGCACCAACTACAAGCTGGAGACGCTGGCCAAAGTTGAGTCTGTTCTCGGTTGGCCGTCCGGCACCGCGGTCCAGGTGGTTTCCAATGAGCGCTTCACCCCGCCCAAGAAGGCGGGGCCCTCGAATCTCCTTTTCAGACAGGTCCATCAGGACCGCAATCCATACCTGGTCGAGGTCGACGACGCTGAACGACTCATCACCATGCTCCTCGAAATTGCAGGTCGATCCGGCACTCTCGGCAAGCGCCCCCCTGGCGCGAAAACTATGGACCTGGCAGCCACAGCGCTACCCTTGTGCCTGCCTTACCTCACACGCATGGTCGAAGACAACTGCCTTCCCGGCAAAACACTCAATCCCGCAGTGCGGCCACACTACGAGGCGATTCTCACGCTGCTTGACACTTTCGCACCGACTGATGGCACCGGCGACTACGTGCGGTGGCTGGCCGGCGACCTCCCCAACACCCCGAAACACATCGCCGACCTGTACAGCAAGCGCCACATCGCCGCACACCGCGGACCGGTACCGCGGCGGGTAGGGCGTAGGCAACGGTCCGCCGATTCAGACATCGGCGACTGAGGCCGCGACGGTCAGCCGGGGCCTGACCAAAATCACTGTGACGTAGCGCCGTTGATCCGAGACCCGCGTTCCTCGGCCAGGTACTGCACGATCACCGCGGCGGGCACGCGGCCGCGACTGCCGACAGGTATTCCCCGCGCCCGCGCCCACGCCCGCACCAGTGACGGGTCAACCGCGTTGCGCGGGCGCCGGGCCACCGCGCGTCGGCCAGCTCTGATGTAGATCGCCATCTGCTCGCGCATGGTCGCTGCGTTGGGCGCCGCAAGATCGATCTGGTAGGCGATCCCGTCCATCGCGAACTCCACGGTCTCGTCGGCCGGCAGGGTGTCGTCGAGGTCGTCAGTAAGTTCTTCCCGCATTCTGCGACTCACGTGGAATATCCCTCCGCTTTTCCGACCGATAATCTCTGGATAAACACCCCGGGAAGATATGTCGCAGTTAACGGTAATGCCGCACGCGACACTTCCGCGCCTACGCCGCCGGTGACGCTTCGCTACCGGCCGGAGCCCGCCGCTGCAGGCAGCGCTCGCAAAACTTCGCTACAATAGTTGTAGTCATGTTTTAGTGCGCGAGAGGAGTCCAGCCGTGCAGGAGCCGATGCACGCGACGCTCGCACAGCACGACCGCCTGTCACTGGCCGACATCGCGGCCCTCTACGGACTCAGCACATCTACGGTGCGCACCTATAACGGCCAGGCAGCCATCGCCAGACGCAACGGCACCGCCAAAGCCCACGACTTCCCCGCCCCAACTGGTCGCGTCGGCAACTCCCCTGTCTTCGACGCCCTCGCCGTCCGCGACTGGTTCGACCACCGCCCCGGCCGCGGAGCCGGCGGCGGGCGACCGCCCAAGACCCCGGCCAAGGATCGTCCAACGCCGACACCACGCAAACGGCGACGCAAGAGTTCAGGAGCCTCACCCCCGAGTGATGACGAAACCTCGGCTCGGCGTGTGAAACGACCCAGCAAGGAGACACGATGAGTGACGACAACCACGGACGACGCCGTAACCGCCACAGCGCGACAGCGGTGTACACCGTCACCGACGACCGTGGCACCGCAGCGTGGACTCGGTCCGTCCCGCGGCGCGGGCGCCGTGCCGCCCCCGCGCCCGCGGACACCGCGACCATTGCCGGTGGGTGGCTGTTCGGCCCCGCAGAGCTGGTGTCCGCCGTGCGCCAGACACTCGACACCACGAGCAAGGGTGAGCACGAAATCCGTTACGGCGTCTGGGCACAGATGCCGGCAGACCGCGACTGCGCCGAGGCAGTGCTAGTCGCCATGCTCCTGGCGATGCCGCAGGGCAGTGTCGCAGCTGCGGTCTGGGACATCCTGGAAACCGAAGTGGTGCCAGACGGCGCCATACGCTGATCAGCGATCGGCTTCGCGCGAATCCAGCAGCCTCGGCGCCGATGCCAGAAGCGCCAGCACCAGTTGGCGGTGCTCGGGATCTGCACGGCGCTGCTGTTCGGCCCAACCTGATTCCGGGTTGTCGGTCAGACCTCCGAAACGCCCGGTTGCCAGTGCCTCCATTCCCACCGAAAAGACCTCGGTGTGGGGCTGATTGGGCCCGTAGTCCCGACCGATGTAGGGATCGACGAAGGAGTCCTCGCGCACCGTCTCGACCACGCGGCGCCCGCGCCGGACACCGGTGTTGTAGACCGTGGGATCCAGTCCCGCGGTGCGCCGCGCCAGAAACGCATGGCACGCAGTGGCGATCGCCGGTGCCTGCTCCTCGATGCGGTGGGCCATCTCGTGAACGGTGACGTTGTCGGCCCCGTTGGTGGTCAGTTCCGCGACCGGGTTCCCCGATAGCGGCGGCACCCGCTTCTTACTAACCACGAAGAGCATTCCGTCGACCGCCCGGATCTCGGGACTTGATCCCATCTTGGCGGCAAATCGTTTGTCCATGTATGGATTGTGCGATGGCGACCATGCGGCGAACGCGGCTTCGAGTGCCGCGCGATTGGCGGCGGTGTCGGGCACCCCGCCGCGCGACGGAGGGGCGGAGCGGGCTTCGGTATACCGGGACGCATAGCCGGCGTTCAGCTGAATCCTGCTGGATCGCGTCTCAGCATCGGTCTCGTCATCGGTCTCGTGATCGACGGCGCGTGCCGCGGCGATTAGGTCGCTCGCGTCCAGGTAGTGCGCGGCCGGCACTCGCTCATGCGCTCCGCTGGGCTGGTAATGCGCCCGCGAGGACGTGACACGCACACGCAGCGGGCGGCCATTGTCACGGGCTCGTTCGACGAGCTGGTCCGGGTAGGCGGAGTGGACGGAGTCGACGAACTGCGCCTGTTTGGCCTTGGTCATCCCGGTTCCCCACACCACGGGCTGCGCGCCCTCGCTGAGGTCCGTTGTCCCGAAACTCAGATCGGGGTTCGCCTGCTCCAGCGTGGACCGCAGTGCCGCGGCGTGCGCCTTGGACCGCTGGGTGCGCACCAGCTGTTGTGCGTCGAGCAGGGTGCGGGTCATGGCCTGGAATCGCCCCGCTGCTTCGCGGTCGAGGCGCCCATCGCGGATGCGCGTGTACACGTCGTGAGCAGTCATCACCGTGCCGTCCTGGTGGGTGAAATCTGCGTCCACGACTACGCGCGCGACCCAAGCCGGCGACCCGACAGCGTCGCGGTCGCCGGGGTCGGGCAATGCACGGCGCAAATGCTCGTGCAACGTGACGTCCGCGACCGCAGCGAGATGGCGACCCTCCTCTTGCAGCGCAGCCTCATAAGCGCGCCGCTGCGGGCTGTCGCTGTACGGGGACAGCCCGGCCATGGCGGCGTAGGCCGTGCGAGTCTCCTCGGCTGACAACTGTGCACGGACGGTGGCGTAGGCGCGCACCTGTTCGCAGTCCTCATCCGACATCTCGGCTATCGGACGGCTGTAGCGGTCCTCGATCAACGCATCGACGACGGTGCCCAGCGGTGGTGGCAGTTCGGGATCGGGCTCTACTTCGGGTGCGGGTGCAGCCGCGGGATCCAGATCCAATGCCGCTGCGCCAGCGAGGTCTTGCTCACCCTCAGCAAGCGCGGCCTGCATCCGCTCCTGGACTTCGACGAAGCGGCGGGTGAACTCCGCGGTATTGGCTGCGCGACGGGCAGCTTCCGCGTTGCGCGCTGCGTACCGCGAACGTGCATAGGCACGGCGGCGTTCACCGCTGGCGCATGGGCACCGTCGCCCGCCCTCCGACATCGAACGGCACATTGGGCCTTGACCTCCCGTTTCGTAGTCCCCGGTCGAGGTTCGCGACGGTAGGTGAGTAGAGGATCAACCAGGTCGCGCGACGCGTCTGGACGGCCGATACCGGATGCGGGAACCCAAGCGATGTGGCGGCCCTACCCGCCTGCACCGACAGCGCGACGCAATACGCATGCGCCGCCAACAGGCGGCGCCGAAGAAGCCGGACCAGGTCAGGGACGTGACATCACTGGAATTCGACACGCATTCATGGGTAAGCTCACTGACGACTCGCTCCTTGAGTCGGTTGAGATGTCAGCGGTGAACGGTCCGGAAGCCTGCGAAGGCGACCGGACCGTTCTGCTTTCGGCAGCGCAGCACCTAGCGGCGAAATCGGGGGCGGCGGGCAGGAGCACGACGCTCCCCCATCCGCGGGGCGTCCGCACACACGCCGCGCTGGCATTCCACGCCGAACGCGCACAACGCACACAGCACGGCGGCGTTTCGCACGTGACCGGTATACCCGACGCTTTCGTCGCGCTCACCGCAGCATTCGCACGACAGCTTGCCCTTCGAGCCCCATTCAGCAACCAGCTCGGCGAAGTGCTCGACCCGCTCCTGGTCGGCTGCCGCGCCGGTGCGCCAGGGCGGCACGGGTGTCAGCGGGTGAGCCAGTGCGTCCCAGAGGAGCAGGTGATTGAGCCGGCGGTTGGAGGCAGCTGCAACAAACGACTGGCTGTTGGGAGATTGTGACATCGGCGCGACCCTTTCGTGATTCTCTATTTTAGAGAATAGATCACGGCGAGATCAATCACTGTCAGCGACAGCACTGGCGTGTCGCACCGGTGCTGCCACTCGCCGAGTGCAAGGCCTCAGTTCGAAGTGTCAGACGCTTTGGATGAAACGTCAGAGACGGCGACCGTCTCCGCCCGCTGCCAGCTCCCCGGCGCCCAGACGACGTATACCGGCGTCCCTTCCCCCGCCGGCGGGTCCCCGTAGGTGGCGATACGCAGGCAGCCCTCCCGGTCAACTTCATCGACTTCACAGTGCGAGTAAGAGACGGCTTCCCCACCTGCGAGGGGATACACGTCCGTGCGGCGGCTGCCAGAGGCTTGACGGTGCGTCGTGCTCATGATCGAAATCCTTTGCAGTAGTTCATATGGCGGATTGGCATGTGGCGGTCAGGCCGTGCGAGTGACATCGAGACTGCGAAGGTGCGGCGCCCCCGGAACGATCAGCCAGTTCGCGCGGCGGGAGAATCCCGCCGAAGTCAGGGCGGCGTACGCGCCCAGCTCATCGACAACGCCGTTGACGTCGGCGATGACATCACCGCTGCTGGTGCATTTCACCCAGAGCGCGCCGGTAACGGTGTTCCAGTGGGCGGTCAATAGAGCGCTCACCGCGGTGGCTTCCGCGTCCCCGACGCACCCTGGGATGCGCGCACAACGTGCTCATGGTCAGTAGATGGCATCGACTCCTCCGTTCACTGGCGCCGGCGCGGCCAATCTCCGCGCCGCTGGTCACGGGAATGTCTACCCACCCGCGCAGCACGGAGGCGAGTCCTGCGCACGCCACGCCGAGAACACACCGACACACCTCGGCGGTGAATGCCGTCGACGCCTCGGCCTTCGCGTGAATATCGCAGCTAGCGCAAACATTTGGGTCCGCCGCGGGCGGTGCCGATCAATGCACCGGAACGCCGACATCGGGTCACTCCACTGGCGTAGATCGCACGAACTTTTCCAATTGGCGCACCGTTGACCTGCGGAAAGTGTCAGAGTTTTCGATGATCGCGGCGTGAGCTGGGCGGTTGCGTTGAGGTCGCCAGAAGGGGGAGGGGGTCTGACGGTAACCGTCTCTACACGGTGGCCTGTGGCGTGGCTCACAGCGGTTTATCGGGGCGGTGAATGGTGACAGTTTCTTTTACTCGTTCATGTTTTTAGTTAGTGTATCTAGTTATATGTATTTATCAGGCATTTCTACTTTTACGCATCCGACAACAAGACCGTTTTTGTAGTGAAAAGTGTTTCATTGAATTTCTTCATGTTTGACGACCCCCTCCCCCTTCTGGCGACATGGATGCTGCACTGCAGGTAGCGCCGTGATTGCACGCCGCGCTGACAGTTTCTGCTGGTCAGCGGTACGTCAATCGAAAATATTCGTGCGTTCTGCGCCAGCGGTTTGGCGTCCGACAACTGTCTACGAAATCCTGTGAGCCGAGTCACTCACATTCTGGCCCCGCTACAACCGCCAGCTGCCACACCGTGACTCAGCTAACCGCCCCGCCGCGCTGCTGACATGTCCTGCGCCCGAGTCGAGTCGCGCTCAATCCCAGCGGGGAGCAGGTGGCACACTGCGGGCATGTCCGAGCCCCTGCCGCCCGTGTTGAACCCGACCGCTCGGGGCCGGTACATCATCGGGCTCGATGTTTCGCTCACCGGTACCGGCATCGCCGCACTCGACGTTCACACCGGTGCGTTGCTCACCGCGGTGCACGCCTCCCCAACCCCCGCGGACGATGCACTGGGCGCCCACGTCAACCGCCACCGCAACCTGACCGACGGGATCGTCAACCAGGTGCTGGATTCAGACCCTGTGCTTGTGGTGATCGAAGACTTGCAGTTCTCGGTCAAAGAGAAAGACAGCTCGCTGACCCGGCGCGGATTCCTCTGGTGGGCCGTGGTGGAAGGGCTGTGCCGCGGCGGGGCGCCGGTGGTCCGTGTGGCGCCGCAGCTGATCAAGCAGCTGGCCACGGGCAAGGGAAACGCCAGCAAGTCCGAGGTGGCAGCGGCGTACGCGGTCGCCTGGCCCGACGCGGTTCGCGGGAAGAATCTTCAGGACCGCGCCGACGCAGCTTTCGCCGCCGCGCTGGGTGCAGCTCGAATCGACTGTGACGTACTGCCGTTCAAACTCACCGTCAAGCAGCGTAAGGCTGTTCACGCCGTCGGCGCTTCGACGATCCCACCCCGCATCGGCCATTCGGTCGCGGCCTGAGATCCGTTCGTCCTCAACGGGCGCTCGTGCAAGATTGCTGGTTCTCCGCGCAGCGCACGCGTCGGCGTGTCGGACTTCGGCCTCCGAACACGTCGGTGGTGATCGTTACCTTGGCGCCATGACGTCACCACATGCACTTGCCGGTGCACCGGCAATGGATCCGGCATCGCTGGCCGCAGCAGCTGCCGCCGTGGTACTGACCCCGCGTCCTGCGCCAGTCACCCCCGTCTTTCCGGGCGCGACACCGCCCGCGCTGACACTGGTCCCACCTCCAGCGACCGCCGCGCCGGCAGCCGCTGCGCCGATGCCCGCACCCGCGCTTCACCCGGTCGCTTCCGCAGCGCCGGCGATCGGCACCGTCGCGGTCACCACGCAGGCCGACACCGCAGCGGTCGCCATGCCGGCACCACCCATCGGCACAGTTGCATCCCCCGTTCCTGCACCGCCGCACGCCATCGGAACCGTCGGCCCCTCGGCTGAGCCGAACAGTGGAACCGCCGCAGTTGCCCTGCCTGCCCCGCCCGCCATCGGATCGGTAGCACTCACACCCTCCCAGCAGCTCGACCGCATGGAGGACCCGCCGGCGGTCGCACGCGTCCCCTACGCGCCGCCAACAGCCGCGATCCCGGACGCTCCCCCTCCTCCTGGCAAGTGGGTGGCGAAGTACACCCGCGACATGAGCAAGTACGTGGTGCCCGGGCTGGACGGGCTGCGCAGCACCGAGACGTTTGTGCGTGCCACCACGCACGCCAAGGTGCTCGACGACAGCACTGCACTGACGAAGTGGCAGTTGCGTGGCACCGTATTGGGCCTGGCCCGCAACCCAGAACTGCTCGACGGGCTGGACCTGGGCGGCGCCGATCACGTCAACGAGCTGACTTTTGGCTCCAAACTCGCGCTCAGTTCCGTCGGCAACGCAGCGATGCGCCGTGCCGGCGGTGACGACGGCAGCGATTTCGGGACCAAGCTGCACGGCTATGTGGAAGCCCTCATCGAAGGGGTGATCCCGTTCGATGAGGTGCCGGAACTGTTCAAGCCCTATGTCCGCGTGCTCTTCGCCGCAGTTCGCCGCCACGGGCTGAACTTCGTGCGCGGCATGACCGAACGGACGGTGTTCATTCCGGCCACCGGCATGGTCGGCACCTTCGACTTCCTGTTCCTCACCCCGCACGGCGAGTTGATCATCGGCGACCTGAAAACCTCCAGTTCCATCGACTACTCGTGGCTGGCGATCGGCGTTCAGTTGGCGCAGTACGCGCACGCAATCATGATGCTGTCCTGGGACGGGACGTTCTGGGAACAGATGCCAGAGGTGTCCAAGGTCTATGCGGCGGTTGTGTCGGTGCCCAAAGACGAGCCCTCGCCAGTCGCCCGGATCTACTACGTCGATCTGGCACTGGGCGCCGAGCTGGTCGACATCGCAACTCGCGTACAGGGCATCCACGAAACCTCCCGCCGCGTGGCAAGCACTGGCGAGCTGCGCACGCCCGGCGACGAGTTGATCGCCTGGGCTGCCGGTGATCCGGTAACGCTGTCCGAAGCAGCCTCCATGGTCTGAGGTAGCGGCGGTCACCGGTTCTCCGACTCGCGCTGCGCACCTTCATCCACAGCTGGGCTGGCTACGATGCCGCACACCGCTGCCGGAAAGGAAGAACCGTGGACCCTGTGAACGTTGATGTTGAGACTCGACACACCCCTGTCAACCACCGCGGACGGCGATGGGCAGAACGTGCAGCGGTGCTGGCCGACCGCCGTGGCGACACGGCGCTGGACACCGAGACCTATGTCTGGTTGGTGTGGGCGCACGCCCAGCGCCGCGCCGGCCATCTGAACGTGGATCAGCAGCAGATGCTCGGCAAGCTGGAATCTCCGCTGCGCAATGTGGCAGAAGGGCCGTGGGAGCAGCGATTTCGTCAGATCGCCCTGCGCGATATGTCGGGCCTCACACTGGCCGGACAGTGGCGGACACAGTGGTTGACCCGCCAACGTCGCGCCCGCGCCCAAGGCACGTTGGATCACGGCAAAGTGACGCTGCTGGACCGGTTGCGTGGATTCGATTGGGCGCCCGGTGACGCCCAGTGGGAGGAGACGTTTGCCAAGGTGGCCAGCTTCGCCGATGAACACGGCCGCATCCCCAACCGCGCGGACGACGTGCGGATGTCGAACTGGCTTGCCACACAGAGGCTCGCGCTGCGTTCTGACCGGCTGCGCTATGACCGGGTCCAGGCGCTGACTGGGCTGCCCGGGTGGTCAGCTGGGATGTCCTCGACACGGTCACGGCAACCGTGGGAGCGCCAGTGCGAGCAGCTGAGGGTGTTTCTGGAGCGCGTTGGCCGCTACCCGAGCACAGAGTCTGCCGATCCCGCCGAGGTCAGCCTTGCCCGGTGGGTGACCGCCCAGCGCGATCAGGTCCGCCGCGACGGACTGGCTCCATACCGGATCCAGGCCCTATCGGCGCTACCCGGTTGGCGGTGGTCCGCACGCGACGCCGCGTGGGACGAGCGCTACGCCCAGCTGCGAGCAGAGATGTCGCGATCCGGCTCGATCGGCCCCAACCACCCGCTCTACACGTGGGTCGTTGCTCAGCGGCGGCGCCATCGGGACGGACGGCTGCGCCTCGAGCAGATTTCGGCACTGCGGGAGCTGAATCTGCTTGGCGAACGGTTGACTTGAGCGGCGTGACGCGGACGAAAGCTGCTGGCGCGTCTGGATTCGTGCGCGGACACGTCGCCGCGTGCCGGTTTCAATGCACGTGCATGACACAATGCATTGACTAGAAGGACGTGACAGTCACCGCCCCTGAAATGTGAGGACCACCGTGTGCGTTTCGGTCAATGAGTTCGGATCGACAAACCGTGCCCACCGCCGCTGCTCCGTGAGTGCGCACACCCGGGCAGCCGCCGCCGCCTCGCGCCAGGAGAACCGCGCCTGTCGTCTGCCAGGAGGATGGGACCAGTGTGAGCTGATTTTGCCAGGGTGATGGGACCACCTGGATTGCCAGTTATG
>NZ_LQOL01000086.1 GCF_002101555.1 Mycolicibacterium canariasense
CGTGCTGGCCGTCGAAGAAGACCAGATGGTCGTTCACCGTGCGGAAGTCGGGCACGTCCGGTTCGACCGGACGCCACTCCCCCCATTGCTTGAACAGGAACGGCACCCCGGCGACCTGGCACTGATCTCGGAGACTGCGTGCCCAGTCGGGGTTCATCGGACGGGCGCAGCGACCAGACTCGCCGCCGACGATCACCCAGTCAATGCCATCCAAGTCGACATCATCTATCGGTCCAAGCAGAGGCTCACACGAGAAGAACCTGACCGCGGCCGGCGTTTCACGTAAGGCGTCACCGCGGATCTTCGCCCACTGCTGATTCTCAGCCGAGACACCCAACCAGACGTTCGGCAGCGGCCACATCCCGACCAACTCAGACGCCGAGGGCGTCAAGTCCTCCACGAAACTGCTGAACTTGCGCGACCTGAGAAGAGACCTCATCCGCGCGTGCCGTTTCGTGAGCACCTGAAACGTGTGCTGCGGGCATCGAGCCATCACCGAGAAGACGCGTGCGATGTAGTCGTCATGCACTTCGTCGTGGAATAGGTCGGACATCGAATTGACGAAGATGCGTTTCGGCTTGCGCCATGTCATCGGCAACGACAACTTGTCAGGCCGACCCTGGACATCGAACCCCCGCTCGAAGTAGTGGCCCGGCGTGCCGCGGAACCGCTCGGCGAACGTCTCGGCGTAGCAATTGGTGCACCCATCGGAAACCTTGGTGCACCCAGTAACGGGATTCCATGTGGCGTCGGTCCATTCGATGCCGGTCTTGTCGCTCACCGCGGTACTCCTCGAATCGCGTACGGGCACGGCTCATCCGGGGCAACCGTCGGCATCAGCACATCCCGCCGATACACCGCCGCATCCACGTACTCCTCGAAGCCGGCCACCTCGACACCGGTCGCCTGATTCACAATCACGACCGTCCTCACGCCGCCACCTCGATAGCGTTGAGCAGTTGCCTGCCGATGTGCTCGGTGTAGGCGGGTGGAATTGCTTCAGCGATCTCTCTCCGGACGTCGGTCCAGTCGATACCCATCGCCTTCTGCCACTGCGCTACCGTCCCCTTTCCCCCACCATCGCCGTAGACGGCGAAGTACGGTCCGTCGAACCACTGACCATGCCGGTAGCCGGCCACGCGGCCGCGGTGCGGACGATGGGATAGCTGCTGCAGCGGCCTGTTCGATTCGAAGATCCGGTGCCGTATCACCGACAGCCCGAACATCTCCCCGCACAACGTGATCGGATCAATTAGCGGCGCCGTCGGCACGTTCTCGATGACGTACGGAAGACCCAACTGTTGCAGGAGCTCACGCGTCGGCGGAACCAGGTCGGGATAATCATCGACGTTCGCATTGTTCCCCCGGTTATCTGTAACGACTTCCGTGGGTGTGTAGGACTGTGTACGACGTACGGTCGGCATCCCCGAATCCCCGTGGGGAACAGTGTTATCTGTAGCGGTGTAACCGACGTGAACACACATCAGCCGACCCCGCGCGGCTTCAGGTAGTAGTCACATCCGCAGGTGCATCGGGATGGCACCGCACGTAGCTTTCCGGTCGATTCATCGAAAGCTGTCACTTCAAGGTGGCGCCCCTCCATGTGACCGCAGACGGGACACCGGGAAATCTTCGCTTTCAGCGTTTGGGGCATGGATAGGCACGCAGGGTGGTGCGCACGCCCACCGTTGAGGTCCAACTCGGCTTGCCCTTCTGGGATAGCCTCGCCGCATGTTGCGCAAGCGTCGCTCTTACTAGTCATATCGGCGGATGGTTCCTCTCTCTGCGTCGTAGACATGTGAACCAGGTTGTCGGGGTGGATTATTCGACCTACTCATGTGCAAGTGGTGCTGAACTGCGGCAATGTGGCGCATCGATCGATTCGTTACGGATAAGATGTGGCAAGGGTCGTGTAGCGCTGACAGGGCGGCGACGCATGGATGGCATCGAACATGGTGCCGTTGTCCACAGCGCCGCGCAGCCAGGCGATCGCATCAGTCTGGAAGAACTCGAACGGGTAACTGGGTTGCGGGTCGATGTCGACGCCGACTACTTGAAACCCCGCGCGGTGATACCCCATACCGGCGCCACCTGCACCGCAGAACAAGTCGAGAAGCAGTGGGCGGTTCACGATCCGCTCACTTCGCCGCAGGGTGGTTGGGTGTCGATGCGGTGAGCGGCGCGCTCGGCGTCCTGCCTGGTGTCGAAATGCTTGCCCCCGACTGGCAGCAGCAGCGACGGCAGACCGTCCCACCCGTACGCCCGCAACAGCCACTGCGCACCGACATGACGGATCCGGTACCAGCCACGCACCCCGGCCGCGGTGGCGAGAAGCTCGTTACGGCCGACCGGACGCCACACCAGGCCCGTAGTCGCGGTGGTCACGAGGCAGCACCCTTGCGTTGATTGTTGCCGCCCTTGCCGATGCCGAAAGTCCTGTTGGACACCTCGATCTTGCGGCCCGGTTTCTTGTTGTACAGACCCATGATCACCAGCGCGGTCAACACCGGCAGCGTCCCAGACTGCATGTCCCGCAACGCCACAGCCTGAGTCGACAACTGCCGCGGCATCACATCCAACAGCGCATCAACCAGACGCTCCAGGTCAACATCGTCGCGCAGCTTGTGCAAGATCAACGCCAGACCATGGATGATCGGCGCGTCGAATCCCTCACGCCGCCGACCCCAGATACCGATGATCAGGCCCAGCACCTCATCGAGGAGCGCGTCGTCGATCTCGGCTACCTTCTCCAACGTGCCGACGCACCCGACATTGCCTTCATTCGGCGCGGGATCCATTTTGAGGTGGTGTTTGTCGAGGACGGCTTGGACGCGGACGATGATCCATTCGCCGGCGGCTAGCCGTGCCCGGTAGTGGTCGAAGCCGTTGATCTTCTTGCGTTGCCGGTTCAGCTTGTCGAACAGTTGGGCTTCCTGCTCGACCGTCAAACCCTCGTGGACGTTGGCGACGAGCTTCGGCGGTTCGGTGAGATTCCTTGCTGCCGCCCAACGGTGCTGACCATCAATCACCGCGTACCGTGGTGAGGCGCCCTCGCCGCGGTCGGACACCTCGATGATCCCTGCGAGTCTCCGGTCCCAGCCGGCGGACATCTTGCGGGCGTGTGTGGTGTCGAGGAGCCGCTGGTATGTGGGGTCGGCGAAGATCTCGCTGGGGTCCAGGACGGTCACGTACACGTCCGACGAGGCGGTCACGATTGGCCCCCGTTGATGTGTTCCAGCCGGTAACGCATCTCCCCGACCCGGCCGCGCCAGTAGCTGAACTGCACCGTGATACGCGGATCGAACAGGGCGATCGTCGCGCGGGCCGCCCGGATAGCACCACTACGATCCACATAGGTTTCCGACACCAACGTCGGCTGACCGTTCCCGCGATCCACCGTGTACCAGTATGTCGGCGGCGAGACATCGTGATTCTCCTGCTGCCGCACAAAAATCGGGCGTTTCATGGCTGTTCTCCGTTCGGATAATCGAGCTCCAGCCACAACGCGGCCCCCGTGCCGTCCGGCTGGTGGATGACAGGCTCAGGGGTAGACAGGTGATCGGCGTCGTCATCGGGCACTATCCCGGCGTCCACGAGGCCATCCACCAAGGCTTTGACGGTCGGCCAGAGGTTGTGACGGTCACGCCGCCGGCGATCCCTCGGCCTGTAATGCAGGGTGACGACGAGCATCTCGGTTCGGGGTGCTTTCCGGCCCAGCAGGGCTGCGACCTGCCGGACATCCTTCGTGACTCTGGCCTTGGCCCTCCAGTGCATCCGCTGGTTGGCCGTCAGCGGCGGCAGCTTCCACGGCAGGTCGATCCGGAAGCGTTGCGGCCCAACCTGCTCGGGCGCCGGTGGCTCCGGTGGGGGTGGCGGATCGAAACCGGGGAGCATGTCAGTCGACATGCGACTCGTTGACCTCGTTGACTGCGTCAGCGATCGTCTGCGCCAGCGGCCCCCGCGGGTTCTCCACCGTGACCGTCACCCCGTCGGCCTTCATGCCCTGCAGGATCGTCACCAACTCCGCCTCACCCAGCACCGACTCGATCGTCGGCTCGTCCGTCGCCTCACCCGGCGACGGTGTCCGCGGCATCGCAGCACCCAACCAGGTGTCCCCGATCTGCACGCGCTGCAGCAGCCGATCCTCGGCGCGGTAGAACTCCATCGGCGCCGACCGCCTCGCGGAGATCTTCACCAGCGGCTCCAGCACACCGGAGCCCCACGTCGTCTGCAGCGTCGGCGCCCTTCCGGCTTCGGCCCCGCCGGCCAGGAGCCGGCGAACCGTGTTGATCGGGAACACCGACTCATCGGACGCGTGGAACTGAAACTCGGTGTCCGAGTCGAACAACGCCGGCGTCTCCGACAACGTCACCGTCCAACCTGGATGATCACCGGGTTCGGCGTCGTCCGGCAGATCAGCCATCACCATGTCGATATCGACCGTGTGCTCGTTGTTCTTGTCGCCCTTCTTAGCGAGCGACTTGCAGATCGCGCGGACGCTGGCGGTCGACGACACCGGCCACACCGACGGGTAACGGAGCTGCCCATCGCAGCGGATCCAGGTGTGCCCCAGCACGTAGCCGGTCGACGACGTGACGGCCAGCAGGTCGACGTTGCCGGGCTCGTCCTTGTACGGCGCCCGGTAGGTGGCGATGTGCACGCCTTTGTCGTTCGAGGTGCGCAGCGCGTCAGTGAGCACCTCGACGAGCTGCTTGGTGGCGACGGTGATGGTCATAGCTTGTCTCCTGTGGTGGTGCGGGTTTCGATGCCGTATGCGGCGAGAACATCCGGGGTGACTTGTGCATCAACGACGGCCGGTGGCAGCCCGAACGCTTGCTCCAACGCCTGCACCTGCGCCAGTTGTGCGTGCGCTGCGGCCCGGGCTACGAGGTTGCGGGTGATCGACTCAACGACGCAGTCATCAGCCTTCGCCAACAGGCGCTCCGCTTCGGCGAAGTGGTTCATCGCTTGTCGTCCTGCTGATATTCGGCGATGATCGCCGCCGCCCCCGCCTCCGTGATGTCCGACTCCGAACCGATCGGCTGACCAGCAATCCCGGAAACAACGATGTACCAACCCTCATCGTCACCGTCATAGCCCTGCGCGGAACGGATCTGCTTGATCTTGGCGAGCTGTGTCTTGGTTGCCATCATCACCTCACCCGCCTGGGGTTCGGGTGCCGGCTCCGGCTTAGCCCTCCGCGCCGAGGACCGCGCGATCGCCTCCTCTGAAACGCCCTCGACTGGCGGGAACAACTCATCCTTGTCGTAGCCATCGCGCGTGATCGAGGTGTAGGTGATGCCCATCTGAGCGACATCGCCGGCGTCCCACTGCCCGCGCTTCTTGCCCAGTTTCGCCTCAATCTGCGACTCGGTAACACCGATGCCCTTGAACCCTGCCAACATCTCAGACACGCGCTGCGCCAGCGGCTTACCCTCACCGTGCTCCAACGTCTGCCGGCAGATGTTCTGCGCCTCCTCGGTGAACCACTTCGGCAGAACATTCGAGATGCACTCACGCACCGCCCGCGCGGCCACGTTGTTGTTGTTGTTGGTGATGTCGCCCAGGTTGGTGAGCTTCTCCCGGTCGCGGCCCTTCATCCGCTCGTGCGGAACCACGTAGGTGCGGGAGGTTCGCGAGTTCGTCTGCATGTCCCACGCGAACGCCTCGATCTCCGAGCCGTTCTCGTTGCGGGCCAACTCTTTCGACCCGTGCTCGATGTTCCCCCAGATGCGCGCCAGCTCCCGCATCAGGTGAACGGACGGCCCGTTGCCACGATTCGGGACTTGATAGAAGGCCTGGTTCGCCATCGCCAAGGTGCGGCACACCTCCTGCATCTCAGCGGTCGCGCGTTGAATGTTGCGGGGGCAGTTCTGCGCAACGACGATCTGCGCCTGGACCTGCGCGACGGCGCGGGACTGCTCAACCGCCGTGGCCTGACTGATCGTGGTGGGTGCAGCGGCCGGGGGCCTGTACTGAACGGGCGTCGACATAGGGGTTATTCCTCTTCCTGGTAGTAGAAATAGTTGGGCATTTCGACGGTGGTGATTCCTGGCCCGTAGCTGGGCCATACGTCGCTTCGGGTGCACTTCGCGAACAGGTCGACTGCAGCACGCATCTTCTGCGCGCCTACACGGACGGCCCGAGATGGAAGTCGGGTGACTGAAACCATGTGCGGTGGTTCGGTTTCGACATTGATGAATACAAAGTCGATGCGTTCAGGATCAGGCGCCAGCCCTGTAGCCGCGGCGGCCGTCCGATACCAGGCGTCCTGAATGTGCAGGCCCGTCTTCGCCGCCACCGCGCCGCCCCAAGCCCTCGGGTCAGCCGTGACGCTGGTCGTCTTGACGTCGGCGATGAGCAGCCAGTCGTCGACGAAGCTGAAAAGGTCGAAGCGACTCCTCAACCGGACGTGGGTGAGCGGATCGTGCCAGTAAGCAGAGTGCTCGACAGCGTCCGGAGCGGCGAGCAGCTCGCCGGCGGTTTCATGGCCGAGTAACGCAGCCACCATCGCGTCACCGAGAGCTGCGTCTTTGGTGAGTATCGGCACCTTCCCCTCGGCGTACGCCTGATCACGTTCTTCCCGTGCAGCTTTCGTCTTGAAGTCCGGGTAGTCGAGGATGGCGACGGGTTCGCCTACGCCAAGCGCTTTGCCGTGCACGTAGTGGCCGAGGTCGAAGTAGGACTTCTGCACTCGCGGCTGTGTGCGTGACCAGTGGAACTTGTACGGTGACTTCAGGAGAGCCTTTGCCGATGAGCACGATAGGCTGCCCAGATCGCCGTGGTAGACAGTCTCCGGCACGTCGCCGAACACGCCATCCTCTGCGGGGACTGCGGTCATCGCATGTCCTCGCGTGCGTCGCTGCGGTCACCGCATGTCAGTCCGGTGCCGACACCGATGTACGGCTCCACATCCAGTTCGATCTCCGGCGCGCCATGCCGCCACCGCTGCCACTCATCGACCTCGTGCGCGTACATCAGGCTTCCGAACCGAAGACATGCCACACCAGCCCAGACGGTGTGACCACAGTGCCGATGAACGAATCAATCCGGGCAGCTTCGGGCATCGGGTTACCGGTGCCAACTACCCAGACATCCAAGTTCTTCGGCGCCAGAATCTCGTAGTCGAGAGTCCATAAGTCGATGGCGACGTCCTGAATTTCGGGGATGCGGGAGACGGCCACCGATAACGGTTTCCCTCCGGCCGGGAGCCGGACGGTCTGGTAGTCGGTGATGGCGATCTGATGGCGGATTATCCTCATGTCTGGTCCCCCCCGGGCCGCGGGCAAATCCATGACCCACGCGAACAGCTCCGACTTCGGTAGATCCAGGTTCACGGTGGCCAGCAGCAGCACCGCCAACTCCTGCAACTGCCAGCGGTCCATGCGCTCCAACGCATTCCAGGTCAGCAGCGGGTTCTCTTCCTGCAGGCGCACAGCTAGGTCGATCGCGACGTCGGCGGCGACCTCCAGTTCGGCGGCGCGTTCGTCGGTGATCTCGTCGGCGCGGGGCGGTAGGGGGATCACGTTGTCGGGTGGTTCGGGCAGGGTCCGGTTGCGGGTCACGTTCCGCGGTGTCAGGCCTACACGGTCTGCGATCTCGTTGGCGGTGAGGCCGGCACGGGTGAGTTCGTGGACCTGCCGGCGCCGCTCCATGAGGTCGGCCTGGAATGCGGTCGGGCCGTAGAACTCTTTCTCGGCAGCTTCCACGCACTCGTTGATGTGCGCGGCCAGTTCGATGATGGCGGCGGTCATGCGAACGTCTCCGCGGTGTTGGTGCAGCGGCAGCGCTTCAACGGGGCCACTTTCGCCGCATGGTTGCCGCTAGTCTTGCGGCGGCGCAGCTTCAAACACCCATGCTCGTTGTGCATCCACTGGGGGCACGAGCAGTCCGGGCACGGCGCATTCAGGCGGTGTGCCAACGCGATCGGGTATTTCACAACGACCTCCGGATGTCGTCGACGGATAGGGACAGGTGGTTTCGGCGGCGGTGACGGCCACGAGTCCGCCCCGACACGCGGGAGACCGGCATCGGCTCCGCGTTGAGCTTCTCCAGCACCGACGTCCCGAGCTGCGCGCACGCCGACGCCGGGATCACGTACTCACACAGCACCCGCGACCGGCGCACACTCCACGACGGCAGCGGCCGCAACGGCGGCAGATTAGGCAGGACACCGCCTCTGGCATAGCCGGAGCTGAATCCCTTCGCATGCACAGCGTGCGCCGCCAACCAAGCGTCCTGGGCGTCGATCGGGCACCACACCCGCCGCACCGCCGTCACTTCGACCGCCGATACGCGCGAGCTATAACCGTGGCGCCAACGACATTCAAGACAACAGCGAGTACCGCTAGCCAGGCCGGCACGTTCCCAACGATGCCGTTGTAGGCATTGACTGGAATGCAGACCAACAAGAACACAAGCCCCACGACAAAGTGAAGGTTCCTCATCGCAGCACCCCGCCCACCCTGGCGGTCACCGGCACCGGCCGCGGCGCCCACTTCGCGATGAACGCGTCCAGCAGGTAGCCGTACTCCGGGCAGCCGATGATGACGGCCACCGTGACCGCCTCACCAGCCTCACCCGCTGTCAGGCCGTCCCGGACCGCGATCATGACGACCTGCTCGACCGACTCCACGTCCGGTAGCAGCTCCAGGTTCGCGCACATGGAGCGGAAGTGCTGCGCCGCATACACATCCGCCCGACCCGACACCGGATCAGCACCAGCCGGAGCCGACAAGATGAACGCGGCGCTGATCGGAATGAACATGAACACCGCCAGCAGCAGGGTCAAGCCGACGTTCCCCAGTCGGCGCCTCACAGCGACACCTCGTCATACGTCGCAGCGAAGATGTCCGGCTTGCACGGGTAGAACTCGCCCTGGACGCCACGGATGACCCAGTCATTGACGGACGCCGTCATTGTGCCTTCGAGCGTTCGGATGGCAATGCTGTGTGGGCAATCGCCGCCGAACTTCGTGCACCGGTCCGGGTCGCTACAGAGATACGTGGCAGAACCGTCCCCGCTGAGGATCCAGTCGATGATCGGCGACGCGCCGGCATCGGTGCCATCCCACTGCATCGCCTCGATCTCGACGGGCTTCTTGCAGAAGCGCTTCGGCTCGCTCACAGCGACACCGCCTCAGCATCGGCGCCCTCACACGCCAGGTAGCTCGCAAGGTTCGGCGACGCCGCGATTACGGCCTCCACCTTCGCGTTCAGCCTCCGCCAATCCGCCGGCGTCACCATGATCGCGAGACCATCGAGGCCGCCGGGATGCACCTGGATCCTCCCGTCGCGGGAGTCCAGGACGACTGGCTCGTGCGCACCATCTGTGGTGGACACGACGCTCAGTCGGATACGATCCGAATCTGACACAGGGTTTTCCTCTCATGGGTTGTTCTGGTGTCACTGGCCCCGGGCGGCTGCATCCGCGTCGGGGCCGAACTCTTAGGGGTTGGGATCGAGCAGTTCCGCGAGCCGCAGCGCACGACCAGGGCTGATCAACTCCGTGGCGTAGGCACGCAAGTGGGCGGCGAATTCGGCTGGCTCGTAGGGCTCCAGCAACTCAAGGACGAGCGGCACATCTAGGCTGGGGCGCCCGGCGGCGGGCGGGGTCGGGGAATCGCTCACCGCCGCCGGGCAAGACCCACCATCACCACTGACGGCAGGGAACAGATACGGGTCCTCGCCGACCAACGGCTCAACAGCCACGCCTCGGCGCTCAGCGTCCGACCGCGGCACGCTACGAACCGCCAACTCCCCCAACACCCCGAGCGCATTCCGCAACACAGTGATCACCGGCCTGCTCCCTTCGGAACGATCTGCCCGCATTCGAGGCACCGTTCATGCAGTGCATCGCCACCAATCCACGCGACCGGGTACGTCTTGTCATGCGAGCAATCCCCGAGCACGGCGTCGATCTGCGCCTCCACTGCCTCGGAACGCTCCCACCACCGAGGTTGATCACCATCCGACTCCGGAAGCTCCGGCTCCGGCTCGGCCGGCCGGAAATCCTGCGGCGCCAACCGATCCGGCCACAACGCATCACCAAACCGCTCACCAGACGACGGCCGTCGACGCACGAGGCGCTTCAACCAACCCCACACGCGCATCACCGGACACCCCCAACCGCGCGCGCCGTAGCGGACTCCGAACGCGCCTGGGCCAGCTCGGCCTCCAACTCACGGATCCGCTCCACCGCGTCATCGAGGTTGGCCTCGGCGGCGTCCAGCTTCTGCTGCAGACCGTCGGCACGCGTCCACTCGTCACATGCCTCCGACTCGTAGTGATGCACCTCGTTGCCCTGCGCGGCACACAAGGCAGTCGAGTACCGCAACATGTTCGCCAGATTGAGAATCTGCGTCCGCTGGTCAGTGTCAGCAGCATGATGCAGATAGGTGTCGACCAAGCTCGCGATCTTGTGCGCCAACTGCTTCGTCGTCGGCGTCTTCTCACTCAACGCCCGCAACTCGGCCAGCTCATCGACCACAGCGTCTGCAGCGGCGTTCGCCTCCCAGAACTTCGACGCCGGCGTGTGAATACCGGCCAGCGGCACCGCCATCCGAAGGGCACTCATGACGCCGCCTGCAACGCATTGATGTACGCATCGATCTGTGCGTCCGTCGAGAACCGCCGCGACCCGATCGTCACCGACCCCAACTCGCCCGACTTCCACAACGCGAACACCGTCGTGCGGGAAAGCCCACCCAGCCGCTCTGCCGTCGCCTGCCAGTTGCACAATGCCGCGCTCATGCCGCACCGCCGATCTGACGCGGCAACTCCAGCGTGCCGTTCGCGTCGATGTAGCGGGTGATGCGCTCCCACGCGTACGACTGGCCCTCCGGAGTGAGCAACCCGGTCACCACATTGCGGCCGTTCTTCGTGTCGCGTCGGTTCTCGCACAAGCCCCGACGGATAGCGTCGGTAGTGGCGTGCCCGTGATCAGAACGGTTCCCGCCGACGAACAAGTGCAGCTTCTTGGAGAGGAACTCACGGATCTGCTTGTGCAGGACATGGATGCCCTGTTCCTCGGCCCACTCGATCACCTCGCGACCGAAGTCCGTCCGATTGACCGAACCCGTCGCCGCGGCATGGGTCCTCGCGCGCTCGACCAGCGGCCGCTCAGCTTCCCGCTGAGCCTCCAACGCCACCCGCTGCTCATGCTCGACGCGATACATCTGCACGGCCTTGGTCGTCGCCTGTGCCAGGAGAGCGATGTCATCGACGCTCGTCAGGTCGAAACTCGCTACCGGTGCACGCTGAGCGAGCATCTGTCGCATGGCGTAGAACCCGGCCACCAACCGCTTCTTGAAGTCCTTCACGACCGGGCTGTTGCGGAGGTACGTCATGAGCAGCGCGGCGGCCGGCTCATCGAGAACCGCGTACTCCGTCGGGCGTCCGCCAGACTTCGCGATTTCAAATCGCAATGTCCCGATCTCGCTCAGGTCGACGGAGTTGTCGCGGATGAGCTTGATGACCGACGCATGCTCATTGCCGGTCTGCTCGGCGATCACCAGCGATGTGGTGAAAGGCTCGCCGTCGTTGCCCATGAACACCAACTCGGTGGTGCTTAACGCGGAGGTCATATCGTTGGTCACGCTTCGTCCTTTCGAGAGGGATGGGAGCCACCGGCGGCGGGCTTGTTCTTGGCGGGACGACCCGCCGCCGGTGCCAGAACAGGGGGCGGAGGCACTTCATGACCACACGCGGCGATCTGTGCAATGCCATCCGCGCGTTGAAAGGGCTGCTGCCCGAGACGATGCACCGCAGCATCGGCACGATTAACCACGTCCTCGTCCAAGCAGATCTGGCGAAGAACGAAGTAGCTGAGAGCAGCCTCGACCCCGAAGCTGTCCTGGTGCTGAACCTCGTTCTCCGGATTGTCGAGCTGGAGTCCAAGGTGGAGATCAGTGCGGGGCGCGAAGGAATCTCGAACGACCGAATCGCCGCCTTGTTTAGCGAATTTCGATGATCGTGCGTAAAGCGGCGAGATCTCAGTGCTGAAGTAGTTCGGCCCGAGACCTGCCTGCTCGTACAGGTAGTCCATCAGCAGGTCTGTCACTTCACTGAGTTCGTTCGATGCAGCGCAGATCATGCTGACACCTGCCTGCCACCAGTGCTGTGCACATCGCTTGTAACTGCAGTGCCAACTTCGATCTCGTGGGCCTCGAAGAGGTCCTCCCAGTCGACATCGAGACGAGCAGCGAGGGCGAGTGCGAAGTCCTCCGAGATGTTGCGCATGTCCCCGCGCTCAATGAGTGAGATGGCCTGCTGTGAACGCCGAACCAGGTGCGCCAAATCTGCCTGGCTGAGACGTAGGCGTTTCCGACGGCGACGAATCCGATCGGGGTCTTTGACCCTCATCCAGTACTCCTTCCGCCTGCGCGGTGGTCGCTTGCGAACCATGTTGCCCTCCTCTGGTCGTAATTACAAGTGCAGTACACAGTAATTGTCACTACTTGTCAACGCCACAAGCGGGATCCGACGCAATGTTCTGGGAGGATGCGCTTGTCACTTGTAACTGCTCTTGTGACGCCACGTAGCACAAGGAACAACCAGCGAGGGAGTCTCAAGCCGTGAACGAGACCGACACCCTGCGCGGGCTGATCGCCAAAGCCCGCCGCGAACGCGACAAGTCAGTGCGCCAGCTCGCACTGGCCGCGCAGGAGGCCGGCCACAAGATCGTCGGAACGACGCTCAACGCCATCGAGGCCGGCACGTACCACTCAGTGCCGACGGCCGAGACCATCCGGGCAATCGGATGGCTGGCGCGGGTGTCCGACGAGATCGCGTTCGCAGCAGCAGGCCGACCCGTCCCAGGGCCTCCGTTCGCGGAGGAGTTACCCCCCGGGGTGGACGACCTGACGTCCCCAGAGCGTCGCGCGGCGATAGCCATGTTGCGCGCGCTCGTCTCGCAAAGGCAGGAAATCAACCGCTATGTGGATCAAGCTTCTGGTAATTCGCCCGCGACGTCGAGAGCACCGTCGGAAGCCGACGAAAACCAGGAGGCAACTGTGCTCCCGCTCGTCGCTCGAACCGTCGAGGACGAGCCAAAACCCGAATAACACGGCTGTTATTCGAGGTCAGAACGTTTCCAATACAAACAACTTGTCGGGGGTCACAGCTAGCTTTCAGGGCCATGGGCGACCGATGGCATCCGTGGCGATACGCAGCAGAACACTTCCCGGACGTCATCATCAACTCCCATCGGGAACTCCCCGACCGCGTGTGGGGCATGACCAGTTTCCCCCTCCGGAAGGTCTGGCTGTGTCGGCGACTCCGGCAGGTACACCGCCGCTGCACGCTCACCCATGAGCTGATTCACCTGGAGCGCGGGCCTGTGCCCGACTACCTCCTGGCTGCCGAGGAACGCATCGTCGATGAGCTGGCCGCGCGCCGGCTCATCGAACTGCCGGACCTCATGGAGGGGCTGCGGTGGACCCGCGACCCCGAAGAACTCGCCGACGCGCTCTGGGTGGACCGCTCCACCTTGAACACGCGCATGCGGACCCTCGACCCCGTAGAGGTCGCCGACCTCGAACACGCACTACAGGACGAATGGCTATGGATCCCCTGACCGACACCGACCGAGCGATCCTGGACCTTGAGCACCAGTGGTGGCCGACGGCCGGCGCGAAGGAAGACGCCGTCCGCGCGCTCGGACTGTCGCCGGTGCGGTACTACCGCCGCCTGAACCAACTGATCGATTCGGAGTCGGCTTTGACGTACGACGCCGTTGTCGTGAATCGGCTGCGCCGCATCGCCGGCCGCGAGGACCGCTGATGCCCCGCCAACGACTCGCCCCCGGCGAGCACGGCAAGGTCACCACCACGCGCACCGGAAACGCCTGGGTGGCTTCGACATACGTTCGCCTCCACACCGGCCAGCTCCGGGAGCGCGAAGCCTCCTCGGCCAAGTCCGCTGAGGATGCCCGCCGGACCCTCCTACGCCGTATCAAGGCCGAGCTGGAGCGGTCGGTGCCGACCGGCGAGATCACGATGCGCACCACCCTCTCCCAACTGTTCGAGGCGTGGATCGCCGCGAAGACCGCCGATGGGCTCAAGAAGCAGTCCGAGGATCTGTACCGGCAGGCCTGGCGGCTCCACGGTCACCGGCAGCTCGGCGCCCTGCGGATCGCCGAGTTGTCGACCAGCCGGGCCGACGCCCACTTCCGGGACATGCCGCCGTCGCAGGCGCAGACACTGCGGGTGGTCCTCACGGGCATGTACGCGATGGCCGCCCGTCATGATGTCGTGCGCACCAACCCGATCCGCGAGACGCAGCCGGCGGCGACGCAGCGGAAGGCGGCCCGGGCGCTGACGGCGGCGGAGTTGGAGGAGGTGCGCGCAGCGGTGCGGGCGTACGCCGCGCCCAGTGGTCGGCCGGGGCCGCCGCGCGGGGTCATGCTGCCCGCCTACGTCGAACTGTTGGCGGCCACCGGCGACCGGCCGGGCGAGGTGTTGGCGATCCGCTGGCCGGAGGTCGATCTGCTCGGCGATCCGCCGACGGTCACGGTGTCCGGGACGCTGATCGATCACGGCCGGATCCGCGGGAAGGCGCTGCACCGGCAGGACGTCCGAAAGGGTGACGCGCCACCACACACGGTGCTGCTGCCTCAGTTCGGTGTGGATGTGTTGACCGAACTGTTCGGCCTCACCGGTGCCGCGGACGGGCCGGTGCTCACCAACCGCAACGGTGACTGGATCAGCCCGTCGAACATCGCGAGCGCGCTCCGTGAGGCGCTGTCGCCGTACGAGCATCTGCGGTGGGTGACGCCGCACAGTTTCCGTCGGACGGTCGCGACGGTCGTCCGGGACGGCATGGGCATCGAGGCGGCGCAGGCGCAGCTCTCCCATGCCCAGCTCTCGACGACGGAATCGCACTATGCGCAGCGCCGGACGGTGGGGCCGGATGCCCGCGCTGTGTTACAGAAGTTCGCTGGAGACCAGGACGGTACGTGATGAATTTACGGGGAAAATACGGGATTCGACCCCTGGGAGCAGAACAGGCCAGGGGCGAAATGCCTCTGACCTGCTTGTTTTGGCTCCCCCGGATGGACTCGAACCATCAACCGTCCGATAAGGCCACGGCGTCCGTTGATGTTCAACCAGGTAAGTGAAAGTGCAGGTAGATAGCGGTGACCGTCTTTAACAGTTCACTGCCGTGCGTCCCGATTGATGGCGCATCACAGTCGTTTATACGGGGAAAATACGGGCTGCACATCCACAGCGGGCCGTTCACTCAATCCACGACGCTGCTAACCGACTGCGGGATAGCTGGCAGTACAGCTATATTGCGGCCATGACCATTGCTGTCGGCGTGACGATCCTGGTGTGGCTGGCGTGCGCCGTGGCCGCCCTGCTGGTCGGCCGATCCCGTGGCTTCAGCGCCCGCGCCACCTTCATCGTCGGCCTCGTCTTCGGCCTCATCGGAGTGATCGCCGTCGCCGTCACCCCCGAGTCGGCTGCCCGACAGCTCGGCCAGAGCTGGAGCCAGTCCACCAAACTGGTGCCGGCGATCGTCGCTGGTGTCCTCATCGCGGGCGGCCTCGTCGCCACCATGGCTGCGCTCAACGTCCGGTTCGAGGTCGTCATCGGGGCATCCATCGGCGCCGCGTTGTTCGTCGCGCTGGTCATCACCGTGGCGGCGGAGCGGGGTCCGGCGACGCAGGACGCGCCTCGCCCATGAAGATGGTCCGTGTAGCTCTGGCCGCGGCGGCAGTCGCCGGCGGCAGTATCGCGCTCGCGGCCCCGGCGTCGGCTGGCTGCATGGTGAACATGCTCGGCGCCCAGTACTGCGACGCGCCGGTCCGCCCCGACGGGACGTGGCAGCGGTGCTGGTCCACTCAGCAGCAGTTCTATCCGACCTTCGGCTCCGGCGGCTTCCAGAACGGGTTCGGCTCCGTCCCCGCGATGGGAAACTGCTACGACGTGAACCCGGCTGATCCGTGGCCGGTGGTTCCGATCGGGCAGCCGCAGTACTACATCCAGTGACCGTCACCGGCGGACACATGTGATCGGAACCGCCGGGCCCGCTGCCGCGTCTAACCCTGGCATGGACGATATTCAGCAGCGAGTCACCGCGGCGCTCCGGGAGTTGGCCGCCGCCTATGGGTGGCCGTCAGCGTTCGTCGGGTCCGGTGCGGACGCGGCACCCGTCGGTCAGCGATGGCCCGTAGGTGACGTGACCGCACGCCCGGCAGAACCAAGTCTGGTGCCGTACACCGCAGTCGCAAGTGGCAGTCCCGACCAACACCTCGTTCGGTCCCAGCGGGTCCCCATTCGCGCAGCGCGACGGCGACAGCGTCACCCAACGGTCGCCACGCCTGACCAGTTCGCCGACCTCCGCCACAACACGGAAGACTAGTCCTCATCCACATTGTGTCGGGCCCGCCGTGCAGCCCCGATCGCTTCGCGTGCACGCATCGTCTGCTCGGCATCGGCCGGCACCAAGCGGATCAGCTCGAACATGGCGTCGATCAGCGAATCGATAGCCATATCCCGCGCGGCCGTGCGCCGTTCCGAGCGCTCCAGTTCCGATTTGCAGTCCCGGGTGGCTTCCTTCGACTCTGACAGTGCTTCCTTGAGGGATTGCACCGCTACCGTCGTCGGAGTGGCCTCCGCCTCTGCCGAAGCCTTCTTGCCCTCGCCGCGGCTCTTCGGCCATGCCACCGCCGCGGAGATCAACGCCGCCATACCCAGCGTGAGCGCCCACTGCCCGATCTGCGCCCAGTTCATTGGCGGTCCCGGATCATCATCCTCCACACCAGGCCGGCACGTACGGCGCATCCCAAGGCGGTTCCTCCATACCCGACGGCCAGCGTGGTGTTCCACGACGGCGCACTGGCGGGCAGGTTGAGCGAGTAGAACATCAGAGCGACAGCGCACCCGAACATCCCGGCGCGTTCGGTCTTCGCGCCCAGGGGTTCCCGACGGATGACGGCTGATGCGATGCACGCCAGGGCCGAGCACAGCACCAGCGTCGAGAAGGCTCTCTGAGACCAGAATGTCATGTCGCGGACGACCGTCGAGCCGGTCGGCCCGAATGCCAGCTGCGACACCGCCGAGTAGGACAGGAACACCATCGTTCCGAGGACGACGGGGTGGCGGGCATCCCGCTGCCGGTTACGCACGGCGGTTCTCGTCTTTGATGTGCAGCCGGTACATGACGGCGAAGCATGTCCATGCGATGACCGCGAGCGGGTTGACCGTGTCGACTGGGTTGTCGAGCATGTCGCTGGTGAACGCGAGGACCGCGGCGGCGTCGAGGGCGCAGAACCACAGGAACGCGATCCGGGCGCCGAGCAGGCGTGCCCGGATAGATTCGCGGCGGCACCCGTACAGCAGCGCGAGGCCAGCCGCGAGGATGACCGCTCCCCACGTCGCCGGGCTGCCCGGCACTTCCAGGGCGTAGGTCCACGCCGCGGCGGTCCAGCGGGTGCTGCCTGATTCGACGTGGGAGGCGATGATCGTTGCGCCGAACGCAGTCGCGATCCAGCCCAACGCGCGCGCGTTGCGGCTGATGATCGCCGCGCCCAGCGCGGTCATCGCCGCGTGGACTTCAGGAACTGCTCCACAAGGTCGAGTGCTGCGGCCGTCGGCGCCCCGATGATCGGTGTGCCACCGATGGCCTGGTTGACGCCCTTGAGGATGTTCTCGAGTGCAGTGTCAGCTTCGGCGGCGGAGGCGGCGCGGTCGTCACGTTCTTGGACTGCGGCCTGGACATCACTGATCACACGTTCGTCGACCGGCGCTGGAGGCCCGGTGGGGGCGGGCCGGTTCGGGACACCGAACGTCGCGACGCCGGTGAGGATCGCCACGACGGACCCGAGGTACACCGACCATTCGGCTGGTGCGTTGACGGACACGAGGAAGGTGGCGACGGCTCCCAGGAGCGCCGCGATGGCCTTGGCGTATTCGCGGATCTTGGTCATGCGGATGCTCCGTTCGCTTGCAGCACGGTGGGATTGGTGGTGGCGATGTACAGCAGGATGCGGGTTGCGAGCGCCTTATCGGCGGCGCGATCGGGGTACTTGGTGAGGTCGGCGTTGGCCACTTCGGCGAGCAGAGCGAGGGTCGTCGGGTCGCCGACGAGACCGAGCAGGATGGACACGACAACGTGGACGTTGCCGTCCTCGTTGAGGCCGATGCCGGCGATGGTGTCGATGTTCCCCTCACCGAGGTGGCGCAGCGGCGACCGTGACGGGTAGGGGTTCTTGGCGAGGACGCGCAACAGGTCAAGTACTTCGCGCTGTTCGTCGGCGTTGAGTGCGGACATGAAGTCGTCGTCTCCTGACTGGGTGAGGGTGAGTAGCTGGTCGCCGAGGTTGATGGCGCGGCGGTAGCGGTCGCGGCGGGCGGTGATTCCGTTCTGGCCGCCGTTGATTCGCTGCGTGACGGCCACAATGTCGCCTGCATCGGACAGCGCGTTGATGTCCGGTCGGGCCACGGTCCAGTACCAGGCGGGGCCGAGGCCGGCGTACTGCATCTCGGCCAGCCGTCGGGAGTCGTCGATGAAGAACGTCGGGGTGGGGACGATGCCCTTGCTGTACGCCCACGCGGAGAGCTTCGTGTAGTTGGCGCGGCCCGTAATCTGTATCCACGAGCGGCCTTTGAACCGCACACCGTCGCCGGGCTGGCAGTTCCCGAGGTCACTGCAGCGCCCCTCGTAGGCCGCGCCGGAGGCGTATTCCTCGGTGGCGTTGAAGCCAGCTGATTCGTGGCCCATCTGGGCCAGCCACATCGCGATGCGGTTGATGTTGGTGCATTCGGAGTCGCGTAGACCGTTCACGACGCCGGGCAGGATGTCGGTCGCCTTGGCCAGCGTGATTCCGGCGGCTCGGGCGAGGACATCAGCCTGGTTACCGGCGGGCGGAGGTGGGACGGTGCCGCCGCGGCGGAAGGTGGAGAACCCGTCGGCGCGGATCTTGCGGTTGATGAAGTCCTGCACCTTGGGGAACGGCCGGTCGTTAGCTTGGTCGTAGGTGTCATAGCCGACCTGGCTGTGCATCTCGTCGACCGGGTTGTCCCACCGGCCAGCCCAGAAGACGTTGCCCTCGTAGAAGGCTTCCATCTCGGCCATCGTGGCCATCTGCGCGGCGTTGAGGGATCCGCGCTTCTGGAATGGGTGGGAGTTCCAGTTGAGGTCGATTGCCGTGCCGCCGGGATGATTTGACGTCGCGACGGAGTTTCCCGGCGTCCAACACGCGGAATCAGCGTCGCGCAGCGGCTCGATGTAGGCGTTCCAGTCGGCGGCCCACGCCAGAAGCAGCACCAGCGGCGGCCCATTCTGGATCTGCAGTGTCACGCCGCCGTTCGTGCCAGGAACAGCGGCCCACGTGCATGAGCCTTCATCAACGTAGGGCCAACCGTTTTCGGAGAATCGTCGGCCGTTGAAGAGTCGTCTTGCCATCAGCAGACCTCGGAGATCTCAGTCGCCGTCATCGGAGAAACCTCACGCGGCGCCGTGGCCGACCAGACCGGATCTTCAGGAGACCGTCGGGCATGCCGGCCATCTCCATCGCCAGGCGCTGCCACCGGCACGCGCAAGCGATGTCCTGGCCGAGGAACGTCAGGGTGTGCATCAGATGCGTTCCCGCCCGTCGAGCAGTTCGGCGGCGATCAGGAACGCGGCCGCCGCGAGCAGATCACCCAAGACCGCGGCGCACACGACGATGACGCCGCCCCGCACAATCCCATGTCCCATGTCCGGGACGGTATTGACGCCGGGTGCAGGTCGTTCGTTCGGCGGATGGCCGACGTCGGGGGGTGTGGGTAGCCTGTCAGGATGCGGGTGTCAGCTGATGTTGAGCGCTGCCCGACGTGCCATCAGCCGTTGCCGGGACCGGATGTGTATGTGGAGGATCCGCCGTCGCGACTGATCGTTTGGATCGTCGGCGCCATGATCGTGTGGGGCCTGATCGCGGCCGCCGTGTGGCTCGTCGTGTTCTAGTACGCCCAGCACCAATGCACACTGCTCGACTGCGACGTCGGCACACCCAAACTCCCACCCACCGCCGGCGGTGTCGTCTGCCCCGTCGCCGTAGACGCCCCCGCGAACACCGGCGCGACCGTCGGCGAATTCAGTAGCCCCGAGATACCAGCCAGCGTCGGGACCGTGCCGGCCGCCACCATGATGTGGAAGTACACGTTGCCCGCCGGGAACACCGTCGGCGTCGCGAACGGCACCGTGATCACCGACGACGCCGCAATCGCACCCGAACCCTGATCCGCAGACACCGCCAGCACATTCCCGGCCGTGTCCGTGGCGGCCACCCACCAATGCGTCGGCGACACCGCCGCCGTCGACCCCGTCAAGAACTTCAACCCCGTCACCAGCGTCGGCACCGCGAACCCCGCCAACACCGCCCGCGGGGTCCCCGACGTCAACAACCCCAACGACCCCGAGATCACGACCTGTGTCCGGTCGATCGACGTCCACAACGCACCCGCCGGCGCCCCGAACAAACGCGGGTCACCTGCAGGTAGCGCGGACACCGGATACGACGCCGCATCCAACTCACCCAAGTTGTACTGCCGCAGTGAGCAGTTGATCAGCAGATGGTTCTCATTGGCGGCGAACCCGTACCCGCGGAAGACCAACACCGCGAACGCCGCATTGGACGGCGAGACCCGCACCACCGGCAACGCCAACGGCGCCGCCGGAGAATCGATACCGCGGGTGAGCGGGGAACTGACGATGTAGGCGTTGGAGGAGTCGTACCAGTCGATTTGCAGGCTGACCGGCTTGGCCGAATAGTTCTGCGAGGCCAGCACCTTCACTGTGGCGATGTACGGCGTCAACGGCAGCACGGGGATGCCGTTGGTGGGGCTGGTGCCGACCTGAACGTTGCCGGCCGCGGTGGCGGCGACGGCCAGGCCCTCCGAGGTGGCGGTGAGGTAGGTGTTGCCGCCGCCCGTGATCCATCCGCTCGTCGTGGCTGTCGGGTTGGCCTGCGCCGGCGTCAGCAGGTTCGGGGCGCGGTAGGGGCCGCTGGGCATCGGGGCGGCCGTGAACTTCCGCAGCTCCGACACCAGAGGTGCCCGCTGCCCCGACGTGGTGGACAGCGGCGAAACACCCGGTGTGAACCCGGTGTTGTCCCAGATACCAGCCTTCAACGCGTCCGCGGTGCCCTGGTCTGCCAGCGCCCACACGAACGACCCGAGGATGTTGGGGCGGTTGTGCAGCAGCCGCGCCGACGTGTAGCGGGCCACCCGGTTCGCGTCCGCCGCCTGGGACTGGTCGGCGCCGAACTCCCCGATCAGGATGGGTTTCTTGACGCGGTCGATGAACCCGTCGACGTCGGCGGCGCCGGCGCCTTCCAGGTAGACGTGGATGTCGGCGAAGTCCGCGCCGCCGTCCGCGGTCCACGCCTGGTATGGCAGGGAGGTGGTGTCGGTCCAGAACTGGACTGCGGTCCCGAAGTTTCCGGACGAGTTCGACGTGGTCAGCGGGACACCCGGGGCGGCGGCGCGGACCGCCGTGTACAGGGCGAGGACGTCGGCGAGGACCAGGCCGTCACTGTAGCCGGAGCCTTCCTGGAACAGGTCGAATCCGATCACGTTCTGGTAGGCGGCCAGGGCGGCTGCGGTGGTGGTGATGCTGGTGGTGGCCGCGGCGTCTTGGAAGCTGTAGGTGGTGCCGTTGTAGAACGCCCACTTCTCCGTCAGGCACGGGTAGAGGCGTAGCCCGTTCGCCATGCAGTACTCGGCGAGTTGCTTCCAGCGGGCGTCGTAGGTGGCCTGGGTGATCTGCGGGGCACCCGAGCCGGTGCCCGCCACGAGGACGACTTGAGGGGCGCCGATGACGCGGATCGCGTTGAGCCCGAGTTTGATCGCCCGGTCCACTTCCGGCTGAATCCAGTTCGCCCAATCCCATTCCGACCACAACCCCGCCCACGATGCGCCGGACGGGCGGACGGTGATGTTGCCGCCTTTGATGGTGCCCTCGGTGAGGGCGGTGCGGGCGCGACGGCGGCTGGCTGCCGCGAGCGCATCGCGCGCCGCGAGTTGGTCCGCAGCGGTGAACACCTGCTCCCCCACCGCGGTCGCGCCGATCACGGCCCTCGCAGTCTCCTCATCCGGGCCCGCAGCCACCACAGCCGGCTTATCGGGGAACGTGTCCCACGACTGCGCCGGGAACGGCACCGTCGCCGCGGTCGACCCGTCACCGCGCTTGAACACCACCGACGTGCCGTCCTCGGAGGTTTCCGCGTCGGAGATGCCGAAGTCGGCGACGTAGCTTTTGGGGACCAGCACGTCCTCATCGTCGACCGATGATGGTGTAGTGATTTCACCCGCGGAGTGCCTCGGCATACCGGGCAAGCTAGCCAGTCGGGGTGCGGTTCAGACCAGCGCGAAGAACCCCGAGGTTGATGCTGGCGGGGGGATCGCAACGGTGATGGTGGCCCACTCATCAGCGGCCGCGTTGAGGGCGAGTGCCGCGTTCGTCATGTTGACCGGGACGCCGCCGGCCGCGTTCACCAACAACCGAATCAGCGACTGCGACGTGACACCCACGTTGTTGCTGGACTTCACGACCGTCGTCCACCCCGAGCCCGGGTCGCCGACACCACGCCCGGTGTCATCTGGCGCCACATAGCCGAGGATCAGGGAGCCGTCGCGCAGCGGTGTCACCGCCGGGAACGTCACCGCCGCGGTTGCGGAGCTGGCCTGATTCGCCGTCACCGCCGACACGCCGTCACCGCCGCGCACCACCACCGCGATCCCGCGGCCCACCCCGCCCGTGTTGAAGATCCCGGGGATGGTCCACGAGTTCGTGCCGGCCGTCACCTCCGCAGGGGTGATCGCGTGCGCGCGGCAGAACCCGATATTGGTGGTCGTATACGTGGTCACCGAGATCAGCGACCAGTCCGCAGTCGTGAACATCGTCGGTGTGGCCGAGTTGCAGTTCCCGAACAACAGCACCGCGTCACCCAACTGCGGAACGTACCCGGAGATGGCGGGGATGGTGGCGTCCGTCGAACTCAGGGACGGGGCGCTGCCACCGGTGGCCGGAGTCGAGGCCACAACGCTGACGGCCACGTTAGGCCACCCGCTGCACAGCCAGGACGTCGATCACAGTGTCGGCGGCGTTCCACTTCCCACCCACATACAGCGTCTTCCCGGCCACCGTGGTGGTTGGGAGGGCGGTGCCGACTTCCCGCCACGCCGACCCCCACGAGATCGCCCGCCCGGTCCCGTTGTCCTTGATGCGCAGCACGATCGGCTGCCCGTCGGTGGGGGTGCCGGTGATGCCCAGCGTCATGGAGGAGAAGTCGACGGCTTGGGCGGTGATGGACACTTGGTCGGTGGTGTCCCACGACCACGCCGGCTGGGCCGCAGAGACGATCGGTGTGACGCGCGGCGCGAACCCGCGCGCCCCCAACGTCGCCCGCGCCGCCGCAGCATCCACGTCGTCCCACAACGTCAAAATGAACGGGGTCGGATCATCCGGCACCGGCCGATACCCACTGATCGGCCACCACACCCCATTCAGCACCTGAAACGCAACCACCTGCCCCTGAACCACCAACGGCAGCTCAGTGACCAACTCCATGATCGTGTCCGGGCCCTGACACGTCGCGATCACCGCATTGGCGGTGCCGTCCTGCTTCGCGAACGCGACAATCGTCGACTCACCCACATCGTTGATCAACGGCAGCGCAGCCGTCACATCCCCGACGGTCGCGTCGTACAGGTTGATCCGGCCCGGCGTCGCCGGCACACCCGACGTGAGTGGCACCGTCATCGTCAACGGCGCCAAGTACTTTGCGGTCTGAATGTCAGCCACCCTATGCCGCCTTCACCAGGTTG
Source organism: Mycolicibacterium canariasense (assembly GCF_002101555.1). Lineage (GTDB taxonomy): Bacteria > Actinomycetota > Actinomycetes > Mycobacteriales > Mycobacteriaceae > Mycobacterium > Mycobacterium canariasense. The sequence goes on from NZ_LQOL01000086.1 coordinate 23,813, forward strand.
ACGCCGATCGCGACGTTACGCAGCGACGTGGTTTCCGAATGCACCACCGACGTGCCGCCGGGGGCGTCACCGACCCGAATCCACTTCCCCAGCCCGCCGATCGACGACGAACCGTTCTGGTAGCGCAACGTCTGGTTGTAGTCGGTCGGCTGCGCGGACGTCGACGTGTTCCCCGACAGGGACGCATACGCGGTGTAGGAGCCGACCGCCGACGGAATCGCCAGCGAGATCGGCGTTCCCGGCGAATCGTGCCGCACCGTCACCGCGGCATCGAGCGATGCGACCCCCGAATAGTTCTCCACCACAGCGGTCGTGGCGAGCTCAGTTACACCGGTGGCGTCCAAGGTGACGAGAATGTTGTGGGTGCCGACGGTCGCGTTGGCTTTCTTCCACAGCACGATCGCGCCCTGCTGCTGACTCGACGCCGATCGGATCGAGATCATGGCGTGCGGAACACCCAGACTGCCATCCACATCCGACACCGCGGTGATGGTGTTGAACGATGCGATGTCCTTGTACTTCGTGTGGGTTGTGAAGCCCCACACCAGCATCATCCGGTTCCCGCCGGCCAGGACGGTGGTGGTGACGGTGGTGTTGTTGGAGGCGTTGGTGCGGACCCCGACAGCCCCGGCGGGTGCGACGGATGCGGTGGCCGCGGTGGAGGGTGTGATGGTGCCGGATAGGTCGGATTCGCGGTTGTCGATGTTGATCGCGGTCGCGTTGAGGCTGTACTGGGTGTTCGGGGACAGGCCCACGTAGGTGTAGGTGGCGTCGTCGGTGCCGACGAGGGCGCCGTCTAGGAAGTAGTTGTAGGCGACGATCCCGCCGCCCGGATCGGACGCACTCGCCGTCACCGAGATCGACCCGGAGGTGATGTTGGTGGCCGTCAACGTCGGCGCCGTCGGCCGCGACGAACCCGACCCGCTATCAGCGCCCTGCGGGATGATCGCCCACGCCACACACAGATACTCCTCAGGCGCCCACACCTCATCCGGCTTGAGGATCATGGTGTTCTCATTCGGGCGGGAGTGCGGGCACCCATCCAAGGCCTCGAAGTCGCCCGAGTTTTTCAGCAGGACGAAGTCGAAGTGCCGGGTGCCGAAGTTGTGCTCGAAGGTGTGCTCCGTATGCACACCGTCGCCGACGGCCAGGACGACGCGGGACAGTTCGAGGCGGGTGGGGGTGTCGGTGTTGTCTTCGGAGCCGCCGCCGACGGTGATGATGCCGTACCCGAGGCCCGTGTCTTCGACGGTGGCGCCGTACCGTTCGTCCATCGTCCGGCGTGTGGAGCTGGTCGCGGATCGGACGCGGGCGGCGACAACAGCGTCGATTTCGTCGGGCACCTGCTCGTTCTTGAACCGGGTTCCGCGTGCCCGGCCCTCGTCGAAACCTGGGAGCTTGTCACCGGCCATGCGCGGAAAGGTATGTGGGTTAGGTGCAGTCGATCGAGGCCAGTGACGGGGAGAAGCGCCGCGGCCCGAACACGTCCTTGTAGCCCCGCTCAACCACGGTCAAGGTGCGTTCCGAGCTCGTGTTGAGGGCGGTGCCGGCGGTGTCGTTCCATTCGCCGACGAACTGCCCGTTGTAGTGCATGGTGTGCAGGTTGCCGTTCTGGGTGAGGCGTGCCCGGCCGCCGCCTTGGAAGGATCCGCAGGGCACGACTTCGGTGTCGGTGGAGGAGACGCGGCGCACGATGTACAGGCCGGACGCACGCAACCGGATACCGACACCGGCTGTGCTGGCGGAGGTGTTGGTGGCGCGGCGGAAAATGTCGGTGGACAGGTTGCCGGAGCCGGGGTTGCCGATGACGATTTCGACGTATCCGTCGGCGGCGTGCTGCGCGGCGGTGTAGCGGGCCCGCCGGGTGAAACTCGAGATGAGTGGGATGTTGTCGGGCATGAGGACGCGGGCGAGCCCGTTTTCGACGCCGATGTCGTAGCCGGAGCCGCCGTCGTTGGTCCACACCCCGGATAGGTCGAGGGTGCCGTCTTGGTAGGTGCTGAAGTCGGCGTGGATGCCGTTGGGCGTCCAGATCGACGTTGCGCCTTTCCGCCATGCCGTGAGTGGCGTGTCCCCCAGGTACCAGGCGGTAATTGGGTGTGCCGACCCGTAATTTGTCGGCATCGGTTAGCTCCAGGTGCCGTAGAGGGTGTCTGGGTCGGGGGTGATGCCGGCGTAGTCGGTGGCCGACAGGAAGACGATTTTGAGGTTGATGGGGTCACCGTTTTCGTCGTAGGCGGTGACGACTCCGGTGCCGGTCTTGTCGGGGGTGACAGCGTTGGGTGCGAGTTTCGGTGTGGTGACGGCGGCGCCGGCGAGTTGCCCGTTCCCGACCGCGTTGGCCGCGATCTTCGTCGGCCCTACCGCGCCGTCAGCGATCTTCGTCGCGGTGACAGACGCGGAGCCCAGTTTGTCCTCGGTGATGCCGCCGTTCGCGACGTTCACCGGTGCGAGGCGATACACCTCGTCGCGCACCTCGGGCGCCAGCCGCTCACCCTCGGGTTGGTCAGCGTCATACTGGACGAACAGATCCGCCATGACGCCAGACGGTAAGGGCCTACCGTGCAGTCTTCGCCAACGCGCGAGCAGCCCGCGCGTTCGCCGCGGCGCCACCATCGGACGGCCACCACGACGGCTTGACCATCTCCCCACGCTTGAGCGGCTTGTCCGGCGCGTACAGGCGATGCATGTACGAGTTGTGGGCGCGCTGGTCGGCTTCGGGGTCGCCGGACTGCATGGACTGGACCACGATCTTCTCGACCTCGTCCAACACGCGGTGCATGGACGGCATCAGCATCGGATCACCGGCGATCTGGGGGCGGATAGTGCGCCACCCCGCCCCAGCCGTCACCGCCAAGCTCAGGACCGCCTTGTACGGGCGCGCGGTCCCCCACGTGCACAACCCGGCCAGAAGTCGGTCGATGGTGTCTTCTGGCGCGCGGCCGAATGCCATGTCGGCGATGAGGCGTTCGTAGTCGGTGGTGTCGATGTGGTCGGTAAGGAACCGCGTCAGGTACGCGTTGCGCGCGGCGCCGTCAAGGGCGTCGTTGTAGGCGGCGGCCAGGACGGCCAGCGAGCGGGGACGTGGTTTCCGCGCCCAGAGCGTGCCGACGCCGTCGAGCTTGAACAGGACCGGCTCCCCTAAAGGTGGTGCGTCCTCAGCATCCCCGAGCAGGTCAGTGAATCCGGGTGGCGGCTCAATGGCCATGGGTCAGAACTTCGGTACCGCGAACAGATCCACAGCCGTATCCCCGCTGACGTAGTTCGAGTTCGTGCCCTCCGAACCACCCGTAATCAACGCCGACTGCCACGCCTCCGACTGAAACCGCACCTCCACACGCACCGTGATCGACTGCCCGACCGCAACCTCCCACCGGCCCGTCGACCCCGGCAACAACCGGTGCCGGCGCGAATTGTCCCGCACATCCGAAATCGCAAGCCCCGTATCGGTGGCCAGGAACCCGCCCTGCCCAACATCCATCCCGGTCCCGAACTTGGACACCTCATCCGCGGCCGTCAACGTCGGCGCCGTCACACCCAGTTGGACGCCCTCACGCACAGTCAAAAACCCACGCGACCGGGCCTGCAACGACACCCGACACCCACCACGCCGCACCTCACCCCACACCAACTGCACAACCGGGGTGTCGTTCAGCCACGTCAACGTAATCGACTGCAGCAGATCGTTCTTATTGCCCCCACCAGCCACCGCATACGAGCCCGACTTCGACTCCACCAACGCGGTAGCGACCCGAGACTGCTGCATCCACGGCATCGGCTCGATAATCCCGTCCAGATCATCGAAATGCAGAGGCTCAACGCACGTCACACCACACCTCCCGGGGTCACGAACAGCAACAGCCGCGTCCAGTAGGCGTGGGCCTCATAGCGGGGATCATCATCAGGATCATCCGATGAGATCCATAGGCCCGGTGTGTGCGCCGCCGCCAAATACCGGAAATGCAGCGCCTCCCCTGGTGGGATCACCCCCACCGGGACCGTCACCTCAGACTCGTCGATCTCCAACGTGAACCGCCCGTACGCGAGATCCTTCGAAGCGGTCGACGCCTTGTTGGTTTGCATCTTCCCGCCCGCCGAATCCGCCGTAACCGACGGCGAATCAGCCTGCGGGGACGCGTTGATCACCCACGACCACGCGTCCTGAATCAGCACCGTACACGGATCGGTCGTCAGGATCGTGCGGGCCGCGCGTTTCACGATCACCGTGCCGGTCAACGGCTCGGTGCCACCGTTCGTCCAGTACAGGTCGCCGTCGATCATCGTCACCGGGTCCGGGGCCCGCTGAATCTCGCCGTCCTTGGTGGATTCGAGGAACACTTCATCGACGACACCGGGGAACCACGACTTCGCCAAACCGGTCCCGTCGACAGTGGAGATCATGTGCGGCCCTGTGCACACTTTCATGCTCATCCGGTCACCAACGATCCCTGCTGCGGCAGCGCCTCGACCTCGACACGCGCATAATTCGCGCCGGCCCAGTGGTAGGGGCTGTTCTTGTTCGCGTTGTCCGACCACGGTTCTGGTGTCCAGACGATGCAGCGGTACCAGATGCGGAACGTCTCCCCCGGCTGGAGGAGTCGCGGCTGCAGTTCGGAGACGGTGGAGACGGGGTTCCACATCCACTGCTTGCCGGGCTTCGGCTCGGCCACACTGTTGGTGCCGAGGTCGATCGCGGAGCCGCATTTGGAGTTGTAGGTGGTGGTGCAGATCGGCACGGACGGTTGGTCGTCGACGGCGATGGTGTAGCGGTCCCGGAATTCGATGGCGTTGGGTTGCGACACCACCCATTTGCGGGGTCCGCGGGTCAGGTTGACGACCAGGGCTTGCGGGAGTGGGGTGTCGTTGCGCCATGATGCCTGCAGGTTGAGCAGTTGGCGGCCGGGTAGCGGGATCTCGGCTTGAATCGGGCCGTCGGAGGAGGATCGGCATATCTCGTCGATCACCGGGCGTGGTACGGAGTGTGGTTGGAGGTAGAGGGTTCCTTCGGTGGTGACGCCGAGGTTTTCGTCGACGCACACGTTGGTGGTGACCCAGTCCAGCGGCATGGCGGGAGGGTAACGAGGTCAGGTGAGACAGGCCGAGAACACTGACTTATGTCGGCCATGGCAGCTTGAGGGTCATCCGATCAAGCATCACCGGATCGGTCATGTACGCCGGTACCCAGTCCTGCGCGTATCCGCAGTTATTCGGGCACATCCAGCCGTCTGCGGTTGCGATCAGGGTCGAGTGTGGTGTGCATTTACCGCAGGTAAACGGGTGAATGTGCGCCTCGCGTTGGAAGCGGTTGATCACTGCCACCTGTTCAGGGGTCCAGGGTGCGTGAAGCGTCCGGCCCCAGCCTTCGGGTAGCTCGCTCATGGTTTCCTCTCCACGCCGATAACCGAGCGGAACGTAACCCGCAGACCCGACATGGCGGATGTTTCACGGCGTGGTTTCACGCCTCAGGAGATCTGAACCGACACATCCGTCCCGCCCGTCAAATTCGTCCAATCCGCCCGCAACGTCCCCGACGGCGCAATCAACGTCCACGGCCCACCCGCCGACCCCGACACCAACACCGACGACGAATCCAACGCAGTGTCCAAGTCGATGATCCGCTGCGCCACCGTCGCCGCAGACGCGTTATACGCGATGTTCGCCGTCGGCAACTTGTTGTAGTACAGGATGAACGACCCGCCCGTCGGCCCCCCGAGCAGCGTGATCGTCTTCCGCCACAACCCCGTCTGCGTCACCACAGCGTCCGTTGTGCGCGCCAACGCGCTGAGGTTGATCGACTGCCGGCCCGGAGACGTCAACCACGCCTCACCATCCCGATCATTCAACCGCCACCCTGCCGCGCGCTGCGTCTCCAACGCCCGTAACCGCTGATCAAACTCCCGCATCCACTCCTGATCAGTACGCGGCCGCCGCCCCTGAGCTTGATTGCTCACGAGTCCGTCCCCCCAGTCGACGACTTAGCCGCCTTACCCAGATCGGTTTTCGGAAGCACCGACTCGAGATTCACACCCACCGACTCATCACCCGACGCGGTGTTCACCTCGATGCCCTCCAACTCCACCCTCGTCTGGATCCCGAACGTCTCAACCTCGAACCGCGTCGAGGGGATCAAGTGGCTGATATCGACCGGGGCGTCCGGGTGTAGCTTCGCCCCGCCAGGAATGGTGATTGCATCCCGGATGAAACCCGTCTGCCGGACGTACTGGTCAGCTGCCCGTTGCACATTCCCCACCGCGAACATGTCCTCGATGTTCACGATCTTCTGCAAATGCAGGCCACCCATCGGCAGGTTCGCCCGCGCCAAATCCTCAGCTCCCCGAACCAGCACCTCGTTGAACGACCCCTGTCCGTCGCGAACCCACTTCAACCCACCCTCAAGGAAGTCCTGCTCCCCCAACGCAGTTATCGCCCGAGACGATGCCGGCCCCAACACTGGAACACCCGACACCACAGACCAATACAGGCCCAGCCCGGCCAACTGCTCAATCACCGACGCAACATCCTGCTCATCCTGCTTCAGCTGAAAGTCGATCGGATCACCCTCCGGATCGCGACGGACGATCGGACGAAGAGGAAGGTTGTGTTGACGCGCAATATGCCCATACAGGTCCGCGGCAATGTCAGCGACATCTGTTGTCTCATAGCGCTTCGAGATGGGCACATTAGTGGCCTTCGCAAACACAGACACGTCCATCGCGGTGAGAGTGACAGTGTCGTAGTCACCTTCGGCGTACACGATAGGACCGGTCCAGTACAGGTCTTCACCAGAAGAGTCGTACACCGAGAGCCAGTGCAGCCAAGGCGTGATCAGTTCCCGGGGGTTCAGTTCTGGTGCAACGGGGGCAGTGAGGTCGCAGCGGGATGTCTCGCGCAGCGTCCGGGTCCATTTCAGCGATGTTTGGTGCTCGGGTAGGAACTGGTAGAGCTGCACGCTCTTTCCGCCGACCATGGTGTGAACGACGATGGATTGCCAGGGGTCAACGACGCTCATGGTTGCCGGTCCGCCAACGTGATTCGGATGTCATTCAGGTCAACGTTGCCTGGTGCCTGTGCGACGAGTTCCCAGCAGTCCGATCGGTCGATCACCGGCGGCCGCCACGGTCCGCCCCGCGGGGTGTTGACGATGCCGACCGGGCGCCGCTTCCGACCATCCAACTCCACCCAGTACCGGCCGCTGATCCCATCCAAGATCAGCGTCGCGGTCGCCGGCAGACCGGTCACCTGCAGCGGGAACCGGTTGTCCTCACAGCGGACGTCGGTGTTGCAGCGCCGCCAATACAGCTGGAACGTCAACGACTTCGACCCGGTGTTTGTGATCCTGGTGGTTACCGCGGTCTCGCCGCCGCGCAGCGGGGTATCCAACGTCGGCACCCCGAACACGTGCTCACGGATCGCGCACACCGGCAAACATCCACCACACGACGGCGGCGGGGTCGTCACGATCTCGATGACCTCCGGCGTGCAATCCTCCGCGAACAACACCTGCATGTCCTCGCACGTATCCGGCTCCGCGCAATCCCCCGCATGCACCCAGTTGATCGGCACCGTCGACACCGAATCCCACTCAACGTCGATGTTCACCAACGGCAAGTAGGCGTACGGCTTCGTCGCCGTCATCTCCCACGTCACCCGATACACACTCGCCTGGCTGCCCTTGCCCATCGCGTCGTCGATCACATCGGTGATCTCGATGGCCTTCGAATAGACAACCCCGTGCATCTCCCGCACCAAATCGTCAGGGATGACACGAGAATCCCCCGGGTGCGCCGCGAAGTACTTGAGGGTCGAATCGGTGCGGTCCTTCGTCTCCCGCAACCTGGCGGACAGCCACTCCAGCCCAAACGTCACACCCGCATTCGATGAACCGATCAACAGGGCCTCGAACGTGATCGTCTGCGACGTGTCGCGGTGCGCGCCCGCCACAGCCCCCGAACCCACGAGCTCAGTGATCGGGCGGGAGATCGCGGTGGTGTCCAAGCCGCGGACATCCATCACCCAGATACCGCCGAACTCCGCCGCCTCCGGGACACGGGTTGTGTACCAGGGCGCCAACTCCGGCCGATACACGGTGTCACCCAGGAATTGCTGCAGCCCGTCCCACGAGTCGTCGTACCCGATCTGTAGCCGGCAGTCCGCGAATGGGTTGTCTTCCCAGCAGCGGCCCGAGATTTCGGCCAGGCCTGGCCCGAAGCGGCGGGATCCGTTCGGCGGTGACCAGAAGTTGCCCACCCGTACTGAGTCGGTGGGGATTTGGAACAGGCCGGGCCGCACCTCGACCAGGCCGCAGCCGCCGTCAGTGACACCCTCCTCGAAATACAAGCCCTCGGGGTCCTCTTCGAGGCCGTCCGGGTCGTACATACCAGGCGACACCTGCGTCAGGACGGGCAGGTACATGCCTGAGCCGGGTGGTTCTTCGATCATGCGCGGCCGGTTCGCGGGCGTGAACATGGCGAGGTCGTTGGTGGGGGTGTTGCGGCCGAGGTGGGCCACCACGCGCGAGGTGTTGGTGAGTTCGGTGCCGTTCAACGCGAAGAATCCACGAAAAGGCATGGGCTAGTCCTTCCTCATGGGATCAGGGCGCTCAGGCGGTCGTACACAGCCTGGCCGGTGTCGGGTCCCCCGCCGGGGACGATGATCGTGGCGTGAATATCCGTTTTGTGGGTGTCGCCGCCGTACCCCTTGCCGCGGCCGACGCGGCCCATGGCTTCCTCGAACGCGATGGTCTGCCGCGGATCCAGCACGCGTTCGGGCTTGATGGTGTTCTTCGGCATGAACCCGATGTCCTTGGCCAAGCCGCCCTCGTCGAAGAACCCGCCGGCGATACCACCAATACCACCGACCAGGCCCCCGATCAGGCCCGCCACCCCGCCGAACAGGGTTTGGAACAGCTTCGGGATGTCGAAGATCTGGAAGATCGACGACGGCAACACCTGCGAAATACCCTCGATCAGGGTCGACAGGCCATTGGTGAGCAGGGAGCCCAGGAACTCGGTGAAGATCTGCCCGCCGGTCTGCGCGATCGACCCCAACGCGGACACGGCGGCGTTGGTGATGCCACCAGCCGCGCCACCAGCACCGGGCGCGACCGCGTTCACACCCATACCCACCGCCGACGAGATCGCCTGCGTACCAAAGTTGATCGCCGCCTGAATCGCCGAATTGATCAGCGGCATGATGATCTTCTCGATCACGTACTTGACGACACCGATGATCACCTGGGTCAGGATCCGGACGCGTTCCTTGTTGACGGTGTCCTTCGACGATTGGTTGCGGTCGATCAGCCCGGATGAGTCGGAGGCGAGCCGCCCGGACGCGTCGAAGCGTTGGAAGTCGCCGCGGAATTCGCGGATCTGGGAGGCCATGTTGTGCAGCGTGTCCCGGGACTGGATTTCGACACCGATGATCTTCAGCAGAATGCTGATGAGCATGTTGACGATGCCGCCGATGATGGGGATCTCCGACAGGCCGAAGAAGTCGGCGCCGACGGTGTCGTTGACGACACCACCATCAGCGAAGCGCGGCAGCCGTGACCCGAT
>NZ_LQOL01000087.1 GCF_002101555.1 Mycolicibacterium canariasense
CAGTCCTGCGACCCGGCCTGCGCCGCCGCGGCATAGAACTGATTGCCCATCCCATTGACCGTGATATGCCACAGATACAACACCGCCGTCGCCACCAGCAGCGCGGCAAGGACGGCGCGGTCGCGCAGGTTGATCACACCGAACAGTCAGCCATCCCGACCGTGAGCGGACCTGTGGGCCCGTCGTGAACCAGCTGTGCGCGGCTACCCGGCCGCCAGCCTGGTGACGGCCCCCAGCGGGATCGGCAGCCAATCCGGGCGGTAGCGGGCCTCGTAGCCCACCTCGTAAACCGCCTTGTCGAGCTCATACGCCGCCAACACCGCGGCCTGCTCGCGCGGGTCCGCGCCGGTGACGGCGGCATAGCCCGCGCAGAAGGTGGCGCACTGGGCGTCCACCCAGTCCCGCGCACCCCGTGCGGCGTAGTCATAGGACCGGAGCATTCCCGCGATATCGCGCAGGGCAGCGTCCGGGCGCCGGCGCTCGGCCAGCGGCTGCCCGGGCTCGCCCTCGAAATCGATGATCAGCCACGTGGTGGGTGTGCGCAGCACCTGCCCGAGGTGCAGGTCGCCGTGGATGCGCTGCACGGTCGACGGCGTATCGGTGAGCGCGCGGTAGCGCCCCTCGATCCGCGGGATGAACTCGCGCAGCTGCGGCACCGCGGCGGCCGTGGCATGCAGCCGCCGAACCCAGGTGTCGACGGGAAACGGCGCGGCCTCGGTGCCCAGCGTGGCCGCCAGCGCGGCGTGCACGGTGCCGACCGCCTCGCCGAGACTGCGTGACTCGGCCGTGAAATCCGCCCCCTCGCGGGCGGCAGCCAACGCCAGGTCCCAGCCGTCGGTCGAGCCGGCGGCGAAGGTGGTCAGCATGCCGAGTGCGTACGGGTCGGCGCCGGCGACCAATTCGTAACTGCCCAGCAACGGCGTCACATGCGGGTTACCGCTCAGCGCACGGGTCAGTTCGATATCCGGGTTGATACCGGGGATGACCCGGCGGAACACCTTGAGAATGGCTTGATCTGCGAACACCACGCTGGTGTTGGATTGTTCGGCGCCGAGCCGGCGGCCCACCCGGTCGGCCGGGAGCTCGGCGCCGGGTTCGCGGACGAAGGTGACCGGGCCGACCGATGCCGACGACGCGATCAGCTCCAGCAGGACACCGGCCGCGACGGGATCGGCCATCGCGTCGTAGCCGTCGCGTTCACCGTCGGATCCGATCCGCGCCGCGCCGTCACCGCTTCCCCATCGCACCGGCACCTGGTACTGCTCGGCGGACCCGTCGGTGTAGCCGGCCGTGAGCAGCGTCAGATCGAGGTCCGGTGCGAGGGCGACGACGTGCTCGGCCTCGACCGCGCGCAGTTCCCGGCCGCGACCCGAGTACCACCGCTGCCGCGGCAGCCAGGTGTCGAACGGAAGATTCACTCCTCGTTCGTACCCGACCGCCGTTGTTCGTACACACCCGCCGGTTCTGGGTATGGTGCCGACGTGGCTGACGCTGACCTATCCCCCGTCGCTTCGCTCGCCCCCGGCTCTACCCTGCGTGACCACGGCGACCCAGGCGATGCCCCGACCATCCCGCCGGCGCTGATACCCGTCGTCAACGCCAGCAGGCCGTCGGCGGCCGAGGAGGCCCGCACCATCGCCGCGTCCACCAACGCGGGCACGCTGGCCACCCTGACCGCCGAGGGTGACCCGTGGGCATCCTTCGTCACCTACGGGTTGGTCGGCGGCGCGCCGGTGCTGTGCGTGTCCAACCTCGCCGAGCATGGCCGCAACCTGGCCGGCGACCAGCGCGCCAGCATCGCGATCGTGGCGCCCGATCGGCCGGAGGATCCGCTGGCGTCGGGACGGATCACCCTGGCCGGGGTGGTCACCCGACCCACCGGCACCGAACTGGCGGCCGCCCGGCAGGCGCACCTGGACGCCGTGCCCGCGGCGAAGTACTACATCGACTACAGCGATTTCACGCTGTGGGTGCTTCAGGTGCGGCGGGTGCGTTGGGTCGGCGGTTACGGTCGGATGGATTCCACCAGCGCAGCGGACTACGCCGCGGCCCAACCCGATCCGGTGTCCCCGCACGCGGCCGGCGCCGTCGCGCACCTCAACGCCGACCATGCCGACGCGCTGACGGCCATCGCCCAGGCCCTCGGCGGTTACCCCGACGCCACCGCCGCCACCTGCACCGGCGCCGACCGTTACGGCCTCGACCTTCGGGTGCTCACTCCCCGCGGGATGGCCTACACCCGGGCCGGTTATCCCGAGCCGATCAATGCCATCGGCGAATTGCGTGCGGCGGCAGTGGAACTCACCCGCAGCGCCCGGCAGGGCTGATCGGCCTGATCAGGGTGCAATACGATTCGGGTATGCAGCGACCGGACACCTGGCAGGCAGCCTTCGAGCTGATCCGCACCCGCGCCCACGAGCGCCGCGAAGAGCCGTTCCGGCTGGTGAGCGGGCAGCTGAGCCACGACTACATCGACGGCAAATACGCCATCGACAACGGCGAGCGGCTCACCACCGTCAGTCGCGCGGTGGCCGACCTGGCCGCACTCAACGGGATCGAGTTCGACGCCGTCGGCGGCCTGACCATGGGCGCTGATCCGCTGGCGCACGGCATCGCGATGGTGACCGGCAAGGCCTGGTTCTCGGTGCGCAAGGAGCAGAAGCAGCGCGGCCGCGAGCAGTGGATCGAGGGCACCCGACTCTCACCCGGGGACCGGGTGCTGTTGGTCGATGACGTGATCAGCACCGGCGGCTCCACCAAGAAGGCGTACGACCGGGTGCTGGAGGCCGGCGTCACGGTGACCGGCGTGATCCCGATGGTGGACCGCGGTGACGTGGCGGCCGAAATGTTCGGCGGCCTCGGGGTGCCGTTCGTGGCGCTGGTCACCTACCAGGATCTGGGCATCGACCCGGTGTTGGCGGTCTAGAAGCGCAGATTGCGCAGCAGGTCGTACACGCCCGCGATCCACAGCAACAGCGGGATCACCGCGGCGATCGCGGCACCGTCGAGCAGCTCCAGGATGCGTTTGGTGACCGGCGAGACGCGGTGCACGTTGTCGGTGGCGCCGATGATGATCAGGGCGACCGCGGCGACCGCCACGTAGATGGCGAGCGCCAGCCACGCCGAATGCGGGTCCCACAGGCACAGCCGGATCATCACACCCGTCGGTACCACCACCGCGACCGCCAACAACGCCCAGGCACACCATCGTTCGGCGTACAGCCGGGACCGGAACCCGCTCACCGCGGCCACCAGGCCGGCCACGATCAGGCTGTGGATGAAGAAATGGCCCTGCTGCACCACCGCGATGGCACCGGCCGCCAAGACCACCGCACCGGCGGTGAGGAAGCCGTTGAGCAGTTGCTTGGACAGGTGGCTGCGCTCACTGAGCCGGGCCGCCGATTCGGGGACCGACGCGATGATCGCCTGCCAGGTCGGACTCTCCTCGTCGGCGGCGTCCGGGCTGGACACCGGGTCCAGCAACTCGTCGTTGGCCACCGTCTCGCCCGGCGCCGGGATGGGCGGCAGCGCGATCCGGGCCACGGCGACGGTCATCTTGGCCGCGTTGGTGACCACGATGAGCCCGAAGGCGATGGCGCCGGCGGGAACCCATTCCTGCGCGCCGTATCCGTAGGCGATGGCCGCCGCGGTCAGCGCGGTCGAACCCACCGCGAGGAAGGATGCCAGTTCGGCACGCCGGCGCGGACCGCCCCGGGTGGCCAACGCGTACAGCAGGACCACGCCGGCGGCGCCGGCGATCTGCGGCGCCCCGAGCCCATCGGCATCCCTGGGCAGCGGCACCGCCAGCGCGACCGCGCCCGCCAGCGCGGGCAGGGCCGCCACCAGCAGACTTTCGGCCGTGTCGAGGTTGCCGAAGCGGTTCTTCGACAGCAGGCTTCCGCCGAGCAGGCCCAACCCGAGCACGCCCAACGCCACCGACCACCACCAGCCGTGCCCGGATTGCGTCCACGCCACCAGTACCGTGATGACGACGACGGTCGAGACGACCGGAAGCGCAAGGCCGACAAAGCGATTGAGGGCGGTGCGGTCGAACACCGGTGACTCGTCGAGCACCGCGATGGCGTCGATGACGTCCTCGACCAGCGGCCGGTAGCGCTCGGTCCGGCTGACCGACACCAACGTCAGCAGCGATCCGTCCACCACACCCGCGTCATCGAGCGATTCGGTTCCCTTCAGCGGCGGGGCGCCCGGGCGCGCGAACGCCCATTCGCCCTGCGTCTTGAAGTCGAATCCGGCCAGCACGTCGGCGGGGGTGTCGTCGAGCAGGTCGGCGAGCACCGCGACGGTTTCGTCGATGTACGTCTCGATCGGGGCGGCGGCCGGCAGCACCAGGTCCGTCATCCGCCGCCCGGTCAGGATGGTGACGCGGGTGGTCGACGGACGACCCGGCGTCACACTCGACGATGCGGACGCGGGCGCAGCGGGGCCGGCTGACGTGGCGGTCAACGACGTTCGAGGCGGTCGAAGTCGTCGGACAGCGCGGCGGCAAGTTCGAGGACCCGGCGCTGGAACTCCTTGCCGAGCAGCTCCAGTTGGATCTCGGTGCCGGCGGCGATGTGCTTGTCCCACGGCAGGACCACCACCCGCCCGGGCGCGACGTGCCGTTCGAACTGCTGCACCAAGTCTTCGACGTCGATATTGGTCTTGCCCGGTGTCACGTGATTGATGACCACACAGGACCGGCCGAGCAGATCCTGGTAGCCATTTTGCCGAAGCCAGTCCATGGTGACGGCGGCTTGGCGGGCACCGTCGATGGAGGCGCTCGCGACGATCACCAGGCCGGAAACCGTGGACAGCACGGCACGCGAGGCCGGCTGGAACAGGCCGGCACCGCAGTCGGCCAGCACCAGGTTGTAGTAGCGCGAGACGATGCCGACCGCGCCCTGCCAATCCTCGTCGTTGAATTCACGCCGGGCGGCGCTGTACTCCTCCGACGACAGCACCTCGAGGTTCGCGCCGTTCATGCTGGTATAGGCGCGGATGTCGTTGTAACGCGCCAACTCCTTGTCGGACAACAGGTCCGAGATCGTCGCCGCCGACTGTCGGCCGGCCCGGTCGGCGAGGTTACCGCCGTCGGGGTCCGCGTCGATCGCGAGAATCCGGTCACCGCGCACCCGGCTGAGCGACGAACCGAGTGCCACCGTCACGGCGGTCTTGCCGACGCCGCCCTTGAGCCCGAACACACCGATCTGGTAGGAGTCCCTGGCATTGCGGCGGATTCGCGCATGCAGGTCCATCTCGTAGACCTCGTCGGGCGACAGCCCGAGGTTGATCCGGGTGCACAGGTACAACCAGTGCCGCCAGCCGCGCTGGGACGGCATCTTGACCGCGGTGCGCACCCCCACGTGCGACAGTGCGTCGATGGCGCGGTGATTGCCCATGGTGGCGGCCGAGGTCGGCGCCGGCTGGGCCGGGATGGGTTGACTCTGCGACCACACCGGTTCGGGTGTCTCGGCGAAATGCTGACTGGGCGCCGGGGCGGCGGCCCGCGGCGGCGGAGCCGGAGCCGGCCGCTGCTGCTCGTGCCGGGCGCCGGCGGCCTGGGCGGGCGGCGGCGTGCGCAGCATGCCGTTCTGGGCCCGCTGCGGGCCGGAGTGCTGCGCCGGCCGCATCTGCTGGGTGATCTCCGCCTCGCGCGGGGCCGGCACACCCGACGTCTGGGTCTGCGTGGGTGCGATCGGCATCGAGGGCGGGGTGACCTCTGTCGACCTGGGCGCAGACGCGTGGATCGGCATCGGCGGGGCGGCGGCCGGAGCCGTACCCTCGGTGTCGCTGCTGGCCTCACCGTCGGCGGGGCCGGCGGAATGGAAGAGCTTGCGACACACCACGAATCGCACCATCTTCTCACCGACGTCGCGTCGCCACCACCGGCCCTCCAGCGTGCGATCGGGGCGTGCCAGGGTGTCGGTCATCGCGGCCACCTCCGGGTGCGGGGCGCCGAACACGTCGAGGATGCCCTGCGCGGTGAGGTCGCGCGCGACCTGCTCCCACACGACGTCGCGCAGCTCCGGCTGCGGAATGTTCGGCCGGATGCCGAGCGCGATCGGGAAATCCACCAGATTGAGCCGGTCGGCGATCACCAGCATGCCGTCGATGGTGACCTCGACGGCGACGACATCGTCGTAATGGGTGGGTTCACCGTGCAGTGGGTACGAGCCGGTCATCACTGCACCCCCGGCAACTGCTGCTCCAGGAAATCGGCCGCGGCCCGGTCGGTGTGGTCGTACCGGGCGGCGGAATCGCGGAGCCGCTCGCTCATGCCTTGCGAGACCACCGCCATCCGCAGGCCGGCTTCGGCCCGGGCGGCCTTCACGGCCACCAGTGCGCCCACGGTCGCCGACGCGGCGGGGCCGTGGGTGACGTCCACCGCGGCCGGCGTCGGCTCGGGCAGCGCGGTGGCCGTGGTGAGCCGATGGCCGGCCAGCTGCTGGGCGGCTGCCAGCGCGTGCAGCCGCGCACTCACGACGTGCAGATCGTCGGACACGTTCCCCTACCTCCCCGTGGCAGATGGTCGCGCGGCAGCCTCCGGTACGCGCGTATCGCCTGCGTTCACCGTAGCGGTGCCGGAGCCCCCGGTACCACCGTCTTCCGCAGCCGGCTTCGTCAGCTGCTCGGGCACCGCGGCGTCGGGGCCCGCCGGTTCGGTCGGATCGCCCTCGTCATCGCCGGCCGCATCGGGTTCCTGGCGTGCGGCGGCGCCCTGCACGGCGGCTTGGACGACCGCCGCCACCGCCCCGCCGGCCGGGGCCGCCAGGGCGGTCAGCGGCGTGGTCAACGCGGCCGCCAGTGCCGGCCCCACCCCGGCGACACCGACCAGGCCCGCCAGTCCGGCCGCCGGATTCGGCTGATCCTGCACCTGCGCGGTCGCTCCGGCGGCCCGGGCGTCTTCGGCCGCTTCCGGGCCTTCGGGGGCCGGCGGGCCTCCGGCGCCGTCCGCGCCCGACCCGCCGGCCGGTCGCATCCGTGCCGGCGCACCGAGCTTGCCGCCCATGCCACCGAAGCCGGCCTCCCCGAGCACCGGGTTTTCGTGGTCCGGTCCGACCGATTCGGGCGGACCCCCGTATTCGGTACCGGGCAACTGCGCGGTGGCGGCGATGGCCTGATAACGGTCCACCAGGTCACGCAGCCGCATCGCGTTCACCGCGGCCTCCGTACGCATGTTCTTCAGCTCGCACTCGGCGGACTCCAGGGCCGTCTGGACCGCCGCGGATTCGACCACGATCTTGGCCGCCTCCCCGTACCGCGGCACCAACCCCAGCCATTGGGTGTACTGCGACAGCTCACCCAGCCAGTCGCAGAGCTCGTCGATCTTCTCGCGGTGATACGTCACCTGATACGCCTCACCGGCCAGCACCCGGTGCACCTCGTGATCGGCGTCGGCGATGGACTCCGTGCGCCCGCGTTGATCGAGATTCTGCCGCGTGTAGGCGTCCGAACCCGCTCCGGTCCAGTCGCCCGCCGGCATCGCCGACCCCAGCACCGTGTCGACGGCTCGGAACTGCTTGCCGGCCATACCGAACGCCTCCCCGTCGTCCGGGGTTCCCTCGCCGAGGGTCTGGCGCATGCGGGCGAGTAACCGTTGGCCGGCGACGAGGATGGTCGAGCCGGCCGCATCGAGCACGAACTCGCCGATGTCCCCGGCCCGCGACGGGGCCGTCGTCGGCGGGCCGGGTGGCGCGGGTCGCTTGCTCACCGTGCACCCCCCGGCCATCCGGCACGCCCGAATCTCACTTTGCCAACCCCATTCCGGTCCACCTCGATTCGGTGGCTGACCCTGCCACCGAAATCGACCCTAACAGCGCCGTCGCACCCTCGAGCGCACCAATTTCGGGGGCCGGCACACCGCGTTCCTGCAGTACAGGGTGCCTTTGCGGTCCGTCCGTCGCGCATGCACCGATAGCCCCGCCGGTATCGCGGCCCCCTTGTAGGTCGCCACCGACCGCCGGTGGGTAGTTTGCTGGCGGTGTGCGGACACCCGGCCCGCCGACGCCCGTGGTTGATACTGGTGCGGAAGACAGCTCGGGAGGAGGACCGCGGTGAGCGACCGCGACGACGCCCTGCGTCAGGAGCTCGGTTGGACCGGGCCGGAGGAAGCCGATTACGAGCCGCCCACCAAAGCGGTGCAGCAGCCGGCCCCGCCCGCACCCGTTCCGGCACGCCCGCCGGTCGATTTCGTGCCGCCCCAGCGGGAGGACCCCGTCGAGCAACCCCGGCCGGCGGGCTCCCTGCACCCACCGGTCCAGCACCACCGCACCGACGCCCTCGGTGACACCGGGCCGATCGCCGCGGTGCGCCACGACTGGCCCCCGCAGCCGGCCTCACCCCCGCCGCGACCGGGCCCCCCACCGCCCGGCCAGCCGGTGCACCAGCCCGTACGTCAAGGCCATCCGCAACCCGGCTCCCCCTGGCCGCCGCCCGGCCACCTACCACCGGGCCCGCAGTCCTATGCCGATCGCATTCCCGTCCGGGAGCTGGTCCCGAACCGACCTGCACCGCCGACGAGCGGCTGGCGTCGCATGGTGTACCGGCTCACCTTCGGACTGGTGAATCCCGGGCCCTCCCCCGACGAGATCCGCGCGGCCGAGCTCGAAGCCGGTATCCGCGGGGTACTGCGCGGGCATTACAAGATCGGCGTGATGGGCAAGGGCGGTGTCGGCAAGACGACCGTATCGGCAAGTGTCGGTTCGGTTTTCGCCGAACTGCGGCCCGACGACCGGGTGGTCGCCATCGACGCGGACACCGCGTTCGGCAAGCTGGGCGCCCGGGTGGACCCGCGCGCGGTCGGCTCCTACTGGGAGCTGGCCGCCGACCAGCACCTGGACACCTTCGCCGACATCCGCAACCGGGTGGGCAACAACGCCGCCGGGTTGTTCGTCCTGGCAGGCGAGTCCAGCCCGGCGCGGCGGCGGATTCTCGACCCGGCCATCTACCGGGAGGCCACCTCACGGCTGGACCGGTATTTCTCCATCTCGATCGTGGACTGCAGTTCCACCATGGACTCCCCGGTGACCCAGGAGGTGCTGCGGGACCTGGACGCCCTGATCGTGGTGTCCTCCCCGTGGGTCGACGGCGCGGCGGCCGCCGGGCAGACCATGGACTGGCTGGCCAGCCGCGGGCTGACCGGATTGTTGCAACGCACCGTCGTGGTGCTCAACGACTCCGACGGGCATTCGGACAAACGCACCCGCACCATCCTTGCCCAACAGTTCGCCGGGCAGGGGCAGACGGTGGTGGAGGTGCCGTTCGACGGCCGGATCCGGCCGGGGGGCGTGATCTCCGGCACCAGGGAGATGGCACCGCAGACCCGGCGCAGGTTCGTCGAGATCGCCGCCGCGCTGGCCGCGCACTTCCCCCGCACCGACGACCGCAATCGCGAGCGTTTCTGACCGGCGGTCAGTCCCAATCGATCGCGGCGACAAGCCGTTCCACCGCGACGGCGTCATCGCCGGGCACCTGCTGCTCGGCTTCGATCCGGGTGACGACGTCCTCGGGCACACCAGCGGCTTGGGCGGTCTCGGCGATGGTGAGGTTCGCCCGTCGGCGGGTGGCGTACAGCCGCTGCCCCAGGGTGGCGTCCGGCGCGGACGCCGCCCGCAGCGTGAGTTCGTCCATCAGGCTGCGCACCGTGCCCAGCGCCCGGATCAGCGGGGGTGTCACCTGGATGCGGGCCGCGCGGGCGGCCACCGCCTCGAGCTGACGCAGATCCGCCAGCACCCCGGTGGCCCGCGTGACGAAATCCGGATGGTCGGTGGCCGGCAGCGCCTCGATGGTGGACCCGAACGTGTTCGCCGCCGCGACGACGGCCTGTGCGATCAGCGGAACCTCGTCGGCGCCGGCGCGGCGCTCGGGGCCGGAGTCGACGGCGTCCCCGCGGCGTAGTCGCTCGATGGTTCCCGGCGGCCATTTCAGCACCGCCTCGAGCTTCGCCCTGGTCGATTCCCGCGGCCAGCTGCGACCCTTCTCGAACGCGATCAGGGCGCCGGCGTTGATGACGCCGTCGGCCGCCAGACTGCGCTGGCTGACGTTGAGTTCGCGCCGGCGCGCGGCCGCGGCGGCGCCGGCGCGCACCATGCCGGGGTCATCGCCAGGGCCGGGCTCGACCACGCGTAAGACCTCCCTGGACCCTGATTCGGTGCCGCATCGGTGCCGCAATAGTAGCGAAACCACGGCATCGCTATATCTAACCGCTACGCATCGCCGTTGCCCACAACGACTCAAACCGTAGCGCTGCGTCGCTTTTGCGTACGATTCGCGCCGCCATCGCCGGAAATCACCAGCAAAACCTCGCGCAGCGCCCTACCGGGGTGATCAACGGCCTCACCAAACTGTTGCATTGCTACGGTTAGTGCTCTACATTCGTCTGCATTGCGGCAGACACGCCGCCGACAGAGGAGACACCATGAACGCAATCGGCGCGGACGGTCTGCCCGTCGGCGACTGCACCCGGGACCCCGAACGCTGGACTTCGGCGGCCGACGAAGATGCCAAGACGATCTGCCGCATGTGCCCACGGCGTTGGGCCTGTGCCAGGGAGGCCTGCGAACTGCCGCGCGCCGAAGGGCTGTGGGCCGGCATCGTCATCCCGGAGAGCGGACGGGGCCGCACCTTCGCCCTGCGGCAGCTGCGCTCGCTCGCCGAACGCAACGGCTATCCCGTCCGCGCCCGCCGGCTCTATCTCGAGTCGGCCTGAGACCGGTCGCTCCCGCTGCCGTATTCGAGGGGCCGGTAGCGGGAGCGGCCTTCTCGGCCTCAGATCTCGGCCGCAGATCTTGGCTTCAGATCTTGGCTTCAGATCTTGGCGATGAAATCCGAGGTGTACGCCTCGGCCGGCTGCTGCGAGTGGTCACTGGGCCGCTCGATGGAAACCCAGGCTCCGGTGGCGCCCGGGTCGATGGCCGAGCGGATGGTCGCGTAGGCGTTGCCGGCGCCGTCGGTCTGCAGCGGCACCGGCGCGACGGCACAGTCGTTGGAGGCCCGCGGCATCTGGAACACCCGCACGAAGTACTGGGTGTCGGGACGGGCGGTGAGCAGTTCGACGTCGACGGCCAGGGTGTTGCCGTCGGTGTGCAGGTGCGCCAGCGGGCGGGCGTAACCGGTGGCCCAGGTCCGTTCGGCGGGCGTGTAATCGCAGGCACGCACCGTGCTGGTGAACGGCATGACGGTGGTGTCGGCGGCGGCGATACCGGCGGCCAGCGTTGTCAGCGCGACGCCCAGGCCGGCCGAAGCCAGAATCATCCGTCGCCTCATATGTCCTGACCCCCGCTGGTTACTTGCCGGTAATTTTAACGGTGCCGTCACCGCGCCGGGAGGTCCTGCCCTGGTGATGCTCCTCACCGGGCCCCACCCGGAATAGCCGGCGGGCCGATGCCGTTGAACCGTCCGACGGTGCCGGTCATGCCCCGGGTACCACATCAGAACTGTCGCTTCGAGCGACCACTTGCCGAGAGGCGACATGCCGGTGCCGTCCCCAAACTTCTCAACCCCGCACACCCGCCGGGACTACTGTTGAACCGTGAGCAACACCGACATCGCCCCGCGTGAACTGGACTGCGGCCCATCGCGATTCACCGGGGTGCTGCAGGCTCGCGAAGTCCCACTGGGCGGCCCGCGGGCCATGCTGGTGCGCCGCACCCTGCCCGCCAAGGAACGCTCCATGGTGGGTGCGTGGTGTTTCGCCGACCACTACGGCCCCCAAGAAGTGCGCGGCGGTCCAGGGATGGACGTCCCGCCGCACCCGCACACCGGATTACAAACCGTCAGTTGGCTTTTCAGTGGTGAGATCGAACATCGCGACAGCGCCGGGGTACACGCCATGGTCCGGCCCGGCGAACTCAATCTGATGACGGCCGGTGCGGGCATCTGCCATTCCGAAGTGTCGACCCCGGCCACCACCGTGCTGCACGGGGTTCAGCTCTGGGTCGCGCTACCGGAGTCCGCGCGGGACGGGGCGCGCGATTTCGCGCACTACGCACCCCCGGCGGTGGCGATCGACGGCGCCACGGTGCGGGTGTTCCTCGGAGCCCTCGTCGGACAGCGTTCGCCGGTGCACACCTTCACCCCGCTGCTCGGCGCCCAGCTCGACGTGGCGCCACGGGCAACGCTCGCGCTGGACGTCGATCCCACCTTCGAACACGGCGCCCTGCTCGACCGGGGCGACGTCGAGGTGGCCGGCACCCCACTGGCCGTGGCCGACCTCTGCTATCAATCGCCGGGCTGTGAGCGCCTGGAGATCGTCAACCGCGGCGACGCGCCGGCGCGACTCATCCTGCTCGGCGGTCCCCCGTTTCCGGAACGGCTGGTGATGTGGTGGAACTTCGTCGGCCGCAGCCATGAGGACATCGTCGCCTACCGGGAGGCCTGGCAGTCGGCCGCCGACCGGTTCGGCGCGGTGCAGGGCTACCGCGGTGCGGTCGGTCGACTACCCGCGCCCGTACTCCCCGGGATTAGGCTCAAACCTCGTGAGCGCTGAAGCACACGTGACGCCCGGCGACAACCGGTTCACCATCGCGCTGGACGGTCAGCGGGTCGGGCTCATCGACTTTTACGACCGCGACGGGGTACGGGTGTTCACCCACACCGAGATCGATCCCGCGTACGGCGGCCGCGGGCTGGGCACCCAGCTGGTAGCCGAGACCGTGGCGGCCACCCGCGCGGCGGGATTGCAGATCGAGTCGTATTGCTCGATGGTCACCCACTACCTGGCGAAGAACCCTTGAGCGTCAGGTCAGATACTGTGCGGTGCTGCCGCTGACCGGCATGTCGGGCATGCCCAGCTTGCGGTGATCCCAACTGCGCCGCCGCGACTCCCGCACGCGGACACAGATGCGGTTGTTCATCATCTGGTCCACAAAGGGTTTCATGTCGTCGGTGTACGGGCCGGTGTAGCGCTCCCACACGCTGATGCCGACGCGCAGGTTGGTTTCCGGGTCGTTGATGATCTCGGCGGTGCCGTCGATGGACACCCCGCGCAACGTGCCGTAGGTCAGCCCGTCCTCGATCATCACGGTGATGGTCGGATCGCGGCGCAGGTTCACCGCCTTCTGCGACTTGGCCTTGGTCTCGAACCAGATCTCGCCGTCGAGGACGGCGTACCACATGGCCACCAGGTGGGGCCGGCCGTTGGGCAGCACGGTCGCCATCGTGGCGGTGCGGCTGCGCTCGATGAACTCGGCGATCTCGTCGTCGCCCATCACGATCTTGGCGCGCTGATTCTCTCCCATGATCAATCCTTAGCAGGACTGCGATCGGGAACCCGGCACCGGGTGGGGCTCAGCGCATCGCCGTGGCCCGCAGCGTTTGTGCGGCGGCACCGAACATCGTCTGTTTGATGGCACCCAAGGTGCCCCGGTCCTTGCCGGCCAGCGGCCGCAGGATGTCCAGCGCGGCGCCGTCGACCGCGCCCTCGCCCGCGGTGGCATCGACGATCGCATAGCTCTGCGCGTCCGCACCGCCGAACCGGCGTCCGGTGGTCATCGACGCGACGGCTGCCTGCGGGGTGAGCTTGGCCTGGATCAGTGCCGCCATGCCGTCGGTGAAGGGGATCCGGATATCGGCCTCGGGGAAGCAGAAGAACCCGCGGTCGGCGCGCATCACCCGGAAGTCGTGTGCCATGGCCAGCATCGCGCCGGCGCCGAAGGCGTGCCCGACGATGGCGGCCGCGGTCGGGATGGGCAGCGTGAGTACCCGGGCCAGCAGGTCCTGCACCTGCCCGACGTACCACTGGGTGCGGTCGCCGTTGGCCATCAACCAGTCCAGGTCCAGACCGTTGGTGTAGAACTTGCCGGCTGCCGTGGTGAGCAGGCCGGCGGCACCGTCGGCGAGCACGGTGTCCAGATGTGCGTTGACAGTCTCGAGAAAGTCTGGGCTGAAACGGTTTTCGCCGTCACCGAGATTGAGCACCGCGATGTTGTCGGTGTACTCGAGAGTGGTCATGGCTGACGTCCTTTGCGTGTGATGGGTGGGGGTCCGATGTCGAGCACGGCGCGCACCGCAGCGCTCAGGTGCCGGCGGGCGGTGGCGCTGGCCAGCCGGTCTCGGGTCAGCAGGATCGCGGTCGGCAGGTCGACGACGCACTCGGTGATGGTGTCCGCGGCGGCCCGGTCCCGCCGCTGCCAGAGCCCGTCGGCCAGCCGCACCATGGTGGCGACCAACCGGTCCTGCAGCTCGAGCAGACGACGCGCCAGCTCGTCGGGCATCTCGGCATCCAGGATGTCCTCCCGCCGCACGGCGAGCACCAACCGGCAGGACGCCGGGTGCCGGTCGGACAGCACCCCGGGCGCCCCGGCGGCGGCGACCACGGCCTCCGTCGGGTCCGCGGCCCGTTCGATCAGGGCATCCTGCACCCGCAGGAATCGCTCACCGGCGCGTAACCAGGCCCGGCCCAGCAACTCCGAGCGGGACGAAAAGCTGTGGTACAGAGCCCCATTGGAGATACCCGCGGCCGCGGCCACCGCGCGCACCGTGACCGCGGCCGGACCGCGTTCGACGGCCAGGGTCTCGACGGCGTCCAGCACGGAGTCCGGGTCGTACACGCGGGGGCGGGGCACGACGCCACCATAACAGAGCATATGCTCTGTTATGGTTCCGGCACGGGGCTGTGGGTCTGCTGGGCAACCGGTAGCCTGCGGAGTATGCGGGGAACGTCATGAGTGCTGGCCTGTTCGGACTGCTCGACGACATCGCCGCATTGGCGCGGCTGGCGGCCGCGTCGATCGACGACATCGGCGCCGCCACCGGCAAGGCGACCGCGAAGGCAGCCGGCGTGGTCATCGACGACACCGCGGTGACTCCGCAGTACGTGCACGGCATCACCGCCGATCGCGAGTTGCCGATGATCAAGCGGATCGCGATCGGTTCGCTGCGCAACAAGCTGATCTTCATCCTCCCGGCGGCGCTGCTGCTCAGCCAGTTCGCGCCGTGGCTGCTCACCCCGATCCTGATGATCGGTGCCACCTATCTGTGCTTCGAGGGCGCCGAGAAGGTGCTCGGCCGTTTCCTGCACCACGGCAGCGCCGAGGACCAAGCCAGCGCCGCCGGAGCGGTCGACGAGAAGCAGATGACGGCCGGGGCCATCCGCACGGACTTCATCCTGTCGGCCGAGATCATGGTGATCGCGCTCAACGAGGTGGCACACCAGCCGTTCGTGCCGCGACTGATCATCCTGGTGATCGTCGCGCTGGTGATCACCGCGGCGGTGTACGGCGTCGTCGGGGTCATCGTGAAGATGGACGATGTGGGCCTGAGCCTGGCGCAGCGGCAGGGCCGCCTCGCGCAGAAGGTGGGCCGCGGTCTGGTCTCCGGGATGCCCAAGGTGCTGGCGGTGCTCTCGACGGTCGGCACGGTGGCGATGTTGTGGGTGGGTGGGCACATCCTGCTGACCGGTACCGATACCCTCGGCTGGCACGCGCCCTACGGCTTGGTGCACCACGCCGAGGACTTCGTGCATCACGCCGTCCAGGGCATCGGCGGGCTGCTGGCCTGGCTGACCAACACCGCCGCATCGGCGGTGGTGGGGTTCGTCGTCGGCGCCATCGTGGTGGGCGTCATCCACGTTCTGCCGTTCGGCAAGAAGAAGCACGACTGAACCGCCGCAGGCGTTCCCAGCGCTCGGCCGGGTGATCGGCGGCGCGGGGCGCTGGGGCTGGTGCGGCGACGACCGTCGCCGTCAGTACGGCACCGCGCTGAGCATCAGGTAGGCCAGGCACAGCAGCGCGTTGAGCGCCAGCAACGCGACCGCGATGAAGATCAGCAGGTGCACCACTTCGGCCCGGGCCCGCCGCATCGTCGCCTGGTGCCGCTGTTGTTCGATATCGAGCGCGGTGAGGGCGAAGCGGATATCGGTCACCTCGGCATCGGATGCGGCGGTGCCCGCGACCAGATCCCGGAGCCGGCCCGCCGTGATGGTGACGCCGACACCGGAGAACTGCCGACTCCAGTGCCGCGCCTGCCGTCTGCTCAGCGTCTGCGGCCGCCCGTACGCCCGGTGCGGAGCGACTCCCCATTCGCCGGCCCACACCGGGAATGACACCCATCCATGGTATTCCGATTTCGCCTGCGGGGGAACAACTTAACCGGCGGCAGTCACGACTCTCAGTTCGGCGATCGAGTCCTCGAGAACATCGTCGAACCGAGCATCCCCGTCGGCTCGGATCCACTGTTCGAACGCCACCTTGAACAGCGCGACGCCCACCTCGGCGGTGAGCCGTGCCGCGCGGTCGTCCAATCCGCGTGCCCGCAGCGCATCGGTGAGCGCGGTTGCCAGCGTCGCGAGCTTGATCAGTTCCCGTTCCCGCAGGCCGGGATTCGCGTCGATCACCGCCTGGCGCCGGCGGGCGCTGTCCCGCCGTGCACCGATGATCGCGCCGGCCGCGCGCACTGCCGCACTCACCACATCGATCAGGGAGGCCTCCGGCGCCGCCTCAGCCACCGCGGCGACCATCGACGCCGTGAGGGTTGCCTGCCCGGAGAACAGCACCTCGCGTTTGTCGGTGAAATGGCGGAAGAAGGTGCGCTCGGTCAGGCCGGCGCGGTCGGCGATCTCGGCAACCGTCGTCGCGTCGAACCCCTGGGCGGCATAGAGCTCCAGGGCCGCCTTTTCCAGACGGCCCCTGGCATCGGGCTGCCACCGGCTCACGCCCGAATCCTAGCCCGCGGGAATGACAGCGACTGTCATGGGGTTACCAGTGATGACAGCTACTGACATCACTGGAGGTTCGCATGCATGTCTTCGTCACCGGGGCATCCGGATTCATCGGATCGGCCGTGGTCGCCGAACTCCTGGCCGCCGGCCACGAGGTGACCGGGCTGGCCCGCTCACCGGAATCGGCCGAGGCCATCAGCGCCGCGGGCGCCGTGCCCCATCGCGGCGATCTCGCGGATCCGGCTGGCCTGCGGGCGGCCGCCGACACCGCCGACGCGGTGGCACACCTGGCGTTCCATCATGATTTCACCGACTATGCCCGCGCCGGTGAGCTCGATCGACAAGCCATCGCCGCCTTCGGAGAGGCACTCTCCGGATCGAACCGGCCACTGCTGGTCACCTCCGGGCTCGCGGCGCTGGGCGCCGGCGATCTCATCACCGAATCGGACGCCGCGGTCCCCGGCGCGCCCCGACAGTCCGAGGCGGCCGCGCTCGGGTACGCCGAACGCGGAGTTCGGGTCGTCGCGATCCGGCTGTCCCCGACCGTGCACGGGAAGGGCGACCATGGCTTCGTACCGCGACTCATCGAGATCGCCCGCGAAACCGGCGTTGCCGCCTACCCGGGCGACGGCGCCAACCGGTGGTCGGCGGTGCACCGCCTGGACGCCGCTCGGCTGTTCCGGCTCGCCCTCGAGCAGCCGACGGGCGCACCGGCCGGCAGCATCCTGCACGGGGTGGCCGAGGAGGGCATCGCCAGCCGTGTCATCGCCGAGTCGATCGGCGCCGGGCTCGGCCTGCCGGTGCGGTCCGGACAGCCCGAGCACTTCGGCTGGCTCGGCGCCTTCTTCGCCTTGGACATGGCCGCCTCCAGCACCCAGACCCGAAAGAACTTGGGCTGGAAGCCGACCGAGGTCGGACTGCTCGAGGATCTGGCCCAGGGCCACTACTTCGGCTGACCCGGAGAACGGACCAGGCCGGTCCCGTCGCACGTGCCGACATTCGGCACGTGCGGGGACCGGCCTGGCTCGAGAGGGCTGCCGTCAGAACAGATCCGCGTTGGCCACCTTGGTCCACGCGGCGACGAAGTCCTTGACGAACTTCTCCTTGGCGTCGTCCTCGGCGTACACCTCCACCAGGGCCCGCAGTTGCGAGTTCGACCCGAACAGCAGGTCGACACGGCTGGCGGTCCACTTCTGCGTACCGGTGGCCCGGTCGGTGCCGACGTAGGTGCCGTCGTCGGCCGGGGACGGCGCCCACTTGGTGCTCATGTCCAGCAGGTTGACGAAGAAGTCGGTGGTCAGCTGGCCGGGCTTGTCGGTCAGCACACCGAGATCGCTGCCCTGGTAGTTGGCGCCCAGCACCCGCAGCCCGCCGATCAGCACGGTCATCTCCGGACCGGACAGGTTCAACTGATTGGCCCGGTCGATGAGCACGTACTCCGGCGGCAACGGCAAACCCTTGCCCGCGTAGTTGCGGAATCCGTCGGCCTTGGGCTCCAGGTAGGAGAACGACTCGACGTCGGTCTGCTCCTGGGTCGCATCACCACGACCCGAGGTGAAGGGCACTGCGACATCGAATCCGGCTGCCTTGATGGCCTTTTCGAGACCCACCACACCGCCGAGCACCACCAGGTCCGCGAACGACACGGGCACCCCGGCGGATGCCTGGATCTCCTCCAGCTTGCCGATCACCAGCGACAGTTCCTCGGTCTCGTTGGCCTCCCAACCCAACTGCGGCTGCAGCCGGATGCGGCCGCCGTTGGCGCCGCCGCGCATATCGCTGTGCCGGTACGACGCGGCCGCCTTCCAGGCCGTCGACACCAACTGCTGCACCGTCAAGCCGGATTCGGCGATGGCCGTCTTCAGCGTCGCGACGTCGGCGTCGCTCAGCGGCGTGCCCTCCGGCACGATGTCCTGCCAGAGCCAGGTCTCCTTGGGCACCAGCGGACCGAGGTAACGCTTCACCGGGCCGAGGTCGCGATGCAACAACTTGAACCACGCCTTGGCGAACGCGTCGGCCAGCTCCTCCGGGTGGTCCAGCCAGCGCCGGGTGATGGCGCCGTAGATCGGATCCATCCGCATCGAGAGGTCGGTCGTCAGCATGGCCGGGTGCGTCTTGCCGTTGCCCTGGGCCATCGGTACCGAGTTGGCCCAGCCGCCGTCCTTGGGCCGCCACTGGTTGGCACCCGCGGGGCTCTTGAACAGCTCCCATTCGTTGCCGTAGAGGATCTCCAGGAAGGAGTTGTCCCACTTGGTGGGGGTGTGGGTCCAGGTCACCTCGAGGCCGCTGCTGACGGTCTCGTTACCGACACCCGAGTTGGCCCAGCCCAGGCCCTGCATCTCCAGCGGTGCGGCCTCGGGCTCCACGCCGTTCTCCACCTCGGTGGCGCCGTGCGTCTTGCCGAAGGTGTGGCCGCCGACGATCAGTGCGGCGGTCTCCTCGTCGTTCATCGCCATCCGGCCGAAGGTTTCGCGGATGTCGATGGCCGCGGCGACCGGGTCCGGGTTACCTTCCGGGCCTTCGGGATTCACATAGATCAGACCCATGTGGCTGGCACCCAGCGGGTTCTCCAGCTTGGTCCGGTCCTTGCCCGCACCGGCGTAGCGGTCCTGCGAGCCCAGCCACTCGTGCTCGGCGCCCCAGTAGATGTCCTCCTCGGGCTCCCAGTAGTCCGGGCGCCCGAACGCGAAGCCGGCGGTCTTGAAGCCCATGTGCTCCAGGGCGCGGTTGCCCGCGTACACGAGCAGGTCGGACCAGGACAGCTTCTTGCCGTACTTCTTCTTGACCGGCCAGAGCAGGCGGCGGGCCTTGTCCAGGCTGACGTTGTCGGGCCAGCTGTTCAGCGGCGCGAAGCGCTGCATGCCCTTGCCGCCACCACCGCGGCCGTCTGCGACGCGGTAGGTGCCTGCGGCGTGCCAGGACATCCGGATGAAGAACGGGCCGTAGTGCCCGAAGTCGGCGGGCCACCAGTCCTGCGAGTCGGTCATCACGGCGTCGACGTCGGCGGCGAGCTGGTCGAAGTCCAGCGTCTGCACGGCTGCGGCGTAGTCGAAGTCGGGATCGAGGGGGTTGATGACGTCGGGATCCTTCTGCAGGATCTTCAGATTCACCGCATTGGGCCACCAGTCCCGGTTGCTGCCGCCCTCGACGGGCGGCTTGATGCGCATCGGACAACCGCTTTCGACGGGCTCCGTCTGGGCTTCACCGATGGGTGGGGACGTTTCGGACATGTCGATCCTTTCCGGGGCTGTCGGACTGGGTGGAGATGATCAAACTGGCTGTGCCAGAGCACAATCGGGGCACACGCCCCAGTAGATGACCTCGGCCTGCTCGATTGCGAAGCCGAGATCGTCGGACGCCGTCAGGCAGGGTGCCTCGCCGACCGCGCAATCGACGTCGGCGATCACACCACACACTCGGCACACCACGTGGTGGTGGTTGTCCCCGACCCGGGACTCGTAACGAGCCACGGAACCGGAAGGCTGGATTCGGCGCACCAGACCCGCCGCGGTCAGGGCATTGAGCGCGTCGTACACCGTCTGATGCGATACATCCGGCAGGTCCGCCCGCACCGCACGGATCACCGTGTCGGTGTCGGCGTGTGGATGACCGTGCACGGCGGTCAGCACCGCCACCCGAGGACGGGTTACGCGCAGAGCGGCTTCCCGCAGCATCTGCTGGAATTCCTCTGCCGTACCCACGCTGACGAGTCTCACCCGTTATCTGGAATTAGTCAAGAAAAAGGTTGGTGTGTGTTCGATGACGTGTGGGCAAAGCGAAAGCCCCGGCCATCGGCCGGGGCTTTCGGGTCGAACTCGGGTCTCAGTGCGTCATGCGGTGCGACGAACCTCCGCGGATCGCCACGTACACCGCGATCAGGCCGGCCGCGACGGCCACTCCGACAACGAACGGGATGACCTCCCAACCGCCGTTGGCGTTGCTGTAACCGAACTGATAGGTGAGCCAGCTGCCGATGAGTGAGCCCAAGGCGCCGAGCACGATCGTCATGAGGATGCCGATGTCCTGCCTGCCCGGCATGACAAGCCGAGCCAGGACGCCGATGATCAGCCCCACGACGAGAGCGCTGATGATGGTCCCGATCATGGTCCTACTCCTGTTCGTACGGTGCACCCCGGTGGCGCGCGTACATCGGGATTGCCCGCTGGAAGCGGACTTCAAACCGGTCCGCCGGCGGACCCGTCGCCGTCGAGTGGCTTGCGCTCGGTCAAACGCGCGGCGATCTCCTTCACCGGGGTGTTGGACTCCTGCGACACCCGGCGCAACAGTTCGAAGGCGCGCATGGCGTCGACGTCGAAACGTTCCATGAGAATGCCTTTGGCCTGGCCGATCAGGTCCCGGCTGGCCAGGGCCGACTCGAACTGTTGCTGTCGATTGACCGCCACCAGGGCGACGGCCGCATGAGTGGCGAGCATGGCGCCCAGGGCCTCCGGTTCGGCCGTGAACGACCCCGTACCGAACCCGAAGAGGTTCAGCGCGCCGCTGTCGACGCCCACGGTGTACAGCCGGAACGACATCACGCTGCGCACCCCGGCCGACAGCGCGATCTCGCTGAATCGCGGCCACCGCCCGTCGTGGCGCAGGTCGTTGCACCGCACGATGACGTCACGCTCGGCGGCGTCCACGCAGGGCCCCTCGCCGGTTTCGCGTTGCGCGCGGTCCAGCGTCCTGGCGATATCCGAAGTTGCTGCCACCGAGTTGAACTCGCCATTTTCGATGAGCAGGATGCCGGCACAGTCGACGCCGTCGATCATGGCGACCGCGGCCTCGGTCAGCTCCGACAGCGTCTCGGCGACCGGCTTGCGCCCGTCCACGGCGTTACCCGCCAGATCGGCCATGGCAGCAGCCAGCGCGTCGTCGTAGCTGTGCGTCATCTGCACACCCTTTCACTAACCGCGCAACGTCACGTGCGGACTGACACCGTAAGTCTCGCGATAGAGCACCGCGAAGCGTCCGGTATGGCTGAATCCCCACCGCCGGGCCACCTCGGACACCGTCGTGCTACCCCGATGGGCGGCCGTCAGGTCGAGATGGGCTCGCTGCAGCCGGAATCGGCGCAGGTGTTCGGTCGGCGTCTCGCCGAGGTGCTTGCGGAACAGGTACTGCACGGCGCGCGGTGACAGGTGCACCGCTCCGGCGATCTCCTGCACGCCGATCTCGTCACGCGCATTCTCGGCGATGAAATACAGTGCGCGCCGCAACGGCATCGGCAGACCGGGATCGTGCAGCGCGGGTACGTCGGCCGAATCGGCCGGCGCGAAACAGGAGAGTGCCGCCGCCGCCAGGGCCCGGCCCGAGGCGTCCACCACCGGATGCGGACCACCCCCGACCAGCATCTCGACGACGTAGTTGACCGTGCGCGTCCAGGCTTCGGTGAGCGCCGGCGTGGCCGGGGCGGCCTCCAGTGCGCGCAGTATTTCCCCGCGCCGGGAGAGGTGCTCGTCCGCCGTCCGCTGCAGCAACCATTCCTCTACGGTGATCACCTGCACCGTGCCGGTATCCACCTGTAACGACCAGCCCCGACCGGCATGCCCGAGCATCGGCCGGCCGAGCTGTACCGCGGCACCGCCGGATAGTCGGCCGGCACCGTCGAGCAGGTTCCCGATCATCACCCCGGCCCGGGGCGCGGCAACGATACGGGCGCGGCGCTGCACGGTGATCTCGTCGACGGCGAACCCGGGAGCGGTACTGCGCTGATGCCGCAACCCGTGCCCGGGGGGCGGACCCTCGACACGCAGGGAACCGTCGTGGATGTCGTGGATCTGGACCTGCTCGGCGGCGATCAAGGTCGGCACCGTCCGCCTGCCCGTAGGCGGCGGTGCCGCTCCGATGGCACTGACGCCGGAAATCCCGTTCACGTTTCAGTCCGCTCTGACAAGTCTGGGCCAGTTGACACCGGTCCTGCGCCCGCGCGAGGCGAACGGAACCGGGACGGCTTTTGCTCAGCCGGACCGAGTCAGCATACCGCCCACTGCGGCGCGTCTGGTTTTGCCTCCGCAGCACCGGGTACGCCGTGGTTGGACCGGTTCGCGGGACAGGCATTTCGCCGTCACGCCGGCAAACCGGGAACGAGAGTATGGACACTGTCGCAAGGAGCGGGTGCGCATGATCGCCGACCACGGCCAACTGCAGGGCGTGGTAGCGGTGGGCGCCTCGGCCGGTGGCGTCGAGGCGCTGACCCAGATGGCCGCCAAGCTACCCGCCGACCTCCCGTTCGCGGTCCTGGTGGTGCTGCACATGCCGGCGGGCGCACCGAGCGTGCTGGCGCGCATCCTGGACCGGGCCGGTCCACTACCGGCCGTCACCGCCACCGACGGCGGTCCGCTTCTCCCGCGATGCATCCACGTCTGCACTCCCGGCCGGCACCTGTTGGTGCACGACCATCTGACGGTGCTCGGCCGCGGCCCTGCCGAGAACGGCCACCGACCCGCCATCAACGCGTTGTTCCGTTCGGCTGCACTGGAATTCGGCGTCGACGCCATCGGGGTTCTGTTGTCCGGGGTGCTCGACGACGGCGTCCTGGGGCTCAAGGCGATCCGGTCACGCGGCGGCACCACCATCGCCCAATCGCCGGACGACGCTGCCTTCCCGGCCATGCCGGCCACCGCGCTGGCCGCCGGCGCCCTCGACCACCAGGCCGACGCCGGCGACATCGGCGCATTGCTCGCTCAGTCATCCCACCGCGACATCGGCCGACCGGCCATCGGCCCCGACCACAGCACGGTGCAGCGCATCCGCCTCGACCCGCCTCCGGACCGATGACCGGATCGCTGCGCATCCACGGACCCACCGCCGGTGGGCGCGGTGACTACACGCTGGCCTGCGCCGGAACGTTGGACGGATCCACCTACCGCGAGTTGCGCGATGTCGTCATCAAGGCAGCCCTGGACGAGCCGCCCGTCGTGATCGTCGACGTCGACGCGCTGCGGGTGCCCGCCGAGTCCGCGTGGTCGGTGTTCACCAGCGCCCGCTGGCATGTCAGCACCTGGCCGGACATCCCGATCGTGCTCGTCTGCGCCGACACCGATGTCCGCGACACGCTGCGGCGCAACGGGATCACCCGCTACGTACCGGTGTACCGCACGGTGCACGGTGCCCGCACCGCCTACGATGCCGACGAGCACCGGCGCAGGCAGCGGGCCAGGGCTCAGCTGCCGGCGGTCATGAGCAGCTCAGCGCGGGCCCGCCGACTTGTCGAGGCCTGGCTGACGTCCTGGTCTCGCGCAGCCATGATCCCGTTGGCCGCGACCATCGCCTCGGAATTGGTGGAAAACGTACTGCTGCACACCGATTCGGAGCCGGCGCTCATCTTGGAATGTGACGGTGACCGGATCACCGTGGCCGTCGAGGACGCTAGCCCGACCCCGGCGCAGCGCACGGAGCACCCGCGCGCCGGGACCAGTCCGGTGTCCGGGTTGGCGGTGGTAGCGGCGCTGAGCCGAACCTGGGGTTCCATCCCGACCCTGTCCGGGAAGACGGTGTGGGCCGTCATAGGTCCCGAGAACGTGTTGTAGCCGCGGGTAGTGTTCCGGTACAGCCAACCGACCGAACGGCACGCCGATGGAAGCCCGTACCGACGACTCGTTCGAGGCCCTGCTTCGCTACCTGCGCGATTCCCGCGGCTTCGACTTCACCGGTTACAAACGCGCCTCCCTGATGCGCCGGGTCAGACACCGGATGGATCAGGCCGGCTCGTCCACGTTCGACGAGTATCTCGATGTGCTGCAGGCGAGTTCCGACGAGTTCGCGGCATTGTTCAACACCATCTTGATCAACGTGACGGCCTTTTTCCGCGACCCGCAGGCCTGGCAGCGCCTGCAGGAGGACGTCATCCCACAGCTGCTCGCCGAGCGGGGGCCCGACGACCTCATCCGCGTGTGGAGCGCAGGCTGTGCCTCCGGTCAGGAGGCTTACACCCTGGCCATGCTGCTGGCCGAGGCGCTCGGTCACCAGGCCTTCCGCCAGCGAGTCAAGATCTACGCCACCGATGTCGACGAGCACGCACTCAGCGAGGCCCGGGCTGCCTCTTACCAAGTGCGGGCGATCGAGTCGGTACCGCCGGATCTGCTGGTCAAATACTTCGATCAGGTCAACGGCCACTACGTATTCCACAAGGACCTGCGCCGCGCCGTGATCTTCGGCCGCAACGATCTGGTCCGCGACGCCCCCATCTCCCGGGTCGACCTGCTGGTGTGCCGCAACACACTGATGTACCTGAACGCGGAGACGCAGCGCAATGTGCTCGCCCGCCTGCACTTTGCGCTGGCCCCCAAGGGCACGCTGTTCCTCGGTCACGCCGAGATGCTGATGAGCCACAGTGACCGCTTCACCCCGTTCGACCTGAAGAACCGCATCTTCCGTAAGTCCGTCGGCTCACACCAGGGACCGGAGCGGTTCGATCCGGCGGCCGCGCTCTACGAGCGGCACGGCGAACTGAAGGGGCTGACAACGGTGCGGGATCTGGCTTTTCGAGCCAGCCCGGTGCCCCAGATCGTGGTCACCGGCGATGACACGGTCGCCATGATCAACCAGCAGGCCGAAACCTTCTTCGGGCTGTCGGGCCGCGATGTCGGCCGTCTGCTGCGGGATCTGGAAGTCGCGTACCGTCCGGTGGAGCTCCAGACATATATCGAGCAAGCCAAGGTCGACCGGCGCTCGGCCCGGATCCAGGATGTCGAGTGGCAGCGCCCCGGGACGGACACCGTGTGGTTCGAGATCCACGTGAACCCGCTGGTCGACGCCGACAACGGGTTGTTGGGTGTCTCGGTGGTGTTCTTCGACGTGACCGCGACGCGGGCCTTGTTGGACACGGTGGTGCAGACCAACCGGCAGCTGGAAACCGCCTATGAGGAGCTGCAGTCCACCAACGAAGAACTCGAGACCACCAACGAAGAACTGCAGTCCACCGTCGAAGAACTGGAAACCACGAACGAGGAGCTGCAGTCGACCAACGAAGAACTCGAGACCATGAACGAGGAGCTGCAGTCCATCAACGATGAGCTGCACACCATCAACGACACGCTGCGTGAGCGCAGCCTGGAGCTGGACGACGCCCGCACGTTCATGGAGGCCATGGTCAACTCGATCCGGCTCGGCGTGGTGGTGGTGGACCGCGAGATGCGTGTCGTGGTGTGGAACCGCGGCTGCGAGGAGCTCTGGGGTGTGCGCGCCGACGAGACGGCCGGCGTGGTGTTGACTGCCCTGGACATCGGGCTGCCGGTGCACGAGGTGCGACCGTTGGTCGGCACCGCATTCGTGGACCCGGACAGTACGGGTGAGGTGGTCCTGGACGCGATCAACCGGCGCGGGCGGCCTACCCGCGTGCGGGTGACATGCTCACCGTTCCGCACGGCGGGGGACGGTGTGCGCGGCGCGCTGCTGCTCATGGATGTCCTCGAGTAGTGCGCCCGGCGTACGGCGCTATCCGCGGAGCGAAAAGCCGTCGCGCCTGGTTCGTCTCGGAGCCGCTGTCCGTTTTACCGTGAGCCGTGGTCGACGACGGGCCGGCAAACCGGATGCCCCATGCGGGCAGCTTTCGTTACCTCGCCGCTTCCGACACCTGGGAGTGGTCCGACGAGGTGGCGGTGATGCACGGATATCAACCGGGCACCGTGACGCCGACGACCGAATTGATGCTGGCGCACAAGCATCCCGACGATCGCACGACCGTGGCCGAGTTGTTGGAGAACGTGCGCCGGCACGGGGCCGCGTTCAGCAGCAGGCACCGCATCGTGGATACGGCAGGCCGCACCAGGCTGGTCGTGGTCGTCGGTGACCGGATCGTCGGGCCGGACGGCACCCACGCCGGCACTGCCGGTTTCTATGTGGACATCACCGATGGCTTCCAGGCCGACATCCAGCAGGAGGTCACCGCCGAACTTGCGGTGATCACCCGCCGCCGGGCGG
The DNA here is from genome assembly GCF_002101555.1 of Mycolicibacterium canariasense. Classification (GTDB taxonomy): domain Bacteria; phylum Actinomycetota; class Actinomycetes; order Mycobacteriales; family Mycobacteriaceae; genus Mycobacterium; species Mycobacterium canariasense. The sequence continues at coordinate 26,585 of NZ_LQOL01000087.1, forward strand.
CCATCAATCAGGCCGTCGGCATGCTGATGCTCCGTTACGGGCTGACGCCGGAGCAGGCCTTCCGCGTGTTGACCACGGTGTCGCAGAACTCCAACGTCAAGTTGCGCGACCTCGCCGCGCGGCTGGTGGAGCAGGCCGAGGCCTTCGGCGCCCCGCTGCTGACCGACACCGCCGCAACGGTTTTCGACGATTGGCTCACTGCCGCCGGCCGGCCGCGGCGGGCCGGTGCGATCACCGACGAATCTGCCGCGCAGAACTGAGGTCGACTCAGGCGGTTCTGTTGTCATCGTCCGCGCCGGCGAACTGAACGATGGGCACATGCAGTTCGGCCGCGGCGAACGCTTGCTCGAGGGACGCGGTGGTGGGCACCTGGCCGGTCGGGTCGAAGCGGCGCAGCAAACGCCGGACCGCCGGAGACGGAATCACCGTCCACCGGGTGTCGGCGAGCGCGCAGCGGGCGTCGAGCAGGCGCAGCGCCTCGAACCCGGAGACCGCAAGGTACCGGACACCCCGCATGTCCACGATCATCGAACAGCACAGCATCGCCCGGTCCAGCACCGTGTCGATCAGGCCGTCGACGTTGGCGGCGTCGACGACACCGCCGACGGTCACCACCGTCACGGCGGGGTCGTACCACTGGGTGTCGATGGTGAGGACGGTGTCCGCGCGGACGGGGCCGCGGCGGCGTCCGTTGTCCGTTGTTCGCGTCAGTGCCATGTGCCACTCCCTGACTTTCGGCGACGCCCGGGCCGTGACTCAGCCGCCGGTCCGCACGTCGAGTGCTCTCAAGCAAGCTGTTGGCTCAACCGCCCCCATGGTAGTGACGTGGACCACAGATCGCTAATGTCCGTGGTCAGTGTTCGGTTTGCGGACATCCGCGGGTTCGGGCGCTGAGCTGGTAGGCATACCGATCCCGCACCATTCGATCGTTTGCCTGCCCGGCACGCCTCGACCGCCCGGCCCCGACGTGTCCGACAAACGAAACCGCGCGCCGGTAGTCTGGCTGCGCATGCGGTACATGTCACAGATGAGCATCGGAGTGAGAACTCCCATGACTCCACGATTCTCCGAATAGTTAGCGCTGCTACTATATTTGTGCTATGGGTCGGGAAGCCTTGAGTGGCAACATCGTTGAAAACGCCGCGGCGAGCATTGAGGGTTACGTGCGCGCCGACGGCACCATCGTCATACCCGACGGCGTCACGCTGACCTCCTTCCTGGACCGCAACCGCGCCATCTACGGGGACGCCCCGTCGTACCGGTTCCTCGACTACTCCCAGGACGCCGACGGCCGGGTTGTCGAGCTCAGCTGGAACGCGCTTTGGGCGAAGGTCGGTGCGGTGGGCGCGCGGCTGCAGCAGGTCACCGCACGCGGCGACCGCGTCGCCATCCTCGCCCCGCAGGGCGTCGACTACGTGGCGGCGTTCTTCGCGGCGATCCATGCCGGCAACGTCGCGGTGCCGCTGTTCGCGCCGAGCCTGGCCGGGCATGCCGAGCGGCTGGCCGCCGTCCTGGCCGACGCGAAACCCACCGTCGTGCTGACCACCACCGCCGGCTCCGAGGCGGTGCGCAACTTCCTGCGCACGCTGCCGGCCGCCGAGCGGCCCCGGATGATCGCCGTGGACGCGGTACCCGATGCCGTCGCCCACACCTTCACCCCGGTCGAGCTGGAGACCGACGACATCGCCTACCTGCAGTACACCTCGGGATCCACCCGCACCCCGGCCGGCGTGGAGATCACCCACCGCAATGTCTGTACCAACGTGCTGCAGATGATCCTGGCCGGCGATCTGGACATGAGCATCCGCAGCGTGAGCTGGCTGCCGCTGTATCACGACATGGGCCTGATCATGATCATGTTCCCGGCGTTGTGCGGCGCGCACATCACCTTGATGGACCCGATGGCCTTCGTCCGCCGCCCGTATCGATGGATCAAGGCCCTGGGCAGCGAGTCGGCCCACGGGCGCACCCTGGCCGCCGCGCCCAACTTCGCGTTCGAGCTGGCCGCCGAGCGAGGGCTGCCGCCGCAAGGCGACGAGCTGGACCTTTCCAACGTGGTGACACTGCTCAACGGCTCCGAGCCGGTGACCATGTCCTCGATCGAGAAGTTCACGGCGGCCTTCGCCCCGTACGGGCTGCCGGTGACGGCGATCAAACCGTCCTACGGCATGGCCGAGGCAACCCTGTCGGTGGCCAGCATCGCGCCGTCGGCCGCGGCCGCCGCGGTGTACCTGGACCGCGGTGAGCTCAACGAAGGCCGCGCGGTGGTGGTCGACGCCGACGCCGAAGGTGCCGTCGCGCATGTCTCGTGCGGGCAGCCGATCCCCAACCAGTGGGCGGTGATCGCCAACGCCGACGGCGAGGAGCAGCCCGACGGTGTGGTCGGCGAGATCTGGTTGCACGGCAACAACGTCGGGCGCGGCTACTTCGGCCGGGCCGATGAGACCCTGCGCGTGTTCGGCAACAAGCTGCAGACCCGCCTGCGCGACGGCAGCCACGCCGACGGTGTGGTGGACAACGGATTGTGGCTTGCCACTGGCGATCTCGGTGTCTATCTGGACGGGGAGCTGTACCTCACCGGCCGGATCAAGGACATGATCATCGTGGACGGCCGCAACCACTACCCCACCGATATCGAGACCACGGTCAGCGCCTCCTCACCCGCGGTGCGTTCCGGCTATGTCGCGGCGTTCTCGGTGCCCGGGGTGTCCGGTGAGGAGTTGGTCGTCGTCGCCGAGCGCGCCGCCGGGTCGGGACGCGCCGAACCCGGGCCCATCGTCGACGCGATCCGGGCCGCGGTGGCACGGCGACACCAGGTCCGCGCGGCCGACATCCGGATGGTCGCCGCCGGGGTCATCCCGCGCACCACATCGGGCAAGCTGGCCCGCAACGCATGCCGCGCCGAGTATCTGGCCGGTAAGTTCGACCGCTGAATCGCCTGCGGGAGTATCGCAACGACCGGGCTCAGTACCGGCCGAACACCACTGCGGCGTTCACGGCACCGATGCCGAACGACGTGCTGACCGCACAGCGATAGTCACCCCGGCGCGGCTCCCCGGAGACGACGTCCAGATCGAATTCCGGGTCGAGCTGGTGCAGGTTGCGCGTCGGCGGAATCACGCTGTCGCGCAAGGTCTGTACCGTCACGATCGCCTCGATGGCGCCGGCGGCGCCCATGGACTGCCCGAACGCCGCCTTCGGGGCGTAGACGGCCGGATGATGGGCTCCGAACACCGATCGGATGGCGGCGGCTTCCGATCGGTCGCCGTCCCGGGTGCCCGTCGCGTGTGCGTTGACGTGGTCGACATCGGCGGGCGCCAAGCCGGCCGAGCGCAGCGCGCGCTGGATCGCCTCGCCCTCTGATTCACCCGTCGGGTCGGAGGTGCCCTGCTCGGACGGATCGAAGCTGAGGCCATAGCCCAAGACGCGTGCAAAGATCTGCGCCCCACGGGATTTCGCGTGTTCCTCGGTCTCGATCACCAGCAGCGCACCGCCCTCGCTGAGCACCGTCCCGTCCCGATCGCGGTCGAAGGGCCGACACGCCCCCTCCGGATCGTCGTTGCGGGTCGAGAGCCACCCGGCGTTAATGAAGGCCGCCAACGGCGTTGCCTCGATACCGCTTTCCACTCCCCCGCAGATCGCCATGTCCGCCTCGCCGAGCGCCAGCAGGCGCCAGCCTTCCCCGATGGCCGCCGTACCCGAGGCATCACCCACCATCGGGGTGATGACACCGGCCTTCGCCTTCCGTTCCAGCCCCACGGCCGCCGCGGCCGCGTTGGGCATGTGCATCTGAACGGTCAGGGGCGAAGCGGCGCGCATGCCGCGGACCTGCCAGTCGTCGTACAACTCGACCATGTCGTGGGTGGTGCCATAGCCCTGACCGATCGCCACCGACAGCCGGCGGGCGTCGATCTCCGGGGCGCCCGCGTGGGTCCAGGCACGGCGGCTCAGCAGCGTCGCCATCTGGGTCACGCGGGTCATCCTGCGGGCCTCCACGCGGTTGACCTGGCTGGCGATGTCTTCGCGCAACGGTCCGCCGATGTGCACCGGCAGCCCGAATTGCTCGATGAACGGATAGTCCAGCTTCTCGATACCGCTGCCGCCGGCCAACAACGCCGTCCAGGTCTGCTCGGCGTCGGCGGCGATCGCCGTCGTGGAGGCGAAGCCGGTCACCACGACATCGTGAAATCGGACGTTTGCATTCAACGCCACGTTGCTCTCCCCAGGCCGGTGGGTCGGCTGAACCGAAACCCGATCACAGCGGATGCCGAGCTGCGACGGAGCGGCCACGGGGCTGGACCGCATCTACGTCCTCGGCAGGTTCGACACCCGCTATCGCACGTCGAAGTTGACGTTAGCGCAGATCCACAGGTGGCACCCAGGCTCTGGCGGCGGTCGGACGAAGATCCGTCGCTTGACGGACGATGCGGCAGGTTCGCCCGGTGAGTGTGAAGATGACACGGTGCCCGGCGGCGCAGCATCATGGGTTAGTGACGCCAGGCTGGCAGCGGTGATCTTTGCCTCGGGCCGCCCGCAGATGGTGGCCCTTGACATCGACGGCACTTTGCACAGCGCGTCGGACACCAATCCCGATGCACACGAAACGATCAGCTCAGCCACCCGAGCGGCTGTGCGCGCCGTCGTCGGGTCGGGAACGCATTTGGTGCTGTGCACAGGCCGGCTTTCTCCGGCGACTCTGCCGTTTCTACGTGAACTCGATATCTGTGCGGGCTTCGCCATCTGCTCCAATGGGGCGGTTCTCATCGACGCTGGCACCGGGCGAGTCGTCGAGCAGGTGATATTCGATCTACGCGACCCCATTGCAATTTTGCGCACGCGACTGCCGGGTGCTGTCTTCGTGGCCGAGCGCCCCGGCTTGGGCGTGCTGGCTACCGACCGGGTTGACGACGCGGACATGCATTTCGGGCTAGTGGAGTTGGTTGGTGACGACGAATTGGCGGCCGCGTCCACCACGCGGCTGGCCGTGCATTGGCCCGGGCGTAGCGGATCGGCTTTGGCTGCTGCCTTGGCGAACGTAGACATCCCCGGAGTCCGGTGCTGCTGTTATTCAGATGAGCCGCTGGCTGATCTGACTGCCGCAGGCGTGAGCAAGGCGGCGATGCTGGAACGTCTGCGCGCGAATTTGGGAGTACTGGCTTCGGAGACGCTGGCCGTCGGTGATGGCGTCAACGACTTGGAAATGCTCGCCTGGGCGGCCCACGGAGTGGCCATGGGCCACTCGCCGGCTCAGGTGCGGGCGGCCGCCGACCAAGTCTGTCCTCCAGGCATCGAGGACGGACTGGCCATCGCCCTGTCGCAGTGGTTTCGGTGAGGGCCTCCTGCAGCGGAATTACTCAAGCGCCCATCGTGTCTCGCTTCTGAAGAAGGCGCCGGTTCAGTTCGCGTCTCTGCCTGAAAAATCCGGTATCGTGATGGCGTCGCGAAAAGCGGCCGGTCACCGGTCGTCGATACGGTGCTGAGGCCGTCGATCTCAGCTGCCCAGCGTCTTTTCATGAGTGGCTCGATGCCTGTCGAGCCGTGAAAGAGGAGCGCTGAATGTCATCGATAGCCATTGTCGGAGCCGGGCTGGGAGGCCTGGTACTGGCCTGCACGTTGCACCGTCAAGGCGTCACCACCACCGTGTACGAGGCTGAAGAATCGGCCGCAGCGCGTACCCAGGGTGACCTGCTCGACATCCATTCCCACACAGGGCAGGCAGCATTGCGCGACGCCGGTGTGTTCGACGGGTTCCGAGCCCTCATCCGACCGGGACACGACGCCAAGCGCATTACCGATCGCGCTGGCACCATCGTGTTCGACTGGCCGGGCAGCCCCCTGGGGACCCGGCCCGAGGTGGACCGCGGCGAGCTGCGCAGCATGTTGATTGCCTCGCTCCCTGAGGGCACGATCCGCTGGGGACGCAAGGCGATCGGCGTGATCACCACTCCGGGGCGGCGCCCCCAGGTGAACTTCGTCGGCGGATCCTCGATTACCGCGGATCTCGTCGTGGGAGCTGACGGCGCCTGGTCGAAAGTGCGACGAAGCGTCTCGAGTGTCGCTCCGGTCTACACCGGCACCTGCTTCGTCAAGGTTGGTTCTGCTCCCGGGCAACTGCTGTCCCGCGAAGGCGCCGCACTCATCGGGCGCGGCACGCTCATGGCGGTGGCGCCCGGGCAGGGCATCCTGGCCCACCACAACGCCGACGGCACGCTCAGCGGCTACGTCGCCATCAACGCACCGCTCGAGCTGATGACATCTGTCGACACCGGTGACCCATCGGGCATGCGGGCAATGATCAAGCGGCGCTTCGAGAACTGGGCTCCCGCGCTGACCGCGCTGGCGTTCGACAACATCAGCGATCCCGTGCTGCGCCCCATCTACGCGTTACCCATAACGCATCGCTGGGAGCGGGTACCCGGTGTGACGTTGATCGGCGATGCTGCACATCTGATGTCACCGTTCGCCGGGGAGGGTGCCAATCTCGCGATGTTCGACGGCGCGGCGCTGGCCGCGGAGATCGTCGCGCACCCTGGTCATATCGAGGAAGCGCTGTCTGCGTATGAGGACGCGCTCTTCCCGCGCAGTGCTGAGGTGGCCCAACGGAGTGCAAGTAACCTGCAGCAGTTCTTCGGGCCTGACGCGCCGCGCAGTGCCGTCGACCTGTTCGCCGGGCTGCTCACGTAGACGGTAAGAAGGGCCAGACCAACTAGGCGGCAGCAGAACGGCTTGGATCCTGTCCTTGGGGTAACGCGTATCGGCCCGCGGTTCTCACGGCGTGGGGGCGTTGGACTGGAGTATCGCTCACCGCCGGTGCGACGATGGCACGGTGAATACAAGTGAATTGGCCGCCGATATTGACGCTGCTTGCCGTCTGTCGGGGACGTTCACCCTGCGATCAGGGCTGACGTCGGAGGAGTATTTCGACAAGTACCTCTTCGAGTCGGACCCGAAGCTACTCAATCGGGTGGCGGCGGCGATGGTCTCTTTACTTCCGGCTGGGACCGACCTCGTCGGTGGTCTGGAACTGGGCGGAGTCCCGCTGGCGACCGTGGTCAGCCAAATGACGGGTTTACCTGCACTTTTCGTCCGGAAGCAAGCGAAGGAGTACGGCACCCGCCGCGTAGCCGAGGGAGTGGTCGACATCGTCGGACGAACGGTCACGCTGATCGAAGACGTGATCACGACCGGAGGCGCGGTTCGACAGGCCGCGTTGTCGCTCCGCGCCCAGGGCGCGCACGTCACGTCTGTCGTGTGCGCCATCGATCGCAGCGACGGGTCACCCTCTGCCCTCGTTGATGTGGACCTTGCCGTTCACGCTGTACTCACTCGCACGGATTTGGACGCGGCCCGCCCACGGTAACGTTAGTGGATGCATGACCCGGCTCTTCGTCGATCGTGTCGAGGCCTTTTGATTGACGAGAACAATCGAATCTTGTTGCTGGAGCATCGCATCAGTGTCGGACGGTCCGTGTGGGTTGGCCCCGGAGGGGGAATTGAGACCGGCGAGGAACCGGCCGATACTCTGCGTCGCGAACTGTTCGAAGAAACCGGCTTTGTCCTTGATCCCAGTCATGGAGCTCAGTTGGTGTGGGTGCAGACTGCGGAGCTGTCCGAGATGCAGCCCCACGGCTACACCGGCGTCGTCAACTTCTACTTCTTGATTCGAGTCGCCGCCTTCGAACCGGAGAGTGGCGTCGATACCGACGCAGCGGGTCATCCCGACGCTGAGGGCATACTCACCCAGCGATGGTGGTCGCTGGCCGACATCACGACCGCCCACCACCACGGCGTCCTCTTCTCTCCACGAGCTCTGCCCACTCTTCTGTCGTCACTGCTGACCGTCGGGCCGCCGCCGACGCCGGTAAGGGTGGGCCTGTGATTGGGACTGCCCCCCAGTGTGGTTGCCTCCTGACCTGCGAGGATTCGTCCTCGCCGGAAGTAGTAATCTGAGCCATCCCAGCGCTGGTCGTTCGAATGTCGTTGGGCGCGAACGGTTTCAGACAGTAACCCGTTCGCGCTCATCGACTTTCGTGGTAAGTGGTGCGGTAGGTCTGGGGCGGGATACCGACGCTGCGGACGAAGTGGTAGCGCAGCGACGCCTGCGTTGCGAAGCCGGATTGCTCGGCGATCCGGTCCATCGGCAGGTGGGTGGACTCCAGTAAGCGGCGCGCGCGATCGATGCGCATCTGCAGCAGAAGCTGGGTCGGCGTGATACCAAGACGCGCTCGAAAATGACGGTTGAGGCTGCGTACGCTCGTCGACGCATGCCGAGCGATGCTGCCCAGGTCCAGTGGCTCGAGTGCATTCTCCTCCATCCACTCGACGATTGCCTGTAGTGAATCATCTTCCGGCCGAGTCGATTCGATGTAGGGCGCCTGACCACCTTCGCGCCAACTCGGCAAGACGAGGCGCCGCGCGGTTCGATCTGCCAGACCGGGCCCACCGTCCTGCCTGACGAGATGCAAACACAGATCGAGGCCCGCAGCCACGCCCGCTGAGGTCAAGATTCGTCCGTCGTCGACGAACATCGCGGAGGGATCGACCGTGACGGCGGGATACCGCCGTGCCAGCGAGTCGGCCCACTGCCAGTGTGTGGTGATAGTCCGTCCGTCCAGCAATCCGCTGGCGGCAAGGACGAATGCTCCAACACAAATGGATCCGATACGAGCCCCGGCGGCGTAGGCCGCACGCAAGGCAGCGATCACGTCTGGGTGAGGTGGTACGAGGAAGTCCTGCTTCCCGGGAACGATCACGACGTCCGCCGCCACCACCTCGTCAAGGCCAAACGGCGTACGGATCTCGACGGCGCCCCACTCCAGGGTGGTAGTGGTGGATCCTCCGGCGGCACAGACACGCACGTCATACCGCGCGTCTTGACCGGTCTCCGCCAACGATGCGTTGGCCATCCCAAAGACCTGCCCGGGAACCATGAGCTCGAAGCCCAACACCTGCTCGCAACCCAGCACGCCAACGATCATGGCCAGATCTTAACGATACCTGTCTATCTGGCCACTAGTGCGAGTGCTGCCGCCGCCGCACAGTTGATGGATATCGCTCATTCGACGAAGGACCAGACCAATGACCACCCCCGACGATGCCCTCACCGCACGATTTGGACTACCTGATTCTCCGACCGCCGCTGCCGCCCGCCAGCTGACGTACGACGTCTCCCCCGAATTCATCTACAACCACGCCGTCCGCAGCTACCTGTTCGCACGCGAACTGTCAGCGCTCGAAGAGAGTTCTGATCACGACGACGAGCTGCTCTTCCTCACGTGCGTTCTGCACGACCTCGGCGCCACCGAGTACGCAAACACCGGTCAACGGTTCGAGGTCGACGGCGCAGACGCTGCCGCGAAGTTCCTCGACGACCACGGAGTAGACGCCGCAGCGATCGACACTGCATGGACGGCGATCGCATTGCACACCAGCGTCGGCCTGGCTCACCGGTTCGGACCCATCGCCGCCTTGGCGCAACTGGGCATCGGGACCGACATCGTGGGCACTCACCGTCACCAGTTGCCGGCCGGGTTCGCCGACCGCGTGCACGCCGCGTGGCCACGCCACGACCTTGGCTACGCCCTCGCCTCCGTCCTCGCCGAGCAGGCACATCGGAATCCGGCCAAGGCTCCGCCGATGAGCTTCCCCGCGCATCTGCACGAATTGATGTATCCCGCACAGTCATCGCTGACCTGGCCGGACCTCGTCGAGGCAGCCGGCTGGAACGACCATCCCGTCGCGGTGAGCGAGAGCCAGTCATGACTTCCGCATTCGACGAACTGCGGGTGCCGGTGGCAGGTGGATCGCTGACGGTGCACCATCGGTCTGGCCAGGGGCCGACGCTGTTGTTTCTGCACTACTGGGGAGGCAGCGCCCGGACGTGGGAACCGGTGCTTGCTCACCTCGACCCGCGCACGCCAGTGGCGTCCTACGACCACCGCGGCTGGGGACGCTCCAACGCCTTGCCCGGACCGTTCGACCTGGCGCAGCTGGCCAAAGACGCAATCGCCGTCGTGAATGCACTCGACACCGCCGTCGTACTCGTTGGGCATTCGATGGGCGGAAAAGTTGCCCAACTCGTCGCGGCCGAAAACCTGACGGCAGTTACGGGTTTGGTCCTGGTCGCACCCGCGCCGCCCGAACCGCCGCCCACGATCACGCCGCAGTTCCAGCGGCAGCTCGCCCACGCCTACGACAACCCGGAAACAGTGGCCAGCGCCGTCGATCACGTTCTGACCGCACACGCACTGACGGCCGCGTTGCGTGCAGCAGTCATCGAAGACAGCCTGGCCGGTACGGCGGCGGCCCGGACGGAATGGCCCCTACGCGGTATTGCCGAGGACATCACCACGGCAGCAGGGCGGATCTGCGTCGACACCGTCGTGATCGCCGGCAGCAAGGACCGCGTGGAACCTGTCGGGGTTCTACGCGAGCATCTCGAGCCGTTCGTCGCGCCGGCGCGCACATACGTTCTCGTCGATTCTGGTCATCTGGTCCCCCTGGAAGCGCCCCGGGCGCTTGCCGACCAATTGGCTTCCCATCGAGTCAGTCTCCGTCCACGGCACGCAGCGGCTCACCCGAGGACCTTCGCCCCGGAAGCGATGAAGTCGCCCGCGAGGACACCTGCTGACCTGAAAACCGTTGATGCACACGGGAGCTACGCCAAATGACAACGCAGATCGTCAAGATTCCAGTCCTCGGTGACCACCTCGTCAACACGTACCTATTGATTGGGCGACGTCCTATCCTGGTCGACTGCGGCATGCCCAGCAGCGGCGACCGCATCTGGAAGGGCATTACCGACGCCGGTGTCGATCCCACTGATCTCGCGATGATCATCGTTACCCACGGCCATGTAGACCACTTCGGCGCTGCTGCGGAACTCCAGGCCCGCACCAGTGTTCCGGTTGCAGCGCACGAAGCCGACCTGGCCACGTATCAGGCGGGACACTCCGACCGCTCAAAACGCCAGCCCATCGGTGTCTTCGGGCACATCTTCACCCGCACTCCCCCACCGAACGAAGTCACCCGACCTCTGCAGCCAGATCTACTGCTGACAGGTGCGTACGCGCTCGCCGAGCACGGCATCGACGGTCGCATAATCCATACGCCCGGACACACCCCGGGATCGGTGTCAGTTCTGCTCGACCAGGGTGACCTGATCGCCGGTGACATGCTGACCGGGGGCTTCCTGGGCCTGCTGCAGTACCGACCCTCCAATCCTCCGTTTCATGACGACCCCGACCAGGCTCTCGACAGCTTGCAGGCTGCGTTGAACCTGGGTCCGCACACGCTGCACATCGGACACGGCGGCCCGATGTCCGCCGGCAACGTCCAACGCTGGCTTGACCGCCAGCGCACTCGGCGAACAAAACCTCGCAAGCAATCGGCCTAAACCAGCGAGCGCGGAACGAATCGTGACTCAGTGGGCCATGACGTCCTTCTGCTTGATCGGTGGGCCGCGTGGTTGTTGCTCGGTCGAGCGAGCGGAACGGTACGTGAAGCGCTTCGACCTAGCGCACGAAATGTTGCCTGACATGCGGCGATGACGCGCGGGTCAGGTAAATGCGCCCAGCGTTTCCGCTGTTTAAGGCCATGCTTTGCGGGTTTGCATCCGCCGGTGAACACACCTTCAACCAACACGGATTGATTGCTGTGAGCTAGATCACCGTTCGGTTTTGGTGTTGGTTCCCGACTACCCCTTTCAGATGCCCGTCGTAGCTGGCGGGCGATGTTGATGACGTAGGGGGAATTGGGTCGTGGGGGATTTTCTGCCGGGTGACCGGTCGTGGTGGGCTGTACGTCGGTGGTGGCCGGTGGCGGTGGCGCTGGTCGTCACGGTCGCGTTGACCGTCGGCGGGCAGCACTGGTTGACCGACTCTGGCCGCTCAGAGACTGCCAGCGCATCGGTTACCTCGCCGGCACAGCGGTTTGCCGACGCCGCGCTAGCGGCATTCACCGGATCAACCACGACGGCCATCCCTGCCTCGGCGTTGACACCTGCGCAGCGGTCATCGGGTTTGCCGGCCGATCCGGTGGCCGGGTTGACCTCGAACACCGCGGCCGGGCCGGTGCAGGTGGTCCTCCCGGCTGGTTTGGGCGCCGCCCAGACCACCACAGGTGGGCAGCTGGTCTACCCCGACACCGGCGCCGGATTTGACTTCCTGGCCGAAAACACCGGCACCGGCACCCGCACCGTGGCCCGCATCGCAGGCCCTGCTGGGGTGCGGATGGTCACCACCTTCGTGCGCACCCCCGCCGACACGGTGATGCTGGCCCACACCAACGGCTACCTGACCATCAACCGCGCCACCCCGACCGCCGAAACCGTCGGCATGTTCTCCCCCGCCGAGACCCGTGATGCGACAGGCAAACTGGTGCCGTCGTCGTATGTGGTGAAGAGGGTCGCCCCGCAGCTGTATCTGTTGGCTGAGGTGTTCGACCCCCGCCCCGACACCGCATGGCCGGTCTATGTGGACCCACCCTTGCATCTCGGCGGCCCGGTGCCGGCAGGATTGTTCGACTCGATCACCTCCACCATCTCCAGTGCGGCCAGCGCGGTCGGTACCGCGGTATCCACCGCAGCATCGGCCACGGTGTCCGGGGCACAGACAGTAGGCCGGATCGTCAAAGCCCACCCCCTGGAATCAGCGATGCTCGTCGGTGGGGTCGCGATGGCACTGACCGGTGTCGGTGGGCCGGCTGGGGCGGCGATGATCGCCTCGGCAGGGGTCAACATCGCCTCCGCGGGTGTGGATTTCGCCGCCGCCCTCAACCCCGACAACCAAGCCCTCGGTGTCGTGTCGAACGTGCTGGGCGTGGCCTCCATGGTCACCCCGCAAGGTGCGGCCAAGGCCGCGGTCAAAGAGGTCGCCGAGAAGGCCACCGAAGAACTGGCCACCCACGCCGACGACGTGGCCAACGCCGCCAAGAAGGTCATCGACACCGCCACTGAGGCCCCCACCCCACCCACGCAACTGGCCAACGACATCACCGCCGCACCAACAGCAGCCAAACCACCGCTGCCCGGCGTCGACACCCCCAAAGCGCCTAACGCGCCACCGGCGAAAACGTCGGATCTTCCGGTCGCGACCTCCCCGGAAACAGCAGGCCCGTGTGGTTGCAACGCGATCACTCCTGAACCCAAAGGCGGGGTGTACGTCATCTACAACGCCAAGGGTGAGCCGAAGTACGTGGGGCAGTCGATCCATGTCGATGAGCGGCTCAACCAGCACATCAGCGACAGTCTCAAACCCAGCACAAAGCCCGGCACGGCGCGCTACGACCCCGCTGCTGGTGATCGCGCCTACGTGCTGCACCGCACCGATGACCCCGATGCGCTCAACGGGCTCGAACAACACGAGATCGATCGGCACAACACCTACACCACGAAGACCAATCCGAATGAGAACTACAACGGCGTCGGTCTCAACAGGAAGAAGGTGTACCGCGATACGAATCGGAATGCCGGCGTCTACGACGCGGCCCGCGATGCGCACTTGCAGCAGTACCAGCGTCCATCCTCGCCGGCTGATCAACGCCAAATCCAGCAGGCCAGTACCCGGCAGAGCACCGACCAGCAGCGCCAGGACGCCCAAAGCAGCGCACGCGAGGCCAACCAGCAGAGCAGCCGGTCCTCGTCATCGGAGAGCAACAACGGCAGCTCACACAAGTCCTCGGACAACAAGAGAAATAAGAAACCCAAGAGAAGCAAAAGCCGCCAAAACCATCCCAAACCGAAAGGCTGAGCTGTCCCCTGATGCCACGACGAACCCGGGACGCGTCACCCCGCCACGAATCATCGTGTGGCGGGCGGGACATGCCCGGAACGCATGTAGGTAGGTTTCACTGATGAGCCTCAACGACATCTACGGGGACGGGGACGATCTCAGCGCGATCATCGATGACCCCGATGCGCTGCTGGCCTGGTTCGAGAAGGCATCGACAACAGCGGCATCCCGCCGCGCGCAGATCCAGGCTGCCAGTCGGGAGGTGCGCGATGAATTCGATGCCGAGCTGGGTTTCCCCGGCTGCGACATCTCCATCAACCAGAACGCGATCGGCGGGATCACACGCAGTGCCCGGCTGGACTCCCGCGCGGACCTGTCCGAGGCGCAGTGGGAACAGCTGGGGGCGTTCATGGCCGCCCACGACATCACCGGGCTGAACACCACGTTCATTCCCCGTACCGACCTGGACTTCCTCCAGCATGTCCCGTTCATCACCGCACTGAATTTCGCGGAGCGAGCGACCAGCATTGAGGGATTGCACTGCCTCTCCGATCAGCTGCAGTGGCTAGCGTGGTCCACGCAGCGCAAACATTCCCTGAGCGTGTTGCGTCGGTTTCCTCACCTGCGGGTCTTAGCGATCGGCCGAGGAAAAGACTTCGACGTGCTCGCCGAACTACGCGAGCTGCGCTGGATCAGCGTCAACAACACCGCAATGCCGACCCTCGACATCCTGACCGGGCTACCAAACATCCAGCGAGTCACCCTCGGGTCCGGGAAACCACCAGACCTCTCAGCGCTGGCCACCCTGCCCCAACTGCAGTTCCTCGACATCGGGCAGTGGCGGCAGCTCACCGACACCGACCTCGCAGTACTGAGTGACTGCACCGGACTGCGGGCCCTGGAATTGAGCGGGCTGCCCAATATCACGGCCCTGCCCGACCTGTCCCGGCTCACCCACCTACAGGTTGTGGCGATCGAATCGATGAAATCGTTGGTCGATATCAGCGGTCTCGCCGCCGCGCCTAACCTCACCTGGCTGTGGGCCTACTCCAAAGCCTTCACCAACCAGTCCTTCGCACCATTCCTGGGCCACCCCACACTGACATCGCTGACCCCCGGTGAATCCACCGCCGTCTATACCGCTGTCGCCGAACAGTTCCCCAACCCACCCTTTCCTGGCAAGCGCTACGACAGCGCCTACATCAACTATCGTGCCGCCCTCTACCACCACACCGGCGGGCTGCCCTCAGCGCACACCAGCTGATCCAGGCCGCCCCGAGGCCGTCTGGAGCAGCTGACGAAACCCCCTGCGCCGCAGCGGAATACGACTCAAACCGGATGCGACCATCCGCCACCGGAGACAAGGAGCGCCGAGCTCATGGAACCATTCGAACTCTTCAAGGGCGACAGCGAAGACGTCGACTACGTACTGCTGCTCAACGCAGATGAGTATCTGCCCGTCGAGGATGTCGTGGACGATGCCGGCCACATCCCCAACGGCCATTTTTGGACTGCGGTCGCCCGATACCTGATACGTCAGCACCAACCAGCCTTAGCCGACGCCATCGAATTCGATCCCGAGGCCGGAACATTCGCCGCTTACGGAGACCGCGACAGCCTCATCCAGCTGCACGCCCTCATGCTCCCCGCGGTCAACAACCCCGACACCATCGCCACACTCATGGACGCCGCGGGGAACGACCTCTTCGCGTAACGGCCGTTACCAAGAGACATCGCAAGCGAAATTCGCAGACCGTAACCGCGAGTCACTGCCCAACGCCAGCGTCCACCTGATCGACGGAGCAGGACACTGGCCACACCTCGGGCGCCAGAACGCGTCAGCAAGTTGCTCGTCCCGTTCCTTCGGGAGCAGGTCACCGCCACCCCGACCTCCAGCTGGACAAGCGCACTAGTCAGACATCATGGCCTTGGTCGGGAGAGGAGCATGATTACCGGCCTTCACCCCTCCGAATTTGGGCTGCGATGAGGGTCTCGATGTTGTCGACTGGTCGGTAAATGCCTGGCAATACCCCTGACGTGCCCGTAGGTTGCGGTGGGTGACAGGTGATTTCCTTGTGGCCTATGACGGTTCGCTGCGTACAGGCGCGGAGATGCTGGGTGCCCACACGGTGTCCCGGATCGGGCCTTTGTGGTTGGCGACTTTCGCTGAGGGTCGTGGATTTGTCACCTATCGCGATCTTTCCGGCGCCGATAGCGCTTCCACGAGATCACTCGTAGCAAGTGCCCTCACCCACTTCGAGTCCGACCCTGAAGTCGTGGAGGTGGAGTGGAAGACGAGAAGTCACGACGACGCCCCCGACCTGGAGGCGGCGCTGACTGAGCACGGTTTCGTGCCCGGCGTGGCGGAGTCGGTGATGGTGGGCACAGCGGAGTCACTGGCCGTGGAAGTTCCGGTCCCCGAGGGAGTCCTTCTGCGCCGAATCAATTCCGAACGTGACATACGGCGCATGGCTCAGATGCAGTCAGAAGTTTTCGGTGAACCGCCGCACCTTGAGCAGCTACTCGCGGAGGTCGACGGCGACCACGAGACGGAGTATTGGATCGCCGAGACCGCCGGAGAAGTTATCAGCGCTGGACGGTTGAATCCGGTCCCCGGCACCGTGTTTGCCGGAATCTGGGGTGGCGCGACGCGTCCGGAGTGGCGCGGAAGAGGCATCTACCGCGCCCTGACCGCCGCACGCGCACGTTCGGCACTGCGAGAGGGGAAGACCCTCATCTACAGCGATTCAACCTCGGACTCTCGACAGATCCTGGAACGGTATGGCTTCACACACATTACGGACACGGTTCCCTACGAGTTCCGTCGCTGATACGGGCGTGCCGGGGAGTTCGTCAGCGGTAGACGTGGATCCGTCGCTGTCTCGCTTGGCCGAGAGGCCGGCGCTGTTAGGCCTCGATGTCGGCCTGGATTCGTTCGAGGGTGCGACGGGAATTCGTGCTCATGGCGGGGTTGCTGTCGACGTAGTACCAGACAGCGCCCATGGCCTGCTGGAACGCCCATCCGCGTCCGCGTTGCCACTCGTCTTCGTCACAGCCGAGGTGGTTTCGAAGCAGTTCACGTCGAGGGGCATCGAGCAGGTGCCAGGCGCTGACGAGGTCCAACGCGGGGTCGGCGGCCTTGAAGCCGCCGACGTCGAGAACCCCGATGAGGTGGTCATCGGCGGTGAGGATATTGGGAGGAATGAGGTCGCCATGGTTCATCACGTCCGGAGTGTTGCCGCGAGGTAGGACACGCACCTGATCCCAGATCGCGCGCAAGTTCGCGACGTCGAGCAGGCCTTCGCAGTTGGCGAGGCACAGCTCGATCCACCCGTCGTAGGAGCCCAAGTCCCCACCGCGTCCGTTGCCATCGTAGGTTCGGCCGCGGGTGTCGATAGCGCGCACGGCCAGAATGAACGCCCCCAGATCCGTTGCGAAGGAATCGGATTGAGAGCAGCTATCTGCGGTGGCGGGTTGGCCTGGTAGCCAGGTGAAGACAGACCATGGCAGCGGATAGCCAAAGCCGGGTTCACCGATCCCGAGCGCGACCGGGGTCGCAACAGGGGTGCGCCCTCTGAGCTCGGCTGCTGCAGCCGCCTCAAGCTCGAGCTCATGGCGCACTGCTTCGATGCCATCGCTAGGTTCCAGCGGGAACCGGGCCACGACGTGCCCACCGACTCGGAATACGGCGTTGACCGTGCCAGCACCTGATATCGACTGGATGGGGAGACCCGCCCACTGCGGGAACTGTTCAGCGATGAGTTTCCCGACTACCAACGGCGAGACCGTCAGTTGATCGGGATGCATCTCCACCGCGGCAGCGTGACACACCGTTGCCGCGTGAACAACTCATTTTCATCTTGGAGTTCAAGCGGTACAGAAGATGGCCCAGTCGACACCGTGGTCACTCGACTTGGGGAAGTGGCACCTCATCCCTGCCGGGGCACGTCGCGATCCGCCGACCGGCGGCGCCGGATCACCGTATTCGTCGGTTTTCGGTGGAGTTTCGTCGATCGATCGGGGTGACGCCGACGCGCGCCTGATGAACTTTCAGCGCGAGTTGAAGCGGAAACCACTCCGAGGAGTCCAGCACGTCGAAACCGCTCAAAGAGGTTGCTCGAGTGAGTCGTTGATTGAGCGTATTGCGATGCACGAACAGTTCGCGGGATGCGGCACTCTGGCTGCGGAAGTGTAGGAAGACAGCAAGCGTCTCAAGCAACTCGGTACCTTTGACCCTGTCGTACTCGGCGATACGCGCGATCGCGGTTGCATAGCGGTCACGGACTGAACCCACACCAGAGACCCGGCTGAGCAGCAGGTGGTGGCCGACGTCATCGAGGGTGAACACCCCGCTCGGGTTGCTGAGGCTGGCGCCGATCGCCATAGCCTCTCGGGCTTCGGCAAGCGCACCGCAAAAGTCATCGAGGGCTGCCACGGGTCGTGACACCCCGAAAGTCAGTGCAGTACCCGTGGAGGCGCGGACCCTCGCGCAAACCTCGAGCAATGGTAGCCGCAGGGCGTCGATCGAGTCTTCATCACCGGTCCACGGGATCACCGCAACCGTTTGATACGGCGTGATCGCCCAGTGGGTGTCAACCGGCAACTCCTGTATTTGCGTGAGAAGATCTTTGAGGCTTGAGCCCAGAGACAGTGATCCTACATCGACACCACTGACAGATTGGGCGGCAACGCTTCCCACTACGAATACATAGCCGGTACCAGCATCGATTCCGATCGCCGCTGCGCGCCTGCGCAATTCGTCGGCGCCAACTCGCCCCGACGACAAGTCGCGCAGAAACCAGTTCAGGCTGTTACGTTCCGACAGTTCGTCGGACAGCAGCGCGAGTTTGAGGGCCATCGCCGCGTGATTGGCGATCGTTGTCACCGTCGCGGCCTCCTGAGTGGTGAACCGCGAAGCCTCGATGCGATAGCACGCCACCATCCCCAGGTCGTCAGAACCGACTCGCACGGGTGCGGTCACGACCGCGCCGGCAATCCGGTCGAGGGCACGGCCAACCTTCTCGGTTGCACCGTGCCAGCTCAGCCTCCCGTTGCGGATGTCCTGCTCGATATCGAGCAGGATCTTGCGGGCGGTCTGGGCAAGGCCGCGCGGGTGCGGCTCGTTCGGCGACGGCACGGCGAGATACATACGATCGGCCCCCGACGGATCGGTGACGAGCGAGACCGCGATGTCGGCGCGTACCGCGATTCGGGCAAGTTCGGTGGCAAATTCAAGAGTGGGTGCGGTAGGCGTTCCAGAGGCGACCATCGACGCAAGTTCGCCAAGGCCGTCCGATACCCGGGTCTGGTGACGGTGGGTCTCGAGTAGGAGGGCTGTTTCGAACGTGCCGGCCACAAGTGCGGAGACGCGTTCCACGAAGGGCACTTCGGCGGCGTCGAATCGGTGCCCACTGGTGGCCCACACGGTTATGCACCCGAGGAGGTCATCCTCTCGCGACACGATCGGCACTGAGAAGATCGCGCCGTACCGTTCTTCTCCGATGTCCGGGTACGCCAGGAAATGCGGGTCGTTGCCTGGCTTGTCGGCGACCAGGTAGCTCTGACGAGAGGCCGCCACCCAGCCGGTCACGCCCGCACCGTAGGCAACGCGCAGTATTCCGACCTGACGAGCAGCCGGGCTCTCGGTAGCCCCAGTCAGAACCAGTTCGTTGGTGTCTGCGTCGAAGACGTAGATGTAGACATCCCGGTCTGACCGATCACCAGCGATTGCCTCGGCGATGAGTTGCAGGACCATACCGAGGTCCTGTGAAGAGGCCATGACTCGGGCGATCTTCTGCAGGGCCTGCAACTCGATCTGGGCCATCGCATTCTGCGCCATGGCCGATCGTATACCTACAACCCGAGGTCTGGGGTTGCGAGCCGCATGCATTGGCCTAGACCCGCTCGAAGTAGCGCTTGAGTTCCCAGTCGCCCACCGCTTGACGGTGTCGGTCACGCTCCCAGCGCCGGGACGCTGCGAAATGGTCGACGAACACGTCGCCGAAGGCCTGCCGGGCGATCGTCCCGTTCTCGAACTCCCTGATCGCTTCAGACAGGGAACTCGGGAGTTCGGTGCCTGGTTGATCGTATGCATTGCCGACGACGGCGGCCGGCGGCTCAAGCTTGTTCTCAATCCCGTGCAAAGCGCTTGCGACGCATGCAGATAGGGCCAGGTAAGGGTTGGCGTCGGCACCCGGCAGGCGGTTCTCCATACGGCATGCGCCCTCTTCGTTGGCGATGACACGCAGTGCAGCGGTGCGGTTGTCCTCACCCCACGCAGCCGATACCGGTGACCACGATCCTGGGACTCGGCGTTTGTAGCTGTTGACGGTAGGACAGTAGAGGATCGTGAACTCACGCATCGATTCCAGCTGCCCAGCCAGGATCTGCCACATGGTCGGTGACGGGCCGCTCCCTCCCCACATGGCGTTACGATTCGGATCAGAAGCGTGTTGCACGCTTTGGTGAATATGCGCGCTGGAGCCTGCCGACTCGGTGGCCACCTTTGCCATGAACGACGCCAGCAGGCCATGCTGCTCGGCGATACGCCGGACACCGTTTTTGTAGATGGCGACACGGTCTGCGGTGGTCAACACATCGCTGTGCTCGATGTTGATCTCGACCTGGCCGGCACCATACTCGGTGTTGGAGGCGAGTACTGGGATGTCGCATGCTCGCATGCCCTCACGTATCGCGCCCACCACGTCTTCGAGCGCGGCCGCCCGATGCAGACTGAACGTCGCGATTCCCGGTGTCGCAGGGCGGAGGTTCTGGTAACCCTTCTCGGCTGCGGATTCGGAAGTCTCACGGTACAAATAGAATTCGAGTTCATAACCGGCGGTGAAGCTATACCCGAGCTTCGCAGCGCGCTCGACCTGCCGCTTGAGGATCGTACGCGGAGAGACGTCCACTGCAGATCCATCGGTATTGACCACGTCGCAGAGGACGAAGGCTTGCCCGGACTCCCACGGAATAGGCCTGATCGTGGATAGATCGGGCATCAACACAACATCGGAGTAGCCAGTCTGCCAGCCAGAGAAGCTGAAACAGTCCATGAGGGTGTCTTCCATGTCCCAGCCGAAGATGATGTTGGGAATTGTGGATCCACGCCGGGCGATCGATTCCAGGAAGAATTCTGCGGGAACGAACTTTCCTCGGATCAACCCGTCGATGTCGGGAATCCCGAACTGCACGGTACGGATCTTGTGCCGGTCGAACATCTCGCGTACTTGCTCAATACGCGCGTCGGTTGGCCGACCCACTTGGTTTCCGTCCATTCGATCGACGTGGGTCTGCGTGTTGGTCATTGCTCCGGTTCCTTTGGTCGATCTCATGCGGAAGGGTCACGTCGTCGTGTGCTGAACCCACGTCCGGCTCACCATCAAGTGAACTCATGTGGGTACGCGATCACGTATAAGCCAAGATCACGAGCTTGCCGGCCGTTGGTCAAAGGTAACCCCGCGTGGGGTCCTTGGCAGCGTGCATGTTGCCCATACTTTCCCGGCACCTCTGGTGGCGCACGACGTGCAGTCGCTACGTTGCTCACCGGGCGGCGGGATGCATCTGTTCCGCCGGCCAACTCCGCCTCGCGGTAGCCCACGACTCCCGCGGCCCGCTGTCGATGACGACAACACCATGATGGCGATCGAGCGACTAAATGAGGTTGGTTATGAGCGTAACTCCGGAGAGCGAGCGTGCCTCGCGTGATGAATCTGCTGAACGCGAGGATCGCGATCAGCTCGAAGGGTTCGGCTACCAAGAGGTGCTGCGGCGCACCATGGGTCTGGCGCGTGCCACTGCGGTGAACATCTCGACGTCATCCGTTGCGACCGCGGTGTTCACGCTGTTCGCGTTCGGCATCACCACCGGGGGAACGGGTCTTCTTGTCTGGACCTGGCTGATCGGCTTCATCGTCATGCTGTTGGTTACCTTGATGTTCGCCGAGTTGGGCTCCACAATGCCGTTGGCCGGAGCGCTATACCAGTGGGCCGCCCGGCTGGTCGGACCGCGCACCGGTTACCTCACGGGGTGGTTGTACGCGGCGTCTCAGATTGCGCTCGTCAGCGCCGTCGCTTACGGCATATCTCCTTTCGTTGCCTCGCTGTTCGATGTGGAGTTGACTCCTACTCAGCAACAGTTGGCCGCAATCATCCTCATACTGGCATGCACGGTGTTGAACCTTATTGGTGTCATGATCGCCTCAGCGGTAGCGACTATCGGTGCCGTCGCCGAGGTCGGCGGAATGGTCGTCCTCATCATCGTCTTGCTGATCGCCGGCTTCGGCAATCAGCCCGTCACGGTTCTTGTTGAGTCACAGGGGCTTCCGCCGGACACGTCGATGCTCCCCGCGTTCGCTGCTGCCATGCTGTTCGGCTCCTGGGCCTGGACCGGTTTGGAGATGGCCACCGACATGGCGGAAGAGACAAAAGACGCTGCCAAAGTCATCCCACGCGCCGGTATTTCGTCGATAGTGACCACCTTCGCCGTAGGTATCATCTTCTTGATCGCGACGGTGCTTGCCATCCCGGGGAACGTCGACGACATCGTCGCCTCGGCGAATCCCCTGCAGGCAATCATCGAGGGCAACACCGGGGGCGCGTTCTACAAGTTGATCGCCGCAATCATCATCATCGCCGTGTTCGTGTGCGCCATGACAAACCAGGCGCTCACCGCGCGGATCGTGTTCTCGTTGGCCCGCGACCGTCGCGTACCATTCTCCACCAGCTTGGCCAAAGTTCCTGCTAGAACCCAGATCCCCCATGTGTCAACGGTTATGGTCGGAGTGATCGCCTGTGCGATCATCGTCTTCATCGACGCGTTGGCGGCGATCACCACGGCGTGCCTGACCGGGCTCTTCCTCTGCTACATCCTGGTCGTCTGGGCTCAACTGTTCCAGCGGCTTCGTGGCCGTTGGACCCCGGTGTGGAGCTTGGGAGCGTTCTCGCTACCGGTCAACGTGCTCGCCGCTGTCCTGGGAACTGCGCTGACGATCAATCTGGCATGGCCGCGCGGCGAAGATGTTTGGTACAACAAGTACTCCAGCGTGCTATTTGTCCTTCTCGTCGTGGTCTTGGCCGGCGTCTACTACTTGTTCGCCGGACGCGAGGGGCGTCAAGCGATCAACAGGATCGAGACGGCCAGCGTCGCAGGACATCCCAACTAACCCGGCCTCGCTTGGTGACCGGTTCCCGCACTCGGTACTGCTTGGACCCCTCCCTGAGTATCCACAGGATCCGGCCACCACACCCACCGTCGGCTGGCGGCTTGGCGGGTGCGGAGGCTGCATGAACACGAAGGACAACTTATGCCGCAGTGGTCAGAACTTACTCGCGACGCAGTCAGCGCAGCGGCGCAGTCGGGTGCAGTCGCGGTGCTACCCGTAGGCGCAGTAGAACAACACGGGCCGCATCTACCCACCGGGACCGACGCCCTGCTTGCTGACCGTGCGGTCGCATCGGCCATCCAACGCACGGACGCGGTCGCCCTTCCCGTGGTCACCTACGGATGCTCATTGGGACATACCGACCACTGGCCGGGGACACTGTCACTATCGGTGTCGACGATGACCGAGCTGCTGAACGACATCGGCAGATGGGTTTATGCATCGGGGTTCCGAAAGTTTGTAGTCGTCAATTCCCATGCGACGAACGGTCCGCCGTGCCAGAGCAGCCTACTTGCCCTTCGATACGAGTTGCCCGAAATGCGAACCCGGTTCGTCTCGCTGTACGACATCACACCGCGAGCGACGCAAGGATACCTAGGAGACGCTGACGATCCGCACGCCAACGAGGCCGAAACCTCGATGGTGCTGCACCTGTCTCCCGAGCTCGTGCATCTGGACCGCGCCGTCGACGAAGTTGACCGCACGGTCGGCCGGGTGCTGACGTATGCGATGCCCGATGTGACTGTCAGCGGTGTAGTAGGACGTCCGACCGAGGCGTCTGCCCCCTCGGGTGAGGCTCTCTTCACCGCGATCGTGGACGGCATCGCCGACCTGTTGATTCGTGCGCGCGCCGAGACGGAGCCGCTGGGTTGAGGTGTTGAGGGAAAGCGCCACGTCCGGCCGCAGCACTGGTCGCAGTTTTGGTCTCGCCAGTTTCCCCACTCTTTCCTGGCACAGACAGCGCAATACGGGCCTGCTCCGGGCCGGTCCGCATTGATTGGTGGCGCAGACTCCACGGCGATTTCGATGAACGTGCGGACCGACAAACTCTCCACGGCATTCGCGGGCTGCGGACACGGTGGTCTTAGACCTCGGGTCGATCCCAACCTCATCGTTTAGCGGATGACTAGGGACGTGTACTGGCGGTGGACAGCCGCGTTGGTGTGACCATCCCAGCCACGTCGATCGAAGGGTCGTGAGTGGGTATCGATGGTGGCGGCGATAAGCCCGACCTCACGGGGATTGGCTGCACAGAGCAGTGCGCCGTCGGGGTCAATGATCCTGCTGCTGCCCAATGCGGCGCGTCCCTGCTGTTCACCGGCGATGTCGGCGACGACCACCGACACCGTGTTGTCGACCGCTCGCGCTACGGGAAGGGTTTCACTCCTGTTCCGAAACCGGTTGTCCAGCAGTGCATTCCGTAGATGTCCACTGTTGGTGGGAACGAGAATGACCGCTGCTCCCTTGCTGGCGAGGATCCGCGCCGGTTCGACGTACCAGAGGTCGTTGCAGATCATGATGCCCATGACGGCGCCCCGGAAGGTAAAGACCGACAACTGTGTCCCGGCGCGGATGACAGTCCGGTAGCCCGGATAGACCTTACGATAGATGGCCTGCACCGCGCCATCGGCTAGGAAGGCCGCAGAGCTGTACAGCTGACCGTCGTCGGCGTGTTCAGTGAAGCCGACGACGGTGGCGACCGGTGACGACGTCAATGGCGCGAGCAGTCGGCGAAGTTCCTTAACGCTCACTGCAACATCGTGAGGACTTTGGCCGTCGGATTCGTGAGCCAGTCCGCCGAGAATTGCTTCTGGACAGCACAAGAGCTCGACGCCGACGCGCTCACACTGGGTTAGTTGCTCTCTTATCAGCTCCACGGCGTCCATTGACCCGAACGGCAGATATGGGCCCTGGTACGCGGCGATCTTCACCCGTTGCAGTGTTGCATCTTTTGGAGCGTCGGTCGTGGCGTCGCCCTAGGCGAGTTGTTGGGTTTCTAATAGTGAGTCGCCCCGGCGAGTCCGGAGACTTCCTGATGTGAGAACTCAGCCGGCGGCTGGTCTCTGTCGTTGAGCGTAGT
>NZ_LQOL01000088.1 GCF_002101555.1 Mycolicibacterium canariasense
GTGTTCTCGTCGTACTTGCTCGGCATCGTGCCATCCTTCCCTCAGAAGAAGGTGCGCACGAAACCCGGGACGGTTCACAGGCGCAGTCACGCTGGGTGTGGGTGCCGCCACGCTGGCCAGCGGGTCGGGGGTAGCGCACGCGGACGCCGCGCCCGGCAACTCGTCACCTAGTAAACAATCAAGCAGCTCTCACATCACATCGGTGAAAGTCGGTGCTCCCAACTCCGAACCGTCGTCAAGCAGCAACACCAGCAACCCAGCCGCTGCCAGCAAATCATCAAATGCCACACCCACTGCTGTCCACATTGACTCACTCACTGCTGCTGCCCATAAGGCGCCCGGAGGACTCACCACGATCCGTACTGTCCTGAGCGCGAACACGGTAAGCTCGCCGTCTACCTCACCCGCGCTTGCCACTATGTCGGGCGCACGACGGTCTGTCAGCACCGCCGCAGTGCCGTCTGTCAGCGCTGCCATCAGCGAAGTGGTATCCGTCGGCAGGCAATTGGTCCAGCTAAGTGGCGCGGCCACCCCGACGGGGGCGATTACCAACCTCCAGACAGGAGTGAATTCGGCGTCTCACGGCCATCCCGTCAGCGGGTTACTCGAGGTGGCCTCCGGTGGTGCCTCACTCGCAGCCTACGGGGCAGCCCTAGTTCCAGGATTTCAAGCCGCCGCGCCGGTTCTCGCGGGAGCCAGCGTGGCTTTCAAAGCCGCAGACGTCCTCGGGACCGCAATCCTTCATATCGGTACCCAGCGACACCGCCCGTAGACCGCGCCTTCGCCTCCGCGGCAAACATACCCATCAACGATAGGGGCCGTCGACCAATACAGCACCGCCCCAACTGATTCCCCGTTATAGCGCGTCGAGAACAACTGCTGCCTGCACACGATGGCCATCACTCAGATCGCCCGTGAGACCCCGGGGCGGGCCTACTACCGAAGAAAACGCGCTGCCGGAAAGTGCCACCGAGAAGCGTTGCGCTGCCTCAAACGACGCCTCTCCGACGTCGTCTACCGACAGCTCATCCGCGACGCAGCCAGACTTGGGGCAGGCCCGGGAGGACACTCGGGGGCAACTCCAACATCCAGCGCGGCCAGCTCAAACCCCGCACACTCACGCTTCGGACAAGTCACTTCCCGGGCCTACCAGCAGCCACCCTACAACCGACCCCGATACCAGGCTCTTGACACAGAGAGGCGCCGTCTAACGCTGCAGGCAATCGTCGGATCCGTGGCCCGAGGCAGTGGCTCCGCACCCGCAGCATCAGCGACCCCGACCCGAGCCCCTCGTTTTTCGGGCCTGGGGAATGTTTCGGCGTGCGTGGCTGGCCCAGACGAAGTGCTGCAAGCCCTCAGCTACCGAATCGGCGTGCAGGACGTGCTGCTCATCGGTCGGTGACAGGTGGCAACGGTCAGCCTTGGCGACCAGCACCCACTCGATGCTGTGGCGGCGGCACTGGGCGCCGAAGGTCGCCAGCAGATGCTCGAAGGCCGCGCTGTCACCGATGTCGGCGCTGTCGACATCGACGATCAACGGGCTGCCCAGGGTGGTGAATCGACTGAGGTGGCCCAGCACGGCCTCGACGTTGGCCCCATCAAGACCTCCCGTGACAGAGATGACCGAGGCGACACTGCGGATCTGGGCCCGCACCCATGCGCCGCGGCATTCGATGACATAGCCGATAGGAGACGGGTCAGCACTGGCTGCAACGCTCATTAGAGGACCGATCAGTTAGACGACATGGTGTTTACCACGAGTGAGGCGGGCCGCGCCGACCGTCCGCCGCGTTCTCGGGCTGTCCGCTTAACCGAGCGTTCACGACGTGGAATAAGCCTATCGCAGTATCGGCGGATGTGCTCAGTCAGCGACCGCCTGCGGGGAAGTCCGAGCCGGGTGGTGGGCGGGAAGCGCAAAGCTCACATCCCGCGAAACGGTTGCGGGTGCATAATCCGCCCAGCAGACCGCCCGAACAGCACCTGCTTGACCGCGCTGTTGAGGTTGTCGTAGCGGATCTTGTCGACCGGTACCCTGCCCAGGCGGGCGAACCCGTAGACGTGGCCTTCCAAGAACGCCTCCTGGCCTTGGGTCGGTGCGCTGCCCACCCGGAGAACGACAGCCGCATGGTGAACAGCGCGGTCGTGGTCTTCACCCCGGCCAGCACCACCCACAGATCATGGAAATCGACCTCGGCCTCAGTACCGGGCCGATACGTCTGGGGCACAAACCCTTGCTTCCAACGGCCGACCCGCCTCCGCCGCGATCTGCGGGCGACGTTTCCGAACGTGGTCGCACACCGTCGAATACGACAAGCCGTCCGCGTCATGCTCATCGACCAGACGTGCCAAAACCTTTCGCGCGGTGGGGCGTTGCTCTTTCGGGACATCCAGATCCGACCGCAACATCTCATCGATGGCGCGCCCGTGGTGGACGATCCCACGGAATCGCAGAGGGCGCAGTCTGATTGGCGAGCACGCTATCCCGCTCGCCCGGTGGTGACCGACTGGCCGGCCACGTGCGCGATCGTGACGAGGTCGATCGCATCGTCGCCGCTGCAGCCGCGGTGCTCCCGTCGGAGCGGGTGCGGGAAGCGCGTCGGTGAGGATGTCAGAAAGTTGCCGACCGCGGCTCACCCCGCGGGGAGCAAATGGAGGCAATTGCACCACGTCCAACCAGGTTTGTCGACAACTGTCGAAAGGGTGAGTGAACACCGGGGCCGTGGCGGCACAACGCGTCGCCGCAAGAGGTCAGTGGCACGCTGGTGTGCGGTATCCAGGGCGACAACCCGGTGGTCGCGTGGACCGATATCGACAAGCAGTTGTTCAGTGTGGTGCAGGGCCGCCCAGGTGGTCCGACGTTGGACCACCTGTACGCCTGGTGGACGTCGCACTCCTGAGCGGCCCTGCTGTGCTGCTGTAGGCCGTCAGCCGACCGGCGGGGCCACCACGATGGTCGTGGTGGGCGCCGCACCCGCGGGCAGCGGCGTTCCCGCGCTGCCGCCCGGTGCCGGAACGGCCTCAGCCGGGGCGCCCTCGGCCGGAAGAGCCGGGACCGCGGCGACACTGGCTTCGGGGGCGGCCGGCGCGGGCTGGGTGCCGGCCGGAACCAGTGCGGGCGCTTCCTCACCGGCGGGCAGCGGGGTGCCGGCGCTGCCGCCGGGAACCGCGGCGGGCACGGCATCGGCCGGCAGCGGGGTGCCCGCGCTACCGGCGGGTGCCGGGCTGGTCGGCGCGGGGCTGGTGCTGCTGGCGGCCGGGGACGTCGTCGGCGCCGCACTGGTGGTGGGTGCGCCGCTGGTGGTGGGAACCGCCGAGGTCGACGTGGTGGGGCTGGTGGACGTGGTGGCCGTGGCTGCCGGTGCCTGCTGAGCCCGCGGCGCCGAACCGGTCGCGGGGCTCTGCACCGGTGCCGGCTTGAGCCAGACGATCAGATCCTGATCGGCGTTGGCGTACACGACGCTGTCGGGTGCTTCACCGGTGACGTCGAAATACACCTTGCCGGTGGTCTTCTCGCCCTGCTGCAGGGTGGACGGGTTCACGCCCTGGGGTGTGGCGACGCCGAACAGCGCGCGGTAGGTGTCACCGTTGTGGGCGCGTGCGTTCAGGTTCGACTTAGCGCCCAGAATTGGTATTCGGGTGGAGTCGAGGCTGTTTGGCTAGTGGCGAACGCGTTCGCCACGTTGCGTTCAGTCTGAGCGGGAGTCGTTTGCGAACAGTTGCGTGACGTTGCGGTCACGTTCCCGTTTGACGTTGGCGCGGGCCGCGTCGAGTGAACGTCTGAGCGTGTCATTGTCGCCCTGGGAGCGCTGAAGGTTGTGGGTGAGCGTCGAGACCAGTTGCCGCAGTCGGGCGTTTTCCTCGGCGAGGTGATTTCCCTCGGGGTCGTAGAGTTGACCGGTGAGGTCGTTGATGCGGGCTTCTCGCTGCCTGACTACTGCGCGAAGCGACTTGGCGAGGGCTTCGGCGTCGAGGGCTCGTTCTCGCCATGAGGCAGATGCTCTCTCGACTTCTTGTTCGGCGCGTTGGACTGTGGTGCGCTGGGAGGCATCCCGTGCAGCTAGAACAGCCTGCGTCAGGTGTGGGCGGCGCTTGTCGTAGATGAACGTCTTGCCTACGCCGGCTAGATCGCAGACGTTGGTGATGGTGAAGGGAGCTCCGGTCTTGGTGAGCTTCGTGACCGCTTTGCGCACGCGTTGTTCGCATTCGGTGCTGTTGGAAGTACGTTGCTCGATCATTTCGACGGGGCGTCTGCGTGTTCTGGTTCCCATACGTCGCGCTCCTTTGATTCGGTGTCCGGCTGCCGTCAGGTCGTTGGGGGAGGTTGATTCAGTTGGGCTACATGCCATCCGGTGGAGAACAGTGGGTCGAAGTAGTCATGCACGGGTGTGCGGAGGTCGAGTTTCTCGGCTTCTTCGAGCAGGCCGAGTTCGTCGAGTGCGTCGCGGAGCGCGGTAAGCACCGGATCCCACGGATGCCATTGGCTCAGGATGTAGTCGCGAGCCTCGTCGGTGGGGGCGCCTTCGGCGAAGTGATAGGCCGCGTCGCGTTTGCGTTCCCAATAGGCCAGGTCCGCGCCGGTGAGGACAAAATGCTCGCATGGTCCTTTGGGTCCGTTGCTGCAGTTCTTTTCGAAGGGACATTGCGCGCCGCCGACGACTGGGCCGTAGCGGCACAGACCATGCTCAACTGGTACCACGGTCAGGTCGATCCGTGCGGCGGCGGCGCGGGTGTCGTTTGCGTTTACCTCGGTGGGGCGCAGCAAGATGGTGCCGGGCTTGTCCATACCGGGTCCGGCTGCCCAGAGTTGCTGGAGGTGTTGGGTCATGCTGTCGTTGTTGTACTTGGCGTAGTGCGCCAACGCTTCCTCGGAGAAGTGTCCGAGCAGTTGGCGCACAAGGGCTGCGGGCGCGCCGTTGTTCAACAGTGAGGTGGCCAGTGTTGCTCTGGTCTGGTGGGTGGTGATCCCTTTGAGGCCAAGGCTTTCGAACCAAGGCCTGAACAGTTCGTTGAACCACGACTGCCCCACCTCGATGACCAGATCGGGGTTGCGGACTGCGCTCGGGAACAGCGGCATGTCGCGGTCCCACTTTGCCTCCAGCGTTGCTCGTCCGCGTTGGTCGAGCACGGTGATTTGCTCGGCGTAGCGCAGGCGGAGTTTTGCGCGGGTGATCTGCTGGCGGCGCAGTAGCCGTTCGTAGACCGGGAGGTAGCACGGCATACCGTAGTCGATGACGTTGGCCTTGCTGACATCGCGCCAGATGTAGGGTTGAGCAGCGCCGATCAGTCCTACGCAGCCCAGCCGCAGTTTGAGTGTCTCGCCGATTCTCCCGCCTTGAAATGCTTGGGTGAGCCAGATGTCGGCGAGGCCGATGTCATGCCTGTCGAAGGTTTCAAGGGCGTCGATGCTCTCACTGTTGACGAGCAATTGAAAGTCGTGGTAGCTCAGCGGGCGTGGCCGCGGGTTCTTCGTTGGTATCGGGTAGTCGGGCAGGCCATAGATGAAAGAGTCCAAACCCGGCGGTGTCCGATGCTGTTTGCGACTGTGGTGCAGGACGAGGCGAATTCCGGACATGTAGCGATGCCGCGTGAGCTCGTTGAGGGTGCTGGCTCGCTTCGCGTTCTTGTTCTGTAGGGGAAGAGGGATCTGCTCCCGAAACCACAGATCCCAGGTGTCTTTGACCGCCATGGCGTCCGCTCTGCCAAGCCGGTTTGTGTCGTTGCCGTTGTCTTCTCGGTTTTGTCGCAGGATCTGCGAGAGCAGAATGATGCCGGTGATCTTGTTGTAAAGCGTTGCGGTGCTGGGGCGTTTGCCCACAGGCTTGAGGGCGTCGTCGCGCAGGTGCTCCCAGATCAAGTCGCGCAGCCATCGCTGCGAGACCGCGGTCAGGTCCCAGACCTTGCGTCGATTCGGCTGGCCCTGCGATCCCGGGAACGGCGAGCTACCGACGAGAACCGGGTCGAACCATCCCGCCGATTTGGCTACCTCGTCGGTCACCGTGAGGCTGCGCGCCGCGAACGGAAGGGTCATCCAGATGCGGCGGCCATCGTTGCGATGGCTCTTTTCAGCGAGATCGGCGACCAGTGGGTCGCTGAGCGACTCCACGCCACTTTCGGCCAAGGCGGCGACGACTTTCTCCAGGTAGGTGGGCCGCCACTGGGTGCGTCGGGCAATATTCGCATGCCGATGGAGGGCGTAGCGAATCTCGCGCTGCAAACCAACAGGCAGCTCCGCCAGTGACAGTTGCCCCCGGCTGCTGAGTAGCGACACCGAATCCCGGACTTGCGCCGAGGCAAGCCACGCGTTCCACGCGTGTGAATCCGTTCGTCCGTTAGTGACGGTCAGCCAGCGTCGCCAAAGACGGTGGTGCCCCCTGCATACGCGATGACCGCCGCAGCACGACGCCGCACTGTCTTGGGCACACCGCGGAACCGTACATGTGTCAATAGCCCTTAGCGGGTGTGTGCTTTGTCGCCACTGCGCGTCGCTGAGCCCTTTTCGGCGTGCTTGGCGCAGCGAGTTCGCGTGCTGCTGGCAGTAACCCAGTTGAGTTGCTCGACGATTGGCTCCGCAGATCGCGCAGTCAGGTTTGCATGTCAGCGCCCACCCGAGCTGGGCAAACTGTCCGGCCTTGGCGCCGCGGAGGAACTGATCAAGGTCGGTCGAGTCCTTCACAGCCCGGTACTGCTTTAAGTGCTCCGAGCAGAGCAGGTCTTTGCATGTCGCACTTAATGCGCCGGCGCACTCGTCGACGAGGCATGCCCACCCGTAGGTAGGGTGGTGGGCAGGGAACTCGATCGGTTCGGTCATTAGCCACGGCGGAAAGTGTTGACTTGCAACGCTGTAACGCTGCTCGACGGTGAGGCCCAGATAGTCGCTCGCCGTCTCCAGAACCGGAGTCTGTGCCGTCGTCGCTGCAGCGCTCACGTGGCATCTTCCGGCCAGGTCGTCGCGAGGTAGGATTCTGACGGCGGTCGCGCCGTGGCATCCCAGGCCTGCTGCAGGTATTTCATCGCGTGACGATTCGCGGATTTGCCGTACAGATCAGTAACCATCTGCGGGCTCGACCAGCCGAATTCCTGAGCGACCATCTCGGCGTTGAAGTCCGATTCTGCGTAGAACGCTGCCGCAGCCTTGTGTCGGAATCCGTGCGGGGTCACCCGCACCTGCAGCCCGGCTCGCTTGCAAGCCCGGACAAGCATTTTGCGGACACCGGCAGTCGTCAATGCTGCGCCCGGGGTGTTGCCCCGGACGTGCGCCAGAATCTGATCGTGGTCCACCAGATGCTGCACTGGATGAAATTCATCGAGCAGGTAAGCGTGGAACGTGCTGATCATGTCGGCGCTCACTGCCCGGATAATGCCGTCCAAGATGGTGCCGTCGCGGGCGACGTTGACCTGAGCGTGAGTCTTCGCGCGCGCACCGTTGGGATTGTCATCACGACCGACGATATGAATATGCGGATCCGCGCGCTGACCGCAGGGATGGTGGCGGGTCAGGTGCAGATCGGAAAACCGTAACCCGCAAAGACCACCTACCCTGATTCCCGCATCATGCAGCCAGGTGACGATCATGACATCACGCGCTGTGGTCAACACTCCTGGCGCGAAGAGAGCCTGCACCACCTCGTCGGGCAGGAGCCGCGGGCGCCGAGCAGCCTTCTTCGGCGCCAGTGGATTGGCCTCGCCGATCCGCCCAGACCTCCCGTGTGGGACGGCGTGGTCGGAACGCAGCGCCTCCACCAGTTCTGGGTTCACGTCCTCCGACATGGCCAACGCCAGGTAGTAGGCCTTGACAATCGAGGCCACGTTACCTGCAGCGGACGGCCCCATGGGTTTCTGCGTCGGCTTCCGCCACGCCGTGCCGTAGACACCGTCGAGTTGGCCTGTAACGCCGTTCATGTAGCGCCGCAGATCATCCAGAGTGACCGTGGCGGGTGTCTTGCCGTTGACCAGCAGCCAGTTCAGATGATCGACCAAGCTGTAAGCGTAGGTCTGCTGGGTGGAGGTTTTGTAGCGGCGCAACAC
The DNA here is from genome assembly GCF_002101555.1 of Mycolicibacterium canariasense. GTDB lineage: Bacteria > Actinomycetota > Actinomycetes > Mycobacteriales > Mycobacteriaceae > Mycobacterium > Mycobacterium canariasense. The sequence continues at coordinate 8,026 of NZ_LQOL01000088.1, forward strand.
GTTCAGAGACGGACGGTGAACCTCCAGATCCGGGGTGAAAACCCAGTAGGACTGGATCTCGCCCCCATGTCGGACCTTGCGAACAGAAAACCGATCAACCGTCAAGAGTCACCCACCCGGTCCGCATCAATGGTCAATCCGTGACCGCAGACTTACACCCGATCGCCCCGTCGAGTGGGAGACACGCCGCGAACGTCGCGCACTCGGTGTTCGCACGGCGCAACAGCTCGTGGCGATGTCAAATCGAATGGGCCCAGCGGGACTGTTCCATATCCGTCGCGGTGTAATTCACCTGCAAACAGATGCGCAATTCCCGTTATGGTGTGGGTGACCACCTTCCTACGACTCGGTGTGTTAGCCAGCCGAACATCCAGAAGACGGTGACACCGAACAGGCAGGCGAGTCCGATGGCGGCGAAGAGCTGTGGCGTTTGGACCCGCGATTGGTAGTTGCTGATCAGGGCACCGAGCCCGACTTGGCCGCGGCGGAAGAAGAAGTCGGCAACGATGGCGCCGACGACTGAGAGTCCGGCTGAGATTCGCATGCCGGCCAGGATGGCGGGTAGTGCTGTGGGTAGTTCGAGTTTGAGCAGCGTTGTCGATCGGGAAGCGCCTTGGATGCGGAACATTTCGCGGAAGCTGGCCGGTACGGACTGCAGTCCGAACAGTGTGTTGGAGACCATCGGGAACAGTGCGACCATGACGCATGCGATCACCCGCGCTGGGAATCCATAGCCGAACCAGAATCCGATGAGTGGGACCAACGCGAGGACCGGAATGCATTGCAGGACGACTGCGTAGGGAAACAGTGAGCGCTGGATCCAGGGGGCCTGGGACATCGCGATCGCCCAGGTGACGCCCACCGCGATCGATATGGCCAATCCGGTCGCAGAGATGAGCGCGGTTCGCGACAGCGCGGGAAGCAGTTCGGCAAGCGTGTCGCGCGATAATCCTTGCGCGACGATGACGTGCGGTGGTGGCATCAGGAATCGCCGGCTCGGGGACAGCAGCAAGTAACTGGCCAGGTACCACAGCCCGGTCAGCGCGGCCAGCACCACGATGGGCGGTGCGTATGACGAGAGTCGTTGTTTCATTGTCGATTTCCTGCCCGCAGTGCCTCCGATACGGTTCCGCAGAGTTCGGCGAAGGGTGCGCTGAACCGCAGTTGGCTGTCTCGCTGATTGCCAAAAGGAATGTCGAAGGACTCGACGATGGTGCCGGGGCTGGCCGACATGACGACGACGCGGGTGGACAGGTACACCGCTTCGGTCACGGAGTGGGTGATGAATAGTCCCGTCAGTCGACGCTGGCCGAACAGTTGCAGGAGTTCATCGGCGAGGCGTTCGCGGGTGATCTCGTCGAGCGCGCCGAAGGGTTCGTCGAACAGGAACACCTCTGGGTCAAGGGTGAGGGCCCTGGCCAGCGAGGCCCGCATTTTCATGCCCCCGGACAGTTGACGGGGCAGGTAGTCTTCGTACCCGGCGAGCCCGACAAGTTCGATGGCCGCTTGAGCGTTGGCGGTGCGTTTGGCTCGGGGGTGGCCGTCGAGTTCGGCGAGCAGAGCGACGTTGCCGGCCACGGTGCGCCAGGGCAGCAGGGTGGGATCCTGGAAGACGAATCCGATCTGGTCGGTGGAGATGACGGCGTCGCCCGCCGAGGGTGCTGTCAGCTGCGCGACGAGGCGCAGCAGTGTGCTTTTGCCGCATCCGGAAGGTCCTACGACACTGATGAATTCGCCTCTGTTGATCGCGAGGTTGATGCCGCTCAGGGCCGTCTTGCCTCCCGGGTAGGTGACGTCGACGTTCGCGAATCGGATCAAGCTGGTTGCCGTGTGGTCGGTGTTGTCGGGGGCGGTCATGGATTGTCCGTTCCGATCGTGGGATCGATGTAGGCGTTGGTCGCGAGCGTGGCCGGGGTCAGCTCTGCGGGGACGGGGTCACCGTGTGCAGCGAAGATGGGTTTGGTGATGTCGAGGATGTGTTGGATCCGACCGAGGTTGAAGTCGCCGAGGGTGGCGTTGTCACCGTTGCCGACGAGGCCGAGTCGGGTCATCATGTCGTGGGAGTGTTTAGCGACGCCGCTGCTGTAGATCCAGCCGTTGTCGAAGGTGCCAACGGCGTTGAGGATTAGGGCGTTGGCCCGGTCGGGGCTATTGAGGTAGTCGACGCTGCCGCGCTGCATGATCGGTATCAGTTGCTTGAGACACGGCGTGAGCCCGCCGAGTTCGTCGGTGCGTACCGAGAGGGCGTTCTGGTAGATGGCGTAGCCGGTGTCGTGGATCAGCTGGTAGCGCACCGGCTTTGCCCACGTGTTCAGTTCGTGTTCGTAGACGTAGGGTTCGACGCCGACGAAGCCCTGCTGGGCGTCTTTGCCGGCGGCGGCAACCCAGTTGCCCGGGGTGCCGTCGTAACCGCCGTCGATCTGTTGGCGATCGAGTAGCCCGGCGGATACGAGGTAGTCCATGTAGGTGGCACCGCCGAAGTACCGGACGGTCGCGCCGGTATGGCCGAGGTCGGCGATGGTGTGCACGTCGGGCCAGGTGTGGGGGTCCCACATGATGATCTGAGGGCTGATCTCCAGGGGGGCGAAGACGGCGGTGGTGGGCATGGATGCTGCGAGGCGGATGGCTTCGTCGGTGTTGACGTAGCCCAGCGTGATGGTCGGGTCGGTGTACATCTGGGCGCTGACCGCTTGCTGACCGATCGCGGGCCCACCCGCCCTGATTTGCAGGTCGACACCGGTGTATTCGCCGCGCGTCATCAACGGGCCGGTGACGCTGGCGGCAGAGCGGTCGATGACTGGGTTGTCCCCGAGGAGTTCGAAGAGCCCGCCCTGTTCGGCTTGTGGGTTCCAGTCGGTCTGCACCGTGATCGTGGCCGGGCATACCTGTGAGAGGTCCACCGCCCCAACCGCCAGATCAGGGCGGGGAGCCCCGTCTGATGTCGACGAGTCCGACGTCGTACATCCGGTGACTGAGGCTGTTGTCACGGCGACCATGGCGGCAGCCGAAATCCACTTCCAATACTCAGATTTCATCGATTCCACTTTCGTTGTCGCCGTTGAGGCTGAATCTGTCACGCGAGGTCAGGTAGAAGCTGGCGCCGAACCGGCCGATCGGGTGGAACTCGTTGAGGTGCACACGCCATCGCTGGGTGTCGACGAGGCCGGAACGTGCGTGCATCCGCAACACCCGGCCGAAGTAGATGTGCCGGCTGTCGATGTCGATGCGTTGGTGCAGTGCGCACTCGAACGCCACCGGAGCTGCCGCCAGGCGCGGCGGCCGCACAACGGTGTCGTCGACGACGGCCAGCCCCACCATGTCCGGTTCGCTGCACCACGGAGGCACAGCCTCGCCGCAACGGTGCATCTGTTCGGCGATGGACTCATCGGAGATGTGCACCACGAATTCCTGTGTCGCATCGATATTGCGGGCGGTGTCTTTGCGGCGCTCACCTTCGTGCCGGTTGATGCTCACCATCACCAGTGGGGGATCCTCGGCGACCATGGCGAACATGCTGAATGGTGCGGCGTTGACCACGCCGTCATCACTGACGGTGGTGATCAGCGCGATGGGGCGCGGCACGATCAGACTCGCCATCAACTTGTAGCGCTCGTAGGATGAGATGGCGCCGAAGTCGACCACGGTGACCTCGGGGTGTGACTCAGCGGTGTTCATGGCTTGTCACCCACCAGCTGAAGAACACATCACGCAACGCAGCTGCGTTGTCTGCGTAGGTTTCCCACCGACCGACCCGGCTCAGCGCGGCACGGTCCTGCTCACTGAGCCGGACAGACACGGTGGTCGTCGACAGCGGCACGTTGGTGAAGGAGGCGACATATTCCGGGTCGCGGTGCAGGCGCCGATCAGTACGGATCGTCGGCTGGCGGAACTGATCGAGGCTGCGTTGTGTCTGGTACACCGGGCGCGGCGGTACTGCGGCGAGGTCGTCAACAGAGGCGCGCAACACGGTGATCCGCACCGGATCGATGGAGAAGTTCGAGGTGAACTGCACGTCGGACCCGCACACATTCGGAACGGCGAGGACGTCCATCAGTGCCAACAGTTCGACATGGTCGCCCGGTTGGGTGGCTTGGCGGACGATCACTGGCCTTGCCCCGTCCACCCGGGTGGCCATGAACAGGTTGAACGAATCATGGACATCGTCAGGGGTCAGACCGTATTCCCGGATGGCTTCGGCCTGGATGTCTGCACAGTTGGTGTGATTGGCGAAGCCCCACTGCGATTCGTACATGTTCGCGCTGCAGCGCGGAAACATGACGTCATTGCATCCGGCAGTGTCGGCCAGGACGTACATCATCGGACGTTCACGGGGCGGCGCAGACCATAAGAAGTCTCCGGCGGTCGGGTTGATACCGTGCACGGTGCGGGTTCTCCCGGCGTGCATGTACTCGCGGTAGTCGGCCATCGAAAAGCAGTTGAAGTCGACGCACTGACCACCTGTGATCTGTTCGATCCGCAACAGCTGACCGGCGTCCACCTCAATCGCCTTGCCCGTGCCAGGTTCCAGAACGGTCTGGCTGAGCACTTCCCGCCGCGGCGGGGCATCGATCGAATCGGCCAGCACCGTCCACTGGACATCGAGACCCGGTATCGGCCGCTTTCCGATCACCCCACCGGCGGTTTCGGTCAACGCCAGCCTGATCAGCGACTCGCGGTCGACGGCCTCACCAACCGCGATCGAACGGTCCATCAGGTCCAACTGTTGAGCATTGAGGCTGACCTCGACCACTTCAGTATCCATAGATATCTCATTTCGGTATACGCAAATCGTGTACCGAAATTATTCAGCCGGACATGTTGCGAACGTGTGTTGTGAAGTAACACTGCCGTGAATTCTGGTACCCCTAGATCATCGACTTTGGTATACCGTGTGGGTGTGGGCAACCGGCGTGAAGATGTCTACCTGTCGTTGCGCACCGCGATCATCGAAAACGCGTTGCAGCCGGGCACCAAGCTGCCCGAGGACTCCCTCGGCGCCAGCCTCGGCGTGAGCCGGACCATCATCCGTGAAGCCCTGGCACGACTGCGGTCCGAAGGCCTCGTCGAAACCGGCAAAGGGAAATCAGCCACCGTCGCCCTGCCCGGCCCCGAAGAATCCGCGGAAACCTTCCATGTTCGTCGGTGTCTGGAAAAAGACGTGGTGGCCCTACTGGCCGACAACTGGGATCCCGTCATGGGTCAACGCCTGCGCGCCCATATCGAGCTGGAGCAGCGCGCCAGCGCCGAAAACAACTACCCCGTGTCAGACCGGCTAGGTGTCGAATTCCACATCCTGATGGCCGAACTCACCTCAAATCGCCTGCTGCACAAGTACATGTCCGAGGTCGCGCTGCGCTGCGCACTCATCATCGCCGTACACGGACACGACCACAACCAAGACCGCAGCATCGCTGAACACACTGCACTGGTCGAGGCGCTGGAATCCGGTGACTCACCCCAGGCCGCGCAAATTGTCGATGAACACCTAATCGCGGTACAGCAGCGAGCACTGCGCCCGCCGCCCCCCGTACCCAACCTTGCCGAGATCCTCAACCGATACAGCGCGACCGGTTAGCTGCAGGACCTTCGTTGCCAGGAACTTCCCGAACGCGCACATACTGCCCGTTCGTCACGCAGCGTGAAGCGACCCACGGCGTACGTCACGAACGCGGATCACCCAGGGAACTAAGGTTCGAGACGATGGGCGTGACGCTGCCCTGCAACGCCTCATCGGTGGCGGTGGCTTCCCACAGCGTGCCGTGCGGCTGGTAGGGGATGGTGTCGGTGCTGACCTTGAGCCCGGTGACCGTCCAGCCCTGGACGACGTCCCCGTTGGTCAGCTTGGCCTGGCTGCCCAGTTGAGAGGTGGTGGTCTCGTTGTCGGCGGTCGCGATGGGTGCACTGAAAGCAGCGAATGCCCCCGCGGCGGCGATCGCCGCCGATGCGAACCCCGCTGTGATGGTCGTGAACTTCACCGTGTTCCACTCCTGAGGTCGTAGCGGCTCCCCCCGTGGGCCCGCACTGTGAGCGAAATTAGCAGGCCCTGAAGGCGGGTGGAACGGACGCCCGAAATCAGGCGGAGGGAAATGTCGAGCTCACCCACCGGCTTTGGCGCACGACCGGATTTCTGGCAAACGTTGGCAATCGAGGGTCGAGGTGGCCATCGACCGGCAACCGCCGCTGCCGACGCGCTCGGCAAACCACAACGGTGCCTGCGCCGGCCAGTCGGCCGGTGCAGGCACCGTTGTCGGGATCAGCGCCGGATATTGCAGTTCGGGGGATTACCGCAGTGGTGGCCACCATCGCAGGCATTGCAATGACAGGTGCATCCGGATCCGGCGCGGGTGGTGACGGGCTCGACCATTGCTGCTCAACTCCTCGGTGTCCGATGACGGACTCGGTGGAACATCAACATATGACAACATCACCATAGTTCGCCGCAGCGTGAAAATAAAGGCGCTGAGCAGCGAATTGCCTTGTCGGACGGGGTTTTGGAGTGCTGGATCTGATCCCCCCGGCACTTCGTTCGCCCGCCTTACGCGGTGTCGCGGGCGCCGAGCCGAAGATGCTCGATGTGGTACACGGCCTCGTCGAGCAACTGGGCGACGTGGTCGTCATAGAGGCGGTAGACGATATTGCGGCCGGCCCGGTCACCGGCGACCAGGCCGAGGGTGCGCAGCAAGCGCAGCTGGTTGGACACCGCGGGCTGCTCCATGCCGACGGCGGCCGACAGATCGGTCACGGTGCACGGCGACTGACGCAGCCGGGTGAGGATGAGCAGTCGGTTCGGCGACGCCAGTGCCTGCAGCGTTTCGGCGATCTTCACCGCCGATGCCGCATCGAGCGACGCCGCGGGCGCGGTGCGCCCTTCGACCCCGTGTCCCATCCGTCCATTCAAGCACGATCAGTGCAGATAACTTGACACATTTAAAACTGTACATGTTTAGATGTATGCGTGATGACAGCGACGATGGCGGCCTCGGCGACGCCCGCGGCGGCACGTCGATCGACGATGTGGACACTGCCCTCGGTGCGGTGGGCGACGCTGGCGCTGGTTCTGTTCCTCGCCGGCGCGGCCGCCCAGTTGTCCGGCGCGCCCGAATTCATCTGGTGGACGGCATATTTGGCGTGCTACGCGGCCGGCGGCTGGATTCCGGCCCGGGACGGCTTGCTGGAGCTGGTGCAGCGCCGCCTGGACGTGGACCTGCTGATGATCGCGGCGGCCATCGGCGCCGCCGCGATCGGGCAGGTGTTCGACGGGGCACTGTTGATCGTCATCTTCGCGACCTCCGGCGCGCTGGAGGATCTGGCCACCCGCCGCACCGAGGACTCGGTGCGCGCGCTGCTGGACCTGGCCCCGGAACGGGCCGTGCGCCTCGACGGCCACGGTGCCGAAGAGGTCGTCGCCGCAGCAGACCTGGCCGTCGGGGACATCGTGCTGGTGCGTCCGGGCGAGCGGATCCCCGCCGACGCGACGGTGTTCGACGGTGCCTCCGATGTCGACGAATCCTCGATCACCGGGGAACCGGTGCCGGCCCCCAAAGCCGCCGGTGACGAGGTGTTCGCCGGCACCCTCAACGGTGCCGGGGCGTTGCGGGCCAGGGTGATTCGCGATCCCGCCGACAGCGTGGTGGCCCGGATCGTCGCGCTGGTCGCCGAAGCGTCGGCCACCAAGGCCCGAACCCAGCTCTTCATCGAGAAGGTCGAGCAGCGCTATTCGGTCGTCGTCGTGGTGGCGACGCTGGCCCTGTTCACCTTGCCGCTGCTGTTCGGGGAAGACCTGCGCGGTGCGCTGCTGCGGGCCATGACCTTCATGATCGTGGCGTCGCCGTGCGCTGTGGTGCTGGCCACCATGCCGCCGCTGTTGTCCGCGATCGCCAACGCCGGCCGGCACGGCGTGCTGGTGAAATCTGCGGTGGCCATGGAACATCTGGCCGATATCGAGGTTGTCGCCTTCGACAAGACCGGGACGCTGACCTTGGGTCGGCCCGAACTGACCGCCGTCGTCGCCGCCGGTGGATTCGAGCGCACCCAGGTGCTGCGGTGGGCCGCCGCGGCCGAGCGCTACAGCGAGCACCCGGTCGGGCGGGCGGTCACCGCCGCGGCCAGGGCACAGGGCATCGCCGTGCCTGCGGCCCGGGACTTCCTGGCCATCCCGGGCCGCGGCGTGCGCGCCACCGTCGGGACCACACCGGTGCAGGTGCTCAGCCCGGGCGCGGTCGCCGACGACCTGCCGTCGGTGCGGCGATTCGAGGAGCAGGGCGCCACCGCGGTGGTGGTCGTCGTCGACGGTGTGGTGGCCGGGGTGCTGGCCCTGTCGGACACCGTACGCCCCGGTGCGGCCGGCGCCGTCGAAGCGCTGCGCTACCTGACCGGGCAGCCTCCGGTGCTGCTGACCGGTGACAATGACCGTGCCGCAACGCAGCTGGCTGCGCAGGTCGGCATCGAGCGGGTGCACGCGGGCCTGCTGCCGGAGTGCAAGGTCGCCATGGTCCGGGCGCTGCCCGGGCGGGTGTTGGTGGTCGGTGACGGTGTCAACGACGCCCCGGCCATGGCCGCGGCGCATGCGTCGATTGCCATGGGCCGGCGCGGGGCCGATCTGACGCTGCAGACCGCCGACGTGGTCACCGTCGCGGACGACCTGAGCACCATTGCGGCCGTGGTGGCCCTGGCCCGCCGGGCCAGGCGGATGGTGATGGCCAACCTGGCGATCGCCGCGTCGTTCATCACCGTGCTGGTGATCTGGGATCTGTTCTGGTATTTGCCTTTACCGCTCGGTGTGGCCGGACACGAGGGATCGACCATCCTGGTGGCGCTCAACGGGCTGCGGCTGCTGCGGGAGCGGGCCTGGCGGGCCTAGTCCGGGATCACTTCCGCAGGATCGGTTTCAGCGTGTCGAGCACGGCCGGGTCCTCGATGGTGGACGGCACCGGCTCGTCGCGGCCATCGGCGATGCCGCGCATGGTCTTTCGCAGGATCTTGCCCGACCGGGTCTTCGGCAGCGCGGGCACCACGTCGACCAGCTTGAAACTTGCCACCGCCCCGATATTGTCGCGGACCGCGTCGATCAGCTGGTCGGCCAGGCCGTCGTCCGTGGCGCCGGATTTGAGCACCACCAGACCGCGCGGCACCTGACCCTTGATCTCGTCGGCCACCCCGATCACCGCGCATTCGGCGACGGCGGGATGAGCGGCCAGCACGGCCTCGATCGACCCGGTGGACAACCGGTGCCCGGCCACGTTGATCACGTCGTCGGTGCGGCCCACCACGAACAGGTAACCGTCGTCGTCGATATGGCCGCCGTCGCCGGTCAGGTAGTAGCCGGGAAACGCCGACAGGTAGGACGAGACGTACCGGTCGTCGTCACCCCACAGGGTCGGCAGCGCGCCGGGTGGCAGCGGCAACCGCACGCAGATCGAACCTTCCTCGCCGGCCTCGCATTCGGTGTTGTCCGGGCGCAGCACCCGCACGTCGAAGCCGGGCATCGGCACCGTCGCCGATCCGGGTTTGATCGGCAGCGGCTGCACGCCCATCGGGTCGGCGGCGATCGCCCAGCCGGTCTCGGTCTGCCACCAGTGGTCGACGACGGGAATGCCGAGTTTCTCGGTGGCCCAGGCGAAGGTGGGCGGGTCGAGGCGTTCACCGGCCTGGAACAGGTATCGCAGGTTGGACACATCGTGGTCGGCCAGCAGCCGGGCCTCGGGGTCGTCCTTCTTGATGGCCCGGATGGCCGTCGGGGCGGTGAACAACACCTTCACCCCGTGTTCGGCGACCACCCGCCAGAACGCCCCGGCATCCGGTGTGCCGACCGGCTTGCCCTCGTAGAGCACGGTGGTGGCGCCCAGCAGCAAGGGCGCGTACACGATGTAGGAGTGCCCGACCACCCAGCCGACGTCGGAGGCCGCCCAGTACACATCGCCGGGCCGGGTGTCGTAGATGTGCCCCATCGACCACAGCAGGGCCACCGCGTGCCCGCCGTTGTCGCGGACGATGCCCTTGGGTTTTCCGGTGGTGCCCGAGGTGTAGAGCACGTACAGCGGATCGGTGGCCGCGACGGGTACCGGGTCGACCGGCTCAGCGGTGGCCAGCGCCTCGGCCCAGTCCACGTCGCGCCCGTCGACCAGCGTGCAGGGCGCCTGATCGCGTTGCAGGATGACGCACTTGGGGGTGTTGTGCTCGGCCATCTCCAGCGCCGCGTCGAGCATCGGTTTGTATTCGACGATGCGGGTCGGTTCGACGCCGCATGATGCCGAGACCACGACGGCGGGCCGGGCGTCGTCGATGCGGGTGGCCAGTTCGTGTGCGGCGAACCCGCCGAACACCACCGAATGCACCGCGCCGAGCCGCGCGCACGCCAGCATGGCGATCACCGCCTCGGGCACCATCGGCATGTAGATGACCACGCGGTCGCCCTTGCCGACACCCAGGCCGCGCAGCACACCGGCGAATCGGGCTGTCGCGTCGTGCAATTGGCGGTAGGTGTAGGTGCGTTTGGTCGCGGTCACGGGGGAGTCGTAGATCAGCGCGGCCTGATCACCCCGGTCGGCCAGGTGGCGGTCCAGGGCATTGGCGCAGGTGTTCAGCTCCCCGTCGGGGAACCAGCGGTAGAACGGCGGGTTGCTGTCGTCGAGCACCTGGGTCGGCTCGCGGGTCCAGGTGACGGCCTTGGCGGCATCGGCCCAGAAGGCCGCCGGGTCGGAGATGCTGGTCTGGAACAGTTCGCGATAACCGGACATACCGCAGAACCGTAGCTGTCCATCCGCTGTGAAGGTGGGGAATCAGCTCAGGCGCGGAATCACCTCGTCGCCCAGCCGCTTGACCCAACCGGCGGGATCGGGATTGCCGGGCAACGGCCCGGTGTTGATCGTGTCGAAGCCCATGGCCGCAAACTCGTCGAGCGTACGGAGGTAGGCGTCGACATCGGCGAACGGGTCGTCGAGGTATCCGACGGTCAGTCTGATCTCGGAGACATCGCGGCCCACCGAATCGCAGTGCCGGCGAAGCACATCCAACTTGTGGGGCAACTCCTCGAGGGACGATGAGGCATTCCAGACGTCCGCGTACTGGGCGACCAGGCGCAGCGTCTTCTTTTCGCCGGAGCCGCCGATCAGGATCGGCGGCCGCCGGATCGGCTGCGGCTGGCAGATGGTCTCGGCGAGCTGATAATGCGTGCCTTGGTATGCCCCGTCGTTCGGACTCCACATTTGCCGGCAGATCTGCAGGGTTTCTTCGAGCATCTCGAAGCGCTCGGACAGTGGTGGATAGGGAATGCCCAGCGCATGATGCTCGCGCTCGTACCAGGCGGCGCCGATCCCGAACATCGAGCGGCCGCCGGACAGCACGTCCAGTGTCGACACGGTCTTGGCCAGGACGCCCGGATAACGGTAGGTGACGCCGGTGACGAGCATGGTGAGGGTGATGCGCTCGGTCAGTGCGGCCAGGTAACCCATGGAGGTGTAACCCTCGAGGAAAGGATGGTCGGCGGGACCGAAGTTCTCCATCTGGAAGAAGTGATCGGCCAGCGTGAACATGTCGACACCGCCGTCTTCGGCGGCTTTCACCGTCGCGGCCAGGGTGGGCGCCAGCTTTTCCGGTGGGCCGGGCAGGAAGTCGATGTAATGCACGGCGAGTTTCATGGTCACCACGTACCTTTCGTCATTCGGTGATGCGTTCCAGAAGGGTGAGCGCCTCGTTGATCACGGCGCGCTCGGCCTCGGTGTAGCGCTGCTGCATCGTGGTGGCCAGCCACTCCTGGCGAGCCTGGCGACTGTCGGCCGCTCGGCGGCGTCCAGACTCGGTCAGCGTGATGACCTGGCGCCGGCCGTCTTCCGGGTCGGGCGTGCGCACCAGATAGCCGAGCCGGTCGAGGGCGGCAAGCGTTGCCGTCATCGACTGGGAGCGCACGCGTTCGGCGCCGGCGAGTTCGCTTGTCGAGGCCGGACCATTCTTGAAAAGCCGGATCAGGACCGACGTCTGCGAGGGCGTCATGTCGGTGGCGGTGTCCACCTCGCGCAGCCGGGTGCGCAACCGACTGAACAGGACCCGCAGGTTGGTGGCCGCCGCGACGGAGGAAGCGCTGACCGGTGGCATATAGGTAGTCTAGACTACGTAGTTCAGGCTGTCGAATTTGCGCCGCGTCCGCGCGCAGTGCCGCCCCTGGGAATCACGCTCATGGGTCGTCCGCCCCGTCCCCGTGCAGGAGATCTTCGGGATGGTGCAATGAGTTGATCCGGGTCTGTCCGGTATCGAGCAAGGGCGGCGGGATCCATTCGACGCGGCCGTCGGCGCGCAGCCGGGTGGTCCAGCCGCCCTCCTTCACGAGGCGGTTGTGCGGTCCACAGGCCAGAGTCTCGTTGTCGATGTCGGTATGTCCGCCGGCGCCGAAATCGGTGACGGCGTGGTGGGTTTGGGAGCGGTACGCCGATACCGGGCAGCCGGGGAAGGTGCAGCCGCCGTCGCGGGCGTACAGGACGAGGCGTTGGCCGGGGGAGGCGATGCGTTTGGTGCGTCCCAGATACAGGGGTATGCCGGTGGCGTTGTCGAAAACGGTCAGCCAGAGATAGGAGTGCGCGGCCAGGCGGATGACGTCGCGCATGGGGAGCGTCGATCCGCCGCCGGTGCGGGCGACTCCGGCAACCTCGTGCAGTTGGGTCAGGGTAGTGGTCACCACGACGCTGACAGGCAGCCCGTTGTGATCGCCGAGCTGACCGGACATCAGGGCAGCGCGGGCCAGTGCCATCAGGGCGTCATGTTGACGTTGACCGAGGCTGCGGGTGTCGGCGGCGATCGCCTCGGCCGATGGGGTACCCGTGGTGCACGGCTGCTCGTCGTCGGGATTGCACATGCCCTTGCCGGCGAGTTTCGGAAAGGCCGCTTCCAGGTAGGCGCGAAACTCGGGGGTGATCTTTCCCCAGAACCTCGACATTCCGTCGGCGTCCTGTGGTTCCAGGAACACCCCGCGCATCAGTTCGCGTCGGTCGACCGTGTCGTCACCGTTGGGATCGGGACCGTCGGGGTCGAGCATCTGCAGGAGTAGCCGTGCGCACCGGCGCAGCCCCTCGGGGCATTGGGTGGCCGCGACGGCGGCCAGGTCGGCTTCGGCCTTGGCGCGCGTCTGCGCATCCACGCACGGCGGGATTTTCTTCATGGTCGCGGTGATGATCCCGACATGCTCGGCCGTCAGCTCACCGCGAGCGAGCGCGGCGGCGGTGGCGGGGTAGATCGGGTCCAGCGGTTCTCCGGTGATGCTCTGGCGTGGACCGAGGAGCTCGGCCTGACTCAGGCGGCGGCACGCTTCGGTCTTGGACAGACGCAGCCGGATGGACAAGGCGTCGGCCCAACTGCGGGCACCCAGCTCGGACGGGCCCGTGCGGCGGCTCAGCGCGGCTTGGATGCGATGGGCGACGGCCGGGATCCGGCGGTACGCCTGCTCCAGTGCCGTCTGGATCTCCAGGAGGTCGGCCACCGACACGTCATCCATCGACGCGCCGGACACTTTGTCCAGGGCGGCCAACAGATCGACCACAACCTCCACGATTCGAACAGTAGTACGAACCACCGACATCAAGCCGCAGTTATCCACAATCGCGGATTCATCCACAGATGCACGCGCGCAATGGCTTTCGCGTACGAAGAATGAGTAGAATCTCGTCGAGTCCGACGTCTACGACACCAGGGGCGAAATCCCCGAGCGCAGGACTACACTCGTCCTCGACAGCGTCTAGGGTTCCGGCGTCACGCACGCGTCTGGTCCGAGCGACGCCACCGCGGCTCCCGATGAGGCGTGGTCATCTGAACGGACAAAAGCCTGGAGGATCTCCGACGGTGCGCCGCGTGCCGTCGAGAAGGTCCTCATGCTTGCTCTCTGTGCGTTGGTGCTCCTCGCGTTGGCCGCCGGTGCCCTCGGTGGTCTGGTCGGCACCGGCTCGTCGTTGATTCTGTTGCCGGTGCTGGTGGTGCTGGACGGTCCGCGCGTGGCGGTGCCGGTCATGGCCATCGCCGCGGTGCTGGCCAACGTCGCCCGGGTGGCCGCCTGGTGGCGCGCGATCCAGTGGCGCCCCGTGCTCGCCTACGCGGTGCCCGGGACACCGGCCGCCGTGGTCGGCGCGCACACGCTGATGACCATTTCGCCTACGGTCGTCGACGCGGTCCTCGCGGCGTTCTTCGTCGTGATGATCCCGATCCGCCGAGTGGCCGCGGCGCGGCAATGGCGAGTGCGATTGTGGCAGCTCTCGGTCGCCGGGGCGATCGTCGGCTTTCTGACCGGTTTGGTGCTCTCGACGGGTCCGCTGAGCGTGCCGATCTTCACCGGATTCGGACTCAGTGGCGGAGCGTTCCTCGGCTCGGAGGCCGCCAGCGCCCTCGTGCTGTATGCAGGCAAGCTGACCACGTTCACCCAGTTGGGTGCCCTCGACGAGACGATGGTGGTGCACGGCGTCGTCATCGGTGCGGCGTTGATGGTGGGGCCGTTCCTCATCCGCCGCATGGTCGCGCGGGCGTCGCCGCGCACCTACGCACTGATGATCGACGCCGTCCTGGTGGCAGCGGCCATCGGAATGGCCATTGCAACAATCCGCAGGTGATCCACTTGAACACGCACGCAACGGGTTTCGTGCGCCGGAAAATGAGTTGATCCTGCGTGCGAGAATGGTCACCGTGACCGAGGACTGGCGCGAGCTGAACCTGGCGAACTGGGAATCCCGGGTGCCCCTACACATCGGACCCGAGGGCTACGACGTCGCCGAGTTCGACGACCCCGACTACCTGTCCAGTGTGGTGCGCTACGACCTGCCGCGGCTGGGGCGCCTGGACGGCCTGGATGTGGTGCACCTGCAATGCCATATCGGCACCGACACCGTGTCGTTGGCGCGTCTCGGCGCGAAATCGGTGACCGGGATCGACTTCTCACCGTCGGCGGTGGCGGCCGGGCGTGACTTCGCGGCGCGGGCCGGTGTCGACGTCACCTTCGTCGAGTCCGACGTCTACGACGCCACCGGCGATTTCGACCTGGTGTACACCGGTATCGGCGCGATCTGCTGGCTGCCCGACATTCGCCGCTGGGCGCAGACCGTCGCCGGCCTGCTGCGTCCCGGTGGCCGGCTGTTCATGCGGGAAGGGCACCCGATGCTCTGGGCCATCTGCGACCCGCGTCCCGACGGGTTGCTCGTCGTCGAGTTCCCGTACTTCGAGACCGACGGCCTGATGTTCGTCGAAGACGAGACGTACGGGGGAGCGGGGCAGGTGAGCTCTCCGGCGTCGATCAGCTTCAACCACGGGCTCGGTGAGATCTTCACCGCGCTCACCGAGGCCGGGTTGACCGTCACCGCGTTGGAGGAACACCGCGAAGTTCCGTGGAATCCGCTCGGGGACGCCGTCATTCCGAGCCCGGACTTCGACGGGGAGTTCGTGTTGGAGGAGGGCCGGGACCGGGTGCCGATGACCTACACCCTGCAGGCCGTCAAGCCTGAAAGCGGTAACCCATCCCGGCCTCGGTGAGCAGATGCACGGGGTGCGACGGATCGTTCTCCAGCTTGCGGCGCAGCTGCGCGAGGTACACCCGAAGATAGTGGGTCTCTTTGGCATACGCCGGACCCCACACCTCCTTGAGTAGTTCCTCACGGCCGACCAGCTTGCCGCGGTTGCGCACCAGCATCTCCAACATGCCCCACTCGGTGGGGGTCAGGTGCACCTCGGTGCCGTTCTTGGTGACCCGCTTCATCGCCAGATCGACAGTGAACGACGATGTTTCGACGACGGGCTCGTCCAGTTCGGTGGCGGCGGTGCCACGCCGGACCGCCGCGCGCAGCCGCGCCAGGAACTCGTCCATGCCGAACGGTTTGGTGACGTAGTCGTCGGCGCCGGCGTCCAGCGCCTCCACCTTGTCCGACGAATCGGTGCGGGCCGACAGCACGATCACCGGTGCGCTCAGCCAGCCGCGCAGCCCTTCGAGCACCTCGATGCCGGACATGTCGGGCAGCCCGAGATCCAGCACGATCACGTCGGGCCGGTGGTCGGCCGCAGAACGCAGTGCCTCGGCCCCGGTGGCGGCGGTGGTGACCTCATAGCCCCGCACGGACAGGTTGATCCGCAACGCCCGTAGGATCTGCGGTTCGTCGTCGATCACGAGCACTCTGGTGTTCATCGATGTCCGTCTTTCGGTGGTGCGGCCAAATCGATTTCGACGGTGAGCCCGCCGCCGGGGGTGTCGGAGGCGGTGATCGTGCCGCCCATCGCCTCCACGAAACCACGAGCGACCGACAGCCCGAGACCGACGCCGGTACTGGTGTCGGTGTCACCGAGCCGCTGGAAGGGTTCGAACAGCTGCTCCTCGGTGCCGCGGGCCACGCCGGGGCCCTCGTCGACCACGGCGATCAGCACCCGATCGCCGACGCGGCCCGCGGTGACGCGCACCGGCCGGTCCGGCGGGGAGTACCGCAGCGCGTTGTCGACCAGGTTGGCCAGTACCCGTTCCAGCAGGCCACTGTCGGCCATCACCACGGCATCCTCGACCTCCACCTTGACCCGGTCCAGTTCCTTGCGCGGAAAGCCGGTGGTGCCCTTGTTTATTCCGATCAGCGCCCGCGACACCGTCTCCTCCAGGTAAACCCGGCGCAACTCGGGCCGCACCACCCCGGTGGCCAGCCGGGACGAGTCCAACAGATTGCCCACCAATGCGGTCAGCTGGTCGATGGATTCCTCGATGGTGGCGAGCAGTTCGGCGGTGTCCTCGGGGGAGAACCCGACGTCCTCGGAGCGCAGGCTGGACACCGCGGCTTTGGCCGCGGCCAGCGGGGTGCGCAGGTCGTGGCTGACCGCCGACAGCAGCGAGCGGCGTAGTTCGTCGGCCTGGGCGATGGCCTCGGCGCGACTGGCTTCCTCGGTCAGTTCGCGCTGTTTCACCAGTCCGGCAGCCTGTTTGGCCACCGCGCCGAGCACCCGCAGGTCCCTGGCGGTCAGCTTGCGGCCCGACAACAACATCCAGAACTCGTCGTCACCGACCTCGACCGCGGTGTCGGCGTCGTCCACTCCGACGCAGGGGTCCTTGCCGACACAGGCCACGGTGGTGAAACCGTCCGCGTCCTCCCGGACCAGGCTGACGGCCCGCTGGGCATAGGTCTCCCGGACGCGTTCCATCAGCATGCCAAGGTCGGCACCGCGCAACACCGATCCAGCGAACAGCGCCAGCAATTCGGCTTCCTGCGCCGCTCGGGTGGCTTCGCGGGCCCGGCTGGCCGCGCCGTCGACCAGGACGGCGACCGCCACCGCCACCAGGAGCAGCACCACGATGGTGACCGCGCTGTCGGGCTCGGCGATGGTGAAGGTGTAGCGCGGGGTGACCAGGAAGTAGTTCAGCAGCAGCCCGGACAGTAAGGCGGAGAAGGCCGCCGGGGTCTTGCCGCCGAGCAGTGCGACCACGAGCACGCCGATGAAGAAGATGGCACTTTCGCCGCCGATCCCCAGGAAGGTGTCCAGCCAGAGGGCGGTCACCGCGCAGATGACGGACGGCACGATCACCGCGGCCAGCCAGGAGGCGATGTGCTTCTGCCAGGGCATCATCGACGAATAGGAACGCGCCCGTTTGGCTTCCGGGTGCGTCACCATGTGCACGTCGATCTTGCCGGACTGCTGGACCACCGAAGCGCCGATGCCCTCGTCGAAGATGCGGGCCCAGCGTGACCGTCGGGAGGTGCCCACCACCAGTTGGGTGGCGTTCATCTCGCGGGCGAACTCGAGCAGCGCGGCCGGTACGTCGTCACCCACCACGGTGTGCAGGGTGGCGCCCAGGCTGGCCACCAGCTCGCGCACCTTACCCATCTGGGGCGCCGACACCCCGGACAGGCCGTCGCCTCGGACGACATGGACCACCATCAGTTCGGCGCTGGATTTCGACGCGATGCGCGACGCGCGGCGCACCAGTGTCTCCGATTCGGCGCCGCCGGTGACGGCCACGACGACGCGTTCGCGCGCCTCCCAGGTGTCGGTGATCTTGTTGTCGGCCCGGTATTTCGACAGTGCGGCGTCGACCTGATCGGCCAGCCACAGCAGCGCCAGCTCGCGCAGCGCCGTCAGGTTCCCGCGCCGGAAGTAGTTGGACAGCGCGGCGTCGATCCGTTCCGGGCCGTACACGTTGCCGTGGGAGAGCCTGCGCCGCAGCGCCTCCGGGGTGATGTCGACCAGCTCGATCTGATCGGCGGCGCGCACCACCTCGTCGGGCACCTTCTCCTGCTGCTCGATGCCGGTGATCTGGGTGACGACGTCGTTCAGGCTCTCCAAATGCTGGACGTTGACCGTGGAGATGACGGTGATCCCGGCGTCGAGCAGCTCCTCGATGTCCTGCCAGCGCTTGGCGTTCCTGCTGCCCGGGGTGTTGGTGTGGGCCAGTTCGTCGACCAGCACCACCTCGGGGTGCCGCGCGATGACGGCGTCGACGTCCAGTTCGGGAAACCGCCCACCGCGGTACTCGACGTAGCGCGGCGGGACGGTCTCGATGCCGTCGAGCAGTTCGGCGGTCTTGGCACGGCCGTGGGTTTCCACCACCGCGGCCACCACGTCGGTGCCCCGGTCCACCCGTCGGTGCGCCTCACCCAGCATCGCGAACGTCTTGCCGACGCCGGGTGCCGCTCCGAGATAGATGCGCAGTTCGCCGCGCTTGGCTTTGTGCGTCGAGGAGCCGGTGGTCACACCAACATCATCCACCGCGGCCTCAACTCTTCACGGGATACTTTTGGTCCAGTTCCAGGTTGAGGGCCAACACGTTGACCCGGGGCTCGCCGAGGAAGCCGAGGGTGCGCCCGGACAGGTTGTCGTCGAGCGCTGCACGGATAGCGTCGGGGCTGACCCCACGGGCCTTGGCGACGCGGTCCACCTGGAGGGCGGCGTAGGCGGGGGAGATATCGGGGTCCAGGCCGCTGCCGCTGGCGGTGACGGCGTCCGCGGGGACGGCCGGGTTCGCCGGTGCGGCGCCCCTGATCGGCACGATCTGGCCCAGGCTGTAGTCCTCACCGAACGTGGCGCATTCGACGCGCACACCCTCGTAGGTGGTCAGGAACGGCACCTTGGTGGTCTCGCACGGTTCGTTGACGCTCACCACGCGGGTGGGGTGCAGGACGTTGCCCGCGGCGTCGCGCGGCCCGATCACCGACAGCACCGCGCCGACGCTTTCCCTACCACCGGTGCAGAACGGGCGCGCCCCGTCGACACCCTCCAGCTCACCGACCGCGGCGCTGCGCTGGCACACCAGGGTCAGCAGGCCGGCCTTGAAGCCGTTGTCATCGGCCGGTGCCGACGGGTCCGCCGGGGTGTCGACGATGCTCTCCGGCCCCAAGTTGCTGGCGCTGGTGGCCAGCGGGTCGTACCCGGCGCCGGCGGCCGACGGGCGGCTCTGGAAGTACTGCGGCAGGGCGTTGCCTTTGTCGTCGGTGAACGACTGACCGATCAGGCTGCTGCCCACCGGCTTTCCGTTCGCCTCGATGATCGAGCCGTTGGCCTTGTCGCTGAGGCCGGGGATCTGGGCCACCAGCCAGATGAACACCGGATAGCCCAGACCGAGGATCACGGTGAGGACCAGCAGGGCGCGGAGCGCGGCCACGTGCTGACGAACCAAATTGGAGAAGAACATGTCACATCCCTGGCAAGAACTGGATAACGAGATCGATGATTTTGATGCCGATGAACGGCGCGATGATGCCGCCGAGGCCGTAGACGCAGAGGTTGCGCGACAACAGCTTCGACGCGCTGCTCGGGGTGTAGCGGACACCGCGCAGCGACAGCGGGATGAGCGCCACGATGACCACGGCGTTGAAGATCACCGCCGACAGGATCGCCGACTGCGGGCTGTGCAGCCGCATGATGTTCAGCAGGTCCAGGCCGGGGAACAGCGAGACGAACAATGCCGGGATGATCGCGAAGTACTTCGCGATGTCGTTGGCGATGGAGAAGGTCGTCAGCGCGCCGCGGGTGATCAACAGCTGCTTACCGATCTCGACGATCTCGATCAGCTTGGTCGGGTCGGAGTCGAGGTCGACCATGTTGCCGGCCTCTTTGGCCGCCGAGGTTCCGGTGTTCATCGCCACGCCGACGTCGGCCTGGGCCAGCGCCGGGGCGTCGTTGGTACCGTCGCCGGTCATTGCGACCAGCTTGCCGCCGGCCTGCTCCTTCTTGATCAGGGCCATCTTGTCTTCGGGGGTGGCTTCGGCGAGGAAGTCGTCCACCCCGGCCTCGTCGGCAATGGCCTTGGCGGTCAACGGGTTGTCACCGGTGATCATGACGGTGCGGATGCCCATCCGGCGCATCTCGTCGAAACGCTCACGCATGCCCTGTTTGACGACGTCCTTGAGATGGATGACGCCGAGCACCGATGCCGTCCCGTCGAGCAGCTGGCCGACCACCAGCGGGGTGCCGCCGGCGGCCGAGATGCCGTCGACGATATCGCCCAACTCCGAGGGCACCTGGCCGCGCTGGCTGCGCACCCACTCGGCCACCGAGCTGGCTGCGCCCTTGCGCAGGGAGTGTCCGGCACCGAGGTCGACGCCCGACATCCGGGTCTGCGCGGTGAATTCCACCCAGTGCGCGGTCTTGAGTTCGCCGGGGGTGCGGGCCCGCAGGCCGTACTCCTGTTTGGCGAACACCACGATGGAGCGGCCTTCGGGCGTCTCGTCGGCCAGGCTGGACAGCTGCGCGGCGTCGGCGAGTGCCTCCGGTGAGACACCGGTCAGCGGAACGAAATTGGATGCCTGCCGGTTGCCCAGGGTGATGGTGCCGGTCTTGTCCAGCAGCAGGGTGTTCACGTCACCGGCGGCTTCGACGGCGCGCCCGGACATGGCCAGCACGTTGCGCTGCACCAGCCGGTCCATGCCGGCGATGCCGATGGCCGACAGTAATGCACCGATGGTGGTGGGGATCAGGCAGACGAGCAGCGACACCATGACGATGCCGGAGACACCGTTGCCGGTGAGCGCCAACGAATCCGGCACGCCCGGGTTGTTCATCTTGGAGTAGATGGCCAGTGGCTGCAGGGTCGCGACGGCGAACACGAAGATGATGGTCAGCGAGGCCAGCAGGATGTTCAGCGCGATCTCGTTGGGCGTCTTCTGCCGGTTGGCGCCCTCGACGAGGGAGATCATCCGGTCGATGAAGCTCTCGCCCGGTTTCTGGGTGATGCGCACGATGATGCGGTCGGACAGCACCGTCGTCCCACCGGTGACGGCCGAGCGGTCACCGCCGGACTCGCGGATCACCGGGGCCGATTCCCCGGTGATCGCCGATTCGTCCACCGAGGCAATGCCTTCCACCACATCACCGTCACCAGGAATGACTTGGCCGGCCTCGACCACGACGTAGTCGCCTTGCTGCAGCAGGGGTGCGGCGACGTCTTCCTCGTCGACGGGGCGGTTCGGGGCCCAGTCGATGAGGCGCCGGGCCATGGTGGAGGTCTTGGTCTTGCGCAGGGTTTCGGCCTGGGCCTTGCCCCGGCCCTCGGCCACCGCTTCGGCGAGGTTGGCGAAGATCACCGTCAGCCACAACCAGATCACGGTGAGCCAGCCGAACCAGGAGGGTTCGACCGCGGCCAGGATGGTGCTCCAGACGGCGCCGATCTCGACGATCAGCATGACCGGGTTGCGCCACAGGGTGCGTGGGTCGAGCTTGCGCAGCGCGTCGGGCATCGACTTCCACAGCATCTTCGGATCGAGCAGGCCGCCCTGAATGCGGTTGCCTCCTGCGGGTTTCGCTGCGTGCGACTGCGGAGCGTCGAGGGTGGGGGTGGTCATCAGTGGATTCCTTCGGCGAGGGGGCCGAGCGCGAGCATCGGCAGGAAGGTGAGGGCGACCAGGATCAGCGTGACACCGGCGACCATGCCGACGAACTGCGGTCGGTGGGTGGGCAGCGTGCCGATCGACTCGGGGGTTTTGCCCTGCTTGGCCAGCGTGCCGGCCAGGGCCAGCACGAAGATGATCGGCAGGAACCGGCCGAACACCATGGCCAGGCCGAGTGCGGTGTTGTACCACTCGGTGTTGACGGTGATGCCGGCGAACGCCGAACCGTTGTTGTTGGCGGCCGAGGTGAAGGCGTAGAGCACCTCCGACAAGCCGTGCGGTCCCGTGTTCAACATGCCGGCACGTTGGCCCGGCATCGCCATGGCGATCGCGGTGCCGGTCAGCACGATCAGCGGCGTGATGAGGAAATATGTTGCGGCAAGCTTGATCTCACGAGGGGTGATCTTCTTGCCGAGGTATTCCGGCGTCCGCCCGACCATCAGGCCCGCGATGAACACGGTGATGATCGCCAGGATCAGCATGCCGTACAGGCCGGAGCCGGTGCCGCCGGGGGCCACCTCACCGAGTTGCATGTTGAACAGCGTCATCAAGCCGCCCAGGCTGGTGTACGAGTCGTGGAACGAGTCGACCGCACCGGTGGAGGTCAGTGTGGTGGCGCTGGCGAAGACGGCCGAGTCGGGGACGCCGAAGCGCTGTTCGACACCTTCCATCGCGGAGCCGATCGCGGTGGGCACGGTGCCGTGATGCTGCAGTTGGAAGAACAACATCAGGCTGGTGCTGGCCAGGGCGATGATCGACATCACGGCGGCGATGGCGTAGCCCTGTTTCTTGCTTTCCACCATGCGCCCGTAGGTGCGGGGCAGCGAGAAGCTGATGACCAGCAGCAGGAAGATCTCGACCCAGTTGGTCCACGAGTTGGGGTTCTCGAACGGGTGCGCGGAGTTGGCGTTGTAGAACCCGCCGCCGTTGGTGCCGAGCTCCTTGATGGCCTCCTGGCTGGCCACCGGGCCACCGGTGATGGTCTGCTGGCCACCACTGAGCGTGTTGACCACCTGGTCATGCAGGTGGAAGTTCTGGATGGCGCCACCGGCGATCAGGATGATGGCGGCGACCACCGAGATCGGCAGAAGGATACGGATGCTGCCGCGGACCAGGTCGACCCAGAAGTTGCCGAGGTCACCGGTGTTGCGGCGGGCCAGCCCACGGATGAAGGCGATGGCGACGGCCATGCCGACCGCCGCGGAGACGAAGTTCTGCACGGCGAGCCCGGCCATCTGGACGAGGTGGCCCTGCGTGGATTCACCCGAGTAGGCCTGCCAGTTGGTGTTGGTGACGAAGCTGACCGCCGTGTTCCAGGCCAGGGCCGGGGTCATCGGGGTGGCGGGATCGTTCAGGTGCAGCGGCAGCTTGCCCTGCACCAGTTGCAGCACGAACAGGAAGATGACGCTGATCGCCGAGAAGGCCAGCACGCTGCGGGCGTAGGAACCCCACGTCTGCTCGGTGTCGGGATCCGCGCCGATGGCCTTGTAGATCAGCCGCTCGCCGCGAGAGTGCTTCTGGGACGAGTAAACCCGGTACATGTAGTCGCCGAGCGGAACGTGCACGGCCACCAGTGCGACGATCAGGGATACGAGGAACAGGATCCCCGCTGTTTGACTGCTCACTAGAACCTCTCGGGGAAAAGCAGTGCGGCGAAGAGAAACAGTGCCAGCAGGATCGCCAGGCCCAGGCCGACGATGTTGTCGTAGCTCACAGCCCCTCAACCCACTTCTGCACGAGGCCGAGCAGGGCGAAGATCGCCACCGTCAGCACGAGGTACACCACTGCGGACATGTCACTCCGTTCACTGAAAGATCGGGCCTCCGGCATCGGTGGCCACGTCGAAGCTAGACCCGCCCAGGCGGCCGATCCGCGTCGTTGACGGTTTTTTTACGGGCGGCGCGCGGTCCTTTACGGTCTTCGTTCGATGCAGCCCGTTTGCGGTGCTCAGCGTGTCTTTACGGGGTGGGTCGGGGGCGTCAAGAGACCGTCAAGGTTCGCCGGTGGCGGTGTCAAGACTGCGCAAGAGGCCTTCGGTTCCGGGTGGCTCGCGAGAGACAGTGGTTGTAGCGGCCGGCGCGGCCGAGTTCTGAATACGACAGAAGGTTCCCCGGTGCACACCCTCGTCAGTCCAGGTATGTCGTCGGCGCATCGCTTCGCGCAGCGGTTGCTGCACGTCCGGCCCGTTGACGTCCTGGACGAGACGGTGTTGGTGCGCCGATGCGCGATGTACCGCAAGGTGTTTCGGTTGTCGACGCTGAACTTTCCGGCCGCTGTGCTGCAGTCCGGCGTGGTGGCCGAGTGGATCCGGCGCCACGGTGTCGGCGTCGAGGCCTGTTCGGTCGATGAGGTCGACCGGGCGTTGTCCCGTGGCGTATCGGCGAAACAGATTGTGCTGCATTGCGGTTCGGGTGTCGACGCGGCTTCGGTGCATCGCGCCGCCGGTGCCGGTGTGCTGCGGTTCCGGATCAGCGCCGCGGAGCAGCTCGATGCGTTGGACTCGCGTTCCGGGGCCCGGTTGGTGGTGGATTGCGCGACGGCGGGCTGGGAGGGCCTGGCCGCAGCGGTGGTCGCCCGGCCCGGTGTGGAATTGATCGGTGTGCACCGCCATATTGCGCGGCCCGACGGTGTCGACGGTGCGGACGCGGTGATCGGCATGGTCGCCGGGCTGGCCGCTCTCAGCCGGCGGCACGGGATGGTTCTGGGACAGCTGAGCCTGTCCGGGGTGGGCTTCGGATCGGCCGATGACATCGGGGCGACGCGGCTGGCCGCCGAGGTGTTGTACGAGGTCGTCGGGGACGGGTGCGCGCTGTGCCGGTACCCGCGGCCGGTGCTGGCGCTGTCGCCCGCCCCGGAGGAACTGTTCTAGCTGCCGCCGCCGCAGCCTCCGCCACCACCACAGCCGCCCCCGCCGCATCCGGCACCGACACCGCAGCTTCCACCGGTGGCACCGCTGCAGCCGCCGCCTCCTGACAAATAGGTGCCGCCACCCGCCGCGCCGCCGGCCTCACCGCCACGGGTGGTCCAGTACTTCTTGGATGCACGTTCCTGGCCGCGGTGGTGAACCCACAGCATCGCCGCGCCGATGGGTAGCAGGATCGCCACTATGACGAGGGCGGCGAGCAGGCCGTTCATCCATCGACGGTAGGTCGCTTGGCGGCGCTCGGGTATCCGCTATTCGGGGGATTCGGGGTGGGATGTCACCGATGGTCGGGGCGGGCGCTAACGTCTTGGTCGGCGCAGCCCCCATAGCCCAATTGGCAGAGGCAGCGGACTTAAAATCCTCTGATCTGGAGGTTTGTTGGCTCTTCATGATTGAGGGTGTAGAACGGTCAGCTGCTGTCGGCCTGTGATTGGGGTGTCTGGTTGGCTGGGTGTGT
>NZ_LQOL01000089.1 GCF_002101555.1 Mycolicibacterium canariasense
CGTGGACCGCGTTCATGGTCATCCATTCGATGGCAGTGGCGTATTGCAGCGCGCAGCCAGGGTCGGGGCAGTAACCGGTTTCTTGGTGCCGGCAAGCGACGTACCCGATGTCGTCGGGGTCGACGTACCTGGCGGCGATGTCGAGGGCGTTGGCCACTGTCGCGTCGATGTCGGCCTGGGTCCATCGTGTCGTGAGCGGCGTCGGGTCTGTCGGCGGTTGCTCATGGACCAGTTCGGTGGCGCGGTCCTCCAGTTTCTTGATCCGCTTCCAGCTGCAGCCGCAGAAGTACTTCCAGGTGTCGTTCGTCGACACGCGGGAGGTCATGGCCACTTCGATGAGGTCGGTCAGGTCGTCGATGCTCAGGCCGCGGTTGAGGAACTGTTCGACGCTGGCACCCCAGCTATCGGGCCGCGGCACATCCCGCCCGCCGCCGCTTGACCAGGATTTCCACTGGGTGTCGAACCATGCCTTCAACCGCTGCGTTTCAGCGCGGTCCCGTTGGCTCTCCTGCGCGGCCACTGCGATGGCCCGGCGCCACCGGACAACGTCGGAGTCGACGTCGCGCACGGTGGGTGAGTCGACTGGGGTTGCTGATTTCCCGCTGTTGCAGTCTGCGCACGCGGCGACGAGGTTGGTCGGGTCGTCGGTGCCGCCGAGGGTGGTGGGCACGACGTGATCGACGTGGAGTTGCACCTCGGGTGCGCGGCGGCCGCAGTATCGGCAGGTGTGGTTGTCGCGGCGGAGGATCTCGAACCGGAGCCGCTTCGATACGGCCATCAGTCGACCGCCTCAGTGTCGGCGGCGAGCATCGCGTCGACCTCGGCCATGTCGTAGCGGACGAGTCGGCGGCCGACGGCGTAGGCTCGGAGCTCGCCGCGTTCGGTCATGCGCTCGACGGTCTTGGTGCTGACTTGGAGGTGTTCGGCGACATCACTTTTGGTGCCCCACCGCCGCGGCTGCGCTGTCATCTGTTGTCTACTCCTGAACCGTGCGTGATCGTGCTGTCGCTTTGTGTACTAGGCCGGGGTGCACCGGCAGGTTGGGCAGTGCGGGTGCGGTGGTTTACCGCGTGGCGGGTTGACGTGTCGGCATTCGCATTCGTGTTGTTCCGCCCATGGGCCGACGACGTTCGGGCAGCCGGCATCGTCGCCGACTCGGTGTTCGCCGCGGAGGACTTCGGGGGCGTTGGGTCCCCAGGTGTGGTGTGGGTGGCGTCCGGCGCGGCACCCGTCGCAGATGCGCCTCATGCCGGTTTCCGCCGTCCGTACCGTCGGATTCGCCGCGCGACTTCGGCTTGCTCGGCGGGGGTTTGGTGGGTGAGGTGCCAGTGGCCCCCGGGGCATCGGTATGGGTGGAGGTGGTCTTTCTGCCCGGCGGGGAGGCGGAGTGCGCGTTGGGCGCGCAGGGCGCGGGCTTGGGAGCGGTAGGCGTGTTTGGCTGGGGTTGGGCATTCGGTGCCGGGGCGGCGGGCTGGCATGTCGGAGGGCTTAGGCGGCATCAGGGCTCGATCCACGACCAGGCGTCGGCCGTCGATGCCGTTGTCGATGGCGGCCTGGTGGCTGGCTGCGTCGCTGCCGATGCATGCGTC
>NZ_LQOL01000090.1 GCF_002101555.1 Mycolicibacterium canariasense
GCGCAGCGCCGAGCGCCAGCGGCAGACCGAAAGTGTTGATGGCCGCGGTCATGACGCACTGACCAACGACAGTTGGCCGGGGGTACCACCGAGCAGCTTGCGCAGCTCGGCGAGACCCTTCGCGGTAATCAGGATGGTCGGGTCGCCAGTGCGGTACTCACCACTGGGCTTGTGGAAGTACTCGCCCCCTGGGCGATGCTTCAGCCGGCCGAGGTCGACCTGGTCCTGGTAGGCCTTCCAGCAGTTGTGCCGGCCGCGGAAGATCCAGTCCTGGTCGTGCATGAACTCAAACAGGCGGTTACGGCCGATCTCGATATTCGGGTCACGCGACAGGATCTTCGCTGCGTCCGCCACCTCGTAGTCAGCGCCCAGCTCATGCAGGCGATCCCAGGCCACCGCGGACGGTTCCAGTTCGGCGGCGCGCGCCTCAGCCGAAGCGGCGCGGTCTTCGGCCTCCACCACCCATTGCGCAAGTTCACGCTTCGAG
Organism: Mycolicibacterium canariasense; assembly: GCF_002101555.1. Classification (GTDB taxonomy): domain Bacteria; phylum Actinomycetota; class Actinomycetes; order Mycobacteriales; family Mycobacteriaceae; genus Mycobacterium; species Mycobacterium canariasense. The sequence continues at coordinate 488 of NZ_LQOL01000090.1, forward strand.
GGGAGCTGCTGCGGGGCTGCGGGGTAGCGCGAATAGGTACCGCTCTTGCGAATCGCAGGCAGGACGTCCTTGGTCACCCAGCGACGGAAGTCCTTCGCCTCATCCTTGGTGCTCTGGAATATCAGTGAGTACAGGCCCGACTCGTTGACCACGGTCATCATTTGGACCTGCGGGGCCATACCCTTGAATAACTGCGGGGTATCTGACCTGCGCAAACCTTGCTTGTCGTCTGCGTCCACCATCTTCATTGCCGAAGTGGTGTCGCGGAGGGAGAGCATCCGGCATGCATCTGCAGCGACGAACCACGGTTCGTTGTCGAGGAGAACGGCGCGCAGCGCGACGCCGCGATGGTGGAAAAGCTGCATTGCCAGCTCGGCACCAATCCCCAGGGCGCTGAAGGTGCCTGCCGGAGCTCCAGGATCAGGGATTCGGCTCATGCGCTGGCCTTTGTGCCAAGAAGGGTTACGAGGTCAGTGCCGAGCACCTGGGCGATGCGATATAGCTCCCCGACCGTGAAATCTGACTCGCCAAGCAGTCGGCGGGACAGCGTTGAGCTGGAAATACCGGTCCGGTCCGCGAGGGCCATTTGGGAGAGCCGGCGTCGTGCCATGTAGGCACGCACTTCCTCGGCGATTGCGGCTCGTACCACGTCCGGCACTGCCCCACTCAAGGGTTCTGCACTCACAGATAGAGACTGTTACCTACATGTGGGTAGTTGTCAAGCAACACGCTGCCCACATGTGGGTAAACGTGCTAACTTGCGAGTGTTAATTGGCACACGTGCGGGATCTTCACCCATATGAGGGTTGCGTTAACTCATACACGGGTTACAGTGTTGCCTATGAGCAACGTGATCGAATTGTCCGATAGGACGTCTGTGCGCGCTCGTGTAGCCGCGGAAGTCCGAGCGGAGATCGCCCGCGCAGGCGCAAGCCAATTGGCCGTGGCCAAGGCCACCGGCATTTCACAGTCCACGCTGAATCGGAAATTGAATCCGAAGGCTGCCCGCGATGCGCTCGACATTGATGAACTCGACCGTATTGCACAGGTCCTCGCGGTGCCGATTTCGAAGTTCTTTGCAACCGCCGATGATGATCGCGGGCCGACTGGTGGAGCACAGAGCCGCCTGGGGGAATCGAACCCCCGACCTTCTCATTAC
>NZ_LQOL01000091.1 GCF_002101555.1 Mycolicibacterium canariasense
GCCACCGCCCCCGCCGCCACCGCCGGAGCTGCTGCTACCGCTACCGCCCGAGGACGACGACGACTGCGATGCGGTGTAGGCCCCGATCGACGACGACAGCGCCGATTCGAAGCTGTCGAAACTCGGCGCGCCCGACCCACCGGTGAAACGCGACGAGTCGTCCGACGACGAGTGATACCACTCCGGTTGCGGGGCAACCGTTCCCGTGGAGGCCTGATACTTCTGCGCCCACAGTGCCGCGACGCCGGCGGCCACGGCATAGGGCACGTAGGCGGTGTAGAGGTCTTTGCGGGCGGCGAAGTCGAAGCGACTCTCGGCCGAATCGGTGGTCAGCATCCGGTGGAATCCGCCCACCTGTGACCACAATTGCCGCCCGGCCGCGGTGCGCCGGGTGCCGACCCCGTCGGCCCAGGAGCGCAGCGACAGCAGGAAGAACACCGCAAAGGGCAACGCCCACAGCGTGATCGAAAATCCCCACCGGAAGAAGGCGCACACCATCAGGACGGCGGCCACTGCGTTGGCCGTACGCACCCACAGCTCTTTGCGCCGCTTGACCAGCAGCCCGTCCTTGACCGCCCATTCGCGGGTGGCCTCGGCCAGATCGGTCTTGGCCTTGTTGAGTTTCTTCCCGGCCGTCACCGACTTCTTGGCCTGGAACTCGGTGCCCCGACCGATCACCTTCAGCGCCCCACCGACGGCCGCGCTCGGATAGTCGACGTCCGCCCAGGCGCCGGGGACGGCGATACCGCGGATGTTCCACTGCTTGTCGTTGACCTGGCGCAGCTCGATGAGCTTGCGCTCGGCGAGGTGGAACAGCGTCGCGGTCAGCCCGTCCCTGGGGATCGCCTCGGTGCGGATGTATTCACACTGGACCGGCCCCAGGCCGGGCGGTGGCGCGTACTGCAACGGGAAACCCGGCGACGGTTCCACGGTGGTGCGGTACGCCAGCACCGCGCCGAGACCGGCCAGAGCCGACAACCCGAGCAGCACCGCCACCTGGGTCACCGACTGCCCCAGGATCCGGTCGAACGGGTACGGCCATGGCAGTTCGGCGCGCGCCGGGGTGGGCATGTCGATGCCGGCCCGCAGCGTGACCGGGGTGCGCGGCTGGAGACCGCTCGCCCGGAACGTCACCGTGTCACCGCGCACCGTCAGATCGGTGCAGTCCCGGCCGGCGCCGAAGCCCACCGAGCACTGGGCACCGACCACCTTCGCGGGCAGCGTCACGGTGACGTTCACCCGTTGGATGATGTTGTTCCAGGACGGCGCGATGACGTTCCAGTAGAAGGCGGTGCGGGCCTGCCGACCGCCGGTGCTCGACGCGAACCGCTTGTCGGCGCCCACCTTTCCCGGGTCCAGGACACCGTCGATGTGATAGCGGATCTCGAAGACGTGGGTGCCCTCGTCCAGGGTGACATCAGCGGAGCCGATCTTGGCGACCCGGAATCGCTCCCCGCGCTCCCACAACATCTGGTAGGGCGCCGGTCGGCCGTCCATCAGGATGGCGTCGACCCTCGGCACCTGGCGCACGTTCGGGTTGTTCGGATTGGCCACGTCCCAGTACCGGAAGATGCCGTGCCGGCCATCCGGGAATTCACCGGTGATGGTTTCCACCGCATTCAGCCGACCGCCGACATCGACGGTGTAGGAGGCGGTGTAGTCGGCGATCACCACCGGGTCCTCGACCGGGTCGCCCGATCCGGGGCCGGCGCTGAAAATCACCGGCCACAGGAAGCCAAAGGCGATGAGTACCAACAGGATCGACCACCGGATCAGTCGTCCCATCCTCACCTCCTGTGCGCTGGCTGTGCACTACCTTATGTGCAACGGGGCTTTTTGCCCATACACGGCATCGCGGGCGGCCGAGCGTCGGGCCACCCGCCTCAGTGGTGAAACGCCAGGGCCGGCGCCCCACCGAACGGCCGCTGAAGTTGGGCGGCATGGTCGGTCGCCGGGCCTGGCGTCGCGACGACCTCGGCGTGACCGGTGTGCTGGACCACGTCGACCTCCGCGCAGGCCGGGGACGCGGCACCGATGGCCACCGCCGCGGCGGTGATGACAAGTGCTCCGATGTGGTTCATGATGCGGTACTCCTCCGTGGGGTGGTCGCTGGGTATCGGGTGAATGGAGCTCAGAAGGGTTGGTCGACGAATCCGCCGGAGGTGTCGACCTCGTCCTGGTTGTCGACGTGATAGGTCGGGACGGTGCTCGTTGCCGGGTCGGTGCCATAGGGCGTCCGGGGGTCGACACCCACGCCGCCCGCGGGTGCGAGTGCAATCGCGACGGCCGCGGCCACCGGTGCCAGACTTACCATCGCGGCCTTCCTCATGTGAGTCATTTCTGATTCCTCCTGTATCGGTTGTGTGGGAACAACATTCATATTTCGCGGTCATGGGCGGCCGCAGTAGTGCCTCGATTGCTGTCGGTTCACAACCGTTGTTTGTGACCGGATGCGCGCCCACTCGCGCTGCACCGGCCGGCACGTCCCGTGCTGTGCTTTCATCGAGGTCATGGCTTTGAGTTCACGCATGCCGGGTCTCACCGAGTTCGAGGTTCTGATGGCCGTCGCCGAGACGGGCAGTCTCGGCGCCGCGGCCCGCAAGATCGGGCTGACCCAGCAGGCGGTGTCTGCCCGGCTGGCCTCGATGGAGGCGCAGACCGGTGTGAAGCTGGCGGTCCGCACACCGCGTGGATCGCAGCTGACACCGGCCGGGGTGGTGGTCACCGAGTGGGCCCGTCAACTGCTGGACGTCGCCGCACACGTGGATGCCGGTTTGGCGTCCCTGCGTGCGGAAACCCGCAGCCGCATCAAGATCTCGGCCAGCCAGACCATTGCCGAGCAATTGCTGCCGCGGTGGCTGGTATCGCTGCGCGCCGCCGCGATCCAGAACGGGGCTCCCGCTCCGGAGGTGACGCTGACCGCCACCAACAGTGATCACGCGATCGCCGATGTCACCGGCGGGGCAGCCGATGTGGGCTTCGTCGAAAGCCCGACCGTCCCGTCGGGTGTGCGAACCAGGGTGGTGGCCCATGACGAACTCGTGGTCGTCGTCGCCACAAGCCACAAGTGGGCCCGGCGGGCTCGGTCGATCAGCGCCGCCGAGCTGGCACGAACGCCGCTGATCTGCCGTGAGGCCGGGTCGGGTACCCGCGACTCACTCATCGCCGCGCTGCGCCGGACCGGCCACGAGCCCGCCGAGCAGGCTGCTCCCCTGCTGGAGCTGTCGTCCGCCGCGGCCGTTCGGGCGGCGGTGCTGGCCAGTCAGGCCCCCGCCGTCATGAGCCGGCTCGCGGTGGCCGACGATCTCGCGTTCGGGCGGCTACGCGAGGTACCGACTCCGGAGCTGGATCTGCACAGAGACCTGCGGGCCATCTGGGTCGGTGGGCGGACACCGCCGGCGGGCGCGGTCCGTGATCTGCTCGGGCACATCGGCACGTTGCAGGGGGCGCACTGACCCTCAGGTCACAAACGGGGTTTGTGAGCCCACAACGACGTGGGTCGTACCGCCGGGCGGCGGCCGGGCCGACGATGAGTGTGTGGTGCTGATCGGCACCACGACACAGACATCCGAAGGAGCCAGCAGCCATGCATCCCACGCACTATCGGTGGACGATCGTCGGGGCCGGACCGTCCGGCATCGCCACAGTCGGTCGGCTGATCGACTGTGGTATCCGTCCGGACGAGATCGCCTGGGTGGACCCGGAATTCGCCGTCGGCGATTTCGGGACTCGGTGGTCGGTGGTGTCCAGCAACACCCGGGTCGGCGGCTTCCTGGATTTCCTCGGGACACCCGCGGCGTTCGGCTTCCACGAGGCACCGGACTTTGCGATCCGCGGCCTCGACCCGAGCCAGACGTGTTCGCTGGGAGCGGTGGCCGAACCACTGCAATGGATCACCGCACGCCTCGCCGAGCGGGTCGCCACGCACAAGACCACGGCAACCCGCCTCGAGCTGCACCAGCGACGCTGGGCGGTGCATACCGAGGATGCCGTCCTCACCTCGGACAACGTGGTGCTGGCCATTGGCTCACGGGCCCGCAGCCTGGATTATCCGGGTATGCGGGAGATCCCCCTCGACGTCGCCGTCGATGCGCACAAACTGGGCACCGAACGACTCGACGGGGCGACCGTCGCCGTGTTCGGCTCGTCGCATTCGACCATGCTGGTGCTACCCAACCTGTTGAAACAACCCGTGGCGGAGATCATCAACTTCTACCAACACCCCCTGCGCTACGCCGTGGATTTCGGTGACTGGACGTTGTTCGACGACACCGGCCTGAAAGGTCATGCCGCCCAATGGGCCAGGGACAATCTGGACGGACGGCTGCCCGAGCGGCTGCACCGGTGCCACGTGGACGACCCGCGGTTCGACGAGCTGCTGGGCCGGTGCGATCAGGTGATCTACACGGTGGGTTTCGAGCCGCGGCGGATCGAGGCACCCCAGTGGGGACCGCTGCGACACAACCCCGCCAACGGCATCATCGCCCCCGGCCTGTTCGGGATCGGGATCGCCTTTCCCGGTTACCGGGTCGACCCCACCGGATTCGGGGAGCACCGCGTCGGGCTGGAGAAGTTCATGGAGCAGCTCGACAAGTGTCTGCCGATCTGGTTGCGGTACGGCGCATGACGGTGTCGCCCGTGCGTTCCGGGCGGCCGTCGGCAGACGGCGGTGCGGAGCCCGACTACCGGTTCACCCTGGCCAACGAACGCACGTTCCTGGCCTGGATCCGCACGGCGCTCGCCCTGATCGCCGGCGGTGTCGCCGTCGCGCAGCTGCTGGGACCGTTCGCCGTGTCGTGGGGGCGCCGCGGCCTGGCCACGGCGTTGATCACGGCGGGAGCCGTGGTCGCCGTCGCGTCGGTGCGGCGGTGGCGGCGCGTGCAGCAGGCCATGAGAGCCGACGCCGACCTGCCGGCGACACACCTGCCGGCGCTGTTGACGGGGTTCCTGCTCATCACCGGCGCGGCGGTACTGGCCTCGGCGGTGCTGGCCGGGTGAGAGCCGACGGTCTGCAGTGTGAGCGCACTCAACTCAGCTGGGAGAGAACGGCATTCGGATTCCTGGCGGTGGCCGTCCTGTTGGCGTTCCGCGCCCGCGAACTGCCCGGGTGGGCGCACGGACTGGCCGCGATCGCCCTGCTGGCCGCCGGCGCCGCGCACCGGGTCCGGCGTGGACAACTCCTCGGCGAGCACGGCGACATCGCACCGGCGCGGTGGGCCGTCCCCGCGACCGGGATCGTGACCGCCGCGCTCGGTATCGCCTGCGGTGCCGCGGTGCTGTGGTGACCGGCGCTGTGGTGATCAGCCAATGTGCAGCGGGTCGATCTGCACCCGCACCGGCTGCTGGTCGTGGCGGGCCGACATCGCGTTGACCGCCCGGCGTAACGCGGCCGCCAATTCCAGGCCACCGGTGCGCGGCACCCGCACCAGCATGCGACTGATGGGGCTGTCCACTGCGACCCCCGGCGGCCGGCGGGCGCCGGGCGGCAGCTCCACCGGTCCCAGCAGTTCGGCCTCGGCGGGTAGCGTCGCGGCATCCACCAGCGCGGCGACGGCGTCGGGGGCGCCGTCGAGCACCGCCAGGTGCACAGCCGGGGGCAGGCCCACCTCGGTGCGCGCGTCCAGCTCGGTTTCGGCGTGCCCCAACGGGTCCCAGCGGATCAACGCCTGCACGGTGGGGATCACCGACTCGGCGATGACGGCCACCATGCCGCCGTCGGCGCGGCTGCGCACCAGCGCGGTCGCGGCCATCCAGCGGCGCAACGTGTCCTCCGCGGCGCGCAGGTCCTGCCGGCCCAACAGTGCCCAGCCGTCCAGCAGGAGCGCGGCCCCGTATCCGCCCGGCGCCGCGGGTTCCGCGCCGGGGGTGGCGACGACGACCGCCGGCCCGGCTCGCACCGTGGAGAGCACGGTGTCACCACCGGAGGTGATGATCACCTCACCGGGCAGGGCGCGCCCCATTTCCTCGGCGGTGCGGCGGGCACCGACCACCACCGCCCGTACCGCGTCGGAGCCACAACTCACGCAGCGCAGTGACAGCTCGGTACGGGCACACCATCGGCACACCGCCCCGTGGGCGTCGCGGTCCGGCAGCGACAGCGGCCCGGTGCAGTGCCGGCAGCGGGCCACGGTGCGGCACCGAGCGCACGCCAGCGCCGGGATGTAGCCGCGACGCGGCACCTGGACCAACACCGGATGCCCGGCGGCCAGTGCCGTCCGGGCGGCGCGCAACGCCATCGAGGGCACCCGGGCGGTGCGGGCCGCCGGGTCGCGCTCTTGGTCGAAAGCGCTGTCGTCCACCGCGGCCACCCGCGGCGCCCGGGCCCGCACCACGGCGCGGGGTGCCACCAGATCGTGCGCCCAGCGGCTGCGCACCAACGCCTGGGCCTCGGCCGTGCGCGCGTAGCCGCCGAGCAATGCCGCACAACGCAGTTGGTGCGCGCGCAACATGGCGACCTCACGCGCATGCGGATACGGGGCGCGCGGTTCGGCCAGGGAATCGTCACCGTCGTCCCACACGGCGACCAATCCCAGGTCCGCCACCGGAGCGAATACCGCACTGCGGGTGCCGATCACCAGCCGGGCCTGCCCACGCAACACCGCCAGCCACCGTTTGTACCGTTGGGACGGGCCCAGGCCGGCCGACAGCGCCACCACCCTGGACTCGTCCACGCACGCGCAGGCGGCGGCATGCAGTGCGTCGACGTCGCGCTGATCCGGGACGATCAGCAGGGCGCCTCGTCCGGAATGCACCGCCACGGCGGCCGCCTCGGCCAGCCGCTGCGGCCACCGCTCCCCCGGCAGTGCCTGCCACACGGCGCGGGCGGCACGGCCCTCCCGGATGGCGGCCAGGAACTGTTCGCCGCGTCCGTAGTCGGCCCACCCCGATTCGTCGACCGGACGCTCGGCCGTCGGCGGAAGCTCAGGGCTCGCCTGTTTCTCGGCCGCGGCGTGCCGGGGCGGCACGGCCAGCCGCAGCACGTCGGCGCGGGTGCCGGCATACCGGGCGGCCACCGCGTCCACCAGCCGGCGCACCTCCCGGGTCAGCACGGGTTCCGGCGACACCACCCGGTCCAGCCACCCCAGCTTTCCGGAATGATCGGTGTCGGAACGTCTTTCGAGGACGAACGCGTCCACCAGGCGGCCGTGGAAACGCACCCGCACCCGCACCCCGGGCTGGGCGTCGTCGGACTGGTCGGCCGATACCAGATAGTCGAACTCGCGGTCCAGGTGCGGGACCGACAGCATCGGGAGCACCCGGGCGATCGGCTCGTGCTCGGCGGGCGTCAACGGTGTCGACCGAAGAAGAAGCCGGCGGTGATGAGCAGCAGCGAGGCGGCGTAGAACCACCAGATCGGCACCGCCAGCCGCTCGCTGCCCAACACGAACTTGCTGATCCCGATCATCCCGTCGGATACCGCGAAACACACCGCACCCAACGCCGTCCACGGTGTCGGCAGCTGCGCCAGCAGCGCCGCGCACACCATGGCGCCCAGCACCCCGATGTAGACCACCACGGGAGCCGCCATGCCCTGCTCCAGCAGCGCCGGCCAGAACCACACCAGCAGCACCACGCAGGCGGCCACCACCAGCGCGGCCGCGGCCAGCCGTGGCGTGCTACGCCCGACCAGCGGGTAGAGCGCGGTCAGGAAGCACAGGTGCGCCAGCAGGAAGGCCCCCAGCCCGAGCACGAAGGACGGCGGCCACCAGGGCAGCGCCAGCAGGAAGTCGCCCGCCGCGGAGAACCCCAGCGCCGGTACCAGCCAGCGCCGTTCCCGGCCGATCGGGTGCCACAGCGCCGCGACCGCCAGCAGCACCGCCGCGGCGGCCTTGACGGCGGGCTGCAGGACGAACTGCCCGGTCAGCTCGGCCCCGGCCGGGACCCGCAATGCCACCGTGACGAGGAAAACGCCGTACCCGGCGGCGGCCAGCAGAGCCAACACCCACAACAGCCGGGTCGAGCGCGCTGCGTACGGTGATGCCATGCCTGAACCCGGTACCGACAGACCCGCCCTGGACGCCATTCTGGAAAAGGTACTGGAAGCGGTGCCGTTCCAATTGACCACCGACGGAGGTGCCGAAGCCGCCCGCGAGCGGTTCCGCGCGCTGCCCCGCCGCCCGGTGCACCAGGATCTGCGCACCGAGGACCGCACCATCGCCGGTGTCCCGGTCCGGGTCTACTGGCCCGACACCGACGGGTCGCCGGGCCCCCGGCCGCCGGTCGTCCTGTTCTTCCACGGCGGCGGCTGGGTGGTCGGCGATCTGGACACCTATGACGGCACCGCCCGCGAGCACGCCGTCGCCGCGGGTGCGGTCGTGGTGTCGGTGGATTACCGGCTGGCCCCCGAACATCCCTACCCGGCCGCCGTGGACGACGTGTGGGCGGTGACGCAATGGGTCGCCGCACATGCCGACGAGCTGGGCGCCGACCCGGAACGCCTTGCGCTGGCCGGTGATTCGGCCGGCGGTAACCTGGCCGCGGTGGTGGCCCTGCTGGCCCGCGACGCCGGGCTGAAGCCGCGCCTACAGCTGCTGTGGTACCCGGCCACCACCTGGGACACCAGCTTGGCGTCGTTCACCGAGAACGCCGACGCCCCGATCCTCGGCCGCGGCGCCGTCGGCGGGTTCTCCCTGCTGTACGCCGCAGGCGCCGATCTGAAGAACCCGCCGGCCACCCTGGTGCCGGCCCGCGCCGACTCGCTGGCCGAGGTGGCGCCGGCCTACATCGCCGTGGCCGGGTACGACCCACTGCGCGACGACGGCGTGCGTTACGGCGAGCTGTTGGCGGCGGCCGGGGTACCCGTGCAGGTCGATCACGCCCCCACCCTGGTGCACGGCTACCTCGGCTACCACGGCGTGGTACCGGTGGCGACCGATGCGGTCGATCGCGGGTTGGCCGCACTGCGGGCCGCGCTAGCCTGAGGCATGACCACCACCCGACCCGACGTCGACCCGATCCTCAAGGCGCTGTTGGATGCCGTCCCCATGGTGTTCACCAAAGCCGAAGGGGTGGAGGTGGCCAGGGAACGGATGCGCGCGGTGAAACCGCCGGCCGAGCTGTTGCCGCAGTTGCGGATCGAAGAACACACCATCTCCTACGGCGAACTCACCGACATCCCGGTGCGCATCTACTGGCCACCGGTGGCCCAGCACGACAACCTGCCCGTGGTGGTCTTCTACCACGGCGGGGGTTGGGCGATCGGCGATCTGGACACCCACGACCACGTGGCCCGCGCGCACGCCGTGGGCGCCGAGGCGATCGTGGTGTCGGCGGACTACCGGCTGGCGCCCGAGCACCCGTTCCCGGCCGGGGTCGAGGACGCCTGGGCGGCACTGCGCTGGGTCGGCGAGCACGCCGCCGAGCTCGGCGGGGATCCGGCCCGGATCGCGGTGGCCGGCGATTCGGCGGGCGGCAACCTGTCCGCGGTGATGGCATTGCGGGCCCGCGACGCCGGCGGGCCGCCGCTGGTGTTCCAGCTGCTGTGGTATCCGGTGGCCGTCGGTGACCGCACCGCCCCGTCGTTCCTGGAGAACCCGAACGCCTACATCCTCAACGACGAGGTGATCGAGACCTTCCTGGAGTGGTACCTGCCCGGGATGGACCTCGACGACCCGGCCGCGCTGCCCACCGATGTGGCACCGGCCAATGCGGTATCGCTGCAGGGTTTGCCGCCGGCGTTCATCGGCACCGCCGAGCACGACCCGCTGCGCGACGACGGCGGCCGGTACGCCGAATTGCTCAGCGCGGCAGGGGTTCCCGTGCAGCGCAGCAACGAGCCGACGATGGTGCACGGCTACGTCAGCCTGGCGCTGGCCTCCCCCGCCGCGACCGAGGCCACCGAGCGCGGGTTGGCCGCGCTACGGGCGGCCCTGCACCCCTAGTGCGACGCCGCCGAATTCGACGTATTGCCGTGTCGCGCTCGCACTTTCCGGCCCGAAGGTGAGTTTGGGCGGGTACTAGACCGACGCCTTGAGCTCGTCGACCTTGTTCAGCTGCTCCCACGGCAACTCGATATCGGTGCGGCCGAAGTGCCCGTACGCGGCGGTCGGGGCGTAGATCGGGCGCAGCAGGTCCAGGTCGCGAACGATGGCGCCCGGCCGCAGGTCGAACACGGCGGTGATGGCCTTCTCGATGCGAGCCGGGTCGACGGTCTCGGACCCGAACGTCTCGACGAACAGCCCGACCGGGGCCGCCTTGCCGATGGCGTAGGCCACCTGTACCTCGACGCGCTCCGCCAGGCCGGCGGCGACCACGTTCTTGGCCACCCAGCGCATCGCGTAAGCGGCCGAGCGATCCACCTTCGACGGATCCTTGCCGGAGAACGCGCCGCCACCGTGACGGGCCCAGCCGCCGTAGGTGTCGACGATGATCTTGCGGCCGGTCAGACCGGCGTCACCCATCGGGCCGCCGAGCACGAACTTGCCGGTCGGGTTGACCAGCAGCCGGAAATCGGAGGTGTCCAGGGATTCGTGGTTGAGATCGGCCAGCACCGTGTTGACGACCTTCTCCCGGATATCCGGGGTCAGGGTGCCGTCCAGGTCGATGCCGGCGGCGTGCTGGGTGGACAGCACCACGGTGTCCAGCCGAACCGGGGTGGTGCCGTCGTACTGCACGGTGACCTGCGTCTTGCCGTCCGGGCGCAGGTAGTCCAGCACCCCGTTCTTGCGCACCTCGGTGAGCCGGCGGGCCAGCCGGTGTGCCAGGGCGATCGGCAGCGGCATCAGTTCCGGGGTGTCCTTGATGGCGTAGCCGAACATCAGGCCCTGATCGCCGGCGCCCTGGAGGTCCAGCGGGTCGCCGGCGCCCTCGACGCGGGTCTCGTGCGCGGTGTCGACCCCCTGCGCGATATCGGGCGACTGGCGACCGATGCCGATGTTGACGCCGGCGGTCTCACCGTCGAAGCCCTTGTCGGAGGAGTCGTAGCCGATTTCCAGGATGCGCGCGCGCACCGTGCTGTTGATATCGGCGAACGCCTCCTTGGCGGAGGTGGTCACCTCACCGATGACGTGCACCTGGCCGGTGGTGACGGCGGTCTCGACTGCGACACGTGATTTGGGATCGGCGGCCAGCAGCGAGTCGAGGATCGAATCGCTGATCGCGTCACAGATCTTGTCGGGGTGTCCTTCGGTGACCGACTCACTGGTAAACAGTCGACCTGTGCTCACAGTGCCTTTTCCTCCAGAATAGTTAGGTAGTCGAATCGTATACACGCTCACTGCGAGCCAACCTGCAACCCCCGACCGGCGCAACCCTTATCCGCAGGTTGATGCCGGCGGGTTCACTCCGTCGTCAGGAACGCCCCGATCGCGTCCACGATACGGCTGGCCATCAAAGTCTTCGAGCCGTGTGGCAAAGCCGCCTCGGTGCCGTCGGCCGCCAGCAGCCATCCGGTGTTGTCATCCACCTCGAACGCCTTGCCGTCGCCGACGGCGTTGACCACCAGCAGGTCGCAGCCCTTGCGCTGCAGCTTCGCCCGGGCGTGGAAGAGCACATCGCCGTCGGCGTCACCGGTTTCGGCCGCGAACCCGACGATGGCGCGCATATTGGGCAGCTGGCCGTCGGCGCGGGCGCGGACGGCGCCGGCCAGGACATCGTCGTTGCGGATCAGTTCGATCGACGTCGGCTCGCCGGCCCCCTTCTTGATCTTGGCGGTCGCCACCTGGGCGGGCCGGAAATCGGCGACGGCGGCGGCCATCACCAGCACGCTCGCGTCGGGGGCGTGTTTGGACACCGCATCACGCAGCTGGGCCGCCGACCCGATGTGCACCACGTGCACGCCGGCCGGATCGACCAGACCGGAGGTGTTGCCCGCGATGAGGGTGACGTCGGCGCCACGCTGGGCGAGCACCCGTGCCAGCGCATAGCCCTGCTTGCCCGAACTGCGGTTCCCGATGAACCGGACCGGATCCAGCGGCTCGCGGGTGCCGCCCGCGGTCACCAGCGCCTTCACCCCGGCCATGTCGTACGGCAGGGCGTCGCCCCGCTCCAGCAACAGTCCGGCCAGTGTGGTGATCTCCTCGGCCTCGGGCAGCCGGCCCGGCCCGGTATCGGCACCGGTGAGCCGCCCGGAGGCGGGTTCCAGAACCACCGCGCCGCGGCGGCGCAACGTCGCGACGTTGTCCACGGTGGCCGGGTGGAACCACATCTCGGTGTGCATGGCCGGAGCGAACAGCACGGGACATCGCGCGGTCAGCAGGGTCGCGGTGAGCAGGTCGTCGGCGCGGCCGGAGACGGCACGGGCCAGCAGGTCGGCGGTGGCCGGGGCCACCACCACCAGATCGGCCTCCTGGCCGATCCGGACGTGCGGTACCTCGTCGACGTTCTCGAACACCCCGGTGTGCACCGGGTGGCCCGACAGGGCCTCGAAGGTGGCGGCGCCGACGAATCTCAGCGCCGACTCGGTGGGGACGACACGGACGGAATGCCCGGCCTCGGCCAGCTGACGGACGACCGTGCACGCCTTAAAGGCGGCGATGCCGCCGGCAACGCCGACGACGATGCGCTTGCGTTCGGTCATGTGTCCCGCCGGCGCGTGCGTTACTCGTCGCCCTCGGAGTGCTCCAGCAGATCGCCGTGGATCTCACGCATCGCGATCGACAGCGGCTTCTCCTGCAGACCCGGCTCGACCAGCGGGCCGACGTACTCCAGGATGCCGTCACCGAGCTGGTTGTAGTAGTCGTTGATCTGCCGGGCGCGCTTGGCGGCATAGATCACCAGGGCATACTTGCTCGACACCCGGTCGAGCAGCTCGTCGATGGGCGGGTTGGTGATGCCCAACGGCGTGTCGTAGGCGTTGGCGGCGTCGAGGTTCTCGACAGAGGTCACGGAGATTCTCCCGGCTGTAATGGGTGATAGAGAAGATGCAGTTGGTGGCCGTGAGGCGGCCGAAAAAGCCAGTCGGTTAGCGGGCCACCAGCAAGGATACCAATTCCGCGCACGCCGACTCCAATTGACTGTTGACCACCACCACGTCGAAGTCGGTCTGGGCGGCCAGTTCGGCGCGCGCCGTGGCCAGCCGCCTGGCCTGCACCTCCGGGCCCTCGGTACCGCGGCCGATCAGCCGTTCCTCCAGCGCCTCCCAGCTCGGGGGCGCGAGGAACACCGTCGTGACCTCGGGCATCGCCGTCTTGACGGCTCGCGCCCCGGCCAGATCCACCTCGATCAGAACGGGCACACCGTTCGCAACGGCCGCGCGGACAGGCGCGGCCGGCGTGCCCGAGCGATGCAGGCCGCCGTGGATCTCGGCCCATTCCAGCAGTTCACCCGAATCGATCAGATGCTGGAACTGTTCGGGGCTGACAAACCGGTAGTCGACACCGTCGACCTCACCGGGTCGCGGCGCGCGTGTCGTCGCGGACACGCTGAAATACAGGTCGGGAATCCGGTCACGCAGGCAGCGGACCACCGTGGATTTCCCGACGGCGGACGGGCCGGACAGCACCACCACGGCAGCCCTGCCCGGCCCTCCACCAGTGTTCACTTATTCGTTCGGTCCGCGCTCAGGAGAAGTCGAACTTCTCCAGGAGGGCCTTGCGCTGACGGTCGCCGAGGCCGCGCAGGCGGCGGGTCGGGGCGATCTCCAGCTCGGTCATGATCTCCTGAGCCTTGACCTTGCCCACCTTCGGCAACGCCTCCAGCAACGCGGAGACCTTCATCTTGCCCAAGACCTCATCGGTCTCGGCGTCGGTGAGCACCTGCTTGAGGTTGGTGCCGCCGCGCTTGAGTCGGTCTTTCAACTCGGCTCGCGCTCGACGTGCGGCAGCAGCCTTCTCCAACGCTGCCGCGCGCTGTTCGTCGGTCAACTGGGGAAGGGCCACGGGGTTCCTCCGTCTCTCGCCATCTGTTGTTTCATCACGGCTGGATTACGTAACCAGCCAGCGACGACGACCGTACCCACGCATCCTGACGAAAGCTAACCCCACCCCCGGTGAACGGGGCCAAAAGACCAGCGTGTAGGGCGCGCGCGGGGTGCTGCCGCCCTTAGCCGCGGCTGCACCCGGCAACCGCGTCGCCGCCGCCCCGACACCCGATCTACCTGCATATCCAGCGCTTTTCGCGTTACGGCGGCGACCTCGCCTGTTCATCGCCGCGGGGCGGCGCCGTCGCCGGTCCGGCGATTCTGGCGGTCGGATAAGAAATTCTTGCTGGTCACGGCGCGTCGGCGTGTCGGGGCCGTCCGATCGGGCCCGGCGACCGGTCGATCCGGTCGTGACGAGGCCGCACGACCGGTAACTTCATGCCGATGCGGGTCGCTCACCGGTCGTTTTGTGCCGTGCTGATGCTGCTGGCCGCACTCGTCGCCCACACCGCCGCACCGGCATGGGCGTGCGGTTGCGGCGCCTACATTCCCGACCGCGCCGGGGCCGCCGTGGTCGACGAGCGAGCGCTGGTCACCTGGGACGGGTTGCGGGAGGACATCCTGATGTCGCTGGGTGTCACCGGCAGCTCGGACCGGGCGGCCTGGGTCATGCCGGTGCCGTCGGCCGCGCAGGTCAGCCTCGGGGACATCGCCGTGTTCGGCGAACTGACCCGGCTCACCGCCCCACGCGTCGAATACCGGGACAGCTGGTGGCCGACCTTCGACTGGCTGCAGCAGGGCTCGAGCGAGGCCTTCGACACGGCCGGGGCGGCTCCCGGTGCCGGGGTGCAGGTGCTGTCCAGCCAGCGCATCGGGCCTTTCGACGTGACGCGGCTGCGCGGGGACGATCCGGCCGCGCTGGCCGGTTGGCTGGCCGACAAGGGCTTCCCACACCCGGACGGACTGGACGCGAACCTGGCGCCGTATGTCGCCGACGGCTGGGAGATCGTCGCGATCCAGCTGGTGCCCGGCGCCGCGGGCGCATCGCTGACCGGGACACTGCAGCCGCTACGGCTGTCGTTCGCCGCGGACAAGGCCGACGAGGTGGTGTACCCGATGCGGCTGTCCCGCTCGGCCACCGCCCCCCAGACCGTCGACCTGTACCTGCTGGCCGCCCACCGGATGGATCCCGTCCGGGTGCCCGTCCCCGGCAACGCGCCCACGCTGCAGTTCGCCGGTCCGGTGCACAGTGCGGTCTTGGCGCCGTACCTGGACGGCGTGCGCTACCTGACCCGCTGGACCAATCATCTGAACGCCCCACAGGACATCGACGGCGATTACCTGTTCGCCCGTGCCGAAACCGACACCGACTACCAGCAGGTGATCTTGCGCACCCGCAACCATGGGGACATCACCGGGGCGGTGTTGCTGGGTGGGCTCCTGGTCGGTGCCGCGGCGGCGGTGATCGTCACCCTCCGGCGCCGCCGTCAGGCCAGGTAAGCCACCGCGTCGCGCAGCCGCTCGGCACTGGCCCGCAGCGCCGCGACATCCGGTCCGGCGCGCAACACCTCTCGGGACACCGCGGGCAGCACCCGGGCGCCGAGCCGGCCGAGATCCTCGGGACGGCCGCCCTGTGCACCCAGCCCGGGCGCCAGCACCGGACCCTCGAAGGCGCTCAGGTCGGGCAGCTCGGTCAGCGTCGCACCGATCACCACCCCGACCGAGCCGGTGCCCGTCACCCGATTCTCGGCGCCGGCCGCGTCGACGATGGACTGCGCGACGGTGCGCCCGGCCACGGTCGCGCACTGCACGCCGGCCCCCTCCGGGTTGGACGTCGCGGCCAGCACGAACACTCCCCTGCCGTGGGCCGCGGCGGTGTCCAGCAGCGGGCGCAGCGATTCGAAACCGAGATACGGCGAGGCCGTCACGGCGTCGGCCGCCAGCGGCGAGTCGCCGACCCAGGCCCGCGCGTACGCGGCCATCGTGGAACCGATGTCACCGCGTTTGGCGTCGGCGAGCACCAGTACACCGGCGGCGCGCAGCCCGGCAATGGTCTCCTCCAGGGCCGAAAACCCACCCGCCCCAAAGGCTTCGAAGAAGGCTACCTGCGGTTTGACGATCGCGAACCCGCCGAACGCCTCGACACAGATGTCCGCGAACCGGCGCAGACCGTCCACCGACACCGGCAGCCCCCACGCGGCGAGCAGTTCGGGATGCGGATCGATGCCCGGGCACAACGGCCCCCGCGCCGCGACGGCTTGGGCGAGCCGCGTCCCGAACGGGCTCACGGGGTCGCACCCAACTGGCTGTGCAGCTCCTGTAGCGACCGCACCCCGATATCACCGCGGATGCCGGCCTCGATGCCCTGCACCGCGGCCGAGGCGCCCTGCACCGTCGTCACGCACGGGATGTTCACCGACACCGCGGCCGACCGGATCTCGTAGCCGTCGATACGCGGGCCGGAGTTGCCGTACGGGGTGTTGATCACCATGTCCACCTGCCCGGCCCGGATGGCGTCCACCGCGGACACCGCGGGCCGGCCCTCCCCCGGCTCCTCGAAATTCTTGCGCACGACTTCGCATGGAATACCGTTGCGGCGCAACATCTCCGCGGTGCCCTCGGTGGCCAGCACCCGGAATCCCAGATCGGCAAGGCGCTTCACCGGGAACACCAGCGAGCGCTTGTCCCGGTTGGCCACCGACACGAACACGGTGCCCGAGGCCGGCAGTGACCCGTAGGCGGCGGTCTGGCTCTTGGCGAAGGCGGTACCGAAGTCACGGTCGATGCCCATCACCTCACCGGTGGACTTCATCTCCGGGCCGAGCAGCGAATCCACCTGGGAGCCAT
Source organism: Mycolicibacterium canariasense (assembly GCF_002101555.1). Lineage (GTDB taxonomy): Bacteria > Actinomycetota > Actinomycetes > Mycobacteriales > Mycobacteriaceae > Mycobacterium > Mycobacterium canariasense. The sequence continues at coordinate 16,646 of NZ_LQOL01000091.1, forward strand.
CGGCTTTGCGGAACCGGTGGAACGGCAGCACGGCTTCCTTCACCGCGATCGGCGCGTCCGGCGCCGCGTGGGCGCCGTCGCCCTCGGCGGCCAGCACACCCTCCTCCCGCAGCTGGGCGATGGTCGCGCCGAGCATGATCCGCGCGCACGCCTTGGCCAGCGGCACCGCGGTGGCCTTGGATACGAAGGGAACGGTGCGGCTCGCTCTCGGGTTGGCTTCCAGGACGTAGAGCACATCGTCCTTCAGCGCGTACTGCACGTTGAGCAGCCCGACGACGCCGATCCCGTGCGCGATCGCCTCGGTGGCGCGGCGCACCGACTCGATGTCCTGACGGCCCAACGTCACCGGGGGCAGCGCGCACGCCGAGTCACCGGAGTGGATACCGGCCTCCTCGATGTGTTCCATCACCCCGCCGATGTACACCTCGGTGCCGTCGCACAGCGCGTCGACGTCGATCTCGATGGCGTCCTCCAGGAACCGGTCCACCAGCACCGGATGCTCCGGGGACAGCTCGGTGGCCCTGGCGATGTAGCCCTCCAGCGTCGCCTCGTCGTAGACGATCTCCATGCCGCGCCCGCCCAGCACGTAGGACGGCCGCACCAGCACCGGGTAACCGATGTCGGCCGCGATCCGGCGGGCCGCCTCGAAGCTGGTGGCGGTGCCGAACCGTGGCGCCGGCAGCCCGGCACTGCGCAGCACCTCACCGAACTCGCCGCGGTCCTCGGCCAGGTCGATGGCTTTGGGGCTGGTACCCACGATCGGCACCCCGGCGCGCTCCAGCCGTTCGGCCAGTCCCAGCGGGGTCTGGCCGCCCAGCTGCACGATCACCCCGACCACGCCGGGACCCCCTGCGCCGGAGGCCTGTTCGGCGTAGTACACCTCGAGGACGTCCTCGAAGGTCAACGGTTCGAAGTACAGCCGGTCGGCGGTGTCGTAGTCGGTGGACACCGTCTCGGGGTTGCAGTTGACCATGACGGTCTCGAAACCGGCCGCACTCAGCGTGGTGGCGGCGTGCACGCAGCTGTAGTCGAATTCGATGCCCTGCCCGATCCGGTTGGGGCCCGACCCGAGGATCAGCACCTTGGGCTTGGCGGCCTGCCGGGCGACCTCGGTCTCGGCCGCCGGGTCCAGCTCATAGCTGCTGTAGTGGTACGGCGTGCGGGCCTCGAACTCGGCGGCGCAGGTGTCCACCGTCTTGTACACCGGGTGGATGCCGAGCCGTTCACGCAGCGCCCGCACCCCGGTCTCGCCGGCCAGTTCCGGTCGCAGCGCGGCGATCTGGCCGTCGGACAGACCACTGTGCTTGGCCCGGCGCAACAGCGTCTCGTCCAGCACGGGCGCATCGGCCAGTTCGGCGCGCAGCGCCACCAGGGTGGCGATCTGGTCGACGAACCAGGGGTCCACCCCGGAGGCCTCGGCGACCTGCTCGACGGTGCCGCCCAGGCGCAGCGCCTGCTCGATGTCGTAGATCCGCCCGTCGGTGGCCGTCCGCAGATCGGCGAGCAGCTCCTCGAGGGTGGCGTCGCGGTCCGGTTTGGTCCAGAAGCCGGCGCGCTTGGTCTCCAGCGAGCGCATCACCTTGCCGAGTGCCTCGATGAAGTTGCGGCCCAGCGACATCGCCTCGCCCACCGATTTCATGGTGGTGGTCAGCGTGGGGTCGGCGCCGGGGAACTTCTCGAACGCGAACCGGGGCGCCTTGACCACGACATAGTCCAGCGTGGGCTCGAAACAGGCCGGCGTTTCCTTGGTGATGTCGTTGACGATCTCGTCCAGGGTGTAGCCGATGGCCAGCTTGGCCGCGATCTTGGCGATCGGGAAGCCGGTGGCCTTCGACGCCAGCGCGCTGGAACGCGACACCCGGGGGTTCATCTCGATGACGATGAGCCGGCCGTCTTTCGGGTTGATGGCGAACTGGATGTTGCAGCCGCCGGTGTCGACGCCGACCTCGCGCAGGATCGCGATGCCCAGATCGCGCATCACCTGGTACTCGCGGTCGGTCAGCGTCATCGCCGGTGCGACGGTCACCGAATCGCCGGTGTGCACACCCATCGGATCGAAGTTCTCGATGGAGCACACCACCACCACGTTGTCGTGGTGGTCGCGCATCAGCTCGAGCTCGAATTCCTTCCAGCCGTAGATCGATTCCTCGATCAGCACATTGGCCGACGGGGAGGCGGCCAGGCCGTCGCCGGCCATCCGTTCGACGTCCTCGGCCGAATAAGCCATGCCCGAGCCCAGCCCACCCATCGTGAAAGAGGGCCGAACGACGACAGGAAGCCCGAGGTCGGCCACGGTGTCGCGGACCTCGTCCATGGTGAAACACACGCGGCTGCGGGCGGATTCACCGCCGACCTTGGCGACGATGTCCTTGAACTTCTGCCGGTCCTCACCGCGCTGGATGGCGTCGAAGTCCGCGCCGATCATCTCGACGCCGTAGCGCTCCAGCACACCGTTCTCGAACAGCGCGACGGCGGTGTTCAGCGCGGTCTGCCCGCCCAGGGTGGCCAGCACGGCGTCGATCTTGTTGCCGCGCTCGGCCTGCTGGGCGATCACCTTCTCCACGAACGCCGGGGTGATCGGCTCGACGTAGGTGTGGTCGGCGTACTCCGGGTCGGTCATGATGGTCGCCGGGTTGGAGTTGATCAGGGTGACCTGCAACCCCTCGGCGCGCAGCACGCGGCAGGCCTGGGTGCCCGAGTAGTCGAACTCGGCGGCCTGGCCGATGAGGATCGGCCCGGACCCGATCACCAGGACGTGGTTGAGGTCGGAACGGCGTGGCATTACTTCTCCCCTGCCATCAGGTCGATGAATTGATCGAACAGGTACTCCGCGTCGTGCGGGCCGGCGGCCGACTCCGGGTGGTACTGCACCGAGAACGCCCGCCCGTCGACCAGTTTGATGCCCTCGACCACCCCGTCGTTGGCGCAGGTGTGGCTGACGATGCCGCGGCCGAACGGGGTGTCGAACTCCTCGCCCGCCTCGCCCTCCAGGGCGAAGCCGTGGTTCTGCGCGGTGACCGCCACCCGGCCGGTGGCGTGATCCATCACCGGGATGTTGATACCGCGGTGGCCGAAGGTCATCTTGTAGGTGGACCGGCCCAGTGCCCGGCCCAGGATCTGGTTGCCGAAACAGATGCCGAACAACGGGATCCCGGCCTCGAGCACCTGGCGGGTGACCCCGACGATGTGGTCGGCGGTGGCCGGGTCGCCGGGCCCGTTGGACAGGAACACCCCGTCGGGCTTGAGGTCGGCGATCTCGTCGAAGCTCGTCGAGGACGGCAGCACGTGGCTGCGCACGCCGCGGCGGGCGAAGTTGCGCGGGGTGTTGGTCTTGATGCCGAGGTCGACGGCCGCCACGGTGAACCGCTGCTGGCCGAAAGGTTCGACCACGTAGCGGGTTTCGGTGGACACCTCACCGGCCAGGTCGGCGCCCAGCATGGACGGCTGGCTGCGCACCCGGTCCACCAGCGTGGCGGTGTCGGCCAAAGCGGCCCCGGAGAACACCCCGGCCTTCATCGACCCGGCGCTGCGCAGGTGGCGGACCACCGCGCGGGTGTCGATCCCGGCGATCCCGACGATGCCCTGGCGCACCAGCTCGTCCTCCAGCGTGCCGGTCGCGCGCCAGCTCGACGCCCGTGGCGACGGGTCCCGGACGGCGTAGCCGGCGACCCAGATCTTGTCACCGTGGCTTTCGGCGTCCTCGCCGTTCCAGCCGGTGTTACCGATCTGCGGTGCGGTGGCGACCACGATCTGGCGGTGATAGCTCGGGTCGGTCAGGGTTTCCTGATAGCCCGACATCCCGGTGGAGAACACCGCCTCGCCGAGGGTCTGCCCGATCGCGCCGAACGGGGTACCGGTGAACACCCGGCCGTCCTCCAGTACCAGCAGGGCTTTGCTCACGCTGCTTCCTCCTTGACCCATTTCAGGTTCTCGTTGCGGTCGTCGGCCCGGAAGCCGGTATCGATCTCGGTTCCCGACGGCAGTCGCCAGCGGATCGCCAGGATGCCGTCGTGGGTGAGCGCCTTGCCCGTGATGGCCCGCTCCGTGCGGATGGCCAGGATCGATTCGTCGGGAATCCAGATCGGCCCGGTGCCGCTGCGCTGCACCATGATTCCCTCGGGATAGCGGGTCAACGCACCCTTGGCGCGGAAACCCAGCGCCCCGGCGGCGATCCGGTCGTTCCAGTCCGGCACCAGGGTGCTGCCGACGTAGAGCCCCTTGGTCGGGCCGATCAGCGTCGGCCCCACGGTATCCGGCAGCGACGGCAGCGCCCCGATCAGCTCGGCCTGGCGCTGCGCGCGGTGCAACCAGCCGCGCAGCATCTGCCGGATCAGGAAACCGATCAGTACCGCCAGCACGGCGGCCATGATCAGCGAGGCGATCAGCGTGGGAGTGTTCACGACGGCGCTGATCCCCCGGTCACTGCGCTCGCCCCGTCCCGCGCGGTGATCTTGCCGCGCAGCAGGGTGAGCGTCACCGCCGCCGGCAGGGTCATCGACTCGTACGGGGTGTTGTCCGAGCGGCTGGCCAGCGCGGGACCGCTGACGGTCCAGGTGGCGTCCGGGTCGACGACGGTCAGGTTGGCGGGTTCGCCGACCTCCAGCGGGCGGCCCTGGTCGGGCAGCCCCACGATGGAGGCCGGCGCCTCGCTCATCACCCGGGCGATGTCGCGCCAGCTCAACAGGCCCGGCTGCACCATCGTCTGCACCACCACCGACAGCGCGGTCTGCAGTCCCAGCATGCCCGGCCGGGCATGCGAGAACTCGCAGCACTTCTCGTGCTCGGCGTGCGGCGCGTGGTCGGTGGCCACACAGTCGATGACACCGTCGGCCAGCGCCTGGCGCAGCGCGGCCACGTCACCGGCCTCGCGCAGCGGCGGGTTCACCCGGTTGCGCCCGTCGTAGTCGGCCAGCACCGCGTCGTCGAGCAGCAGGTGGTGCGGGGTCACCTCGGCGGTGATCGAAATACCTTGCCCCTTGGCCCATTTCAGTAGTTCGACGGTGCCTGCGGTGGACGCATGGCAGATGTGCACCCGGGCGCCGGCGTCGCGGGCCAGGATCGCGTCGCGCGCGACGATGGACTCCTCGGCCGAGCGTGGCCAGCCGGCCAGTCCCAGTTTCGCGGCGGTGGGGCCCTCGTGCGCGACGGCACCGACGGTCAGCCGTGGCTCCTCGGCATGCTGGGCGATGAGCACCCCGAGCCCGCTGGCGTATTCCAGCGCGCGGCGCATCACCAGCGGATCGTGCACGCAGATGCCGTCATCGGAGAACATCCGTACCTGGCCCACCCCGGCGGCCATCAGGCCCATCTCGGTGAGCTGCTTGCCCTCCAACCCGACGGTCACCGCACCCACCGGGTGCACGTCGACCAGGCCGACCTGCTGCCCGCGGTGCCACACATGGTCGGTGACCACCGCACTGTCGGCCACCGGATCGGTGTTGGCCATCGCGAACACCGCCGTGTACCCGCCCAAAGCGGCTGCGGCCGAGCCTGTTTCGATATCCTCGGCGTATTCCCGGCCGGGTTCGCGCAGATGGGTGTGCAGGTCGACGAAACCGGGCAGCAGGATCTGGCCGGTGGCATCGATCACGGTGTCTGCCGTGGCGCCCGTGCCGATCTGGGCGATCTGCCCGTCGGAGACCAGCACGTCGACGGGCTCACCCTCGCCGTAGAGCCGCACACCCTTGATCAGGACACTCACGAAACCACCTCTGCCTTGTCGGATTCCGCCCCCACCAGCAGGTGGAACAGCACCGCCATCCGCACGTGGACACCATTGGAAACCTGTTGCAGCACCGCCGATTGCGGCGCGTCGGCCACCGAGTGCGCGATCTCCATGCCGCGCAGCATCGGGCCCGGGTGCAGCACCACGGTGTCCTCGGCCAGCTTGGCCAGACGCTTCTCGGACAGTCCGTAGCGCACCGAATATTCACGGGTCGACGGGAAGAAGCCGCCGTTCATCCGCTCGGCCTGCACCCGCAGCATCAGCACGGCATCCGCGGCGGGCAGTTCGGCGTCCAGTTCGTGCGACACGCTGACCGGCCAGTCCGCGACCCCGACCGGCAGCAGCGTCGGCGGGGCGACCAGGACCACCTCGGCACCGAGGGTGGCCAGCAGTTCGACGTTGGATCGCGCGACCCGGCTGTGCAGGATGTCACCGACGATCACCACCCGCCTGCCCTCGATCGAGCCGAGCCGCTGCCGGATGGTGAGCGCGTCCAACAACGCCTGGGTGGGGTGTTGGTGGGTGCCGTCCCCGGCGTTGATGACGCTCGGACCGGTCCCGTCGGGTTCCACTGTCCACTTCGAGAGTTGTTGTGCCGCACCGGAAGCCGGGTGCCGGATGATCAGCGCGTCGGCGCCGGCGGCGCGCAGCGTCAGGGCGGTGTCGCGCAGTGACTCGCCCTTGGCCACCGAGGAGCCCGAGGCGCTGACGTTGATGACGTCGGCGCTCATCCATTTGCCGGCCACCTCGAAGGACACCCGCGTGCGGGTGGAGTTCTCGTAGAACATGGTGATGACGGTGCGCCCGCGCAGCGTCGGCAATTTCTTGACCTCGCGGCCCAACAGGGCCTCGCGGAACCGGTCGGCGTCGTCGAGGATCGCGGTCGCCTCGTCGCGGGACAGGTCAGCGGCCGAGAGAAGGTGTTTCATCTGGTCTGTCTCTTCTTCGCGCAAGCGCTCATCAGCGTTTGTCTCTTCTTCGCGCAAGCGCTCATCAGCGTTTGTCTCTTCTTCGCGCAAGCGCTCATCAGCGAGCCGGTCCTCCGTAGGGGGCGATCTTCACACCGTCGTAGCCGTCGCTCTCCTGCAAGCGCACCTTGACGTTCTCGCTGCGCGACGTCGGGACGTTCTTGCCGACGTAATCGGCCCGGATGGGCAGCTCCCGGTGCCCACGGTCGACCAGTACCGCCAGCTGTACGGTGCGGGGCCGGCCAATATCGCGCAGCGCGTCCAGGGCCGAGCGGACCGAGCGGCCGGAATAGAGCACGTCGTCGACCAGGATCACCAGTGCACCGTCGATGCCGCCGGGCGGGATCGAGGTGACCTCGAGCGGCCGCGGCGGTTTGATGTTCAGGTCGTCGCGATACAGCGTGATGTCCAGCGCACCGTGGGCCAGCTCGACCCCCGCGAACTCGCGGACCTTCTCGGCCAGCCGATCGGCCAGCAGGACACCGCGGGTGGGAATGCCGAGCAGCACCACGCGCGGCGCGTCGGGCGCGTCCAGCGCGGTCTTTTCGATGATCTGGTGTGCGATGCGGGAAACGGTCCGGCTCACATCGGCGGCGGACATCAATTCCCGGTCGGCGTGTGCGGCATCAGCGGTGCCCACGATTAACCCGGACCTCCTTCTCCGCCTCTCTGGACGGATCGTTAAAGGACGTCGAACTGCCGGGTAGCTTAGCAGGCCACCTCGGCCGCGTCGTCGGCCAGTGGTGTGCCCTTCGTCTCGGGCAGCGCCACCGTCGAGGCGATGCTGGCCACCACGAAGATCGCCATCAACGCCCCCACCGACCAGCTCCCGAAATCACTGACCAGTACCCCCGCGATCAGCGGCGGCACCGCGCCGCCGACGATGCCGGCCAGGTTGAAGGCCAGCCCGGCACCGGTGTACCGGTAGCGGGTGGCGAAGATCTCGGGCAGGAACGAGGCGATGGGTCCGTAGGACGTCCCGAAGATGCAGAACATGCCACCGATCGCCAGCGCGAACAGCCACGGCGAACCCGTGTCGATCATCGGCATCACCAGAAAGGCCCACGGCAGCGCGACGACGAACCCGGCCAGGATGATCCGGCGGCGACCGTACCGGTCGCACAGCACGGCCGAGATGGCGGTGAACGTCATCAGCGCGACACCGGCCAGCACCCCGACGGTCAGGATGAGGGTGCGCGGATGGCCGATCTTGGTGGCCGCGTAGCTCAGCAGGTAGGTGCCGCCGAGGAAGCTCATGGTGAAGATGCCGACCATGCAGCCCGCGGCAAGCAGCACCTGCGGTGTCTGGGTGCGCAGCAGCTCGGTCAGCGGTGCCCGCGGCACGGCGTTGCGACGCTGCTCCTCGGTGAACACCGGGGTCTCGTCGATGCTCAGCCGCACGTACAGCGCGACGATCACCAGCAGCCCGCTCACCAGGAACGGCACCCGCCAGCCCCATTCCAGGAACACCGGGCTCTTCTCCCCGATGGTCACATTGGCGATCAGGAACACCAGGTTGCTGGTGGCCAATCCGGCACCGGCACCCAGCTGGGTGAACATGCCGTACTTGCCGCGCTGCTCGCTGGGGGCGTATTCGGCGGACAACAGCGCCGAGCCCGCCCACTCACCGCCGACGGCGAAGCCCTGACACAACCGCAGGGTGAGCAGGATGACGGGCGCCAGCACCCCGATCGACGCCGCACTGGGTACCAGCCCGACGGCGAAGGTGGAGATGCCCATGATCAGCAGGGTGGCGATCAGGGTCTTCTTCCGCCCCAACCGATCCCCGAAATGCCCGAACACCGCCGCTCCCACCGGGCGGGACAGGAACGCGGCCGCGAAGGTGGCCAGCGAGGAAATGGTGCCCATGGTCGGACTCAGGTTGGGGAAGAAGATCTTCGGGAACACCAGCGCGGCGGCCGTGCCGTAGATGTAGAAGTCGTAGAACTCGATGGCGGTGCCGACGAAGCTGGCGAAGGCCACTTTCTTCATCGGGGCCGGTGCTGCTGTGGTCACCCGAGGAAGTATGCACCCGCACGTAGGCTCGGCTGATGACCGATACCGACTACACCGTTGGCGATTATCTGCTGGACCGGCTGGCCGAGTTGGGCGCAACCGAGGTGTTCGGGGTACCAGGCGATTTCAATCTGGAGTTCCTGGACCACGTGCTCGCACACGACACGATCCGCTGGGTCGGCGGGGCCAACGAGCTCAACGCCGGTTACACCGCCGACGGCTACGGCCGTCTGCGGGGAATCGCCGCGCTGGTCACCACTTTCGGCGTCGGCGAACTGTCGGCGGCGAACGCTGTCGCCGGCAGTTTCGCCGAGCATGTGCCGGTGGTGCACATCGTGGGGGCACCGTCCAAGGACGCCCAGGCCGCCCGCCGGGTGGTCCACCACTCCCTCGGCGACGGCGATTTCGAGCACTTCTTCCGGATGGCCCGGGAAATCACCTGCGCCCAGGCCAGTCTGACTCCGGCAACGGCCACCCGGGAGATCGACCGGGTGCTCTCGGAGGTGCGCGAACAGAAGCGACCCGGGTATCTGCTGCTGGCCACCGATGTGGCCCGCTTTCCCGTCGATCCGCCGTCGGCGCCGTTGCCGTCCTACGGCGCAGGCACCAGCCCGCGGGCCCTGGCCCTGTTCACCGCCGCGGCCCGGCGACTCATCGGCGAGCACCAGGTGACCGTGCTCGCCGACCTGCTGGTGCACCGGCTCGGCGTCGTCGACAAACTGGCCGACCTGCTGGCCGCCGACACCGTGCCGTACGCGACGCTGATGTGGGGCAAGAGCCTGCTGGACGAGAGCTCGCCCAACTACCTGGGCATCTACGCCGGGGCGGCCAGCGCCGAGCCGGTGCGCCGCGCCATCGAGGAGGCCCCGGTGTTGGTGACCGCCGGGGTGCAGTTCACCGATATGGTCAGCGGTTTCTTCTCCCAGCAGATCGACCCCGCCCGCACCATCGACGTGGGGCCGGTGCAGGCCACCGTCGCCGGGCAGGTGTTCGCCCCGATCGATATCGACGCCGCGCTCGAGGCGCTGACCGGCATCCTCACCGATCGGGGCGTCACCTCCCCCGCCCTACCGGACCCCGCCGCGCCGGTGCGCGACGCCGCCCCGGCCCCCGATACCGCGTTGACCCAGAAGATGTTGTGGGACCGGGTTTCTGACGCGCTGACCCCGGGCAATGTGGTGCTCGCCGACCAGGGCACGTCGTTCTACGGGATGGCCGCACACCGCCTGCCCGCCGGGGTGACGTTCGTCGGGCAACCGCTGTGGGGGTCGATCGGCTACACCCTGCCGGCCGCGCTCGGCGCCGCGCTGGCACATCGGGACCGACGGATCGTGCTGCTCATCGGCGATGGCGCCGCCCAACTGACGGTGCAGGAGATCGGGGTGATGGCGCGCGAGGGCATCGCCCCGGTGATCATCGTCGTCAACAACGACGGCTACACGGTGGAGCGGGCCATTCACGGTCCCGCGGCCTACTACAACGACATTGTCACGTGGCGCTGGCAGGAGCTTCCGGCAGCCCTCGGTGTGCCCGATGCCCTGACCGCCCGCGCCTGCACCGTCGGTGAACTCGATGCCGCACTGGCCGCCGCCGCCGAGAATCGGCACCGGATGGCCGTCATCGAGGTGGTCGTCGACCGAGCCGACGTGCCGCCGCTGTTGGCCGAACTGGCGCGGGCGGCGGCGGCCGCCAACGCCGCGGGGTGACCAGGTTGGCAGCGATACCGGCCCACGGCTCAGTATCGTGTCGCGGATGAGTCTCGACGCGAACCGCGCCTCGATCACCGAGGCCATCGACTCCGGGTTGCTCGCCGGCGCGGTCACCCTGGTCTGGCATGCCGGCGAGGTGGTTCAGGTCAACGAACTGGGCCACCGTGACGTGGCGGCCGGCCTGCCGATGCAGCGCGACACCGTGTTCCGGATCGCGTCGATGAGCAAGCCGGTGACCGTGGCGGCCGCGATGACGCTGGTGGACGAGGGCACGTTCACGCTGCGCGACGAGATCGCGCCGTGGATACCCGAACTCGCCGGGGTGCGGGTGCTGGCCCGGCCGGACGGACCGGTGGACGTCACGGTCCCGCTGCGCCGGCCCATCACCTTCGAAGACCTGATGACACACCGATCCGGGCTCGCCTACCCGTTCTCGGTGACCGGCCCGCTGGCGCGCGCGTATTCGCGGCTGTCACATCGGCAGAACGAGGACCGCTGGCTGGCCGAACTGGCCCAGCTTCCGCTGGCCCACCAACCCGGCGAGCGGGTCACCTACAGTCACGGCACCGACGTGCTCGGCATCGCCATCGGCCGGATGACCGGTAAGCCGTTGCATCAGCTGCTCTCCGAGCGGATCTTCGAGCCGCTGGGCATGCGCGACACCGGGTTTGCGCTGACGCTGGTGCAGCGCCGCCGGATGGCCACCATGTACGCCCTGACAGAAGGGGGCCTCCGCGACGACGTGATGGGTCCGCCGGCGCTCACCCCGCCCGAGTTCTGCGCCGGTGGGGCCGGCCTGATGTCGACGGCCGACGACTACCTGCAGTTCGCCCGGATGCTGTTGGGTGACGGCGCCGTCGACGGTGTCCGGGTGCTGTCGCAGGAGTCGGTGCAGCTGATGCGCACCGACCGGCTGACCGCCGAGCAGAAACAGCAGAACTTCCTCGGCGGCCCGTTCTGGATCGGCCGCGGGTTCGGCCTGAGCATGTCGGTGGTGACCGACCCGGACCAGTCCCGGCAGTTCTTCGGCCCGGGCGGGCTGGGCACCTTCGGCTGGCCGGGTGCGTTCGGCACCTGGTGGCAGGCCGATCCGGCCAATGACGTGATCCTGCTGTACCTGATCCAGAACTATCCCGACCTGAGCGCCGACGCCGCGGCCGTCCGCGGCAACACGTCGGTCGCGAAACTGCAATCGGCTCAACCGAAATTCGTCCGCCGGACCTACCAGGAACTCGGGTTGTGACGACGGTCCTGATCAGTGGCGCGGGGATCGCCGGGCCCGCGCTGGCGCACTGGCTGTCCCGCACCGGTTACCGGGTCGTGGTGGTGGAGACGGCACCCGGGATCCGGTCCGGCGGGCAGACCGTCGACCTGCGCGGCGCGGGCCACGACGTGACCGCCGAGATGGGCCTGCTGGAAGCGGTGACGGCCACCGCGCTGGACCAGCGCGGCGCGGCCTGGGTGCGCGCCGACGGTTCGCGCCGGGCCGAGATGCCGGTGACGGCGTTCCACGGCAACGGGCTGGTGTCGAAACTGGAGATCCTGCGCGGAGACCTGGTCGAGGTGCTGTATCGGGCCACCGAAACGAGCACCGAGTACCGGTTCGACACCCGGATCACCGCCATCGACGGTTCGACCGTCACGCTCAGCGACGGCAGCACCGTCTCCGCCGACCTGATCGTCGGTGCCGACGGACCGCATTCGGCCGTGCGGCGCCTGGTGTTCGGGCCCGAGGAACAGTTCACCACCCTGCTGGGCGGATACAACGCGTGGTTCAGCGCGCCGGACACCGCCGGGCTGGACGGCTGGTTCCTGCTGTATCAGGAGCCCGGCTTGAACGCGTCGATGCGACCGTCGCACGACCCGGCAGTGGCCAAGGCCGGCCTGGCGTTCCGGTCCGATCCGGTCGACTACGACCGCCGTGACACGGACGCCCAGATCGAGCTGCTGCGCCGGCATTTCGCCGGCGCGCGGTGGCACTGCCCGCAGTTGCTGGCCGCCGCGGCCGAGGCCGACGATTTCCACTTCGACGCCTTCCTGCAGGTGCACATGGATTCGTTCACCCGCGGCAATGTCGCGCTGGTCGGCGACGCCGGATACTGCGCGTCTCCGCTGTCCGGGATGGGCACCAGCCTGGCCCTGGTCGGGGCGTACGTGCTGGCCGGCGAGCTCGGCCCCGCGGATACCTTTGCCGCGGAAGCGCTTCCGGATGCACTGACCCGGTATGAGGCGGTGATGCGCCCGTACATCGACCGCTGCCAGACCCTGGCCAACGGGATCGACGGCTACCTACCGAAGACCAACGGCGATATCGTCGTGACGGCGCAGGTGATGAAGTGGATGCAGCGCTGGCCGTTCCGCCCCATCGCCGAGCGCAAGTGGTTCACCACCGCGGATGCCATCGCGCTCCCGCACTACCCTCGCCGGTGATCGGTGCCGTCAGAACGGCGGCGGTTCGGCGTTTTCTTCGATCGCCCGGTGATTGAGGCGGCGGGCGGCGTTGATCCGCGCCATGCGGGATTGGGCCCGGGTGCGCCGGCGGCGCGGCATGGCCAGGTGGCGGTCGCTGGTGGTGGTGACCGCTTGTGCAGGTGGTGCCGGAGTGTGGATGACTCTGTCGGGGAACAGGATTCGAGTCAGCGGCACGGTGGTGTAGGCGTGACCGGTGGGGCCGGTCCAGGTGTGGGTGCCGTCGGGGTGTTGTCGGTCGGTCCAGCCGCCGAAGGTCTTGAGCAGGTGGTGGGTGCGGCATTTGGCCGAGAGGTTGCCCGGGTGGGTGGCCCCCGCCGGCCACGGGATGACGTGGTCGACATCGCAGCGCTGGGCGCAGTGGGTGCAGCCGGGGAAGCTGCAGACGAGGTCGCGGGTGCGGACCCAGGTGGCCAGGCTTACCGAGGGCCGGTAGCCGGGTTCGGTGGGCAGCTCGGCGGGGGTGGGCAAGCTTTTGATGCGGGCGCCGGCGGTGACGAGGTCGGCCAGCATGGGGGCGGGCAGGACGCCTCCACCGAGCAGCACTCCTGGTGCGGCGGTAGCCGCGGCCGCGCCGGTGCGGTGCGGATGGGTGCGCAGTTCGGGATCTCGAGGTGCAGCCGC
>NZ_LQOL01000092.1 GCF_002101555.1 Mycolicibacterium canariasense
CACACCCAGCCAACCAGACACCCCAATCACAGGCCGACAGCAGCTGACCGTTCTACACCCTCAATCATGAAGAGCCCCTAAATGGCGGCGAAGCCTCCCGGGCTTCGCCGCATTCGTTGAACTCTGCGCGTCTGCAAACTTGGCGTCGCGCGACCAATCAACGGAACCGAAATGGTGCCTGTGCAATTCACGACGACCTCGATGACGCCGCTCCACCGCCCCCGCCTTCATGGGGTGTGAACACAGTAGCTCGCCCGCCCCCGCTCGGCGGCGCATGGAAAACACAGTGTGATGCGAATTACAGCAGAAACCCCGTTTGGGGTTTGAATTGTGGGTTGTTCAGCCGACAAAGACGGCCCGATCGCCAGTGGTGTTTGACGATGTGAAGTATTTTTCACCGCTGCCGCAAGAATTCAATGTCGGTTGGCTGACCGACAATCTATTTCGCCGGGGTAACAACCCGCGCGAGCCCATGCAATGCTGTAGTGGAACGAGGGGACATCGATGACGCACGGCGCCTTACGGACACTGGCCGGCCTGCTCACCGGCCTGTTGGTGGGCGCCTGCGCGACGACGAGCGCGACCGGGGCCGCGCGGCTGGAACCGCTGCAGTACAGCCGCGATATGCCCTCGATCGGTTCGCAGGCATGGAGCACACGCGGAACACTCGTATCCAGTTCTACCGAAACAGCTTTCGATCTCTCGGCGCTGCCCCCGGGCTCCGGTGCCCACACGATGATCTACCGATCGATCTCCGGCATCACGGGTGCACCCACCGTGGTCTCCGGAGCCGTGTTCACCCCGCCCGGAGCGCCTCCCGAGGGAGGCTGGCCGTTGATCGGCTACGCACACGGAACGGTCGGCGTCACGCCGGAATGCGGACCGACGCACGACCCCCGACTGTTCGGCGACATCAAGGCCGTCGCCATCCAACTGGCGCAGGGGTACGCGGTCGCCTACACCGACTACGCCGGGCTCGGCGACACCCCGCAGGACGGGGTGACCCCGCAGGCGCACGCGTACCTGGAACCGAAGTCCGCGGCGTTCAACGTGATCGATGCGGTGCGTGCGGCACGGTTGGTCGTTCCGGAACTCTCTTCGCGCTGGGTTGCGCTCGGTGCATCTCAAGGCGGGAGCGCGGCATGGGCCGCTGCTGAATACGACGACGCCTACGGTGAGGGAACGGACTTGCTCGGCGCGGCGGCCATCGTGCCCGCCCTCGATGTCAGCGGCATCGTGCACCGTGCGCAGAACGCCACCCTGACCGTCGACCAGTTGTATCTGTATCCCTACATCGTCGATGGCCTGGCCGGTGTCGACCCGGCGATCCGGCCCGACGACTATCTGCACGGTCAACTCGAGGCGAGCAGGCAACTGCTGCTGTCCTGCGGCGAAGCTGCCATACAGCGGAAAGGCCGACTTGCCGAATCTCTTTCGCAATCCGACGCCCGGCCGGACTCCGTCCTGGCCGCCGACCGCCTGAAACGGCGGCTCACGGCGTACGCGCTCCCCCAGCAGCCCAGCAAGCTGCCGATACTCGCGGTATACGGGGGCGCCGACGACACGGTGCCACCGGAGTGGACGGAAGTGGCGATGGGACGGGCGTGTTCACTCGGCGACACCGTGCTGCGAGTGCGCCTCGAAGGGCAGGGGCACACGCTGGATCCGGGTGCACTGCTGGGCCAGTGGGTATCCGACAGATTCGCCGGCGTCCCCGCCAAAGGCAACTGCTGACCGGGTCACCGGTACCGACCGATTCGATCGACATCGGACAGGTATAGCGAATTCTCCGAAAGTATCCAATTCATCCGAAGGGAGTACATCGACAAGTTGCAACGGACGTGTGATGGATGAATGGTCGAGGTGAAAGTTGCGGCGACTCACAGGCGCGTAGCCGCGGAGATGGCTCGGCGACTAGCTGAGATGGTTTCAGCAAATTCTGATGCGATGTCCTCTTACGGCGATAACGGGTGAGGCGATGACACAGAGCGGGGTGGCGCCGCAGCCCGGCGTCATTGTGGTCGACGGCCACGAGGCCGTCCGCGCAGCCGTCAAATGGTGGTGCACTCGAACCGACCCACCCATCGCCGTCGCAGGCGAGTACGGCTCGGTACCCGACATGTTGGCCAACCATCCCGGCATCCCGTCCCCCCGCGGCCACGTCGTGGTGTTCGAACTCAACGCCCCGCACGCGCCACCCGCATTCGCCGAACTCCACCGTTGCCGGGCCGCGGGGATTCCCGTGGTCGTCTATTCACATCTCGCCGAGTTCGAGGTCGTCCTCTCCGCACTGGAAGCCGGTGCCGCGTCCTATGTCTCGAAGTCCGACCCGAAAAGTGAACTGCTGGAGGCCATTCGGATGGCACAGACCGGTAGGTACTTCGCCGGCCAGCTGATGCGCACGGCGATGTTCAACGACAGCAAGGTGGGTAGACCACGGCTGGGCGCCCGCGAGAGGGAGATACTCGTCGCCTGGTTCCGCACCGACAGCAAGGACCTCGTGGCGCGAGACCTCTGTATCAGTGCATCGACCGTCCGCACTCACCTGGAACGGATTCGGGCCAAGTACGCCGCGGTCGGTCGCGCCGCGCCGACCAAGGCGGCACTGGTGGTGCGGGCAATCCAGGACGGCATCATCGGCGTCGACGATCTGTGACGACTGCCGCACGCGTGCAGGTGCTCGATCACAGGTCGTCGAGCGACATGAGACGATCCTGGATCGCGCGTGCGACCAGGGCGGCCTTGGTCGCGGCGGGACGGCCCGCGGCCGCGTACTTGGCCCGGATGCGGGCCAGGTGTGTTCGCACCGTGGCCGGCGAGATCGACAGTTCCCTCGCCACATCGTCTCTGGTCTCGGCCCGCAGCCAGGCGATCAGGATTTGATGCTCTCGAGGCGCCAGACGAACGCGGCGCCCACGCTGCGGTTCGACCATCCGCGCGTGCTCGTCGATACCGTGGCAGGCAAGGCCCGCACCCGCGGCACGCAACGCGGCCAGGAGGTGCTGCCTGTCCTCCGACTTCATCAGGCAGGTCAGGGCACCGTGCCGCATGCTCCCGGCGATGGTCCGATCCGTCATCACCGCCGAATACACGACGACCCGATGGCCCGCCGCAACGATCCGTCCGAGGCCACCGACGTCGATATCGCCGCCAGGCAGTGCCGGGTCGACGATGACGACACCGGGCGGCGCCGCGAGCCGGCCGGACGCCGCCAGGAACCGGTCTGCCGACGAGAATCCGCGCACGTACCGGGTGGCTGGTTGCGCCGTACGACACCACAATTCGACCGCCGTCCGGATGGCCTCGTGCGGATCGACAACGGCGATGGCACAGGGCAACGGAAGCGGTCGCGTCGTCGGCGCGGGCGGCCGGTAGGCGGCCGGCAGCCCGCGCATGCCGCCACCACCCACAACGGCATCACTCGCTAGCACCACGGATTCACGGTAGGAAGTTCACCGCGGCCGCACACGCGTAGTCGGGTACTCGTCGGGGTCCGACCGGTAGCTTTCGTGGGGTGAACATCCGGCCCCTGCACCAGTCGGTGCGCCCCAGCCCGGTCTTCCTGGCGATCCTCGCGCTCACGGTGGCCGGCGGCGTACTGGCGTGGTTCTGCGACGACACCATCCGCCCGCTGTCCTACGCGGCGGTGTTCGTGTTCGTCGTCGCCGGCTGGTTGGTGTCGATGTGCCTGCACGAGTTCGGTCACGCCTACACGGCGTGGCGATTCGGTGACCGCGATGTCGCCGTCCGCGGCTACCTGACGCTCAATCCGCTGAAATACTCCAACCCGGTGCTCTCGATCGCGCTGCCACTGGTGTTCATCGCCCTGGGCGGGATCGGGTTGCCGGGCGGCGCGGTCTACGTCCGGACGTCGTGGATGACCGCGCGCCAACGCACCCAGGTCAGCCTGGCCGGCCCGGCGGCCAACGCACTGCTGGCGGTGCTGCTGCTGGCCGTGACGGCGATCTTCTTCGACCCGGCGCACGGTGTGTTCTGGGCCGGTGTGGCGTTCCTGGGCTTCCTGCAGGTGACCGCGCTGCTGCTGAACCTGTTGCCGGTCCCCGGCCTGGACGGTTACGGCGCGCTGGAACCACATCTCAGCGAGGACAACCGCCGCGCCCTGGAACCGGCCAAGCAGTGGGGCTTCTTCATCCTGCTGATCCTGCTGCTGGTTCCGCAGCTCAATCAGTGGTTCTTCGGGGTGGTGTTCTGGTTCTTCGACCTGTCCGGCGTGCCGCATTGGCTGGTCGGGAACGGTGGGGCACTGACCCGGTTCTGGTCGGCCTGGGTGTAGACCTTGCGACATATGCGTCTTTGCGCATATATTTCGGGGCATGGGTGCAGGACATGACCACAGCCACGGTGCCGATGCCCGCGTAAGCCGGATGGTGCTCGGCGCGGTCATCCTCTCGGTGTTCTTCGTCGTCGAACTGGTGACCGCGTTGACCATCAACTCGATCGCCCTGCTCGCCGACGCCGGCCACATGCTCACCGACCTGGTCGCCATGTTCATGGGCCTGACCGCCGTGCTGATCGCCCGGCGTGGTTCCACCTCGGCCGCCCGCACCTACGGCTGGCACCGCGCCGAGGTGTTCACCGCGGTCGCCAACGCCGTCCTGCTGCTCGGGGTGGCCGGCTTCATCCTGTACGAGGCCTTCGAACGGCTTGGCGATGCGCCCGCCATCCCCGGCGTGCCCATGATCGTCGTCGCGCTGGCCGGCCTGCTCGCCAATGCGGTGGTGGTGCTGCTGCTGCGCTCCCAATCCGAGGCCAGCCTGGCCGTCAAGGGCGCCTACATGGAGGTCGTCGCCGACACCGTCGGCAGCATCGGCGTGCTGATCGCCGGCATCGTCACCGTCACCACCGGCTGGCCCTATGCCGACGTGGTTGTCGCCGTCCTGGTGGCGCTGTGGGTGTTGCCCCGAGCCATCGCACTGGCCCGCGCCGCACTTCGGATCCTGTCCGAGTCGTCGCCCGATCACATCGACGTCGACGAGTTGCGCACCGCGCTGGCGGCGGTCGACGGGGTCACCGGCGTGCACGACCTGCACGTGTGGACACTGGTGCCCGGCAAGGACATGGCTACGGCGCACCTGACCAGCACCCGGGAATCAGCCCTGGTGCTCGACGACGCCAAGGCCGTGCTCACCGCGCGCGGGCTGGCGCACGCCACCATCCAGGTGGAGCCGCCGGACCAATCCGGCTGCCGCTGCGAAGCGCAGTACTAGGACACGCCGAGTTCGGCGCGCGCGGCGGGATCGCAATCGTCGAGCAGATCCAGGCAGCGCGCGTACTCCGGTGTCTCACCGATGGCGTCGGCCGCCTTGGCCAGCGCCGCCACACAGCGCAGGAAGCCGCGGTTGGGCTCGTGGCTGTAGGGCACCGGACCGAAGCCCTTCCAGCCATTGCGCCGCAGCTGGTCCAGACCGCGGTGATAGCCGGTGCGCGCGTAGGCGTAGGCCGTGATGGCCTTGTCCTCGCCCAGCGCCTCCTCGGCCAGCGCGGCCCAGGCCACCGACGCACTGGGATGCGCGGCGGCGACGATGGCCGGGTTCTCCCCCGCTTCGAGTTCTTCCTCCGCCTCGATGTCGCCCGGCAACAGCACCGGGTCCGGACCGAGGAGATCACCCATCCGAGTCATAAGCCCATTGTGCCGTGCGGGCGTTTACTGCCAATCGCTAGGCTTCATCAGTAGCGTCGGCAAGGGAGGACCGCAGTAGGGATGTCGAACCCAACAGGGCCGGACGACGAGCAGGAATCCGGCGAGGGCACACCGGAGGACGAAGCGCCCGAGCGTCGGTTCACGGCGCCGTCGGGCTTCGACGGCTCCACTCAGATCATCGACGCGGTCCCCGAACCGCCGACCGAGATCTTCTCGGCCGAGGACGCCACCGAGCTGATCGCGGCACAGCAGGCCGGTGTACCACCCAAGAACGTTGCGCCGCAGGTCATTCCGCCGCGTAACGAGTCGGGCCAGCCGGTCCGCACCCGGCGCAGTTGGGGTTGGGTCATCGCGGTGGTGCTGGTGATCGCGGCGCTGGTGGCGCTGGCCGTGCTGGGCACCGTGCTGCTGACCCGCAAGAGCAACGCGGCGGTGTCGCAGGAGGAGCTGGTGCGCAGCACCATCGGCAACTTCGACGGCGCGATCCAGCGGGGTGACCTGGCGACACTGCGCAGCATCACGTGCGGGGCCACCCGCGACAGCTACGTCCAGTACAACGACAAGGCGTGGGCCGAGACCCATGCCCGCGTCGCAGCGGCCAAGCAGTACCCGGTGGTGGCGAGCATCGACCAGGTGGTGGTGCACGACGACCACGCCGAAGCCAACGTCACGACGTTCATGGCGTACGCGCCGCAGACCCGCTCCACCAGAAGTTTCGATCTGCAGTTCCGCGACGACCAGTGGAAGATCTGCCAGAACTCCTGAAGCGAACGCGCTGGGCCGGTCAGGACTCGATGCGGGCGCCGAGCTGACCGAGCACGCCGTACAGGTTGGCGACGCCCCAGTGTTCGACGATGCGCCCGTCGCGGACGCGCATCGCGTCCACCGTGTCGAACCGCACGGCGCGGCCGGTCGCCGCGATGCCGAGGAAGTCGCCGCGATGGGTGCCGTGGTAGGTCTTGTACGTCGTCACCACGTCGTCGTCCACCGTCTGCCAGTGAATCTCCGGGCGGAAATCCGGGAACGCCTCCCGAAGCCGGTGGTACAGGATCCGGACGCCGTCCTTGTCGGCGGTGGTGCCGGGCTGGGGCGTGTGGTCGACGAAATCGTCGGCGAACAACTCCTCGAACAGCGCGAAATCCCCCTCCCCCTGCACCTTCTCGGTGTTGCGGCGGACCACCGCCATGGCCTGTGCTTCGCTCTCGGTGTAGGTCATCGGCGTCTTTCTCCGCTGTCGGCGCTGTCGAGTGCGGCCACGGTGGGTGCGGCGTCCTGACCGTGCCAGGAGGCGAGCAACCGTAACGCGTTGTCCGACGCGGTGCCCGGCTCGGTGGTGTAGACGATCAGCACCTGGTCTTCGTCGCCGCTGGGATGCAGCGCCTGGTAGGTGACGGTGAGCTCGCCGACCAACGGATGGTGATAACCCTTGGTCCCGGTCGTCCGCCGCTGCACATCGTGGCGGGACCACCAGGTGCGGAATTCCTCGGAGTGGATGGACAGCTCGCCGATCAACGCCGACAGCTTGGAGTCGTCGGGGTATCGGCCGGCGTCATGGCGCAACATCGCGACGGTGTCGATGGCCACCTGGCGCCAGTCCGCATAGAGCTCGCGAGCGTGCGAATCGAGGAAGACGAACCGGGCCTGGTTGCGCTGCGGCGCCGGGAGCCGGCGGAACTCGGTGATCAGGGCACCGGCCAGCCGGTTGTGCGCCAGCACATCCAGACGCCGCCCCAGCACGAACGCCGGCGAGCAGACCAGGTCCAGTCGGTCCAGCAGGTCCAGTGTCGCCGGGTGCACGCGCTGCGGCCGCGACCGGGTGCGACGTGCGACGGGTTGCGGGCGGCCGAGCTGATGCAGGTGCGCACGTTCGGCGTCGTCGAGCTGCAGCGCGGTGGCCAGCGCGTCGAGTACGTCCACCGAGGCACTGCGGCTGCGCCCCTGCTCCAGTCGCGTGTAGTAGTCCACGCTGACCCCAGCCAACCGCGCCAACTCCTCCCGGCGCAGGCCCGGAACCCGCCGGCGGGCGAGTTCACCGTGCAGCCCGACGTCGGCCGGAGCCAGCCGGGCCCGGCGCGTCTTGAGGAAGTCGGCCAGTGCGGATCGATTGCTGTCCACGACCACCAGTCTGCCGCGCATCCCGGCGGCCGGCGCGGGCGAGGGTGGCCCATTTCGTCCCAGGATGAGACGGGCCGGGTTGGCCGGCCCGGCAGCGACTTTCCGGTGGTTGTTTCGGGGGCAACACAGAAGCACCGACGAAAGGAAACTGGCATGTCGACACTCGTCACGTCCACCCCACTGGCCGGCCGGACCGCCGTGGTGACCGGAGCCTCCAGCGGAATCGGCGAGGCCACCGCCGAACGTCTGGCCGCGCTGGGCGCCCACGTCGCCGTCCTGGCCCGCCGCAAGGAAAGGCTGGACGCGTTGGTCGCACGCATCGTCAGCGCCGGCGGCACCGCACTGGCGATCCCGCTGGACGTCACCGACGGCAACGCGGTGCACGCGGCCGCCGGGCGCGTATCGGCCGAACTGGGACCGGCGGATCTGGTCTTCGCCAATGCCGGCGTCCAGCTGATCTCCGGTATCGAGGACCTGCGGGTCGACGACTGGCAGCGCCAGATCGACCTGAACATCACCGGCGTCATGAACACCATCGGCGCGTTCGTCCCCCAGCTGGTGCAGGCCGCTGCGGATGGCCGGTCCAGCGATCTGATCACCACCTCGTCCATCGCGGCCACCCGGGTGCTGGAGAAATTCTCGGTGTACTCGGCCACCAAGGCCTACCTGAGCCAGCTGACCCGGCTGCTGCGGGTGGAGCTCGGCCGGAAGCGGGTGCGGGTCGCCACCGTCGAACCGGGCATGGTCGACACCGAGCTGCCCGATCACGTCACCGATCCGGATGCCAGCCGGCTGATGGCCGATCTGCTCCGCGACATCGACGTCCTCAGCCCGGCCGACATCGCCGAGACGGTGGCCTTCATCGCCTCGGTGCCCAGGCACGTCAATCTCACCGAAATCACCATTCTTCCTACCCAGCAAGCGATTTGATCCCGAAGCAACAGGAGGTACCAAGATGGACGAGAGCACCAAGGTCGTGTTGATCACCGGGGCCAGCAGCGGTATTGGCACCGCCACAGCCGAGCGGCTGGCCCGGGACGGGCACCGGCTCTTCCTCGGCGCCCGCCGGGCCGACCGGCTCGAGGACCTGACCCACCGGATCACCGCCCGCGACGGACACGCCGCGTTCCAACGCCTGGATGTCACCGACGCCGCGGATATGCAGCGGTTCGTCGACGCCGCGCACCGGCGCTACGGCCGGGTGGACGTCATCGTCAACAACGCCGGCGTGATGCCGCTGTCACCGTTGGCGGCCCGCAAGACCGACGAGTGGGACCGCATGATCGACGTCAACATCCGTGGGGTGCTGCACGGCATCAGCGCCGTGCTGCCGGTGATGCAGGCCCAGGGCGGGGGCCACGTCGTCAACGTCGCATCGGTCGGCGCCCGCGAGGTGGTGCCCACCTCCGCGGTCTACAGCGCCACCAAGTTCGCCGTGCGGGCCATCACCGAAGGGCTGCGCCAGGAATCGGCAGGCTATATCAGGACTACCCTGATATCCCCGGGCGTCACCGAATCCGAACTGGCCGAATCGATTTCGGATGCCACAGCGCGCGAGGCGATGCGCGCCTACCGAGCGGTCGCACTGCCGGCATCGGCGATCGCGAATGCGATCGCCTACGCCGTCGCCCAACCCACCGACGTCGACGTCAACGAGGTGATCGTCCGCCCGGCGGCCGGCCGCCCGTAGTGCAGCCGGCTCAGCCGGCGTCCGCTCAATTGCCGGCTCAGCCGGCGGAAGCCGAACTGCCGGCTCAGCCGGCGCTCACACTCCGGCCCGCGCTGTGCAGGTCGTTGCAGGCCTCGATGACCCGCTGGGTCATCGAGGCCTCGGCCTTCTTCAGGTAGCTGCGCGGGTCGTAGACCTTCTTGTTGCCGACCTCGCCGTCGATCTTGAGCACACCGTCGTAGTTGCTGAACATGTGCCCGGCGACCGGCCGGGTGAAGGCGTACTGGGTGTCGGTGTCGACGTTCATCTTCACCACGCCGTAGCGCAGCGAGTCCTCGATCTCGGACTTCAGCGAGCCCGAGCCGCCGTGGAACACGAAGTCGAACGGCTTGGACCCCTCGGGCAGGCCCAGCTTGGCCGCGGCCACCTTCTGCCCCTCGGCCAACACCTCAGGCTTGAGCACCACGTTGCCCGGCTTGTACACGCCGTGCACGTTGCCGAACGTCGCGGCCAGCAGGTACTTGCCGTGTTCACCGGCGCCGAGCGCGTCGATGGTCTTCTGGAAGTCCTCGGAGCTGGTGTAGAGCTTCTCGTTGATCTCGGCCTCGACACCGTCCTCTTCACCGCCGACGACGCCGATCTCCACCTCGAGGATGATCTTGGCGGCCGCCGTCAGCTTGAGGAGCTCCTGCGCGATCTCCAGATTCTCGTCGATCGGCACCGCCGAGCCGTCCCACATGTGCGACTGGAACAGCGGGTCCTGCCCCTTGGCGACGCGCTCGGCCGAGATGGCGATGAGCGGGCGGACGAAGCTGTCCAGCTTGTCCTTGGGGCAGTGGTCGGTGTGCAGTGCGACGGTGATGGGGTACTTGGCGGCGATCACATGCGCGAACTCGGCCAGCGCACTGGCACCGACGACCATGTCCTTCACGCCCAGACCGGAACCGAATTCGGCTCCGCCGGTGGAGAACTGGATGATGCCGTCACTGCCCGCGTCGGCGAAGCCCTTGATGGCCGCGTTGATGGTCTCCGACGACGTGCAGTTGATCGCCGGGAACGCGAAGGAGTGCTCCTTGGCACGGCCCAGCATCTCGGCATAGACCTCGGGCGTGGCGATGGGCATTGGAAACTTCCTCTCGGCTGTCCGGCTGACCCGGTCAGTATGACAAGAAGCGGGTCAGCAGGCACTGGGCGGTCTGGATTAGCGTTGCGCAGATGCGCACCGGCCAGGCTCTCGCTGTCGTCGCGTCGGGTGCTGTGCTGCTGTCGGCGGCATGTACCCGGCACCCCGCCCCCGCGCA
>NZ_LQOL01000093.1 GCF_002101555.1 Mycolicibacterium canariasense
ACTCGCTGCGGACGGGGCGGACGCTGCTGGAGCATTAGCTGAGCCGAGGGTGCCCGCCGGCACGGTTGGCGCCGGGGGCGGCGCACCTGCTGGGGGACCCATCGACCCCGGCGGAAGCATCATCGGCGCAGCACCGCCTCCGGAACCCACACCGGTTCCGGTAGGCGCGGCAGCCGGCGCGGCCGGGGACACCATGCCCGGCTGCGCCGCCGCTGGCGATACACCACCGCCAGGGGCAGCCGACACCGGGGGTGCCGCGTGCCCACCACCGGCCGACAGGGCCGGTGACGGACTCGCGGGGGCTGGAGGCGGCGCAGACGGTATTCCGCCGCCCATCCCTGCCGTAGTCGCCATTCCCTGGTTGAACGCAGACGACAACGGCGACGCGCTGCCCGCACCTGACAGGGCTCCCGAGTTCGGCAACCCGCTTGCCGCGCCAGGCATCTGACCGACACCGCCACTGAGCGGATTGGACCCCACCCCCGGCATCCCGCCACTGCCCAGGCCGCCGGGCATCTTCGGAATCCCGCCCCCGGAACCCATCCCGCCACCGCCGCTCCCCAGCCCGCCCATCGACGGCACACCGCCACCCAGCGGTGTCGCCGGCCGCGGCGCAGCAGCTGCTCCCGGTGTCGCCTGAGTAACCGGCCCCGATGCAGCAAGTCCCTCATCGCCCACAGCAGTTCTGCCCGTCCCGGCATCGGCGCCTGGAGTGACCCCAGGCTGCGTGACGGAGGTACCTGCTTTGTCGGTCGGTGCCTCTGCCGGGGGTCTGGGCGCATCCTCGCCGGGTGTGGGCTTCTTGGTGTCGCTCAGTGGATCGTCGCCTTGGGCGATGCCCGGTGACGGTTGGTCGAGAGGCTGGGCGGGTGGTGTAGCGGGGACCTCGCCCCATTTCGTCAAAAGGCTCAGGGCTCTTGTGTTTTCGCTACTTCTCTTGAAGGAGGTGTGAGCGGCCATCGCGGCCGTAACCCCCGCCTCGGTCTGATACATGGCAACGCCGTGGTACTCGGCAACGAGCGCTTCGGCCTCGCCAGGCAGCTTCGCCGCGGCGATCTTGGGATCAGCCTCGCGGATCAGCTGTTCTTGGCCTGCACGCGTGTCACGGAGCACCGTGGCGATGTTGGCGCACTTGTTGGCGCACTTGTCGTGCCATTCGGCGATCGTCTTGGCTTCCTCGGCCAGCACCGCCCCGGCCCGGTGGGCCTCATCGAACCCCTGGGAATCGGCGGCATCGCGAAACTGCGCGTTGTCGGTGACGATCTTCTGGTGGATGCCGTCCCACGCCGTCGCGCCCGCTCGGTAGGTCTGCTCCTGGGCGTCCCAGTGCGCGGCATCAGGTGGCTCCATGTCCGGCGTGACAATCAGCCGCCCATATGAACCCGCAGATCCCCCAGCGGCCGGCATCAGCGCAACCCGCATTCACTTCGGATGACACCGATCAGATCGTTGCCGCGCTGCTGTTCGTGATCTGCTTGCTCCCAGTGACGCATATTCAACGCGTGCAGCATGTCGATACGGGCGTCGATCCAGTCGCTTAGCGGCTTTTCAGTCGAAAGCGGTGTCGCAGCACTCATTTGAGAACGCAGATAGGAGACGGCAGCCATTCCGGTTCGCTTCTCTGTCGCCAGCGCTTCAACGCTTTCGGGACTACGCCAGCTCTGTTCCAGAGCTTCGGCACTCGCTCTACTCGCCAACGCCGTTGATCGCGCTGACCGCTCCCAGGCAGAGCATGCAGCGGACTTCGCCGCCTCAACCTCGCTGCTGCTGTAGGTGGCCGGCGGAGGTGCGACGACGTTGACTGTGTGCTGCGCTGGTTCGACTGTGTGGACCAGGGCCAGGCCGCTGGTCACCGCCGCGCCGGCAGCGAGCACCAGTGCTGTCGCAGCGACGGCCATCCCAGTGCGGTGGGGCCGCCGGACCCCCATCCTCATAGGACGACCGTATCGCGATTGGCAGACATCGAGCCACCGCCGGAGCCACATTCAAATTCTGAGTTTGCGCAGCTCATGTCACCTATAGGCAACACCGAGCAATTCGACGGGCAACCCAGATATGTGTCTAAAATGACGGGTTTAGACACACAGCGGGGCAGCTCAGCCGCCCGTCGAACGATGACGTGGAGGGCCGCGGCCATGACGGATGTTGGAAACGGTTGTGATGTCGTGGGGCGCCGCTACCGTGGTGGCGGTGGACGGCGTGCAGGTACAGAAGAAGCTTGAGCTCTCGGCGGACGAGGACTTCATTCTGACGGCATGGCAGTACCGGATGATGCAGCGCGATATCGCGGCGTCGGCTGGAGATCACCTCGCGGCAAAGCGGAACATTCGAAATGCTTTTCGCATTGCCGCAGTCCAGGGTATTGAGAGCCGATCCGAAGAAGACTGGTCGTATCCAGTTGCTGAAGTTGTCCGCCGAATTGCGACGTCTGGTGATGGCCCAGATCTTGAGGCGCTGGAGGATGCAGGCCCGGAAATCTCAGGTGTGGTCGCGAAACGGTCGCGGGCACTGCTTGTCCTGATCGATTTGTATGGTTTTGAGCCGTGGGTGGAGGGCAAGTGGGACAGCGGCGTCCGAGCCCGAACCCTGTCTGAGGCGCATCAGGCCCTGGACCAGCTGCACCCCGAAGATCTCGCGGCTGTAGAAACCGCGTACAGGGACGCGATCAAGAAGTTGTCGTCGGTGGGTTCATGGACGAAGTACGCGCTGCTGGCTGGTGCAGGGCTGGGGCTGGGACTACTGACCGGGGGGCTCGCGGCGCCCGCAATCGCAGGAATCTACGGTTCCCTCGTCCTTGGCTATTCGGGCGCGGTCGCGACCACTGCTGGCATGGCAGCCCTCGGCGGCGGGTCAATCGCCGCGGGAGGTTTCGGTATGGCTGGCGGCGCGGCACTGATTACGGGACTCACCGGTGTGGCTGGTGCAGGTGCGGCAACGCTCAGTGGTCGCATGTCGGGTATCACTCTCGCCTGTGTCGCGGCTGATGCCGTACGTTTGCACGTCGTCACCCAGCTTGTTTTGCGTGATGTCGATGGCAACGAGGAAGCCGCAAAGGCCGTCATTGTCAGCTTCCGTGAGCGTGTCGCCAATCTGGGACAAATTGTGGTGGCGCTCAGTGAGCGGATCGAACAACTTCGTCTCCAGCTCGAATCGAAACAGGCGCAGGTTGATGCAGAGCGGGAGAAGCGGCTAGAGGCCGAAGACCGCCTCGCGCGTTTCCGCGCTGTCACTGACAAGCTCATTGAGCGGGTTACCGGCCCGGAGGACGCCGATCTTCAAGTGATCCTTGCAGAGATGGAAGAACTCAAAGACGAACGGGGCGCTGCGGAAAAACTTGCTGAGGGGGTTGCCGCTCTCGCTGATGACCTCGAGGAAGCTGCGTGAGCGCCGACCACAGTGAGAGTGGCGACCCAAAGTTGGTGGTCGACGCTGATTTCGTGGATAACCTCGACGCCCTGGGGCGAGACCTCAACGACGTTGAGGCGCTGGCGAGGGCGGCCCTGGCCGGACAACCGCTGGATCATGAACTAGCGGAGCGCGTGTCGACGGCGCCAACTGCCCTCAGCTACACCGCGATCACTGAGCACAACCGCGAGCGCCGATCGGCTGAGGCATGGGGTGAGGCCGATCTGAACGACATGATTGATCCCGTCGCCGCCGAGCAACTCACAACATGGCGGGCGGCGCAGCGAATTGACTGGGAGCCAAGCGATTTCGCCGTTGTCGGTATCGCAGGGTTTCTCGGCGCCCTCGCGAACCTCTACGACCATCAGATCGATTCGGCTGTTCTCGGTGGCCTGTCTTGGCTGAAAAAGACCGACTTTCTCCGTAGATGGGAGAAAGAGGCAGCGCGCCTGCCCATCGACTACACCGGACCAAAGTTCGGGGGACCCGCCCACCGAGTGCGATCAGCCGGCCACGATATCGGCCGCTTCCTCGAAGGACTCAACCAAATCCGCTCCGGCACATTCAGGGGCACCGTGTGGGAAAACGGTGAGCGCATCGCCGCAGTCGTGACCACAACCCGTTCTGGTCTGCCGTTCGTTCAGGCACCGGAGCTCCATCTTGCAGCCGCGGTGCTACTCAAGCACTGGGCAGCAGACTTCGTCACCCCTATGAGCCTTCCCCTGCCTGGCTGGTCGCTCCTCTACGACATGCCAGACCGAGATCTACGGAAATTCGCCCACGAGGCCTATGCAGGAACAAACTCCGGTGATGGTTTGAACCTGCGCTCGGGAGTGCTTACCCCTGGTCTCGGCATGTTTGCGACCGAACTGATCATTCGCACCCACACACATCTGACGGCCTATTGCGACGGAGGCAGTCCCCGGCTTTCCACGGCGGCTGCAGCCAAGCGCACCGAGATGCTGCTTGCCGCCCATGCCGTAGCTGGTGCGGCCAGTCTGTCGAAAACAGTGGCCGCGGGTATTGCTGGCGAAACAATCCTGGCAGTGAGACATCTCAACGTTCCCGTGCTGGTTCGGGTCGGGATCTTGGCGCTCAAGGTACGAGCAGATGCCGCTGACCGAGCAACCGCTGAAGCGCCATCGTGGATGCAGATCCTTGCTGACGAAGCATCGACGTGGACGATGCCCGAAGCGATCGCTATTGCCGATCTGCTTGCAGACTCTCAAATGAACTAGAAGATGGCGCGGGCTGAGTCAACCTATCCCCCGCCGGCCTTCACGGCACGGCTTTCCACGGGCGCGGAGAGGTATCGGTATGCCGTTGCTCGGCTGATGCCGAACGCTTTGGCAAGTTCGTGAACGGGTTCTCCGGTGGCGGCGAGACGACGGAGTTGTTGCTGTCGCTCACTGGTGAGTTTGGCGGGTTTGGTGGCCGGCAGATGACGCGCTCGGCGGGAGTCTCGGGAAGCGGCGCGGCGTTCGCGGCCGAGTTCGAGTTCGAGTTCGGCCAGGGTGGCCATGATTGCGGCCACGGCGCGGCCTGTCGGTGTGCCGGTGTCGATGCCTTCGCGCAAGGCGCGCAACAGGATTCGTCGCTCGCCAAGATCCGCGATGGTGCGGGTGACCTCAGCGACAGAACGGCCGAGTCGATCGATGGCGGCGACCACCACCGTGTCCCCCTCTCGGGCGTAGTGCAGCAGGGCCGCCAAGCCGGGCCGCTCGGTGTTCACCGCGCCCGAGAGCTTGTCGGTGAATACCTGGCCGGATCCGACGCCCTGAGCCGCCAGTGCGGCCAGCTGCCCATCGAGGTCCTGGCCGGCGGTGCTCACGCGGGCGTACCCAAGGATCGTTGTCACACCGCTACCGTCTCATTGTCCTCCGACATCGAGGATCTGAGACACGCGGTGTGAGACAGGAAATGAGACAGCGCGACCTGGCGCTATGCGACCGCAGCGTTTGGCTGCGTGGGCTGTCTCGTTTCTCTAGATACGAGACGGACGTCTATCCGCGCGCCAGAGCCTGGTCAAGGGCAGGAGCCAGTGTGATGCCAAGGATCAGTGTGCAGGCCCGGCTGGTGTATCGACGCGAGATGGAGGCGGCCAGGAAGGCCGACGATGCGCTGGTGCGGTGGCGACATCTGGAGCGGGCTCACATCGTGTCGCAGCCAGATCCGTGGCTGCACACCTGCAACCACGCCGCCATGCTGGTGTTGGCCGTGCGTCAGCGCGATCGCCGCGAAGCACTCGGGCAGGTGCTGCGCCTCATTGTCGCCGCCCCCGGGTCGATGAGCGGTCGGTATCCCGTCGGCAACACCGGCCGCGTCACGGCAGGGCTGATGACGCCGATGCCCATTCCCGACGATCTCGCCGCAGCCGTCACCAGTAGATGAGCGCCGCCACGGCGACCGGAGACGCCAGGCTGGTATCCCCCGTGGAGGTGTCAGGGTTCGGTGGTGAGCCGGTCGAGTAGCGGCCGTAGGTCTTCGGCCAGGAGTGCCATGAGGTATACCGCTGCGACCCTGTGCTGGCGGTCCAGGACCATCGTGGTGGGCACCACGCTGGTCGGATAGTTACGTCCCAGGGTGATCAGGCTGCGCAGTGAGGGGTCGAAGAGGGAGGGATATTGCACGTTGCGGTCGGTGACGAAATCGCGTGCGGTGTCCCGGTTGTCGCGGACGTCGATGCCAAGGAATTGCACGCCCCGATCGCGGTACTCGGTGTACACCGTTTCCAGTTCCGGTGTTTCGGTGCGGCAGGGCGCACACCAGGAGCCCCACACGTTGATGACGACGACCTTGCCGGTGAAATCGGACAGCCGGATCAGCTTGTCGGTGAACAGGTCGGGTCCGCTGAGATTGCCGATGGTGCCCCGTGTCGAGGGTGGGTCGTAGAAAATCGCGGTTTGGCCGCCGGGTGAGACGAAGTCGAAGGTGCCGCCTTGGGCCACGGCATCCTCGCCGGTGGTGCAGCCGGTGACCGAGGCTGCGGCGACGACAACGGCTGCCACGACGGCGATACATCGCCTGAGGCTCGGCACGAAAATTCCTTTCGATGACCACGTTGTCGCCGATTGCACCGTCGGTGTTCCTGGCTGCCTAGTTTTCAAAGGCGAGGCCGCTGACCAGGATGAAGATGCCCAGTCCGATCAAGACGATCGGGAACAGGACGTGTTCCCAGCGTTCGAGGACTTCGGCGATCGGGCGGCGGGTGGCGACGAATCGGGCGGCGAGGACGAGGACCGCGACGAGGGCGAGGAAGACGATGCAGTAGGCCACCACGGCCGCAGGTCCCACGCTTAAGAAGACCGGAACGTAGACCCCGATGTTGTCTCCGCCGTTGGCGAAGGTGACTGCTGCGACGGTTAAGACACCGACGTTCTTGCCGGCCACCTTGTCGTCGTCGTCATCGTCATCGTTGCCACGCCAGGCTTCCCAGGCCGCCCACAGTCCCAGGGCCAGGGGTATGAGCCCGAAGTACGGGATGACCTCCGGGGGGAGGAACGCTCCAGCACCCAGTGTCACTAGCACCGCCGCGCCCAGAATCCCCGCAAATCCGAGGTATTGGCCTGCGGTGATCCGGGCCGTGGTGCCGCGTTGTCCCGCGCCGCGGGCGAAGAACAGCGAGAGCACGATGATGTCGTCGATGTTGGTGACGATGAACAGGCCGATGGCGGGCAGAACCGACGACACGATCATGCGCCTGCCCCCGTGTCTGCGGTGTCGTTTACCCGCCCATAAGTCACCACGCCGGTGGTCACGACGGCGCGCCGACCGGCGCCGCGCGAGTGGGGCTGGCTGCCGGATCGGCCGGCGCGCCGGCCAGCGGTGTGCTGCGTCCGGCCCGCACACCGTTGGCGATGACCACGATCTCGGCAAGTTCGTGGACCAGCACCACGGCGGCCAGCCCGAGCACCCCGAACAAGGCCAGCGGCACCAACGCGATGATCAGGCCCAGAGACAGGCCGACGTTTTGCAGCATGATCCGCCGCGCCCGCCGGGCATGGCTGAACGCTTGGGGAAGGTGGCGCAGGTCTTCACCCATCAACGCCACGTCGGCGGTTTCGATGGCCACGTCGGTGCCCATCGCGCCCATCGCGATCCCCACGTCGGCGGTGGCCAGCGCGGGAGCGTCGTTGACGCCATCACCGACCATCGCGGTGGGGCGCTGAGCCCGGAGCTGTTCGATCAGCCGCGCTTTGTCTTCGGGGCGCAGCTCGGCGTGCACGTCCTCGATCCCGACATCGCGGGCCAGCGCCGCGGCGGTGGCCGTGTTGTCGCCGGTGAGCATCGCCACGTGATAGCCGTCGCGGCGCAACCGGGCGACCACCTCGGCGGCCTCAGGCCGCAGCTCGTCGCGCACGGCGATGGCGCCGATCACTTCGCCGTCGTCTTCGACGAGGACCGCGGTGGCCCCGGTCCGCTGCATGCGGGCGACGTCACCGGCGAGCGGGCCGGGGTCGAGCCAGCCGGGGCGGCCCAGGCGGATGGTGTGCCCGTCGCGGTGGCCGGTGAGCCCGGCGCCGGTGACGGCCTCGACGTCGGTGGCAGGGGTGACGTCATCGACGGCGGCGAGGATCGCCGCGGCCAGCGGGTGCTCGCTGCGCGCTTCCAAGGCGGCCGCCACATCCAGCACCTGGGCGCGGGTGGCGCCGTTGGTGGTGGCCACGTCGATCACGGCGGGCCGGTTCGCGGTGAGTGTGCCGGTCTTGTCCAGGGCGACGCCGCGGATCTTGCCCAGCCCTTCCAGTGCCGCGCCGCCCTTGACCAGCGCACCGAGCTTGCTGGCGGCGCCGATGGCGGCCACCACGGTGACCGGCACCGAGATCGCCAGGGCGCACGGTGAGGCGGCGACCAGCACCACCAGGGCCCGCTCGATCCAGGTGGCCGAGTCGCCGAGCAGGCTGCCGATCACCGCGATCAGCGCCGCGACGATCATGATCCCGGGCACTAGGGGTTTGGCGATGCGATCGGCCAGGCGTTGGGAGGCGCCCTTGCGGGACTGCTCGGCCTCCACGATGCGCACGATGCGGGCCAGTGAGTTGTCCTCGGCGGTGGTGGTGACCTCCACCTCGAGTGCCCCGGTGCCGTTGATCGACCCGGCGAACACCTCATCACCGGGCCCGACCTCCACGGGAACTGACTCGCCGGTGATGGCCGAGACATCCAGCGCGGTGCGACCGTGGCGGATGATGCCGTCGGTGGCGACACGCTCACCGGGCTTGACCAGCGTCCGGTCACCAATCTGCAAATCCGCAGGCGCGACGGTCTTTTCGGCGCCGTCACGCAGCACGGTGGCCTCGTCGGGGACCAGCGACAATAGCGCGCGCAGTCCGCGGCGAGTGCGGGCCAGCGAGTACTCCTCCAGTCCCTCACTGATGGAGAACAGGAAGGCCAGCATGGCGGCCTCACCGACCTCGCCGAGGATCACCGCGCCCACCGCGGCGATGGTCATCAGCGTGCCGACCCCGATTTTGCCCTTCGCCAGCCGCTTCAGGGTGGACGGCACGAAGGTGTAGGCGCCGGCCAGCAGCGCCACCGCTTCCAGCGCCAGGACTACCGGCTCGGCGGCGTCGAGGAACCCGGCGATCACCGCTGCCAGCAGCAACACTCCCGAGAGGGCGGCGAACTGCAGTTCTTTGATCTGCCAGAGCCGCTCGGGCTCGCGGTCCTGCTCGTCGGCGCCGCGGGGTTCGCCGTTGCCGCAGCCGCATGCATCGCTCATCGGCGGGTCTCCTGCGTACCCCTCGTCGCGCCGGTGCGGGCGCGGGTGCCGTAGGTGGGGCACAGCGCCACCTGGTTGCCGGTGGCGGCCAGCAGGGTTTCGGCCGAGGCGAGCAGATCGAGCAGCTCAGGGCGGGTCAATGAGTAGAACACCTGCCGGCCTTCGGGGCGGCCGCTGACCAGGCCGCAGTCCCGCAGGCACGCCACATGAGCCGACACCGTGGATTGCGCCAACCCCAGCTCCCCGATCAGGTCGACCACGCGGGCCTCCCCGTCGGCCAGGCGGCGCACGATCGCCAACCGGGCCGAGTCGGAGAGGCTGTGAAACAGTGCCACCGCGGCATCCAGATTCGAACTCCCCGAGGCGCTGCCGGTGAGGCAGCCGTCCGCTTCCACCTTATTCATCGCCATATGACGATGATAGCCGGTCAGCAGCGATACTTCGAGGCCGGGTCTGGGACCGACGTCTCCGCCGCGCCGTTCGTCGTCGGGGCCATGGACTTCACGGCGCAGCCGCCGTTGTGGGTGAACGGGTAGATCATCTGGCGCAGGTAACTGCTGGGGTAGTCGGGCTTGGCGGCCATGCCCAGCTGGGTCGAGTCGAAGCGGCGGGTGGGGTCGTAGGAGAAGGTGCGCATCAGGTGGTCCCACACCAAGGTGAACAGCCCGAAGTTGACATCACCGATGCCGGCCCATTTGAGGTGGTGGAAGCGGTGGCCTTCGTTGAGGGCCAGCACGTACTTCGCCGGGCCGATGCGGTAGTCAGCGTTGGAGTGCTGCAGCAGCAGCTGGATCGCCACCGCCAGGGCCAGAGCGGAGGCCACGTCGACGGGCAGCCCGATCAGGATCAGCGGTGCCACCCCGGCGGCCATCTCCACGGTTTGGTGCAGCGGGTGTTTCATCAGACCGTTGAGGCCGTAGAAGCGGGTGATGCTGTGGTGCACCGCGTGGAAGCGCCACAGGAACCCGACTTTGTGGCTGGCCAAATGCACCACGGTGATCCCGAAATCGGCAACCAGGACCGCGGCCAGGACTTGTGCGACGAATGGCCAGCTGTGCGGCCACAACTGGGGTGCCGGGACGATCGCGGCCAGCAGCGGGATGGCGGCGACGCTGGCCAGGATGAGGGTTTCGTTGACCGCGACGTGGATGCGGTCACGGGTGCTGTCGGCGCGGTCGTGGTTCCACTGCGGGTCATACGGGATGACCCGCTCCACCACGAACGCCGTCGCGATCGCGGCCGCCAGAATGATCAGCAGCCAGTACTTCGGTGCGCCGGCGGCGGCCACGGCGATGCCCGCACCGTTGAGGCCGATCAGCAGGAACGGCACGTAGCCGTAGCGGGCCACCGCCTGGACCGCAGTGATCACCCTCGTCAATGGCGGAGAAGAAGTCGTACCCATGCCCTGAATCGTCGCGGCCACCGCCGCGACGAGGCTTGAATGATTCGGCTACCCGCTGTCGAGATCCCAGGACACGTGTCGGCTCAGCACCGAGGGTGGCAGGCCAAACATCTCACGGGTGGTCCGGGTCAGGTGAGCGCTGTCAGCGAACCCCGCCCCGTGCGCGGCACCGGTCAGATCATCCCCGGCCTGCACGCGGATGATCGCGATCCGTAACCGCGTCCACAGCACGTAGCGCCGCAGCGGGATACCGACCTGCTCGGTGAACAGATGCGTCAATCGGCTCGCCGAAACCCCCACGCGCGCCGCCGTTTCCGTGCCGGTAACGGGTCCGGCGGCCACCAGGTCGGGCAACAGCCGCAACGCGTGCTCGACCGCCGGATGAAGGGACGCCACAACGCCTTCGGCGATGCCGGGCGCCAGGCTTTCGACCAGTTCGTCGACCACCGCGGCCAACGCGCGACGACGAGTAGACGCCAACGTGGGCGCGATCGCCCACCCGGAACGCTGTGCCCGCAGGTGCGCGGACCGACCCGGCGCGGACTCCGGCTCCAGGAATATCACCGTGCCCTCATGGGCCCCGACCTCGATCCGATGTGGCGCGTCAGCGGGCACAACTACCTTCGTTCCACGGTGTCGCGCGCCGCGTCCGTCGAGCACCGTGACAGGCGTCGTTGCAGTGATGACCTGCACCGCGTGGTGGGCATGAGCATCAGTGGGGCCGATTGAGCCGGAGAATGCCAGAACTCCCAGGCGCAGCAGCGCCGACCCGCCCCAACGCGGAGCAACAAAGGGATCGCCGGCCCTTAGATTCATCGCAACGGAACGATTATAGCGCCACAATCAGATGTTGAGGGCGATGCCAAGACGGGAACTGAGACGTCCACATTCTCTACAAACGAGACAGGCGTGGCCAGTCAGCTCCGTTGGGGCGGCGGCGGCTCCGCCCTGATCGAGGACACGCCTCGCTGCCTTAAATTTGCTCACCCAACCATTGTCATACATGTAATGATGTATGACAATGAGTGCATTCAGTCATACAAAATTACGTTAAGGAGAACGATATGGCCGTCTTGAATATCCGAGTCGACGATCAGGTCCGCGATGAACTCAAGGACATGGCTGACGCGGAGGGTGTCACCGTCAGCGAGTACGTCCGCGATCTGCTCACGGCGGCGCTCGTCCCTGGCTATGAGTCCAAGGAGGACCACGGTGACCTGCCGGCGCCGGAGACGATGCGGATTGCCGATCGGCAGGTGCTCTCCCTGCTTCACCGCATCCTCGCGCGCGTGCTGCCCGAGGGCAACGACGACGTGGACGGAGACCTCGGTTATCAGCTGGGGCGTGCGCGGGTGATCGAGGCGGGCTACACCGGGGAGTACTGGCGTGAAGTCGCCGGGTTCAGCCCCGAGCTGTCCAAGCGTGATTGTGGCCGTGTCCTGGACATCCTCGACATGTTCCGCATCATCACCTTCAGCATCCGGCGGCTGGAGAAGGACGGTACCGCCGTCGACGAGGACCTCAAGTACGAGCTGGAATTTAAGGGCTTCGACGGCAACGACGGACTGGAAAACCACATGGCCCGCTACGTCGAGTTCCTCATGAGCGACGGCCGGTGGGCTGAACTGCACGAACAGTGGAAGAGCAACGATGAGGGAAACTCCCACTCCCTCATGCTTGACACCTACATGCGCATGGTTGCCGAACACCGCCGCATCAAGGCCAGCCGAGACCGCGGATTCCACCGAGAGGACTACCTGCTGTCCCTCGACGAGCTACAGCAGATCGCAGACGCTCGCCACCCGTCGCGCCGCGGCTAGCTCGAGAGGGCCTGGCTCGCCCGGCCTGGTGCAAAAGACACGAGACGGCTCCCGCCCGGCCCGCAAGCGGCCCGGTTGGGTCTGAAAATCCGGTGCCCCACTCAGGAGCGCGAGGCCGCCGGGAAAGCTGTGCAGCAGAGTATTCGGCGTCGAACTACCGTTCTCGGCATGAGAAACCAGATCAGCACTCAGTGGGTGCTCATCGAAGCGATTCAGGCTGACGACTTCCTTTTCGACCAGGACTCACAGTCGAGCTGGCCGGTCCTCAGCTCCCAGCCACATCCGGCGCAGCACTGGCGTCGTCTGGTGTCGGGCGAGCCCGGGTCCGGTCGCTGCCTTGATGCCCCGATCGGTACATGGGTCCGTCGAGTGCTGCAGTAGGCCGCCCGCGACTGGCTGTTAGTCCGCCCCGTGACGGCCTATGTGACCCGCGTAGGAGTGGCCCCTGGCCGTGTCTGGGCATGAAAAAGCCTCGCGCGTCGAAATCGAGATTCGACGACTGCGAGGCGAGAGTCAGCGTCGTGGTATGCGCGTGGAGCCGCTGACGGGGCCGTCCGGCGCACAGGAGGCTACGGCGGCATCGGCGGCTTTCTCCCGGCGGAAAGGACGCTCATTTCAGGGGGCTACCGAAGCCACTCGCGAAGCGC
Source organism: Mycolicibacterium canariasense (assembly GCF_002101555.1). Classification (GTDB taxonomy): domain Bacteria; phylum Actinomycetota; class Actinomycetes; order Mycobacteriales; family Mycobacteriaceae; genus Mycobacterium; species Mycobacterium canariasense. The sequence goes on from NZ_LQOL01000093.1 coordinate 12,997, forward strand.
AGCCGCGGCGGCGCTCACGATCCCGGCGAGCCCACCGAGGATGGCCACGATGCGTTCTGACGGCTCATCTCGTCGGCAGAACACCGCTTGGTAGACCATCACCAGCACAGGCAGAATCCAGATCAGATTCCACGCGCCCGAGACGACCATATTGACCTCCTTGCGAGGTGTACCAACAGAAAGTGCCCGACCGGGGGCCGGGCACAAAAAAAGCCGGGAAGACCCGGCTTCGACGCGCAAAATAGCGCGCCTTTTCATGGGTGAAACCATGAAAAGATCAGTCCAGCAGTATATTTCGATGGCTGGACAACCTACGGAACTGGCTGTGTGCGCAGTTGTTCGGTGAGCCCGCTAACAGGGCGGGAGAAAAGGTTTTCGAGGGTAGCGACCGGATGTGGACACAGTCGTGCTACTGCGATTGTGCGGCAAGTCTACCGGTATCAAAGCCAAAGCGGGGGTGACAGAAAGGTCCGGGGATGTGCTGACATCAACCGGCTTTTGGGCGCACTAACGGCACCTCATTCACTGTACTCGCAGCTAGATGCGCCCGAATGGAAGCAGGCAACCTGGGCGTGTCGCACTGCGCCGCATTTGGATCAGGCGCGGGTCCCCGTCTTCATCGAGGACGATGTGTCACTCGTCGGGGGTGGCGACTCCCGGCTCGAACGCCTTGCCGGAATTGAACTCCTCTTCGAGGTGCTCACACAGGTCGGTGATCGCCTTGCGGATGAACTTCTGCTGCTGTCCGATGCCGGTGTACGGCCGTGTCCACGTAATGGTGTTGACCATCCGCTCTTTCAACTCCACGGGCAACGACACAGCAGGATGTCGGCGGACTTGCGGCCAGGGTCGTTCTGAACCATCCGGTCATCTTTGCCCGGCGCTTGATGACGCCGTATGCGTTCGAACGATTCCAAACAAGTTCCCTCGCATCGCCGCGCTCCGCACACCATTGTCCAACTCCCCCTACCCTGGAGGCGTGAGGAGCGACGGCGACGACACCTCGAAGCCGCTGACACGCTGCTTTGGTCAACTACCTGACCTCGTTGTGCCCGATGACTTCGATGTCGACTACGACGATCTGGCGTCAGAGTTCAACGGGGACATCGCCAATGCTGAACGGCGGGCTGCGCGGGACCGCTATGCCCGGCGGACCGAAGAGGCGTGATCCCCCTGCCAAGCACCTGAGAACCGCACCTTGCCAAGGTGGGTCAAACATGTGTGACGTAATGACGTATAGGTGCAAATACGTCTATACGTCTGTACGTCATTACGTTGTATTTCCCGGCCTTTGAGCTAGCACCGCGCGGACCTGACTCCGACCGTCCACCCAATCGTGTAGGTCGTAGCTGATTGAGTTCAGCAGCGGCAGCAGAACACGGTCGTGTAGGTGTTTCACGTCCACGTAGAGCAGCGAGTCCATGTGTGAAACGCGGTTACGGAGCTTGCGGAGGTCGCGCACCTTGTTACCCGTGCCGTAGCCCCGCGGGTCCTGTTTGACGTTCGGAAATCCCCCGTGCAGGCAGTTGCGCCATAAGTCGCGTCGAGCTTGCAGGTTCACCTGGTTTTGAACCGGATTTCCGTTCGGGTCCACCCAGCTCGCGTCGAACTTCTCCGGCAGAAGACTGGCCCAGGTTCCGAACATCACGTGCGCCACTAGGTCGTCGTGGGTGATCGCGTCCCCGTGCCGGGGATGGCTCGTCGGCCGAGATCGGCGCGATTGGTCTGCTGCCTTGTACAGCTTGTGACGCGTCGTGGTGAACACCGCCGGTCCGGACAGGTACGGAATGTGGGCGATGTAGTTGATCCAGTCAGCGCCATGTCCATGTTGTTGCGACCAGTTGCTTAGCTGCGTGTCGATCGCGTGACGCACTGCGACCTCGGCAATCCCTAGCGGATCTTGCAAGGCCGAAGCGAGCTCGATATTCCACTCGTACAACGCCAGCGCGTCGGCATCCTGACCGCCCGCAACCGCCCGATAGTGCGCCAACCGCGAAGCGTGTAGGCACTTGAAGACCTCGGCCGGGACTACGGGCATAACCGGTCACTGTGCCAGAAACAAGGAAGCCCCCCTCACAAGGAGGGAGGCTTCTTCACGAACAGCTCGGAGAACCGGCTGCATCTGCCAGCAAGCATACACCGGACCCGTCACGGCATCAACGGCTTGTGAAGGAGCGGCCCGCCGCCTCAGTAGCGAGCCCACGGGCTAGGACGCAATGACGTATGGACGTAATTACGTCTATACGTCATTGCGTCTTGACGTTCTGCGCCAGCCACTGTTCGGCCAGGTCCGTGAGGATTCTGCTCATGCTCGTGTCCTGATCCAGCGCGGCCTGCTTCAACCCACGCACCGTGGCACGAGGCAGATAGACGGTGGCGCGCTGCATGTCGTCGGTGGGGGAGCGGAACGCTTCGGCCGCCCGTTTCGCCGGTTCCGTCTTCACCCGCGCGGCCATCTTCGAAGACAGATCAGACATGGACTAGCGCCTCCATCAATTCGTTCAACACGTCGTCATAGCCGTGCAGCTGGCTCGGAGCCGAACCGAACGCCCGCCGAATCCCCTCACGCCGCACGATCCGCGTCCCGATCACTGGCACCCCCTCGTTCTCAAGCAGGGTTTTCACCTCATCGGCTAAACGGGTTCGCAGGTCCACACCGGTCAAAAGGACAGCAGTGGGTCTGTGTGCGGTGATCTCCAGGGTTGGCCATACGCGGCGCACGTCCAGCGGTGAGGCCCCCGTGGGCACTACGACCAGATCGGCGAGTTCGATCGCTTCCTGGATAACCTGGGCCGTGCCAGGGGGAGTGTCGACGATCGTCAGATCCTGACGGCCGTTGACGTCGAGTGGCCGCCGGGCCGGCACCACGGGGAAAGGAAACGGGTCGTCGGCCGCCGCCGCCGCCCACTCCAGCGCCGACCCCTGAGGGTCGGCATCGATAAGCACGACATCAAGGCCACGGCGATGCGCGGCCACCGCGAGATACACCGCCGACGTTGTCTTCGCAACGCCGCCTTTGGTGTGCACCAAAGAGACTGTAGGCATGCCGCCAGTATACGTCACAGTGCAATGACGTATATGCGTCATTGCACTGTGACGTTATTACGTCCGGCCAGTTCAGGGCACACTTCCAGCATTGTGATCTGACCGTAACAACCTGATTTGTCGGGATTCCGGCCGACAAGCCGGCATTAGAGGGCATGCCACTACCAATCCCAAACGCGCAACCCCTCCAGCGGTGCCGAGCACTTCGGCGAACCGGACGTTGCACCCCGCAGGTCTATACCTGCTCAGGCGAGACCTGGAACTGCCGCCACCTGCCACGCGACGGAAAACAGCTCCAGGGCCGGTACTTCCCCCGTGTACCGGAACCACGACGAGAAAGGTGCGGCCAGTGCCAGGTAAAGCACGCTGTGCCAGCCCAGAAGAAGAGAGCGGGACTACAGCCAGCTCCAGGAGCCATCTCCTGACCACCGAACAAGGAGACGCCCAATGAGCGAATCCATCCTGATCGTCGTGGCGATCATCGTCGTGGCGATCACGGTCCTGGGCCTGGCGATCTGCGTGCTCGCGGGCTACCTGGCCCGCATTCCCGACTCCAAGGTCACCATCGGCGAAGTCGGCCGAGCAATCGGTGCCATCGTCGGGGTCGGCCTCGAAGCGGTGGCCACGATCATCACGTCCGTGCGACGACCGTGAGAAGCCCCGCCTCATGGGGGGAAGGGGAGCGGACTTCCTCGGCCTCGATTGTGGCGAAACGGTGGGTGGTGGCCACTGCGAGGAAGTCGGGCGGGAAACGCTGGCCAGGCTCCAGGGGTCCGATCTACTCGGCCTGGGGCACCCCGGCACGATCCAAGAACTCGTTGAGCGCCGCATCCACGATGTCGGTGACCGCGTACCCACGGTCCTTCAACACCTCCACGCGCTGCTGCGTGCCTGGACGCACATAGGTGTTCAACGGCACCTTCTGCTGCCGCTTACGCAGCGGCAGCGCGCTACTGCCGGCGTCGGCCGCGCCGCCGTCGAGAGCATCACCAGCCGAATCGGGCATGCACGCATGCTACATGCATCACTAAAAGTAGGTTGCACGCAATTTGCTTGCATGTATGCACGCACGCTCTTACAGTGGTGGGCATGGAAACCCTCGGCACGGTCCAAGACGACGTGAGTGCGGTCCGGGACTTCGCGTCCCAGGTCCGTGCGCTGTGTGCGCAGCTGACAGCCAATCCGTTCAACACCCCCGCCGCAGAGAAGCTCCTCGATCTGCTCCTGGAGGAGGCCCCGGCAGTGGATCTCGCCTTCGAGCGGGTGTTGCGGTCGGTGATCTACGAGCCCGCATCGACCGGCGCCCCGATCCTGGACATGCTCGGCGGGTCACGCTGTACCGCGCTGGTCGTCGGTGCGGCGGCCTAAAGTCGGCTCTGATGAGCGCACCCTCGCCGCCGCCGAAGCCAGGCTCCACCGAGCACTGGCACGCATGGCTGCAGCGGTACGGCGGTGACTACACCGATGACGCCGAGCGCCGCGCCGCCTACCGGGACTTCACGACGAACCTGGACACCATCCAGGCCGTCTTCTCCCAGTCCGATGACATGCACGTCGCCGGCTACCTCGAAGCCCACGAACGGGTGGCCAGCGGCGACGCAGACGGCCCCGACGACGCCGAGACATGGGTTCCAGGCGATCTCACCGGCCACGCGCGGGCGGACTGGCTCGAAGGCTTCCGCTCCCACTTCGAGCCCTAGGCCCAGCCCTGGGGAGGAAGCGGTCGGAATCGTGACACCACGCTTTCCGGCCCGCACCGCACGCCCTCGCCGCGTGCACGCCTGCATGTCCGAAACCATGCCGCCACCCGTCGATCCCGCAATTCACCGCGCGGTCCAAACCGTCTACACCACCAACCTCGGGCTACCCGAGGAATGGACCCAGGCCCATCGAGCGGACTTCATCGATGCCGAGGTCGACAAGATCACCTGGATGGCCCGCGCAACGGCCGCGACCTTAGGGGAGCGCAGCATTCAAGACTGGACACGCCGCCACGGTGGCCACCTCCCGAACCTGTCGACGCAAGGCGCATTGAGGGCTCAGGCCCGCGCCCAGGCGGTACGCCAGGTCCTCAGCACGGAGCTGTACGAACTCATCATCGATCCCGACACCAACTAGCCCCGGAAAGCGCAGCGGCGGCATGACCTCACCAGTCACAAAAACATCACAAACCCCGGCGTGTCCTGTATCAGATACCGCGTTGTTGCTGGCAGTCTTCGATTCATGCCTCGACCCCGTAAAGGCGACCGCGTGGAACTGCTCACCCGCCCGGAGCGTCTCGTTTCCGAAAAGATCAAGCAGCAGGCCGCCGACCGAGGCATGTCTGTCTCGCAATACGTGGCCGACCTGTTGGCCATCCAGGCCGGCCATCCCGAGCTGGTCCGCGAACTAGACAAGGAGGTTCTGCCGCTGGCGATGTGATCACCCGCCAGGACCTCGAAAAGTTCTGCTTGGAGGGCAGGGTCTTGGCATACGTGACATCTGAATAGCTGGTGTGCGGATTCTCCCGCTGACATGACGAAGGCCCCGCGTTAGCGAGGCCCTGTCGGGGGTTTCGAACCGAGTTCGCAGCTCGGTTCCGGGTCCGCACCCATTCCCCGAAGGGATCTGTCTTGCTGGACAGTTCTCACGGTAGCGCACGCCCTGAAGCTGCACCAGCTTCGGCGCGCGATCGGTGCGCAAACCGTGACCTCTTGAGCACACGCCCGCGTTGGGCGAACAGTGCGTGGCCGACGCCGCTTGGCGCGTCTGTAGCTTCTGCTGCTCCCAGTCCGCATGTGGTGCGTGCGCTGGCGCACGAGCGTCGCCGTGACTGGGTGACGCGCGCCGGCTCCTGCGCACCGTCTGCGCCGATGTGGACCAGTCGCGCCGGGTGGCTCGACGGGCTGTCGCGGTGGGTGCACTCCCCGGCGTTCGGGCAGCTGTGCGCTGAGGCGCGGGTGTCCATCACGACGGCCACGCTGTTGTCGATCGCCACGGTGATGGCCGAGCACGCCGATCACGGCACCGGCCGCCACGTCGCTGTCACCCGCGCGACAATCGCCGACAAGGTGGGTTGCGACGTGCGCACGGTGACCGCCGCGTGGCGCGTGCTGCGGGTCTCCAGATGGGCTGTGGAAGCGCAGCGGGGCCACGGTTCGACAAACACCCCCAGCGTCGGCCGTCGACCCTCGGTGTACCACCTGGTGCCGCGTCGCGAAGCCCGTCCAGCGACCGGTCCGCTCGTGCATGATTTCCACCTACCGCCGTCAGGCGGTGTTGGTTGTTCTTCTCCCGTAGGGAGTTACTCACCAAGCGGGCGCGCGAGCGCGCCCGCCAACCGATGCTGCGACAAAACACGACAAGCACGGCCGCGGCGCGCTACCGCGCGCCCGCTCGCCATCCAGAAACTGGCGGCTGGACTGGTCGCGATCACGCACGGTCTGGACCGCGCCCACATCGGTGCAATCTGCGATGCGCTCAGCGGCGTCGGCATCGACCCTGCGGTGTGGTCTGCGCGTGCGGTCAACGACGCGCTCAACGCCGACATGCGCGCCCGAGGAACGACGTGGCCCGACCACATCGCCAACCCCGGTGCATTCCTCGCCAGCCGGTTACGACGACTGTCCTGGACACCCCCCGAGAAAACGATCCCGACAAAGGCCGGCGGCTGCGCCGCCCCCAGCATCGACCAGACGCCGCAACCGGTGGTGCTCACCGACGCAGCGCGCGCGGTCATCGCAGCCCGCCAAGAAGAGATCCGCCAGATCCTCACTGCACGCTCCCAACGCGCCCGTGTGATGGCCCGCACCCATCACACGTTCATTGCAGCGACAGCGGCCTATCGTTGAGATGACCCACGCCACCACGCCCTAGTGGTTGCCAAACTGGGCCAGTGGGTTTCACCCGAACGGGTGCGCCAGCAGCGGGCGGCTACACCACATGACCGTGGGAGAGATGCGTTGTGGATCTGATCGTTCTGGTGGCGCTGGCCGTGATCATCACCGTAACCGTTGTGGTGGTTCAGCGAAAGCAGCCACGCACACCGTTCAACACCCCCGGACAGTTCACCCGTGCTGGGCATCCGAGCGCGCATCCATCTGATGCAGTGCAGCGCTGGATAGCGCTGCACGACTACGCCGCCGCGCACCGGTTGCGTCTGCTGTATGTGCAGAAGGTCTATGAGCGTCACCCCAAGAAGGGGTGCAAGGCGCGGGTGTCGATCTATGGTGAGCCTGGCTCGACGTGGCGTGATGCGTGGTTCTGGCATCACCAGGTACAGCCGGGCTCGGTGGTCGCCGTCGCAGCCAGCCAGGGGTGGGGCTCCCACAGCCGCCGCGATGACGTGCTGTTCATCGGGTCCCAGGACCGCGCCGGAGTGCACGCCACTCTCGACGCCGCCACCGTGCGCCGAGCGCAGCGCCAGCACCATCGACCGCCGCCACCACTACGCCCGCCTCAGCACTAACTCGCTCATCCATCTCGTCATCCAATTTTCCTTCCGCTCAACGTGTCTCACTTGCGCACGCTCCACCACCCCACTTACATACCTCAGCTCCTCTCGCCCTCACCCCGTTTTCCACAGACCTCAAACCCAACACACCTCTTGCATGAAGGTCACGGTTTGGTAACGGTCCCTGGTTTGGTGGTGGCTTCGGCAGCGCGAATTCTGAGACGGTCGGGCGCATGCGGAGGGCGGTGGTGTGCGCGTCATGGTGATGACGCTGCACAAGCTGACCGCCGGGGACGGCTACGTGTACCTGGTGCGGCAAGTCGCGGCCGCCGACAGCACCGAACGCGGTCGCTCCGCCCTGGCTGACTACTACTCGGCCAAGGGCGAATCACCGGGCCGCTGGACCGGTCGCGGCCTGGCCGCGCTGGCCGACACCGGCGCACGCGAAGTCAGCGACGAAGTGCGCCAACAGGTGTGGACCGTCGAAGGCGGATCGGTGGTCACTGAGGAGCAAATGAAGGCCCTGTTTGGGCTGGGTTTGCACCCCAACGCCGACAAAATCTCTGACCATCTGTCCCCACGATTGAATGTTCGCCCCTCCATCGCGGCCACCCAGTTGGGCCGCAAATACGCGGTGCGTGACGAGTCCTCGGAGTTCACCCGTCGTGTCGGGAAAGCGTTCCGCGCGCACAACATCGCCGCCGGGCTACCGGGCACGGCGACCATCGATGATGACGTGCGGGCAGGCATCCGTACCCGCGTCGCCACCGAGATGTTCGCCGAGCAATTCGACCGCGCACCAGCCGATGCGCGCGAGCTATCCGGGTTCATCGCACGCGCCACCCGGGCCCGCACCACCGCGGTGGCCGGCTACGACTTGACGTTCTCTCCGGTGAAGTCGATTTCGGCGTTATGGGCGATCGCCCCACCGGAGGTTTCCGAACAAATCGAAGCTGCGCACGAGGCCGCGGTGGCCGACGTGTTGGAGTGGCTCCAAGACAACGCCACCTTCACCCGTACTGGCACCAACGGTGTCGCCCAGGTCGACACCGAAGGGCTCATCGCCGCGGTGTTCACCCACCGCGATTCGCGTGCCGGGGACCCCGATCTGCACACCCATGTCGCGATCTCCAACAAGGTGTCTTACCTCGATCACAATGGGGTGCGCCGCTGGCTCGCTTTGGATGGCCAACCGTTGCACCGGGTCATCGTGGCGGCCTCGGAGATGTACAACACCCGCATGGAAGCCCACACCATCGACCGCCTCGGTGTGGACTTCGCCGAGACCCCCCGGGGACGCGGGAAGCGACCCGTGCGCGAGATCGTCGGAATGTCGGCGGAATTGATGACGCGCTGGTCGAGCCGGCGCACGGCGATCAAGGCCCGTACCGCCGAGTTGGCCAAGGCGTTTCAGCATGATCACGGCCGCGAACCGACCACCATCGAGTCCCTCGCGTTGGCCCAACAGGCGACGTTGGAATCGCGCGAAGCCAAGCATGAACCGCGCTCGCTGGCAGAGCAGCGCGACACCTGGCGCCACCAAGCTGTCGAGGTCCTGGGCCACGACGGAGTAGAGCGCATGCTAGCCAACGTTCTGACCGCCGAACGCGGCCACACGACACCGGAGATCACTGACGAATGGGTGGCGTCGCAGGCTGGCGCACTGATCGCCACGGTGTCCGAATCGCGGGCGACCTGGCAGCGTCATCACGTGCGTGCCGAAGCGCTCCGCGTCGTGCGCAACGAGGGTGTCGCACACGTGTCGCAGCTTGTCGAACGGCTCACCGCCACCGCACTATCTGAGGCGTTCTCGGTGCCCCATGCCCGCGTCGACGACGCCGAGTTGGGTGAGCCTGTCGCGTTGCGTCGCCGCGACGGTTCCAGCGTCTACAGCCGCCACGGCACCGCGACCTACACCAGCGCTGACATCCTCACCGCCGAGCGGCGAATCCTGGCCGCAGCGCACCAACTCGATGGCCGTGTCACGGCCACGACAGACGTGCGTTTGGCCCTCACGGACGCCGCCGCGCGCGGCAAACCCCTCAACGACGGCCAAGCCGCTCTGGTGGCCCAAATGGCCCTCGGCGGCCGCCGCGTCGGGCTCGCGTTGGCCCCGGCGGGGGCGGGCAAAACCACCGCCATGGCCGCCCTGGCGCACGCCTGGCGCAGCTCCGGCGGACAGGTCCTCGGGTTGGCCCCCACCGCGGCCGCGGCGATCGTGCTCGGCGAAGACCTGGGCGCAACCACTGACACCCTCGACAAGTACGTGCACTGCACCGATGAGAACAACGCCGCGATCTACGGCACTCCGGACTGGTTCACCCAGGTCGGTCCCGACACCCTCATCGTGGTCGACGAGGCCGGCATGGCCTCCACCCCCGGTCTGGACGCCATGATCACCCACGCCCTCGCAAAAGGCGCGAGTGTGCGTCTGGTCGGTGATGACGCCCAGCTCGCCTCCATCTCAGCCGGCGGGGTGCTGCGCGACATCGCCACCGACACCGGAGCCCTCACGCTCTCGGAGGTGGTGCGGTTTCACTCCCGCGCCGAAGCCGCCGCCTCCCTCGCGTTGCGCGGCGGGGACCCCGCCGGGATCGGCTTCTACCTCGATGCCGGCCGCATCCACATCGGCACCGAACAGACCTCCGCCGACGCCGCCTTCACCGCCTGGCAGGCCGACCAGGACGCCGGCCGCGACAGCCTGCTGCTGGCTCCCACCAACGCGATCGTCAACGAACTCAACGTCCGGGCACGCACCACACGGCTGGCCGCGGCGCTCGACGAGGCAGACCCGCACGCGACGCCGGGCCGCGAGACCGTGCTGTCTGATGGCCTGGCCGCCGGCGTCGGGGATGTCATCCGCGCCCGCCGCAACAACCGCCAGCTGCCCCTGTCGGGCACCGATTACGTCCGCAACGGCTACACCTTCACCATCGTCGACATCGCCCCAGACGGGGCGCTGAAGGCTCGTCATCGCGGCACCGGCCGCGAGATCACCCTGCCGGCGGACTACGTCACCGACCACGTGACCCTCGGCTACGCCGCCACCATCGACGCCGCCCAAGGCTCCACCGCCGGGCACGCCTGCCACGTCGTCGGCGCCGAACACCTGACGCGCCAACACCTTTACGTCGCGCTCACCCGCGGCCGCGCCGAAAACCACCTCTACCTGTCCACCGCCGAAACCGACCCGCACCGCATCCTTGCCCCGAAAGCCACCCACCCCGACACCGCCGTCGATGTCCTCTCCCGGATCGTGGCCCGCGACGGTGCCCAGGTCTCGGCCACCACCGCCGCCCGCCAGGCCGCCGACCCCGCCCGCCGCCTGGCCGCGGCCGCCGATATGTTCACCGATGCCCTCGCCACCGCCGCCGAAAACCAACTCGGTGAAGGGGCACGTGCACGCTTGGACGCCCTCGCCGAATCCGTGCACCCCGATCTCACGACCTGCACCGCGTGGCCGGTCCTGCGCCGCCGCCTGGCCATCCGCGCACTATCCGGCGCCGATCCGGCCGAGCTGCTCACCGCCGCGCACGCCCGCGGCGGACTCGACGACGCCGCTGACGCGGCCGCCGTCCTGGACTACCGCATCGACCTCACCGGCAGCGACGGCCGCGTCAGCGGGCCGCTGCGCTGGCTACCCGCCATCCCCACCGTCCTGGCAGACAACCCGCACTGGGGTGACTACCTGCACCGCCGCGAACACCTCGTCACCGACCTGGCCGACCAAATACGCGACAACGCCCGCTCCTGGACCGCGCAGACCGCACCGCCCTGGGCGCGGCCACTGATCATCGCCAACGCCAACCCCACCCTGACCGCCGAGATCGCCGTGTTCCGGGCCGCCACCGCCGTCGAGGCCGCCGACACCCGCCTCACCGGCCCCCCGCAATACCCGGTGGCCACCCGCGCCGTGCAAGACCTGCTACAGCGCCACGGCATCGACGCCATCGCACACAACCAGCCCGACACCACACAGTGGCACGACCTAATCGACGCGATCGACCGCCGCGTCCGCACCGACGAATACTGGCCCACCCTGGCCGCGCAGCTCGCAGAAGCCGCCCACACCAAAAACATTCACCAACTACTCACCGACGCCGCACACCAAGGACCACTCCCCGACGAGATGCCCGCCGCCGCCCTCTGGTGGCGCATCACTGAGACGCTGGCCCCCACCGCCGCCGTGCCCGAACCGCAACAGTCCGTCGAGCACGCTTCCGATCGAGCGCTCGTCGAGGTCCTGGCCGCCGCCCACCGCAACGGCGACCCGCTGCGCCTCCCGGCACCGCAGCCCGATCCTGTCGCGATCGCGCTAACCGTTCCGTATGTCGTGACCACCCTCACCGCGAACCACGACACCCCCGAGCTGGCCGAAGCGATCGCGGCGGCCGCCGCCGATACCGGCCGCCCCTGCCTACGCGTGCCCGCCACACCGCAGCCCGACCGCTTCAGCCTGGCCGAGCTTGCCGACAAGATCACCGAGCGCCGGCCACCGCGTGCGGCGCTGGTGGTCGTCGAGGACGCCGCCGCCGCCGACCCCGCCCACCTCGCCGCAGTGGCCACCACCCTGGCCGACACCCACGGTCGACTCCTACTCATCGACAACGGCCAGCCCGGACCCGGACGCCGACTCCTCGACGGGATGGGACTGCCCTGGTCTGAAAACGCCCGTCCTGCAAGAGAAATTGCTGACCCGGCATTGGCGAAAGCCGCAGAGACCCACCGCGGTCACGCTGCGTACCGCTGGCGACTGCTGACCAACCCACCCAGCCGCGACCGCGGACGAGACCGAGCCCGAGACCAGGGATACGGACTCGAACTCGACTAGAATCCGCCACGGGCTGGGAGCGGGTCCCGCGCGGGTCAGTGATTTTGCTGCGTCGCCTGCCACTTATGGGGCATGGTCAAGCACTCGGCCACTGCATTTGGAAAAGAATCTGCAAACCTATGAAGTAGCGGCCCGCAGTTGGCGTCGTCAAATCCCTGGCTGGTCAAGTCTTTTAAGCAGGAAGCGATGGTGTAGGGAAGGACTCTATCGGGCACTGTGCAGAAGGTGGCCACCACCGCGTCGGTGTAGGCGTCGCGCACAGCCGTGTAGGCGGCATCGAGCAGTTTCTGGACCACCGTGGCGTACCAGCTCAGCTTCAGATCAAGCTCGCGCGTATCGATCTCGTCCACCGATGACAGGTAGTCCTTGGCGTGGGCGAGTGAGCTACGCCAAAGATCCTGATGTGTAACGCGGTAACGGCTGCGTGGCTCCATCCGCATGAGGTAGGGAACAGCGTCGAGGTGTGGCAGTATGCGTACTTCTGCCGCTGGACCTGCTGGTCGCGGAGCGTCCCGAGTCACGGACACCTCTGTCGCGTCAGTGAGCGCCGATATCGCCCTCGCCAGTTCTGCGTGAACGAACTCCAACGTGGTTGCATGAGGTATCAGCGGGTATGCGACGTCGAAGTCGGTGCGCTGATCATTGGGGACGGCGGCGCGGTAAGCGCGGGCCCATTGAGCTGCCAGCGCGACGCAATCCGCTAAGTCGGCGTGACGCACGCCAAGCTCGACGCCCTGGTACTCCGCGTCCACGTAGGACTGCGCTCCGGTCGTCATTGCCGTTCCAGCTCCAAATCCTGTTCGACGCTGACCAGGGCTCTGACGATCATGTCGGCCAAGTCAGGTTCGCCAGAAACAGCTGCGGCATAACACATGTCGGGTAGCAGAAGTGGCCGGGTGGCCCAGCCGCCGATGTGTTCGGCAGTACGCGCAACCAGCCAGTGCGCCCGGTAGTTCGCCAGAGCTTCGCTGTAGTCGCGGGGATGGCCCGCCCCGCCAGTCATGAACGCGGGCCGGGCGATGGCAGTAGTGCCGTTGAAGATCTGAGCTTCCTCGTTGTACTTGGCCCACTGCTGAGTGGTGGGCTCACGGTCACCACCGCGAGCCTCCCAGATATGGCGCACCGCATCAGGGATCTCGACGGGCTGGGCCTGCGACGTTGCTGCATAGATCAGCGCCGCGGTCACCGCGGAGACGATCCGGTCCTGATAAATCGGGTCGGTTCCCATGATGCGCAGCAGCCGCGGGTAGATCTCGGGCCACAGCACCGCCAGCCGATGCACGTGCATGTCGTCGAGTACGGGGGCGGGTACCTGAACACCGGGCTGCAACAGCGGGTTGGTTTCGCGCGTGCACGCCGGCGGGTGCTCGACCCCCGCGTCCCGCAGCGCAGGCGTCGCAAGCGTGCTCGCAGCGGCAACCAGTCGCCAGCCCCACTGCGCGCGCAGCGCGGCGTACTCGATGAGGATTTGCGCGGGATCGGCCCAACCGAACCACAACTGTCGGAAATCGTTGTCCACCAACGGGTCTGTGGCCAACACGCGAACTGAGCGCGGAATGAAAAACCCCGCCGGGATGTAACCGGCTCCGTCATTAGAGGTGATCACGGTCTCGGTGCCGCTCGGGGAACGGAACACCCCGACTGCCCACCCCGTCATGGGGCTGCCCGCCAGGGACGCGGCGTGCTGCAGTTTCCAAACCAACTCCCTGGCCGCCGCCGCGTCGGCCGACTCGCGGCGCTCCTGGGCGGCCGCGGTCTGGCCCGCGGCCACCACGCTGGCCGGGATCAGGGTCGGGCCCGCAGCCGCACTCGCTGCGGACGGGGCGGACGCTGCTGGAGCATTAGCTGAGCCGAGGGTGCCCGCCGGCACGGTTGGCGCCGGGG
>NZ_LQOL01000094.1 GCF_002101555.1 Mycolicibacterium canariasense
TTCCCGACCGGGCCCACCGCACCCAACGCGGCGCCGAGCGGGTTGCCTTTCTGATCGAACTCGGGGAAGAACGTGCGCGAGTCGCCGCCGAACCCGTTGATGATGCCGGCCAGGAACGTTTTGCCGATGTCCCCGCCGAAGGGCCGCACACCCGACCGGCCGGTGCCGGCGCCGAGCGGCCCATTCGACAGGGCGTCCACACCCGATGCTGTGTCCGACAGCGGCCCGGTGAGCTTCCCGACCAGGGCGTCCCGGATCTGCTGCAACAGGCCAATGACGGTGTTGTCCGATCCGATCGTGTCGGGAACGACACCGCCCGCGTCGAACCCGACGACACCGCCGCCGGCGTACCCGCGGCGCGAGATACCGGGACGGAAGAACGAGTTCACCCGGTACAGCCAGTTGGAGCCCAAGGCGCGCATCGCTTCGGGGATGAGGACCCCTTCGCCGCCGGACATCGGGACGAGCATGTTGTCCCGGCCGGGGCTGTAGCCGGGCAGGACACCGCCGGACGCGCGGCCGCTGGTCGCGCTGCCGGAAGATTGCCCACCGAACCCCGGGAACGCGGTCAGGGGGACGGTGACGTTCTGCGCCGCGCGCGCCCGGAACGCCGACAGCGCCGCATCGGCCTTCGACGTGTCTGCGGTGATGACCACCTGCCCGTCCGGCAGCTGCTGCGTCTTCAAGCCCACATCGGCGAGCTTCTGCAGCACCTCCGGGGTGTTGTCCTTCACCACCACCTGGCCGGTCGGCAGCTGCGTGACCGCATCGCCGACAGCCTTCACCGCCGCCTGGGCAACAGCGGCCTGGTCAGCGATCTTCTGGAACTGTGACGGGTCCAGGCCAGGCATCAGACCGGGTGTGGTGTTCTGGACTGGCGGGTTGTAGTTCGGCGCGTTACGGCCGGATGCGACGGGTGGGCCGCCGATCAGCGGGTTGACCGGTATGCCGTTCACCACGGGCAGTGATGGCGGCAGCGGCGTGTCCGCGGTGATCTGGTTCCCGGGGATCGGCACGAACGACGGCTTGAGTTCGATGCCCTGCCCCGGGTTGACGACGGGGTTGTCCTCGGCGTTCTGCCGGAGTTTGGATGCGAACGCGTCGAGGGCGCCGTGAGTGTTGTTGATGTCGTTGACGAATGCTTGGAGTCCGGCCGCTACAGTGCCGATGACGGTGCCCAGTAGTGCGCCGGGCGCGCCGCCGATCTCGGCGCCGATGAGGGTTCCGCCGCCGATGGTGGCGAGTGCCCCCGGGACGCTCGACGAGCCATCCGCGCCGTCGAGCAAGCCGCCCAGGAACAGGCCGCCGCCGACGAGTCCGCGGGTGCCGATGGTGCGGCCCGCGCCGCCCCGACCACCACCCCCTCCCCCGCCGCCGCCCAGCAGGCTATTGACCGTTGTCAGCTTCGTGATCAGAGAGTCCAAGCCCGACAACGTCTTGAATCCCAGGAAGGCTGTCACCGCCGTGTTGACGAGCCCGGGCATCGACGCGAGCGCCGACGTGAGCCCGGAGATCACCGGGAAGATCGTGTCGCCCCAGCGTTGGAAGGCGCCGAACGCGTCCCCGACGGTGGTGGCGATGTTCTTCAGGACCGGCAGCCAGTCGGCCAAGCGTTGCCGCGCGTCGGCGAAGAACGCGGTGAGCTTCTGTTGCCCCTCACCGGAGTTGAGGAAATCAGCGAGTCGTTGGCTGCCGGTCTCTAGCAGCTTCAGCAGGCCGCCGTCACCGCCGGCGGCTTTGGTGATCGCGGTGATCGACTTGCCTAGGTTGAGGAACGTGTTGCCGAGATTTGTTACCCCGGTGAGGCCTTCGTCGATCCACTTCGCCAGCCGGCCATCCTGATCGGCGGCGGTGATGAAGTTGGAGAACCGGGCGGCGACCCGGCCGAGCGCGTCAGCGAGCCGTGGGATCGCGTCGGAGCCGGCCGCCGCCAACGTCCCGATGCCTTTGACGAGCGGGTCGATCGCGGCGTTCGCCCGCTTCTGCCCCTCCGCGGTGTTCCCGAAGATGCGGTCCAACAGGCTGCCGGTGGAATCGGAGCCCGCGGTCGACAACAGCTGCTTGAGGGTGCCGTTCCACGCCTCGCTGATCCCGCCGAGGCCCTTGGTGACGTTCGGCATCCGCTTGGCGACGAGGTCGTCGAAGCCTTGCGAGATGCCGTCGAACATCTTCGCCTGCAAGCCTTTGGTGAGGTCTTTCAGGGGGCCTTGGGTGAATTTGGAGACGGACTTCGCCACGTTCTGCGCGGCTGGGTCCATGTCCTTCATCGCCTTGGTGGCTTTGTCGAGGTCGCCGTCGTTGAGGGCTTTGATGGCGTCGCCCATGCCTTTGAAGCCGAGGACGGCGGTGCCGATGGATGCGCCGGCGGTGGCCCAGATGCCGGGGATGACGGCGCCGGCTTGGGCGAGTTGTTGGACGGCGCCGACGAGGTTGGTGACGGCGAGGGTGGCGGCGGGTAGTGCGGAGGCGCCGAGGGCGATGCTGTTCAGGCCGACGGGCCCAGTGAGGAACCCGAGCACGCCACCACGGCCCCCGCCGCCTGATCCGCCGCCACCGCCGCGGCTCGTGGGCGGCGGGCCCTTCGGCGTCGGGGCTGCTGCCGCGGCCGCCTGGTTACGCGCCAGACGCCCGTACGCGCCAGCCAGCTTCTCCACCGCCACCGTCTGCGCGGTAATCGACGCCACCGACGGCATCGCCGTCTTGAACGCCTCAGCCGAGGCGGCGGCCTGCCGGTAGTTGTCGCCGACACTGTCGATGGATTTCGCCAAAGCGGCGACCGGGCCGGTCTGCTTGGCCGCCGCCCGGCCGATAGCGCTGAACTCGCGCTCAAGCCGCGACAGGTCACGCTCGGCGGCGTTCGACGACCGTCCGATGTCGCTGAGCGCGGTCTTGGCCTGCGCGGCGAGCTTGGCCAGCGCGTCGGCCCCGTCGATCGTCAGATCAAGGCGGATGGAGCCGACGGGCGTGGTCACCGCGTCAAGCTAGCCAGCCGGGGTGCTTGCTCAGCCCTTCACTTTGGCGAGTTCTTCGGCGTCCTTCTGGACCCGCTCGGCACCCAATTCCAGCACCTTCGACTGCAGTTCGTCCCATTCTTCGCCGGTGTATTCGGGGTCTTCGGGGTCCATGAGTCGGGCGATGACGCGTTCGCGGGAGGCTTCGGAGATGTGGGTGGTTTCGAAGTCGCGGACGAGTCGGGTTTGGAATTCGAGGCTGGTGGTGCCGGCGTGCGCGATGGCGTTGATCATGCCCTTGGAGGGGATTTTGATGGCGAGCTGGTCGCCTTTGAAGGTGACCCAGTCGTATTGCCAGCCGTCGGGGTGTTTCCAGTTGGCTTTCTCGGCGCGGAGCCACTGCCAGATTTTTTCGGCTTCGAGCCATTCGGCGACGGCGGCCTTGTCGACCTCAGCTTCGGGGGCGGGTTCGGCAGTAGCGGCCGGTGTGGGTTCAGGGGGAACGGCGGCGGCGGCAGCGGGCGCCGCAGTGACGACGACTTCAGCGGGGACAGCAGCAGTGGTGGTTTCCGGGGTTGTTTCCATGCGGGGCATGGTGCTTTGGTGGCGTGCAGCCCCGCCGATAAGACCGGCTTATGTAAACCTGGCTTCGGTTCGAACTAACCCTTTCGCGCGGAGGCAGGCGTCGCATCGGTCGGTCGGATGGCCGCCACAAGCGTGGATTTCCAGTGGCTCAAATCCGGCCGCCTCTGCTGCGGCGATCGCATAGAGATAGCCTTCCGCGAAAGCTTTCGACGCTTCACAGAACGGGCCGTCTTCGTGGCAGCAGCCAGCCTCGTTCATCTCGTGCCAATCCCCGATCAGGGAACGGCGGGCGTCGCGTACCGATGCTTTTGCCAGCTCAATGAAGCTACTCATAGGGGGCGTCGACCTCTTCTTTGGTCACGTCAATCTCTCCTTGTGTCAAGCTGGAATTAGGTGGGTAGTTTTGCTGCGGGCCCGGTCCAACGACCTCCACCTCTCCGAGTTCGCTCACTTCCGGAATGAAGGCGCGTACCACCCTGCGGAGGTAGTCACACGCCTGCTCGGCCATCTTCTGGCCTGGTGCGCTCACGCTGATGTACGTGCCGTCGCTCAGTTCCTGCTTGTACTGCCATACATTTGACATCTGTAACTCCCGCAGCTTGTTTATCCGACATCGGCGCTAAGGCAGCAGGGCCTGCACTGCTGCACGCGCTTTTCGGCGATGGATCAGTTGAGTGCGGTAGCTGAGTTCCCTCCATGACCACTTTTGCCCAGCTAGGTTTGAGTTGGCTATTGCCAGAGCGATCTGAATTTCAGTGCTCTCATCCATTGCAATTCCTTGCCCCGCTGATACGACACACTCGACATTCAGCGATCCCAACTCGTCGCCAATCTCGTTCGAGTGCAGGATCAGGAAGTCATCACCGCCACCAAGAAGGATGTTGTTCACGAGCCAGGATTGCGACTGCGCATCGCCCGGGGGGTAGTGATCTGCGTCCACCTCCAAGACAGCGACAATCCGCAACCTTTGTTTGCTCATCTCTGTTTCCTTTCGCCGATAACCGAGCGGAACGTAACCCGGCGACCCGACATCGGCGTGGTTTCACGGCGTGGTTTCACGGGCTCGGTTCAGGCGCGCACACCGGAATTGAGCGCACTTTGGGGAGCAGGCAAATCCTGCGCTCCGCTCAAAGTCGGGCGGCCACAGCGGGCGCACACCTCACCGCGCGGGACCACAACCGTTGTCAGATGCAGGCATCCCCACCGCGACATCAGCGCGCGGCTTCCTCGGCCGCGACCCGCTCCCCCGCATTCCGCAGAAACGGCCTGGCTTTCGTCCCCGGATGCCGCACCAACCGCGCAAACACCGTCCGGCCACCGACCTCGAACCGCAGCACCGCCGCATTCCGGGGCCGGATCACATGCGGGCGGGTGCCCTCGTGGACGTACAGGGCGTAGTCCGCGGTCGCGTGCACCGAACCAGTAACAGTGCGGGGCCCGACGGTGCGGATGTCACCTTCACCGATTGTGCGGCCCAGATTCCCGGTCTTGACGGGCACGTCCTGCTTCGCCTGGGTGGCGGTGCGCCGCTGCAGGCGCGCCATGCGGCGGCGGGCGTGGCCGACGATTTGCCGGTCGAATTCCGGCTCGTCGATGTGGAGGGTGAACCTAACCGACGCCATGTGTGTTGTCCCAGAGGGCGATCAGGTCGTCGCGGCCGTCGTCGTCGGTGAACGCAACACCCTGACTGGTGAGGAATGCTGCCCATTTCGCGCGGGAGGCATTGCGGGCCGGCGGATCAACCGGCTCCGGTTCGGGCTCCGGTTCGGGCTCGGGGGTGACCTCCAACAACGTCGTCGGATCAATCACCACCGGCGCCGGCAAAGACACCACATTCACCGGCTCAGCATCCAACGCCGCCACCGACTCATCCTCGACCGGCCCCGACACCAACACGTAGAAGCCGCGGCGGATCCGCTCCCGCACACCGCGTGAATACTCCACCGTCTTACGCTCACCCGTCGGTAAATCCACGCACGGCGTCTCACTGCCCTCAACCGTCACTCTCGCCATCACACTGCGCCCTTCACTCTTGAACCAGCTGAACGAAAATCGGGGCCGTCCACGCCCGCGCCTCACCCTCCGGGCCGATCGGCGCGACCGTATCCGTGGCCACTGCACGATCCTTCGACTTCAACCGGCACACGGCCACGGTCAGCGCGGTTTCGATGCGCCACGAATCGTCCAGGGAAATGAGTTCCTCGCTGGCGATGGCGTCCCAGTCGATGTACCGGGCTTCCATGGATGCGCACCGCGCCACCCCGATCTCCAACGCCACCACCGGGATCACGTCGACGGGCCGGCAGGGACCGTCGGATACCGACACCGCGGGGAACTGGCTCCGCTTCGCCCGGTAGCGGCTGATGAGCTGCACCCACACCAACGGACCCTCCCGGCAGTCGGTCACGAGACCGGGCGGGATGCCGGGGATTCCGTTGGCCAGGAACCGCACATCCTTGGTTCCTCCGCCTTCTGGTGGGCAGTCACTGTCGGGGTCGAATACCTCCCGGAGGACCTGGGTGACGACCTGGACGACGTGCAGTGCGGGGTCGGTGCAGGGGATGGGCATCAGAGTACTTCCGACGCGCAGGCGAGGCGGTGGGGGTTGACGGACATGATCCACCGGTCGATTTCGGGTAGGCCGGTGAAGCCGGCGGCGATGATCTTGGATGGGTCGAAGACGTGGCTGACGCCCTTCGCTGTGGTGGCCACCAGTGTTGGCGGAATCCGGCACTTGCTGCCGTCGCAGGCGAGGATGAATTCCTTGGCCAACAGCCCCGTCAGCCGGTCGACACCGGGCGGTACGGGAAGGCCGCGCTGGTAGTCCACGGACCAGGTGCCGGGTTCGCCGAGCGGACGCGCCAAATTCTGGCCGGGCCACACCGCGCCGTTGCGTCGGTACAGCACATCACCTTCCAGTACGTAGCTGGTCGGGTCGAGGGGCTGGCCGGCGACGGTGACGACGATCGGATCATCGACGGTGGGCGGGTAGACCGGTCCGGGTAGGTGGATGGTGGTGGCACTGGACATCCGGCACGCGCCTGCACAGGCACAGTCCAGCATGCCGGAGAATTGCTCGAATCCGTACCACTGCGCGGCGAGGTACCAGGACCAGGGCCAGCCTCGGGGTGGGCAGGGGCGCAGGCGGATTGGTTCGCCGCCGAATTGGCGGCCCGTCAAGGCCCAGAGGGTTTGGGTGGCGAGGTCTTCGGCGGCGTTGCGGGCGGCGAGCGCGTCGTCGTAGGTGGCCTGCTGCTCCTCGGTGGGCGCGTCCGGGAGGTCGGGCAGCTTGGGGAGGCATGTCCGGTCTATCGGCCAGGAGAACGACGTCACAGGGGCACACGGTAGGTCCGCAGGGTGCTCACCAACGCGGAGCGGGCCGCCCCCTTGTGAGGGACGGCCCGCTCTGCCAGTCGCGCGTGGTTACGCGGGATCGATGTGCAGGGTCGGCGTGGTGCCACCAGTCAGGTTGTTATCCCCGACCGTCACCGTCACCCCAGCAGGCGGGACGATGGTCACCGTGCCCGCCGGCAGGTTCGTGCCCGACGTGGTCCAATCCGACGCGCTATAGCCATCGTCCAGAGCCACCAGAGCGGTCTTCACATTCGCCGGCGTCGCGTTATACACGATCGTGCCCGTCTCATCGGCCGGCTTGTCCAGATACGAAACAGCCAACGAGAACGTGCCACCCGTCGGGGAGCCCGTGATCGTCAACTCCACACCCTCAGCCGAAGCCGGCTGATCCGGCGCCACATCCGCCGCCGCCTCATTCGCCGGGCCCGCGATGTAGTAATTCGGGGCCGTGAACACCGACTGAACAGCCAGCGGCACAAGACCATCCGTCTCAGCCGGCGGCGCAACAGGCGTCTTGAAGAACGTCACATGCCGCTTCTTACCCACCGGCGACAACAGCCGCCCCGGAGTGTTGTTC
Source organism: Mycolicibacterium canariasense (assembly GCF_002101555.1). Taxonomy (GTDB): domain Bacteria; phylum Actinomycetota; class Actinomycetes; order Mycobacteriales; family Mycobacteriaceae; genus Mycobacterium; species Mycobacterium canariasense. The sequence goes on from NZ_LQOL01000094.1 coordinate 7,468, forward strand.
CCGTCGATACGGGCCACGTTGTACGGGCCGCGATGCCAGTACGGACCGGGGATCGTAATACCGGAGAAGCCCAACTCCGACGGGTTCTCCGAGATGGCGTAATCACCGGACGGAATCCACTCCGTACCGAAGAACAACCAGTAACCGAACTCGGCGCCGGTGCCCTCCACCGAGAAGATCGCATCCGACTCCGGCAGCGGGCACGACTCATCGGTCATCGCATCCGACCACACCTCGATCGCCACACCGCGCGTGTTGGACACGTCGGCGCCGTCGGCGAAACCGATCGGGGTGTCGTCGTAGTCGAGGATCTGCTCGTACCCGGCGATCAGGGAGTACAGGGCGGGGTCAGCGCCGCAGGTCTTGATGTCGATGTTGTACCGCTGGAATTCCGGCGGGGTCCGCTTCTTGAAGCAGTCCTTGCCCTCGGCGTTCTTCTGCGTCTTCTCCTCGGCGGCGGTGACGTCCGGCGAGAGGGTGACGGAGATGAATGCGTTGGTGACGATGCGGTTTGACGCCCCTTGGATGGGCTTGCCGCATGCGTCGATGGCGGTGGCGCGTAGTGCCTTGCCGAAGATGACGGGAATGGCGCCGCTCATGCCTGGCAGTCCTCCTGTGTTGGGCGCGTGGCGCCGTTCCGTTTCCGGGGTTGGTGCGGACGGTAATCAGGCATGGTGCAGTGCCTATCCGGTCTTCTGCGCGGCGCGGATGGCGTCGATCGCGGCTTGCTTGTTGGGTTCGCCGGTGGTGTCCAACGCCGGGGTGAGTTTGGCGGCGAAGTCGTCGATGGCCTTGCGGGACCAGTCCATATCCGGCTGACCGTCGTCGTAACCCTTCGCGTCCTTCGCGTTCTCCTCCGCCGGCGCCGGGGTGCCGTCGTCGAGAAGACCAGCCGCCCGCACAACCGACTCCGGCGCCGTATACGACCACGGCCGCGTCCGCTTCACCACCACACCAGGCGACAAACCAGCCGCAGCGACCGCCTCGAACAGCTTCGCCAACGACGGACCCCGCAGGCTCCCGTCCACGAATTCGATAGTGGCGACACCATCCTCGACACCCACCGCGATTCCCTCAGGCATCAGACCTGCTCCCCTCAACTGACCTCGACGGCAGCGACTGCCATCTCGTATGCGACGACCAGCGACCGCTCCGCGACCGCCAAGAACTCCTCCACATGAGTGCTCGGCGCATCCTGAACGGTGACCTCGCCGCGCCACCCGAACACCGGACTGGTCACGACCAACTTGTCGCCCAAGCCATCCACGTAGCCGCCGCCGAACACCCACTGATGCCCCAAAGGCGTGACGAGTTTCCCGTTCAGGTAACGGATCAAGCCCTTCGACGCGGCCGGGGACGCCCACTGCGCACCCGCATGAATCACGCCCAGCGTGTTGGTCTTCGCGACCGCCGCCTCCAACGCCCCCACCGCGGCGACGATGTCCGCCACCGCCGCAGCAGTTCCGGCGTCCGCCAGCAGCCGCGGCGCCAGGAACGTCTCCACCGCGTTCGGTTCCTGCAGGCGATGCACCTGCTGCGCCCGGGTACGCACCTCATCCTGCGACACCTTGCGTGTGTCGCAGCGGTCGGACGCCCACGTCGTCAACGGCAGGAACGTGTCCGGGAAATCCGGCCGCTCCCCGAGCTTCACGTCCGTCTGCGGATCCAGGTCAGCTTCTGCGACGCACCAATCCGCCTGCCACACACCGAACTGTGTCTCGCCGCCGTAGTTGAACACCCGAACGTCCACACCGGATGTCAGCCAGCGCAGCGGGCCCTGTTCGTCCTGCCACGCCACCGCATCCCACAGGCCGTTCGGTGCGGGGTTGACCAGCGGCGCATCGAACACCACCGGAGCGAAACCAGTTGTCATGCCGTCCCCTTCAAGCCGGGAAGGCGGGCGGCGTGAACCAACCCCGGATGGTTATCCACGCCGCCCGCCTCGTCCATTGCGACCTCTCAGCCGTCCCCTGCGGTTAGGAGACGACCACCGTCGGGCTGGTACCACCGGTCAGGCCGTTGGTTCCGACCTGCAGGTCACCCAGGCGGGCCGGGTAGGTCACCGTGACTGCGGTGGGCAGCGCGCCGCCGGCGGTCACGATGTCGCCTGCCGCGGTGACGTTGTCGTCGATCGCGGTCAGTGTGGTGTCCACGGTCGCCGCGGACGCGTTGTAGGCGATCGTCCCGGACGGTGTGCCGTTGGCGGAGAACTTCAGCGTGAAGTTGCCGCCCGTCGGGCCGCCGGTCGTGGTCACCGTCTTGGTCACGGTGTCCGCATACGGGCCGGAGCAGTCGATGCTCTCCCGCGCGCCGACAGCACCGTTGACGCACAACGGAACCCGGATCAGATGCGAAGACCCGACGTCCGACGGACGGATACCGACCTGGAACTCGTCCTCCACGAAGCCCAGCAGCTGCCGGTTCTTCGTCAGCATGTCGATGTCGTACATCGCGCCGACCGTCAGCACGTTGTCCAAGGCCCGCCAGAACGCGCCGGCCGGGAACAGCACCACATCCACGCTGCCCGGCCACCACGAGGTGTCGTAATGGCCCGGCTGCCTGGCGGTGAGGGACTGCCAGGTGCCCTCGTACTGCAGGTAGATGTCGCGGGAGGCGAGCCAGCGGTCCACGTCGGCGTCGGTGACGTCCAAGCCGTCGAGGCCGTCGCGGTTGGCCAGGTCGGCGCGCAGCACATCCCGGAACCAGATCGGGGCGATACCACCGATGGTGGTCTTTCGGGTCCGGATCTGAATGTTGCGGGCCCGCTGATGCAGGCCGTTCAGGATGCTGCCGGTCGCGCCCAGGACCGCGTCGGTCGGGACGACCTTCGCCGCGCTGGACAGGGCGAGCACCTTGATCAGCGACTTCGCCGAGATCCGCTGCTGATGCGCCACCAGGAACTCGTCGAGGAACTTCTTGATCAGCTCCGGCCACGCCCGCTTCTGCAGGATGCCCGCCTTGACGCCCCAACCGATCGCTTCCAACCGGTACTCGGTCATCTCGGGCGGGCAGGGCACCTCGACGATGGTCTTGATCGCGGTCGGCTGGCCTCCGCCGTCGACGGCCTCCAGTTGGGCCTCGGTGAAGTGGAACCCGGTCTGCAGGCTGGTGAAATCCGGTTCGGACGGGATGATGATGCCGCCACGCGGCAGGCTCATCCCGGGGAACGACAGCAGGCCGACGGCCGGCTGGGTCGGATCGAAGCCGTACTGCTGCTCGGACGGGGCGCACCAACCACCGGCTGCGACAAGTGCCTTCGCGTCTGCGGCTTGTCCGGCGAACTTGCCGCCGTTGATCTCGGCGGTGACCCGGTCGAGTTCGGCGAGGAATTCGTCGTGCGTCTCGTACACCTTGCCCTCGGGGCGCTGCATCGTCGCCAACACGGTGGGGACGCCGTCTCGCAGGCCGGTGAACTCGCCCTGGCCGTTGGCGATGCCCGCGGCGATCACGCTGGTGTCGACGGGCTTGCCGTCGTGCTGCGCGAAGTTCGGGGCGGTCGATGCGAGCAGGAACGGCTTGCGTACCTTCTCATCCACCTCAGGCTTCGGGGTGTCACCGGCCGGGGCGGCACCCTTGAACGACACCGGCGCCGCGGGCGCGGCAGCGGTCACAGCGGCCGGCGCGGCAGCCTCGGCGGTGGCCTGCTCAGCTTCAGCGACCACCTCAGCCACAGCCTCAGCGGGCACCTCGGCGGGTGCTTCCTCGGCCGGCTTCGCGGGCGCCTCGGGCTCCGGGGCGGGCTTCGGCTTCGTGGCGGCCTCAGCGGCGGCCAGCGCGGCGTCGAGGCGCTCAGCGGCGCCCTTCTCCTCCGCCTCGGCCGCGGTTGCGAGACCGTTGATCTCGCTGAAGTTGGCGGTCAGGTATTCCAGCCGCTCGATGTCGGCCTTGATCTGAGCCTTCTGCTCCGGGGTTTCGTCACCGGTGAGGGTGAACTCGCCGGCGGAGCGGCGGGCCTGGAAGACGTTGATTTCGGCCTTGGCCTGCTCTGCCAGGGCGGTGAGCTCGGCGGCGGTTTCGGGAAGCTGATCGGGGCGCGTGAACTTCACGGCGTGCTCCTGTTCTCGGTGAAGCGTTTTCGTTTCGGTCCGATCGCTCCCCGGCACATAGCGCAGATCAGGAACTCTCTGGCGCGCGACGGTAAACAGGGTGCGTGCATGCGCCTACCGCGAAAACGTCTGCACCCCAAAGCTCTAGCGTCATCGGCCATGCAGACAGCACAGAAGTACATCGACCGGTTCTTCGCGAAAACCCGCCTTGACCAGGCGAATTCATTCGACGGCAGCCCATGCATCATCTGGGCTGGTGCCACAGGAACTAAGAACGGCAACGGAAGATACTGGGACGGACAGAGACACTGGGTCGCGTCACAGTTCGCCTATGCGCTGCAACACGGAGAGATCCCCGCCGGGATGCGGGTGTGGAAGAACTGTGGAACCCAACTTTGCGTCAACCACCTCCACATGGAACTCATCACTGAGGCAGACGTTGGGCGCCGAGCAACGGATCGGTACGTTTCCCCGCCGACGTTCCGGTGCTGCGGGCGGGAGAAAACCCCGGAGAACAGTTACGGCGGGCCTGGCAGCTATCAGCGCCGCTGCAAACACTGCTGCCACAAATCTCAGAAGCAGTGGCGCAAGAAACCCGGCGTCCAAGACCGGATCAACGCCCAGCAACGCGCGCGCAAGAAACAGGCGGACAACTGAGTCAGGGGTATCGGCCTGCCGACGACTTATACCGAGACGGCAGGCCGATACAACCTGCCGCAGCTACTCGTCCTTGCCGAACGCCTGATCACGCGCCCGACGCAACACCCGAATCAGCTGATTGATCTCCGACCGGCGCATCGGCTCCGTGAAGACCGTCGCCGGATCATCAAACTCGCCCACAGGCGGCGCATCACTCCCAGTGAAACCCACCATCCCCGACAGGACTCCCGACTTCTCCTGCTCAGCCCGCCGAATCTTGTTCTGCTCGACAGCAGCCGCGCACGATGAGCAGTGCGAGTGGTCGGCGTGGACCGGAGACACATCAGCGTCCGGATCAATCCGGCCCCACACATGGCGGGTGAGACCCAGTTGGACGAGATCATCGTGACTAGACCAGTGGACCGACAATTCGGTGCCCGAGAAAACCTGGTCGGTGGCGGGGTACTGCACAACTTCTTTCGGCATGGCCGAATTTCCCTTCTGCGGGTAACAAGGGCGTCGCGCCCTGCCCACCATCGCGGCGAGCTACCGCAGAGCATCCGAAAGACAGGTGCAGGGCAACGCTCCTACGACTGCATAACCTGGTAGTAGGTGCCGCCGTGAACCAACGTGTGTTTCTTCGCCTCAATCGACGTATCGAACAAGTTCGGGTGCTCCGAACCATCCGGATACACGACCTTGAAACCGGCCACCACACCCTGCGACGTGGTCTGGCCGGCGCGGCGGCCGCCGCGGCATGCGCACGCCACGGTCAGTGCCCTCCACCTTCGCCCGGCGCGTGACCGGGCCGCGCGCCGGTCGCCTCCCGGTGCAGCGACGCGCACAGACCGGAGATTTCGTGGTCCGGCAACGGTTTCTGCCCGTTCTCCATGATCTTCGCGTTGATCAGCTTCCGGCACCGATCGAAGTCACCGCTGCGGCCCCAGCCGATCTTCGCTGCACCGGCCCCGCCGAGCCAGTACTTCTTGAACTGCGCCGGCATCTGCGACCCCGGCCCCACCGCAGCAACCAACTCCGCGCGCATCAACAACTCATCGACCTCATCGGCCGGGGTCGGCGGCGGCGGCGGGTCACCGACAGCTTCCTGCGCCGCGGTCAGAGCCGCATCCAGGCGGGCGGCGGCTTCGGCGCGTTCCCGTTCCTCGGCCATCATCTCCGCGAACGCCGCCTTCATGTCCTCGACCGAGGCCAGCACATGCGTTTGCGTCGGGGCGTGCCGCTGCGGGCCCAGCGACGCGACCAACGCCATCTCGCGGCCGTCGGGTCCGGTCTGCGCCGAGTAGATCGGGAAGCCGGGCGAGTTGACGGCGTGCGCGGCGATCATGTCGAGCGGGTAGCCGTCGCAGTCCCGCCAATCCCCCGACAACTGGGCTGTCATGCCCTGCTGGAACACCTCCGGATCAACACCCGGCGCCGGAACACCCGAAAACCAGATACCGAACCGGTCCTCACCCACCCGCACCAGACCGAACGCGGTCGTGACATCGTCGTAATGCGCCCGGGCTGCCGCCGCGGTCACACCGCTCTCCGTCGATGCGTGCCCGCCCTGCACCGTCAGCCGGCCCACGGACAGCTGCTTTCCGTTGTTGAGCGGCACCTGGGAGGTGTGGAAGTTGCGGTACCCGTTGCGGTTGCGGGGTGTGACGTCGCGGCCGCCGCGGATCACATGCCCCCACTCGGCCAGGTGCCCGTAGATGCGGCCGGTCTCGTTGTTCATCGTGGGTGCCGTCGGCCCGGTCAGTTTCGGGTCCTCGAACATGCGCGGGTCGTAGGTGCGCAGCCGGGGTTCGGCGGTGGCGGATGCGGCGGTGAGCGCGGTGATCGCCGACGCGAAGTCCGGCTCCGGCTCGTCGATCACGTCAGGCTCAACCACGTCGGTCATCACGTACTCCTCCACGTCGATGGACGCCACGCGCCCAACACCATCCGCTGTATCCCGCGCCCGCACATTCCCAGCGTCGCGCCGGCGCTGAATTTCCTCCGCCTGGGTGCGACCACCCCGGTTGACGGCGGTTGAGTCGCGGCCGTCGAGGCGCTCAGTGTGCCGGTCCACCTCAGTCGGCAGGGGCTCACCGGCGGCCAGTATCCCGAGTCGGCATCGGCAGTTGTAGACCTCTTCTGGTGGTCCTGTCGGATCGCCCGGGTACGCTAGTTCGGCGCCACCGACGGTGAACTTTGCGTCGATCGGTACGCGGGATCCGTCTGCGGCCCAGTGTGTTGCGCGTGTCTTGGCGTCGTTCGTCGCGATCCACGTCTTGTCCAACTGTTCGCCGAACTCGGTGTTCTGCTGCTGCGCGGCGGTGATCACCGCGTTGTTGAGCAGGCCGGCGGTCTGGTAGCTCTTGGTTTGGGCGATGCCGGTGAGGGTTTCGCCGGCGGGGTCGAGTGCCTGGGTGGCGGCTGCGCGCTGCTCCGTAACGGATGGTGCAGCGCCGGCAGGGGATTCGGCGGCCTGCACCGCGGCCTCGACTTTCGCCTGAACGACGGCGGGAATGTTGGCGGCTTCGACGCGCTGCGCCGCAACCACAGTATCGCGGGCCGCCGACAACCCCGGGTCCGCGTCGACCATGTCGGCGGCTTGCAGGATCTCCGCCGAGTTCATGTCGGTGACTGCGGCGTCGACGATCTTCAGGACTCGCTCGTCGTAGGCGGGGCCGGGAACGTCCGGCAGTTCCGGTAGCGGGATGCCGAGTGCGCGCATGGTTTCGATGACGGCGGCCGACCATAGCAGCGTGATACCGGCGATGATCACGACTTCGGTTGTGACGCCCCATGAGCCGGTGGCGGTCGTCGAGGACACGGCGGTGGTGTGCGGCGGTAGCGGTTCCTGGGGCTGCTGGTCGGCGGCCGCGGCGGTGAGCATTGTCGGTAGGACCGCGGCGCGCACGTCGGGTATCCACCTCGAGAGTGCTTCCCGATAGAGGTTTTCGACGGCTTGTTCGGCGAGGACGGTTCGGTCGAGCGCCTCACCCGGTGCCGGCCACATCAGGCGTCCACCACCGGCGACGTCAGCCGGCGCCGCGCCTGAGCTACCACCGACTTCCGCACATCATCAGCCGAAAACCCATACTTGGCTGCCAGATCATCCAGCCCCGAGTCGAATCCGGCAATCAGGCGACCCACCTCGGATTCGGCGACTGCAGGCAGCGACTGATGCCACTCGTGTGCCGGCCGGGCTGCCAGACGTGCCCGCTGATCGTGGTCATACGTCTTGACCCGACGCTTCCCCGCGAGGTCCAGCGCGCGAGTGAGGTAGGAGTCTGCGACGATATCCACGCCATCGCCGATCGCGGCCGTCACTGGCTTCCGCGGCGCCTGCCCCTCCGTATCCGGGACCTGCCCCTGCACCGGCACATACGGCGGTGGATCGCCGTGGTCTGTCGGGTCACCCGCCGGCGATAACGCCGGCTGCGGGGGTTCCGGGAAGTCGATCGACTGAATCTTGGGATCCAACAACGGCAACACATCCCGGATCACCTGCACGAACTCCGTCGGGTCAGCCTTCGCGACCTTGTCCCGCGCCAACTCCTGCAGCCCCTCCAACGTGGTGAGGTCGTAGCCGTCGTCCTCGGCCAGCCCGAGATACCGCAGCAGCGCAGAGTGTTTCAACGCGTTCGCGGCTTCGGCGTCCTTCGCCTCATCCGTCTTGTCCGGGTCCGCGGTGAGCGCTGACGCGTCGACGGTCAGCACATACTTGCTCGGGTCGATGCCCAGTTTGATGAGCATGCCGACGATCACGTTGCGGTAGATCGCCTGGCAGATCGTCTGCATGACGGGTTTGACGTGCAGGTTCACGTCCTGGTCGGCGAGCAGGTACCCGTTCCAGTGGTTCGTGTCGCCGAGGCCCAACAGTTGGTCGGGTTCCATGTCGATGCCGCGCGCGAACCGCAGGATCGCGGCCTCACGCTTCTTGAGTTCCATCTCCGACACGTCCTTGCCGAACGTGACGTGCTTGATCTTGTCGACATGCTCAGCGGGCACGGTGACGACGATCGGGGTGATCGCCGCATGCGACTGCGGGTCCTGCAGGCCAAGGTCATTGGCCTTCACGATCTGCGCCTGCACGGTCCGGCCGACCGGTTCCTGCCGCGGCCCAGTGTCCGGGTCCCCGCCTGGCTTCCCCGCGGACGTGGGGCCCTGAGCCGACGGCAGCGACGCCTCCGCCGGCAACGCCAGCAGACCGTTGTTGCCCAGCCGGGACCGGTCCGCGTTCTCCATCTTCGCGGTCGTGCGCACGATCTCGCGTAGCGGCGTCAGGTTCGATCGGACTGGGGATGTCGCCTCGGTGGGATCGTTGGGGTGGGGGTTCCACACCCGGAACATGCCGTCACCATTGGCGGGGTTGTACTCGTGCTGTGTCCCGTCGGGCAGGGTGAGTGTGAGCCCGTCGGGGTTCTTCTGTGAGCGTTTGATCTGCTTCTTGGATAGCGCTTCCCACCGCGCGACCTGCTTATCGGGCGGCCCGACCATCAGGATGGCCGTGTGGAACTCGCCGGGCACACCGAGGATCTGCACGGCGCGTTCGATGAACTCCGCCTGTCCGAGTGCGCCACCCGCAATGGAATGCACGATCGCCGCGAACTTCTCACCTTCGGTGTTCCCTTCGGTGATAGACCCGGTCGGTTGGCCTGTCCTCGGATCAATCTCGGAGGCAACCAGCTTCACGCGCTTGCACGACCGGGCGCGCCACCGCACATAGCATTCGAGTTCTCCGACGAGGTCGAATAGCTCCCAGGCTTCTTCCTGCCACTCGCGGCGCGGGCCGAGGGTGGTGGATTTGAACATGTCGGTCGCCGAGTTGATGGGGGCGGATGCGGCGACCAGCGCGGCCGGTGTCGGCACAGCAGCCGTCAGCGCGCGGCGACGAGCGTTACGCAATTCAGCTGGTGCGGCCACGGTGCGGGACGGTATCTGTGCTGGGTGTTAGTCCTTATCCCCGCCGCCTGTGGTCAGCCGCGCCCCAACCCCAACCAGGTGGGAGACGGCGAGCAGGATCAGCGGGCACCACCACAGCGGCCAGCCGATGATGACGACCGGGATCCACGCGGTGAAGATGCCCACCCAGATCGAAATGCACCACGGGCAGGCGGCGAACTCGTGCAGCGTCGCCCACCGCTCACGCTCTTTCATCGACCTGCCCTCGTCGCGTGCGCGGCGGAGCACCGCCAGGCGGAGTGGGTCGATGAGGGAGTCGGCGTTGACGAACTGTGTGACCCGCGCGGCGACGAGTGTGTAGATCACTAACACGAGTACGGCGTATCCGAGGTTCATGGGCCGGGACGGTAGGCGTGGTGGGTGCGAGCGCCTACGCCGTGAAAAATTCCCGATATTGGTTACGCACTGTGCGTAACACGCTATGTCTGATCAGGCAGAACGCTTTTTGTCTCGGTACCTAGCGAGCCTGATACGGCCGCACTCACGGCAGTATTCGCGGCCCCGCTTGTTGCGGTAGATGTTTCGTTCGATCTTCGGGCAGCCGCAGGCAAACTGCTCTACTCGCTTCCCTGGCTGCGTCTTTTGGACTCGAAGCACTTGGTCCCGTTGCGTCTTGAACCGCTCGGCTTCCTTGGCAGCTTGCGCGAGGGCGTGTTGGGTGGCGGCGCAGTCGATCTGGGACAGGCGGAGTTCCTTGGTGAGTTTCTCGATTTCCTCGTGCATCATCGTGCACAGGCTGGTCATGGGTTGAGAGCGGATGTCCCGGATCAGGCGGATGGAGCCGCCGATGCGTTCGGTGATTTCCTCAGCGGACCAGCCGGCCAACGTCAACCCGGCGACGATCCATGATCGGTCGGAGGGTTCGTAGTCGGTGAGGCGTTTCGGCCAGCGCGGCACGGTGAGCATGGCGGGCACGAGTTGGAGGTCGGGTTGCCATCGGGGGGCGGCTTTCCCGTCGGGCCGGTAACCGGGTCGGTCATTGTCGAGGTCAACCACTGCCAGATCAGCCAAGGTCACAGGGTGGAAGGTAAGACGCGGGGGTGATATCCCCGTTGTTTCACGCAATGTTTCACGGCGCGCACGGACGCCGAGAATCCGGTCTATGTCACGCTGGCCGAATTAACGGGCCACGCACAGCGGCGCTAGCGTGCCGTCGCTGAGAATGGCCAACTCCACCGCCATATCCTGAAAGCGATCCCACACATCAGTGCTTATGCCCTTGTCGAGCGCCAGCGAGAACGGGCACTCGCGCAGGTCGGGAACCTGCTGCTTACACACCCCCGAGTGCAGGATGTACACGGCCTGATCGGCCGATGCCGCCCGTCCGTAGTGGATGCTTGGGTGGCGAGGGGCCCCAACGATTTGCTCGATTTCGCCGCTTGGAACGTGGTCGGTCATTTCAACGTCTCCAGGGTCTTGATCAGCTCGGTCTTGCTCTCGATGACCTTCTGGGCGCGGTCACGGGTCAAGCACGGAAGGTATCCCGCCACTATGACACCGCCGATGTTTCACGGACGGTTTCACGGAATGTGAAAACCCGCCCTTGCATCCTCGGTGCACTGACGACGGTGAGGAACAGAGGGGCGGGTGTTTATGGGTCAGATCATAGCGCGGTCAGCCGACGCGTTGCCGCATCCAATCATCCAGCACCGTCACCGAACCCGCCGCCGCCTGCTTCCCAGCTGTTTCGGGAGGCCCAGCGATATCCCACACCTGCCCCGCCGAGCTGACCAACACATCATGCCCAACCACCCACGCCGCCAACCGGTCCGGCTGATGCTGCCCCGCCTGCCACGTAATAGCCGTCTCCTCGAACTTCGGGAACACCCCCGCCAACACCGCCGTACCCGTTTCGAGCGCCTGCAGCAGCGGACCGGACCGGGCGAGCGCATCACCCGGCCGCGGCTTGCCCTTCTCCGGCCACGTCGTCACCCGCACCGCGTGCCGCAAACGGCCGGCAGTTCGCGCGCGTTCGATCGCGTCCTTGACCATCCGCGAGTAGGTTTCGCGCGCCGAGTAGCCCTCCACCGCGATCTGCGAAGCCCCCACATCAGCCGCCAGCTGCACGGCCGCCGACGCCCACTGATCGGAGGTCATCTGCCCCGACTTGTCAGCGATCAACGCCACCACACCATCACGCGTCAACGACGATGCGACCAGCCCACACTCGTCACCCTTACCTGAATCGGCCGGGTCCACACTGACGACCGTCAGGACCGGATTCGCCGGGGCGCACGGCAACCGCCACGCCTCAAACCACGCCGCCTTCACCAACGAACCCGCCGGCGTCGACGGAACACCCATGTACTGCGCATACCACTGCCGCTCCCCCACCGTCCGCCGCTTATCCGCGAAATCCTCTGGTGTGAAACCCAACGCGGAAATCATCGCCACCCCCGGCGCTTTACCGAGCGCATCCGGGACACCCAACTCGCCGACCGCGGTCACATTCGTGCGCCGCCACCGCCCCGGATTCTGCTCCAACAACGAGCCCGCGATGTCCTCCTCATGCCAGCGAGTCATGACCAGCAGTTCAGATCCGCCCGGATGGACACGTGTCGACAGTGAGCCCTGGTATTCGTTGAGTACCCGCCGGCGATGAGCAGCCGAATCCGCCTCCGACGCACCACCGATCACGTCATCAAGCAGCAGCAGATCAGCGCCCTTACCGACGATGTTCGACGTGATACCCGCCGCCAACATGCCACCCTTACGCCCCTCCACCAGCCAGCGGCCGACCGCCGTCTTATCCGGCGAAATCCGATACCCGAGATAGTCGGCGTGCTCCATGATGATCTTTCGGGCCTTACCCGAGTGCTCCTTCGCGAGATCGTCGCCGTTGGAGATAATCATGATCTCCATATCCGGGTCGATCATGAACGCCCACACAGGCGTCCACACCGCCAACAGATTCGACTTCCCCGTCCGCGGCGGCGTGTTCACCATGTCCTTGCCGTTCGGCTCCCGCACAACACGGACCGCGATATCGTCGAGCAACGCGATCGTCGGCGTCACCACAAACTTCGGATCCAGACGCTTCGCCAACGCCGCCGGCGACGGCGGCCGCTCCCGACGACGCGCCGCCAGTAGGGCTGTGACACCGACCAGTGCGTGCAGTGACATGCCGCAGAGGGTGGCAGCGAGGGGTGAGACCCGGCTAGGAGGCGATCAACTGTTGGGCCCGCTGAAACGACACGCCGAGTACCTCGCCCACGTCGCGAACCGCTACCCCGCGCGCCGCTAACTCCCGCGCCAACTCCCGCGCTCCCTCCGCCGCTGCTGCCGCGGCCCGTTCAGCGGCCGCACGATCCGCGGCCACCTTCGCAGCGCGTTGGGTAACGTCCACCCCGTCAACGCACAGCGTGATGTCCACTGCGACATCAGATGGCGCCGAATCGGTCACTGTGCAGATGTAGTCGATCGCCTGACTTTTCACTTCACCGAGCCGGCGCGCCTGAGTAGTTCCCCCGATGTTGACCGCACCGCTGGGGGTGACGTAGCCGTCCAGTTCGGGCACGGTGACCATCCACCAGCGGTCGTCGCGGGTGACGGTGACCTTGTAGGTGTGCATGTCGCGCTCCTTCACTTGCAGTCGGTGTTGCAGGAGTCGATGGCGGTGTCAACCTGGCGGCGGATGCCGGGGCTGATGGTGCGGTGGCCCGTGTCCACGGAAACGCTGTAGCGGCCGTGCTGGCAGGTCCACACGGTGTGGCTGCCTTTGCCGGGACGGCTGGTGAACCCAGCCTTCTTGAGCTGCTTGACGATTTCGCGGGTGGGGGCCGGTGCGATCATAACTCTAGTCTAACGCACTAGACACTTTCCAGTCAAGTCGAGTAGACAAAAGTTCTAGCTGCTAGAAGGGTTAAGACGGCTCCACCCGCGTCACGCCGTCCACATCGGTGACCAAAGTCGGCGGATTCCGCAGCACCTCCACGAACACGCCCACGACAGACTCGGCGGTCGTCGTGTAATCGATCGACTCGTCATGGCAACGCTCGATCTCGGCCCGCACCAGCTCCACCAAGTGCCCCCGAAACAGCCCCTCACGGAGACCCATCTGAGCGCGCACTCGATCCGCCGCCAGCCTCTGGATCACGCCCTGAGCCGCCGACACCGAATCCGCGAACGCCTCTGCGCGCCGGGCGCCCAACGGATCCGACCCTGGCCGGACGTCGCCCTCGTCGACGCCCATCCGACGCAGCGCCGCCCGCTGCTCGTCCGTGAACCGCACCTCCGGCGCCGTCGTCGACCGAGGCATCTCACCCTGACCCGACACCGGGCCACCATCATCGAACACGCCCATCACGCACCACCCTTCCCAATGTCGTCAGGATGCTCCCGGTCACCGGGGCTCGTCATCGGCATAGCATCCGGAGTCGGCTGCGATTCCATCAACAAGTCAACCGCCACATACGTATCGCGGCAGTTGATCACCAAACCCACCGTGTTGATGGCATCAAACCCGGCATCGAACACCGCCGAATACCGGTCGAACCACTCGACAGTCACAAACGTTGCCCCGGGCCACCGCAACGACCCCCTCCCCGAAGCCAAGTCGCCGTCGTGAGTCACCACGTACAGGTGCCCATGCTCGTTACGACCCCGAGACTCGATACGCCACCACCGAGCATCAGGCAACCGCGCGGGGTCAGGACGCAACGCCGGGTACGGACTCACCACCTTGCTCATCACGCACCACCGTCGTCGTCCCGCAATGCCCGATACAACGTCGCCCGACCCACACCCAACGTCACCGCAATCCGCTCCACCGGCTCCCCCGCCTCCCGCAACACCCGCGCCTGCCACACAGCGTCTTCCGTCAACACACCATGCTCCCAACACCCATGGACACCACCCGGAACTGCCTGCAACCCTTCCGATTCGTCACGCTCACGACACACAACGACAACATGGTGCGGATCACCCATCGATTTACCGCAATGATGCGGGCCCTGACACACCTCCCGTCGATGCGACACCGGAGCATTCGGAGTGTGGGCCACATTGAACCGCGGCCGCTCAGACCGGATCGCTAACAACTCGGCCCTCGACAACTCCAACGGGCTCGCAAACCCGCGCTCCAACGTGATCGTCGCCGCCACCGAGTAGAACTCCGCCCCCTTCCGGTGGGCATCAAACCGCGCCCACGCCTGCACTGACTGGCCGATGTACAACAAGCCGCCGTCAGCGTCGAAGAACCGATACAACACCAAATCCGCTGTCACCGCTGACCATCCAAAACCCGGTAAATCGTCGGCCGCGAAACCCGATGCACCCGCGCCAACTCCGCCACCGTGTCCCCATTCGCATGCGCACGCCGAATCGCCTCCGCCTGCTCCGCATCAAACTTCGGCTTCGCACCCCCCAAATTCCCACCCCGCCGCCGAATCAACGCCCGCTTCGCCTCAGCCCGCTCATGCTTCAAATCCAGCTCATACTCAGCAATCGACGCCAAAATCGTCAGCACCATCCGCCCAGCCGCCGTCGCCGAATCCAACCCCTCAGTCAACGACCGCAACACCACACCCCGGTCACGCAGATCCTTGATCGTCGAAAGCATCTGCCACGCATCACGACCCAGCCGGTCCAGCTTCCACACCACCAACGTGTCACCATCCTCCAACGCGGCCAGGGCAGCTGCCAACTGCGGCCGATCACTGCGCTTCCCACTCATCTTCTCCGTGAAAATCGGATCACAACCAGCAACCCGCAACGCCTCCACCTGCTGCTCAGTCGTCTGCCGCGACGTCGACACCCGCGCATAACCAACCAACCTGCCGCTCACCACACCTCCAAAAAACCTGGAACACCAAAAAATTGATAGAAATTCGAGACCAGCCGGCGCCATGCGCGGGACCGGGGGTCGATACCGAAACCACTGGGGGATTCGGCACCGACCCCGCCGGTTAGTTGACGGGGACCAGCTCGGGATGTCCGTACCAGGCCTGGTCCCACTTGACGGCGAGTTGGCCGTCTCGGTAGAGGCCGGTCGCCACGCCTTGGGTGTTCGTAGGCCCGCACACGCGGTCACCATCTACACGGCAGTCCCAGTCGGGGTCGTCCTCCTGGATGGTCGGCGCGGCGTGTGCGGTGATGATGGCCGGGCCGATGGGGACGCCGATGGCGGCTCCGATCAGGATGCCGGCGGCCAGGGTGGTTTTGAGCATGGGAGTCCTTTCGTGGGGTGGTTGGGCCCGGTTAAACGGGTTCGATGGAGGAGCCGATGAGGCCCATAGCGTTGAGTTCGAGCTGGGCCTGGCGCGCTTCGGCGTAGGTGTCGTACAGCTCGGATTCGCCGCCGCAGGTGAGTTCCCAGGCGGCTGGTGTTGTGGTCTGCATGCCATCCACTTTACACGGTTGCGTTACATTGCGACAAGGGGTTATGCCCCACAATTGGAGGTGTAACAGAAGTCAAAGGTTCCGTTACACATCACTCGTCGTCGAGCGCTGCGATCGCCTTCGATGCGCGGGCCAGTACCTCGTCCGCCGGCATCGGCCCGTCGTCGCCCTCGTCGTCGGCGCCCTCGGCGAGCGCCTGTTCGATCCACGACGGCCCCGACTCCACCACCGTCTCGGGCTGTCGGCTCCGCATGACCGCCACCCACTCCAGCAGCTCCTCCACCGTGAGTCCGCCGGCGTGGAGGTATTGGCGGGTGATGTCGCGGTGCAGCTCCCAGAGTGGGTCGTGGGGTCCGTAGACGACGCCTACGGCTTCCCGGCATTTCGCCAATGTGGCGGCTTCGATTTCGGTGGGGGCGATGGTGCCGTCGGTGACGGCTGCGGCGATGTCCATCGCGGCGTCCATGAGTTGTTCGGGGGTTTGGGTCATGGTTCGCTCACGATCTCGGCGTCGATGATGGGCATGGGGTTCGGCTGCGGGGCGGGTAGCGCGGACTGCTTGGCCGCCAGGACTTGCCGCATCTGTTCGCGGGCGGCTTCGACGACCCCGGCCGCGGAGTGCTGCACGTTGACGTCGACTTTCTGTGTGACAGGCACGTTCAGCCCGCGGAGCGCGTCGTGCTTGGCCTGCGCACCGGCCGCGGCATCGAGGGCCATCACTGCCGTGTGTGGCTTGCCTTGGCGTTCTGCGATCTCGGCGACGGCGAAGCAGCGGGCGACGACGTTCAGGTAGGTGCCGGCGCTCATGGCGCGTGCCATGTCTTGTTCTTCGGCGGGCATGCGGGCGATGTGTTTTTGGACGGCTTTGAAGGCGGATGCGGGGCTGCCGTAGCCGATGGTGTTTGCGATGTCGTCGTATGTGCGGCCTGTGCAGCGGAGTTTGTAGGCGTTGGCTGCGCGTTGTTGGCTGTGTGCTCGGGGTCCGAGTTTGGTCATTTTGCCAGTTTGTGTTTTGTGGGTGCTGGTGGTTGTGGACTGCGGTCCGGTGATGCGGTTGCCTGTTTTGGGGGTGGGGGTTGTGCTGGGATGGCGATTGCTGCCGAATGGGTAGGAATCTGGGCGTGTTTCTACGCGTCTTGGGGTGACAGTGCCTGAGGGGTGGTTTCGTCGCTTATATCGGCGCTGTGTGGGTTTCGTCCGTCGTTGGGCCATCCCCAGCATGGGTAGGCGCGGCCGGCGTTGACGAGGCCGACTGTGGATGGGTCGACGCAGTGGCGTGTGCCTTGGGCGTGGTTGCCGTCTCGGTGTTTGTCGAATGCGCTGGTGGTGGTGAAGGTTTGGTGGCAGGCGCCGCAGTGGGCGGTGTTGAGTCCTCCCCAGCGGTTGGTGCAGCGGGCGCATCCGATGGTGGTGTTGGTCATGGTGTCTCCTCGGTGGTGGTGGGTTTGGTCCAGCCCATGACGTCGCGTAGGTGGTTCATGCCTCGTGTGGCTGCTTGGGCGTGGTTGGGTTGGTGGTCGCAGACGGTGGTGCCTCGGTAGCCGTCTCGGTCGCAGAGCGCACAGGCGTCGATGGCGCGCTGCTGGAGTTCGGCCTGGCTCGGCGTCAGGCTCGGGGTGGGTGTCGCGGCGGCAAGTTCGTCGGCCCAGGGGTCGGATGGATCGCGCATGGCGGGCACTTTCGGCTTGGTGGGTGCTATGGCCTGGAGGCGGGTGTGCCTGTGGATAAGTCGTTTCCGGTGTTGTGGGTGGCTGGTTTCTTGGCCTGGAGGGGGTGTGTGGTGCTGCCCCCCTGCGCGCGTTACTCAACGTAAGTACAGGATTTCAAGGTGAGTTGTTGTGAGTGCGTACGTGCGTACGTACGTGCATTGCTCGACTTGCAGAGCTTGGGGCATTGCATGGTGGGGGAATGCTTGGGGGAATGCTTGGAGCATCGGGTTTCATCGGTCGTGGAACTCTCTGCCGTTGCGTCGTTCCCACCGCGCGGCAGCGGCTTTTTTGGCCTTCTCGCTGCGCCTTAACGCTTCCTCGTTGGACAGTTGGTATTCGTCCCAGCCGTTGATTTGCCATCCTCCGGGGGCTGGGTTCCAGAGCCCTTCGGCGACGAGGCGTGTGGCGTCGTTTGGTGTCGCTCCGAAGACGCGTAGGGCGGCTTTCGGGACGAACCCGGCGAGGCCATGTCTGCCCGAATAGCACATGGATTGGACGTAGGCGACGATGGTTCGGTACTGCTTGTCCTCTTGGAGGTAGAGCAGTTTCGGGTTCTCGAAGAGGGTGGTTTCGAGGCGGATCCACTTGAGCCCGGACATGATTTAGAGGGCCTCCGCAGCATCGGCGGCGTCGAAGATTTCGTCGTCGCGTAGAGATTCGTGGACCGCGTTCATGGTCATCCATTCGATGGCAGTGGCGTATTGCAGCGCGCAGCCAGGGTCGGGGCAGTAACCGTTCATGCCGCAGGGGTCGCCATGGCGTTCGCACCACTTGACGCGTGGCTGCTCCCATAGGTGGTGTTCGACGATGTTCACGGGCCGGTCGTCGCCCACGTCGCCTCCGAGTGCGTGTGCGAGGTCGGCGCGGAGGGCGAGGACGTCGAGGTTGTGGCCGCGGTGGATGCGCGCCCATCCCTCGTCGTCGATGTAGTCGGTGGGGTACCGGTCAGCGCTCATCGGACTTCCACCCGTCCATCGGGGTAGCAGATGGCAACCGGCCGGCCGACTTGCATGGCGTACCGAACAGTCATCCAAGTGCCGGACCGCTGGGACTTGGGGTCGTCCTCAGGCGCGCCGGCCAGGGCGAGGAGTTCGTCGGTGGCGTCGACGATGTCGCGGTTGCGGTCCAGGTACGGTTTCGCGGGCAGCCAGAGCGCGCGACCGTCGTAGGGCATGCGGAGCGCGGCGTTGACGGGTGGGTGAACGACCAGGCGTCGGCCGTCGATGCCGTTGTCGATGGCGGCCTGGTGGCTGGCTGCGTCGCTGCCGATGCATGCGCC
>NZ_LQOL01000095.1 GCF_002101555.1 Mycolicibacterium canariasense
ACACTCACCCCAAGCCCACCAGCTCAGATGAGGACATTTAGAACCCCGAACTGGTTAGTTATCTCAGAAACGGCGCGGAAGAAGGGCTGAGCATGAAACGCATTGCCCTCGGTGCGGGGCTCGCCGCGGTCTCGGCCGGTGTGGTCGTGGTGATCAGCACCGGCAGTGCCGCCGCCGCCAATACCGATGTGACCGGCCAGAAGTACAGCGACGCATCGTCGACGCTCAGCGGGGCCGGCTACACGGTCATCGTGGGTACCACCTTTGGCGACGAACAGCAGCGGGATGACTGCATCGTCGTCAACGCCCAGCCGCGCACCGCCCAGCCGCCCCCGAACAGCAGCGGATCGGCCACCAAGGAGATGGTCGTCTCGCTGAACTGCGACTCGGGTGCTGCCTCGAACAAGTCGGCGGGCTACTCCGCCGGTAGCCCGGAGGGCCGGGCCGCCAAGGCCGCCGCAGAATCGGCTGCCGCGCAGGCGTCGGCGCAGGCGGCGCCGTCGGGTGGCTGACGGCGCCGCGGTTACCTGCGAGAATGGGGTCATGTCCAGCGCCGCAGCGTCTTTGGAGCCCAAAGAGCGGTTGGCGGTGCTGTTCGACGAGATCGGTGAGTTGTGCGGGCAGCGCAACGCCATCGACGGCCGGCTGGTCGAGATCGTCGCCGAGATCGACCGCGACGAGTTGGCCGGGATGACCGGCTGCCGGACGATCGCAGCGCTGGTGGCCTGGAAAACCGGGGCGACACCCCGCAACGCGGAGACGATGGTCGCCGTCGCGCACCGCCTCGACGAGTTCCCGCGCTGCGCCGACGGTTTACGCGAAGGCCGGTTGTCGTTGGATCAGGTCGGGGTGATCGCCTAACGCGCCCCCGACGGCGCTGACGGATTTCCGACCCGGACCGATGCGTTCATGAGCCTGGTCGAGGCCGGCTGGGATACCGACGCCGCGGCCCGCCCACACGGCCAGCACACCACCGTCATCGTGCACGTCGACGTCGATGTCGACCGGCCCGCCGCCCTGCACCTCGGCCCGATCCTCACCGACCAGGAACGCCAATACCTGCTCTGCGACGCCACCTGCGAGGTGTGGTTCGAGCGCCGCGACCGCCCGATCGGCGCCGGGCGGTCCACCCGCACCATCGGGCGCCGGTTGCGCCGCGCCCTGGAACACCGCGACCGGCACTGCGTGGTGCCCGGCTGCGCGGCCAGTCGGGGATTGCACGCCCATCACATCGTGCATTGGGAGGACGGCGGGCCCACCGACCTGGACAACATGGTGCTGCTGTGCCCGCGGCATCACCGGCTGCACCACCACGGCGAGATCACCATCTCCGGCCCCGCCCACCGGCTCGTCGTCACCGACACCGACGGACAGCCCATCGATCGCGGATCACTGGCGAGAGCACCCAGCACCGCCCCACCAGAAGTCGCGCCCTATAACGGCCCGACCGGCGAACGCGCCCAACGGTGGTGGTACCAACCCTTCCAACCACCACCGACACCGAGCGGTGACAACGAGGTCGCCGGACGGCATCGATTGCCTGCCGGACTGCTGTGACCCGTCGCGTCCGGCGGATCGCGCACCTACGGTGAAAGCGTGTGCTGCGGGGGCTCTTTCAGCCAGAGATCGACGACGCGTCGCGATGTGCTGCGCTACGCGGTCGCCACGCCGGTGTTCCTCGGTGCGGCACCGGCGGCGCTGTCCGGTGCGCCGCTGGCGCATGCCGCCTCCAGTGTGGCCGGCCGGATCGTCTTCCTCGATCCGGGCCACAACGGGGCGAACGACTCGTCCATCGTCCGGCAGGTCACCGACGGGCGAGGCGCCACCAAGGAATGCCAGACCACCGGCACCACCACAGACGCCGGCTATCCCGAACACACCTTCAACTGGGACACGGTGTTACGGATCAGGGCCGGTCTCAGCCAGCTCGGCGTGCGGTCCGCGCTGTCCCGGGGCAACGACAACGCCCTCGGGCCGTGCGTGGATCAGCGTGCGGCCATGGCCAATTCGATACACCCCGACGCGATCGTCAGCATTCACGCCGACGGCGGCCCGCGGCAGGGCCGCGGATTCCACGTGAACTACTCGGACCCACCGCTGAACGCGGCGCAGGCGGGCCCGGCGCGCCGGCTGGCGCAAGTGATGCGCGACGAATTGGTGGCCTGCGGTATGCAGCCGTCCACCTACCGCGGCACCGACGGTTTGTACGGAAGATCCGATCTGGCCGGCCTGAACCTGGCCCAATACCCGTCGATCCTCATCGAGATGGGCAATATGCGGAACCCCGACGACGCGGCGCTGCTCTCGGATGCCGGAACCCGCGCGCGCATGGCCGAGGCCGTAACGCGGGGTATCTCCGGCTATCTGCAGATGCTCACCTGAATGGTGTTGTGGCCGCGGGCGGATACGGCAGGTTACTGCTGGTCTCCGGGTCCACCTGAACCGGGCGGCCCACGTAGGGAAACGCACGCTGCGGGCAGGCCACGCGGTCGCAGATCCGGCAGCCGGCGCCGATGGGCACGGTGGCGTCGGGGTCGGTGAGATCGATGCCGACGGAGTAGATCAGCTTGTCGGCATGCACCAGGTCGCAGCCCAGCCCGATCGCGAAACGCTTGGGCGTGCCAAGGTAGCTGCCCGGCGTCGAGTCGGCGGTCTTGGCCAGCCAGAAGTAGCTGCGCCCGTCGGGCATCTGGGCCACCTGGGTGAGGAACTCTCCGGGACGTGCAAAGGCGTGGTGGACCACCCAGAGTGGGCAGTTGCCGCCGACCCGAGAGAAGTGAAAAGCGGTGGCGGACTGTCGCTTCGAGATGTTCCCGGCACTGTCGGTGCGGACGAAGATGAACGGGACGCCACGCGCGTCCGGTCTCTGGAGTGTGGACAACCGATGGCAGATGGTCTCGAACCCGACCTCGAACCGGCGCGCCAGCTGGTCTACGTCGTAGCGCAAATGCTCTGCCGCGTCCAGGAATTCACGGTAGGGCAGCAGCAGCGCGCCGGCGAAGTAGTTGGCCAGTCCGATGCGCGCCACCTCTCGCGCCTCGGGGCTGAGCTGGTCGTCGGTCGCGACGATGGCAGCAATGAGATCCGCGTGCAGAAGCAGGGCGAGCTGGGTCCCGAGTTGGAATGCTCGCTGACCGGGGAGCAGCCATCGGGCCACATAGAGCGCCTTGGTGTCGGGTTGGAAGCGTCGCTTGACATCCGACCCCAGGACGTCGCCGTCGTCGACCACGACGGTGATGCCGAATTGTGCGGCCAGCAACGTGGCGAGTTGGGTGTCCAGTCCGCCGACGCGCAGCCGATGGGTGGTGAACAGATCCTCGGCAGCCCGGTCGAGGACATCGATGTAGTTGCGCCGGTCGTAGAAGAAGTCCCGGACCTCCTCGAACGGCATCGGCTGCTGCGTGCCGATCTGGGCGTCGAGGTTGGCTCGCTCGTGCACGGCTTCCAACTCGGCGGTGGCGTCGTGCAGGCGGCGGTGCAAATTGACCATAGCCTGCCCGACCTCGGGCATCCGGGCGACCAGTTCCTCGATCTGCCCGGTGGTGGCAGGCCCGTCGGAGAGGATCTCGCGCAGATCTGCCACCAGCCGGGCGTCGGCGTCGGGTGTGAAGTAGTGGGTGGGCAGGTCGAAGCGGTCCGACAACGCCAGCAGCACGCCGACAGTGATCGGGCGCTGGTCATTCTCCAGCTGGTTGACGTAGCTGGTGGACAGCCCGAGGGCGCGCGCCAGCGCGACCTGTGTCAGGCCTCTCTCGTCGCGCAGCCGTCTCAGCCGGGCGCCCGCGAATGTCTTCGCCACCGCCGCCGAGACTACCGTGCCCCTCTTACGCAAGATTCGCAAAAGTGCCCGTTGATGGACACATAATTACGCACTTACAGGCACTTTCCTGGCCGGCGTGAGCCTGCGTAGCGTGCGGAACATGCGTGTACACGACGTCAGGACCCGGCGCAGCGCCGACGAATTCCCCCGCACCGAGCACCTCGCCTGGAAGATCGCCGAGGTCGCCGCCGACCCCGTCGCGGTGCTCCCGCAGACCGAGGCGATGGTCGTCAATCGCATCATCGACAACGCGGCGGTGTCTGCCGCCTCGGTGACCCGCCGGCCGGTCACCGTTGCGCGGGCGCAGGCGTTGGCGCACCCGACCCGTCAGGGCGCCGCCGTCTTCGGCGTGCCGGGCAGTGTCTCGGCCGAGTGGGCCGCATGGGCCAATGGGGTCGCCGTCCGCGAACTCGACTTCCACGACACCTTCCTGGCCGCCGAGTATTCGCATCCCGGCGACAACATCCCGGCATTGGTTGCCGTGGGCCAGCAGCTGGGCGTCCGCGGGTCCGATCTGATCCGCGGTATCGCCACCGCCTATGAGATCCAGGTCGACTTGGTGAAGGGAATCTGTCTGCACGAGCACAAGATCGACCACGTCGCCCACCTCGGTCCGTCGGTGGCCGCCGGACTGGGCACCATGCTGCGACTGGACACGGCGACCATCTATGCCGCGATCGGTCAGGCGCTGCATCTGACCACAGCC
The DNA here is from genome assembly GCF_002101555.1 of Mycolicibacterium canariasense. GTDB lineage: Bacteria > Actinomycetota > Actinomycetes > Mycobacteriales > Mycobacteriaceae > Mycobacterium > Mycobacterium canariasense. Next base: position 4,527 of record NZ_LQOL01000095.1, read on the forward strand.
ACCCGGCAGTCCCGCAAGGGCCTGATCTCCAGCTGGAAGGCCTTCGCGCCCGCCTGGGCCGGCAAGGTCGCCGTCGAAGCCGTCGATCGGGCCATGCGCGGTGAAGGGTCGCCGGCGCCCATTTGGGAGGGCGAAGACGGTGTCATCGCCTGGTTGCTGGGCGGCCCCCAGCACACCTATCACGTACCCCTGCCCGAGCCGGGTGAGCCCAAACGCGCCATCCTCGACACCTATACCAAGGAACATTCGGCCGAGTATCAGAGCCAGGCGCCCATCGACCTGGCCCGCCGGATGCGTGAGCGAATCGGTGACCTCGAGCAGGTCGCATCGATTGTGCTGCACACCAGTCATCACACCCATGTGGTCATCGGCACCGGGTCGGGCGATCCGCAGAAGTTCGACCCCGACGCTTCACGCGAAACCTTGGACCACTCGGTGCCCTACATCTTCGCCGTGGCCCTGCAGGACGGCACCTGGCATCACGAGCGGTCCTATGCGCCCGAGCGAGCGCACCGGCCCGACACCATCGACCTGTGGAACAAGATCTCCACCGTCGAGGACCCGGAATGGACCCGGCGTTACCACTCGAATGACCCGGCCGAGAAGGCGTTCGGCGCCAAAGCGGTGGTGACGTTGAAGACCGGCGAGACCATCGTCGACGAACTCGCCGTCGCGGATGCCCATCCGCTCGGTGCCCGCCCGTTCGAGCGACCCCAGTACGTCGCCAAATTCACCGAACTCGCCGACGGTGTGGTGGAACCCGAAGAGCGGCAGCGCTTTCTGGATGTCGTGGACGGCGTCGCCGGCATCAAGCCAGGTGGCCTGAACGCACTCAACGTCCGGGTGGACCAGCGGGTGCTGGACAAAGCCCCCACCGTTGCCTCGGGCATCTTCCGATGAGCCTCCTGGGTACGGCCGCATCGGCGGCCGAGAAGCGGCTGCACTTGCGCGCCGGGCTGGAATCGGGACAGTTGCAACGCTTCCCAGGTGCGTTCTCGCCGCTGGTGGCCAAGCTGGTCGCCGAGATCGGCTTCGACGGGGTGTACGTCTCCGGCGCGGTGCTCGCGGCCGATCTCGGTCTGCCGGATATCGGTTTGACCACCCTGACCGAGGTGGCGACCCGTGGTGCACAGATTGCGTCGGCGACCGACCTGCCGACCCTTGTCGACGCCGACACCGGATTCGGTGAGCCGATGAGTGCGGCTCGCACCGTCACGGTGCTCGAAGACGCCGGCCTGGCCGGGCTGCACCTGGAGGACCAGGTGAATCCGAAGCGTTGCGGTCATCTGGACGGCAAGGCCGTCGTCGAGACCGCGGAGATGGTGAAGCGGTTGCGGGCAGCGGTTTCCGCTCGGCGCGACCCCAACTTCGTCATCTGCGCAAGGACGGATGCCGCGGGTATCGAGGGGCTGTCCGCGGCCATCGACCGGGCCAAGGCCTACGCCGACGCCGGTGCAGATCTGATCTTCACCGAGGCGTTGCGCACCCGGGCGGACTTCGAACGGTTTCGCGCCGCCGTGCAGACGCCATTGCTGGCCAACATGACCGAGTTCGGCAAATCCGAACTGCTCAGCGCCCGCCAGTTGTCCGATATCGGCTACAACGTGGTGATCTACCCGGTCACGACGCTGCGGCTGGCGATGTTCGCCGTCGAGGCCGGGCTGCGCGAGATCGAAAGTGTGGGAACGCAATCTGATCTGCTTGACCGGATGCAGCACCGAAGTCGACTCTACGAGCTGCTGCGATACGCCGATTACAACCAGTTCGACTCCGACGTGTTCAACTTCGTCTTGCAGGAGGCTCAACGATGAGTGTCGCCGTTCACAAGGGTCTGACCGGTGTCGTGGTCGACACCACCGCCATCTCCAAGGTGGTCCCGGAAACCAATTCGCTCACCTACCGCGGCTACCCGGTCCAGGACTTGGCCGCACACTGCAGCTTCGAAGAGGTCGCCTACCTACTGTGGCGCGGTGAATTGCCCAGCGACGCCGAGTTGGCGCAGTTCACCCAGCGTGAGCGGGCGTTGCGCCGCATCGACCGCTCGCTGCAGTCGCTGCTGGCCAAGCTGCCCGACACCTGTCACCCGATGGATGTCGTACGCACCGCGATCAGCTATCTGGGCGCCGAGGATCCGCAAGAGGACGACGCATCGGAGTCGGCGAATTACGAGAAATCCCTGCGCATGTTCGCCGTGCTGCCCACGATCGTCGCGGCCGATATGCGCCGCAGGCGCGGTCTCGACCCGATTCCGCCGCACAGCCACCTCAGCTACGCCGAGAATTTCCTGCGGATGGCACTCGGTGAGGTTCCGGACAGCGTGATCGTGGGGGCCTTCGAACAGTCCATGGTGCTGTACGCCGAGCACAGCTTCAACGCGTCGACCTTCGCCGCGCGCGTGGTCACCTCGACACAGTCCGACATCTACAGCGCGGTGACCGCGGCCATCGGGGCGCTCAAAGGCTCGCTGCACGGTGGCGCCAACGAGGCCGTCATGCACGACATGCTGGAGATCGGCACGGCCGACAGGGCTTCGGAATGGTTACACGGCAAGCTGTCTCGCAAGGAGAAGGTGATGGGCTTCGGTCACCGGGTGTACCGAAACGGTGACTCCCGGGTGCCCACGATGAAGGCGGCGTTCGAACGCGTCGCCGCGGTGCGCGACGGCCGCCGGTGGCTGGACATCTACAACCGGTTGGAGCAGGACATGTTCGCAGCGACCGGGATCAAGCCCAATCTCGACTTCCCGACCGGGCCGGTCTACTACCTCATGGATTTCGACATCGCCAGTTTCACACCGATTTTCGTGATGAGTCGGATCACCGGCTGGACCGCACACATCATGGAGCAGGCGGCGTCGAACACGTTGATCCGGCCCCTCAGCGAGTACAGCGGGCATCCGCAGCGCGCGCTCACGTGATCGATGAACGGGAACCCGTCCCCGGATTGGCGACATCTGGCTCGATGCCGCGATCACGACCCCGACCTGTTCTTCCATCCAGACGGTGAGCGCGCAGAGTCCAGGCGTCGGCGGTTGGCCGTGGCGCAGGAGATCTGCGCAACCTGCCCGGTGAAGTGGGAGTGTGCGGGGTTCGCACTCGAGCGCGGAGAGGATTTCGGAACCTGGGGCGGTATGTCAGAAGCCGACCGGGCCGTGCTGTTGCACCGCCAAGACGAACGCCGCAACGCCTGACCGCGACCGTGCCCCGGAATCCCTTCGGATCCCGGGGCACGGTCGCTTCGTCACTGCTCGGCGCGCACCAACTGAGCGGCCTCGACGAGGTGGCGTAGCGCGGCCGTCACCTCCTCGGTCTTGCGGGTCTTGAGGCCGCAGTCCGGATTCACCCAGAGCCGTTGCGCCGGAATCGCGCGCACGGCCGCACGCAGCGATTCGGCGATCTCGTCAGTTCCGGGCACCCGTGGCGAATGAATGTCGTACACGCCGGGGCCCACGCTGTTGGAGAAGCCCATCGCGTTCAGGTCGTCGAGCACTTCCATGCGCGACCGCGCCGCCTCGATCGAGGTGACGTCGGCATCCAGGTCCGCGATCGCCCCGATGACCTCACCGAACTCGGAATAGCAGAGATGGGTGTGGATCTGGGTGCTGTCACTGACCCCGGAAGTGGAGAGCCGGAACGCGCCGACAGCCCAGGACAGGTAATCCTCCTTGTCTTTCGACCGCAACGGCAGCAGCTCACGCAGCGCCGGCTCGTCCACCTGGATGATGGAGATGCCTGCGGACTGGAGGTCCACCGTCTCGTCCCGGATGGCCAGCGCGATCTGATTTGCCGTGTCCGCCAACGGTTGATCGTCGCGCACGAACGACCACGCCAGAATCGTGACGGGACCGGTCAACATCCCCTTGACCGGCTTGGCGGTCAGTGACTGGGCATAGACGGTCCAGTCGACCGTCATCGGCTCGGGCCGCGCCACGTCGCCGTACAGGATGGGTGGGCGCACACAGCGGGTGCCGTAGGACTGTACCCAGCCGTTGCGGGTTGCAAAGAAACCCGTCAGCTGTTCGGCGAAGTACTGCACCATATCGTTGCGCTCGGGTTCGCCGTGCACCAGGACGTCGAGCCCGATCTCCTCTTGGAGACTGATCACGGCGGCGATCTCCGCCTTCATCTGCCGCTCGTACTCGTCCTGATCGATCTGCCCGGATCGCACTGCGGCGCGGGCTTTTCGAATCTCGACGGTTTGGGGATACGAACCGATCGTGGTGGTGGCCAAAGCCGGCAAGTGCAGCCGGGCGTCCTGGGCGGTGCGTCGCTGCTCGGCGGGCCCGCGCGTCGTCCCGGCGGCCAAGACCGCTGCCAGTCGGTCCCGAGCCTTGCCGTTGTGCAGGCGCGGGTCGGACCTCCGGGATTCCTGCGCTCGCGCCGACGCGGAGATCGCGCCGATCACCGATTCGCGTCCGGCGCGCAGGGCCTTGGCCAAGGTGGCGACCTCGGCCAGTTTCTCGTCGCCGAATGCCAGCCAACTGCGCAGTGCGGCATCGAGTTCGGTCTCGGATCTCAGTGAGTACGGGACGTGCAAAGTGGAGCAGGATGTCGACACTGCCACTGCGCCTGCGGCCGCGCGCAGCGCAACCAGTTTGCCCAGTGCGGACTCCAGGTCCGTAGCCCAGACGTTGCGCCCGTCCACGACACCGGCCACCACGAGTTTGTCGGCGAGTTCGGGAACCGCGGCTACCGGCTGATCACCGCCGGCGACCAGATCCACGCCGATCGCCTCGACCGGCGTGCTGGCCAGGGCCGGCAGCACCCGCTCGAGCGACCCGAAGTACGTCGCAACGAAAAGCGCAGGACGCAGGTCGGTTTCGCCGAGGTACCGATAAACCCTTTCGGCCAGCTCGGCGGCGTCCCCGAGGACGTCGGTCACCAGAATCGGTTCGTCGAGCTGAACCCACTGCGCGCCCGCGGCGGTCAGCTGGCCCAGCAGGTCCCGATAGAGCGGCAACAGTTCGTCGAGGCGTTCGATGGGTGCGGGGCCCCCGTCGACGGCTTTGGACAGCGCCAGGAAGGTGATCGGCCCGATGATCACCGGCCGCGCGGCCGTGCCTTCACCGCTGGCCTCGCTCAGTTCGTCGAGGACCTTCTCCGGGTTGAGGCTGAACGTCGTGGCGGGGCCGATCTCCGGAACAAGGTAGTGGTAGTTGGTGTCGAACCACTTCGTCATCTCCAGGGGAGCGACGTCCGCGGTGCCACGCGCGGCCGCGAAGTAGCGATCGAGATCGTCGTCGATCCCGGCGCCGGTGACCCGCGGAGGCAGAGCTCCCAGCAGGACAGCGGTGTCGAGTACCTGGTCGTAATAGGAGAAGGTGTTGACCGGGATCGAGTCCAGGCCGGCGGCGGTCAGGGCGCTGCGGGTCGCGGCGCGGATATCGGCGGCGACTGCCTCCAACTGGCTGCGGTCGATGCGGTGCGCCCAATAGCTTTCGATGGCTCGTTTGAGCTCACGGTTGGGCCCGATGCGCGGCGAACCGAGCACGGTTGCGGTGAACGGGTGAGAAGTTGTCACAACTCTGTCCTTCAGACGGGGGAAAGCTCACCGCCATCGGACGTGCAACCGAAAAAGACGCCGCACCAAAGCATGCGGCGGAACGTTCGGTCATACGCCCAGTCCTCGAGGCGATGCGCCACCGGGCGCGGCGCACCCGGTACAGCCGGCAGGTCTTCGGACTCACAGGCGATCCCGTAAACGGGTGTTCCTAGTAGCCGTCGCTTCCCAGTTGCCCAGTGCGTATGACGGCGTTCGTTCCTGCATACCGCTGCGGGACAGTCCCGGATTCCCACCGGGTTCCCTCTCACGACAACGCCATCGGGCGATGCCGCTCGATGCCGCCGACACGTTTCCGTGCCGACTGCAAACCAGCTGCGAGGGGCACTCTACTGCAAGCTGACAAACCGCGACGTTTGTCACCACCGAGCTGGGCTGCAGCGCACCGCCGCAACCGAATCTGGGAACTCGAGTTGACGGCGGCTGGTTTTCCTCAAAGATGGTCCACAGCCCATTGACGTGGCGTACAGCTTGTGGACATCAAGTCGACAGCTGGTGGACAAGGGGGAATGGCAATGAGCAGGCTGCGCAGGGGCGCGACCACAGTCTTCGCGGTCGCGCTGACGGCGTTCGGAGTGGCCGCGTGTGGTGGCGATTCGTCGGAGAGTGCCGGCGGTGGCGGTGGTGATATCAACATCTCGATGACGTCCTTCCCGGACTACATCGACCCACAGCTGTCCTACACCGTCGAGGGCTGGGAGGTGATGTACAACGTCTACACCCCGTTGCTGACCTATAAGCACCAGAAGGGAGAGGCGGGCACCCAGGTGGTACCCGGCCTGGCCAAGGCCATGCCCGAGGTATCCCCGGACGGCTTGACCTACAAGCTGACGCTGCGGCCCAACATGAAGTACTCCGACGGCACCCCGATCAAGGCTTCTGACTTCACGTATGCGATCAAGCGGTTGTTCAAGGCGAACTCCGGTGGCTCGGTGTTCTACGAACCCATCGTGGGCACAACGGATTTCGCTGAGGGCAAGTCCGACACCATCTCGGGTATCAAGACCGACGACGGCACCGGTGACATCACGATCACCCTCAGTGCGCCCAACGGCACCTTCGAGAACGTGCTCGGGCTGCCGTTCTCTGCGCCCGTGCCGCCGACGACGCCGCTGGACAAGGACGCGACCAACAACCCACCGGCGTCCAGCGGTCCGTTCATGATCACCAAAGTCGAAGCACCGCAAACGCTCACCATGGAGCGCAACCCGAACTTCAAGACGGTGAAGGATGCCGGGGCCAGCGAGGTTGCCGACGTGCATGTCGACAAGATCACGGTCACCCAGAACAAGAGCAACTCCGCTCAGGTCACCGGCGTGGAACAGAACACCATCGATCTGATGGTGGACCCGCCCGACGCCGACCGGCTGACCGAGGTGAAAACCAAGTACGGCGACCGATTCCGGCTGGAGCAGTCGATCAACACCTATTACTTCTGGATGAACACCCAGAAGGCGCCGTTCAACGATCTGCGGGTGCGGCAGGCGGTCAACTATGCCGTCGACCCGGAGGCGCTGAACCGGGTGTTCGGTGGCCGCATGCATCCGACGCAGCAGATCCTGCCGCCGGGTATGCCCGGCTACCAGGAGTACAAGCTGTATCCGGGACCGGACATGAACAAGGCAAAGCAGCTTATTGCCGAAGCGAATCCGGCCGACAAGGACATCACGGTGTGGACCGATGACGAGCCGGACCGCAAGCGTATCGGCGAGTACTACCACGACGTGCTCACCCAGCTCGGGTTCAACGCGACGCTCAAGGTGATCGCCGGCGACGTCTACTTCACCACCATCGGCAATCAGTCCACCCCGGACCTGGACACCGGCTTCGGCGACTGGTTCCAGGACTTCCCGCACCCGGACGACTTCTTCCGCCCGCTGCTCAACGGCGCGAGCATCCTGCCGACCAACGGTAACAACTTCTCCAGGGTGAACATCCCGGCATTGGATGCCACCATGAACAAGCTGCGCACCGAGGAGCTCACCGACGACGTGAAGAAGCAGTACGCCGACCTGGATCGGGCGTTCATGGAGCAGGCGGTGTGGGCGCCGTACGGTAACGAGGAGTTCAGCACCTTCGTCTCGGACCGGATCGACTTCGACAAGGCCTATTACCATCCGCTGTTCAACGAGGACTACTCGGCGCTGGCACTGAAGTAATTCACGGTGACCACCCAGATCTCGGAGTCCACCCGCGTCCGTGGGCCCTGGTCCCTCGGCTTGTTGCGGTTGCGCCGCAACAAGATCGCCCTGGCGTTCGGAGCGCTGTTCCTGCTCATCGTGTTGGCCTGCCTGGCCGCACCGGTGTGGGCCGAGCACGTGGCCCACACCGGCCCGAACGACAACCACATCACCGACAAGGTCCTGATCGACGGGCACGAGGAGTACGTCGTCACGCCCGACGGCACGCCACTGGGACCGGGCCTGCACGGCCGGTACCTGCTCGGTGCCGACCAGAATGGCCGCGATGTCATGGTGCGGCTGCTCTACGGCGGGCGCACCTCCATCTTCATCGGGGTGTTCGCCGCCCTGGTCACGACGGTGCTCGCGGTGGTCACCGGCCTGCTGTGCGGCTACTACCGCGGCTGGATCGACGCCGTGCTGTCCCGGGTGATGGACGTGGTGTGGGCCTTTCCGGTGCTGCTCCTGGGTATCGCCCTGGGTACCGCACTGGCGTTGGGCGGGTTGAAGATCGGCGATCTGGTGGTCGCCGGCGACTCGTTGTGGATACCGATCCTGATCATCGGGCTCGTGTACGTGCCGTACATGGCCCGGCCGATCCGCGGTGAGATCCTGGCGCTGCGCGAGAAGGAGTTCGTCGAGGCCGCCGTCGCGCAGGGCATGGGTTCCATGCGGATCATGTTCACCGAACTGCTGCCGAACGTGGTGTCGACGATCATCGTCTTCTTCACCCTGAACATCGCCAACAACATGCTGTTGGAGTCGTCGCTGTCGTTCCTGGGCGCGGGGGTGCGGCCACCCAACGCGTCCTGGGGCACGATGATCGCCGACGGTTACCAAACCATCTACACCGCACCGCATCTGACGATCGTGCCCGGCCTGATGATCGTGTTGACCGTGCTGTCGCTCAACGTGTTCGGCGACGGCCTGCGCGACGCGCTGGATCCGCGGGCCAAGATCAGGCTGGAGCACTAGGCCATGGTTCGTTTCGTCGCCCGGCGGTTGGCCGGCATGGTCGCGGTCCTGTTCGCGATCTCGGTCGTCGTCTTCCTGATCTTCAACGTGATTCCCAACTCCGACCCGGCCGCGCGCATCGCGGGCAAGAACTCCGACCCCGCGCTGATCGCCAGGGTAAGCGCCGATCTGGGACTGGACCAGCCGCTGCCGGTGCAGTACCTGACCATGATGCGTAAGATCCTCACCGGTCAGCTGACCTCCTACGCGAGTTCGCAGAACGTCACCGAGCAGATCTGGAAGGGGCTGCCCGCGACGTTCTCGCTGTGCATCGGTGCGGCGGTGCTGTGGATGACGCTGGCGATCCTGTTCGGCTATCTGTCGGCGGTGCACTCCGGCAAGTTCACCGACCGGATTCTCACCGTGCTGTCGCTGACCGGCGTGTCCATGCCGGTGTTCTGGTTGGCCGCGATCCTGTTGTACTACTTGAGCTTCAAGGCCCAACTGTTCCCGACCAGTAGTTACGTCCCGTTGACCAAGGACCCGGTGCAATGGGCGTATCACCTGATCCTGCCCTGGACCACGCTGGCCGTGCTCTACGTCGGCTTCTACAGCCGGGTGCTGCGCTCGAACATGCTCGACGCGATGAACGAGGACTACGTCCGGACAGCGCGAGCCAAGGGCATCAGCGAACGCCAGGTGCGGATCCGGCATGTGCTGCGCAACTCCATGATTCCGGTGGTGACGATGTTCGGGCTGGACTTCGGCGTTGTGGTCGGCGGCGGTGCGATCCTCACCGAGACGGTGTTCAACCTCAACGGGGTCGGGTTGTACGCCGGGCAGGCCATCGGCAGCCTGGACCTGCCACCGCTGATGGGAGTGACGATTTTCGGGGCGTTCTTCATCGTGCTGTTCAACACCATCGTCGACATCCTCTACGCATTCCTCGACCCACGTATCCGGCTCGGAGAGGCGGCACCGGCATGATGCTGCAAGTGGACGGGCTGACCGTCGGTTTCAACACCGAAGGCGGGTTGGTGCATGCGGTCGACGGTGTCAGCTTCGGGCTGGACCGCGGCGAAATCCTGGCCATCGTCGGCGAATCCGGCTCAGGCAAGAGCGTCACCGCGCAAACCCTGCTCGGCTTGACCCGGGCTCCGAACGCCACGATCAGCGGCTCGGTGACCTTCGACGGTATCGAGCTGAACACCCTCGACGACGACGGTTGGCAGGCGGTGCGCGGCGAACGGATCGCGATGATCTTCCAAGACCCGATGACATCGCTGAACCCGGTGTACCGCGTCGGCGATCAGCTGATCGAGATGATCCGGGCGCATCGCGACGTGTCCAAGGCCGAGGCGCGGGACCGCGCCATCGAACTGCTGCGCTCGGTGGGAATCCCCAATCCGGAACGGCGCGTGCGGGATTACCCGCACGAGTTCTCCGGCGGCATGCGCCAGCGGGTGATGATCGCGATGGCGTTGTCGTTGGATCCCGACGTGCTGATCGCCGACGAACCGACGACCGCGCTCGACGTCACGGTGCAGGCCCAGATCCTGCGGCTGCTCGCGCGGCTGAACGAGGAACGCAGCCTTGCCGTCGTGCTGATCACCCACGACCTCGGCGTGGTCGCCGAAGTGGCCGACCGGGTGGCCGTCATGTACGCCGGCCAGATCGTCGAGGAGGCCACCCTGGACGAATTGTTCTACGACCCACAGCATCCCTACACCTGGGGGCTGTTGGGCTCGCTGCCCCGGCTGGACCAGCCCAACCCGGAACGGCTGGCCCAGATCGCCGGGGCGCCACCGTCGTTGACCGACATACCGGGCGGCTGCCGGTTCGCCCCGCGCTGCCCGCACGCCTTCGACAAATGTGCCGAACCTCCACCGCTGCACCGGGATCGGTGCTGGCTGTCGGCCGAGCAGAAACGCACGCTGCGGGTCGTCGACGGCCGGATCGGATTGCGGAAGCCGGTGACCACATGAGCAGCCCGCAGCTACGAGACAAACCCTTGCTCGAAGTCACCGATCTGGTGAAGCATTTCCCGATCAAATCGGGTGTGATCGTCGACCGGGAGATCGGCCGGGTGCGTGCCGTCGACGGCGTCAGTCTGACGTTGTACGAGGGGGAAACCCTGGGACTGGTCGGCGAATCCGGCTGTGGGAAGTCGACCCTGTGCCGGCTGATCATGCAGCTGACCGCGCCGACGTCGGGTTCGGTGCGGTTCGACGGGCAGGAGCTGGTCGGCAGGAGCCAACGCGACCTGCGCGGCATGCGGCGCCAGATCCAGATGATCTTCCAGGATCCGTACGCGTCGCTGAATCCGCGCAAACGGGTGGCGCAGATCATCGGCGCGCCGATGGAGCTGCACGGGCTGGCCTCCGGTCGTGATACCCGCACCCGGGTACAGGAGCTGCTGGAGCGCGTCGGGTTGCGCCCCGAACACGCCGACCGCTTCCCGCACGAGTTCTCCGGCGGGCAGCGCCAGCGCATCGGCATCGCCAGGGCGCTGGCCCTGCGGCCCAAGCTGATCATCGCCGACGAACCGGTCTCGGCCCTCGATGTGTCCGTGCAGGCCCAGATCGTCAACCTGCTCAAGGACCTGCAGGACGAGTTCGGGCTGTCCTATCTGTTCGTGGCACACGATTTGGGTGTTGTCCGGCACGTCTCCAATCGGGTCGCGGTGATGTACCTGGGCAAGGTCGTCGAGAGCGCCGGCGCGGCCGAGCTGTACGAGCATCCGCTGCACCCCTATGCCAATGCGCTGCTGTCGGCCGTCCCGGTGCCGGATCCGCGCCGCAACGCAACGCGCGAGCGGCTGGTGCTCGAAGGCGATGTGCCCAGTCCGATCGACCCGCCGTCGGGATGTCGGTTCCACACCCGTTGTCCCTGGTCGACAGAGGTATGCCAGGCCGATGAGCCGCATTTGGTCGACCACACCGGTGGCCGAGAGCGCGGGCATATGGCGGCCTGTCATCACCCGCGCAACCTCGACTGAAGGCGCGCGGCCTGCGGAAATACGCTCACTCTCAACTTGAGCGTCAGTGACACGCCCGGTTATGATCACGAACTTGTAACAACAAGTGCACGGTGAGATATCGGAAGTTGCTGCGTATGCCTCGTCTCGGTCGTAATGTGCAGTCGGTGAGCCGACACGCACTGGCCAAGAAGCGGCGTGCTGTTTCTCCCTCGGCTGCCTTGACTGCGCTCGTCGTTCCCATCGCCATTCTGGCCGCCACCGCCGGTGACGTGCATCCACTGACGGCTCAATTGCCCGCAGCGCCCGTGCTGGGTGATGTCGTGACGGTCGCCGACAGCGCCCCCTACGGGCTGGAGATCGTGGCGGCCCCGGCCGCCTTCTCCTCGGCGCCCACCGTCGCGCAACCGGTCGCCAACTTTGCCGCCGCGCCGACCGGCACGGCCTCACGGTGGCGGGTGGACACCCGGCCGCTGCTGCTACCGGTCGGCCTGGCCCCCGAACGTGGCCTGCAGGTGCGCACCATCCTGACCTCGCGGGCCGTCACCGCGACCTTCCCGGAGATCCACAGCATCGGCGGGGTGCGCCCCGACGCGCTGCGCTGGCATCCCGACGGCTTGGCGCTCGACGTCATGATCCCGGACGCCGGCTCGGCGTCGGGTATCGCGCTCGGGAACGAGATCGTGTCGTACGTGCTGAAGAACGCGGTGCGGTTCGGTATCCAGGACGCCATCTGGCGCGGCGTCTACTACACGCCGGGCGGCGCGCAGCGCGGCGGCTACGGCCACTACGACCACGTGCACATCACCACCACCGGCGGCGGTTATCCCACCGGCACCGAGGTGTACCCGCGCTGATCGCGATTGTGGTGCGCGAAAGCCGAGCATCGCGCATCCTGATCGCGTGGCTGACGTTCGAGTCAATTCTGCTTCCCGGGCGAGCGGAGCGACGGGAAGCAGATCCCGCCTGATCTGGCGCAGCCTCGGCATGCTGCGGGCGGTGCGGGGCCTCATCGTGGTCTCGCTGTTGCTGGGCGTGATCGCCTCCGCACTGCCGTATCTGTCGGCCGCGGCGTTCGGCCCGATGATGCAGGTGGTCGCCGACGCCGGAAACGGCGGAAACCTCAGCGACGTGTGGAACATGCGCGGCCCCTTGGTGGCCCGCGAGGACGGGCCGCTGCACTCGGTGGCGGGATCGGTTCCGTTCGCGGTACTGCTGACGACCTGGGCGGTGTCACTGGTGCTGACCCAGTTCATGTACTTCGTCAACGGGTGGGTCGGGGCGAAGGTCGAACAGATCTTGGTGGTGGACATCCGGCAGCGGGTGCACGACCATCTCCAGACGCTGTCGATGGACTTCTTTGCCCGTTCGCGCACCGGTGAGCTGATCCAGCGGGTCACCACGGAATCGGCCGGGGTGCAACGACTGTTGACCGGGTGTCTGATCCCGCCTCTCATCGACACCGTCGTGCTGCTGATCGCCGTGAGTTACCTGATGATCCTGTCGTGGCAGATGACCGTCGCCGCGCTGGTGCTCACCCCGCTGGCACTGTTCACGTTGCGCTACGCGGGAGCGCATGTGCAGGCGGCGGTGCGCAAGGAGATGACCGCCGACCGGGCCATGTCCACCGAGTTGGAGCAGACGGTCAGCGGTATCTCCGAGATCCAGACGTTCAACGCCCAGCCGTTGCGCAGCAAGCGCTTTCACGAGGTGTCCGAGAACGCCGCGAAAGCCGGCGCCGCGTCGGTGGCATGGATGCAGGCCACCGCCAACGGTTCCCAGATCTTCGTGGCGCTGAGCACCGTGGTGGTGCTGCTGGTGGGCATCGGATTCAGCGCGAGCTTCGGTCTGACCTTTGCCGGGCTGCTGGTGTTCGCGGGCATGGTGCCGACGATGTTCGGTGCGGCCCAACGGGTGATGGGCGCCTACACGACCTACAAATCCGTCGCACCCAACGCCGCATCCACCTACGAACTGCTCGACACGCGACCCTCGGTGGTCGAGATGGCAGGTGCGCCCGAACTCGGTGCGGTGCAAGGCAATCTGGTGTTCGAGAACGTTACGTTCGGCTATACACACCAGCACGCGGTGCTGGACGGCCTGACGTTCGGCGTCGCCGCAGGCGAGACCGTCGCCGTGGTCGGCGGTATCGGGTCGGGCAAGTCCACGGTGTTCAACCTGATGTTGCGGTTCCTGGACCCGCAGGGCGGGCGGATTCTGCTCGACGGGCACGACATCTCCGGCGTCACCGTCGCCTCGCTGCGCGAGCAGGTCTCCAAACTGGCCCAGTTCCCGTTCTTCACCAAGGACACCATCCGCGAGAACATCCGGCTGGCCCGGCCGGCGGCCACCGACGCCGAGATCGAGGCGGCCTGCGTCCAGGCGCACATCCACTCGGTCATCACCGACCCGGTCAGGATGCACGACGGCTACGACACGGTGATCGACGTCCAGGTGCCCTCCGGCGGGCAGAAGCGGCTCATCGCCCTGGCGCGTTGCCTGTTGCGCCGCCCGCAGGTGCTGCTTCTCGACGAGCCGACCGAGAACCTGGACGCCGATCAGCGGGCCCGGCTGACCGGGGTGATCCGAGGCTATGCGCGGGACCGCACGTGCATGGTGATCAGCCACGACATGGATTTCATCGCCGCCGTCGCCGATCGGATCCTGGTGCTGGAGGACGGCAGAATCGTGCAGTCGGGAGATCACCGCTCGCTCATCGCCGAGGGCGGTCTGTACAAACGCCTGTACGAAGCGCAGAACGCCGCGACCGGCTGAGGTGTTGCCGCACGTTAACGGCGCGCGAACACAGGCTGAATCACCATCGTCACTTGTATCGTCTAAGGTTCTGCTGTGCCTGAGATGGATCGTCGCAGCGTCATGATGATGATTGGTCTGGGTGCGGCCGCCGCCGTGCTGCCCACTCAGACGGCCCACGCGGAGCCGCTTCCAGGAGATCTGGGGCCTGGTCCGGTCCCCGGTCCGGCAGCGCCGGGCGCGCCCGCGCCGACCCCCGCCGCGGCCGAACCGGCCTTCCTGTGGCGCGACGAGTTCAATGGTCCCGCGGGTGCCCCGCCCAACCCGGCGGACTGGTTCATCGTCCCCGCGCGCGAGACCATCCGGAACCCCGTCGAGTGGGACAAGCCCTACAACATGGGCCGCTACGTCACCGACCAGGAGCACGTGTTCCAGGACGGCAAGGGCAATCTGGTCATCCGCGCCACCCGCGGGCCCGGTAACAACATCCAGGAGCGCTACGCCAGCGCCAAGATCATCGGCAACTGGCGCGGCGCCATCGGCACCACGTGGGAGGCCCGCGTCAAGCTCAACTGCCTCACCGACGGTGCGTGGCCGGCATTCTGGCTGCTCAACGACGATCCGGTGCGTGGCGGCGAGGTGGATCTGGTCGAGTGGTACGGCAACCGGGACTGGCCGTCGGGCAGCACGGTGCACGCCCGCCTGGACGGCACCTCGTTCGCGACGGATCCACACCCGATCGACAGCGCCTGGCACACCTGGCGGATGACGTGGCTGCCGACCGGCATGTACTTCTGGAAGGACTACGCCCCGGGCATGGAGCCGTACTTCACGGTTCCGGCCAACTCGCTGGAGGACTGGCCCTTCAACGATCCCGGCTACACGCTGGCCCCGGTGTTCAACATCGCCGTCGGCGGATCGGGCGGGCGTGAACCGGCCGGCGGCAACTACCCGGCCGAGATGCTGATCGACTGGATCCGCGTCTTCTGATCCGTCACCGGTGCATCCGCCGGGCGTTGGCGACGATCGCGTCGCGCAGCGCCTGCTCGGGTTCGGACAGCGTGCTGCGCCGGCACACCAGCACGAACTCCAGCGCGCCCAGTTCCGGCAGCCCGTCATCGACGGGGTAGAGGCCTTGCGGCAGAAGGGTTTCGGCGTGCGGCACGACGCCGAGCCCGGCCAGTACCGCCGCCTGCAGGCCCAGCTGGCTGTCGCTGACACAGGCGATGCGCCAGCTGCGGTGCTCGCGTTCCAACGCCCGCAGCGCCATGTGCCGGGTCAGGCTGGGCGGGGGATAGGTCACGACCGGAACCGGGTCGCCGCCCGATTGTGGTGGGCCGGTCGTCCCTTCCCGCCCCGCCCACACCAGCCGGTCCTGCCACAGCAATTCGCCGTGCTGCTCGCCGGGTAACCGCTTGGCCACCATCATGTCCAGCTCACCGGCGGCCATCCGGATCTTGAGGTTCTCGCTGAGCCCGACGACGAGTTCCAGATCGACGGCCGGATAGGAGCGCTGGAACTCGACGAGAACATCCGGCAGATCCCGGGTGACCAGGTCGTCGGAGGCACCCAGCCGGATGAAACCGGTCAGACGGGACTCCGAGAAATACCGGTCGGCCTGCGCCTGGGCGTCCAGGATGTTGCGGGCGAAGCCCACCATGGCGGCGCCGTCGGCGGTGAGGGCCAGATTGCGGGTGTCCCGGCGGAACAGCTCCCGTCCCACCGCCTGTTCCAGGCGGGCGATGTGCCCGCTGACGGTGGACTGCCGCAATCCGAGCACCCGCCCGGCCGCGGTGAAACCGCCCGCCCGCTCGACGGCCAAGAAGGTGCGCAGTTGCTCCGGGTCGAACATATTCATCACGCTACGTGATCAGAGATATCCGGCGCATCGCCTTTCGCAATGAGTCCGGTCGCCCCTACCGTGGAGCGGTGACCTTGCTGGCCAAACTCCGGATCGACGGATTCCTCCTCGGGTTGTTCGCTGCCATGGCGATCGGGCTGCTGCTGCCCGCCGGCGGGGCGGCCGCCGGCGTACTGGACTGGGCCACCAAGATCGCGATCGCCGTGCTGTTCCTGCTGTACGGCACCCGGCTGGAACCGCGCGAGGCGCTGCACGGGTTGCGGCACTGGCGGCTGCACACCACGGTCCTCGCCTGTACCTATGTGCTGTTCCCGCTGCTGGGCCTGGCGCTCAAGCTGCTGGTGCCCTCGGTGCTGACCGACGACCTCTACACCGGCGTGCTGTACCTGTGCCTACTGCCGTCCACCGTGCAGTCCTCCATCGCTTTCACCTCGATCGCGCGCGGCAATGTGGCTGCGGCCGTGGTGAGTGCGTCGGCGTCGAACATGCTGGGCATCTTCGTCACCCCGGTGCTGGTGACCCTGCTGATGCAGACCACGGGCGCCGCCACCGTCTCGCCGCGGCAGATCCTGGAGATCGTGGTCCAGCTGCTGCTGCCGTTCATCGCCGGACAATTGTTGCGGCCCAAGCTATATCGTGTGCTGGCGCATACCACGCTGACCAAGGTGGTCGACCGCGGCTCGGTGTACCTGGTGGTGTATGCGGCGTTCAGCGCCGGCATGAGCGAGCACATCTGGGCCGGCATGACCGCATTGCACCTGCTGGCCGTGGTCGGGGTGTGCGCACTGTTGCTGGCGGTGGTGCTCGCCGTGACGGCGAGCATGGCCCGGCTGCTGCGCTTCAATCGGGCCGACCGCATCGTGGTGATCTTCTGCGGGTCCAAGAAGAGCCTGGCCACCGGGCTGCCCATGGCGACGGTGCTGTTCGCAGGTCATCCGGTGGGTCTGATCGTGTTGCCGCTGATGATCTTTCACCAGATCCAGCTCATCACCTGCGCGACGCTGGCCGGGCGCTGGGGCCGGCAGTCGTCGACCGGTGTCATCACCTCGAGGGTGCAGGCACGGCAGGACGCCTAGTGGTACAACGTGATCTGCCGGCGGTCTCGGACCGCCGGCAGATCGCTGTGTGTGGCCCACGCATCAGCCGAGCGGGGGAAGGTTACCCCAAGCGCCGTAGGGACCGTTCATCACGCCGCCGGTGCCCGACTGCGGAACGGAGAAACCGCCGATGCCCTGCGGGCCCAGGCATCGCGACGTCGAGACCGCAGTTGTGCACGGGTCGTTACCGGCCGCGAGTGCGGTGGGAGCGCCGGCCAGGCCGAAGGCGATACCGGCCGCCGCGAGGACTGGGACGGCAAATTTCTTGAACAACATGAGAAACCTCTCTTTCGGGCGGCCGCACCGCGAGAGGCGGCCGTTGTGGAAGGTGTCGCGGCCATCGGTTGTGTGCCGCGCCTGACTCCTGTCTACCCGCGGTTCGCGTCGCCGGAAAGCGCGTGAAATGTACTCATAGACAACGCATATTCGAGTTGGAAGATATGAATTTCACATAAATGTGGTCCAGCGGTCATAGGTGACCGCTGGACCACAAACGAGTGCGTGCTCAGAACGGAAGGTCGACTTCCCCGTCGGAGGTGATGCCCTCGTCGTGGTTGCGATTCACATAGCCGGTGGTGACGGGCGCCTGGGGATCGGTGCCGTACGGGATGAGCGGATTGGTGCCGGCCTTCGCGTCGCCCAACGGGGCTCCGGTATCGACCGAGATGTGGGTGTCGTTCTGCCACGACGTGGTGGAGGTGGGGCCGGCAGCGACCGCGATGGTTTCGCCGGCAGGTGCCAGGGCGACGAAACCGGCGGCCAGGCCGACGGCCAGCAGGGGGGCTGCGAATGCGATCCGGGTCTTCATGGTGGTCTCCTGTTCCTCTCGGGTATTTCCATCATTCGCTCGCCGGTTGCGGAAATCGCCACGGCTAGCTGGCAACGTGCACTTCCGGCTAGCCGGTAGTCCGAGGGGTCTGCAGGCTTGTGGTGGTCGAGGAACGGGCCGGTTCAGCCGCCCGAGACCGACAGCGATCGCGATGGCCGCCACGCCACGAAGCCGATGGCCAGGCCGGCGAACGGGATAGCCGCGAGGATCGTGCTCAGCGTCGGGCTGCCCCCGGTCACCAGCGTGAAATTGGACAACACCAGCCACAGGCTGCCGAGCAGGCCGAGGACGGCCAGGGTGGGCGCGATCCGGGTGGGCCACAGCCCGTGCGCGCGGTCGCGGTTGCGCAGGAAGAATACCAGCACGGCGATGGACGTGGTGAGCATCAGCAGCACCATGCCGACGGTGGCGATACCGGCCATCGACCCGAACACCCCGACCAGCGGATCGACGCCCAGTACCGCCAGCGCGGCGACAATGATTGCGGCCGTGACGGTTTGCACCACCGAGGAGAACGACGGCGAGTCGTGGTTGTCGTGCACCCGGGCCAGACGCGCGGGCAGCAGACCCTTGCCGGCCAGCGCGAACTGGTAGCGCGCGATCACGTTGTGGAACGACAGCACACAGGCGAACAGGCTGGTCAGCAGGAGCACGTTCACGATGTCGCGGCCGACGGTGCCCAACATCTC
This sequence comes from Mycolicibacterium canariasense, assembly GCF_002101555.1. GTDB lineage: Bacteria > Actinomycetota > Actinomycetes > Mycobacteriales > Mycobacteriaceae > Mycobacterium > Mycobacterium canariasense. The sequence continues at coordinate 23,427 of NZ_LQOL01000095.1, forward strand.
GCCGGTGGTGTCCAACAGCATGTTGCCCTCACCCGCCAGGGTGCGTTGCGCCACGTCGGTCACCTGGCCGGGGCCGAGAGCAACGACGAAGGCCCACACCGTGATCGCGTAGAAGGCGCCGATGATGACGACGGCGGCGTAGGTGGCCCGCGGGATGGTGCGCTCCGGATCACGCGCCTCGTCGCGGAACACCGCGGTGGCCTCGAAACCGATGAACCCGGTGAGGGCGAACAGGATTGCGATGCCTATGGCGCCGTTGCCGAACGTGGCCGGGTCGAAGGAGATGAAGGTGATTCCGGCCGGACTGGGCTTGGCCACCATCACGACGTCGAGCAGCGCGACGATGCCGATCTCGCATGCCAGCGCCACGCCCAGGACTTTGGCACTCAGTTCGATGTGCCGGTAGCCGAGCACCGCGACGATCAGAAGGACCGCGAAAGCGTAGACCGGCCAAGGGATCACGGGTCCGCCGTAGTGGGTCACGGTGTCGTTGATGGCCCAACCGATATAGCCGTAGATACCGATCTGGATGGCGGTGTAGGCGATCAGCGCGACGACCGCGATGCCCTTGCCCATCCGTTCACCGAGGCCGACGGTCACATACGAGAAGAAGGCGCCCGCCTCGGGGACGTGCGGCGTCATGGTGACGAACCCGACGCTGAACACCAGCAGCACCAGGGCGGCGATCACGAAACCCATGGGTGCGCCGGCGCCGTTGCCCAGCCCCATGGCCAACGGCATGTTGCCGCCGATCACCGTCAGCGGTGCCGCCGCCGCGACCACCATGAAGACGATCCCGACGGGGCCCAGGTGCCCGGTCAGGCGCCGGCGCTCGGTCGTGCTGGGTGAGGTGGTCATCAGGCCTCCTGGTGTCGAGAAGTGTTGGGAGACAGGGCTTGGCGCAGCAGCTCGTGGTCGATGGCGTGGGCGGTGAAACCGGTGCGCCCGGTCACGGTGGTGGCCGCGACCATCGCGTTGACGATGGCTTCCTCGGTGGCCTCGATCGTCAGGTCGAACAGCCGGGTCATCAACTGCGGCGCGACCATGCGCAGCGGAATCTCCGGACGTCCGGTGGCGGCGTCCTCATCCCAGGCATAGGGCGGGATGCCGCGGTTGCCCGTGGCGAACGCGAGCATCAGGTCACCGCTGTACTGCTCGCCGGTGCCGCCGAGGCGTCCGACGGCCAGCGTCGCGCGCTGGGCCAACCTGGTGCACTGGTGGGGGAGCAGCGGTGCGTCGGTGGCGACGACGACGATGATCGACCCCGAGCCCGGCTCGTACTGGCGCGGCAGGTCCGGCAGCGGTACCTCGTCCGGTCCGATGAGCTCGCCGACGGGCACCCCGTTGATCCGAAGTCGTTCGCGCCGGCCGTGATTGGCCTGTACCAGCACGCCGACCGTGTATGCGCCGGCGGCCGTTTCGGTGGTGCGCGACGCGGTGCCGATACCACCCTTGAAGCCGTGGCAGATCATGCCGGTCCCGCCCCCCACGGTGCCCTCGGCCGGGGCGTCGGTGGAGGCGTTCTCCAGGGCGGAGCGGGCATGTTCGGGCCGGACGTGGAAGCCGTTGATGTCGTTGAGCAGGCCGTCATAGGTCTCGCCGACCACGGGCAGCGACCAGTACAGGCCCTCGCCGCGGGCGCGGACCTGCGCGGCCACCAACTCGTCGCGCACCACGCCGACGCTGTGCGTGTTGGTCAGGCCGATCGCGGTGGTGAGTTCACCGGATTCCCGGATCCATTCCAGGCCGGTGAGCTCGCCGCTGCCGTTGAGCCGGTGCGCCCCGGCGAACACCGGCTCGGTCCAGATGCCGTCGTGCGGGACGATCACGGTGACGCCGGTGTTGATGCCGTCACCCTGCAGTGTGGTGTGGCCGACCCGCACGCCGGCGACGTCGGTGATGGCGTTGTGGGGGCCGGTGGGGTGTTCCCCGATGACGACACCGAGATCTCTGGCACGCATGGGTTCAGCTCGCTTCGTCGGTGGTTGTTTTCCTGATTGGAAAAGAACTATGCGCCGGTGTGCGGCGTCCCGCAACAGAACGGGCAAGATTGGTGTCATGGCACGGCCGAACAAGCAGGTGGAACGGCGTCACGACATTATGGACGCGGCGATCACGCTCATCGAGCGACATGACCTGGCCACCCTCAAGCTGTCCGATGTCGCCGAGGAACTCGGGCTGACCACCAATGCGGTGCGCTACTACTTCAAGGACATGACGCAGCTGCTCTCGGAGCTGGCGCTGCGCTCCGACGTCCGGTTCTACGATGAGCGCCTCCAACTGCAGCGCACGTCCGGTGACGTGCGCGAGCAGCTGGTGCTGACCATGGCCGCCGGCCTGCCGACCGGACCCGAGGATGCCGAATGGCGTGCGATCTGGCGGGCGGTGCTCTCGGCCGGGTTCGAGCTGGACCAGCGTCGCGATGTGCAGGGCATCTATCACCGGCAGGTGGGGTTGTATGCCGACCTGCTGACCGCCGGTGCGCAGCGGGGCGTGTTCGGCCTGCGGCATCCGGCGCGCGATATCGCGATGACGATCATGGGGATGGAGGACTACTTCGGCTACCGCATCGTCGCGCGGGACCCGGACTTCAGCCGGGCGACCGCCTTGCGGCTGATGCGGCAGTACGCGGAGCTGGCGGTCGGGGTGGAGTTGCCGGAGATCGACTGAGGGCGATGACTTCCGTGGCCCGCGCAGGTCGATACCGGTGTGGAAAGGAGAATTCCGTGAGTGCGGAAGCCGACGTTCGAGACGTGATCACCCGGTGGGTCGACGGCATCAAGGCCCGTGACGTGGAGGCCGTCGTCGCCGCGCACGCCGACGACTTCGTGCAGTTCGACGTGCCGCCACCGTATGACGGTGTCCGCGGCGTGCCGGCCTACCGCGAAACCTGGCCGCCGTTCTTCGAATTCCTCCGCGGCGGAGCAGTTTTCGAGCTCGGCGAATTGATCATCGTGGCCGGCGAGGATGTCGGCTTCGCCTATGGGCTGGCGAAGTGCGGCCGTGCCGAGGATTTCGCGAAGAACCCGGACATCCGGCTGCGGATGACCGTGGGTCTGCGCAAGGTCGACGGCGAATGGCTGATCGTGCACGAGCACCATTCGTTCCCGATGACGGGGTAGCTCAGGTGTCACCCTGCGTCGGTACGGTGGGCCGGTGTTTGACGACCACCATGAACCCGATGACGAACTGGCCGACCTGATCGCCGAGGAGGAAGACGACGAGCAGACGGCCAACGGGTCGATGCTCTCGATTCGGAACGCCGACGGCGAGGAAGTGGTGAGCATCTTCGCCACCGGCGACGAATGGAACGTGCACCTGCAGCCCGGCGGATCGATCCGCAACGCGTTCCTGGGCAGCCGCGCGGAATCGCCGGTGTGGGTGAGCAGTGCGGACAGCGAGATCGAGCGTGACGAGGACGGGACGTACGTGATCCGGCTGGGCTGACGGCGGAGGATCGGTCGAGGTATCTGTCGCGGTCAGCGGATCAACTCGGCCGCCTTCTCGCCAATCATGATGGCCGCGGCGTTCGTGTTCACGGGCATGATCCGCGGCATGATCGACGCATCGGCAACGCGTAGACCGGTCAGCCCGCGCACCCGCAAGTCCGGTCCGACCACGGCGTCGGGCCCGATGCCCATCGCGCACGTGCCGACCGGATGGTAGTACGTGCTGGTGCCGTGAGCCAGGAAGGCCCGCAAAGCCGCCTCGTCGGCGGCGTCGACACCCGGCAGCACTTCGCGCGCTCGCCAGGGGGCGAACGGTGGGCCGGCGGCGATCTCGCGTGCCACCTCGATCCCGTGCACCATTCGCCGCACGTCGGACTCCACGCCGAGATAGTTCGGGTCGATCACCGGCGGGGTTTCCGGATCCGGTCCCGCCAGCCGGATCGAACCGCGTGCATCCGGCACCGTCGCGACCGCCAGTGTGAAGCTGTTCGGTGGTGCCGCCAGGTGCGGGGGATGGAACGGCACGTGGATGAACATCAGCTGCATGTCCGGGCCGGCCAGCGAATGGTCACTGCGCCACAGCAACGACGCCTCGGCATGGTTTGTCTTCGCGACCGGAATCGGTTGCGCCGCTTCGTAGACGACGCCGCACAGGGGGTGGTCGTGCAGGTTGCGTCCGACCCCGGGCAGGTCGTGGACAACCTGGACGCCCGTGGCGCGAAGTTCCGCGGCGGGTCCGATGCCCGACAGCAGCAGCAGGCGTGGTGAATCCACCGCACCGGCACTGATCACCACCTCCGCAGCGGCATGAACGGTCGTCTTTCGACCGTCGTGCACGAAATCCACTCCCGTACACCGTGTTCCCGAAAATCTCAGGGCGTGCACGCGAGAATCCGTCATGACCGTCAGGTTGGCCCTGCCGTGCACCGGGTGCAGATAGGCGGTGGCGGTGCTCTGCCGGATTCCGCCGGAGATGGACAGGTCGTGCCAACCGGCGCCCTCCGGTTGGCTGCCGTTGAAGTCGTCGGTCAGTGGGAACCCGGCCGCGGCCGCGGCGTCGAGGAACACCTGCGACAACGGATTTGCCACCTCGGCCGTGGCCGGTGCCGGAGTCATCGGACCGGCGGTGCCACGGTAGCGAGGATCCGCGTCCGGTACCGTCTCGATGCGCCGGAAGTAGGGCAGCACCGACTCGTAATCCCAACCGGTACAACCCGACTCGGACCATCGGTCGAAGTCGTTCGGGTGACCGCGCAAGTACACCATTGCGTTGATGCTGCCGCTGCCCCCGAGCGTGTGGCCACGGGGCCAGTTGTGGGCGTGCCCAGCGGTGCCGGCCTGGGGGACCGTGTCGTAGGAGTAGTCGACCTCGGTGCCCCACAGTGCCGGCCAGGCGGGTGGCGCGGAGATCTCGGGCAGGGTGTCGGCGGGCCCGGACTCGAGCAGCAACACCCGTGTGGTGGGATCCTCCGACAGCCGGGCGGCGATCACGCACCCGGCCGATCCGGCGCCGACCACCACGTAGTCGTACTCGGTGAATTCTGTCATCTGCCAATCACTTCCAGTTTGTCATCACGTAATCGTCCGGGCTGTGATGTCCGCGCCGACGGACTGTCCGGTGGTCACGAGGCGGTGGCGCGAGCGGCGTGACCGATGAGCTCGGCGACGGCGTCGGGGTGGGAGACGGTCACGGCGTGGGATGCGTCGATCTCCACCGAGTGTGACTTCGCCCGATCACCCATGAAGCGCATCGACTCGGCAGGGATCGCGAGGTCGGCGGTGGTGACCATATTCCATGACGGGATGCTCTTCCACGCGGCCTTGCTGGCCGGCTCGTTCAATGCGCCCTCGGTGATGGGCCGCTGGGTTGCCGCCATCAGCTCTGTGACCTCCGGTGCCACGTCCGCAGCGAACACCCGCTGGAATTCCTCCTGCTTGATGTAGAGGTCATCGGCCGTGCCGCCGCCCGGCAGCGGCACGGCGACGGTCTGCAGGGTGGGGCCGAGCTGGCCACCGGGGAACTTGCCGGCCAGCTGGGAGGTGCTCTCGCCCGGTTCCAGGATGAAGCTGGCGATGTACACCAGAGCCTTGACATTGGGATTGCCCGCGGCCGCCTCGCTCATGACCGATCCGCCGTACGAGTGGCCGGCCAATACGACCGGACCCGGCACACTCTTCAGGACACCGGCGACGTAGGCCGCATCGTCATGCAGCCCGCGCAGCGGGTTCGCCGCAGCGATCACCGGGTAGCCGTCCCGTTTCAGGCTCGCGACCACGCCGTTCCAGCTCGAGGAATCGGCGAACGCTCCGTGGACCAGCACCACGGTGGGCTTGACCGCCGCGGCGGGCTGATCGGGCGAGGCCGGTCGCTCGGCCGATGCACCGCCGCAGGCCGACAGTGCCAGCACGGCACCGGCGGTGATCGTCGTCAACAGGGATGTGAATCTCATTGATCTCCTTGGATTTCGACCGGGACACGGCTGTCCATCGGCGCCGTCGGCCCGCACAGACCACTCTCGTGCCCGCGGCGGCTGGGGGAATCAGTCATCCGACTGCCGACGTGCCGAGCGCGGATCGGCCGCGATGCAGTCATTCGACTCGACTGCATCGCCCCCGGTTGCCCACCGCCGGATAGTCGCGATATATTGCATATCGCTTGCCCATCGGTCGAAGCGCCGCCCAACCGGGCCCGGTGAGCCACGGCCATGAAGGGGGCGTCATGTGGCACTTCCTCAGCGAAAATGTCGCTGACGCAGTCGAAGTCGACCCTCGGCGATCAGTCGTCGGAGGCGTGCGCGTCGAGGGTCATCCAGTTCTTCCGGGTCTCCGTCGCGGCGGCGTCCGCGTCACCGGCCTCGGCAAAGGCGATGATCCGGGCATGCTGAGCCACCGAGTCGCGTCCGCGCAGCGAGGCGAACCGGATGCGCTCCACCCGCCTGAGCACCGGCGTGTACTGGTCGAGCACGGTGCGGACCGCCGCGTTCCCCGCACGGTCGACGAGAATCCGGTGGAATGCGTCGTCGGCCGCGACGGCAGCGACAACGTCTCCCGCTGCCAATGCCTCGGCGAAGGCGGCGTTGGCTGCCCGCATGCCGGCCAGATCGTCGGCGGTGAGCAGCGGTACCGCCGTGCGCGCCGCAAGCTCGTTCATCGCCGCCGTCACCGCCTGCGCGTCGGCGAGGGTGCGCGGGTCGATCGGGCTGACGATCGTGTACCGGCCGGGCCTCGTCTCGACCAGGCCGGCCGCGTCGAGGCGCGCGAGTGCTTCCCGGATCGGTGTCCGGCTGACGCCGAGCCAGGCACTGAGCTCGCCGTCGACCAGTCGCTCTCCCGGCTCGAGGGTCCCGTCGATGATGGCGTCGCGAATTCGCACGAACACGCTGTCGCGCAGCAATTGCCGCCCCTCAAGGGCGCTGGCAACGGGAACCGGCATACCCCATCATGCACCGTCGAACGCGTCCCGCGAACGTCGACCCGTCAACCGATCCCCACTCCATGGAACGAGGAATCATGTCCCTTGCCGACTTCGAGCGTTATCCCCTGCTCTTCGGCCCCAGCCCAGTCCACCCGCTGGAACGCCTGACCGAACATCTCGGCGGCGCGCGGATCTGGGCCAAGCGCGAGGACTGCAACTCCGGACTTGCCTACGGCGGCAACAAGATGCGCAAACTCGAGTACATCGTTCCCGACGCCCTGGCCAAGGGCGCCGACACGCTGGTCTCCATCGGTGGTTACCAGTCCAACCACACCCGTCAGGTGGCCGCGGTCGCAGCGCGGCTCGGGATGAAGGCGCGGCTGGTGCAGGAACGCTGGGTCGACTGGCCCGACATCGTCAACGACAAGGTCGGCAACATCCTGCTCTCCCGGATCATGGGCGCCGACGTGCGTCTGGACCCCGCCGGATTCGGTATCGGCATCAAGGATTCCTGGGAGACGGCGCTCGACGAGGTGCGCGCTGCCGGCGGCGTCCCCTACGGCATCCCTGCCGGTGCGTCCGAACATCCGCTCGGCGGACTCGGCTTCGCGAACTGGGCCTACGAGGTGCAGCAGCAGGAACGCGAACTCGGCGTCTTCTTCGACACGATCGTCGTCTGCACCGTCACCGGCTCGACGCACGCCGGGATGATCGCCGGATTCGCCGGCCAGGACCGGCCCCGTCGCATCCTGGGCATCGACGCGTCGGCGACCATCGCCAAGACGCGCGAGCAGGTGGCACGCATCGCCAGGCACACCGCCGATCTCATCGGCCTGGGCCGGTCGCTGCAGGACGACGAGATCACCGTGCTGGAAGGCTGGGCCGGTGACCGCTACGGCATCCCGGTGCAGTCCACGATCGACGCCATCCGGTTGACCGCCCGCCTGGAGGGAATGATCATCGACCCCGTGTACGAGGGTAAGTCGATGGCCGGGCTGATCGACCTGGTCCGGCGCGGTGACATCGTGCCAGGGTCGACGGTGCTCTACGCCCATCTGGGCGGGCAGCCTGCGCTCAACGCGTACGCGGGCGCGTTCGACTGACCGGGGCGTCCGGGCTCGCGTCGGCCGACAGCGCGTCGCGAAGCCCGGCCCGTGAGGACACACCCAGTTTGGGGAACGCGCGGTACAGGTGGGCGCCCACGGTCCGGTGCGACAGGTACAGCCGTTCGCCGATCTGCCGGTTGGTCAGCCCGCTGGCGGCCAGATGGGCGATCTCGAGCTCCTGCGACGTCAGCGTCGTCACCGACGGCTCCCGTGACGAGCGGTGGCCACCGGCGCGCAATTCCTGCCGGGCACGCGCCAGCCACGGCTTGGCACCTATGGCGGCGAAGCCGTCCCCGGCGACGAGCAGGTGCCGCTGCGCTCGCTGCGATTCCTTGCGTCTGCGCAGGGCTTCGGCATACGCCAGGCGGATGCGGCAGGCCTCGAACAGCCACCGGTCCGAGGCCGGGGAGGCCAGTGCTTCCTCGAGCGCGGCGTCGGCGGCCTCATGGTCGAGCACCAGCGCTGCCACCCCACGCTGGATGAGGTCCATTCGCGGTGACAGTGCTGCGATATCGGTGGCCCGCATGACATCCAGGTGGGCCCGAGCTTCCGCATTGCGACCGGTGCGTAGCGCCGCCTCGACGAGGTCGAACATGACCCAGGTGCACTGCGGGACATGGACGTTGAGGACGCCGGGGGCGCTGAGCGCAGCGGCGTGGCGGAAGGCGGCGTCGAAGTCGCCGGTGGCCGCCGCGGCGAGCGCACGGGGGTGGTGCGCATAGAGAAGGACACTGGTGGCGCCGCGCGGGCGTGCCCAATGGCTCATCTCGTCGGCCAGTGCGAACGCCTCGCCGTCGCGACCCCGGCCGGCGGCGATCACCGCTCGGTTGTATTGGAAGTACCACGTGAAGAACGTGAAACCGGTTGCGGTGCAGAGCTCTTGCCCTTCGTGGGCGAGTTCCTCGGCTTCGTCCCAGCGTCCGGTGAGGTAGTCGTCCAGGCACAGGTGCATCAAGGCGCCGATGTGTCTGCGCGGGGAACCACCGTCGCGGCCGTGGCGGACCACCCGCCAGTGCGCTTCGCGCGTGTCGGCCAGGCGGTCCAGGAAGACCGATGCCGCGCCGATCCGGACGATCCGCGAGGAGTCGGTCTCACCGGGGAGGGTGGCGAGGACGCGCTCCAGTTCGGGTGCTGCCGCCGCACCGGTGCGCAGCGGGTCGGCGAAGGTCCTGCTGGCCAGTGCCAGGATCTCCGGTGGTTCGGGGGTCAGCATCCGCAGTATGCGGAAGAACGACTCCCAATGGGTGGGCGTGCCCGCGTACCAGGAGAGCAGGAGCAGGGTGTGCATCGCCTCGACCAGTGCCGCGTCGTCGGCCCGGTAGCCGTGGTCGGCGGTCTCGATGGCGTCGAGGAGGAGTCGGTGTGCGGTGTCGACGGCGCCGCCGCCGTTGAGCATCAGGAATGTCGCGGCGTTCGCCGCGTGCAGCGATCCCGTCGCGTCAGGGCCGGCCCGACGAGCTTGGGTGAGAAGGGTTTCCGGGTCGCCGAGCGTGCTGCCGGACTCGGCGCCGATGTAGGCGGCCTCGGCCAGTCGGCGGCCTCGCGCCTGGGGTGTGGTGCTGAGATCGGCCGCCCGGACCAGTGCCGACACCGCGCCGCGCGGATCCCCGCGGCGCATGGTGCGGCGTGCCACCCGGTCGAGCACCTCGGCCGTCGCGTCGTCGGGGCCGGCCGCTGCCGAGGCCAGATGCCAGGCCTGCCGTTCCTGGTCGGCGTGCAGTGATCGCGCCAGGGTGAGGTGGGCGTGACGACGGTCCTCGTGGGTGGACATCGCGACGACCGTCGCTCGAATCAGGGGGTGGCGGAAGGTGATTCGAGCGGCGCCGTCATCGACATGGACGAGCTGCGCGTGCTCGGCCGGGGCGAGATCGGTGAGGCCCGGCTGCTCGCCGGCGACCTGACGCAACAGGCGGACGTCACCGGTGCCCTCGAACGCCGCCACGAGCAGCAGTCGGCGGGTGGCATCCGGGAGGGCCGCGACGCGGGAGGTGAACAGCGCCTGGAGGCGATCGGTCAACGGCACGGCGTCGGGCTGGTCGACCGGGGGCGGCATGCAGCTCAGCGGGTCGGGCAGTTCGACCAGGGCGAGCGGGTTTCCCTGGGCGAGTTCGAGCACCCGTTCCCGGACGCCCGGCGACAGGTGCGGGAAGCGGTCGTCGACGAGGCGTTCGGACGCCTCGCGGTCGAGTGGCTCGACCACTTGCTCGGCCAGTCCCCGGCGATCGAGTGGACACACAATGCCGGTCCGGCATGACATCACCAGACCGATGGGGTGACCCGCCACCCGCCGCGCGATGAAGCCGAACACCATGGCGCTGGCGCCGTCGATCCACTGGATGTCGTCGATGAGCAGCAGCAGCGGTTTGCGTTCCGCGACCGCTAGCAGGAGGGACAGCGCGGCATTGCAGACGAGCAGCGCATCCGGTTGGGGGCCGGGCCCGAATCCCAGCGCCACCACCAACGCATCGCGCGATCCGGGCGGAAGGCGGTCCACGTCGTCGCGCAGCGGCAGGAGCAGTTGGTTGAGCCCGGAATAGCCGACGTGGACCTCGAACTCCGAACCTGAGGCGCTCAACACGAGCATGTCTGCCGCCCGAGCCCGGTCGGCCGCGGCGGCGAGCAGGGCTGTCTTGCCGACGCCGGGCTGGCCGCTGACGAAGCGGGTATCGCCGCCGGTGCGTCGCACGCCCTCGAGGAAACGCTCGATCCGGTGCAGCTCGACGCCGCGACCGAACAGTTCCGCCATGCCCACCCCTCTGCTGCGATATATTGCATATCGCCGTGTCGGGATTGTCAAGAGCATGGGGCGGGAGCTGCCGGGTTCAACTGCTTGCCCGCTCGATCCGGTGCCCCAAGTCGTCCAACTCGTCGAGGACAAGGCCCGCTCCCCATACCTGGTCTCGCTTGCGGTCGGTCAATGGGCGTAGGACGCCGGCTTCGTGCAGGCGTTTGATTGCGGCGAACACGCTGCTGCGAGGTGCGTCGACACGCGATGCGACGTCGTCGGACGAAACGATGGGAGTCGACGGCAAGAGCCCTAATAGTTTGTCGGTCGCACTGTGACGCCTGATCGGTCCGACCATGTTGCGCCACTCGGCTGGGATCCGATCCAAATGCTCTGCCGTAGTGCGTGATTCGGCGGCGGCGGTCCTTGATGCGTTCGCGAATGTGACTATCAGTGGGCGTAGGTCGCCGGCGCGATAGGCGTCGAGCGCGCCGAAGTAGCGCTCTCGGTTTGCAACGAGTGCTGATGCCAGAGGGACGACCAGGTGTGTGGTTGCCCCCCTCCGTCGAAGGATGACGTTGATGAGCGCCCGGCCGATGCGGCCGTTGCCGTCGGTGAACGGGTGAATTGATTCGAACTGTGCATGCGCGATGGCGGCCTGGATCAGGGCGGGTATGTCAGTTCGGTTCGCGAACTGCATCAGGTCGTCCATGTACGCCTGCACCGTGTCCGGTGGCGGCGGAACGTACAGCGCATTTCGCGGCGAGTAGTCGCTTCCGCCGATCCAGTTCTGGACCGTCCTGATGTGACCGGCGTGCCGCCCCTCTGTTGGGTCATCTCGCATCAGCGCCTGATGTGCGCGCAGGACGGCGGACATCTGGATGGGGGTGTTTCGGTCGACGCTCTCGATCATGTCGTTCAGGGCCGTGGTCGCCGCCACCATCGAGACCGCACTCGAATTGCCTCGTCCGCCGTGGAGTGCGCGCGCGTAGTCGTCCACGCTCGCTTCGATGCGCTCGATCTTCGAAGACGCCACCGATTCTGTTCGAAGTAGGAGAGTGCCGAGCGCCGCGAGGTGAGTTCCGTGCGTGCTGTCGAGTCGAGAGATCTCGCTCATGGCAGCTTCGAGCTCGACAGCGATATCAGCAGTGATATCGGGATCGATTGTGGCGATGTAAGGGGGAAGCGACACGGTGACGGAACGAAGTGTCCTGTCTTCGCGCGTGCCGCCTCTCTGGGTCTGTGCCCAGGGGCGTTCCTCTGCGCTGTGGCGCGGCCACGCACCGTTGGGTCGCATCGACGTCTCCTAACTCGGACTAACGATAGCGTTAGTCCGAGTTATTGCGCTAAGTCGGACTTTGACCCGCGTTGGTCCGGGGTGTCGAGCGGCTAACCATCGGCGCAGGCGCTTTAGCCGCCGGAGGCAACGTTCGCATGGGACACCCGCGTGGCGAGATCTGCAGGACTCGGCTGGACCCCTTAATGACTACCAAAACCGATGGTGAACCGTTCGAACAGCTACTGGCGGCTGTGAAAAATGGAGCCGATGACGGGAATCGAACCCGCGTATTCAGCTTGGGAAGCTGCTTCGGCGTATCTCGAGTCGTTCGCTAGCATCCGCAACCCTCCGGAACTCGGCCTATGTATGCAGCTAGGCGGCTGTTTGTAGCCGATATCCGGAGACTTCCGGCGGGCTGCGACTTAGCTCTGTAGACCCTTGGTGACGGTCAAACCGCGGTCACCCGCGGCAAACGTCCGCGGACGTCTCCGCCCTGGCAGCATCCGACAGGAGTCTAAGGGACGGGTCTGCTCCGGGTTTAGTTGACTCGTGGGGTGTGAATTTCAGGCCGCGGTTGCGACTGGTGTGTGGAGCAGTTCGAACTCTATCGGGGTGAGCCTGCCGAGGGCGCGTTGCCGGCGGCTTCGGTGGTAGGTCCGCTCGATCCAGGACACGATCGCCAGCCGGAGTTCAGCTCGGGTGGTCCAGCGTCGCCGGTCGAGCACGTTGCGTTGCAGCAGGGCGAAGAACGACTCCATGGCGGCGTTGTCTCCACAGGCGCCGACACGTCCCATCGATCCGTGTAACCCGTTGTGCGACAGTGCGTGGACGAACTTCCGCGACCGAAATTGACTGCCCCTGTCGGTGTGAACGATCGTCGCGGCCGGTGAGCGCAGTGCCACGGCGTTCTCCAGGGCCGTCACCGCGAGGGTGGACTTCATGCGTGCGTCGATCGAGTAGCCCACAATCCGGTTGGAGTACACGTCCTTGATGGCGCACAGGTAGAGCTTGCCTTCGTCGGTGCGATGCTCGGTGATGTCGGCCAGCCAGACCTTGTTGGTGGCGGGGGCGCTGAACTGACGCGCCACGAGGTCGTCATGGACCGGTGGTCCGGATCGGCGGTTCAGTCCGCGCTTCTTGGCGAAGATCGACCAGATCCGCTCCTGGGAGCACAGCCGTGCGACCCGGTTCTCGCCGGCGGTGATCCCGCGTCCGGGCAATTCATCAGCGATGAACCGGTACCCGAAGGCAGGGTCATCGGCGTGGATGTCGCGGGCGGCGTTGATCAGGTGTGCGTCGTCCCAATCCCGCTGCGAAACGGGCGCTTTGCGCCATTTGTAGAACGCCTGGGTGGTGAATCCCAGGACCCGGCAGGTCACCGTGACGGGGATCCTGTCGGCGGCAAGGTCAAGGACCAGCGGGTAGGTCATTTTGGGTTGGCGTCCCGCGACAGGTAGCCGACCGCGCGGCGCATCACCTCGGCCTCTTGCTCGAGAAGTTTGATCCGTTTGTGCGCTTCGCGCAGCTGTGCGGCCATGTCGTCAGCATCGGATGCTGAGGCGGGCTGGCCGCGGCCATCTTCACGGTCAGCGATCTTGAGCCAGCGGTGCAGGCAGGCCTCCGAGATCCCGAAGTCTTTCGCGATCTGGCGCAACGGCGCCTCGCCCTTGCGGGCCACGGCGATGACATCAGCTCGGAACTCGGCAGGAAACGGTGTCGGCACGAGATTGATCCTTCCAGCAAGGACGAATCCTCACAGGTCAGGAGTCAACCAAACCGGGGGCAGACCCAGACCAATTCGACACCAAACGTTCTACAAAGCCGTTTTTGGCCCGCGGTCCGACGCGCCAATCGCCTTTGCGACGGCGATCCGGTGCAGCCGCCCCTGTTGAAGTTCCACGCGCTGCGCCATACGTACGCCAGCTTATGCGTCGCGGCGGGAATTTCGCCGCTCCATCTGAGTCGGTTCATGGGCCACGCGAAGGTCACGACCACTCTGTCCATCTACACCCATCGGTTCGATGACGATCACGCGGCGACGATGTCTGCGCTTGAGGCTATGAGCCGTCCAGTCGATACGCCGAATGTCGTGCCCATGCGTCGTCGTTAGCCTCCGGGGCCGGACCCCTGAGCGCTAGGGTCGTGCAATGTGACTGCGACCAAGGTCTCGGAGACGCCTGATCAGGTGCTAGAGCGCTTTCGACTGCCGGATTCCTCCGTGTTCATGGTAGGGATGTTCGACAAGGGCATCACGGTCCTGAGCCAGCAGGTGCGTGCACTCAACTTGGCCTGGGCGCTAGTCGAGTCCGGCGAAGTGCCCCTCGACCGGGCACCCGGTTCCGATCGTGATGGCCCTGACCCGTCGCGCAAGCACATTGCGGTCGTGGGAGGGGGTTTCGCTGGCCTGACCTTCGCGGCGGGCCTACTGAAGAAACGGGTCAACGCCAACATCACCGTATTCGAGCGGCGAGACACCGTACTGCCGCTGCAGCACGGTAGCGACTCGAGGTGGCTCCACCCGCACATCTACGACTGGCCCAGCCGGGGCAGTGAGGCCTACAGTGCCGCGCTACCGGTGCTCAACTGGACAGCCAGCAGGGCGTCCGACGTTGTCGTACAGGTCCTCAAGGAGTGGGCCCAGGTCGCCAGCACCGAACAACCGGCCCCAGAAAGCACCACCTCAGACCCGCCGTCAATCAGGGTCTTTTGCAATACCCGCCACATCCAGGTCGCGAATGCCGGCAGCACGCCGGCGATGACGGTCGAGTGGATCGGCGAGGAGCGTAAAGGAAGTGAACCGGCCGTCCCCGCCGCCGACCGGCCCACCGCTGTCGGAAATTCCGAGTCGTTCGACCTCGTCGTCCTGGCGGTTGGCTTCGGCCTGGAGTCAGGGGCGCGTGTGTTCTATTGGCGCAACGAGACGCTGGCACAACCGCACCTCGGACAGGCCCGCAGCACGTATATAGTCTCGGGCTCGGGTGACGGAGCGATGATCGACATGTTCAGGCTGCGGATCTCGCACTTCCGCCAAGACCGCATCCTCGCCGAACTCTTCTCCGACCACGAAGAGCTGCTCAAACGCTTACGCGCCCTCCATGACACGGCACCGACCGGCGCTGACTTCGAGCAACTGCGCGCAGTCTGGGAGGACCCGTCGCTGGCGACGTCGGCTAGCGATGTCCTGAATCGCCTGCGCGACCGGCTCAGGCAGGACACCACGGTGCTGCTGCGCGTGCGGAAACCCAGCTTCGCTAGGCTCTTCGTCGACAAGCGCGTCTCATTCCAGAACCGGTTACTCGCCTACCTCCTGTACCGGTGCGGGGCATTTACCCCTGTTACGGCAGTGAGGGAGGCCGACCTCAGTCGGCTGGCTAGGGAGCATCGCGTACCCGAAGAGCGCATCATCATCCGGCACGGCACCGAGACGGAAGCCGGCATGACCGACGTGCTCGAGGTTAGCCTCCGCGAAAAGGTCCGTCAGTGCTTCGAGAACTCCGGCCGATACCTGCAGGATGACGTCCCGGCTTGGTCGGGCGGCTACTTCGACATGCCCGGCCTCACCGAGGCCGAGGAGGGCACCGGACGCCGAGCGACGAATCAAGTGAAGGGCACTTGGCGCAAAGAGTATCTGCCCAGCCCCACCGAGGCGATCGCTACCGCCTTTTGCTCTGCGGTTTCCGCCTTTATCGCCAGTGCGACCGCACCTTCCAGACGGCTCCGGGTCACACTGCACCGCACACTGCTCTCCGGCGACGAAGTCGTCCTCCAGCAATGTTGCGACTACCAAGGGGTCGAAGTGTCGCCGGAGAGACGAGCGGGTCGCACGTTCCCAAGTCGCAACGGCACCATCGGTGCCGCTTTCTCCTTGGGACGCGTCGTTCGCACCAAACTCGGTGCTACAAAGGACGCGCTCGTGGCGGACATGGCGGCTATGAGTCTCGACGAGGCGTCACAGAATATGGCCATCGATGTGGCTTCGGTGGCGGCCATCCCTCTCCTCGGGCCCACCGATCGACAGTCCGGACACTCCTGGGATGTCATAGCGGTCCTCTATTTTGACAGTTATGACGAGGACGCATTCGTCGACGACGAGATGCTGGACGGGGTGATCCGTATGTGCGGCTTCTTCCTTGATTCGCTGCCCACAGTCACTCACACGATCGCTGGGCGAATAGCGAATACCGAATTCTGGGGATCCGCCAGGTCGCGCGACGACGAGTCGCAGGCCATCGACACGGCGAATTGGCAAGCACTTGAGCAGGCAGCCATGGATGCCCCGCGCACGGACAGCCTCAGGTACGTGAACTTCGACTTCTCTGAATTCACCCCAGTGGAGCAGATATGACCGTCCGGACACACGACCTAAAGAGCTGGTCGCGATTCTTCCGTCCGATTATTGCCGGTGAACGTGCTCACGAGTTGCGCCGCAATGACCGCGACTATCGCGTGGGAGACCGAGTACTTCTACGCGAGTACGACCCAAGCTCGCAGACCTACACGGGATCGTTCTGTGAGGCCGTCGTCACATCCATAACGTCGCGGGATGTTCCTTGCGCAGTTTCGGATCAAGGCCTCAACCCCGACTTCTGCATACTCTCGGTACGCGTGCTCTCCGTGTCTCCAGACCTTCGCGAAATCTCGGGTTCATTGCATGCCGCAACCTAGATACGAGGCCACGATCGGGCCGCCAGTCCGGAAGCGCGATCGGACGAAGTTTCTTCACGAGGGGGTGCTCGGTTCGGAGCGCCGTGCCGCATTGCTAGCCGGCGTCAGAGGTTGTCTGGCTTCCAAAGAGATCGAAAGTCAGACTGCGTGTCCAGCGGGGTTCACAATGCTGTCGATCAGCTGTTCTCGCCTTGCGCAAATCGCGTCCGCGATGATTCGCAGTGAGCGGAACAGCCATAGGTCAGCGTCGCTATCCTTGGCGTAATCCGCACTGGCCGTGTGGTTTACGCGCCCATCGTCTTGCAGCTGCTGTACACCGTCGTAGTTGTTTCCGCTGTGCACTGCGAGCGTCTTGCCGCCCTGGCCTCCGACTACGGAGAAAACCGGCACATCGCTCGGTCCATCCGCAATATAGATCATGTTGCTAATCGGAACCCGGCGTTCATCAGGTGCCATGCGGGCATTCACGTTGACATTCTCGAGTTTGTTTATGCCCTTGTTGATTTCGAATACGGCGCGCGTCTTAGTGGTGTTGTCAATCGTGTAGCCAATCTGTGTTAATGGGCCGTCTGGGTTGAAGCTGGACGGGTCGAGGAGGCCTTCGTTGGCCGTCGGCGGGTCCGGTAGCAACTCGCATGCCCAAACGCCATCTAGGTGTTCGAAAATGGGGTTTCCCTCGATCATCTGCCGGAGACCGGTCGAAACCACGTAGTGCTCGACCGAGATCAAGTGCTTCGCGTATCGCTCGTCCTGTGCAACGAAATCCCTTGTTCGTCTCATGAATTCAGGCATGCCGGGGGCTAACTCAACTTGGGACCCCAGCTCTCGCAGTAATCCGGCTCTTCACAGATGAGGGTGTAGAGGTGGTTGGCGCGTCGTTGCCGGGATAGAGGTCGAGGTCTCTCGAAAATGAG
>NZ_LQOL01000096.1 GCF_002101555.1 Mycolicibacterium canariasense
CACACCCAGCCAACCAGACACCCCAATCACAGGCCGACAGCAGCTGACCGTTCTACACCCTCAATCATGAAGAGCCCGATGACCTCGTGCTCCCCGGAGAACGAGGTCACGTTGCGCAGGGTCCGTTCCAGCGTCTTCTCTTCGTTCAGCGTCGGTATGACGAACGAGATCACCGCGCCCTCCTCCCTGTCGGCACCGATCAAACAGGGCATTGCTGCCGTCTGGCTGTGGCAAACCGGGAACGACACTGTGAGTTACGCACCACGCGTGCGTGTGACGCAGATCATTCGCTATCGCAAGATTTTTCGCGGATACTCGGACTCCCTTGGACCAAGGGCCGGCGGCTGTGGCAAAGACCGGTGCAGCAGGTTCAGAACGCGTAGCGGTGGTACTGCGACATATATTTCGTGGCCGGTAGCGCCGACATCGCCCGGGCCATCAGTCGCAACGGCAGTGACACCTGCCGGAAGCCGGCCGTCTCGAACGGCGACTGCCAGGCCAGCAGTCGCACACCGGGCACCGCCGCGACGATCTCGTCGGGCCGGTTGATTCCCCAGTACAGGGTCGCCCCGGCTCTGCGCACCACGGGGTTGGTCCACTGCGCCTTGATGCCGAATCGGTTGAAGGCATCGAATTGTAGTTCCCCGCAGGGGAATCGGTCGACGATACGTCGCAGCAGCGCCATACCGTCGGCCTCGGTGAGGTACATGGTCAGTCCCTCGCCGAGCATCAGGACCGGGCGGTCGGCCGGAATTTCGGCCAGCCAGGCAGGATCGGTGACCGAGGTCTGGATCAGGCGATACCGCGCTGATCCATCCCCCGTCGCTGCGCTCGCCCCAGATCCATCCCCCGTCGCTGCGCTCGCCCCAGCCGCTTCCCCCGTCGCTGCGCTCGCCCCAGGAATGGGGTAGAGCCGCTCACGCAGGGCCGCGACTTCGGGATAGTCGACGTCGTACCACAGCACCCCGGCTCCCGGATTCACCCGGAAGAACCGGCTGTCCAGCCCGCAGCCCAGGTGCAGCACGACCGCCTCGGGATGGACCGCAAGGAACTGGCGGGTCCACTCGTCGAAGTGGGCCGAGCGGGTCGTCACGGCCGGTGACCGGCCCGCCGTCATCGTCGTGCGGGTCCAGTCGTAGTCGATGCGGTCGACGATCTGCCTGGCCCACCGATCGTGCAGGATCGAATTCGGCAGGTCGGCGTCGAGGGCCTTGGCGTAGAACGTCGCGAGCATGGTCTGGGGCGCGCCGCTGAGGTCGACCTTCACGTTGTCGGTCACCACCCGAGGCTAGCGCCGCCGGCACCCCACGCCGGCTGCGCTGAACACCCACCGGCGTGGTGTTCAGCCGGTCTTGCTCTTGCGCCGCGCTTCTCGCAGGCCCACCCAGAACCGGGCCGCCTCACGGATGGCGTTCTCCACCGGCGTGGGCTCCCAACCGAGTTCGCGCCTGGCCTTGGTGCAATCGACCGGGGCTTCGGCGCGCATGAGGCGCAGCGACGCCAGCGACAGCTTTTCGTCGGTGCCCTTCAGCTTGCCCTTGATGGTGCCCATGGCGGCCAGCAGATAGGTCAGCGGCAGGGGGATCGATTTCGCCGGTGCGGGCACACCGGCCGCCTCCGCGGCGATCCGCGCCACCTCGGCGTTGCTGATCATCTTGTCCGAGATCAGGTAGCGCTCCCCGACCCGGCCCAACGCGGCGGCCTTGATCAGGGCACGGGCGGCATCGTTGACGCCGACCGCCTCCAACTCGATTCCGCTCATCACGAAGGGCAACTTGCCGAAGGCGGCGCCGGCGATGATCTCACCGTGTGGGGTGCGGCCCCAGTCCTTTCCGCCGTAGGTGGTGGACACGCACATGGCCACGGCGGGCAGCCCGCGCTCGCGCGCGTACTGCAGCACCAGCTTCTCGGCCTGCACCCGCGACCGCACGTACGGCGTCAATCCCCGTTCCGAGATCACGTCGTCCTCGGTGGCGACCCGGCCCCGACGCCGCCCCACCGTGGCGTAGCTGCTGGTGAACACGAACTTCTTCAGGTGCGAGGCGATTTCGGGTTCGGTGGCGATGTCCAGGACGTTGCGGGTGCCTTCGACGTTGGTGCGGAACAACGGCGACGGATCGCGTAACCAGCCGCGGGTGTCCACGACGCAGTAGTAGACGACGTCGGCTCCGGTCATCGCCGCCCGCAACACCTCGTTGTCCCAGATGTCGCCGACGAAACGCGCCACCTCCAGGTCGTCGATGCCGATGGTGTCGGCACCCTGGCGCACCATCACACGTACGTCTTCGCCGTCCTCGACCAGACAGCGCACCACGTGCGACCCCAGGTAGCCATTGCCGCCGATCACCAGGGAAGTCGTCACTTCATCTGCCCCATCTGCCGCATCCAGGCCGCCGCCTCGTCGGGCAGGGTGCCCAATTCCTCGGCCTTCTTGCACCACTTCGTCGCCGCCGACACGAACCGCAGCGGGTTGTAGATGTCCTCCTGGCGCCGCCACAGGCCGTCACCGGCGTAGGTGACGATGGAGATGTTGGTGGCACTGATGATCGTGCCGTCGCCGGGATCGCGCATCGGGTTGTCCAGCTCGCAGATCACCCGGCCGGTGGGCTCGTCGATCACCGTCCACAGCGCCGGGAAGGCGGTCATGTGGTTGCCGGGGAAGGACTCCATGGTCTTCCAGATCCACGGACGCACCTCTTCGCGGCCGCGCATGGTGCCGGCGGCGTGTTCGATGTATTCGACATCGGGGGTGTATTGGTCCACCCAGGGATCCCAGTCCCGGGTCTCGGCGGCCCTGGCGACCGTCCGCTCGAACCGTGCGAATGCCTCTGTCAGCTCATCGCGGGTGAACAACCTGCTCGTCACATCTCAAACTAGAACACGTTCTAGCAGCTCTTGTCGAGATCTTCAGGACCGCCGCGATCGGACCAGCCGCACGATCGCGTACCCGATGCCGCCCGCCACGCCCACCGCCGCCAGCCATGGCAGCAGCAGCCCGACGGCCAGCAGGGTCTGCCAGAGGGCGCTCACCAGCAGATCCCAGCCGCGTTCCATCTGCCCGAAGAAGCCGTGGTACTGCTCGGGAGCGGGGCCGCCGACCCGCTCGGCGCGGATCTCCACGTTCAGCGTGCTGTAGTCGATCTGGGCGCCCAGCGCCGCCCGCTGTGCCCGCAGGCTGTCCAGGTCGGACTGCCGCTGCGACAGCGCCTCTTCGGCTTTGATCAGGGCCTCCGGGTCCTTGGCATCGCGCATGATGCCCAGCAGCCGGTCCACCGACGTCTGCAGCGCGGTGATGCGTGCGTCGAGGTCCACCCGTTGCGCGGTCACGTCGTCGGAGGTGATCTGCACGCTCTCCACGGTGCCCAGCTTCTTGAGGTCGGTCAACGCGGCGTCGAGTTTCGCGGCGGGCACCCGCAGGATCAGCGAGACGTGCGCGCGGCCCGTACCCGAACCGGCATCCTCGGACCGGTTGTCCACCCGGCCGCCCGCCGTCGTCGCGATCTCGGCGGCCCGGTCGGCGGCGGCGGGCGGGTCGGCGGCGGTGATGGTCACCGTCGCGGTCTTGACGATGTCGCGCTTGGCGTCGGGCACCTGTGGCGGCGCCAACGGCGGGCCACCGCCGGCGTCGGTGAGCTTCGATTCGGGAGCCGGCGCCGCCGGAGCGGCCGGTGCCGCCCGGTCCAGGGCCGGCGGACCCCCGGCACAACCGGCGAGCGCCACCAGGAGCACAACCAGGGCCAGGGCCTTTGCCATGAATCGAATGTACCGACTGACTGGGAGTCAGCTGGCAGCGTCGATCCAACCGCAGGCCGCGGTGCTCGAGTAACGGCCGGGGGTGTCGCCGAAGCGCGACTGGAACTCCTTGATGAAGTGCGACACGCTGCTGTAGCCGACCTCGCGCGACACCACCGCCACCCCGGACTGCCCCTCCTCCAGCAGCTGCCTGGCCCGGTCCAGCCGCTTCTCCTTGACGTAGCGGTACGGCGAGCGACCGGTCAGTTCCCGAAAACCCCTGGAAAAGGCCGACGGGCTGAGACACACCTGCGCGGCCAGCGTGTCGACGGTCAACGGGTCGGTCAGGTGGTCGGCGATGTAATCCAGGATGGACCCCATGGGGTTCGTAACAGACTGTGCAACAGCGAGATTCACCATTCTGGCGCGCTGTTGGCCCTGCAGCAGCCGGTACACCAACTCCTGCAGGTGCAGTGGCGCCAGGACGCGGCGGTCGTCGACGGATACCAGCGCCCGCAGAAAGCGCACCACGCTGTTCACCACCTCCGGATCGGCCGCACACACATCGCTGGCCGGTCCGGGGATGGACGCCGGGCGGCGCATGCTGGACAGGGTCGACCGGACCAGGTGCGGGTCGATCGGCAGCAGCAGGCAGAAGACCGGGCGGGTCGGGGCGGCATCCAGCACGCCGGACAAGACTTCTCGCCGACCGCCGAGTACCGCGTAGCTCACCGCGTCGTGTCCCGAGATCTCACCGGCGATCAACCCGAAGGACAGCGGCTGGATCTCGTTCCAGCGTGGTGGCATGGGACGTGTGAACCGCTCGATGGTCAATCCGGGCCAGGCACTCACCTCGGTACCGGGGCGGCCCGTCGACCGGCCGAGTTCGGCCACCAACCGCGTCACCTCGATCATCATCGCCCCTCTCCGGAGAAATCCTTGTCCGCAAGCCAACTCAGGACCACGTCGGCAACCTGGTGCCAGCGGTGGTCGACGGTCAACGAATGGCCGATGGCCACCGGTGAGGTGTCGAACTGCTCGATCACGGCCGCGAAATGCCCGGCGGCGGTGAAGAGTACTCGATCCAGGGTTGCCATGCCGTGTACGAGATCCACAGCCCGTGGATGAAGACGATATCCGCCATACGTGGCCTTCCGGGAGGGCATCTGGGCACCACGAGGGCACCGGCCACACCGTATTCGGTCCGTGTGGACGCCCAGTGGATGCGCAGTGGATCGCTCGCCTCAGCGCAGTTCGGCCAAGAACTGCTCGGCACGGCGGACGAAAAGCCCGGCCTCCCGCTCGCCGGACAGCCGGCGCGCCGCCTCGGCGGCGGCCCGCACCTGGGCGGCCGGGGCGTTGCGGGCATGCAGTAGCCGCGCGCGCAACAGCGCGAGCAACCCTTCGGGGTAGCGCTGCCCGAAGGCGTCGAGATAGAACTCGGCGCGGTCCAGCGTCGCCGCGGCGGCATCCAAAGATCCGGCCGCCAGCTGCATCTCGCCGAGCAGGACGTACCACATGGCCACGCATGAGCGGGGCGGGTCGAGCAGGTTGGCGGCGATCAGCCGCTGCGTTTCGGCGATGGCGGCCGCGACGGTGCTCGGTTCGTCCGAGGACATCGCCTGTGCCCAGCACCGGGCCAGCCGCTGGTAGGTGCCGAGGAAGACGAAGGTGAAACCGGGGTCCACCGAGATTCCCCGTTCCGCGCCCAGCAGTGCCCACCCCGGATCCCCGACGATGGTCGCGATCCGGGCGACCATGGTGGCCCAGATGGTGACCCGGTACGGGTTCTCCCCGGCCACCGACTCCAGGGTGTCCAGCAGTGCCCGCGCCGCGCCGACATCGCCGTGCAGAGCGCTGATCTCGGCCAGCATTCCGGTCATCAGGAGCTCAAGGTCTCCCCGCACGGGATCCTGCTCGGACTGGGCGAGCCCGTCGAGCAGCGCTGCCTCGGTCTGGCTCAGGTACCGGAAAGCGGCGCCGATATCGCCGACATCCCACTGATGCAGACCCCAGGCCTGCAATCCGTAGGTGTGCACGATCGGGTCGGCGGACGCGTATCCCTGTTCCAGCAGCCGCCGCGCCAACGCGCCGCTGCGGTGCAGTTCGAGGGCCTGCTGATGCGCACTCCAGCGGGAGAACAGGAAGCCCGCGGCCTCGACGTCACGGCCGAGGTCGCGAGCGAGCTGTTCGGCACGCTCCAGCAGATCGACCGCGGCGGTGCCATACATCGATCGCATCCCGACCACGGCCGTCAGCTGGAACAGCGCGGCCAGTTCCAGCTCGGCCAGCCGCGCGGCACGCGCAACGCGGACCGCCGAGCGCAGCTGGTGCTCTGCCGCAGCGAGCGCGGATTTCGTTGCGGCACAACTGCCGGCCCTGATCAACGCGCAGACGGTGCGGGCCGGTCCGGCCAGTGGCCCTGCCGACCACAGGTGGAAGGCCAGCCGTTCGGCGGTGGCATCGGATCCGGATTCACTGTTCTCCAAGGCATCCGCGATGCGCAGGTGCAGCGTCGTGGTACGGCCCGGCGGGGTGACCGCGGCGACCGATTCGCGCACCAGGTCGTGGGCGAATCGGTAGCAGTGCGGGGTCTGCGGCGCGGGCTCCAGAATTCCCAAGCCGCGCAACGGCTCCAGCTGGTCCAGACAGTCCGGTACGGCCAGGCCGGCGACTTCGGCCAGCAAGGCGATATCGACATCCCGACCGATCAGGGCGGCGATCTGCAGCAGTCGTTTGACGCCGTCGTCCAGCGGTGCCAGCCGATCCCGGACGACGTCGCGCACGGTCGCCGGCACACCCGCGCGCGCCGCGTCGCCCACGGTGAGTGCGCCACGGTCGTCGAGGAACCGGGACAGCTCACGTACGAAGAACGGGTTGCCCGCGGTGCGGGTGTGGATATCGCGCACGAATCGGTCGCCGGGGCGGCGACCGACCTCGCGCCGGACCAGCTCGGCCACCTCCGCAAGGTCCAGGGAGCCCAGCGCGATGCGGCGGTGACCCGGTGCACGGCTTGCCGCGGCGAGCATTCGGGCCATCTCGGTACCGGCGGCCGGCGCCCGGTCACGCAGCGTGCCGATCACCGCGACGCCGCCCGGCAGCCGGGTGGCCAGATGCGCGAACAGCTGCGACGACGCGGCGTCGGCCCAGTGCAGGTCGTCGACGACGATCAACAGCGGGTGCCGCGCTGCGACCTCACCGACCAGCTCCACGACACACTCGAAGAGCCGGAACTGCGCGCCGGTGTCGGTCAGCGCCGCACCGGCCGGCACGGCATCGCGCGGCTCGACCAGCCGGCCCAGATCACCGGCGCGCCATTTTCGTTCCAGCGCGTCGGGCAATGTGGACAGCGCCGCGCCGACCACCTGTACCCACGGCCACATCGATGGTGTTCCGTCGCCGTGCAGACAGCTCCCCCACGCGATGACCGCGTCCCGTGCCGTCGTCACCTCGTCGGTGATCTCTTGCAGCAGGCGGGTTTTGCCGGCCCCGGGCTCGCCCTCGACGATGACCAGCGCGGCGCGGCCGGCGTACGCCGCGGCCACGGCATGACGCAGCACGGTGATCTCCTCGATCCGGCCCACCAGAGCTCCGGCCGCGTCGGGGTCGACCGGAGCCGGCACCGGATTCAGCACCCGGCGATGGGCGTCCTGCAGCGCCTGACCCGGATCCAAACCCAATTCGTCGGCGAGGCGGCGCCGCACGGTGCGGAACACCGACAACGCCTCGGCCTGCCGCCCGGCGACGCCCAACACGCTGACCAGACCCGCCTGGACGGGCTCGTGCAACGGGGCCAGTTCGGCTGCCAATTGCAGCGCCGCAAGAACAGCCTCCGGCCGCTCGAGTCGCACCGCGAGATCGGCCGCGGCCGTGCAGGCGGAGCAGAACTCGTCGTTCAGTGCGGCGAAGACCGCCATGGCGGCGGGACCGGGTGCCAGCCCGTCGCCGGTCGGCCCAGCCCACCGGCGCAGGGCCGCCGCGTAGGAATCGAGCGCCTCCTGCGGGCGATCCTGTCGCAGGGCCTCTTCGGCCACGGACACCAACTCGCGAAAGGCGATCAGATCCAACTCGCCGGCCGCGGCGGTGAACATGTAGCCGTTGCCGCGCCGCAGCAGATGCGATCCCGCTCGGCGCGTGGGCAACTCGGGTTCCAGGAGTCGGCGCAGTGCACCGATGTACTTGTGCACCACGTTGAGTGCGCTGGCCGGGGCGTCCTCGCCCCACAGGAAGTCGACGAGTTCGGCCGTGCTGCTGAGCCGGCCCGCCCGAGCTGCCAGCAGGGCAAGCAGATACGCCTGCTGAGGCGGCCCGGCATCCGACTCGACGCCGTCCCGCCACAGCCGCAACGGCCCCAGAATCTGGATGCGCAACCGACCGGCGGTGGACACCGCACCGCCGCCCCCGATATCGACTGGACCGTTCGGCACAGTCCGTCCACCATTTCCGGATCATCGACCGGCCGAGCCGGCCAGCTCAGTTGCCAGGCCAGCTTACTGTGAATGTGCTGATGGCGGGGGCCCTGCGGGGATGGCATGACGCCTTTCGGCCTGGCTCTGGCGGGTATCGACTCGCCGCCCCGAAAACCGCACCTGCGCGCCGGGCGCAAGGACAGAATCGGACGATGACTGCTCCCACCGACGCCTGCTTCCGCGGCGTGCATCACGTGTCGTTGACCGTCACCGATCTCGCGGCGAGCGTCGCGTGGTACCAGCGGGTCTTCCGGACCGAGAAGTTGGACATCACCGTCCCGCATTACGGCCGCGAGGAGACCGGTTACAGCGTGCTGCTGCCCGAGCCCCGGTCGGGCCTGATCTTCGGGCTGCACACCAACACCGGCAACCGCGGGGAACGCTTCGACGAGGCCCACACCGGCTTGGATCACGTGTCGTTCGGGGTGTCCGGGCGGGCGGCGCTGGAAGTGTGGACCGCCTGGCTCGACGAGCTCGGGGTCGATCACACCGGAATCGTGGACGAGACGGAGCCGCTCACGTACTCGACCGTGGTGTTCCGCGATCCGGACAACATCCAGCTGGAACTCATTGCGATGGACTGAGTGACACCCGAGCCCCGGGCATATCGGCCCCGAATGGGCAACGGCCGGACCGGAACACGGTACGCGGCGGCCGGAACGTGCTGCATCCTCGAACCGTGAGCATGCCCTATGTCCTGGTCGTCGTGACGAACGCGGCGGTGATCGGCCCGAACAACCGGCCCACCGGATTCTTCTTCCCGGAGATCGCGCATCCCTTCTCGGTGCTCGACCGTGCCGGTGTCGCCGTCGAATTCTGCTCCCCCCTAGGCGGCCGGCCACCGGAGGACGGATTCGATGCCGACGATGCCGAACAGACCGCATTCCTCGACAGCAAGGCGTACCGCCGACTGGGACGCAGCCGCCGGCTGGCCGAGGTGGACGTCGCGGACTATGACGCGGTCTTCGTCCCCGGCGGACTCGGGCCCATGGTGGACATCACCGGCAACCCCGAGGTTCAGGACACCGTGCGGCGCGCCTGGGACGCGGGCTTGATCGTCTCGGCGGTCTGTCATGGGCCGTCGGCGTTCCTCGGCGTCACCCTCGCCGACGGCTCCCCCTTGGTGCGCGGCCGCAACCTGACGTCCTTCTCGACCGCCGAAGAGGACGGCTACGCCGACAAGGACGTTCCGTTCGACCTGGAAGCCGCGTTGCGCGCCGAAGGTGCGGTCTACACGGCGACCGACCCCTGGCATCCCAACCTGGTCGTGGACGGGCGCTTGATCACCGGCCAGAACCCGCAATCGGGTTCCTTGGTCGGCCAGGCCCTGGTCGACGCCTTGAAGCGGGCCTGATGGGGGCAACCGACCCAGTGGTGGTGCTGGCGCACTGGCACACCACCGACGACGCGCTCGACACGGTGCTGGCGCAGATCGCCGCGCTACGGCCGCAGTCCCTGGCCGAGCCCGGCTGCCTCGACTACCAGGCCTTTCAAAGTGTCCTCGACCCGACCCACCTCGTCCTCGTCGAGCACTACCGCGACGCGGCGGCCCTCGACGAGCACCTGGCGTCACCGCACTACCAGGAGCTGGTGATGGGGCGGGTCCGCCCGCTGCTCACCGACCGCCAGGTGGAACTGTTGGCACCCGCGCCGACCAGCTGAGCGGCCCGGGAGCGGGAACCAACCGAACGCCGGCGCGGTTATCTAGACATGACCTACAACAAGAACCCGGCGGCCGTACAGGCCCTGACCCCCGAGCAATACCGGGTGACCCAGCGCGACGGCACCGAACGGCCTTTCACCGGTGAGTATTGGGACAACCACGAACCGGGTATCTACGTCGACGTGGTGTCGGGCGAGCCGCTGTTCGCCTCGGTCGACAAGTTCGACAGCGGCAGCGGGTGGCCCAGCTTCACCAAGCCGATCGAGAAAGCCAACGTGGTGGAAAAGCGCGACCTCTCGCACCTGATGATCAGAACCGAGGTGCGCTCGGCCAATGCCGACAGCCACCTCGGCCATCTGTTCACCGACGGGCCGCGCGACCGGGGTGGGCTGCGCTACTGCATCAACTCGGCTTCGCTGAGGTTCATCCACCTCGACGATCTCGAGGAGCAGGGCTACGGCGAGTACCGGACCCTTTTCACGACCAAGGAGGACAAGTGAGCAACTACCAGAAGGCGATCCTGGCCGGCGGCTGCTTCTGGGGCATGCAGGACCTGATCCGCAAGCAGCCCGGTGTCGTGTCCACCCGGGTCGGCTACACCGGCGGGCGCAACGCCCACGCCACCTACCGCAACCATCCCGGCCACGCCGAGGCCGTGGAGATCATCTACGACCCGGCGCAGACCGACTACCGTGCGCTGCTGGAGTTCTTCTTCCAGATCCACGACCCGTCCACCAAGGACCGGCAGGGCAATGACGTGGGCAGCAGCTACCGTTCGGCGATCTTCTACGTCGACGACGAACAGAAGCGGGTCGCGCTGGACACCATCGCCGACGTGGACGCCTCGGGCCTGTGGCCCGGCAAGGTGGTGACCGAGGTGGTACCCGAGGCCGACTTCTGGGAGGCCGAGCCGGAGCATCAGGATTACCTGGTGCGTTACCCGTCGGGTTACACCTGCCACTTCCCGCGGCCCGGCTGGAAGCTGCCGAAGCGCGCCGAAGTGTGATTCACCGCACCGCCGTGGCGGTTTGATACCTAGCGCCTGGCCAGCGTGACCCGGCCACCGCGCTTCGGTGTGTAGGCCACTCCCCTGGAGTGCACCGCCTCACCGGGCGCGGTGGTGGGGGCAATGGTGAAGTGGCGCAGCACCGTCCGCAGCACCACATCCATCTCGACATTGGCGAACACCGCGCCGACACAGCGCCGCGTGCCACCGCCGTAGGGCACCCAGGCCAGCGGTGGCCGGGTGCCGATGAACCGCTCCGGGTCGAACCGGTCCGCGTCGGCGAATTCCCGCTTGTGCAGCTGGGTGAGGCTCACCATGATCGAATGCCCCTGCGGGACAACCCATTCACCCAACTGGAAGGTCGGCGCGTAGACGTGCCTTCCGGCGAGGTCGATGACGGTCCGCACCCGTTGGGTTTCCAGGATGACGGCCTGCCGGTACTCGTTCGCGGTACCGGAATCGGCCTCCTCGACAAGCCGGGCCAGCACCTGCGGATGCCTGCTGACCCGTTCGAACACCCAGGCCAGCGTGGACGCCGTCGTCTCGTGCCCGGCGGCCAGCAGCGTGAGCAGCTCATCGGCGATATCCTGGCGCGACATGGCCGTGCCGTCCTCATAGGTGGTGCGCAACAACAGCGCGAGCACGTCGTCGCGCTCGGCCAGCCCGGGGTCGGCGCGCACGTCGTCGATCAGCCGGCCGACCACCGCGTCGTACTGGCGCCGGTATTCGGCCAGTCGCCCCCACGGGCTCCAGCGCCCGAAGTTGCGTTTCGGGGCGGGCAGGGTGGCCACCCTCGAGCCCAGCGTCACCCAGGGTGGGATGATGCGACGTAAATCGTCCAGGTGCGCACCGTCGGCGCCGAACACCGCCCGCAGGATCGCGTTCAAGGTGATTCGCATCATCGGTTCCAGCGTCGAAAATTCTTGACCGACAGGCCAGTTCGCCGCCTCGCGCAGCGTCTCCTCTTCGAAGATGCGCTCGTAGTTCTTGACGCTCTTGCCATGGAAGGGCGGGGTCAACAGCTTGCGCCGGCGGCGGTGTTCGGCACGGTCCAGGGCGAACACCGAGCCCGGGCCCAGCACCCGGGACAGGTTGGGCTGGATATTGCCGACATCGTCGGTGTTGGCCGCGAACAACTGCTTGGCCAACTGCGGGTCGGCGATGATCACCGTCTGCCCGTACACCGGCAGGCTGACCGTGACCGCGGCCCCGTGGCGCCGCATCAGGTGGTCGGTCATCTGCCTGCGCAACAGTGCGAAGGCGAAGCCTTGCAGCGGGCGGGCGATGCGCGGGCCGGGAGGAAGGTGTCCGACCCCGCCTGCAGCGGACTGCTCGACGGTTATCTCGGTGCTCGTTCGGCTGGCTGTCTCAGTCATGCGCGCTCCAGACCCTGCGGTGGTACTGCTCTGTACCAGTGGCGTGTGCGATACGGTACTCCCCGGTACCGAGTGAGCGCAAGAGTCTGGAGTAGAACATGGCCGCACCCGCTGCTCCGACGTTCCGCGCCCGCCTGCTCGACGGCCTGGCCGCGTCCATCGCCGAACGCGGTTACCGGGCCACCACGGTCGCCGATATCGTGCGTCACGCCCGAACGTCCAAACGCACCTTCTACGGCGAGTTCACCGACAAGGAGCAGTGTTTCGTCGAACTGCTGCGCGCCAACAACGACGAGCTCATCGCGGGCATCCGGGCCGCCGTCGACGCGCAGGCCCCGTGGCGCGACCAGATCCGCCAGGCCGCAAACTCCTACGTCGAGCACATCGCGGCGCGGCCGGAGATCACCCTCAGCTGGATCCGCGAGCTGCCGGCGCTCGGCTCCTCGGTGCGCACCATCCAGCGCTCGGCGATGAGCGCGCTGACCGAGATGCTCATCGATCTTTCCGACAGCGACGGATTCCGCCGGGCCGGCCTGGCACCGGTGTCCCGTCCACTGGCGGTCATCCTGCTCGGCGGGCTGCGCGAGCTGACCGCGCTGACCGTCGAGGACGGCCGGCCCGTGCAGGACATCCTGGAGCCGGCGATCACCGCCTCGGTGGCCGTGCTGGGCGTGGTGACCTCAGCCCAGAATCAGCCGGGCTGAGCGCTCCAGCCGGGGCGCGATATCGGCATAGGACACATACCCCATGCCGGCCCGCACCAGCGCACCGGAATACAGCAGTTCCAACGACTCGATGACGTCCAGATCGGTCTCGGCTCCCAGCGCGGTCAGCAGCCGCTCACGGATGTCGCGGCCGATGCGCTGGCGCAGCACTTCGACGTCGGGATCGCGCGCCAGCAGGGCGCTGGTCACCGCGCCGGCGAATTCCGGTTCGTCGGCCACCAACAGGGCGATGTGGCGCAACACCTCGCTGGCCCGGACCACCGCGTCGCCGTCACCGTGTTCGGTGGGCGGCGAGGCCGCCAGTCGGCGCCAGAACACCTCGGCGACAAGGTGTTCCTTCGAGGAGAAATAGGTATATGCGGTGGCCGCGCCCACGCCCGCGTCAGCGGCCACCCGGCGCACGGTCAGCGCGCCGAAGCCTTCGCGATTGAGCAGGTCGATGGCGGCATTGCCGAGTCGCTCGACGGTATCGGCCTGTTTGGCACTCAGACGACGCCGAGTCGACTCCACAGCCGCGTCGGACACGTGTCTGGACGCTACTACAACAACCGGGTACCGGCAACGGTAGGTTGACTGCCATGAGTGCAGCCGACACCGCTCTGCCGCCCGACGCCGCGCGGCTCTTCGAGTTCGCCGAGACGGTCACCGGTTTCATGCCCGCCGACGAGGGCCGCGCGCTCTACGACGCAGCCGTGCGGTACCTCTCCGGCGGCGTCGGGGTCGAGATCGGCACCTACTGCGGCAAGTCCACGGTCCTGCTCGGCGCGGCGGCCCGTCAGGTCGGCGGCACCATCTACACCGTCGACCACCACCACGGTTCCGAGGAACACCAGCCCGGCTGGGAGTACCACGACACCACGCTGGTCGACCCGGTGACCCGTCGCTTCGACACGCTGCCGTCGCTGCGGCGCACCCTCGACCTGGCCGGGCTGGCGGACCAGGTGGTGCCGATCGTCGGGAAGTCCCCGGTGGTGGCGCAGATCTGGGGAAGTCCGTTGCAGTTCTTGTTCATCGACGGCGGCCACACCGAGGAGCACGCCCAGCGGGATTACGACGGCTGGGCCCGCTGGGTCACTCCGGGCGGCGCCCTGGTGATCCACGACGTCTTCCCCGACCCGAACGACGGCGGCCAGGCCCCGTATCACATCTACCGCCGGGCCATCGATTCCGGCGAGTTCCGCGAGGTGTCGGTGACGCGCTCGCTGCGGCTGCTGGAGCGGGTCGGCTAACGACCGGAAGCCGCACAGGCGCAGTCGAATTCGCCTTCGAGTCCGCGAGGGAGCCCGACCCCGCGGAAGATGCCGCTGGCCGGGGTGGCGCCGGACAGCGCGTCGGCGGCCAGGATCATCGCCGCACCGGTCCAGGTGGTGCGCTCCTCGGGCCAGCGCTTCCCGTCGGCGAACACCAGCCCGGTCCAGTACGAACCGTCCTCTTCGCGTAGATGCTGCATGGCCGCGAACTGCTCGTGCGCCTCGGCACGGGCACCGATGGCGTCCAGCGCCATCACCAGCTCGCAGGTCTCGGCGCCGGTCACCCAGGGCCGATGGTCCACGCACCGGATTCCTAGGCCGTCCACCACGAAGTCGTTCCAGCGTTCGGCGATGCGGGCGTGCGCCGCGGCCCCGCGCACCGCACCACCCAGCACCGGGTAGTACCACTCCATCGCATGGGAGTCCTTGGGGGCGAAGGCTTCCGGGTGATCGGCGATGGCGTGGCCGAGCGCGCCGACCGCCACCTCCCACTCCGGCTGCGCTTCGCCGAGATAGTTGGCCAGCGCCAGCGCGCACCGGATGCTGTGGTAGATGCTGGCACAGCCGGTCAGCAGCGCCTCATTCATCATGCCGGCTTCGCTTCGGGCCCAACTGATCTGGCCGCCGGGCAGTTGCATGTCGAGCACCAGGTCGATGGCCCGGCTGACCGTCGGCCACATGTGCACGGCGAACCGCCGATCCCCGGTGATCAGCACGTGATGCCACACCCCGGTCGCGATGTAGGCGCAGAAGTTGCTGTCGGTGTTGGCATCCTCGACGACTCCGTCGCGCACCTGGATCGG
Organism: Mycolicibacterium canariasense; assembly: GCF_002101555.1. GTDB lineage: Bacteria > Actinomycetota > Actinomycetes > Mycobacteriales > Mycobacteriaceae > Mycobacterium > Mycobacterium canariasense. Next base: position 15,025 of record NZ_LQOL01000096.1, read on the forward strand.
CCAGGAACCGTCGGCCCGCTGGGTGGTGCGGCACCACTCGAATCCGGCGCGGGCGGACTCGACCAGCCCGGCCACCGTCAGGGCCATCAGGTTTTCCACGTGGTCCCACGGGTCGGTGTGACCGCCGACCGACCACGGCACGGCACCATCGGATTCCTGGACGGCGGCGATCGACTCCGCCGTCTGGCGGCACTGGCGCGGAGTCAACACACCTGGCACGCCGGGAATCTCGAGGCGCGGCATATCAGGCCGGCTTGGTGAAGTACAGCGCCACGCTCTTGCCGATCAGCGGGTTGAGCAGGTCCTCGGCGGCGCGGGTCAGCCACGGCCGGCTCATCATGTCCCAGACCAGCAGCTTGTGGTAGGCCGTGACCGCCGGATGCTTCGGTTTGTCAACGCCGACAGCGCATTTCAGCCACCAGAACGGAGCGTGCAGCGCGTGGGCGTGGTGGGCGTGCGCGAACGTCACCCCGCGCGCGGTGATCTTGTCGCGCAGTTCGTCGGCGCGATAGATGCGGATGTGACCGCCCTCGTTGGCGTGGTATTCGTCGGACAGCAGCCAGCACACCTTCTCCGGCAACCAGCGCGGCACGGTCACCGCCAACGTGCCACCGGGTTTGAGCACTCGGACCAGTTCGGCGATCGCCCGATCGTCGGCGGGCACGTGCTCCAAGATCTCCGAGGCGATCACCACATCGAAGGCCCCGTCGGCGTAGGGCAAGTCCAGGGCATCACCCTTGACCGTCTCAGCGCGCGCCCCGGCCGGGGCCTCGCCCTGCTCCTTCATCGCGGTCAGGATGGCGTCCACATCGTTGAGGTCCTCGACGCTCTGGTCGAAGGCGATGACGTCGGCGCCGCGCCGGTAGGCCTCGAACGAGTGCCGGCCGGCCCCGCAGCCCACGTCGATCACCGAGGTGCCGGGGCCGACGCCCAGCCGGTCATAGTCGACGGTCAGCACGACGTCATCCTCTCGATCGCCTTCTCGTACACCGCAACCGTCTGGGCGGCCACGGATTCCCAACTGAACACGTCCAGCGCCCGTCGCCGGCCGGCCGCACCGAGCGTGCGGCGCTGCGCCGGGGAGTCCAACAGTTCGCCGAGCACCGTGGTGAGCCGGTCGATATCGCCGGGCGGCACCAGGCGCGCGCACTCACCCTCGGGGCCCAGCACCTCCGGCAGCGCCCCGGCCCGGCTGGCCACGATGGGCGTACCGCTGGCCATGGCCTCCACCGCCGGCAGCGAGAAACCCTCGTACAACGAAGGGATGCAGGCGATCTCGGCAGACGCCAGCAGTCCGGCCAGTTCCTCGTCCGGCAGCCCGCTGGAGGCGTGCACGATATCGGAGATGCCGAGCTCGGCGATCAGCTTCTCGGTGGGGCCGTTGGGTTCGAGCTTGGACACCAACTGCACGTCGAGATTGTGCCGGGCACGCAGCCGGGCAACCGCGTGCAGCAGGTTGCTCACGCCTTTGAGCGGCACGTCGGCGCTGGCGATCGCGATGATGCGCCCGGGCACCCGATGCTCGGCGGGCCGGAACAGCTCGGTGTCCACCCCGAGCGGCACCACGTGCAACTGGTCCGCCGACACCCCGAAGTCCTCGGCGATATCGGCGGCCGAGGTCGTGGAGACGGTCAGCAGTTCCGGGATGCGACGGGCCACCCGCTTCTGCATCTCGGCGAACCCGTACCAGCGCCGCACCAGCGGCTTGCGCCGCCACGGGGCGGCAGCCATCTCGAGCACCCGGTCCCGCGTGATGGGGTGATGCACGGTGGCGACCAGCGGGATGTCCTTGGCGACGCCCAGCAGGGCGGCGCCCAGGCTCTGGTTGTCGTGTACCACGTCGAAGTCGTCGCGCCGCCCGGCCAGGATGCGCGCGGCCCGCATGCAGAAGGTGCGCGGCTCGGGGAAGCCGGCCGACCACATGGTCAGCAGCTCCAGCACATCGATGCGGTCCCGGATCTCGCTCGGGCGCGGCACCCGGAACGGATCCGGTTCGCGGTACAGGTCCAGGCTGGGCACCTTCGTCAGCGTGACGCGCGGGTCGAGGCCCTCCGGATAGGGCTGTCCGGAGAACACCTCTACCTGGTGGCCGAGCTCGACCAGCCCGCGGGACAGATGCCGCACGTACACACCCTGGCCACCGCAATGCGTCTTGCTCCGGTAGGAGAGAAGGGCGATGCGCACGTCAGCTCGATCCGCTGAACTGCAGCGGGGCCATCCTGGACATGTGTCCAGACTATAGTTTGACGAGCTAGCAGACGCAACGCGTCCGGCAGGTTACATCGGTCCGTGGCAGCACAAAGGCAAACGGGGTCGGGAAGCCCAGACCGGTCAGCCCGCCGCGCCGGACGGTGTCCATCGCGACGGCGCGCACCTGTCCGGAACTCGGCTCATAACAGTGCAGTCGGCCCTCTCCGGCGTCGACGACGAGCACCCAATGCCGCGGGACGAACCGGCCGACGAGCACCGCCACCGGCCGCCCGGACCCCACCGCTCCCAGCACATCCGCGAGGTCGTCGCCGATGCCGGGCAGCAATCCCCGGAACACCCGCCAGCGGTACCGGACCGGGCTGTGCACGTTGATCGCCCGCGCCACCCCGGCCGGCGTCGCACCCAGGCGCCGCGGCCAGATCCGATTGACCAGCCGGTGCACCCGGCCCTGCTCGTCGTGGAAGTGCGGCTGCTCCAGGATCGCGCGGTAGTCCGGGTCCAGCAGGGCGCCGGCCACCACCGCCACGGTGGGACCGCAGGTGACGCCGTCGCGCTGGCGCAGCCCGGCGAGCTTCATCGCACTCAGGCTAGCGGCCATCGGGGCTACCCAGTCGCCAGCAAAGCGATCACGTTCAGGGAAACAAACGGTACCCCTGGTTTCGGATACAGCTTTCTGTCAACATTACCGACGAGTAGGTACAGGCTCTTCGACGTAGCGGGGCGGGAAAATGGCGCAACACATCGCAGACGGTGTCTCGATTTCGGCCGCGGCCGGAACCGAAGGCGGGGGTGCCGCGCTGGACCAGGTGATCGGCATGTCGGTGGCCACCGCCATCATCACCGCGGGCCTGCTCTGGATCGGCTACCTGCACCGGCAACGGCGCATCACCTGGCTGCAGAACCTGGCGGAGCTGGCCGGCCGCAAGATGAACCGGCCGCCCTGGGTGGCGCTGCCCGCACTGCTGTTCACCTCGACGATCATCTGCGCGATGTTCGGCTTCATCTGGGATGTCAGCCTGCACATCGGCAAAGGCCGCGACTCCGGGCCGCTGGCCAACCCGGCCCACTACTTCATCCTGATCGGCCTGTTCCTGCTGTTCATCGCCGGCTCGCTGGCGATCATCCTGCCCTACGACAAGCCGGGCCCGGCCGCCGTGAAGATCACCCGGACCTGGTACGCGCCCGTGGGCGGCATCCTGATGGCCGGTTGCGGCCTGTACGCGCTCATCGGTTTTCCGCTCGACGACATCTGGCACCGGATCTTCGGCCAGGACGTGACGTTGTGGGGCCCGACCCACCTGATGCTGATCGGCGGGGCGGGACTGTCCCTGGTGGCCACGCTGCTGCTGACGCGGGAAGGCGATATCGCGATGGGCGCCGACGCGCCGGTGCAACGCCGCAGCATCCTGGCGTACCTGGCCTGCGGCGGGCTGGTCATCGGCTTGTCGGTGTTCCCCGTCGAATACGACTTCGGTGTCGAGCAGTTCCGATTGGTGCTGCATCCCATGCTGATTGCCGCGGCGGCGGCCATGGCGCTGGTCACCACCCGGCTCCTGCTCGGCCGTTTCGCGACGTTCGGCGCCATTGCCTTCGCCCTGCTCATCCGCGGCCTGGTGGCCTTCGCCGTCGGCCCGGTGCTGGGTGGGCCGTACAGCTGGTTCGCGCTCTACCTCGGCTCGGCCATCGTGGTGGAGCTGATCGCGCTGACCCCACTTGTCAACCGTCCCATTGCCTTCGGCGCCATCGCCGGCCTGGGCGTGGGATCCGTGGGCATGTGGCTGGAGTCATTCTGGATCGACGCCGTCTTCCGCAACCCGTGGCCGCAGAGCATGTGGGGCGAGGCGCTGGCGATGTCGGTCCCGGTGGCCATCGGGATGGGCATGTGCGGTGCGCTGCTGGCCGTCGTCCTCACCGGACAGAAGCTGCCGCGACGCCCCGTCGGGATCGGCATCGTGGTCGCCACGGTCTTGGTCATCGGCGGCGCCGTCGCCAACGGGCTCAATGTCACCGTGCCCGAGAACGCCAGCGCGCAGATCACGCTGACCGACGCACCCAGCCCGGACGGCCAGCGGCTGGCGAACGCCGACGTCCGGATCACCCCGGCAAACCTGATCGGCGACGACCCGGAGTGGGTGTCCATCCTGGCCTGGCAGGGCAAGCTCGACCACGAACGCGGGTTGGTCATCGATCACCTGGAGAAGGTGGGCCCCGGCCACTACCGCTCGACGCGGCCCCTCCCGGTCTGGGGAACCTGGAAGACGGTGCTGCGGGTGCAGGACGGCCGGACCATGGCCGCCGTGCCGATCTTCCTGCCCGCCGACCCCGGCATCGGCGCCGAGGAGACCCCGGCCCTGGCCTCGACCACGCGCGACTTCACCGAGGAGATCACGGTGTTGCAGCGCGAACGCAATCTCGACGTCCCGTCCTGGCTGTACAGCGCCGCCTCGCTGGTGGTCCTGGTGTGCTCGCTGATCCTGGTGGCCTTGCTGAGTTGGGGTGCGGGACGGATCAATTCGCGTGAGCAGCACAGCACCGCCGATACCCGGGAACCCGTCGGGCAGTCGTGACGGTTCTCGCCGACCACTCGCTCTGGCTGGCGCTGCCGGCGTTCGCACCGGCCGTCGTGGTCGCCGGCGTGGTGGCCTGGGTAGCGATGCGCGACCGGCGGGCCGGCCCCGATGACGGGTCTGACAGCGAGAGCCCAGGTTCGACCGAAGAGGATGACTCAGCGTGAAGCTTGTGAAGACACTGACCGCCGTGGGTGCGGTCGCCCTGCTGGTCGCCGGCTGCGGTGGTTCGACGTCATCGGAGAACACCGGCACGTCGGCGAACACCGGGACCGCTGCCCCGGAGATGACCGACCAGCAGTCCCCGCCGGAGCGGGTCGTCATCGACGTCACCATCGCCGGGGGCAACGTCACTCCGACCAATCAGCAGGTCCAGGCGAAGGTCAAGCAGCCGATCATCGTGCGGGTCAACAGTGATGCCGCCGATCAGCTGCACGTGCACTCCAACCCGGAACACACCTTCGACGTCAAGCCGGAGAACGGGCAGGCGTTCCAGTTCACCGTGGACGTGCCGGGCAGGGTGGACGTCGAACTGCACCACCTGGACAAGACGGTCGCGACCATCACGGTGCAGTGACCGTACTGGCGCACGGGCTCGGTGGTTCCACCGACCTTCCGATCCCGCTGACCTACGCGCTGATCGGGGCGGCCTGGGCGCTGACCTTCACCTTCGCGGTGGTGGCGCTGGCGTGGCGGAAGCCGCGTTTCGATCCGGCGACGCCGGGACGGCCGCTGCCGCGCTGGGTGACGTCGGTCGTCGACGCAAAGGCGACCCGGTGGACCGTCGGCCTGCTGGGGTTGGGGTTCGCGGTGTGGGTGGCGGCGGCCGCCGTGCTGGGACCGCAGAATTCGTCCAACGCGCTGCCGGGCGTGTTCTACGTGCTGCTGTGGGTCGGAACCGTCGCGCTGTCAGTGCTTTTCGGTCCGGTATGGCGGGCGGTGTCTCCGGTCCGGACGGTGGCCCGGCTGGTCCGCACGCGGGGTGATTCCTACCCCACCGGGCTGGGTTACTGGCCCGCGGCGCTCGGATTGTTCGCCTTCGTCTGGCTCGAGCTGGCCAGCCCGGACCCGGGTTCGCTTGCCGCCGTGAAGATCTGGCTGCTCATCTACCTCGGTGTCACCCTGGGCGGGGTTATCGCGTTCGGTACGCGCTGGTGCTCGCATGCCGATCCGTTCGAGGTGTACAGCGTGGTGGCCTCGCGGTGCGCGCCGGTGCGCCGCAACCCCGACGGCCGGGTCGCGCTCGGCAATCCGTTCAACCACCTGCCCACCCTGCCGATCCGGCCGGCGTCGGTGACCGTGCTGGCGGTGCTGCTCGGGTCCACCGCCTTCGACAGTTTCTCGGCGACGCCCGCCTGGCGCGGGTTCGTCGACGCGCACACCTCCGGCGCCTGGCAGGCAACGGCTTTCAAGACGGCCGGGTTGGTGGTCTTCGTGCTGACGGTCGCGGTGACGTTCAGTGCGGCGGCCCGGGCGACCGGCGGCGTCGATCGGGACTTGCGCCGGCGGCTGCCCGGATTGATGGCACACTCGCTGATCCCGATCGTCATCGGTTATGTCTTCGCGCACTATCTGACCTATCTGGTCGAGAAGGGCCAGCAGACGGTGTACGCACTGCTGGGGATGCATGACGCTGCGGTGTACTACGTGCTGTCCCTGCATCCGTCGGTGCTGGCCACGTCCAAGGTGCTTTTCGTGGTGGTCGGGCACATCGCCGGGGTGATCGCCGCACACGACTGCGCGCTGCGGGTGCTGCCCAAACGCCATCAGCTGACCGGTCAGCTGGCGATGATGCTGGTGATGGTCGGCTACACGTTCACCGGGCTGTACCTGCTGTTCGGCGGCTAGGCTTTCGGCATGCGAGCCTTGATCGTCGTCGATGTGCAACGCGACTTCTGCGAGGGTGGTTCACTGGCCGTGGCCGGTGGAGCCGAGGTCGCCCGCGCGCTCACCGCGCTGCTGGGTTCGCACGAGTACGACCATGTGGTGGCCACCAAGGATCACCACATCGACCCCGGTTCGCATTTCTCCGACGAGCCGGATTACCAGACGTCCTGGCCGCGCCATTGCGTGGTGGGCACACCCGGGGCGCAGTTCCATCCGGACTTCGACCCGTCGGCCGTCGAGGCGGTGTTCACCAAGGGTGAGTATGCGGCCGCCTACAGCGGTTTCGAGGGCGCCGACGCGTCGGGTACCGGGTTGGCCTCGTGGCTGCGGTCACGCGGGGTGGACGAGGTGGACGTGGTGGGTATCGCCACCGATTACTGCGTGAAGGCGACCGCGGCCGACGCGGCGGCCGAGGGTTTCCGCACCCGCGTGCTGCTCGGCCTCACCGCGGGCGTGGCACCGACGAGTACGGCGGAGGCGCTCGACGCCTTGCGTTCGGCCGGCGTCGAGGTCGTCTGACGGGTGGTGGTGTGTCGGTTGCCCACCTCTGAGCGACTATTCAGCGACAGCGGTCGAATGTGTTGGGGCCGTTGAATTCCTGCGGTTGGTTGTCGGCAACCGGACGTAGTATGAACACATGTTCGAATCGGCCGAAGAGGACGTCGCAGCGCTGATCGATGCGCTGCGGGCAGCCACCCGCGCCGAAGCGCTCGCCGCGGCGCAGCGGTTGGCGGTGATCGCCGCGATCGTCGCCCGGCATTGCGATGACGAGGACGACGGCACCGCCCACGCCGCGATCGACGGCTGGGAATACGCCGCGGCCGACATCTCGGCGGCGTGTGGTTTGACCAAGAAGGC
>NZ_LQOL01000097.1 GCF_002101555.1 Mycolicibacterium canariasense
GGTAGGGCGGGGGGTACTGGGGTGGGTACTGCGCTCCCCCGGGCGGAGGCGGCGGGATGTTGCCCGGATCGACGCCGTAGGGCGGCTGTTGGGTCATGGATTCAGGATGCCAGAACTCGGCTGCGAAAGGGTCGAAGTGCGCGGGTGGGTGATCATTGCCCGCCTTCGAGCGACTTTTCAGCGACAACCGGAGCGGGTACCGATGGCCGGATTCACGCGTCGGCGGGCTTCACCGCCAGCACCGGCTTGCGGCATTCCAGCAGCAACTGCTGAGACACACTGCCCAGCAACAACTTTCCCACGGGATTGCGATGCCGGATGCCGATCACCAACAGCTCGGCCTCCGGGCGATCCATCGCGTCGAGCAGCTCGTCGACGGGATCCACCCCCACCGGCTGCGACACCTGGTAGCGCACACCGGAGGCATCGAGTTGCGCCTCCAGGCTGTGCAGCGCGCCGGATTGGGCGAACGCGGGATCGGCCAGCGCCTCCCCCTTGGTCGCGTTGATGACCAGCACATCCGTGTCGCGCAACCGCGCCTCGCGGATACCGTGCTGCAGCGCGGTATGGCCGAATTGGTCGGCGGTGTAACCGATGACGATCATGCGTTGGCCTTCTCTTCCAGGTCGTGATCCGCGGAACCGGCCGACTTGCGGCGGACCAGGCGCAGGATCAACGGCAGTGCGATCAACAGCACCATGCACACGTACACCACGATGGCCACCGGTTCGGTGAACAGGTTGCCCCAGTCACCACCGCCGAGCTGCAGGCTCTGGCGCAGCTGCCGTTCGATACGTGGGCCCAGGATGACCCCGATGATCAGCGGCAGCACCGGCAGCCCGAACCGACGCATCATCAGCCCGAGCAGACCGAACACCAGCAGCAGGGCCAGATCCAGTGGTTGCACGTTGACCGCCAACGCGCCGAGTGTGGCGAAGAACAGGATGCCGGCGTACAGGTAGGGCCGCGGCGTGCGCAGCAGCTTCGCCCACAGCGGGGCCAACGGCAGGTTCAGCACCAGCAGCAGGAAGTTGCCGATGAACAGGCTGGCGATCAGCGTCCAGATCAGCAGCGGTTCCTTTTCGAACAGCGTGGGGCCGGGCTGGATGCCGTAGGACACGAACGCCGTCAGCATCACCGCCGCGGTGGCGTTGGTGGGCAGCCCGAGCGACAGCATGGGTACCAAGGTGCCCGCGGCCGACGCGTTGTTCGCGGCCTCCGGTCCGGCGACACCTTCGATGGCGCCCTTGCCGAACTCCTCGGGATGCTTGGTCAGCTTCTTCTCGGTGATATAGGACAGGAACGTCGGCAGCTCCGCACCGCCGGCGGGCAGCGCACCGAACGGGAAACCGTAGGCGGTGCCGCGCAGCCACGGCTTCCAGGACCGCTTCCAGTCCGACCGGCTCATCCACGGCCGGCCCACCGGGATCACGTCGGCGGGCCGGCGGCGCAGATGCGCGGACACCCACAACGCCTCGCCGAGCGCGAAGATGGCCACCGCGACGACCACGATGTCGATACCGTCGGACAACAGCGGCAACCCGAAGGTGGCGCGCGGCTGCCCTGTCATGAAGTCGATGCCGATGACACCGATGGCGAGCCCGAGCAGCAGCGAGATGGCCCCGCGCAGTTTCGATTCCCCCAGCACCGCGGTCACCGCGACCAGGGCGAACAGCATGATCGCCAGGTACGACGGGGCACCGAGGGTCACTGCGAAGCGGGACACCGCCGGGGCGAACGCGGCCAGCAGGATGGTGCCGATGGTGCCCGCGACGAACGAACCGATGGCGGCGGTGGCCAGTGCCTGCGCCGCCCGCCCGGCCTTGGCCATCTTGTTGCCCTCGATCGCGGTGACCACCGACGACGACTCACCCGGGGTGTTGAGCAGGATGGAGGTCGTCGAGCCGCCGTACATACCGCCGTAGAAGATGCCGGCGAACATGATGAACGCCGCGCTGGGGCTGACGTTGTAGGTGATGGGCAGCAGCAGCGCCACCGTCATGGCCGGGCCGATACCGGGCAGCACACCCACCGCCGTACCCAGCAGCACGCCGATCACCGCGTACAGCAGATTCATCGGGGTGGCCGCCTCGGCGAACCCCTGCAGTAGCCAGCTGAAATTTTCCATCTACAGAATCCCGTCCAAAATGCCTGCGGGCAGCGGGATTCCGAGCCCGGAGTAGAACGCGTAGAAACTGCCGACCGACAGCACCGTGCCGATCACCACGTTGCGTACCCAATGCCGGCTGCCCAAAATCGTTGCCGCACCGGCGAACAGCAGGGCGCCGGTGATCGCCCAGCCCAGCGGTTGGACCGCGACGATGACGCCCACGAACAGCGCCACCAGCAGGCCGACGGTGCGCCAGTCGGCGGGGCTGTCCGGGTCGACGTCCTCGCCACCCTCCATCTGCCCGACCGACCCGCGCTCGATCGCGATCGCCAGCGCGACGGCCAACAGGATCAGTCCGATGCCGATGACGATCGGAAAGAACTTCGGCCCCACCGGATCCACCTTGGCGAAACCGGCGGTCAGTCGTAGCGCGTCGACGATCAGGAACCCGCCGACGGCCACCATCACGACGCAGATCAGATACTGCGAGCGGTCGACGGTCTTCACAGCAGACCCAGATCGGTCAGCGTCGTCGACACCCGGTGATCCTGGTCGGCGAGAAACTGTTCGAACGCCGGGCCGGTGAGGAACGCGTCACTCCAGCCATTGCGCACCAGCGCCTCCTTCCATTGGTCGGTGCCATGCAGATCGGTCAGTGCCCGCACCATCGCGTCGCGGGCGTCGTCGGAAATCCCGGGCGGGGCCAGCACGCCTCGCCAGTTGGTGAAGGTCAGGTCGATCCCGGCCTCGGTGAGAGTGGGGGCGTCGACACCCTCGACGCGTTCGGTGCCCGACACCGCGAGCACGCGGACCTGGCCGGCCTCGATCTGATCGACGTACTCGCCCAAACCCGAAGTGCCGACCGCGATCTTGCCGCCCAGCAGCGCCGTCAACAGGTCACCGCCGCCGTCGTAGGTGATGTAGTTGACCCGTTTCGGGTCGACACCGACCGCACGCGCGGTCTCCATCGGGAACAGGTGATCCGGTCCGCCGGGCGAGGATCCACCGCCGACGGTCATCCGGGCCGGGTCGGCCTTCCAGGCGGCCACGAAGTCGGCCATCGTCCGGTACGGCGAATTGGCCGGGACCAGGATGCCTTCCTGCTCCTCGACCATCTTGGCCAGTGCGGTGGCATCCGAGGCGCGCGCGGTGGAGCCGTTGGTGTAGGTCGCGCCGACCACACCGAGCCCCATCATCATCATGAGGTCGCCGTTGCCCTTCTCGTTCATCAGGCGGGCCATGGCCACCGTGCCGCCCGCGCCGATGACGTTGAAAACCTCCACCCGGCCGGTGATATCGGTGTCTTCCATGATCTTCACCGCGGTCCGCGCGGTGAGGTCGTAACCGCCGCCGGGGCTGTTGGGCACCATCATCCGCAGCCGGTGCAGCCCGGTGGTCTGCTCGCCGCGGGTCACCCCGCACGCCGTCAACAGCAGCGCCGCCACCAGCAGCACGGCCAGTCCCGCTCTGGAACGCACGGTCATCCCCCATCGTCGATGTGATGTTCGGCAATACTGGACCCACCAGGTGACGTGGGTCACGCATGAGTTCGCAAAGGAAGTTGTGGTCGTTAAGTTCACGAAACCGCCGTTCAAGGGCAGAAGCCTGGCCGGCCAATTCCTGCTGTTCCAGCTGCTGGTGGTGGCGGTGGTGCTGACCGCGGTGGCCGCGGTGTCGGTGGCGCAGTCCATCCGGGAGTTCCGCGACGTCCGGGGCCAGCGGATGATCGCGGTGGCCGAGAACGTGGCGTCCACCCCGATCGTCCGGGACCGCGTCGAAAAGCACTGGACCGACCCGTTCATCGGTCGGGTCCTGGCGCCCGACGTGGACCGTGCGGTGGCGCTGTCCGGGGCCGGTCTGGCCGAGATCCTCGACCCGGCCGGTGTGGTGCTGGTGTCCTCGGACCCCGGCCGGATCGGCGCCCACGTGGACCTGGGCGCCAGCCGCGCCGACGAGGGCCGGGCCTGGTTCGGCGACGGCGATATCGCCGGTGTGCGAAACCTGATCGGCCAGGTGCCCATCCTGGCGGCCAGCGGCGCGGTGCTGGGCATCGTGTCGGTCAGCGAGCGCTACCCCACCGTGTGGGAGCTGCTCGGCGGCGCCGGTGAACGTCTGCTGCTCTATCTGGGACTCGGCGCGGTGCTGGGGCTGGCCGCCTCGTGGCTGCTGTCCCGCCGGATCAAACGGCACACCCGCGGGCTGGAGGTCACCGAGATCGCGGGCCTGGCCGACCATCGGGAAGCATTGCTGCACAGCATCCGTGAAGGCGTGGTGGCGGTCAATCCGGACGGTGTGGTCACCGTGCTCAACGACAGCGCCCAGGAACTGCTCGGGCTGGACGCCGGCGCGGTGGGCCGGCGCGTCGACGAACTGGGACTGGAGCGCGCCGTCGTCGACTTCCTGATGTCCGGCGAGGAGGGCCACGACGTCATCATCGCCACCGGCAGCCATGTGCTGGCGCTGAACCGGCGGGCCGCCAGCAGCCAGGGCAGGCGTATCGGTACCGTCACCACCATGCGCGACAGCACCGAATTGGCGGCGCTGCAGGCCCAGTTGTCGTCGCACCGCAGCGTCACCGACACCCTCCGCGCGCAGACCCACGAGTTCGCCAATCAGCTGCACACCATCTCGGGGCTGGTGCAGCTCGGCGAGTACGACGCCGTACACGAACTCGTCGGCACCCTGACCCGCCGTCGCGCCGAGATCAACGATGCTGTCACGCAACGGGTTTCCGATCCGGCGGTGGCCGCGCTGCTGATCGCCAAGACGTCACTGGCCGCCGAGAACGGGGTCACCCTGGTGCTGGACCCGGACAGTCGGCTGCGGGCGCTGTCGCCGGCCCTGTCCACCGACGTGATCACGTTGCTGGGCAACCTGATCGACAACGCCGTGGACGCCTCGGTGGGCGCGCCGCGGGCCGAGGTGCACGTCACCGTGCGCGACGACGACGGCCTGACCATCGCCGTCACCGATTCCGGCCCAGGCGTGCCACCGCATCTGCGCGAATCGCTGTTCGCACGCGGGGTGACCTCCAAACCGGCCGGTGCGGGTGGCCCCGAGAAACAGCGCGGTATCGGGCTGGCACTGGTCCGGCTGGTCACCACCCAGCACGGCGGACACGTCGAGATCGAGGACGCGCCCGGCGGTGGCGCGTCGTTCGTGGTGCGGCTGGCCCATGCGTGACGTGCTGATCGTCGACGACGATTTCATGGTCGCCGAAATCCATCGTCGTTTCGTCGAACGGATCGACGGTTTCCGGCCCGTCGGGGTGGCGCGCACCGGCGCCGAGGCGCTGGATGCCGCCACGCAGCTGCGGCCCGATCTGATCCTGTTGGACGTGTACCTGCCCGACATGTCGGGCCTGGCGGTGCTGCACCGGCTGCGCGCTGAGGGCAACCGCGTCGGCGTCATCATGATCACCGCGGCCCGCGAGCTGGACACGGTGCGCGGCGCGCTGGACGGCGGCGCGGCCGACTACCTGATCAAGCCATTCGAATTCGAGCAGCTACGCGCCAAACTCGGGGCGTTCGCCGCCCGGGCCGACGCGCTGGCCGCCGACGGCGGGGCCGATCAATCGATGATCGACGCATTGTTCAGCGGCGCCGCCCCGGCCCCGACGACGGGGCTGCCCAAAGGCCTCGGCGCCGAGACCGGGCAGCTGGTGCTCGACGCCGTGCGCACCGCCGACGAGGTGTCCGCCGCCGAGTGCGCCGATCTGGTGGGCATCTCCCGGGTCAGCGCCCGCCGTTATCTGGAGCACTATCTGAGCACCGGCCTGCTGGAACTGCGCCTGCAATACGGCGCGGGCCGCCCCGAACGCCGTTACCGCATCGCACAGTGAGTCACGGGACCGGCCCCGAGGATGCGCCACCGGGGCCGCCGGCGAAATAATGGCCCGGTGGCGCCCAAGGTTCTCTTCCTCTGCAACGAACACCTGGCTTCGGAGGCCCTGCTCGGTGAGGCGTTCACCGAGCAGGGGTTCGACGTGCACACCTTCGAAGTGGTGCCCGCGGAGCGGGTCGACGACCCGGCCGGGGAGGTGACCTTCCCCGGCGCGGCTGACTATGACGTGATCGTGCCGCTGGGGGCCCGGTGGCCGGTGTACGACGAGGCGTTGCGCCGCACGTGGGTGGGCGCGGAGACCCGGCTGCTGCACGACGCCGCCGATGCCGGGGTGGGTGTGCTCGGGGTGTGCTTCGGTGGTCAGCTGATCGCGCAGGCCTTCGGCGGCTCGGTGTCGCGGGCGCCGGTGGCCGAGATCGGCTGGACCGATATCAGCACCGACCGGCCCGATCTGGTGCCGGGTGGCCCGTGGTTCGAATGGCATTTCGACCGGTGGACCCTGCCCCCAGGCGCGGTCGAGATCGCCAGGACCGCCCGCGCGTCACAGGCGTTCGTGTTGGGTCGGGCCCTGGCGTTGCAGTTCCACCCCGAGATCGATCACCGGCTGCTGGCCCTGTGGCTGGCCGGCGACCGCGACGGCGAGGTGATCGGCCACGGCCTCGACCATGACGAAATACTGGTCCGCACAGCCGAATTGAAGGACGACACCGCACGTCGGGTGCGCGGCCTGGTCGACGGGTTCCTCACCCAGGTGGCCCGTCAGCCATGCCCCAGTTCGTGAGCCAGCGCCGCCTCGATACCGGGGCGCCGGAACCGGTGCCCCAGCCCGAGCAGCGCGGCGGGGTGCACCCGCTGGTCGGCCTCGGCCAGTTCACGCACGCCCTGTTCGCCCAGTAGCAGCCGGGGGCCGAATGACGGCACCGGCAGCAGCGTGGGGCGGTGCAGCACCCGGCCCAGCGCGGCGGTGTATTCGGCGTTGGTCACCGGTTCGGGCGCCACGGCGTTCACCGGTCCCCTCAGCCGCTCGTCGTAGAGCGCGCGGTGGTAGACGTCGAGCAGGTCGTCCAGGCCGATCCACGACAACCACTGCGCGCCAGTGCCCAACCGGCCGCCGAGCCCCGCCGCGAACAGCGGCCGCAGCAGCCGCAGGGTGCCGCCGGCGCCCGATTGCACCACTCCGGTACGGACATTGACCACGCGCAGTCCGGCGGCCGCCGCCGGCTCGGTCGCGGCCTCCCAGTCGGCCACCACGTCGGCCAGGAAACCGGCGCCGCGGCCGCTGGTCTCGTCGAGCGGCTCGTCCCCACGGTCGTAGCCGTAGAAGCCGACCGCCGAGGCGGCGACGAACACCTTAGGGCCACCATCGCGGGTCCGGCTTGCCAGTTCGGCCAACGCGCGCGTCGGTTCGATCCGGCTGTCCCGGATGGCGTTTCGATGTTCGGCGGTGAACCGCCCCGCGATGGAGGCGCCCGCCAGATGAACCACCGCATCGACGCCGTCAAGCAGGCCGGGGTCCGGATCCGACGGATTCCATTGGCGCTCTTGAGGTCCGGTCGCACGGTGACGCACCAGCCGGATCACCCGGTGGCCACCGGTGGACAGGAACGCCGTCAGCGCCGACCCGACCAGGCCGCCGGCGCCGGTGACGGCGACGGTCAGCGAGCCCAGACCCGCGGCGGCGGCGTCACGGTGGGCCGCCAGGTCGTCGGCGAGTTGGGTGTGCCGGTAGACGAACATCGGCCGCAGCACCGCCGCGGGTACCACGGTGTCGACCCGGTCGGACACCGTGGTCGAACCCGGTCCGGCAGAGGCGAACTCGTGCGTATGCCGCCACTGCCCGACCACCCGGGCCGGCCAGGACCGCGGCCCGTCGGAGTCCAGTGCGTCGACGAAGCGGTGCGGCGGGTCGTACTCGGCCGGGTCGTGGCGCGCCACCCAGCGCAGTCCGCCCGGCAGGCCGAGCACCGCCCGCCCGTCGGCCAGCGACGACGTCTCGGACACCACCGTCATGGGTTGCCACGGCGGCACCAGCCGCCGCATGGCACCCGGGCGAGTATGCCAGTCGAAGACGACATCGAGCGGATGATCGACCACGCTGCGGTATTCGATGCCCATCGTGATTGCGCCCTTCGATGTCCGGGTATCTCGTCCTACGCTGGTGATGTCCCTATCGAAACTACCGCGATGAAGAGAGTTCTCCGCCGGACCGGATCGGTCAGGTTCGCCGACCGCAGCGATGCGGGCCGGGTCCTGGCCGGACACCTTGCGCCCTACCGGGGACGCGCCGATCTGCTGGTGCTGGGCCTGGCCCGCGGCGGGATTCCGGTGGGCTGGGAGGTGGCCGCCGCCCTGCACGCCCCGTTCGACGCGTTCCTGGTGCGCAAACTGGGTGTGCCGGACTGGCCCGAGCTCGCGATGGGCGCGCTGGCCACCGGCGGTGGGCTGGTGCTCAACAGTGATGTGATGCGCAGCCTCGACATCGGCGAGGCGCAACTGCAGGCGACGATCCGGGCCGAGACCGCCGAGCTGCATCGCCGGGAGCGTGTCTACCGCGGCGACCGGCCGCCTCCGGACCTGGCGGGCCGCACGGTGATCCTGGTGGACGACGGGGTCGCGACCGGTGCCAGCATGTTCGCCGCCGTGCGTGCGGTGCGGGCGGCCGGATGCGGGTCGGTGGTGGTGGCCGTGCCGGTGGGCTCGGAATCGACCCGCCGCGCGCTGCGGGCCGAGGCGGACGCGGTGGTCTGCGCCTGCACACCGTCGGATTTCAGCGCGGTCGGCCAGGTGTACGACGACTTCCGGCAGACCGGCGACGACGAGGTGCGCCGGCTGCTGGCGACCCCGACCTAGCTCTTGGGCTCGGCGTCCTTGTGCTCGGCGTCGGCATCGGCCTCGGCACCGGACTCGGTGGTTTCCGGCAGCTCGGTGGTCGGCTCCGCATCCGCGGCCTGCACGTCGGCGGCTTCGGCCGTGTCAGACGCCTCGGAGGGTTCGGCCGCATCGGGCGCCCCGGAAGCCTCGGCGATGTCCTCGTCGGGGTAATCCTGCACCGCGGTCTCGGGTTCTGCCGCCTCGTCCGCGGTCTCGTCGGGCTCTCCGGTGGCCGACTCGTCGGCGTTACGGTGCGACCGGTCGCGCAGCGCATCGACGATGAGCAGCAGCACACCGATCACGCTGGCACCGATACAGACCCAGGCGATGAGCTCGTTGCTGGTGACGACGGCGGCCACCAGTGAAGCCAGGCCGATGACGGCGAGGACGAGCGCAATGATCAGCATTGATCGAATTTAGCCGGTTGTGGACCTGGTCAGTTGTTTCCGCGGTTGAACTGGTTGAAGCCGCCGGAGTCGTTGGTCGCGCCGGTGTCCACCGGTGCGGCCGAACCGCGCTGGCCGAGCTCCTCGAGCTGTGATTCCAGGTAGGTCTTCAGGCGGGTGCGGTACTCGCGCTCGAAGGTGCGTAGCTGCTCGAGGCGACCTTCCAGGACCGTGCGCTGCTGGTTGATGGTGCCCATGATCTCGGAGTGCTTGCGCTCGGCATCGGCCTGCAGGGCGTCCGCCTTCTCCTGGGCCTGGCGCAGCTGCGCCTCGGACCGGGTCTGGGCGTCCGACAACAACGCATCGGCGCGCTGGCGGGCGTCGGCGACGGTGGTCTCCGCGGTGTGACGTGCCTCGCTGACCAGGGCGTCGGCCTGGGCGCGCGCATCGGAGAGCAGCTTCTCGGACTCCGCCTTGGCCGAGCTGGTGAGCCGGTCGGCGGTGTCCTGGGCCAGGCTGAGCACCTTGGCGGCCCGGACGTGGTGGTCTTCGGAGACGGGAGCGGCCGGCGCCTGGACGACGGGCTGCGGCGCCTCGTAGACCGGCTGCACAACAGGCTCCGGCTCGGGCTCGGGCTGGTATGCGGGGATGGACTGGGTGGGCTGAGCGCCGCCGGAGCGGGCGCCGGCCAACTCCTGGTCGAGCTCGGCCACGCGCTGACGCAGGTCGGCGTTCTCCTCGATGAGCCTGGTGAGCTCGTTCTCCACCAGGTCGAGGAACGCGTCGACCTCGTCCTCGTTGTAGCCGCGTTTACCGATAGGCGGCTTACTGAATGCGACGTTGTGAACGTCGGCTGGTGTGAGCGGCATCGTCTGCCCCCTTGAAGTCTGGACCGTCAACCGGTTTCAAAGTGTAGAGCGTCGGTACGAGTAACTGGCGTCCATCCTGTCACAGCAGACCCGGCGGTTGCAGAGGAGGTCGATAATTAAGAGCTAATTTCAATCTTCTCCGCTGGTAGCGGGCCTGGCCCGGGCTCGCGCAGCGGCGTCAGCCGGCCGAACCGGCCGCGGCCCCGAAGGCCAGCTGCATGCCGATGAATGCGACCAGCAACAGCACCATGATGGACAGGTCGAAGCGCACCGCGCCGATGGTCAGTTGCGGGATCAGTCGGCGCAGCAGCTTCACCGGCGGGTCCGTCACGGACAGGATCAGCTCGAGGATCACCACCGTCAGTCCCTTGGGGTGCCAGTCCCGGCTGAACGACCGGATGAACTCCACGACCACGCGCGCGATCAGCAGGAGCCAGAACACGAACAGCGCGAAACCCAGGATCTCGAAGAACAGCGCCAACTGAAGCCGACCTCACTACGGCGGAAACACGATTGCGAACCGGTGGGACCAGCGAGGTCCCTTGGAAATCAGCCTACCCGGCGTCGCCCGGGCGCCCGCTGCTACTGGTAGGAGTAGAAGCCGGCCTCGGCGATACGGCGCCGCTCCTCGGCCGTGACGTCGACATCGGCCGGCGAGAGCAGGAAGACCTTGGTGGCCACCTTGTCGAACGAGCCACGCAGGGCGAATGCCAGCCCGGCGGCGAAATCGACGAGACGCTTGGCGTCGGCATTGTCCATCGAGACCAGGTCCATGATCACCGGCGTGCCGTCGCGGAACCGCTCACCGATGGTGCGGGCCTCGCTGTAATCCTTGGGGCGCAGCGTGGTGATCTTGGCCAGCGGGCTGCCGGCCTCGAACAGCTCGGCCATCCGGCGCGGCTCCATCGCCAGCGCACCGCGGGTGGCGGCGGCGGCGAACCGCGGCGCGGGGCGGTCGAACTCACGCGGCGCGCGCAGCCGGCCTTCGAATCGCGGTGAGTCGTATCCGCCGCGGTATCCCCCCGGCGCCATGTCCATATCGCGCTCGTACTCGCGCGGGCCGCGATCATCGAAGCCGCGACCGTCGCGCGGCTCCCGGCCGTACCCCTCGTCCTCGAAGCGGTCCTCGACGGCCCGGCGGGCATAGCTGCGCGCCGGCCGCTCGTCGTCGTAGTAGTCATCCTCGTAGTCGTCCATCGGCGCCATACCGAAGTAGGCCTTGACCTTGTGCAGTGTGCTCATCGCCTGCCCCTTCTGCTGCTGATGTCTTTGTTATCTGTGATGAAGATGTGACTGGAGTGACTACTCAGGGTGACGTTAGCGGGCGTTGCCCCATGAGCGCGGTACCGACACGCACACACGTCGATCCGTGTCGCACAGCTATCTCCATATCGCCGGACATGCCAGCCGACAGGCCCAGCCGGTGAGCGAACGACCGCTGCACGCGGTCGCGCTCCGCGGCCAGTTGGGCAAAGGCGTCTTCGGCGTCCCAGCCCAACGGCGGAATCCCCATCAGCCCAGCGAATTCCAGAGCGTCGATGGCATGGGCGGCGGCGCACAGCTCAAGAATCTGGTCCGGCGCGCTGACCGGCACCCCGCCCCGGGCGGGATCACCGTCCAGGCTGATCTGCAGGTAGATCCGCAGCGGCTCGGTGCGCCGGCCCTCGGCCATCTCCTGTTCGGCGGCACCGCCGAGTGCGGCGATCAGCCGGGCACTGTCCACCGAATGGGCCGCATAAGCCCAGCGGGCCACCGCGCGCGCCTTGTTGCGCTGGATGCTGCCGACCATGTGCCAGCGGATCCGCTCGCCGGGGAACTGCGCGGCGACGGTGTCGACCTTCTTGGCCGCCTCCTGCTCGCGGGATTCGCCGAAGTCGGTGCAGCCCAGCCGGTGCAGGATGACCACGTCGGAGGCCGGGAAGAACTTGGTGACCGGGAGCAGTTCGATATCGCGGACATCGCGGCCGGCCGCCTCGGCGGCAGCGGCCAGCCGCGACCGGACCGCGGCCAGCGATCCGGCCAACTCCGCGTCGCGGTGCGTCTGGCCGGTCATTGCATCCACACCAATGACGCCAGCCGGCCGGTGGGCGCCCCGCGCCGATGGCTGAACAGCTGAGGGTCCTCGACGGTGCACCGCGGGTCGACGTCGATCGCGGTGACGCCCAAGGTGGTGAGTTGCCTGACGACTCCGGCCCGGATGTCCAAACCGGGAGTGCCCTTGGCGGTGGTGGTGCGGCTACCGGGCAGCGCGGCCTCGACCTCGTCGGCCATCGCGGCGGGCACCTCGTAGTTGCGGCCGCTGACCGCCGGGCCGAGCAGCACCGAGATATCGCCGACCGAGGCACCCAGGCCCACCATGGTGTCCACCGTGCGCGCGACGATGCCCAATTGCGCACCGACCCGGCCGGCATGCGCGGCACCGATGACGCCGGCGCGCGCGTCGGCCAGTAGCACCGGGACACAATCGGCGGACAGTACCGCCAGCGCCAGCCGCGGCGTGGTGGTCACCAGCGCGTCGGTGTCGTCGACCGTGGTCCCGGGATCGCCGTCGACCACCACGACGTGGTCGGAATGGACCTGATTCATCCAGACGACGGCGTCGGCGCTGATGGCATCGGCCAGCCGCGTGCGGTTGGCCGCCACCGCCGCCGGATCGTCGCCGACGTGATCGCCGAGATTGAAGGAGTCATACGGCGGCCGCGAGACACCGCCCCCGCGGGTGGTGGTGACCCGCCGAACCCGTACGGGCACGGCGTCTAGTGGCGCATGAAGGGCGGCACGTCGACGTCGTCATCAGAGATGCCGCCGTCATCCGGACCGCCGATTCGGACGGTGGCGCCGTTGGTGTGCCCGGCGGGCACACTGACCGCGTCGGCCGGTTCGAACACCGAGGACCGGACGTTGCCCGCCGCACCGGACGCAATGGTCTGCGCGCCACCGGTCACCGGCTTGCGGCTCGGGGTGACGCTGTCGAAGCCCGCGGCGATGACGGTGACGCGCACCTCGTCGCCCAGCGAGTCGTCGATGACGGTGCCGAAGATGATGTTGGCGTCGGCGTGGGCGGCCTCCTGCACCAGCGAGGCGGCCTCGTTGATCTCGAACAGGCCCAGGTCGCTGCCACCGGCCACCGACAGCAGCACGCCCTGCGCGCCCTCCATCGAGGCTTCCAGCAGCGGCGAGTTGATGGCGATCTCGGCGGCCTTGAGCGCGCGGCCGTCACCGCGGGCCGACCCGATGCCCATCAGCGCGGTGCCCGCGCCGCTCATCACGCCCTTGACGTCGGCGAAGTCGACGTTGATCAGGCCGGGGGTGGTGATCAGGTCGGTGATGCCCTGCACGCCGTTGAGCAGCACCTCGTCGGCACTGCGGAAGGCGTCCATCAGCGAGACGGCGGCGTCGCCCATCTGCAGCAGCCGGTCGTTGGGGATGACGATCAGGGTGTCGCAGCTTTCGCGCAGCGACTGGATTCCGGATTCGGCCTGGTTGGAGCGACGCTTGCCCTCGAAGGAGAACGGCCGGGTGACCACGCCGACGGTCAGCGCGCCGAGCTTGCGGGCGATGGATGCGACGACCGGCGCGCCGCCGGTGCCGGTACCGCCACCCTCACCGGCGGTGACGAACACCATGTCGGCGCCGCGCAGCAGTTCCTCGATATCGTCCTTGGCGTCCTCGGCGGCCTTGCGGCCCACCTCCGGGTCCGCACCGGCACCCAGACCACGGGTGGAGTCGCGGCCGACGTCGAGCTTGACGTCCGCATCGCTCATCAGCAGCGCCTGCGCGTCGGTGTTGATGGCGATGAACTCCACGCCTTTGAGGCCGTGCTCGATCATCCGGTTGACGGCATTGACGCCGCCGCCGCCGATGCCGACCACCTTGATGACGGCGAGGTAGTTATGCGGGGGGGTCATCGGTTGCCTTCCTCCCAGAATGTCCGTGGGTCCTGTGCGAAAAACCCTCAACCTCAACCATAGGTTTAAAGTTATGTCAAGTAGTTCCGCGCAAACAGAACGGTAGGGCGACGACGCCGTATCGCGCGTCAGGCGCGCCGGGGTGTCGCTCGGGTTTTATTTCACCGTCGGCAGGTCCGGGCTGGACACGTCGTACGTGCGGCCCGGCTGGGTGAGCAGCGCGGCGAGCTTGAGGGCCTTCTCCTGGGTGCGATCGTTGGTGCCCCACACCACCGTCCGGCCGTCGATCAGGGTCAGGGTGATCGACGCGACCGACGGTGCGGCGATCCGGCTGACCTGTCCGGCCACCTCCGGCGGCAGCGAGGTGAGCACCTGCAGCGCCGCCTTGGTGGCGGGATCCTTCGGGCCGGGGGTGTCGGTGTCCAGGTAGGCCAGTCCGGGCGGCGGCGGGCCGGTGAAGAAATCGACGCCGTCCTTGTCATAGAGGTGCGGCCCGTCCGGAAAGTCCTTGACCACCAGCGGTACCCGTTCCACCACGGTGATGCGCAGGGTCGACGGGTACTCACGCTGCACCCGCGCGCTGGCCACCCGGCGCAGCGTGGCCACCCGTTCGGCCACCGCATCGGTGTCCACCTGAAGCAGCGGGGTGCCCGTCGGAACAGCCGCCGCAGCGCTGACCTCATCTTCGGTCAGCACGCTCAGTCCGGTGATGACCGTCGCCCGCACCGACATGACGGGTGTGAAGTACAGCACCAGGCCCAACCCCACCACGACCACCGACAGCAACGCCGTCCACATCAGCAGCTTCAGACCCCGGATGACCCGGCGGGCCGGCGCCGGCCGTTGCGGCTCGGCCCGGCCGTCGACCTTGCGTTTGGCCTCCCGGCGCGCCTGTTCGATCGCCATGGCGCGGGCCTGCGCCGCCCGGCGCTCCTCCCGCTCCCGTCGGGCCCGCCGCCGCGGGCCCTCGAAATCCTGCGGCGAATCCTGCGCCGAGTCCGTTGCGGCCTCGGCCTTTTCGGTGGTCTGCGGATCATCCGGGGCGGCGCCCGGCTGACCGGCCGCGGGCTCGGCGGTATCGATCTCGTGTTCCGGCTCGGACATCACCACACCGGCCTGCGCTGCAACGCCTCGAGAATCTCGCGCCCCAGGAGCGTGACGTCACCGGCACCCATGGTGACCACCACATCACCGGGTGCGGCCACCTGCGCCACCCGGTCGGCGACCGCCGAGAAGTCCGGCACGTAGTGCACCGGCGAGCTGACATGCTCGACGATGCTGCGTCCACTGACCCCCGCGATCGGCTGCTCGCGTGCGGCGTACACGTCCAAGACGATCACCTCGTCGGCGGCGCTCAGCGCGGTACCGAACTCACGCGCGAAAGTCTGTGTCCGCGAATACAGGTGGGGCTGGAACACCACGATGGCACGGCCCTTCGATTCCCGGGCCAGGGTGCACACCGCCGACAGCGCGGCCGCCACCTTCGTCGGGTGGTGGGCGTAATCGTCGAAAACCCGGACCCCGGCCGCCGTCCCGACCAGTTCGAAGCGCCGCCGCACCCCCTCGAACCCGGCCAGGGCTTCGAGCACGACATCCGGTTGCGCGCCGGCTTCGATCGCCGCCAACAGCGCCGCCAGTGCGTTGAGCGCCATATGCCGTCCCGGCACGGCAAGGCGCATGGTGCGTGGGTTGGTCTCCCCCGCCAACTGCACGGTGGCCACCGCCGTGGTGCCGTGCTGTTCCCAGTCCAGCATTTCGCCGGCCAGCGCCGGCCGCTGCGCCCCGTCGACCCGGCTGCCGTAGCGCAACACCCGGATACCCAGCGCCGCAGTGCGTTCGGCGAAGGCCGCCGCACCCGGATCGTCGACGCAGACCACGACGGCGCCGCCCGGTTGCAGGCGCTCCATGAACGCGTCGAACACGTCGACATAGGCCTGTTCGCTGCCGAAGAAATCCAGGTGGTCGGCCTCGATGTTGGTCACCACCGCGATATCCGGCCGGTACTCGACCAGCGAGCCGTCGCTCTCGTCGGCCTCGGCGACGAAGAAGGGGCCGCTGCCGTGATGAGCGTTGGTGCCCGCCGCGCCCAGGTCACCCCCGACCGCGAACGACGGGTCGAATCCGCTGTGCTGCAACGCGACGATGAGCATCGACGTGGTGGTGGTCTTGCCGGCCGTCCCGGTGACCATCAGCGTCGTGTCCCCCGCCATCAGCTTGGCCAGCACCACCGGCCGCAGGATGACCGGGATCCCCCGACGGCGGGCCTCGACCAGTTCGGGATTGGTTTTCGGGATGGCCGCATGCGTGGTCACCACCGCGGTGGGCCCGCCCTCGAGCATGTCCAGCGCCGCCGCGTCGTGGCCGATCCGGATCTCGGCGCCCCGGGCGCGCAAGGCCGCGACACCCCTGGATTCTTTGGCATCCGACCCCGACACCTGGCCGCCGCGGTCCAGCAGGATTCTGGCGATCCCGGACATGCCGGCGCCCCCGATGCCGACCATGTGCACCCGGGCCAACTCGGGCGGAAGACCTTTCATCGCACGGCCTTCCGGCCGGCACGGCCCTGCCGGGCCACCTCCAGCGCCACCTCGGCCACGCTTCGGGCGGCATCGCGATGCCCGGCCAGCGCCGCGGCGGCCGTCATCCGGCCCAGCCGCTCGGCGTCGGTGAGCAGGGGGACGACCCGCTCGGCGATGAATCCGCCGGACAGGTCGGCGTCGTCGACGAGCAGGCCGCCACCGGCCGACACCACCGGCAGCACGTTGAGGCGCTGCTCGCCGTTGCCGATGGGCAGGGGGACGTAGACGGCCGGCAACCCGACCGCGGTGACCTCGGCCACCGTCATCGCACCGGACCGGCAGATCGCCAGGTCTGCGGCGGCATAGGCCAGGTCCATCCGGTCCAGGTACGGCACGGCGACGTACCGGCCGGCCCCGCTCAGCTCGGGCAGCTCGACGGTGTTCTTCGGGCCGTGTGCGTGCAGCACCGAAACACCCTTGCCGACAAGTTCTTTGGCCGCTGAGACGACGGCGCGGTTGATCGACTGGGCCCCCTGCGACCCTCCGAACACCAACAGCACCACCGCATCGTCGTCGAAGCCGAAGGCGGCGCGGGCCTGCGCCCGCAGCGCGGCGCGGTCCAGCGCGGTGATGCTGGCCCGCACCGGCACCCCGACCACCTCGACATGGCGCAGGCCGGGATCGGGTACCGCCGAGAGCACCCGTCGGGCCGAGTGGGCGCCGACCCGATTGGCCAGCCCGGCCCTGGCGTTGGCCTCGTGGATCACCACCGGCACCCGGTGCCGGCGCAGTCCGGGCCGAGCGGCCAGGTACGCCGGCAGCGCGACATAACCACCGAACCCGATGACGACATCGGCGGCCGTCTCGTCGAAGACCGCCCTGGTCTGCCGGATGGCGGTGCGCACCCGCCACGGCAACCGGACCAGGTCTCCCGACGGTTTACGCGGCAACGGCACCGGGGTGATCAACCGCAGGTCATAGCCGCGCTCGGGAACCAGCCGCGTCTCCAGTCCGCGCGCGGTGCCCAGCGCGGTGATCCGGACGTCCGGTTCCAGTTCGGTCAGGGCATCGGCGACGGCCATTGCGGGTTCCACGTGCCCCGCCGTCCCGCCTCCGGCGAGAACGACCGATATCCCCGAACTGCTCACCCGTAACGCTGACCTTCCAATGCGCGGGCCCGCCGGCCCTGCTGACGTTGTCCACCGGCGCCGGCACGGCCGGCCTTGGCCGACTGGCCGGAGCGCTGGCCGCCTCCATGATGCCCTGCGCGCCGTCCCGATCGATCGGCCGGATGGTCGGTTTTGCGTCCGGAGCCGATGGCCGCCCTGGCCGGCGCCTTGGGCGCGGCCTTCTGCGGTTTACGGGCCGGCTTGTCCGCCTTGGCGCGCATCCGGTCCCTGGCGATGTCGATGCGGGGCGGCACGTACGGTTCGGGCAGTGGCAGGCGCAGCAGCCGGTTGACCCGGTCGTCGCGGCCGGCCCGCAACGCGGCCACCGCCTCGGGTTCGTGCCGCGCCGCGTTGGTGATCACGCCGAGAATGAAAAGTGTTGTCGCCGTTGATGTCCCACCGGCCGAGATGAGCGGCAACTGCAGGCCGGTGACCGGCAGCAAGCCGATCACGTAGCCGACGTTGATGAATGCCTGCCCCAGCACCCACAGCGTCACGGTCGCGGTCAGCAGTCGCAGGAAGGGATCCGCCGACCGGCGGGCGATCCGCATTCCGGTGTAGGCGAACAGCCCGAACAGGCACAGCAACCCGGCGGCGCCGATGTAGCCGAGTTCCTCGCCGATGATGGCGAAGATGAAGTCGTTGTGCGCGTTCGGCAGATAGTTCCACTTGGCCGTGCCCTGCCCGAGACCGTCACCGAACACACCGCCGTTGGCCAGCGCATAGCGGGCCTGCCGGGACTGGTAGCCCGACCCCATCGCGTCGGCACCCGGGTTCAGCCAGGACTGCACCCGGTCGGACCGGTAACCGCGGGACATGGCGAGTACGGCGGCGGCGACCACGGCCGCGGCCAGTGAGCTGACGAAGACCCGCAGCGGCAGGCCGGCGTACCAGAGCAGACCGAGCAGGATGATCGCCAGTGACACCGTCTGCCCGAGGTCGGGCTGCAGCACGATGAGGGTGGCGGCCAGCAGCGCGGCGGGCACCAGCGGGACGAGCATCTCGCGCAGCGAGGCCTGCTCCATACGCCGCGCCGCCAGCAGATGCGCACCCCAGATGGCGAAGGCGATCTTGCACAGTTCCGAGGGCTGCATGGAGAAGCCGGCAACGACGAACCAGCCGCGCGAACCGTTGGAGTAAGTGCCGATGCCCGGCACCAGCACCAGCGCGATCAGCACGACGGTGAAGGCGAAGGCCGGCAGGGCCAGCCGGCGCATCAAGGCCACCCGCATCCGCAAGGCGATGTAGAAGGCCACCAGGCCGACGCAGGTCCACAGCACCTGCTTGCCGAAGATGGTCCACGGTGAACCACCCTCGTCGTAGGAGTGCACGCCGGAGGCGGACAGCACCATCGTCAGGCCGAGGGTGATGAGCAGCCCGGTGACGGCGATGATCAGGTGGAACGACGTCATCGGCCGGCCCAGCCACATCCCGAACCTGGTGCGTGGCTCACCCTTGACGGGCGTTGCTTTCGCGGTGTCGGCCGGCTCCGGGCTCGGGCTCTCGCCGGCTTTGCTGGAACGCCGCAGCCGTGACCGCACCGCGGTCAGCAAGCCGCCCTCCGGCAATTCACAACAGTCACAGGCGTCACACCCGCCCCACTAGTCCCCTGCACCCCAGGATCTTCCCCCGGGCCGCCCCGCCGGACGGGGACATCGGTGGCGTGTCGCGATAACGATCGGGCAGCAAACGCCCAACCGCCAATTGACCCGCGCGGCGCCTACGCGCCGACGGCAGCCCGAGCGCGGCGCCTACGCGCCGACGGCAGCCCGAGCGCGGCGCCTACGCGCCGACGGCGCTGAGCCATTCGCCGTAGAACAGCGCCACACCCAACCCGCACGAGATCGCGGTGAGCAGCCAGAATCGGATGATCACCGTGGTCTCCGCCCAGCCCACCAGCTCGAAATGGTGGTGGAACGGCGCCATCCGGAACACCCGGCGGCCCGTCGTGCGGAACGCCAGGATCTGCACGACCACCGAGGTGACCTCGGCCACGAACAACGCGCCCAGCACCACGGCCAGCATCTCGGTGCGGCTGGTCACCGACAGCCCCGCGATGATGCCGCCCAGCGCCAGCGAACCGGTGTCGCCCATGAAGATCTTCGCCGGAGCGGCGTTCCACCACAGGAACCCGACACACGCACCGGCGGTGGCGGCCGCCACCAGCGCCAGATCCAGCGGATCGCGCACGTTGTAGCAGCCGAGCCCGGGACTGGTCGCGCAGGCGTTGCGGTACTGCCAGAAGGTGATCAACACGTAGGCGGCACTGACCATCGCCATGGCGCCCGCCGCCAGCCCGTCCAGCCCGTCGGTGAAGTTCACCGCGTTCGACCAGGCGCTGACGATCACCACGACGAACACCACGAACACCAGCGGTGCCAGGGTCACGGTCGCGATCTCACGGACGTAGGACAACCCGGCGCTGCCCGGTGTCAGCCCGTCACCGTTGCGGAACTGCAGCACCAGCGCGCCGAACAGGATGGCCGCCCCCAGCTGGCCCACCGTCTTGGCGGTCTTGTTCAGGCCCAGGTTGCGGGCGCGGCGGATCTTGATCAGGTCGTCGATGAAGCCCACCACGCCCAGTGCGGTGGCCAGGCCCAGCACCAGCAGGCCGGACGCCGACGGCCCCTCGCCACCGAAGGCCAGTCCCACCAGGTGGGTGCCCAGATAACCGGCCCAGATGCCCGCGACGATGGCGACACCGCCCATCGACGGTGTGCCGCGCTTCTTGTGGTGGCTGGGCGGACCGTCCTCACGGATCTCGTGGCCGAACCCCTGCCGGGTGAACAACCGGATCAGCGCGGGGGTCAGCATGATCGACACCGCGAGGGCGATGGCGACCGCGATCAGGATCTGTTTCATGCTCGGGGCCTGGTACCCGTGTCGCTGCGCTGTCCCTCGCGAGCGGGAGGTATCCCCGGCCCATCGGCGGCCAGAGCGTCGGCGAGTGCGCCCAGCCCCGCGGAGTTGGAGGCCTTCACCAGCACCACGTCACCGTCTTCCAGCTCGGCGCGCAGCAACTCCAGCGCGGCGTCGGCGTCGGGGACCAGCACGGACTCACTGCCCCACGACCCCTCCATCACCGCCCCTTGATGCATGGCGCTCATCGATCTCCCGGTTCCGACGACTATCAGTCGAGAGACATCTAAGCGCACCGCCAACCGGCCGATGCGATCGTGTTCGGTTATCGCGTCCTCGCCCAGCTCGGCCATCTCGCCGAGCACCGCCCAGCTCCGGCGCCTGCCCTGCCCGCCGGAACCATTCCCCGAGTCGCTGCGCTCCTGCCCGCCGGAACGCGCCATCCAGGCCAGCGCCTTGAGCCCGGCCGCCATCGAGTCGGGGTTGGCGTTGTAGGCGTCGTTGATCACCGTGACGCCGTCGGCCCGGGTGCTCACCTGCATCCGCCGCGCCGACACCGGGGCGGCGCCGGCCAGCGCGTCGACCACCTGGGCCAGCGTGGCGCCGCATTCGATCGCCACCGCCGCCGCGGCCAGGGCGTTGGACACCTGGTGTTCGCCGTGCACGGCGAGCGCGACGTCGACTTCCTGGCCGACCTCGCCGGCACCGGCGTGCAGGGTGAACCGCGGCCTGGCCACCTCGTCCAGGGTCACCGGGCCGGCCCAGACGTCGGCGCCGGCGGCCCGCGACACCCGGACCACCCGTGCGGCGGTCACGTCGGCCATCGCCGCCACGGCGGGATCGTCGGCGTTCAGGACCACCACGCCCGAGGCCGGAACTGATTGCGGCAGTTCGGATTTCGTCGCCGCGATGACCTCGCGTGAGCCGAACTCGCCCAGGTGCGCGGTGCCCACGTTGAGCACCACCCCGATCGACGGCGGCGCGATGGCGGCCAGGGCGGCGATGTTGCCGGGATGACGCGCCGACATCTCCAGGATGAGGAAGTCGGTGTCGCTGGTGGCTCGCAGCACCGTCCACGGGTGCCCCAACTCGTTGTTGAACGATCCCGGCGGGGCGATCACCTGCCCCAGCGGCGCCAGCACCGCGGCGAGCAGATCCTTGGTCGAGGTCTTGCCCGACGACCCGGTCACCCCGATGATCCGCAGCTTGCCGGCGGTCAGCTCGGCGGCCACCGCGGCGGCCAGCCGGGCCAGCGCGGCCAGCACCGCCGCGCCCGACCCGTCGGTGTCGTGTTCCAGCGCCCCGGAGGCGGCGTCCGTGGCGTCCACGGTCTGCAGGGGCGGGGCCACGATGGCCGGCACCCCGACCGGCCGCGCGGCGAGCACCGCGACCGCCCCGGCGGCCACCGCCGCGGCCGCGAAATCGTGACCGTCGGTCCGCGCGCCCGGCAGCGCCAGGAACAGCCCGCCGTCGGCCACCGCCCGGGAATCGAACTCGACGGTCCCGGTGACCCGGGTGCGCTCGGCATCGGCGCGGCTGATGCCGGACAGTTCACCGCCGACGATGTCGGCGATCTGCGCCACGGTCAGCGCGATCATGCGTCCTGCCTCAGCTTCTCCAGCGCGGCCGCCAACTCCTCGCGGTCGTCGAACGGACGGGTGTGCCCCGCGCTCGTCTGTCCAGACTCATGCCCCTTGCCCGCGATCAGCACGATGTCGCCGGGGCGGGCCCAGCCCACCGCGTGCTCGATGGCGGCGCGCCGGTCACCGATCTCCACCACCTCGGCGGGCAGCCCGACCGTCCCGACCAGCACGGCGGACCGGATGGCGGCCGGATCCTCGTCGCGCGGATTGTCGTCGGTGACGACGACCAGGTCGGCCAGTTCGGCGGCCACCCGTCCCATCGGTTCGCGCTTGCCGGGGTCACGGTTGCCGCCGGCGCCGAACACTACCGCCAGCCGGCCCCCGGTTTGCGGCCGCAGCGTCTGCAGCACCGCTTCCAGCGCGCCCGGCTTGTGGGCGTAGTCCACCAGCGCCAGGAAATCCTGGCCGCGGTCGATGGCCTGCATCCGGCCCGGCACCGCGGCGGCGCGCAGGCCGGGGCCGCCCTGTTCCGGGGACACCCCGACGGCGTCCAGCAGCGCCAGCGCCAACAAGGCATTGGCCACGTTGTAGCGGCCGGGCAGCCCGATGCGCAGCCGGTGGTGCACGCCGGCGGGGTCGACGGCGACGAATTCCTGCGCGCCCTGGCCGACCGACTGCACCTCCTCGATGCGCCAATCGGCCTCGACACCGGTGGTGGCGACCCGCACCGGGTCCACCGAACGGGCCGCGATCTCCCGTCCCCACTCGTCGTCGACGCACACCACGGCGTGCGCGGCGTGGGTGGGTGAATTCGGCTCGAACAAGCGGGCCTTGGCGTTCAGGTAGTCGGCCATGGTCGGGTGGAAGTCCAGGTGGTCACGGGACAGGTTGGTGAAACCGCCCACCTCGAACGCCACGCCGTCCACCCGGCCCTGGGCCAGCGCATGGCTGGAGACCTCCATCACGACGGTGTCCACCCCCTGCTCGACCATGAGGGCGAACAGCGCCTGCAAGTCGGGCGCTTCCGGCGTGGTGAGGCTGCTCGGCTGATCCCGCCCGTCGATCCGGATACCGACGGTGCCGATGAGCCCGGCCACCCGGCCGGCGGCACGCAGCCCGGCCTCCACCAGGAATGTGGTGGTGGTCTTGCCGGAGGTGCCGGTGATCCCGACGACGCGCAGCTTGCGCGTCGGATCGCCGTACACGGCGGCGGCCACCTCGCCGAGCACGCCGCGCGGGTGCGGATGCACCAGCACGTCGGCGGCGTGACCGGCCGGCAGCAGGGCCAGTCCGGCCGGATCGGTGAGGATGGCCACCGCGCCGGCGGCGATCGCGTCGGCGGCATGCCGGGCGCCGTGCACCCGGGACCCGGGCAGGGCGGCGAACAGGTCACCCGGCACGACGTCCTGGCTGCTCAGGGTGACACCGGTGACCCGGGTTCCTGCGGCGTGCGCGCCGCCGGCGCCGATATGCGCGGCCAGCGTTGCGAGCAGTTCGCCGGTGGGATGCGAGGGACGCAGTTTCATGGCCTTGCCACAGTACCGGTCGGGTTCATCACCGGCGGTAGGCGTGAGCCGCGCTCAATCGGCCTGCAGGATCAGCGGCGGTCCGGGATCCGGCGACAGCGGCACGTTCTCCCGCTGCAGCAGCCACGCGGCGATGTGATGGAACAGCGGCGCCATCGTGTTACCGGGTTGGCCGTCGGCCGTGCGGTGCGGGTTGTCGGCCATGATGCCGACGACGTAGCGCGGATCGTCCGACGGCGCCATGCCGGCGAAGGTGATCCAGTAGTGGTCGTCGTAGTAGCAGCCGCACGCCGGGTTGATCTGCTGAGCGGTGCCGGTCTTACCGGCGATCTGATACCCCTCGACGGCCGCAGCCGAACCGGTGCCCTGCTGGATGCCGCGCGGGTCCTTCTGCACCACGGCACGCAACATGTTGCGCACGGTCTGCGCGGTCTGCGCGGAGACCACCCGGATCCCTTCCGGGCGCGGCTCGTCGGCGCGGCTGCCGTCGGCGGCGATCACGGACTTGATGATCCGCGGCGGGATGCGCACCCCGTCATTGGCGATCGCCTGGTACATGCCGGTCATCTGCAGCAGGGTCATCGAAAGGCCCTGGCCGATGGGCAAGTTCGCAAACGAGCTGCCCGACCACTGGTCGATGGGCGGGACCAGACCCGAGCTCTCCCCCGGCAGGCCGACGTTGGTGCGCTGGCCGAGACCGAACTTGCCGAGCATGTCGTAGAAGCGCTCGGGCCCGACCCGCTGCGCCAGCATCAGCGTGCCGACGTTGGAGGACTTTCCGAACACGCCGGTGGTGGTGTACGGCATGACGCCGTGCGCCCAGGCGTCGCGCACGGTGACCCCACCCATGTCGATCGATCCCGGAACCTGCAGCACCTCATCGGGATTGGTCAGCCCGAGCTCGATCGCAGTGGACGCGGTGATGATCTTGTTGACCGATCCCGGCTCGAACGGCGAGGACACCGACGGATTGCCCATCTGGCGGCTGCCCTGGCGCCCGAGGTCCTGGCTCGGGTCGAACGTGTTGTCGTTCGACATCGCCAGAACCTCACCGGTTTTCGCATCCAGGACGACAGCCGACACGTTGTTGGCGCCGGAGGCTTCCTTGGCCATCTGGACCTGCTGTTGGACGTAGAACTGGATGTCGTCGTCGAGCGTGAGCTGCACGGTCGAGCCGTTGACCGCATCGTGCTTGTTGCGCATGCTGCCCGGGATCATCACCCCGTCGGATCCGCGGTCGTAGGTGACCGACCCGTCGGTGCCGGCCAGCTTGGCGTCGTAGGAATCCTCCAGGCCGAGCAGACCGTGCCCGTCCCAATCGATACCGCCGACGATATTGGCCGCCAGCGAGCCGCCCGGGTACTGGCGGATGTCCTGCCGTTCGGTGCCCACCTCGCGGAACTTGGTGGTGATGGCGTCGGCGACGGCCGGGTCCACGGCGCGCGCCAGGTAGACGAACGAGTCCTTACCGGACAGCTTCCTCAACAACGTGGCCGCGTCGGGCTTGTTGTTGAGCCGGGTGGCCACCTCGGTGGCGATGGCGCGCAGCCGTTGGTCCGGGTCCGGCGCCTCGGGGTCGGTGGCCTTGGCCTCTTCCAGTTGCTTGCGTACCCGGACCGGCTGGAAGGTCAGGGCCCGGGCTTCGATGGTGAAGGCCAGCTTGTCGAAGTTGCGGTCGATGATGCTGCCGCGCACGGCCTTCTGCACGTCGGTGACCTTCAGCTGCCCGAGTGCCTCGGCGCGCAGGCCGGCGGCGTTGGAGATCTGCAGGTTGAACAGCTGGGCCGCGGCCACCACCAGTACCAGGAAGATGACGACATTGCCGATGCGGTGCCGGAAGACGAACGACGAACTGCGCGAACCGACGTCGTTACCGCCCGCGAGCGGCTGGCGGACCCGGCGCTCGGTGGCCGAGTGTTCCTGGCCGGCGGGCGTGCGCCGCTTGGCGGGCTGGGCGGCGGGCTTCTTCTTCCTGCCGATCATGCCGGGGCGCCCAACGGGACCACGGGGGCGGCTTGTTCGACGCCGCCGACCGGGCCCGGCTGCGCGGGAAGCGGTGCCGGCAGGTGCGGTGCACCGTCGATCGGCGCCGCCGGCGGCACCGCCTCCGGGGCGATGGGCGCCGCGGGCAGTACCGGAGCCGCGGGGGGCGCAGGAGCCAGCGCCTCCGGCGCGACGGGCAGTGCGGGCACCGTCGCCGGCGGAACGGCTGCCAGCGGGGCCGTGGGCGCCAGGGTCGCGGCGGGTGCGGGCACCCGGACCACCACCTCCCGCGGGTCCACCACCCGGGGTCCGGGCGGGGCGGGCACGGCGGACGGGTTCTGCGCCGCCGGGGCGGCCACCGGGTTGGCAGCTGCCGGCGCCGGATTGTCGTCGGGCAGCGGGGTGTTCAGCGGCGGCGGCGGAACCCCCTCGGCCGGTTTGGGCGTACCGACCACCATCCAGTTGCCGGTCGGATCCTGGACCAGGTGCGCGGTGTCCCGGGACGGGATCATGCCGAGGTTGCGCGCGGCCTCCGCCAGCGCCGGGGCGGCCTG
The DNA here is from genome assembly GCF_002101555.1 of Mycolicibacterium canariasense. Classification (GTDB taxonomy): domain Bacteria; phylum Actinomycetota; class Actinomycetes; order Mycobacteriales; family Mycobacteriaceae; genus Mycobacterium; species Mycobacterium canariasense. Next base: position 26,181 of record NZ_LQOL01000097.1, read on the forward strand.
GGCCTCCAGCACGTCGCGCTCGAGTGCTTCCTTCTGTTGCAGCAGCGCCTGGTTCAGCTCACGGGCATGCCCCAGCTGATACGACCGCTCGGCGGCGTCGGTGGACAGCCACAGCGTCATGCCGAGACCGACGCCCAGCGCGCCGATCACCAGCACCACGAACGGCACCCGCGCCACCATGGCGCGCGGGCTCAGCTCGATCGAGGCCAGTCGGGTGAGCAGCCGCTCGCGCAGGGGGGGCCGAATAACCCTGGGCGCCTTGGCCTTCCGCGCCTTGGCGCGGGCCTTGGCCTGCTTGGCGCTCTTGGCCATGGTCGGCGCGGGCGCGCTGCGTGGGATCGGGCTGGTCTGCGGTGCCGACCGCTGTGGCCGGTGCGTGCGCGGTTCGGCCGCCGGCCGGCGCGGGCTGCGGCGACGGGCGGCGGGCTCGGGCTGCCGTTTGCCGCCCTGGACCTTCTTCTCGGGGTTGCCACGCCGGCGCCCATCGGCGCCGGGCGCCGGTGCGGATCGCTTGACCTTCATGAGTCATCCTTTCCGGCAACCTTTTTCTCTGGCTTTTTCTCCAAAGCGCGCAGTCGCACCGATGCGCTGCGTGGGTTTCGTTCGATCTCGGCGGCGTCGGCCTGCTCGGCCCCGCGGGTCAGCGCGACGAATTCGGCCTCGTAGCCCGGCAGTTCGACCGGCAGCCCCGGTGGTGTCCGGGAGGTCGTCGCCGCGGCGAACAGCCGCTTGACGATGCGGTCCTCCAGCGACTGGTAGGCCATCACGGCGATCCGGCCGCCACCGGCCAACGCGTCCAAGGCGGCCGGTATCGCGGCACCGAGTGAGTCGAGTTCGGCGTTGACGGCGACCCGCAGAGCCTGGAACGTACGCTTGGCCGGGTGGCCGCCGGTGCGGCGGGTGGCCGCCGGGATGGCCTCGTAGAGCAGTTCGACGAGTTCCCCTGTGGTACGCAGGGGGGCCCGCTCCCGGCGCCGCACGATACGGCCCGCGATGCGGCCGGCGAATTTCTCCTCGCCGTACTCACGCAGGACGCGGGCCAATGCCTTCTCGTCATAGGTGTTGAGGATCTCGGCCGCGGTCAGGGCCGAGTCGGGATCCATCCGCATGTCCAGCGGGGCGTCCTGGGCGTAGGAGAAGCCGCGGTCGGCGCGGTCGAGTTGCATGGAGGACACGCCCAGGTCGAAAAGCACGGCGTCCACCGTGGTTTCGGCGCGGTCGGCCCAGTAACCGTCGTAGCGGGTGCGCACGAACGTCATCCGGTCGCCGAACGGGGCGAGCCGCGCGGTGGCGATCGCCAGCGCGTTCGGATCACGGTCCAGTCCCACCACCCGCAGGCCGGGGAATTCGGTGAGGAAGCGTTCGGAGTGTCCGCCCGCACCCAGCGTGGCATCCACCAGGACGGCGCCGGTGCCGTCGGCGTACCGGCGGGTGAGGGCCGGCGCCAGAAGTTCGACGCAGCGGTCGATCAGGACCGGGACGTGGCCGTACTCGGACAAGGCGACTCCCCCGTGGTGATGATGCCGCGCCCCTGCAGCGAGGTCTCTGACCGAAGTGGACCTGGCGTCGGGGAAGTACGCCAGGGCCGGTTCGGGCAGAGGCCACGCTGCACGGGCATCGTGATCAGAGAATGTCGCGAAGAGTGTCATCGCTGGCCGCGGAGAAAGTCTCTTCGTGGGCGTCCTGGTATTCCTGCCACGCTTGCGCGTCCCAGATCTCCAGGAAGCGAATCGAACCGGTCACCACGCACTCCCGGGAGAGGTTGGCGTAGCGCCGGTGTTCGGCGGACAGGGTGATCCGGCCCTGAGCGTCGGGGTGTTGTTCATCGGTGCCGGCTGCCAGGTTGCGGACGTAGGCGCGTTCCTGCGGGCTGCCCCGCCGGGCCTTTTCGTCCAACTCGACGATCATCGATTCGAAGGCGGCGCGTGGATAGACAGCCAGGCTGCGGTCCTGACTCTTGGTGACCATCAACCCTCCTGCCAGTGCGTCGCGGAATTTGGCGGGCAACGTCAGTCGCCCCTTGTCGTCGAGTTTGGGCGTGTAGGTGCCGAGAAACATCTCGCCACCTCCCGCTTACTCCGGAGCCCCGGCCGCTCCGTTGTCAGCCACTTTACCCCACAATCCCCCACCAAGCGCCATTTGCTACCACCAAATTGGTGGCGCGCCCCACCATTCCCCGCCGAACGGCCGCACGACGGGCACGACGGAACCGCTGAGCCGGCAGAAAGCGCCAGAAAGGCGCAGGTCAGCCCGAATCAGTGCAGATGACGGCGAGGTGGGGGAAAGTGGGGCGCCAGAACACGGCTCGCCCTACCCCGACCGACACGCACGACAAAAAAGGGGCAGTTCCTTGCGGAACTGCCCCTGAGCCGGACGGGTGTCACTCGTCGAAACGACGCCGGAAGCGGTCCTCCATCCGAGTGGTGAACGAGCCGCCGCCGCTCTTGCCGCGCTTGCCGCGGGCCGAGCCACCGGACGGAGCGGACTTGTCGACGGGGCCGGCCACCCGCGGTCCGGTGACCGCGAACACGACGCCGCCGAACATCACGACGAAGCCGATCACCGAGAGGACCGGGAAGCTGCCGATCATGGTGGCCTTGAACGCCACACCCGAAACCAGCAGGGCCAGGCCGATCACGAACAGCGCCGCGCCCTGCAGGCGACGACGGGTCGACGGAGCGCGCAACGTGCCACCCCGGACGCTGGAAGCGAACTTGGGGTCTTCGGCATACAGCGCACTCTCGATCTGGTCGAGCATGCGCTGCTCATGATCGGAGAGTGGCATCCGTCCCTCCTCAGGATCGATGCAGCGTCGTTGCAGCCGCGGCCGTGTCGTCGAAGTCTTACGTCCGCAAGTACGGACGCTTAATAACCATGATACGAGGTCGATCTGACCCGTACCACCTACTTGGCCCACGATTGTGCGACGTCCGCTGTATGACGTCTGCCACGAAACCCCTCCTGCCCGGCGCAGCGGGACCACATCCGATAATGAAGGGGTCCGAACGTACGCACATCCCGAAGGGCACCCGTTGGCGACGTATCTGGTGGATCTGTCGCCTGCCGCGATGCAGCGGCGGCTGAACGAGGCGCTCTCGGTGTACGTCGACGCCATGCGCTATCCCCGCGGCACCGAGGGCCAGCGCGCCTCGATGTGGCTGGAGCACAGCCGCCGTCCCGGGTGGAAGGGTGTCGCGGTGATCGACACCGCCGACCCAGGTGGAACTGTCGGCGCCGCCGACGGTGACCTCGTCGGCATCGCCTACGGCTACTGCGGTGCACCCGACCAGTGGTGGCAGCAACAGGTGGTGCAGGGACTGCGCCGCATCGGCACCGACCAGGCCCACGTCGCCGCCCTGATGTCGAGCTATTTCGAGCTCACCGAGCTGCACATCCACCCCCGCGCCCAGGGCCGCGGGCTCGGCGAAGCCCTGGTCCGGCGGCTGCTGTCGGGCCGGGCCGAAACCCACGTGCTGCTGTCCACGCCCGAGATCAACGGCGAGGCCAACCGGGCGTGGCGGCTCTACCGTCGCCTCGGGTTCACCGATGTCATCCGTGACTACCACTTCGCCGGGGATCCCCGTGCGTTCGCGATCCTGGGCCGGTCACTGCCGCTCGACGGTCCCGATCTGGCACGATGACCGGGTGCCGCGCCGCCTCCGAGCCCTGGTCCTGCTGCTGCTGATCCTCACGCCGCTGGCCGTCGGCTGCGTGCGGGTGCGCACCTCGATCACGGTCTCCCCCGACGACCGGGTGTCCGGGCAGATCGTGGCCGCGGCCAAGGCCCGCAATGCCGACGACAAGGGTCCGCAGCTACTCAACACGCTTCCGTTCAGCAACAAGGTGGCCATCTCGGAGTACGACCGCGGCGATTACGTCGGCTCGCAGGCCGTGTTCTCCGATCTCACCTTCTCCGAGGTGCCCCAGCTGGCCAATATGAACCGCGATGCCGCCGGGGTCGACATCTCCCTGCGGCGCGCCGGGGAGCTGGTGATCTTGGAGGGCCGGGTCGACCTGACGACGCTGAACGACCCCGACGCCGACGTCTCGATGAGCGTGTCGTTCCCCGGTGAGGTCACCTCGACCAACGGCGACCAGGTCTCCAGCGACGTCGTCGAGTGGAAGCTCAAGCCGGGCGTGGTGACCACCATGAACGCCCAGGCCCGCTACACCGACCCGAGCGCCCGGTCCTTCACGGGCGCGGCCATCTGGCTCACCATCGGATCGTTCATCGTGGCCGGCGTCATCGGCGCGGTCGCCTGGATGGCCCGCGACCAGTCACCCAAGGTGGGCGATGCGACCTGACCGGCTACCTACGCTTTAGGCTGGTGGCCGTCGGGGCCGAATTCGGGGCAGGAGAAAGGGGCGCCCGCTGACCGTGGATACAGCGGCACCATCAGCAGTGCAACTGGTCGACGCCGTGCTGGGCCAGTTACGCACCTATCTGTCGCAGCGGCGGCAGGACTGCGCCTACATCGGCCCGGAATACGCCGAACTGACCGCGGCACTCGAAGAATTCGTCCTGCGCGGCGGCAAACGGATCAGACCGTTGTTCGCCTACTGGGGCTGGCGCGCGGTGGCGGGCGAGGACCGCAACCCCGACGTCGACGACGCCAAGGCGCTGCGACTGTTCTCGGCGCTGGAACTGCTGCACGCCTGCGCGCTGGTGCACGACGACGTCATCGACGCGTCGGCGACCAGGCGCGGCCTGCCGACCGTGCACCGGCATTTCACCGAACTGCACCGGGGCAAGAACTGGCACGGCTCCAGCGAACAGTTCGGGCTGTCCGCCGCCATCCTGCTCGGCGACCTGTCGCTGGTGTGGGCCGACGATATCGTCGCCACCGCCGACCTGTCCGTGCAGGCGCACGCCCGGGTGCAGAAGGTGTGGTCGGACATCCGCACCGAAGTGCTCGGCGGGCAGTTCCTGGACATCGTGGCCGAATCCAGCGGGGCCGACTCGGTGGCCTCGGCGATGACCGTCAACACCTACAAGACCGCCTCGTACACGGTGTCGCGGCCACTGCAGCTGGGCGCCGCCGCCGCCGCCGACCGCCCGGACGTGCAGGCCATCTTCCATCAGGTGGGCACCGATCTGGGGGTGGCCTTCCAGCTGCGCGACGACGTGCTCGGGGTGTTCGGCGATCCCGCGGTCACCGGCAAGCCGTCCGGGGACGACCTGCGGTCCGGCAAGCGGACCGTCCTGCTGGCCGAGGCCGTCGAGTTGGCCGAGAAAACCGATCCGGTGGCCGCCAAACTGCTGCGTACCTCGATCGGCACGGAGCTGTCCGACGCGCAGGTGCGCGAACTGTGCCTGGTCATCGAGGCGGTCGGCGCGCTCGCCGCGGTCGAGGACCGCATCGACACCCTCAACCGCCGGGCGCTCGACGCGCTGGGCGCCGCACCGATCGACCCGCACGCCAAGATCGGCCTGGCCGAACTCGCCGGCCTGGCCTCCAACCGGTCCGCCTAGGAGCATGACCACCCCGACGGCGATCCCGGCGCACGGCGGCCCGGCCGGCGTACTGCGCCGGCACCTGGCCCGACTGGTGGCGTTCGCGGCCTCGCCCGAGGCCGGCCCGGCGCGGCTGGGTTTTCTGGGCGCGGTGATGATCACCGCGGGCGGTCTGGGCGCCGGCAGTACCCGGCTGCACGACCCGCTGCTGGAATCGCTGCATCTGTCCTGGCTGCGGTTCGGCCACGGCTTGGTGCTGTCGTCGGTGCTGCTGTGGGGTGGCGTCGCGCTGATGCTCATCGCCTGGCTGGGCCTGGGCCGGCGGGTGATCGACCGGGCGGCCGGGGTGTCGGAGTACACGATGCTGGCCACCACGGCGTTCTGGCTGACGCCGCTGCTGTTGAGCGTGCCGGTGTTCAGCCGCGACACCTATTCGTATCTGGCCCAGGGTGCCCTGCTGCGCGACGGTTTCGACCCGTACATCGTCGGCCCCGTCGACAATCCGAACTCGTTGCTGGACAACGTGTCCCCCATCTGGACCACCACCACCGCACCGTACGGGCCGGCCTTCATCCTGGTGGCGAAGTTCGTCACGATGATCGTCGGCAACCACGTGGTCGAGGGCACCATGCTGCTGCGGCTGTGCATGCTGCCGGGCCTGGCCCTGCTGATCTGGGCGGCGCCCCGGGTGGCGCGCCATGTCGGCGCCAACGGCGCGGTGGCGCTGTGGATCTGCGTGCTCAATCCGCTGGTGATCATCCACCTGATGGGCGGGGTGCACAACGAGATGCTGATGGTGGGCCTGATGATGGCCGCCATCGCGTTGACATTCGGCGGCCGCCCGGTGTGGGGCGTGAGCCTGATCGCGATCGCCGTGGCGGTGAAGGCCACCGCGGGAATCGCGTTGCCGTTCATGGTGTGGGTCTGGACCCGGCAACTGCGCGAGCGGCATCATCACGGTCCGGTGAAGGCGTTCGCCATGGCGACGGCCGCCTCGGCGGCGATCTTCGTGGCCGTGTTCGCGGTGCTGTCCTGGCTGGCCGGGGTCGGGCTGGGCTGGCTGACGGCACTGGCCGGGTCGGTGAAGATCATCAACTGGCTGACCATCCCGACCGCGATCGCCAACGTCATCAACACCGTTGGCGGGCTGTTCACCACGGTGAACTTCTACGCCGTGCTGGACATCACCCGGATCATCGGCGTCGCGGTGATCGCCATCAGCCTGCCGCTGCTGTGGTGGCGCTTCCGGCACGACGACCGAGAGGCGCTCACCGGTATCACCCTGGCGATGCTCGTCGTGGTGCTGTTCGTGCCCGCCGCGCTGCCCTGGTACTACACCTGGCCGCTGGCGGTGGTGTCGGCGCTGGCCCAGTCGCGGGCCGCGATCGCCCTGATCGCCGGCTTCTCGACGTGGATCATGGTGATCTTCAAACCCGATGGCTCACACGGCATGTATTCGTGGATCCACGTGGGCCTGGCCACCGCGTGCGCGGTGGCCGCCTGGTACCTGCTGGCGAAGACTCCCGACGACAAGCCACCACGGCCGAGCCCTCAGTAAGCCACGACGGCCGAGCCGTCAATAAGCCATCGCCTGGGCCCGCCGGATGACCTCGCGGGCCTGATGTGAGTGCAGGGCGTCCACCGGCCGGGCGTTGGTCTGCCGCTCGGTGCTGCCGTCCCGGCTGATCGTCAGCGACGGATCCGGAGTGAACAACCACCGCACGATCTCGGTCTGGTGGTAACCGCCGTCCTGCAACACCACCAACAGCCCGGGCAGCGGTTTGACGACATGCCCGGTGTCGTCGAAGAAGATCTTGGGCACCACCACCGCCCCGTTGCGCCGGACACCCACCAGGTGCCCGTCGCGCAGCTGCTGCTGCACCTTGGTCACCGGGATGCGGAGGAGGGCCGACACCGCGGCCAGGTCATACACGGATTCTTCGGGGTCCAAGACGTCGTCGGCCGCCGGAATACTGCTCACCGCACAGAGTCTAAGGCTGCGAGTACCTCTCGTACCATGTGTTCGGTGGACACCTACCAGCGCGCGGACCCGCTCGTCGGCACCCTGCTGGACCGCCGCTACCGGGTGGACGCGCCGATTGCCTCCGGTGGCATGTCCACGGTGTACCGCGGACTCGACATCCGGCTGGACCGGCCCGTCGCGCTGAAGGTGATGGATTCCCGCTACGCCGGGGACCAGCAGTTCCTGACCCGGTTCGAGCGCGAGGCCAAGGCGGTGGCCCGGCTGAAGCATCCGGCCCTGGTCGCCGTGTACGACCAGGGCGGCGGCGGGTTGGGAGAGCCGGCACCGTTTCTGGTGATGGAACTGATCGAGGGCGGCACGCTGCGTGAGCTGCTCAACGAGCGTGGTCCCATGCCGCCGCACGCGGTGGCCGCCGTGCTCGCCCCGCTGTGCAGCGGGCTGGCGGTGGCGCACGCCGCCGGGCTGGTGCACCGCGACATCAAGCCGGAGAACGTCCTGATCTCCGACGACGGCGAGGTCAAGATCGCCGATTTCGGTCTGGTGCGTGCCGTCGCCGAAGCCGGAATCACCTCGACCAGCGTCATTCTGGGCACCGCGGCGTACCTGTCCCCCGAGCAGGTCGGTACCGGGGACGCCACCCCGCGCAGCGACGTCTACGCCGTCGGCGTGCTGGCCTACGAACTGCTCACCGGGCGCACGCCGTTCACCGGCGACACCGCGCTGTCGGTGGCCTACCAGCGGATGGATCACGATGTGCCGCCCCCCAGCGCCGGGATCGCCGGGGTGCCGCGGCAATTCGACGATCTGGTGGCCTGCGCCACCGACCGTGACCCGGCGGCACGGTTTGCCGACGCCGGTGAACTGGCCGACGCGCTGGGCGACGCCATCGATGAGCTCGGGCTGCCGCCGTTCCGGGTGCCGGCGCCCCGGCAGTCGGCGCAGCACCGGGCGGCCACCCTGTTCACCAGCCGGGTGCGCACCGAGCGGGTGCCCAATCCCACCCGCGAGTACGGGGCCGACTTCGTCGAGGACCTCGACGGTGCACTGGCCGAGCCGGAGACGGAGCCCGAATACTCGCCGGTGCCAGAGCAATTCGCCGGCATCGACTTCGACGAGTTCGACTGGGCCCGGCAGCGGGCCAGGCGCACCCTGCTGTGCTGGGTGCTGGTGCTGCTCACCCTGACCGGGTTGATCGCGGCCGGCGCGTGGACGCTGGGCAACAACCTGCCCGGGTTGTTGCACTAGCCCCCCGCGGATCAGGCGCGGAACATCCGAGCGGCGCTAGCCGCGCAGCATCTCAGCGACCAGGAACGCCAACTCCAGCGACTGCTGGGTGTTCAGCCGCGGATCGCAGGCCGTCTCGTACCGGCCGGCCAGATCGTCGTCGGAGATGTCCTGCGCGCCGCCGAGGCATTCGGTGACGTTCTCACCGGTGATCTCCACGTGGATGCCGCCCGGGTGGGTGCCCAGTGCGTGGTGCACCTCGAAGAAGCCCTGCACCTCGTCGACGATGCGGTCGAAGTGCCGGGTCTTGTACCCGGTGGAGGATTCGTGGGTGTTGCCGTGCATCGGGTCGCACTGCCAGATCACGTGATGCCCGGAGGCCTGCACCTTCTCGATGATCGGCGGCAGCGCGTCGCGGACCTTCTGATTGCCCATCCGGCTGACCAGGGTGAGCCGGCCCGCCTCGTTGCGCGGGTCCAGCTTCTCGACGTACTCGACGGCCAGCTCGGGCGAGGTGGTGGGGCCGATCTTGATACCGATCGGGTTGGCGATGGTCTCCACGAACGCGATGTGCGCGCCGTCCAGCTGCCGGGTGCGTTCCCCGATCCACACGTAGTGCGCGGACAGGTCGTACAGCCGCGGCTCGTCGAACTCGGTGGACAACCGCAGCAGGGCCCGCTCGTAGTCGAGCACCAGGGCCTCGTGGCTGGCGAAGATCTCGGCGGTCTGCAGGTTGCGGTCGTCGACACCGCAGGCGCTCATGAAGCGCAGTCCGCGGTCGATCTCGCCGGCCAGCGCTTCGTACCGGGCCCCGGCCGGCGAGGTGCGGACGAACTCACGGTTCCAGTCGTGCACCTTCTGCAGCGACGCCATGCCCGACGAGGTCAGCGCGCGCACCAGGTTCATCGCGGCGCTGGCATTCGCGTACGCCCGTACCAGTCGGGACGGGTCGTGATCGCGCACCGCGGCGTCCGGGGCGAAGCCGTTGATCATGTCGCCGCGATAGGACTTCAGCCCCAGCGCGTCGATGTCGGAGGACCGCGGCTTGGCGTACTGGCCGGCGATCCGGGCGACCTTCACCACCGGCAGGCTGGCCCCATAGGTCAGCACCACCGCCATCTGCAGCAGGGTGCGGATGTTGGCGCGGATGTGCGGTTCGGTGTTGTCGACGAACGTCTCCGCGCAGTCACCGCCCTGCAGCAGGAAGGCCTCACCGCGGGCGACGGCCGCCAGCTGCACCTTGAGGCTCTCGATCTCGCTCGGGACGGTGATCGGCGGCACGCTCTCCAGCACCGTCCGCATCGCCTTGGCCTGGCCGGCGTCCCAGCTGGGCTGCTGCAGCGCGGGCTTGGCCAGGGCGGCGTCGAGCCGGTGGCGCAGGTCCTCGGGCAGCGGCGGCAGATCCGGTAGCTGGTCGATGGGTACGTCGACGGTCCAGTTCACCGCTCTATGGTAACCGCGCCGCCGGGCCGATTTGACCGGCCATACCCGCAGCTCAGCACAGATTCCCCGAGTCGCTGCGCTCTCCCCCAAGCCGGAGGTGCCCCCAACCCTAGGCCCGTACCGCCCAGTCCCCGTCCCGATCGTCTGCGGCCATCAGCCGGTAGCGGCGCAGGTTGTGCCGTGCGTCGACCAGGGCGTCGTGCGAATCGGTGGGCCGCGGTGGCATCCGCGGGTTACCGCGGTCCTCCCAGAGTTGGCGCAGCTCCCTGGTGAAGCGCGGCATGGCCGGCGGCAGGTCGGTCATCGGGCCCCAGAGCTGGCACAGCACGACGTGGTCGTAGGCGCCCACCCAGGCCCACAGCTCGATGGGCTCGTCACCGTCGATATCGAAGAAGTCCTCCAGCTCCGAGCGGATCTGTCTGCGCGAACGCCACAGCTTCGACGACGGCGACGGGAGCTTGGGCAGCACGTTCTTGCGGACCCAGCTACCGGCCCGGTCCGGGTCGAATTCGGTTGAGATCGCGTAATACTCGCGACCGTCCTCGGCCACCACCCCGATCGAGATGAGTTCGATGGTGCGGCCGTTGTCGATGAATTCGGTGTCGTAGAAATAGCGCAACTCAGTGGCCCCCCTTGCTTGCCCCCGGCGCGGCGGGCGCCGGCGCGGCATGGATCTCGCGATCCAGTTCCTCGTTGACCAACGCGTCGTCCGGGAAGTGCGGTTCACCGGCGACCACGTGCTGCACCCACAGCTTGGCCTGTACCACCGGCCGGCGCAGCCGGCGCTCGCGCTCCAGCGCCTTGTGCATCTTGCGCGGCCGGGTGGTGTAGCGCCACCGCGCCCACGGCGCGTGCGGGCGGGACAACCGGATCGCGCCGAGGAACAGCAGCGGCGTGATGAACATGCCGACCAGACCGGTCCACACCTTGCCCTTGAGCAGCACCACCACGGCCAGCGCCAGCGTCAGCACGGCGACGGCGATCACCACGGTCCGCGCCTGCCAGGTGTCGTCGGCGCGCCAGATGCCGATGTCGAAGAAGGACAGCGGGTTGAACCCCAGCACCAGCAGTCCGGCCACCGCGATCGCCACGAACACCGCGTCCACCGAGGTGCGGCCGTCCTCGGCCCAGTACACGTCCTGCAGGTGCAGGATCAACGCGAACTCGTCGAGCACCAGTGCCGCGCCGATCCCGAAGAACACCGCGGCCACCGTGAATTCCGGCACACCACCGTTTACCGCCAGGGTCACCATGGACACTCCGGAAACCATCACCAGGATCACCCCGATGACCGCGTGGTGCAGGTGGACGCCGCCGCCGACGGAGAGATTGCGCGGTTGCCACCACTTGCGCGGCGCGTCGCCGGCGGGGTGGCTGCGGATGTACCGGACGATGAGGCGGGTCAGGAAGAACGTGAGGATGAATGCGATCAGGCAGCACAGCAGCGGTAGGCGATCGCCGGTGATGAAGTCGAACTGGACGCGCAGATGCACGGTCGAGAACATACGCCGACCAGCAACCGGAACACGTCACCAGGCGTCCTGCGCCGGCCGGCGTGCCGGACTCCCCGGATAGGCTGGTCGGCGAAATGAGCACTCAGGCGGGTTTACCGACGACCGTGGCATGGCGGTTGTTCCAGCTGCTGACCCTGGCTGGCCTGGCCTGGGCCGGCTGGCGGTTGCTCGGTCACGCGCCGTACCGCATCGATATCGACGTCTACCGGATGGGTGGGCGGGCATGGTTGGACGGCACCCCGCTGTACGCCGACAGCACCAAGTTCCAGACACAGGCCGGCCTGGACCTGCCCTTCACCTACCCGCCGCTGGCCGCGATCGCGTTCGCCCCGTTCGCCTGGCTCACCCTGCCCGCCGCCAGCGCCGCGATCACCGTGACCACGCTGGTGCTGCTGATCGTGTCGGTGACGATCGTTCTGACCCGGCTGCAGGTCGCGGCCGGCTGGCAGCAGCGCGCCTGGCTGGCCGGGGCGCTGGTCGCGCCCGCCGTCGTGTTCCTGGAGCCGATCCGGTCCAACTTCGCGTTCGGCCAGATCAACGTGGTGTTGATGACGCTGGTGATCGCCGATTGCGTGCCGAGGCGGACGCCGTGGCCGCGCGGCCTGCTGCTCGGTCTGGCGATCGCCGTCAAGCTCACCCCGGCGGTGTTCCTGGTGTACTTCGTGCTGCGCCGCGATGTGCGCGCGGTGGTGGTGACGGTGATATCGGCGGTCACCGCGACCCTGGTGGGCTTCGCGCTGGCGTGGCGGGATTCGTGCGAGTACTGGACCGAGACGCTGCGCGACACCAACCGCATCGGCACGGCAACGCTGAACACCAACCAGAACATCTCCGGCACCCTGGCCCGGCTGGGCCTGGGTGAGGAGCAGCGCTTCCTGCCCTGGGCGGTGGCCTGCTGCCTGGTGCTGGTGTTGACCGGCTGGGCGGTGCACCGGCTGCTGCAGCGCGGCGACGACGCGGCCGACGGTGGCGCGCCGGTGCTCGCGCTGATCTGCGTGGCCATGTTCGGGCTGGCGGTGTCGCCGGTCTCGTGGTCGCACCACTGGGTGTGGATGTTGCCGACGGTGATCGTCACCGCCGTGGTCGGCTACCGCCGGCGCCGGCTTTCGCTGTTGCTGGTCAGCGCGGCGGGTCTGGCGCTGATGGTGTGGACGCCGATCACGCTGCTGCCCGAGCACCACGAGACCGCGGCCTCGCTGTGGCGCAAGCTGGCCGGCGGTTCTTATCTGTGGTGGGCGCTGGCCGTCATCGCCGTGGCCGGCGCAACGGCACCGGCGGCCGGCGAAGTCGGCCGTAGGGCCGGCAAGGTTGTGGACGCGCCCGCGGCGGCCGCGAGCTGACCCGGCGCTAACCCGCCTTGGCCACCGGAGTGGGGGTCTTGCCCTCTTTGACGTCGGCGGCGTACAGGTCGACGTACTCCTGACCGGACAGCCGCATCAGTTCGTACATCACCTCGTCGATCACGGCGCGTTCGATGAACCGGTTACCCGCCAGCCCTTCGAACCGACTGAAGTCCATCGGCTTGCCGAAGCGCACCTCCACCCGGCCGAAATGCCACATCTTGCTGCCCGGCGGGTTGACGACGTTGGTTCCGATCATCGCGACGGGAATGACCGGGATGCCGCTTTCCAGTGCGATCCGGGCCAAACCGGTCTTGCCCTTGTAGAGCCGGCCGTCCGGCGAGCGGGTGCCCTCCGGGTACATCCCGAGCAGCTTGCCTTGCGCGAGGATCCGCTGGGCGGTCTGCAGGGCGGCCTGGGCCGAGTCGGCGTCGGTGCGGTCGATGGGCACCTGGCCGGTGGACGAGTAGAAGAACTTGGTGAGCTTGCCCTTGATCCCGGTACCGGTGAAGTACTCGGCCTTGGCCAGGAAGGTGATCCGGCGCCGCACCACCAGGGGCAGGTAGAAGCTGTCGGCGACGGCCAGGTGATTGCTGGCCAGGATGACCGGGCCGGAGTCCGGAACGTATTCCAGCCCTTGAACTTTCGGCCGACCGAGCAAACGCAGCAGCGGGCCCATCAAGATGTATTTGTAGAACCAGAAAAACACGTTGCCTCCCGCGCCGCACGCCCTGAGGGCGTTCCGCGACAACTTTACCCACGCATTGTTACGACGACCACATGGCCGCCTTACCGGGGCGAGCGTAGCGACGGGAAATCAAGCCCGGGGCGAGCGTAGCGACGGGAAATCAAGCCCGGGGCGAGCGTAGCGACGGGAAATCAGCCCAGCGCGCCGATCAGTCCTCGACGTCGACCCGGATGGGTTCGTAGCGGCCGGGCGCCTTGGGTGGCTGCTCACCGTCGGCGGGTGGCGGCGGGGTGGAATCAGCCGGCGGGGTAGGCGGCCCCCCAGACCCCGGGTCGCCGACCATCGCGCGCACGATGGCCAGCAGCGCGACGCTGTGCTCGGCGATGACCGACAGCAGCGGATGCTGTTCGCCGGCCACCAGGGCGGCCAGCGCGCACACCGGGCACCAGACCTGCTGACACCGGCCCTCACCGGCGCCGGCGGCTGCGGCCCGGGCGGCGACCAACCGCACCGCGGGGTCGAGCCGGTCCAGGATGGCCTGTGCCAACTGCCGCAGTTCGGGGCTCACGTCCGCATGCCGCCGGGCAGCGTCGGGATCTGGGCCTTGCCCTGTCACTCCGGCCATACCTTTCGATCGGGGCGGAATCGCACCGTGAGTTCGGTACCCCGCAGCTGCGCGTCCGTCACGATGCAGCGCCGCAGTATCGACGCCAACCGGACTCGGCGGCGCATCCCGCCGGAGCCGATGATCAAATCGTCGTCGACCCGGCCCAGTGTCAACGAGCCGGGGTCCACCTGCGGCAACTGTATCCGCAACCGGTAGACGGCTTCGAGCCCCGTTCCCGATTCGCGGTCCACCACCGGTTTGAGCGGGCCGGGCGGGGGTGACCCGTCGCGGCGGCGGGACTGGGCGAGCAGTTCGGCCAGCGCCTTGGGCCCGATGGGTTCGCCGGCCAGGTGCGGCACGAGTACCAGCTGCACATCGCCGATCGCGGCGTCCAGCTGGTCGAGCACGGTGCGCTGTTCGGCGATCCGCTCGGTGTACCAGTCGAACGCCGGGTGGTCCGGCAGATTGGTGTACTCGTACGAATCGTCTTGGACGAGCACCTGGTTGACCAATAATTCGGCCACCCGCACCCCCATCAGCGTCAGCGAGCCGATGGTGCGGATCGCCTCGGCGGCCACCACCCGCTCCGGGGTGAGCACCAGGTGGGCGCTGACCCGCTCGGCGTCGGCGAGCAGCGCCGACAGCGCTTCGGTACCGTCGGCGATCCGTTCCACCAGCGCGACCAGCGCCGCCGACGCGGCATCGCCGCCGCGCAGCGACAGCCGACGGTGCCGGGGCCAGATCCGCTCCAGGTACAGCCCGAACGTCGCAGGCAGGGTGAGCATGCGCAACGCGTCGGCGGTGGATGCACAGTCGACCACCACGTGATCCCAGTGGCCGGAGTCGGCCAGCTCCCCCACCTCGTGCAGGCCGAGCACCTCCTGAATGCCGGGCATGGCCGAAAGTTCCTCCGGGGCAACGTCACCCAGATCCGACTCCGGGAAACGCTCGGCCAGCGGCCCGGCCACGTCGCGCCAGCGGTCCTCCAGCACGGCCAGTGTGTCCAGCGCCAGCGCGTCCAGGAAGCCGGTGTCGACATCGGCCAGCACCCGGGTCGGCGCCCTGGTGCCGGTCGGCGCGACCGGCACCCCGAGCACATCCCCGGTGGAATGCGCCTGGTCGGTCGACACGATCAGCACCCGCTGACCGCTGCGCGCCTCGCGCACCGCGGTGGCGGTCGCCAACGTCGACTTGCCTACCCCGCCCTTACCGACGAACAAGCTGATGCGGGCGGGTGCGGACACTTGCTCGCCATTCAGCTCACACCCACCTCGACTCGCTTCTTGAGGTCCTTGAGCGCGGTGTCGGTGAGTCGGCGTTCTGCCTTGCGCTTGAGCAGGCCGATCATCGGGATGAGCAGGTCGACGGACAGTTCGTAGGTGACGTCCGTTCCAGAACCCTTGGGCGACAATCGATATGCGCCCTCCAGACTGCGCAGCAGCGAACTCGACACCAGGGTCCAGGTCACCGATTTACGGTCGGCCGGCCACTGGTAGGCAAACACCATGGTGTCCTTGAGCACGGCCGCGTCCAGCACCAGCCGCGCCGTCTTGGGATTGCCTGCGGCGTCGGCTTCGAGCACCTCGGCTTCGGTGTACTCGGCCACCCATTCCGGATACGAGCCGATGTCGGCGATCACGTCCATCACCGTCGAGGGATCGGCATCGATATAGATCGTCTGCGCCGTCTTCTCCGCCACGCCCAGAAATGTACCCGCACCGCCGAACGCCCTGCTCGCTATCAGGACAGCCGCGACACCCCGACCGGCCGGCGCTGCTCCAGGCGGGTCTTGACCTCGAAGGCCATCCGCTTGCCCGCCACCCGTCGGGTGTGGTTCAGCTTGGCCAGGTTCAGCCGGGCCAGGTCGTGCGCGCTGGCGCCGGCCGGCTCGGCATGCAGGAAATAGTGCAGGATGACCCCGTCCATCATGGCCTCCAGCCACACCTCCATGGTTCCGGTCAGCGCGCCGGCGACGGTCCAGCGCACCCCGGCCGGGCCGCGGTCCTCGACGACGTCCAGGCGCAGATCCGGCCACCACCGCCGCCAGCTCGCCGGGTCGCTCACCGCGCGACCGACTTCGGCAGGATCCGCGCATACGAAGGTCTCGTCCGAGATCTGCACGCTGTTCATGGCTGTCAGCATCACACACGTGGTACCGCCGGTCCGAGGCGGGCGACTAGGCTGACCGGCGGATGCCGCAAGACATCCGTCACCAGCATTGACGAGGGGCCAGAATCGTGCGTGAGTACAGCGTTGCCGCAACGTTCCAGATCGGTGAGTCCGACACCGCCGTCGACGCCGTATACGCGCACGAGCGCCAGGATCCCGGCCACGTCATCTTCCAGCGCCAGGTCGACGGCCGCTGGACCGATGTCACCTGCGCCCAGGCCGCCGAGCAGATCCGTTCCACGGCTCTGGGTTTGATCGCCGAGGGCGTCCAGCCCGGCGATCGGGTGGCCATCCTTTCGGCGACCCGCTACGAGTGGCCCATCATCGACTTCGCCATCCTGTCGACCGGCGCGGTGACCGTGCCGATCTACGAGACCAGCTCGGCCGAGCAGATCCGGCACGTGCTGGCCGATTCGTCGGCCGTGCTGGTGATCGCCGAAACCGATGCGCACGCCGACCGGGTGGAACAGCTGCGCGAGCAGGTGCCCCACGTGCGCAAGGTGCTGCGCATCGACGGAACCGGTCCGGCGGCGCTGGCGGCGCTGGCCGAGGCGGGCAAGGGTGTGGACGCCGCCGAGCTGGATGCCCGGCGCGCGGGTATCCGGTCCGCGGACCCGGCCACCCTCATCTACACGTCGGGCACCACCGGGCTGCCCAAGGGCTGCCAGCTGACGCACGCCAACCTGCTCTCGGAGATCCACGGCGCCAAGGCCAGCTTCCCCGATCTGTTGGTCAAGGGTGAGCGGCTGCTGGTCTTCCTGCCCCTGGCCCACGTGCTGGCCCGGGCGCTGACCGTCGCCGCCTTCACCAACAAGGTGACGCTCGGCTTCACCAGTGACATCAAGAATCTGGTCCCGACCTTCGGGGTGTTCAAGCCGACGCTGGTGGTGTCGGTGCCGCGGGTGTTCGAGAAGGTGTACAACACCGCCGAGCAGAACGCCCGCGACGGCGGCAAGGGCAAGATCTTCGAGCTGGCCGCCGATACCGCGATCGAATACAGCAAGGCCCTCGACGGCCCCGGCGGGCCGGGCCTGGTGCTCAAGGTCAAGCACGCGGTGTTCGACCGGTTGGTCTACGGCAAGCTGCGTGCCGCGCTCGGCGGTGCCTGCCACGCCGCGATTTCCGGCGGCGCCCCGCTGGGCGCCCGCCTCGGCCACTTCTACCGCGGCGTCGGCCTGACCATCTACGAGGGCTACGGCCTCACCGAGACCAGCGCGGCCATCACCGCCAACCAGGTCGGCGCCCTCAAGGTCGGTTCGGTCGGAAAGTTGTTGCCGGGCAACAGCATGCGCCTCGGTGACGACAACGAATTGCTGGTCAAGGGCGGCGTGGTGTTCGGTGGCTACTGGCGCAACGAGGAGGCGACCAAGGAAGCCTTCACCGACGGCTGGTTCCACACCGGCGATCTCGGCGCCATCGACGACGACGGGTTCCTGACCATCATCGGGCGCAAAAAGGAGATCATCGTCACCGCCGGCGGCAAGAACGTCGCCCCGGCCGTGCTGGAGGACCGCCTGCGGGCGCATCCGCTGATCAGCCAGGCGATGTGCGTCGGCGACCAGCAGCCCTTTATCGCCGCCCTGATCACCATCGACCCGGAGGCTTTCCCCGGCTGGAAGCAGCGCAACAGCAAGGACGCCAACGCCACGGTGGCCGACCTGGCCACCGACCCGGATCTGCTCGCCGAGGTCGAACTGGCGGTCAAGGACGCCAATCAGGTGGTGTCGAAGGCCGAGGCGATCCGCAAGTTCCGGATCCTGCCGGTCGATTTCACCGAGGACACCGGTGAGCTGACCCCGACGCTGAAGGTGAAGCGCAAGGTGGTGGCGCAGAAGTTCGCCGCCGATATCGACGCGCTGTACGCCTAGTCCCGCTCGGCGCCGCCGAGCAGCCGGTGCAGCCGCGCCCCCTGCGCGCTCCACTGCCAGTTCTGCACGGTCCACTGCCGGCCGGCCGCGCCCATCGCCGCGGCCGCGTCCGGGTCGGCCAACACACCGCTGACCGCGGCAGCGATCGCGTCGACGTCGGTGCCGTCGACGACGACGCCGGTCTCCCCGTCACGCACGGTTTCGGGCGCGCCGCCGGAGCGGCCGGCCACCACCGGCACACCGCACGCCGACGCCTCCAGGAACACGATGCCCAGCCCCTCGACGTCCAGGCCGGCGCCCCTGGTGCGGCACGGCATGGCGAAGACGTCGCCCATCGCGTGGTAGGCGGGCAGCTCGTCACCCGGCACGCCGCCGGTGAACACCACGTGCTCGGCCACCCCGGCCTGGTGGGCCAGCTTGTGCAACGTGTCGCGGTAGGGTCCGCCGCCGACCACCACGAGGGCGGTGCCCGGCACCGCGTCGCGGATGGCGGGCAGCGCGCGGATCAACATGTCCTGGCCCTTACGCGGTACCAGCCGCGACAGGCACACCACCACCGGCCGCTCCCCCAGCCCGTGCCGGGTTCGCAGCGCGGCGCGCGCGGCCGGGTCGGGGGTGAATCGGTCCACGTCGACCCCGGGCGACAGCCGTTCCAGGCGGGCCCGCGGCCCGAACGCCGAGGCGAACCGGCCGCGGGTGTAGCTGCTGACGTAGGTGACGATGTCGGTCTCGTTGCCGATGCGCCGCAAGGCGTTTCGGGCCAGCGGCAGCATCGACCAGCCCACCTCGTGGCCGTGCGTGCTGGCCATCACCCGCGATGCGCCCGCGGCCCTGGCCAGCGGGGCCAGCAGTGCCAGCGGGGCCGCCGCGCCGAACCAGACGGTTTCGGCGCCGTGTTCGGCGATCAGCGCACGCATCCGGGTGGCCACGCCGGGCTCGGGCAGCATCAGGGTGGTCGGATGGCGCACCACCCGGTAGCCGGCGGCCGCGGCATTCTCGTCGTAGGCCGCGCACTCCTTCCATTTCGGCGCGTAGACGGTCAGCTCATGGCCACCGGTTGCCAGCAGCTGACCGACGAAGGCCTCCAGGTAGGACTGGATACCGCCGCGGCGCGGCGGAAAGTCGTTGGTTACCAGCAGCACCCGGGTCATCGCGCCAAGGTTATCCGCCCATCCAGTCCCGCCAGCCGGCCAGTACCTGGTCCAGGTCGGCGCCCAGGGTGTCCCGGACCGCGTCCGCCACATCGGGGTGTCCGGGCTCGCTGGCGCGCACATACAGTCGTTTGAGCGTCGCGGGCCCGTAGCGGGCGGCGATGTAGCGGCTGAACCACCAGGCCCGGTCGTAGGCGGCCGAGCGCTGCTCCCCCACACTGTCCAGGTCGGCGTCGGTGGGCAGCCGCGCCAGCGCCGCCGCGGCGGCGGGACCGGGCAGCGGTGCCGGCGGTCTGCCCACGAAGTCGGCCACCCCCTCGGCCAGCCAGCGCGGCGCATCGGCGGCGGTCTGCGCCCGCGCCGCGTAGTGAAACAGTTCGTGGCGCACCACGATTCGTAGTGAACCCGGGCTCATGGCGGCCGCCCCCGGCGCGAACACGATGCCGTCGGCGGTGGTGGCGGCCGCGATATCGGGACCGTCGAAACCCAGCACGCGGAACTGCTCGTCGGTCTCGGTGGCGACCACGACGATATCCCGGGGCCAGTCCGGTCCCCAGAACGCGGTGACGGCGGCCGTGGCCTCGCCGAGCTCGGCGGCGATCCGGTCCAGCAGCGGTTGGGTGCGCGCCCCGCCGAGGCCGCGCAGGTGTGCGGTGCGGCCGTCCGGCAGGGACAGCGAGCGTGTCTGCGCCGATTCGGCCGGGGCGGACGTCGACGACGCCGCGGGTGTCGGCGCGACACCGGGTTGCTGGCAGCCGGCCAGCAGTGCCGTCGCGATCAGGGTCAGCGCGACCCGCGCGAGATCAGTAACGGCGGACGTTGTAGATGGGCGCGTTGTTGACGGGCGCGATCCGCACCGGCACACCGAAGGTGGACGCGTGCACCATCATGCCGTCACCGATGTAGATGCCGACGTGCGAGGCGTCGGAGTAGTACGAGATGACGTCGCCGGGCTGCATCTGATCGGTCGACACCGGCTGGCCGCCGGCGGCCTGTGCGTAGCTGGAGTGCGGCAGGGAGATCCCGGCCTGCTGGAACGCCCACTTGACCAGACCGGAGCAGTCGAAGGCGCCGGGTCCTTCGGCGCCCCACGAGTAGGGCGAGCCGATCCGGGTGAGTGCGGCCTGCACGGCGGCCATGCCTTCACTGGTCCCGCCGGGTGCCGGGACGGCGCCGTCGGGCGGCGGCGCGATGTCACCGGGCGGAATGGCCTCCGGCGGCGCGGCCAGCACGGCCGGATCCTGCCCGGGCAACGCCGCCGGCGGCGGCACGTCGGCCGGCGCGGGCGCGGCGGGCGCCGGTGGGATGGCCGCCAGCGCCTCGCGCTGGGCCGGGGTCAGCACCTGGTACTGCGACTTGACGACGGCGATCTGCACCTGCAGCTTGCTTTGCTTGGACTGCAGATCGGCGCGCACCGCGGCGGCCTGCTCGGCGGCCGTCTTGGCGTCGGCGGCCGACTGGGCCGAGGCCGTCTCGGCCTGAGCGGCGCGCAGGCTGGTGGTCCGGAAGTTCTGCATCTGCGCCGACATCTCGGTGGCCATCACCCGTTGCACGGCGAGCTGATCGATCAGCCCCTGCGGCGAGGGGGCGGTGAGCATGGCGTCGAGACCGTCGGTGCGACCGCCCATGTATTGCGCGGCGGCGACCTTGTTGACCGAGCTCTGGAACGTTGCCAGCTGCGCCTTGGCGGCGTCGGCGTCGGCGAGGTCGGCGGCGTGCTTGGCCTCGGCGGCACGCTGCGCTGCCAGCTTGTTGTCCAGATCCAACTCGGCGGCATGCATGGCTTCGGTGGTGACTTCGGCTTGCCGCGACAGCTCGTTGAGCTTTGCCAGTGCGTCATCGGCGGGGTCGGCGTGCACACTGCCGGCCAGCGCGCTCCCGAGGAGCACCATGCTCGCTATCGCACCGGCCAGGGGTCGCTTGACGCCACGCTTCGGTCGGTCTGTGCGATCAGGCCTCAAGGTTTCGCGTCCTTAAACTGCATACGAGCCGGCTCGAACTCAATTAGGTCTCAGATAGGTTACGAAACGGCATCGGGCTTGTCCAACAGGAGACGCAAATTTAACAGCCGATCCGGTTTAATTTTTGCCTCCGCGGGAGTGTGCGTGTCATCACGCCACACCTGTTGTACCACCTCGGTTCTCCGCACGCCGGATCGGGACCAACCGCAGCCGCGGGGCCATTCCGGCGTCGGCCAACACCTCCAGGGCCCGGCGCTCATCGTCCAGCAAAGTCTCCGGTACCCCGAGGAGCACGCTGACCACGCAGTCCTGGCATCCCGGTCCGCGCACCGCGCAGTCATCGCAATCGATCACCACCGTGCCGGTGTCCACCTCCGGTTGCCGAGAATCATCGGCCGGTCGTTGTCCAGGTTTCACGTCAGGTCCTCTCTCATCTGTCAGTGCCCGCACCGTAACGAGGGCCACCGACAGATCCCGGCGCTGTCGGTGACGCGGGTTACCGTCACCGACGTGTCGCAGCTGAGCTTTGCCGATGTCGAGCCGCTCGCCGACATCGCGCTGGCCGACACCACCTTCGTCGTCGTCGACCTGGAGACCACCGGTGGCCGGGCCGCCGGGGACGGCCATGACGCCATCACCGAGATCGGCGCGGTCAAGGTGCGCGGCGGCGTCGTGCTCGGCGAGCTCGCCACCCTGGTCGACCCGGGCCGGGCCATCCCGCCGCAGATCGTCGCGCTCACCGGCATCACCTCGGCGATGGTGCACGACGCGCCGCGGATCGACAGCGTGCTGCCGGCCTTCCTGGAGTTCGCCCGCGGCGCGGTGCTGGTCGCCCACAACGCCGGGTTCGACATCGGGTTCCTGCGCGCCGCCGCCGAGCGGCTCGGGCTGACCTGGCCACGGCCACCGGTGTTGTGCACGGTGCGGCTGGCCCGCCGGGTGCTCACCCGCGACGAGGCGCCCAGCGTCCGGCTTGCCGCGCTGGCGCAGCTGTTCGGTGCCGCCACCACGCCCACCCACCGCGCGCTCGACGATGCGCGCGCCACCGTGGATGTGCTGCACGGCCTCATCGAACGGGTCGGCAACCAGGGCGTGCGCACCTACCCGGAGCTGCGGTCCTACCTGCCCGACAAGACCGCACCGCAGCGCCGCAAGCGGCACCTCGCCGCCGGCATCCCCGGCCGGCCCGGGGTGTACCTGTTCCGCGGGCCCGGCGACGAGGTGCTCTACGTCGGCACCGCGGTGGATCTGCACCGCCGGGTCAGCCAGTACTTCACCGGCGCCGATCCCCGCACCCGGATGAAAGAGATGGTGGCCCTGGCCACCCGGGTCGACCACGTCGAGTGCGCGCACGAGCTGGAGGCCGGGGTGCGCGAGCTGCGCCTGCTGGCCGCGCACGCCCCGCCGTACAACCGGCGCTCCCGGTTCCCGCGCCGGCATTGGTGGATCGTGCTAACCGAGGAGGCGTTCCCGCGGTTCTCGGTGGTGCGGGCCCCGCGCAGCGCGCGGGCGCTGGGCCCGTTCGGCGCGCGGGCCGACGCCGTCGCCGCCGCGCAGATCCTGGCCCGCGGAACGGGCGTACGCACCTGCACGGCCCGGCTGTCACGCACCGCGCGGCACGCGTGCGATCACCACGAACTGGCGCCGTGCCCGGCGCCACCCGGGGCCGACGCCGCCGGGTACGCCGCGGCCCCGCAGGCCGCCGCCGCGCTCATCGCCGGCACGGACAGTTCGGCGTTGCGCACCGTGCTGGACCAGATCGAGGCGCTGGCCGCCGCGCACCGCTACGAGAGCGCCGCCCGGCTGCGCGACCACGCCGCCGACACGGTGGAGGTGGTGTGCCGCGGCCAGCGGTTGCAGGCGCTGGCCGCCGTCGACGAATTGGTCGCGGCCCGCCCGGACGGGCGGGGCGGGGC
>NZ_LQOL01000098.1 GCF_002101555.1 Mycolicibacterium canariasense
TCATCGCGTCTGCGTCGCCACAAAACACGCCCGCCGCCCGCGAGCGAACCGGTCCTGGGCCGCACGCAGCGCCAGACTGAACCGCCCTGGAAAAGTTGGAGGCTCCTGACCTTGGAAACGAGGATGCAGGTATGCCGAAGGAACAGTCAGCTGGCAAGCCCACGACACGTCGCTACAGCCCTGAGGAGAAGGCTGCCGCGGTCCGGATGGTCCGGACCTTGCGCGCCGAGCTGGGCACCACGCAGGGCACGGTGGCGCGGGTGGCCAACCAGCTGGGCTACGGGGTGGAGTCGGTGCGTAGCTGGGTGCGGCAGGCCGACATCGACGAGGGCGTGGCCCCCGGGGTGACGACCGCTGAATCCCAGCGGCTCAAGCAACTCGAACAGGAGAATCGAGAACTCAAGCGCGCTAATGTTATCTTGGGCCGGATGGAGATTTTGGTGGCTTGACCGTGGTGTTTGCGTCGTGGACGGTGTCTGTGACGGGGTTCGCGGCGATGCGGTTGGCGCGTAGTTGTCCGTGCAGGAGGGCGATCTGGTCGCGTAGGTGACGGTTGTCGTTGTCGAGTTCCCGGATGCGTTCGTGGGCCAGGTGGCCTGCTCCGCGCTTTTAGGACTGCGGATTTCGCGGGAATTATGCCGCGAGCTGTGAATTCATGTATTCGATGCGGACTTCATGCGGCGTGCGGTAGCCCAACGCGGAGTGAAGTCTGCGCCGATTATAGAACAGTTCGATATAGCGGGCAATATCAGCTCTTGCTTTCTTCCGCGTCGGATACACCATGTGGTGCACACGTTCATTTTTCAGGGCTGCAAAGAATGATTCTGCGAGCGCGTTATCCCAACATATTCCGGTCCGCCCCAGCGAGGCTCTCATATCAAGGTCGGCGATTTTAATGGCGTAATCGGTCGAGGTGTATTGCGTCCCGCGGTCGGTGTGCATAATGCATCCCGGTTCCAGGGCGTGGTTGCGGGCAGCCATCTCCAGGGCGCCGGTGGCCAGCGCGGTACGCATGTGATCGGCCATCGCGTAACCGATCACTTCTTTGTTGAAGCAGTCGATCACGGTCGCCAAATACAGCCACCCAGCCCAGGTCCGGATATAGGTGATGTCACCGACCAGCTTCACCCCGGGCCGATCCGCGGTGAAGTCACGGGCCACCAGATCAGGCACCGCGGTGGCGGACTCGCCGGCGATAGTGGTCCGCTTGTAAGGTTTCGGTTGCAGTGCAACGAGATTCAACTCGCGCATCAGTGTGCGCACCAACTCTGGGCCTACCCGTTCACCGGCGCGGACCAACTCGGCGTGGATGCGCCGATACCCGTACACGGCGCCGAAAGACGTGAACAGTGCGGCGATCTTGAGCTTGAGTTCCTCGCGGCGACACATCGCCGCACTCGCCGGCCGGCCCCACCACTCGTAGAACCCCGATTTCGACACCCCCAGCCATTTCAGCATCTGCACGATCGTGGGAGCCATGCCCGCAAAGGTGGCACCGTCAGCGTGCTCCGCGGCGATGAACGCGTATTTCTGGCTCACCGTGGCTCCTTCGCGAAGTACGCTGCTGCTTTTTTTAAGAAGGCGAGTTCCATCGCCATTTCTCGGTTCTCGCGTTCCAATTCACGCAGCCGAGCACGTTCAGATAATTCCAGCGGCGGCTCGTCGGTGGCATGCGTTTCTCGATACTTCCGAACCCAGTTGCCGACAGTGGTATCACTGAGCCCGTGTTCGCGCGCGACCTCGGCGATGGACTTCTGCCCGTCCACCACCAGTCGGGCCGTTTCCTCCCGAAACTCCGGTGAGAACTTCTGATATTTCTTCGCCAATGCCGTTCATCCTTTCCAGTCGGACCCTATTTGGTCCGCAGTCCGGAGAACAGAGGGCACGCCACGGGTGAGGCGTTGGCGCAGTGAGGCTTCGGAGCTGCGTTCGACTTGGGGGGCTGCGGGTTCGGTGTGTTGGGGTGCGGCACTCAGTTGGCGGAGTTGGTCGCGGAGTTCGGGTTGGGCATACAGCCAGGAGCGGGAGACGCCGGCCTGGGCGGCGATCTGGGTGACGGTGCGCCGTTGGCCGGTGTCACCAAGGTCTTGGAGGGCTTGGCGGGCGCGTTGAAGGGTCTCGTCGCGGCGGCGTTGGGCTGCGGCGATGAGGTGGTGGCTGTTGTCAGGGCGCATCGGATGATTCCTTCCCGCAGCATGTTTGGCCGTCTGTGGCGGCGCATCGGCAGTCGGGGCGCTCGGTGTTGAGGGTGGTGATGATGGTGAGCAGGTTGGTTTCGACGGTGCGGTTCATCTCGGCCAGGCGGGTGTGGCCGTCGGATTCAGCGCGGGCGATCAATGCGCGGGTGTCGTCGAGTTGGCGGCGGTGCTGCGGTAGGAATTCGGCGGTCGTGACGAACAGTGGGCAGGTCAAACACGCGTTGGAGTGCGGGCACGATTTCTGCAACGGCAGACCGCAGTAACCGTTGGGCAGCGTCATGGTCGCGCGGGCCAGGTTCTGCTTCATCCACTCACCATCGGCGAGCGGACCGTCGATCGTGGTGTCAACGGGTTCACCGCGGATGTTGATCTTCTGTGCACGTTCCCACTGGGCGCGGACGGTGCTGTCGGCCAGGCGAGCATACACCGCGGTCATGGTGTGGCTGGTGTGGTCGAGCAGCCGTCGGACCACTTCTTGTGGCACGTCATGGTTGATCCACCGGGTCGCCGCGGTGTGCCGGAATTGGTGAGCAGTGACATGCACTGGCTGGCCGAGTTCGTCTGTGACACCACAGTTTTGCAGCCACTGGCCGAGCTGGAGGTGGAATGTCGCGGTCGGGATGGGAAGGTGCCCGTCGGGGTTGGCGCTGCCGCGGGGCAACAGCACGGTGGTGGTGGGGAACCGTGTCCGGGTGCGCGTCTGCTGCGCCTGGATCATGGTGGCCAGTTCGTCGTCGATGGGCACGACTGCGTCGCGACGCATCTTGTGGTTGCGGTAGCGCAGATAGACCGCGCCCTGCGGGTCGCGGATCAGACAGTCCAACGCCAACCGGGTGGCATCCCCGATGCGCAGTCCGGTGCGGATGAGGATCTCCACGAGCAGCCGGATCCGCGGGTCGTTGATCCGATCAAGGTTGGCCGGGCGTTCCAGCTGGCCCATGACGAACTCGGGAATCGCCCGCGGTACGGGTGTCTGGTCGCGGCGGGGCTGGTCGCTGGGATACAGCTGCACGTCCGCGGGCAGCGATGCCCACCGGTGCTGGCGCACGGCGTGCAGGAAGCCGGTGACCGCCCCGATGTCGCTGCTGCGGGTCTTGGGGTGCGCAATCTCGACGGCCAGCCGGGCCAGGTAGGCCTCCAGCGCGGCCCGGTCCAGCGTGCCCGGGCCGGCCGAGTTCGCCAACCCGGGTGTGAACCGCGAGAAGCGCACAATGGCGATACGGTCCTTGCGCAGCTGGCCCAGTCCGATCCCGCACGACATGCGCCAGCGGCACCACCGCTTGGCCAGATCCCGTAACCAGACTGGTTGCACCGCAGTGAAATCCAGGCGGGCGCCCCCGTGGCCGGCGATTCCGAGGCGGCGCAACAGCCACACGTCACGTTGGTATTCGCTGTCCCAGCCTGTCCCGTCACGCAGGTCGAGTAGGCAGTCGATCGCGTAGCCGAGGAACGCTCGCGGCGTGTTCACCGCCGCAGCAGCGGGTAGCCCGGCCAGCCATTCAGTCAGCGGACGCTCCAACAGCGACTCGGCGCCGCTGGCGGCCAGATGATCCAGCAGCGCCTTGATGGAACGCGGCGTGGTGCGGGTCCGGCTGGCATCGACCCGGCATTGCAGTCCGTAGCCGATTTCCAGCCGCAGCGCCGGCGGCAGCGCCCGCAAGTCGAAACGGTCCTCTCCGTAGCTGGCGCAGTACGCGATGAACTCGGCGGTCGGCGGGCGGCCTCGTTGGCGCCACCGAACGTGATGCGACCGGCACCAGCCCCCATCCAGTTCCGCCCACAACACACACCCCGGTAGCGCACACACCGGTGTCGGTGCCTCGGCAAGCACCGGGCGCCACTGATCCAGTGGTAGCCGCCCGCACTTGTCCCACAGTTGGGCATGCTTGTAGCACAACTGATATCGGTGCTGACCGAATCCGCACTCGGCCACCTGGCAAGATCTCAGCGGTCGATGGCCCATCACTGCGGGATCCGCGGTCGCAGTCCACTCCCGCCGGTCCGGGCGACCGGCCTGTTTCCAGCGGGCCAGGTGCGCCAGACACAGCCCGGCGTAGCGGCTGGAGTGCACACACTCGGGCACCGCGCACGCGGGCGCCCCGAGGATGGGATCACCCACTGCGGGCACCAACACCGCGGCCCGGAACTCCGGACGCACCACCGTGTCCAGGCGCTCGGCCAGCGTCGGCCCGGGCGCGCCGGCCAGCGCTTCGACGCTCACCGCGGTTCGTCCGAATCGGCCAGCCACCCCGCGGCCACCAACGCACCGCGAGCGTCTTCGATCTTCAAATGCGCATACGTGTCGCCGGTCGTGGCGATCGAGGAGTGCCCCAGCAGATGGGCCACCACCTCCACCGCCACCCCGCGCCGCAGCAACTCCGTGGCATACGAGTGCCGAAACACATGTGGCCCGAACATGATTGCGGTCCGTTGACGAATCCGGCAGACCAGATCGTAGACACTGGCATACGTCATGGGATGCCCGACCGGTCCCGACCACAAGTTCACGAACACGTAGTCACTGTCCAGATCGCCGTACTCGGTGTGCAGATAATCGGCATACAGCCGGATCACCCCAGCCCCCACCGGGACCCGCCGACCACTGACCCCCTTGGCCCGCGCTCCGTTGGCGTTGCGCCGCGGCACCACCGACACCAACCGGGCCGCGGCGTCGATATCGCTGTGCCGCAACCCCAACGCCTCACCAATCCGTAACCCCGACCCAGCCAGCACAGAGAACAGGAACTGGTCTCGCAGCCGATCACAGGCCGCCACGATCGCTGCGATCTGCTCGGCATCCAACGTCTCAGGGATGCGCTGCTCGGCTCGTAGCCGGATTCGCCGGCTGCGTTCCGGTCGATCTCCCAAGTGGGCCAACAGCGGACGCCACGATCCACCACGTGTTCCGCGCCGCTGCCAGGTCGTCAACAGATCACCCAAGTCCACCCCGTGACGTTGATGAAACTCGTAGAACGCCGAGATCGCCGACAGCTTCCGGTTCACCGTCGCCTCCGTGCAGACGCTGTCCGCCGTCGGCAGCGCCGCGACGTTGCCCAGCCGTGCGCCGCCTGGCAGCCGCAGCCACGCCACGAACCGGCCCACGTCCTCCAACCGCACCTGCGACCACAGCAGGCCACGCTGGCCCAGGAACTCAAACCAGTCCCGCAGGTCATGCGCATACGCCTTGACCGTGTTCGGTGACCGCTCCACGGCATGCAGATGCGACAAGAACGCCTCAGCCGCCTCGACCACCACGAAATCGCGATCCAGCAGCGTCCACGACTGACGATCACCAAACGGCATCACCACCGGCTGCACCCGCAGCCCAGGGCACGTCATAGACACCAAAGATAACCAGTCCACAACGCATTTCCCGGCACCTCAACCAGCGTGTCGTCTACATCGTGGACAGTCTGCTCGGGCCCTCAGATAACCAACGAGATCCTGAAAAGAGCAGCGAGTTTCTTCGGGGCGGAGCTCGACCGCCAACACAAGAAATAGTCGCCTTCATCGACGCCAACCGGGCTGAGTTCGGGGTCGAGCCCATCTGCACCGTCCTGCGCAGCGCGGGAGTGTCGGTGGCCCCGAGCACCTACTACGACACCAAGACCCGCCCGCCGTCGGCGCGGGCGGTTCGTGACGCCGAACTGGGTCC
Organism: Mycolicibacterium canariasense; assembly: GCF_002101555.1. GTDB lineage: Bacteria > Actinomycetota > Actinomycetes > Mycobacteriales > Mycobacteriaceae > Mycobacterium > Mycobacterium canariasense. Next base: position 5,854 of record NZ_LQOL01000098.1, read on the forward strand.
GGTGCTGCGCCAGCTGTGGGAGGACAACTACCGCGCCTACGGGGTGCGCAAGCTGTGGAAAGCCGCACGTCGGGCCGGCCACGACGTCGGCCGCGACCAGGTCGCGCGCCTGATGCGCAGCCTCGGCATCCAGGGCGTCCGGCGCGGCAAAGGACTCAAGACCACCAACGCCGACCCCGCCGCGCCGCGGCATCCCGACTTGGTCAACCGCCGATTCAGCGCCTCAGCGCCCAACCAATTGTGGGTCACGGATCTGACCTATGTGCCGACCTGGGCCGGAGTGGCCTACGTCTGCTTCATCGTCGATGCGTTCTCCCGGACGATTGTCGGGTGGCGGGTCGCGTCGAACATGCGCACCACCATGGTCCTCGACGCGCTGGAGATGGCCCGGTGGTCACGCGGAACCACGCTGCCCGGCTTGACCTGCCACAGCGATGCCGGGTCGCAATTCACCTCGATCCGATACGGCGAACGACTCGCCGAGATCGGTGCGCTGCCCTCGATCGGGTCGATCGGGGATAGCTTCGACAACGCCCTGGCCGAGACGGTCAACGGCTACTACAAAGCCGAGCTGATCTACGGGCCGGCCCGCTCCGGGCCGTGGAAGACCGTCGAGGACGTCGAGCTGGCCACCCTGAGCTGGGTGTACTGGCACAACACCGCCCGCCTGCACAGCTACCTCGACGACGTCCCACCCACCGAGTTCGAGACCGCGTTCTACGATGCCCAACGGAGCGACCAACCACTGGTCGCAATCCAATAGATCGAGCCTCCAGTAGAACCAGGGCGGTTCAGACCGGTACCGCCGATCCGGTTAGTCGTTAGCCTTCGTTAACCGCGCATCACCGCAAAGTCCTGGACGCCGGGAC
>NZ_LQOL01000099.1 GCF_002101555.1 Mycolicibacterium canariasense
ACACACCCAGCCAACCAGACACCCCAATCACAGGCCGACAGCAGCTGACCGTTCTACACCCTCAATCATGAAGAGCCGAATGACGACAGTTACCGATCGACGCGCCGGGGGCGCTGTTCGGTGATGTCGCGCCCGCCGGCCGCACCGAGGCGGCCCGATGATCGACTCGACTACCCTCTGTGCGGTGATCGTGCTGTTGCCCCCGTCGGAGACCAAACGCGCCGGTGGTGACGGCCCGCCGCTGAAGCTGGAGGCACTGCACTCCCCCGAATTGAACCCACTGCGCGGCGACCTGGTCGACGAACTCGTCACCCTGTCCTCGGCCGATCGCGCGGCCTGCCGCCGGGCACTGGGGATCACCGCCGCCCAGGACGGCGAGATCGAGCGCAACGCAGCACTTTTGACATCGGCGACGCTTCCGGCCATCCACCGGTACACCGGTGTGCTGTACGACGCACTGGACATCGGCTCACTACGCGGGACGGCGGCGGCCCGGGCCACCGAGCGCCTGGCGGTGGGATCGGCCCTGTTCGGTCTGCTGCGCGCCGACGACCCGATACCCGCATACCGCCTGTCCGCCGGTTCCAAACTGCCCGGCCGGCCCACCCTGGCCGCCCGGTGGCGCCCGGTCCTGGAACCCGTGTTGGCCGGGATCGCCGCCGAGGAACTCGTCGTCGACCTGCGCTCGGGATCGTATGCAGCACTGGGCCGGCTGCCCGGCGCCGTCTCGGTCGATGTGGTGTCGGAGAACAGCGCCGGTCAACGAACCGTGGTGAGCCATTTCAACAAGGCACACAAGGGCAGGCTGGCGCGGGCGCTGGTCTCCAGCCGGGCCGAACCAGACGACGCCGGCAAGGTCGCGGCCATCGCCCGCCGGGCCGGCATGGTGGTGGAACGCTCGGGCAACGATCTGACCATCGTGGTCCCGGCCTGAGTTAAACCGTTACATCACAACGTGATCACGGCCCGCGTCGGCAGGGCTGATGATCAGGTCCGGCTGCTAACTTGCGGTACATGCCCCTGCTCCGCCGCGTCCTGGGACTGCTGGCCACCGCAGTGCTGCTCGCCGGATTCGTGACAGTCGGCGCGCCGAACGCCGCTGCCTTCTCCAGCGGTGGCGGTCCCGTCGAACTGCTCCAGGTCCCGTCACCGTCGATGGGCCGCAACATCCCGGTGGGTTTCCAGGGTGGTGGCCCGCACGCGGTGTACCTGCTCGACGGTCTGCGCGCCCAGGACGACTTCAGCGGCTGGGACATCAACACCCCGGTGTTCGACTGGTTCAACCGGTCGGGACTGTCCCTCGTGGTGCCCGTCGGCGGGCAGTCGAGCTTCTACACCGACTGGTATCAACCCGCCAAGGGCAACGCCGGCACCACCACCTACAAGTGGGAGACGTTCCTGACCCAGGAGTTGCCCACCTGGCTGGCCGCCAACCGCGGAATCAGCCCCGTCGGCAACGCGGTCGTCGGGCTGTCCATGTCGGGCGGTTCGGCGCTGACGCTGGCGATCTGGCATCCGGCCCAGTTCATCTTCGCCGGCTCGCTGTCCGGCTTCGTCAATCCCTCGCTGGGACTGTGGCCCACGCTGATCGGCGTCGCGATGCGCGACGCCGGCGGGTACCGGGCCACCGACATGTGGGGGCAGAGCACCGATCCGGCCTGGCGGCGCAACGACCCGATGGTCAACGTCGCCACCTTGGCGGCCAACGGCACCGCCGTGTGGGTGTACTGCGGCAACGGCGCGCCGTCGGACCTGGATACCGGTTCCGATTTCGGCGGCCTGTACAGCGCGCAGTTCCTGGAGAACATCACCTTGAGCACCAACAAGGAGTTCCAGCAGCGCTATGTCGCCGCCGGGGGTCGCAACGGTGTGTTCAACTTTCCCCCCGACGGCACGCACAGTTGGGGCTACTGGGGGGCGCAACTACAGGCGATGAAACCCGATCTGCAGCGGGTACTGGGCGCCGTCCCGGCGGCCTGAGCAAACCACGTCGGACCCCTGCCCGGATGGGTAGCGTCTACCGGCATGAAGCTCATCTCGCCGACCGATGCGATGTTCCTGCTGGGCGAGTCGCGCGAGCATCCGATGCATGTGGCCGGGCTGCAGTTGTACCGTCCGCCCGAGGGTGCGGGGCCGGAGTTCGTCACCGACCTGTACGAGTCGATCGCCAAGTGCGACGAGTTCCAGCCCACCTTCCGCAAGCACCCGGCCCGCGTGCTCGGCGGAATCTCCAACCTCAGTTGGGCTTTCGACGACGAAGTGGATATCGACTACCATTTGCGCCGGTCGGCGTTACCGCGTCCGGGCCGGGTGCGTGAGCTGCTGGAACTGACCTCACGCCTGCACGGCACGCTGCTGGACCGGCACCGGCCGCTCTGGGAGGCCTACCTCGTCGAAGGTCTGCACGACGGACGCTTCGGCGTGTACACCAAGATCCATCATTCCCTGCTCGACGGGGTTTCGGCCCAGCGGTTGATGATCCGCACCCTCTCGGCCGATCCCGATGACCGGGAGGTCCGGGTGCCCTGGGCACTGCCGCCGCGCAAACGGACGGGCGCGGCTGCCAACCCGGCATCGGCCGTGCTGCGCACGGTGACCGGCACCGCGGGCGCGCTCGCCGGAATCGCGCCGTCGGCGGTGTCGCTGGCCAGGGCCGCCCTCGTCGAACAGCAACTCACCCTGCCGTTTCGAGCCCCGAAGACGATGTTCAACGTACCCATCGGCGGGGCCCGCCGATGCGCGGCCCAGTCCTGGCCGCTGGAGCGGATCAAGGCTGTCAAGGCCGCCGTCGACAGCGCCACCGTCAACGACGTCGTGCTGGCGATGTCGGCAGGCGCCTTGCGCGCCTACTTGCAGGAGCAGCAGGCACTACCCGAAACCCCTTTGGTGGCAATGGTTCCGGTGAGCCTGCGCGGCGAGCACGAGCAGGACGCCGGCGGCAACATGGTGGGGACCATCCTGTGCAACCTGGCAACCGATATCGCCGACCCGATCACCCGCCTGCAGACCATCAGCGCGTCGACACGCGACAACAAGAAGGTGTTCGCCGAGCTGCCGCGGCTGCAGGCACTGGCCCTGTCCGGATTCCTGATGTCCGGGATGGCGCTCAGCCTGATTCCCGGCGTGGTGTCGTCGACCCCGCCCCCGTTCAACGTCGTCATCTCGAACGTGCCCGGTGCCCGCGAGCCCATGTACTGGCAGGGCGCCCGGCTGGACGGCAACTATCCACTGTCGATCGCACTGGACGGCCAGGCGCTGAACATCACGCTCACCAACAATGCGGACAACCTGGACTTCGGACTGGTGGGGTGCCGGCGCAGCGTGCCGCATCTGCAGCGCCTGCTGGGCCACCTGGAAGATGCGCTGGCCGCACTGGAGAAGGCCGTCGGCGCGTAGCACCGGGCCGTACGAGCGACCATACGTGGCACGTATGTGCCATGCACAATTGCACTTTTACAGCCCAACGCACGGTGCCTACCGTCGGCGGTATGACACTGCACACTCGATTGACCGACATGTTCGGCATCGCCCACCCCGTGGTGCTCGCACCGATGGACGAGGTCGCGGATTGGCGGCTGGCCTCCGCCGTCGCGGACGCCGGCGGGCTGGGCCTGCTGGGCGCCGGCTACGGCGACAAGGACTGGGTCGACGAACAATTCCGGCACCTACCGACCCAACGGGTAGGGGTCGGATTCATCACCTGGTCGATGGCCGAACAACCCGGACTGCTCGATGCGGCGATCGCGCACCGACCGCGGGCGATCTTCCTGTCGTTCGGGGATCCCGCGCCGCACGCCCCGGCGATCCACGCCGCGGGGATTCCGCTGATCTGTCAGGTGCACGATATTGCACAGGCCCGCAAGGCGATTGCGGCCGGAGCCGACGTCATCGCCGCGCAGGGCGGCGAGGCCGGCGGCCACGGTACCGCGGCGCGGTCGACGTTCACCTTGGTGCCCGAGATCGCCGACCTGCTGCAGTCGACGGCCCCCGAGGTTCTGCTGCTGGCCGCCGGCGGCGTCGCCGACGGTCGCGGCCTGGCGGCCGCGCTGGCGCTGGGCGCCGACGGGGCACTGGTCGGCACCCGCTTCTGGGCCGCGACGGAAGCGGCCGTGCCGCACACCGCCCAGATACAGGGGCTGCGTGCCGACGGGGACGCCACGGTGCGTCAATCCGCCTTCGACATCGTCCGCGGAAAGTCCTGGCCCACCCCCTACACCGGCCGCGTGCTGCGCAACGAGTTCACCACCCGCTGGCACGGGCAGGAGCCTGCACTGCGCACCGATATCGCCGCCCAGGCCGACCTGTTCGACGCCGCCGTGCTGGCACAGGACTACACCGTGGCCAATGCGATCGCCGGTGAGGCGATCGGTCAGATCACCGAAATCCGTTCGGCCGCCGACATCATGGAGGACATGGTGAGCACGGCGACCGCCATCTTGAGTCCGGCGGGCGCCGCCGCCGTGACCGTCGGCTGAAGGGATACGCCATGCCCTTGGTTCGCATCGACATCGTCGACCACCGCACCCCCGAACAGATCCGGGCCATCGCCGACGCCGTTCATCGTGCCGTCGTGGACGTGCTCGGCATTCCGGAGCGCGACCGCTTCCAGATTGTCACCACTCACCGGCCCGGCGAGATCGTGGCTCTGGACGCAGGTCTGGGCTTCGACCGCTCACCCGATGTGGTGATGATCCACATCTTCACGCAGGCGGGCCGCTCGGATACCACCAAACGGGACCTGTTCGCCCGGATCGCCGAGCGCCTGGCCGGGGTCGGCGTCGACGGGCGCGACGTCTTCGTCGGGATCACCGAGAACGGAGCGCAGGATTGGTCGTTCGGCTTCGGCAAGGCCCAGTATCTCACCGGTGAACTCGCCGTCCCGTCGAGCGCGAGCTGACATGGCGGGCACCCGGTACGGGGCGATCGCCTTCTCCCCCGGCGTCGCCGCCCGGCAGCGGGCCGCGGGCAGCATCACCGGTTACGGCCGGCTGCGTCCGCCGCCCGGTGACGAGGGCGACCCGGACACCCTGAGCGGACGGCTCACGCGGCTGATCGAAACCACGGACTCGTTCTTCGTCGCCACGGTCACCCCCGACGGGTGGCCGTACCTGCAACACCGGGGTGGGCCGGTGGGATTCGTCCGTGTGCCCGACCCGTCGACGATCGTCTTTCCCGACTACCCGGGCAACCAGCAGTACGTCACGCTCGGCAACCTCGATGCCAACCCCAGGATCGCGTTGTTCTTCATCGATTACCCGACCCGCACCAGGGCCAAGGTTTTCGGCCGCGCCCGCATCGACGAAGAGCACGGGCAACGGCACATCGTCGTCACCGTCGAGGCGGTGGACGTCAACTGCCGCAGGAACATCCCGGTGAAATACGGCGAGGAGTCCATACGCGAACGGTTGCGCCTGGCCCGGGAGGATCGGGCTAGCCCATAGCGGAACGGCCGAGGGCGATGGCCGTGTCCAGGAAGGCGCGGGCGACGCGCGACGGCGGTGGGGTCGAGCGCCACGCCAGCCCCACCTGGGTGACCGGAGCGTCGGGGATCGGGATATAGCGGATCTCGGGGTGTACCACCCGATGCATACAGATTTCGGGCACGATGCCGATGCCCGATCCGGCGGCCACCAGTTCGAGCCATTCGTCGAAGTTGCGACATTCCACCACGGCACGGCGGGCATCCGAGCGCGGCAGCGAGTCCGCGGTGGTGGAACCTGACATCGTATTGACCACCACCGGGCGGTCCGGGATCTTGGCCCAGTGCACCGAACGTCGTTTGGCCAGTTCGGGATCGAGCCGGCTGACCGCCAGCACCCGGCGTTCGTGCGCGATCACCCTGGTGCTGATGCCGCTGGGCGGCTTGCGCAGGACGTTGCGGTGCAGCGCGGCGTCGACATCGCCGTTGACCACGGCGGCCAGCGGGTCGTCGAGCCGGCGGATCTGCACGCTGACGTCTCGGTCGCGCATCGCGTCGCGCACCTGCCGGAACCACTCGTCGGGCAACAACCACGCGAAACCCAGCTGCACCGAACCGTGGGACGTGAGGTCGCGGTCCAGGGCGGCCAACTCGGCCAGAATGCGTCGCGCCCGCTCGACGACGGCCAGCCCGTCATCGGTGAATTCGGAACTGCCGCCGACGACCAAGCGCCGACCGTAGCGGTATTCCAGTTGCCGCACGGTCCTGGACAACGTGGGCTGGCTGACGCCGAGAGCGGCCGCGGCGGCGGTGTGTGTGCCATGGTCGGCGAGCGCGACCATGGCCCGCAGATGGCGCACCTCCACGTCCATCCCCGCAGCGTACACCCGGCGGCCGGACCGGAGTCGACGTGTCACGGCCCGGTGGAACCGATTGCCGCATCACAAGTTTGACACTGCTGCATATCGGATCGGTATCCGCCAAATCGGCGGCTTGTGCAAATTCGGTTTCACGATAGGTTCTCCCTTGTCGCCGCCTCTAGGAGAACCGGGAGTCCATGACGCACGCCACCAATCGCACCGCGTTGACCGCGGTGGCGACGGCCGGTCTGTACTGGGCGGTGCTCATCGGTAGCCCGGCCGCGATCGCCGATGTGGAATCCAGCCCCGGCGTTCCGTGCCTGGATATGGTGCAGCAGCTGGCAGCATCTCCCGAGGTGATCCCGCAAACGTTGGGTGCCGCAGCCCCGTCCCCGCCGGAGGCTGTCCCACCGCCGCCGCCCGCACCGGCCGCACCGCCTGCGCCGCCTGCGCCGGTGTTCGAATCGGCCGCCGAAACCGCTTCGGTGACAACGGAAAGCGCGGTGGCTGCGGTAACCCCGGTACCGGACGCCGTGCCGGTGGCCGCGGTACCGGTCGAAGCCGCCCCGATAGTGGCGGCGCCGGTCGCCGATGTGGTCGCGGTCGAGGCGGCTCCGGTGGCCGCCGCGGCCGCACCTGCCGCGGCCCCCGTGTCGGCCCCACTCGCGGGGCCTGCGGCGCCTGCGGCCGTTCCGCCCGTTCCACTCGGGGTACCGATACCACTTGCGGCACAATCTGTTCCGATGTCCGCCCCACTGGTCGAGGCGGTCGCTCCGGTTGCCGACGCAGTCCCGGTCGCTCCGGTTGCCGACGCGGTACCGATCGCCGAGGCGTTCCCGGTGGTCGATGCCGCCGCGGTGGCCCCGGCGCCACCGATGGCCGACACCGCCGCCCCGGCCCCGCCCGTGGAGGCCGCACCCATGGTGTCGGCACCCGTCGAACCGGCGCCGTCGGCAGTGGAAGCCCCGGTCGTCGCGCCCGTGGAGGCCGTGGAGGCCGTGGCGCCCGCAGCGCCGGCCGAAGCACTTCCGCCGGCACCCGTGGACGCCGCCGCGGCTCCCGCGGAAGCCGCGGCCGTCGCGGTGCCGGCGGGCGTGGCACCGCCGGTCGCCGTCGGGCTACCGATCGACGCCGCCAGCAGCGTGATCCCCATGCTGGCATCGGCGCCGGCCGTGGTGGCGGCCACCCCGCCACCGCCGATCGCCATTCCCTCGGTTCCCGGCCTGCCGGTCCTGCCGACCGAATTGGCGTTGCCGCACGATCTGGTGTGTGCGGGTACGGCGTGGGCGGCGGGCGCCGGCGGCACCCACCACGAGGTCACCCCGGCTCGCGCGGGGTGGGATGACGGCCGCCCCGAAGACGGCTGAGCGTCAGGCGCCGGGGGCGCGGACCACGACGGGAACCGCCGGGAAGTAGATCGCCATCTCCGATCGCGACTTACGAAGGGCCGCAGTGCCGTAACCCTTCTTGCGATGCTCGGGATGGATCCAGATCCGTACATCGACCTCGTGGCCTTTGAGCTCACCGAACACCAGGCCGACCTTCTGGTCGCCCTCGATCGCGACAAACCACGCGGCGTCCTCGGCGTCCACCCGGCCCAGCGCGGCGGCGATCTCGTCGTCGAGGTTGCCCGCCGGCGCCCCGGAACCATCACCGGCCGCACCCTGATCCTGCAGCCGGGCTGCGAAGATGTCCCGGTCGTCGCTACCCGAAAAAGCGCGCAGCGACAGGGTTTCCGCCGATGACGCCGGGCGCTCGTTGAGGGTGAAGGTGAGCTGGCTGTTGAGGTCGTCGAGTTCCTCGGCGATGATCCGGCGGGATTCCTTGGTGACCTGATCGAAGGACAACCCGATCACCGCTTCACCGCCGGCATGGGTGGTGCCCAGCAGCGCGGCGATGGCGTCGACCGCGGCGTCCCGGTTCTGGGCGTCGACGATGACGTCGAGCACCTCGTGCCGGCGATCGAGTGCCTTCACCAAGGCATCGGCGATATCACGACGGGCTGCGGCTCGATCCATATCGGTCATGCCCGCAAGCCTAGACCAGCATCACGCCTTGGCTGGCCGCTTCTGCTCGTACAGCCGCGCCACCCCCGCGCCGGACCCCACGGCCGCGCCATTCATGTTTCAGGCAGGTAAACGCTATAGTCAGGGCATGCGAGACAAAGCGGTCTGCGCCGAAACCGAGACCTTGCGCGCCCGCCCGGGCGGCGCCCACATCACCCGCGCGGCCCTGCGCCTGCACGTGCTGGCGGTGGCACACAGCGTGCACACCCGGCACCCGGAATTCATCGCCGATATCGCGCTGGAACGTATCGTGCCCAATGCGACCGAGGCCGCGATCGAACTGTGGCTGGCCGGCCTCTGGGAGCGCATCGACGGCGGCTACGCACTGCTGGATTCCGAATTCGTCCACCACATGGCCGACCAGGCAGCCGGGCACCACATCAAGTCGGCGCAGTGGCGGCTGCGCAAGCGGGCCGTCGGCATGTGCCGGCGGTCCTGGCACGCCCTCAACAGCGAAAGCGTCATCCCCTTCTAGGTCCAGTTGCCGCCCGGTGATCGGCACCTCAGGATGGACGGCCATGGATGCACACACCGCGGAGGAACTCGCCGCGATCGATGCCGTTGGCCAGGCGGCGCTCGTCGCGGCCGGTGAACTCTCGGCTACCGACCTGCTGGACGCGGCGATCCTGCGGCTGGAGTCGGTCCGCGAACTCAACGCCGTGATCGCCGATCTGTTCGAGCGGGGCCGCACCCAGGCCGCGGCACTGGACGCCGACGGGGCGCTCCGCGGGGGCGACAGCGGTCCGGTGGCGGGAGTTCCGTTCCTGCTCAAGGATCTCGGCGCGTCGTTGGCGGGCGCGCCGGAGGCGATGGGATCACGCGCCCTGCGCACGCACGTCGCCGCGGAATCGGCGTGGATCGTCGAGCGGTACCTGGCGGCCGGGTTGGTGGTGTTCGGTAAGACCAACACACCCGAATGGGGCAACCACTGCACCACCGAACCGTCATTGTTCGGACGCACTGCCAATCCGTGGGCACCGAACATCACGCCGGGCGGTTCGAGCGGCGGATCGGCGGCCGCGGTGGCCGCCGGGGTGGTCCCCGCGGCATCCGGCGGTGACGGCACCGGGTCCATCCGGGTGCCGGCCTCCTGCTGCGGTCTGGTGGGGCTGAAACCGCGGCGCGGCCGCACCTCGTTCGCACCGTCGGCCGGGCACGGGTTGGAGGGCCTGGTCAACGAGCATGCGCTGACGCGCACCGTCCGGGACAGCGCCGCCCTGCTGGACGTGGCGGGGGGCGGGGCGCCCGGCGATCCCTACGCTGCCCCGCCCCCGGCTCAGTCCTACCTGCAGGCCATCGCCCAGACTCCGGTGCCGCAGCGCATCATGGTCGCCACCGCGTCACCGTTTCCGGGACCACCGACCGACCCGGAGGTCGTCGCGGCGGTCCAGTCCGCCGCGCACGAGCTGGCCGGCCTGGGACATCACGTCGAATCGGGCTCGCCCGCAATCGATTCCGATGCAGTGGCGGACGCCATCGCGGTGCTGCACACGGTCAGCAACGCGCAACTGCACGCACTGGCCTGCACCCATCTGGGCCGCGCCCCGCGCGAGGACGAGTTCGAGCCGAGCACCTGGGTGATGGTGCGGGAAGGTTTCACCACCACCGGAGTGGACTACGCGAACGCGATCGCCACCGTGCACGGCCAGACCCGCCGCTTCGTGGCGGGTGTGGACGGTCATGACGTGCTGCTGGTCCCGACGCTGCTCAGCGGACCACCGCCGTACGCCCTGCTGGACCAGCCGCGCGGCACGACACGGGCATTCTTCGACGTCGAATTCGCCACCACCGGCTGGACGGCATTGGCGAATGTGACCGGCTGGGCTGCGATTTCGCTCCCCCTGGCCACCACGTCGACCGGGTTGCCGATCGGTATCCAGCTGATGGCGCCCGACGAGACGATCCTGCTCCAGCTGGCCGCCCAACTCGAGGCGACCGTGCCGTGGGCCGACCGACGCCCGCCGGTGTGGGCCGGTCGGTGACCACGGCGGCACGTCACAACGGAATCCACATGCCGAGGAACCAGAAGCCCCAGCCGTGGTGGTTGTCGTCCCACACCGGGCTCACCCGCTGACCGTTCCAGTTGAACGGCTGATGATCCTGCCTGCCCTGGTCGATACCGCGGTGCCCCCAGTCATCCTGCGGCGCGCCGCCGGGCCCCCGGCCGTCCCTGCCGTGGTCATCGCACGCACCAGGCTGCGGCCCGCACGGCCCAGGTCCGGGATCGGCCGTGGCGGTGCCCAGGCCCAGGAATCCGGTGAGCCCGATACCGACGGTCAACGCCGAGGCACCGGCAATTCGTTTGAGATTCATCGTCACTCCTGTGTCAGTTCGGTGCGGGGACCCGCCGTCGGGCCGCCCGGGATACGAGTGTCGAAGTGGCAGATTGTTTTTTGCTGTGCCGCCGGTATGTCCCACGTATAAAACGGTTGGGCAGCCGATTCGGTAACGGTATGAGGATCTCGCGGTGTTTCGGGTTGACCAGACGCACCGACACCGCCCGCCCTGCCGAACCGCGGCCCGCCAGCAATGACGGCGACCAGCATTGGGTTCGCCGGATGACGCATGACACACTCGGCGCATGGTTCCTCCCATTGCCCGGCCCAAACTGGAGGGCAACATCGCGGTCAGCGCCGACCGTCAGATCGGGTTTGCCGAATTCGGCGATCCACAAGGCCGCGCCGTCTTCTGGCTGCACGGCACACCCGGTGCGCGCAGGCAGATTCCCGCCGAGGCCCGCGCCTACGCCGAACTGGAACGAATCAGGCTGATCGGGGTGGATCGTCCAGGCATCGGCTCGTCCACGCCGCACCAGTACCCGAACGTCCTCGCGTTCGCCGGGGACCTGCGCGTCATCGCCGACACCTTGGGGATCGACCACTTCGCGGTCGTCGGCCTGTCCGGTGGCGGCCCCTACACCCTGGCGACCGCGGCGGCGATGCCCGAGCGGGTGGTGGCGGCCGGTGTGCTGGGTGGCGTGGCACCGTACGTCGGGCCGGACGCGATCGGCAGCGGGCTGATGGACCTGGGATCCCGGGTGGCCCCGGTGCTCGAGGTGGCCGGGCTGCCCATCCGGTTGGTGGCCGGCACCCTGATCAGGTTCCTCGGCCCGGTGGCCTCCCCGGCATTGGAGCTCTACGCGCGGCTGTCCCCGGAAGGCGATCGACGGTTGCTCAGCCGCCCGGAATTCAAGGCGATGTTCCTCGACGACCTGCTCAACGGCAGCCGCAAGCAACTCGCCGCACCGTTCGCCGACGTCATCGCGTTCGTCCGGGATTGGGGGTTCCGACTCGACGAGGTGAAAGTCCCGGTGCACTGGTGGCACGGCGACAAGGACCACATCGTGCCGTTCGACCACGGCCGGCATGCGGTGAGCCTGCTGCCCGACGCCACGATGACCGTACTGCCCGGCGAAAGCCACCTGGGTGGGCTCGGCCGCGCCGAGGAGATACTGCGCACGATGCTGGAGATCTGGAACCGCGACGGTCATCGATGATCGAACGGCTTGCGCCGACAGAACTTTCGGGGTTCGGCGCGGTCAGACGCTAGCGGAATACGCGAGCAGTTCCCGGCGCAGCAGGTGCATCGCCACGGTGGTGGCGCGTTCCCGGACGTCGCTGCGATTGCCGGGCAGCCGCAGCGTGCGGACCAACGGGTCGCGCCCGGCCAACGCCACGCTGAAACACACCGTGCCGACCGGTTTCTCGGCGGATCCGCCGCCGGGCCCGGCGATACCGGTGATGCCCACCGCGGTATCGGCCTCGAATCGGCGCAGGGCACCGCGCGCCATCGCGATCGCCACCGGTTCGGACACCGCGCCGTGCGTGGCGATGAGCGTTGCGTCCACTCCGAGCATCTCGACCTTGGCCTCGTTGGAGTAGGACACCACGCCGCCGGCCAGATACGCCGACGACCCGGCCCGGTCGGCCAGCCGCGCGGCGAGCATCCCCGCCGTGCACGATTCCGCGGTGGCGATGGTGCGCCCGGACAGCAGCGCCGCGATCTGCTCGTCGATCAGGGAGCCGTCGGCGGAGAACAGTTCCTGCGGGTAGCGCTCGGCCAGGAAATCCACCAGGGCGCGGTAGGTGTCGTCGTCCCCGGGCTCGTAGCGGGTGACGATCTCCAGCTCACCGCGGCGCAGGCAGGTGGTGATCTCCAGGCCGTCGAATCCGGCGATGCGAGTCTGGGCTTCCCGCAAGGCGTCGGCGAGGCCGGACTCGGCCAGACCGAACATCCGCACGGTGGCCTGCCGGTATTCGGTGCGCCCGGCGATCGCGCGCTGGGCCGCCGCGGTTGCGATGGCCCGCGACCACATGGGCTGCAGTTCGCGGGGCGGACCGGGCAGCACAATGATCACGGGTGTGCCGTCGGCGGGTCCGTCCAGCACGACGCCGGGCGCGGTGCCCTCCGGTTCCAGGATCTCGGCTCCGGCGGGCACCAGCGCCTGCTTGCGATTGGCGGCCAGCACCGCGTCGAAGTCCGTATCGCCGGCGGGACGCCGGGACATCAGAGTGCGCAGGATCGCCGCGATCCGGGCCTCCAACTCGGTGTCGAGCACCAACTCGACACCGCAGAACCGGGCCACGGTGGCGACCGTCAGGTCGTCGGCGGTGGGACCGAGGCCACCGGTGGTGATGATCAGGTCGACACGCTCGGCGGCCAGGAAACGCAGCTGGGCCTCGACGTCGTCGGCGCGGTCGCCGCAGATGGTGATGTGCGCCAGTTCCACCCCGAGTTCCAGCAGCCGGTCGGCCAGCCACGGGCCGTTGAGATCCTGGATCCGCCCGGTCAGCACCTCGGTGCCGGTGACGACGATGCCGGCGCGCGCGCTCACCGGGTCAGCCAGCCCTGGACGGTGTCGGCCTCGCGTGAGTACTGCTCCATGATGTCGTCCTGGTACCGCGAGCCGCCGCTGAGATCGTCTCCGGCCCAGATCACCCGGATCCTCGTCGCACCGCGGACGTACACGTCCACCCGGTCGGCGATGCGCCGCGACCACCCGTGCTGCGCGGTCAGCTCGGCGAGTTGGTCGCGCCGGTTACCTTCGGTCTTGGCCTCAGACATGTGTCGATCTCCTACTTTCGCTCGCCGAGGGCTGCTCCCCGGAGGATTCTTCCGTCGCTCCGCTCGCCCTGAAGGGGGGGCCGCCGTCAATCCTGCCCCACCGCTCCGGCTCAGCCGACCGGCACCACCACTGCAGCGGTGTTGTAGCCGGTCACCCGCACATAATTGCCCCGCTCACCGGGCGCCAGCACGGTGCCGCTCAGGTCGACGGTCTCGCCGGGGAACACCGTCACGTAGTTGTCGGTGTACTCCACCGGCAGGATCTCGTCCCCGTCGGGGGCGCCGGTGATCTCGGCGCGTTCGAAGAACGCGATCTGCTTGCCGGGGTTGTGCAGCCTGATGGCGATCTCGCGGTCACCGGTCCGTTTCGCGCTCACCTGCAGCGGCGCCTTGGCCAGGTAGTTGAGCGGCGTCATATCGGCCCAGCTGACCTGCCTGAGTTCGAAGGCGGTGTCGTTGGCCGGATCCCCGACGTCATCGGGTTGTTGGGATTGCCAGTACACGTTCTGGGACACCACTTTGCCTGCGCCGTCGAGCAATTCGGCCCTGACGAAGAACACCCGGGAGTCGCGGGCTTCGCGCGGGAGCGTGAGTACGGTGTGCGCCCCGCCGGCGCCGACGGCCACCCCGTCGACGGTGCGGTCGTCGCGCACCCGGCCGGCCAGGTCGTAGACCCGCACCCGGGCCCGCAGGTCCGACACGTCGCGCGGGGTCTGGTTGACCACCTTGATCTCGGCCGTGCTGTGGTTGCCGCCGGCGTAGGAGTCGAACACCAGCGACAGCGGGCGCAGACCGGCTTTGGCCCCGTAATAGGCTCCGCCGGGGCGCAGGTAGTAGTCGAAGATGTTGCCGAAGAACGACGGCCAGTGGCTGTTGAGCATCCAGTAGATGGTCATCTTGTGGTTGGCCCACCCGTTGGCCGCGAACGCCTCGAACTGTGCGCGAGTCGACTCGTAATGGGCCAGTTGGGCTTTGCGCGTGAACTCTTCGGCGCTCGAGGACGGCCCGTAGCGGCGGTTGATGGCGCGCTGGATGCTGCTCAGCGACGCGTTGCCGGGGTTGGACCCGGCATGGAAGGACCAGGCGTCGTTGATGGGCCACAGCTTGTCGGGCGGGATGAACTCCTTGAGGCTGGCCAACGGCGGGATGTGTTCGTTGTCGCCCTGCTCGGCGTTGGCGCCGCGGGTGGCCCCGTACCGGCCGCTGAACCAGTAGCTCGGCGGCCGCCAGCTGTAGGGCCCGGCCATATGGATACCGTCCCACTGCGGTCGGCCCTGGTCGTCGTCGTGCCCGAACGAAGAGACGGTGTCGACGACCGCATTCTGCCAGTGCAGGTCTCGCAGCACGGCGTGGTACTGGCCGCGCAACGGTTGCGGCGGCAACCCGTCGCTGCCGTTGGCCCAGATCGCAACCGACGCATGCGAGCGCAGCATCAGGATCTGTGAGCGCAGGCTGTCCAGGGCCACGGCGCGGTCCTCGTCATCCCACTGGTCCCACTTCTCCCACTGGTTGCAGCACATCCAGCCGACCATCAGCGGGATGCCCAGCTCGTCTGCGCGTTCGACGAGTCGCTCCCCCGGGATCTTGGACTCCAACCGCAGCATGTTCAGGCCCAGATCTTTGGCGTACCGCAGGATGGCGTCCTCCCGGTCCGGGTCGTCGTCGAACAGCAGATCGGGGGTGTACACCGCGCCGCGGATCAGGTAGTCCCTGCCATTGACGGTGAGGTAGAAACTGCCGCCCGAGCCCAGTTCGGGGAACTGCTCATCGGTGTCGCGGTGCTGGGTGATGGTGCGGATGCCGAACCGCTGGGTGCTGGTATCGATCACCCGGTTGTATTGGCGGAAGTCCAGTTTCAGGTCGTAGAGGCTCGGATCGCCCATGGTGTAGGGCCACCACAGGTCGGGATGTTCGACGGTCAGCTCGGCGAAGCGGGCCGGGCTGAAGGTCAGTTCGCGACGTTCCCCGGGGGACAGTGTGACCGGCTGCTCCACGGTCATCGTGGGCTTGCCCGGCCGGCTGATGGTGGCTCGCAGCGCACCGTTGACCCGCCGGTCCGACGAGTTGTGCACGTTCGCGTACACCGTCAGGCGCGCGGAATCCGTTCTGGGCAGCGGCAGTTCGGTGTTGACCGTGGCATCACCGATCTCCACGGCACCCGCGGTGCGCAGGTAGACGGGTTTGAAGATGCCCGCGTTGCGATCCGGGACGAACGAGTTGCCGTTGGCGGGGTTCTTGCCCGGCCCCTGGTAACCCAGGTAACGCCAGTTGATCCAGTCGTACCAACTGTCGGCCAGCTCGACGCCGTCGATATCCTGCAGCGCGCGTTCCGGAATCACCTTCACCGCAAGGACATTCGAGCCGCTGCGGATCCACCGGGTGACGTCGAGCTGGTGTGCGGTGTACATCCCCACGATCTGGCTGCTGTCGGCGACCAGGTGGCCGTTGAGCCAGATCTCGGCGCGGTAGTTGATGCCGGGGAACTGCAGCTGATAGTTGCTGTGGCCGGCCGGGGCGTCGAACGTGGTGCGGTACCACCAGTCCTGCTGATAGAGATCCTGCGGCACCTTGTCGGCCAGGTTGGTGCCGTAGTACAGGTCCGGATAGGTGCCGTCCCGTTGCAGCACGTCGAGCACGGTCGCC
Organism: Mycolicibacterium canariasense; assembly: GCF_002101555.1. GTDB lineage: Bacteria > Actinomycetota > Actinomycetes > Mycobacteriales > Mycobacteriaceae > Mycobacterium > Mycobacterium canariasense. The sequence goes on from NZ_LQOL01000099.1 coordinate 16,053, forward strand.
GGCATGTGCGTCACGGTGTGCCAGCCGTCATCCCGGTAGCCGGGTGTCGAGATGACCCGGCCGTCGGCGGGCAGGCCTCTAGCCGACACCAGTTTCCAACCCGTGGCCAGTTCGGTGGTGGTGGCCGGCGGTTCGGGCCGCGCGAAGGATGCGAAATCGGCGGCACCGAGCAGCAGCACGAGCAACAGAAGGGCGACGCTGAACAGGGCGGTACGACGCTTCAAAGCCCCGATGGTGCCGCTCCCTTCGGTGCCTGATGTGGCGCCGGCCGATCGGCCGACACCACATTGTGCCTGGCGGCCGGGTCAGCGGGCGGCCCGGGGAGCGACCCTCACCTCGTCAGAAGACGTTGTCCTTGTGATTCACGTCGGTGACCAGTCCACCGTCGACCACGAACTCGGCTCCGGTGGCGAACGAGGACTCGTCGCTGATCAGGAACACCACGAAGGCGGCAACTTCCTCGGACTGGCCCGGCCGGCCCAGCGGCGCGGTCACCATGTCCTCGGGAAAGCGTTCGGTCATCGGGGTGCGGATGAAGCCCGGATGCACCGAGTTGACCCGGATGTTGTGCCTGCCGAGTTCCAGCGCAGCGGACTTGGCCAGGCCGCGGACCGCCCACTTGGACGCCACGTAGGGATGGACCATCGGCGCACCGCGCAATCCCTCGACGGAGGACACGTTGATGATCGAGCCGCTGCCGGCCGCCTTCATCGAGCCGACGGCGGCCTGCATCCCCAGGAAGGTGCCCGTGAGGTTGACGTCGATGACCTTCTGCCATTGCGTCATGTCGAATTTGCCGATCTTGCCCAGCGCGACGATGCCGGCGTTGTTCACCAGCCCGGTCAGCCCGCCGAAGGCCTCGTTGGCGGTGGCGACGGCGGCATCCCACTGGTCGGCCTGGGTGACGTCGAGGTGCACGTAGCGCGCCGACCCGGGATATTGCGCACCGAGATCGTCGGCCAGCGCCTGTCCGGGCTCGTCGAGGATGTCGCCGATGACCACCTTGCCGCCCTCGGCCACCAGCGCCCTGGCGTGGGCGGCACCCATGCCCTGGGCACCGCCGCTGATCAGTACAACCTTGCCGTCCACGCGTCCCATGGGGCGTGAGGCTACCGCACATCCGGGCGGAATTAGAACCTGTTCCAATTTCGGCGCGAACCGCTCATACTGCGATCAGACCACACATTCTGAGGAGATTTGTATGGCCATTCGCGTGGCACTCGTCGGCACCGGAAACTGCGGCAGGCTGGCCCTCGTCCAGCTCATCGAGGATCCCCGGTTCGACCTGGTCGCGGTCGGTACGTCGAGCGCGGACAAGGTCGGCAGGGATGCCGGCGAGTTGGCCGGTCTGGACGTCACCACCGGCATCACCGCGACCGAAGGGCTCGACGCCGTCCTCGCATCGAAACCGGATTGCTTGGTCTACTGCGCCATGGGCGACACCCGACCGGTCGAGGCCACCCGCGACGTCACCGCCGCGTTGTCAGCCGGTGTCAATGTGGTCGGCTCGGCGCCGGGCGGGCTGCAATACCCGTGGGGCGCCATGCCGGCCAGGGCCATCGACCGGGTGGAAGAGGCTGCCCGCCAGGGCAATTCGAGTGTGTTCATCACCGGGGTGGATCCCGGATTCGCCACCGACCTGGTGCCGTTCGCCATTGCCAGCACCTGCCAGCGCATCGACCAGATCAAGACGATGGAGATCGCCGACTACGCCACCTACGACGGCACCGAGGTGATGTCGGTCGTCATGGGCTTCGGCAATCCGATGGATCGCCCCGGCCTGCTGTTCTATCCCGGCATCCTGAGCGCCGCGTGGGGCACCGCGATCACCATGCTGGCCGCGGGCCTTGGCGTGCAGGTCGACGAGATCACCGAGAGCTACGAACTGGCCCCCGCACCCGAAGATATGGAGGTCGCCACCGGCGTGATCGCCGCAGGCACGGTGGCGGCGATGCGTTTCCAGATCAACGGCATGGTCGGCGGACGGCCGGTGATCGTCGTCGAGCACGTCACGCGGGTGCGTGAGGACCTGCGCCCGGACTGGGCCCAGCCCGCGCAGCCGGGTGGGTCCTATCGGGTGGAGATCACCGGGGAACCGTCCTATGTCGTCGACATCTGCCCGACCAGCAGCCGCGGCGACCACAACTACGCGGCGATCCTCGCCGCAGCCGGCCGGATCGTCAACGCGATCCCGGAGGTGGTGGCCGCGCCACCGGGCATCCGCACCACCCTCGACCTGCCGCTGGGCACCGGCCAGGGCTTGGTGTACGCACAGCACGCAGAATAGGAGGCGTGCCCGCCGACCCGACTGCCCAGATCCGCAGCGCACCCGCAGGACCGACGGTCGGCGCCTTCTTCGATCTGGACGGCACCCTGGTCCGCGGCTTCACCGCGACCGTGCATGCCGGGCACCGATTCCGCAACCGGCAGGCCAAGTTCGGCGAGTTGACCGGGATCATCGAGGCCTCGGTGAGGTACAAGCTGGGCCGGATGGAGTTCGAGCGGCTGCTGCAGCGCGCCGCGGGCTACCTGATGGGCGACTCGCTGGCCGATCTCGAAGAACTCGGTGAGCAGCTGTTCCAGCGGCACACCGTCTCGCGCTTGTTCCCGGTCATGCGCGAGGTGGTGGCGGCCCATCAGGAACGCGGTCACACCGTGGTGATGAGTTCGTCTGCGCTGACGATGCACGCCGAGCCGGTGGCCCGGCATCTGGGCATCGCCGACGTGTTGTGCAATCACTTCGACACCGACGACGACGGGCGGCTGACCGGGCAGATCGTGCGACCGATCATCTGGGGCCGCAACAAGGCCCGCGCCGTCCTGGCGTTCAGCGCCGCGCACGGTATCGATCTGAGCCGCAGTTTCGGTTACTCCGACGGCACCGAGGATCTGCCCGTGCTGGAAGCCGTCGGCCATCCGCACGCGGTCAACCCGCGGCCGGGCCTGGCTGCGGCCGCCGCGCAACGCGGCTGGCCGATCCTGCGGGTCAGCTCCGATGAGGGCCGCCGCTGGGTCGCGCTGCGGCGGCGCCGCGCGACTGGATGACGACCCGCACCGTCCGTCGGCCGTGCCCGCAGTCGGCGCACGCAGACTTCACGACCTGTTAAGCGCACTACCCGAGGGCGGTAATGGCATTCTCGCCATCTGTCGTGGGCCGAGCCGATTCCGGACGGCATGGGGCATTGCCCGACACCCGGGGGCATCCCCTAAACTAGAACACGTTTCAGTCGTCCGCCCGCGCTCGTTCTTCAAGGAGAAGGCATGCATACCGCCCTCTGTGACCAACTCGGCATCGACGTGCCGATCTTCGCCTTCACGCACTGCCGAGACGTCGTCGTCGCGGTCAGCAGGGCCGGCGGCTTCGGTGTGCTGGGCGCCGTCGGCTTCACCCCCGAACAGCTCGAGATCGAGCTCAACTGGATCGACGAACACATCGGTGATCACCCGTACGGCGTGGACATCGTCATCCCCAACAAGTACGAGGGCATGGACGCCAACATGTCGGCCGACGAGCTGAAGTCGACGCTGAACGCGCTGGTCCCCCAGGAGCATCTCGATTTCGCCAAGAAGCTGCTGGCCGACCACGGCGTCCCCACCGGAGACCTCGACGACAACGCTCTGCAGCTGCTCGGCTGGACCGAGGCGACGGCCACTCCTCAGGTGGAGATCGCGTTACAACACCCCAAGGTCACCTTGATCGCCAACGCGCTGGGGACCCCACCGGCCGACATGATCAAGCACATCCACGAATCCGGGCGTAAGGTCGCGGCGCTGTGCGGCTCGCCCGCCCAGGCCCGCAAGCACGCCGAGGCCGATGTCGACATCATCATCGCCCAGGGTGGCGAGGGCGGCGGCCACTGCGGCGAGGTCGGCTCGATCGTGTTGTGGCCGCAGGTGGTCAAGGAGGTCGCGCCGCGTCCGGTGCTGGCCGCCGGCGGTATCGGCAGCGGCTATCAGATCGCTGCGGCGCTGGCCATGGGTGCACAGGGCGCCTGGACCGGCTCGCAGTGGCTGATGGTCGAAGAAGCCGAGAACACCCCCGTGCAACAGGCGACGTACGCCAAGGCGACGAGCCGCGACACCGTGCGCAGCCGCTCCTTCACCGGCAAGCCGTGCCGGATGCTGCGCAACGACTGGACCGACGCCTGGCAGACCGCCGGCAACCCCGAGCCGCTGGGCATGCCCTTGCAGTACATGGTGTCGGGTATGGCGGTGGCCGCCACGCACAAGTACCCCGACCAGACCATCGACGTGGCCTTCAATCCGATCGGCCAGGTGGTGGGCCAGTTCACCAAGGTCGAGAAGACCTCCACCGTCATCGAACGCTGGGTGCAGGAATATCTCGAGGCGACCAGCACGCTGAATGAGATCAACGAAGCAGCCTCGGTGTGACGAGGTAGCCCCAGACCGCGAATCCCGTCGGCCTCCGTTCTCCCGGACCGGCGGGATTCGTGTATTCACGGCCGGTTTCGCGCATCTGTTCCCGGCGGCGCGGTGGCTATGTATGATGCTCTACATAATCGGTCGGCCGAAAGGACACCGACGCCATGGCCAGCCCACGTGACCGCATGATCGTCTCGGCGGCATTGCTGATCCGGGAGCGCGGCGCGCACGCGACCGCCATCTCCGACGTACTCGAACACAGCGGGGCTCCGCGCGGCTCCGCCTACCACCACTTCCCCGGTGGTCGCACCCAACTCCTCTGCGAGGCGATCGATTTCGCCGCCGAACACGTCGCCCGCCGCATCTCCTCGGCGGTGTCGGCGCTCGACGCGCTGGACGTCATCGTCGAGCATTTCCGTCATCAGCTGTCCGACACCGGCTTCCGGGCCGGTTGCCCGGTGGTGGCGGTGGCCGTGGAAGCGGACAACACCGAGGTCATGGCGCGCGCCGCCGCCGCCTTCACCCGGTGGATCACCCAGATCGAAGATCTGATGCGCGCCGACGGCATCGCCGCGGGCCGGGCCGCCGAACTCGCGATGCTGACCACCACGTCGATCGAGGGTGCGGTCCTGGTCGCGCGCACCGCCGGTGACGACACCGCCCTCACCGTCGTCCACCGGCAGCTACGCACCCTCGTGGCTGCCGAAACCGGGGAACGAAAGGCGTGATATGACAACCTCCTCCGCGCAGTGGCAGCCCACCGCCTGCATCCTCTGCGAGTGCAACTGCGGCATCGTGGTACAACTGGACGGCCGCAGTCTGGCCAAGATCCGCGGGGACAAAGCACATCCCGCCTCGCAGGGGTACACCTGCAACAAGGCACTGCGCCTGGACCACTATCAGAACAATCCGGCCCGACTGAGAGCACCGATGCGCCGCCGGCCCGACGGTGGCTACGACGAGATCGACTGGGACACCGCGATCGCCGAGATCGCCGAGGGGTTCGCCCGCATCCGCGACAACTACGGCGGGGACAAGATCTTCTACTACGGCGGCGGCGGCCAGGGCAATCACCTCGGCGGTGCCTACAGCGGGGCATTCCTCAAGGCGCTCGGCGCCCGCTACCGGTCGAATGCCTTGGCACAGGAGAAGACCGGCGAATTCTGGGTGGACAGCCAGCTCTACGGCGGGCACACCCGCGGCGAGTTCGAACACGCCGAGGTGTCGGTGTTCGTCGGGAAGAACCCGTGGATGTCGCAGAGCTTCCCGCGGGCCCGCACGGTGTTGCAGGACATCGCCAAGGATCCGCATCGCTCGATGATCGTCATCGACCCGGTGATCACCGACACCGCCGAGCTCGCCGATTTCCACCTGCGCGTGCGTCCCGGCACCGACGCCTGGTGCCTGGCCGCCGTCCTGGTGCAGGAAAACCTCTGCGACGAGCCATTTTTGGCCGAACACGTGACCGACACCGATCCGGTGCGCGAGGCCCTGGCAGCGGTGGACGTCGACGGCTACGCCGCGCGCTGCGGTGTCGACGCCGACCTGTTGCGCGCGGCGGCACGCCGGATCGCCGCGGCGTCCAGTGTCTCGGTGTTCGAGGACCTCGGCATCCAGCAGGCGCCCAACAGCACCCTGAGCTCCTACCTCAACAAGATGCTGTGGATCCTCACCGGCAACTTCGCCAAACGTGGCGGGCAGCATCTGCATTCGTCGTTCGCACCACTGTTCGGCGCGGGCGGGGTGGGCCGCACCCCGGTCACCGGAGCACCGGTCATCGCCGGGCTGGTGCCGTCGAATGTGGTGGCCCAGGAGATCCTCACCGCTCACCCCGACCGGTTCCGCGCGATGATCGTGGAGAGCAGCAATCCCGCGCATTCGGTCGCCGACTCGGCCGCGGTGGGCGAAGCGCTCGCCGCCCTCGAGCTGCTCGTCGTCGTCGACGTCGCGATGACCGAGACCGCACGTCTGGCGCATTACGTGTTGCCGGCGGCCAGTCAGTTCGAGAAGGCCGAGGCCACCTTCTTCAATCTGGAGTTCCCGCACAACACCTTTCACCTACGGCACCCGCTCATGACCCCGGCGCCGGGCACGCTGCCCGAACCCGAGATCTGGGCGCGGCTGGTGCGCGCGCTCGGTGTGGTCGACGATGCCGACCTGCAGCCATTGCGCCAAGCGGCGGCCGACGGGCTGGATGCCTACGCGCAGGCGTTCTTCGCCGCCGTCGGAGCGAACCCCGCCCTGGGCCGGGTGCTGCCATACGTCCTCTACGAGACGCTCGGCCCGGTGCTGCCGCAGGGTTTGGCGGGCGCCGCCGCGTTGTGGGGGCTGGCCCAGAAGGCAGCGGTGACCTACCCCGACGCGGTGCGACGGGCCGGCCATGCCGACGGCAATGCGTTGTTCGATGCGATCCTGTCCAGTCCGTCCGGGGTGACGTTCACCGAGCACGAATACGCCGACGACTGGGGACTGATCAGCCATGCCGACGGCAAGATCGCGCTGGCCATCCCGGAGCTGCTGGCCGATCTCGCTGCGCTGGCCGCCGGTCCGGCGCAGCTGACCGACGCCGAGTTCCCCATCGTGCTCTCGGCCGGCGAACGCCGGGCCTTCACCGCCAACGACATCTTCCGGGACCCCGCTTGGCGCAAGCGCGATGCCGACGGTGCGCTGCGGGTGAGCGTGCAGGATGCGCAGGCGCTGGGACTGGTGAACGGCGGCCGCGCCAGGATCAGCACGGCGGCCGGCAGCGCGGAGGCGACCGTCGAGATCAGCGCGGCGATGCTGCCCGGCCATGCGGCCCTGCCCAACGGCTACGGTCTGGATTTCGTCGGCGCCGACGGCATCTCGACGGTGCCGGGGGTCGCGCCGAACGCATTGACATCGGCCGATTGGCGCGACGCCTACGCCGGCACCCCCTGGCACAAACATGTGCCGGCGCGGATCACCGCCGTCGAATCGGTCACGGTATAGCGGGCGGTGCCGGTGGCGCCGGCACTCCCGGCGGCGGCGCCGGCACTGCCGGCGGCGCCTGGACCGGATCCGGGGTGTCCATGCCGCGCTGCGCCAGGCCCAGCACCAGCGCCTCCTTACCGCTGATCTCACGGTTCTGCACGGCGTTCCACAGGTCCCGCAGATAACTGACCCGCGGTGATTCGGCGCCGGCCATCACACTGGGATCCATCGTCGATCCCGGCGGTGGCGCGTCCGGGCTGGACAGATGGGGCACGCCGTCCGGCGGCGCGGCGGCGGCAGCGGGGTCGGCGGCGACGGGGGGCACCGGCGGCGGTGGTGCATCCGTGGGATCTGCCGACGCGGGTGCGGCCAGCGCCAGCGCCGTCACCCCGCCGGCCAACGCCAGCAGTACCTTCGCTGCGACATCGATCGCCATGGATCCCCTTTCACCGTCGTACCGCGGTCAACAGGTAGTTCTGCGCGGGTCCGCAAATTGTTACACCTGAGCCCGGTGGGACGCACGCGAACCGGGATCTGTCAGGTTCGGCCACCTTCCCCGACTTCGGGACGCGGGCGCGTGCGGTGGTGTAGCAATGCCGAGAGGGACCAATTACACACCGTCGTGTTGGGAGTGCAACGATGCCGACCCCGAACCTTCCGCCCGGGTTTGACTTCACCGATCCCGATATCTACGCCCAACGGCTGCCCATCGAGGAGCTCGCCGAGATGCGCAAGGTCGCGCCGATCTGGTGGAACGACCAACCCGAGGGCGTCGGCGGTTTCGACGACGGCGGGTTCTGGGTGGTGACCAAGCACCGCGACGTCAAGGACGTGTCGCGGCGCAGCGACGTGTTCTCCAGCCTGGCCAAGACGGCGCTGCCGCGGTACAAGGACGGCACCGTGCCCGCGCAGATCGAGACCGGCAAGTTCGTCCTGCTGAACATGGACGCGCCGCATCACACCCATCTGCGCAAGATCGTCTCCCGGGCGTTCACCCCGCGCGCGGTCGAACAACTGCGCGCCGATCTCGCCGAGCGGGCCCGCCAGATCGTCGCCGCCGCAGCGGCCGAAGGCCGGGGCGACTTCGTCGAGCAGGTGTCCTGTGAGCTACCGCTGCAGGCCATCGCGGGGTTGATGGGGGTGCCGCAGGAGGATCGGATGAAGCTGTTCCACTGGTCCAATCAGATGGTCGGCGACATGGATCCGGAATTCGCGAACAACGACGCGATCAGCGCATCGGTGGAACTCATCACCTACGGCATGCAGATGGCGGCCGAGAAGTCCGCCAACCCCACCGACGACCTGGTCACCAAACTCGTCCAGGCCGATGTCGAGGGCCACAAGCTCTCCGACGACGAGTTCGGATTCTTCGTCATCCTGCTCGCCGTGGCCGGCAACGAGACCACCCGCAACTCGATCACCCAGGGCATGATGGCGTTCACCGATTTCCCGGATCAATGGGAACTGTTCAAGCGAGAGCGTCCGGGCACCGCCGCCGACGAGATCGTGCGCTGGGCAACGCCGGTCACCTCATTCCAGCGCACGGCGCTGGCCGACACCGAACTGGGCGGGGTGTCGATCAAGAAGGGGCAGCGCGTCGTGATGTTCTACCGCTCGGCCAATTTCGACGAAGAAGTCTTCGAGGATCCGTTCCGGTTCGACATCCGGCGCGATCCCAATCCGCACGTCGGCTTCGGCGGCACCGGCGCGCATTACTGCATCGGCGCCAACCTGGCCCGGATGACCATCGATCTGATGTTCAACGCGATCGCCGACGCCATGCCCGACCTGACCCCACTGGCCGCACCCGAACGGTTGCGTTCGGGCTGGCTCAACGGCATCAAACACTGGCATGTCGACTACGTGGGCGCGTCGAAGCGGGCGGAACCCGCGGGTAGTCGATGATCGAACGCCAGTAGTCCTCATCGATCTCGGTATCGGACCGCAGCACGACGGACAGCCCGACCGCCATCGCGATACCGAGCAGCCCGAGCCACAGGCCGGCCAGCGCGATGACAGCCCACAGCACCGTGGTCAGTGCGGGCCACGGTGAGACCAGGGCGAGCACCGGCGCGAAGAAGAAACCGGTACCGATGTACCAGGAAGAGCCGGCCCGGTCGCAGCGCAGGACGAACCGGAGCCATCGGGGAATGTTCGGTTGTGTCATGCCACCAGCGTCGGCCGCCCGGGTAAGCAGGGCAATTACCCCCGAGGTAATGGCGCCGGGGTCCGCCGGTGTTCGACACTGGGTGACGTGACGACCGTGGACACCCAGAATTTGACCTTCGGCGCGCTGATGCGCAGCTGGCGGCAACGGCGACGGCTCAGCCAGCTGGACCTGGCCCTGGAGGCCGAGGTGTCGGCCCGGCACGTGAGCTTCATCGAGACCGGCCGGTCGGCGCCCAGCCGGTCCATGGTGCTCAAACTGGCGGCGGCGCTCGACATTCCGGCCCGCGAACAGAATCAGCTGTTGCTCGCGGCCGGGCTGGCCCCGGTGTACGGCGAGCGCACCCTCGACGATCCGGGAATGGCGGCCGTGCGGGCCGGCATCGACCGGGTTCTGGCCGCCTACAATCCCTTTCCCTGCCTGGCGGTGGACCGCGGCTGGAATGTGTTGCAGGTCAACGCCGGAACCGCGGTGTTGCTCGACGGTGTGGCGCCTCACCTGATGGAACGACCCAACGCCCTGCGCATCTCGCTGCATCCCGACGGCCTGGCGCCGCGCATCCGCAACCTGGCGCAGTGGCGCCACCACGTCATCGGACGGTTGCGCCGGGAGGCGGCCGTGAGCGGATCGCCGGAATCGGCGGCGCTGCTGGCCGAGATCGAGTCCTATCCCGGCGGGCAGTCCGATACCTCCGATCTGGGCGGTGTGGTGGTGCCGCTGGAGATCGACGGCGACGCCACGGTGCTGCGGTTCCTGAGCACCGTCACCACCTTCGGCACCGCGCTGGACCTGACGGCCGCCGAGCTGAGCCTGGAGGCGTTCCTGCCGGCCGACGAGGTCACGGCCGACGCGCTCCAGGCAACTGGTCTTACCACTTGACCTCTAACCACTGTCGTGTGATGCTCGGGGCATGGCACTTCAGCCCATCAACCGCCGGTCGGTCTCCGAGGACGTGTTCGATCAGATCGTCGCCGACGTCCTCAGCGGTGAGATGCAGCCGGGTGATCCGCTGCCCAGCGAACGACGCCTGGCCGAGGTGCTGGGGGTGTCCCGGCCGGCGGTGCGTGAGGCGCTCAAACAGCTGACGGCGGCCGGGCTGGTCGAGATCCGCCAGGGTGACACCACCACGGTGCGCGATTTCCGCAGGCACGCGGGGCTGGACCTGCTGCCCCGGTTGTTGGTGCGCGACGGCGAGCTGGACCCCGCGGTGGTGCGGTCCATTCTGGAGACCCGGCTGCACAACGGGCCCAAAGTCGCCGAACTCGCGGCCGCGCGGCGCCGGCCGGAGTTGGGTGCCCTGCTCGAGCAGACCATCACGGCGCTGGCCTCCGAGTCCGATCCGGTCGCCCAGCAACGGCACGCGCTGACGTTCTGGGACCACCTCGTCGACGGTGCGGACTCGATCGCGCTGAGGCTGATGTACAACACGCTGCGTGCCACCTACGAACCGGCGCTGCCGGCGTTGGCCACCCTGATGGCCGCCGAGGTCGGCAGGCCCGGTGCCTACCGCGCGGTGGCCGACGCCGTCGTCGCCGGCGAGGCCGCCGCCGCGGCAGCTGCCGCTCACGCCCTTCTCGAACCGGCCACCACCGCACTGCTGGATGCGCTTGCGGCCCTGGAAGCACAGGAGAGCCAGTCATGACCGTCTCCCCCACCCGGCGCGGGCTCACGCTCACCGCAGCGGCCCGCGAGTTCGTCAGGCATCCATCGCCATGGCTGATCGGCACGACCCTCGTCGCCGCGGTGACAGCACGAATTCTGCACGGCCACTGGGAAATCGGAGATGCGATCGTTGCGCTGGCGATGCTTGCGGCGTTCCCGTTCCTGGAGTGGACGATCCACGTCGCGATCTTGCACTGGCGGCCGCGCCGGATAGTCGGGGTCACCGTCGATCCGCTGCTGGCTCGTAAGCACCGCGAACATCACGTCGAACCACGCGATATCCCATTGGTTTTCATACCCTGGCAGTCACTGTTGTGGGTGCTGCCGCTTTCGGTGGCGATCGGTGTGCTGTTGTTCCCGGCCACCGGCGGCGGCCTCGGTCGCGGCCTCACCTTCCTCGCGTGGCTGGCGGCCCTCGGCCTGGGCTACGAATGGTGCCACTACCTGATCCACACCGATTACAAACCCAAAACCGCTCTGTACCGGTCGATCTGGCGCAATCACCGGCAGCATCACTTCAAGAACGAGCACTACTGGTTCACGGTCACCAGCAGCGGCACAGCCGATCGCGTGTTGGGCACCTACCCCGACCCGACGACCATCGCCACCTCACCCACCGCGAAGAACCTGCACGACGCCGGCGATCGCGCTTCGGTCAGGCCTGGATGATGACCGGGTCGCCGATGCTGACGTTGTTGTAGTACCACTGCGCATTGTCCGGGCTGAGGTTGATGCAGCCGTGGCTGACGTTTGCATAGCCCTGCGAGCCCACCGACCACGGCGCGGAGTGCACGTAGACGCCGCCCCACGTGACACGCACCGCGTAGTTGACCGTCAGCTTGTAGCCCTCGGGATCGCTGAGCGGGATGCCGATGGTGCGCGAATCCATGACGACCGGGTTCTGCTTCTCCAGCGCGGTGAAAGAACCGATCGGGGTGGGGTGCTTGGGTTTACCCATCGAGGCCGGCATCTCCCGGACCACCTGGCCGTCGATACTGACGGTGAAGGTGTGTGCGTCGATATCGGCGATACCGACCACCTGGGAACCGGTCTCGAATGTCGTCTTGAACCCGCCGACCGACAAAGCGATGGTCGAGTGTGCCGGCCAGTAGCCGCTGGGCGTGAAACGCACCGTCGAATCATCAAGCCAGGCAAAGGATCCCGCGGGTACCTTGGGATCGGCGACGCGGTCACTGGCCACCGAGAACTCGATCGCGTGTTCGGCCGCCGCACGGTCGGGGACCGGACCGGCGAACCCGACCGTCACGGGATAGGCCACCCCGACGACCTCGCCGGCCGTGGGTGACACGGATACCACCGCGGTGGGCGTGCCGGTGGCCGCGGCGCCGGCGATGCCGGTCGACGTCGTGGCCAGCAGGGCGATCCCAGCGATGACGAGCACATACCGAAATGCTGTGCGCAAGCTTTCAATCCTCTCTGGGACACCCAGACGGCGGTGGTGAACTACATGGTAGTTCGTCCCCGGCGAGATGATTGTTAGCCAGAGCCTCGGATCAGCCCTGCGGCGCGGGCAGCACCGGGGTCGGATAGTCGTCGTCGGCGCCCGGGTGCAACCGGTCGCGGATCCGTTCCAGCAGCGATTTCTTGACCGGCGGAGCGGCCGGTGGCGGTGCCGGCGGCACGATCGCCGGTGGTGGAACGGCGGCCGCGACCGCAGGATCGAAGCTCAGCGGTGGCGGCGTGGTATCGACCGGGGCCGCCGGGAGGTCGGTGTTCGCCTCGGCGGGCGGTGCGGTGTCGGCGATGTCCGGGGGTGCGGCGGCGGGCGGCTCGGTGGCGGCCTCGACCGGCGCCTGCGGCACCTCGACGGCCGGAACGGCCTCCGGTGCCGGTGGTGCAGCGGGTGCCGGCGCGATGACCGGTGCCGCCACCGGGAGCGGCACCGCGGCGGCGACCGGGCGGGGCGCGGCGACCGCCTGCTCGGGTGAGAGTGCCACCGCGACGGCAGCCGATGCGGATACCACGAAGGTGATCACGCCGGCGGCCAGCACGCCGGCCAGCGCCCCGGTCGGCGACAGCCGGCGGGCGGCGGCGTGCCGTCCGGCCCCGGCAGGCGCCAGCGCCGCCTCGTCGAACGGCATGTCGAGGCTGTGTGTGGAGGCCAGCGCCGCGCCGCGGGCCAGCGCCAGCGGCGCCTCGGCCGGGGCGAACACCGGCACCGACAGTGCGTCCTCCAGGCGCGGCAGCACCGCGCCGAAGTCGCCGGCCGAACCCACCACAACCAACGCCTCCGGCTGCCAGTCAGCCCTGGTGAAGACCGTGCTCAACCAGCCGATCAGGCTCTCGTCGCTGTCGATGCCGTGATTGATCGCGGTCTGCACACCGCCGTCGCCGCGATGCACGATCAGGGCGATCACGGTATCCGGCTCGATCACGCAGACCGCCGTGGTGCGATAGCCGATCACGTCGGCCATCCCCCGGGCCAGCGCCTCGGTCGCCTCCGGCAGCCGGATCGGCACCACGTTGCCGAACCCGGACGCGCTCAGCGAGTCCATCAGCATCGCCGCCTCGGCGCCGGCATCCTCGCTCCACGTCACGCCGATCGATTTGAGCCGGCGGGCCGCCGAGATCGCCTCGACCGCCGCGGTGACCCGCTGGGCCGCCGCCCTGACATCCGTTCCGTCGTCCACCGGCAGCGCGAAGGCATCGCCGACGGCGTCACCGTCGTCCTCGTCGGCACCGCCCACCACCACCAGGCCGAGCGACGTGGGTGTCATCGACAAACCGAGCACCGCGTCCACATGTACCCCTTCGGACCACGCCGGCCACAGTGGAAGCGCGACCGCGTCGAGGCGATACCGTCACCGCCTCGTTACCGGGCTGAGACTACCGGGGCGAGTCCCGTTCGGCCCAGTCCGCCCGCGCCCGCCTCCCGAACCGCGGCGAAAACCGCGGCCAACACACCGCGGGAACGACGATGACACCCCGGCTGTCGTGGCAGGGTAACCGGCATGAGCGAGTTACAGGGGCCGCAGGCGTCACGCCTGCCGCAGGAGTCGCAGGGGGATTCGACGCGGACCGTCTTCGGGCATCCGATCGGCCTGACGAACCTTTTCGGCGTCGAGTTGTGGGAGCGTTTCTCCTTCTACGGGATGCTCACCATTCTCGGTTATTACCTCTACTATTCGGCGACCGACGGCGGCTTGGAGCTGCCGAAGGCCACCGCCACCGGCATCGTCGGCGCATACGGCGGTCTGGTCTATCTGTCGACGGTGCTGGGCGGCTGGATCGCCGACCGGTTACTCGGCATGGAACGCACGGTCTTCTACGGCGGCGTCGTGGTGATGCTGGGGCATATCGCGCTGGCGGTGCTGCCCGGCCTGTCCGGTGTCGGCGCCGGCCTGGTGCTCGTCGCGCTGGGCTCCGGGGCACTCAAGGCGAATGCCTCCTCACTGCTGGGCACGCTGTACTCCAAGGGCGACGCCCGCGCCGACGGCGGATTCACGTTGTTCTACCTCGGCATCAATCTCGGCGCCTTCGTCGGGCCGCTCGTCACCGGCCTGCTGCAGACCCGGGTCGGCTTCCATTACGGGTTCGGTGCCGCCGCGATCGGCATGGCGCTGGGGCTCGCGCAATACGTGGCCTTCCGCCGCAATCTCGGGGACCACGGTCGGCATGTCCCGAACCCGCTGCCCCGCAGTGCAATCGGCAAAACGGCCGCGGTCTTTGTGGCCGTCATCGTGGTCATCGCCGCGGCTGTCGGGCTGAAACTGGTGACGCTGAGCAACCTGTCACAGGTCACCACCGGCGTCATCATCGTGGCGTCGATCGCGTACTTCGCCGTCATGCTGAGCAGCTCCAAGGTGATCGACGCCGAGAAGGTGCGGGTCCGGTCGTTCATCCCGCTGTTCATCGCCAACGCGGTGTTCTGGTCGCTGTTCCAGCAGATCTTCACCGTGCTCGCGGTGTACTCCGACGAGCGGATGGACTGGTCGATCTTCGGCTGGACGGCACCGTCGAACTGGATCGGCTCGATCGAACCGGTGTGGATCATCGTGCTGTCACCGCTGTTCGCGGTGCTGTGGACCAAATTGGACAAGCGGGCCCCGACCACTCCACGCAAATTCAGCTACGGCGTCATCGGCATGGGCCTGGCCTTCCTGTGTTTCGTACCGCTGGCCGGTGTCGAAGCCGTACCGGCGTTGCTCATCGCGGTCATCCTCGCGGTGTTCGCGGTGTCGGAACTGCTGCTCTCGCCGATCGGGCTGTCGGTCACCACCAAGCTCGCGCCGGAAGCGTTCCGCGCCCAGATGATGGCGCTGTACTTCTTCTCGGTGGGGTTGGGCACCTCGATGTCGGGCGTGCTGGCCAAGTACTACGAACCGTCCCGAGAGGTGGCGTACTTCGGCATCCTGGGCGCCGTCGCGGTGCTCGTCGGCATCGTCGTGTTCGTGGTGTCGCCGTGGATCAGCCGGCAGATGGAGGGTGTGCACTGACCGAGCGCCGACGGTTACGGGCGCTCCACCGGATCTGTGCGAAGTCGTGACCTTGCACCGACCGCAATCGCGGCGCGGTGCGGGAGAATCGAGGTCAGGATCCGGCGAAGGAGATGCCGATGAGCGCCCCGGTACTTGATGAACTGACCGTCGATTGTGCGGCGCACGGACTGGCGTCGGTCTACAGCCGCAGGATCGGGCACTCCACCGCCAGCTGCACCTGCGGCTGGCACGGACCCCGTCGCCGATTGAGAGCCGTTGCGGCACAAGATGCCTGGACGCATTGCATCCAGCAGCGCTGCGAGGTGTCAGTGCCCCTGGTGTTCCGCGCCGGCTGAGGGGCCGGCCAGGATCTCGCGCAGCATCCCCGGTTCGACATTCCCGCCGGAGAGCACCATCACGGTAGGACCGGGCGGTAGCGTGTGCCGCCGGTACGCGGCCAACGCCACCGCGCCGCTGGGCTCACTCACCAGATGCGCCTTGAACGCCAACTCCCGTACCGCAGAACGGATTTCCTCCTCGGAGACGGTGAGGACATCGGTAAGCACCCGCTGCAGATGCGCAAACGTCAGCGCCGACGGTTCGGACCGCAGCCCGTCGGCGATGGTGCGGTTGCGTTCGGCGATCGGCATGGGCACCCGGTGCCCGGCGCGCAGCCCGGCGGCGGTGTCGGCGGCGAGTTCAGGCTCGACGCCGAAGATCTGGGCCTGCGGGCACAACGCCTTGACGGCCGTGCCGATGCCGGACGCCAGCCCTCCCCCGCTGACCGGGATCAGCACATTGGCCACCTCGGGCATATCCTCGGCAATCTCCAGGCCGGCCGTGCCCTGCCCGGCGATGACATCGGGGTGGTCGAACGGCGGGACCAGCGTGGCACCGGTCTGCTCCACGAGCTCGGCGGCCACCGCTTCGCGCTGTCCGGCGCCGCACAACACCACCTTGGCTCCGTGCTCGCGAGTCTTGCGCACCTTGATGTCCGGCGTCTCCTGCGGCATGACGATGTGCGCGTCGATACCGAAGGTGGCTGCCGCGTAGGCGACCGCCTGGGCATGGTTTCCGCTGGAGTAGGCCACCACGCCGCGGGACCGAACCGCCGCGTCGATGCGGCCCACGGCGTTCAGCGCGCCGCGGACCTTGAAGGCGCCGATCACCTGCAGGCTCTCCGGTTTGATCCACAGCGGCCGAGCGGGATCCGACCAGTCGGTGGGCAGCAGCGGGGTGCGTACGACGGCGCCACGCAGGCGATGCGCCGCCGCGCGGATGTCGTCGAGGGTGACAAGCGAAGCAGTGGTCATCGGCGCCCACGCTTTCATGGCGGCGCCTCGTCCGGCAAGGTGACTTCGGTGAGCGCACCCACCGACCAACCGTTCTCGTTCCCGATCGTGCCGCGCTACGCCGAGATCGACCAGCAGGGAGTGGTGTTCAACGGCCACTACCTGACCTGGTTCGACGAGGCGTGCACCGCGTTCCTGGACCGGCTGACCGTGGACTATGCGGGACTGATCGCCCTCGGATTCGATTTCAAGGTCGTGCACAGCGACATCGACTACCTGGCGTCGGTGCGGTGGCGGGACGCCGTGCGCGTCGCGGTGGTCTGCGAGAACATCGGGACCAGCAGTTTCACCGTGGCCTTCACCGTGCTGCGCACCGGCGCCGGCCAGCCGGAGCAGGTGGCCGCCCGCGGACACAACACCTATGTCGTGGTGTCCACCGCCGACTGGGCCAAACGTCCGATCCCAGAACCGTTTCGCGCCGCCCTGCGGGGCACCACAAGCGCCTCTTGTGTGCCGCCCGCCGGGCGCTCACAGTGAAAAGATGACCGAACAATGGATCAGGGGGCGCCTCCTGCAGCGGATCACCTTCCGCGACGGTCTGGTGCTCAACCTGGATGATTACAACGAACTCGTCATCTCCGCCCCGTTGGAGCTGACGGTGCCGCCGATCGCCGGCGAATCCGGCGAGGTGTTCACGATCGATCCGCTGGCGGTGCGCCGGGAACAGAAACCGCTGTTCGACTTCGCCGGGGCCACCTGCACACACGCCGACTGGGATGCGGACGGCAGCCTGCACCTGTGCTTCTCCAGCGGACAGCGTATCGATGTGCCCAGCGACGATCAGCACACGTCATGGGAGCTGTACGGCAAGTACCACGGCTACGCGGCGTGCCTACCGCGCGGCCATGTCCGCGTGGTCCGCCACGACCTGCCGGAACCGGAGGCGGCCGGAGCCTGACGGTCGGCCCCGCTCAGTTGACGCCGACGCCGAAGATGGGAATCCACAGCCCGAACAGCCAGATCCCCCACTGCCGGAACCCGTCATCCCACACCGGGTTCGCGTGGTAACCCCAGTAGTTGATCGACGGTGGCAGCGGGCCACCGGCCCACTGGAACGGGGGCGGCGGGCCCCAACCCCACGGCGGCGGGCCCTGGCGGTCGTCCCACCAGTCGTGGCGGTTGTTGGCCCACCACACCCCCTTGTCCCAGTGCTTGTCGAACCCGGGACCGCCGGGGCCAGGGCACCACGGCCGGCAGTCGTTACCCCGCCCGTGGCCGTTCCCGTGGCCGTTCCCCGGGTCTGCGGACGCCACCGCGCCACCGAGGGTTGCGCCACCGAACCCCAGACTGCTGACGATCACGGCACCAGCCACGATCCTGGCCAGCTTCATCGTCTTCTCCCCACCATGTTGCGTGCGTTCTCTTCAGGAAGAACGAAGCGACAGGCAGCACGAAGGCGGACCAGATATCGGTACCTCAGAACTGCCGGTCGGCCGCCACTCCTACCTGACGTATCGACGGTCACACCGGCGGCGTTACCGGAGGATCCGCCCGAGCCAGGCCATCACAACGTGACGGTGACCGGCCCCACCGTGTGGCACACCGACACGGGTGGACTGCCTGCCACGGCGCACCCGCGTCCGCTGGCGACGTAGCTCGCCCCCGGCCGGTACGGCGCGAAGAACACCTGCGCGGTGGTCGGGCCCTCCTTCGACACACACAGCGGGGCGGCACCGGCACCCTGGATCTCCAGACAGGCCACCTGCAGCATCGAATTGGACCGGTTGCACGCCGCGGTCGTCACGGTGGTGGTCACCATCGGAGTTCCCGACACCTGCGTCACCACCGGCGTCGACAGCGTGTAGGCGCAGCCGGGTTCATCGGGTGCGGCGGTGGCCGCACCGGCGCCGGCCAGGCCGGCGCCCACCAACAGCGGCAATACCACGGCAACGCCACGTCTCATAGTCGGATGGTAGTTCACGGCCCCGCGCCGGGATCGACGATGAACAGCACCAGCGTGACGGCGAGAATGCCGGCGGCCACCCAGATGGCGTGCACATCCCAGGCCCGGCTCAGCACCGCTCCCAGGACCGCGCCGGCCGCGAAGGCGCCGATGAGGGCGGCGTACACACCCCAGGCGCGCAGGGCGCCGGGCTTGCGGTCCACCACACCGTCGTAGCCGGCCTCGACGAAGCGCATCAGGTTGCCGGTGGTGGCCACCGGCAGATACGCCAGATCACCGATGTTGCGGAACAACCCGATCTGCACCGCCGCAAGGAACGAGATCGGCACTGTGACGTAACTGTGCGGGACCGAGGACGGCACGAAACCGATCACCACCAGCGCGATCACCTGGATGCCCATGGTCCAGCGCAGCGGGTGGCGCAGGTGGCGTTCGACCCGGCCGGATTTGATGTGCGAGGCCACCGAGACACCGGCGATGAATGCCAGGATCGGCCACACGTGGGCCATGGCCGCGGCGACCTGGCGCTGGGAGATCTCCAGCGCGAAGAAGATGACGTTGCCGGTCTGCACATTGGCGAACACGTGGCCGCGGGCGTAGTAGGTGTGCGCGTCCAGGAATCCGTTGGTGACGGTGAGCAGCAACGCGAACCACAGGGTGCGGGTGCGCGCGGTGTCGTCGACCCCGCCGGCCGCTGCGAACATGCCGTCAAACTACCCGGCCGCCGCTCCCAGCGCGTCGAGCATGCCCGCCGCCGACCGCGGCCAGGTGAACTGTTCGGCGCGGCGCCGGGCACTGTGCCGGCGCAGCGATTCCGGCCGGCGGATGACGCCGGCGACCGCGTCGGCGATGGCGTGCGGATCGTTGTCGGCCGTGGCACCGCTGTCCTCGGTGAGGATCTCGGCCAGTGCCGAGGTGCGCGAAACCACCGCCGGTGTCCCACAAGCCAACGCCTCCAGCGCGGCCAGGCCGAAGGTCTCGTGCGGCCCGGGCGCCAAAGCGATATCGGCCGATGCCAGGATGGCGGCCACCGAGTCGCGGCACCCGATGTACCCGGTGAAGTCGACCGGCAGCCCGGCGGCCTGGCGTTCCAGCCTGGCCCGCATGGGGCCCTCCCCGACCACCACCAAGCGGGCGTCCAAACCCGAATCACGGAGGGCGGCAACGGTGTCGATGCTGCGGTGGGCGTGCTTCTCCACCGACAGCCGGCCGCAGTGCACCAACAAGGTCTGCTCCGGCGCCGCCCACCGGCCCCGCACCTGGGCGCTGCGCCGGCTCGGGTGGAACTGCTCCAGGTCGACCCCGAGCGGAACGGTCTGCACGTTGCGGGCACCGATCCGGTCGAACTCTGCCCGCGCGAACGCGGTGGTGCACACCACCGCGTCGTAGTTCGATGCGGTGCGGCGATTGGCGAAGTCGGCCACCTCACGCGCCATCCGGAGCGGAAGAACCTGCCCGACAAGGCGATCCAGCCGCTCATGCGAGATCATCACCGTCGCCGCCCCGTGCCTGCGGCCCCACTGGCCGAGGGAACGCAGGGTGAGCCGGTCGGACACCTCCAGTGCGTCCGGCTGCAGCCGTTCCAACAGTTCGGTCACCGGGCCGGGCAGCACCGCTCGGTATCCGCCGGTACCCGGGATGAGCGCGGCGGGCAACTCCAACCGCACCACCCCCGACGGCAACACCTGACGAGTCCGGTGCCGACCGGGAACCACCAGGAACACCTCGTGACCGGCCGCGCAGTACTCCGCACCGAGCCGGTCCACCGCGGTCCGCAGGCCACCCGACCGTGGACCGTAGAAGTTCGCGACCTGGACAACGCGCATGTGACCATCAGATCGGCAGCCCGTGTGCTGACGAACACCAACGGTCGACGCGTCCCTGAACGGACCGTGAACTCACACGCTCAGGACAGGTACTTGGCGAACCAGTCCTGCACCCGCTGCCACGCGTCGGCGGCGGCCGCCGCGTGGTAACGCTCACCGGTGTCGTTGAAGAACGCGTGGTTGGCGTCGGGTTCGGTGACCAGCTCGTGCACCATGCCCGCCTTCTCCAGCGCGGCCTTGGCGACCGGCTCGGTGGCGTTCACCCGATCGTCGAGTGCACCGTAGAAGCCAAGCACCGCAACGTTTTTCGAACCAGAGAAATCTGCATTCTCCGGGGTGGGGCCGTAGAACGGCACCGCCGCGGCCAGCCGCGGTTCACCGGCGGCCAGCAGCTGCCAGACCAGGCCGCCGCCCATGCAGAAGCCCACCGCTGCCAGTTTCTGCTCCGGTGCCAGCCGGGCCAGTTCGTCGACACCCGATTTCAGGTTGGCCACCAGGTCGGCAGCGGGGATCTTGCCCAGCGCCGCGGTGGCCGCGGCGGGATCGCTGAAACTGCCGGTCCCGCCTTGCGGCGAGAGCAGATCGATCGCCAGCGCCGAGTAACCGCTGCCGGCGAACCGGCCGGCGACCGAGCGGACCCAGTCGTTGAGCCCCTTGTTCTCGTGCACGATCAGCACGGCGCCCTTCGGGGCGGTCGCCTCGCCCGAACTGCTCCTCGCGTCCGCAGGACTCCACGCCCCTTCGAGCTCCCCCTGCGGCCCCGCCCAGTTCACCGGCGCGGTGGGCAGGGTGTGCTCCGAACCCGGTGGCGGGGCGACCGCTGCGGCCGACCCGGACGAAGCGGCAGTCGTGCTCGACACCGGCGAAGCGGCCTTCTTGTCACTGCACGCGGCGATGAGGGCGGAGGCCGCGCCGGCACCGAACCCGAGCAGGGCCAGGCGGCGCAGCGCCTCGCGGCGGGACAGCAACCCGTCGACGTGGTCGGTGGCGATCTCTTCGGCGATGTACCGCTGCATGGGAGTCACCTTCGCGAGTATGCCCCCGGATCGATGAAAGCTCCCTGCAGTATTTCTGGACGCGCGATACTCAGACGATGACCGCTGGGTCGTTGCGTGGCCGGATTGCGGTCGTCGCGGGTGCGACCCGTGGCGCCGGCCGGGGCATCGCGGCCGGGCTCGGCGAGGCGGGTGCCACCGTGATCTGCACCGGCCGCAGCAGCGTGACCGGTAACGAAGATTCCGACTACGACCGCCCCGAGACCATCGAAGAGACCGCCGATCTGGTGAGCAGCCTGGGCGGAACGGGTGTGGCCGTTCGGGTGGACCATCTCGACGCAGCCCAGGTGCGACGGCTGGCACGGCGCATCGATGACGAGTTCGGGACCATCGACATCCTGGTCAACGACATCTGGGGCGCCGAGGTGCTCAAGGGGCCACCGTCGTCGTGGGGCCGGCCGATGTGGGATCACGACCTGGACGACGGCTTGCGCATCCTGCGCTTGGGTATCGACACCCATCTGATCACCTCGCACTGCCTGCTTCCGCTTCTGGTGCGACGCCCCGGTGGGCTCGTGGTCGAAATAACAGACGGCACAGCCGAATACAACGCAGCCAATTATCGGCTCTCGGTGTTCTACGACCTGGCGAAGGTGGCGGTGAACCGGCTCGCCTTCAGCATGGGCCACGAGCTGAAGACCGCGGGCGCCACCGCGGTGGCCGTCACCCCGGGGTGGCTGCGTTCGGAGATGATGCTCGATGCCTACGGCGTCTGCGAGGCCGACTGGCACCACGCGCTGGATATCGACCGCGACGACGGCTATCCGTGTGCCCCGCCGGGCTTCGCCCAGTCCGAGTCGCCCCGCTACGTGGGACGCGGGGTCGCCGCGGTCGCTGCGGATCCCGACCGGCAGCGGTGGAACCAGCGGTCGGTGACCTCGGCCGCGTTGGCAGCCGACTACGGCTTCACCGATATCGACGGGCGCCGGCCCGACGGCTGGGTGTAGACAACTTCTCAAATCTGTTCACGATTTTCGTTGACACCCGTCCGGCCGCGCTGTTCTGATGACGGGGTGAGCGCGAACGTGACCCACAGCACTTTCGACACGGTCATCCGGCGCGGACGCTGGTTCGACGGCACCGGGGCACCATCGGCGGTGCGCGACCTGGGTATCCGTGCCGGTCACGTCGTGGCCATCAGCGCCGGCGAATTGGACGCCGCCGGATGCCCGCAGGTGATCGACGCCGCCGGAAAATGGGTGCTGCCCGGCATGCTGGACATCCACACCCACTACGACGTCGAGATCCTCGGCGGTCCCGCGCTCGCCGAGTCACTGCGCCACGGCGTGACGACCGTGCTGCTCGGTTCCTGTTCGCTGTCGACGGTGCACGTCGGCGGTGACGATGCCGGTGACCTGTTCGGCCGGGTCGAGGCCATCCCGCGTGAACACGTCATCGCCGCGGTCGACCGCCACAAGAGCTGGGACAGCGCCGACGGCTACGTCGACGCGCTGGAAAGCTTGCCGCTGGGCCCGAACGTGGCCGCCTTCATCGGCCACTCCGACATCCGCACGGCGGTCATGGGTCTGGACCGGGCCACCCGCGCTTCGCAGCGCCCGACCCGCCGCGAGCAGGCCGAGATGGAACGCATGTTGGCCGAGGCGCTGGACGCCGGCTTTGTCGGATTGTCCTCGCAGCAACTACTTTTCGACAAGATCGACGGCGAGGTGTGCCGGTCGCGCACGCTGCCCTCCACCTATGCCAAACCGCGTGAACTGCGCAGGCTCAAGGCCCAGCTGCGCCGCACCGGCCGGGTGCTGCAGTCCGGTCCGGACATCGCCAACCCATTGAACCTGCTGTCGCAGCTGGCGCAGTCACTCGGCGTGTTCCGCAACCCACTCAAGACCAGCCTGCTCTCGGCCGCCGACGTGAAGTCCAATCCGTACGCGGTGAAGATCCTGGGCCCGCTGGCCCGGTTGGTGAACGCGCTCGGCGGCAACTTCCGCTGGCAGCATCTGCCGGTGCCGTTCGAGGTGTACGCCGACGGCATCGACCTGGTGGTGTTCGAGGAATTCGGTACCGGCGCCGCGGCCCTGCACCTGCGCGACGAGGTCGAACGCAACGAGCTGCTGCGAGACCCGCGCTACCGCGAGCAGTTCCGCAAGGACTACGAGAACAAGTTCGGGGTGCGGGTGTGGCAGCGTGACTTCTTCGACGCCGATATCGTCGACTGCCCGGACACCTCGGTGATCGGCCGGTCGTTCGGCCAGGTGGCCCTCGAGCGCGGTATCCATCCCGTCGACGCGTTCCTGGACCTGGTATGCGAGCACGGCCGGGCCCTGCGTTGGCGCACCACCATCTCCAATCACCGCCCCGCCGTGCTGAAGAAGCTGGCCCGCGAACCCGGAATCCAGATGGGCTTCTCCGACGCCGGTGCACACCTGCGCAATATGGCGTTCTACAACATGGGCCTGCGGCTGCTGCGGCACGTGCACGACGCCGAGAAGGCGGGCCGTCCGTTCATGACAGTCGAACACGCCGTGCACCGGCTCACCGGTGAGCTGGCCGACTGGTACCGCCTCGATGCCGGCCACCTGCGTATCGGGGACCGCGCCGACGTGGTGATCGTCGACCCGGCCCGGCTCGATGCCACGTTGGAGGCCTACGCCGAAGAGCCCGTCGACCAGTACGGCGGATTGTCGCGGATGGTCAACCGCAACGACGACGCCGTGCGCGCCGTGCTGGTCGGCGGGCGGCTGGTGTTCACCGCGGGCACCCCGACCGAGCTGGTCGGCCGGCGGCGCACCGGCCGCTTCCTGCGTGCCGCGCACCGGGCGCCCGCGCTGCCCACCGACCGCGACGAAGCAAGAGGTGAATTGTCCAGTGTCAGCTGAAGATACGGTCCGGCGGATGTGGAAGGCGCTGTCCGACCGGAACTGGGAGGCGGTCAAGGCCGAGCTGGCCGACGACTGTATCTACGCCGACATGCCGGTCGGACCGGCAGTATCCGCGCGCGGACCGGAGGACATCGTCAAACGGCTCAAGATCGGGCTGGAACCGCTGGCCTCCTACGTCAACCACGACGGAACGCTGGTCGCCGACGGGGACACCGTCATGTACGAGCATTCCGAGACGTGGCAGTGGCGCTCCGGGGAGACGGCGGTACTGCGCTTCGTGAGCGTGCACGAGGTCCGCAACGACCGGATCGCGCTGTGGAAGGACTACTGGGACATGGGAGCCTTGGTGAACTTCGCGCCGTCGACGTGGATGGACGAACTGGCCCGCTCCGACATGTCCTGGATCTACGACGCCACCGGGCAGATCTGAGACTGAACCGAGAGGTTTCTGGGTACGTGCTACCTGCATGACCTCTCGAATCCGCCACCTCTGGCTCATCGTCATGGCAGCCGCGCTGCTGCTGGGTGTCACTGCCGCGCCGGCCCATGCCGACGACCGCCTGCAATTCACCGGCACCACCCTCTCGGGTGCGCCGTTCGACGGTGCCGGCCTGCAGGGCCGCCCGGCAGTGTTGTGGTTCTGGACGCCATGGTGTCCGTTCTGCAACCAGGAGGCACCCAACGTCAGCCGGGTTGCCGCCGCCAATCCAGGTGTCACGTTCGTCGGCGTGGCCGCCCGTTCCGACGTGGCCGCCATGCAGGGCTTCGTGTCGAAGTACAACCTGGGTTTCACCAACCTCAACGACGCCGACGGGTCCATCTGGGCACGGTTCAACGTTCCTTGGCAGCCGGCCTATCTGTTCGTGAAGCGCGACGGCACCTCGTCGTTCGTGAACAATCCCACCTCGGCGATGTCCGAACAGGAATTGTCCGACCGCGTGGCGGCGCTGGCCTGAGTTGGAGACCGACCTGGTCGGACTGGCGTTCAGCGCCGGACTGGTCGCCGCGCTGAATCCGTGCGGATTCGCCATGCTGCCGGCGTATCTGGCGCTCGTGGTGCAACGGGACGGCCGGCCCGCCCGTGCCCTGGGCCGGGCACTGGCGGCCACGGCCGCGATGACCGCCGGCGTGGTGGCGGTGTTCGCCGGGTTCGGCGCGCTGGCGGTCTCGGTGGCCTCGACCATTCAGCGCTATCTGCCGTACGTGACGGTGGTCATCGGGATACTGCTGCTGGCGCTGGGGTTGTGGCTGCTGGCCGGGCGTCGGGTGGGGGTGCCGCTGTCGGCCGGCGCGCGCTGGGCGCCCACCGCGCGGCTGGGCTCGATGCTGGGTTACGGCGCCGGTTTCGCATTGGCCTCGCTGTCCTGCACGGTGGGACCGTTTCTCGCGGTGACGGCCGGTGCGGCCCGCGCGGGCACGCTGCGCGACGGCGTCGGGGTGTACCTGGCCTACGGCGCGGGCTTCGCGCTGATCGTCGGGGCCTTGGCGGTCTCGGTGGCCGTCGCAAGCTCCGCGATGCTCGACCGGCTGCGTCGAATCCTCCCCTACGTCAACAGGATCGGCGGCCTGCTCTTGGTTCTGGTCGGCGCGTACGTGACCTACTACGGCGTCTACGAGATCCGGTTGTTCAACGGTAACGCGGGCGTGGTCGACCCGGTGATCACCGCCGCCGGCCGCCTACAGGCGACCCTCGCCGGCTGGGTGCACCAGCACGGCGCCCTGCCCTGGCTCGTGGTGCTGGCCGCCATCATCGGACTGACCGCGGCGCTCACCGCGACAACAGTGCGATACCGGCGACGATCAGACCGACGACCTTGACCACCTCGAGCCCGACGTAGGCGTAATGGGCGCGCGACCGCGGGGCGTCCGAGCCGGCCAGCACCGCGTCGGAGCGGCGGGTGAGCCTGGGACGCACCGCCACCAACTGCACGACCAGCGCGCCGACCACCGTTGCGGCCGCGCCGACCGCGAGCGTCGGGGGCCGCGCCGACACCACGGAGGCGAGCAGGACGATCGCCAGCGCAGCTTCGACGCCGTTCAGCGCGCGGAACACCAGCCGTCCGATGCCCAGTCCGATCGGCAGCGTGACGCCGGGTGCGCGGAACTTCAGTGGCGCCTCGATGAACGAGATGGCCAGCACCATGCCGAGCCAGACGAAGTTCGCGGCAACCGCGGTTGCGGCGGCAGCACCCATGAGCTTGCCCAGGGGATGTCAGAGGGTGATCTTGCAGCTCTGGCCGATGTCCAGGGTGCGCAGCATCCGCCCCATACCCAGCCACATGGCACAGGACAGCGCGAGGTCGGTCAGGAGTTCGTCGTCGAATTCCGCCGAACAACGTGCCCAGAACTCTTCGTCGTCGCGCAGCCCGGTGTGGTCGCGGGCGAACCGCTCGGCGAATTCCGCTGCCACGCGTTCCTGCGCGCTGTAACCGGGCCAGGTACGCCACTCATGAGCATGGTCGTAGAGGTCTTCGTCGACGCCGGCGGCGATCCCGTCCGAATCCCGGGTGTTCTGGCACACCACGCATTCGTTGTCCAGGGCGATCACCATCCGGGCCAACTCCCGAACCCGCATGGGCAGCCGGTTCTTGGTGTAGACCGCATTGGTGAAACCGGCCATGGCGACACCGATATCGGGTGACTTGAGCACCCACGCGGCAGCGTCATCGTCGGGAAAATCTCCGATTCGGCTCATGCTGCGAACAGTACGCCTGGAATCCAGGAATTGGAACGCGTTCTAGTTTTCTGTCATGGTGGGGCCGCCAGCGCCGGGCGGTCGTCGAGCCATTCGCGCTGTACCAGCATGCGGTGCGCGATGCGTTCCAGCGCCGCCTCGACCTGCAGCCGGTCCGGACGGCCCTGGTAGTCGGGAGACACCGCCAGCTTGTCGACGATCCGGCCGACCAACGCGGCGGTGACCGCGTTGACCTGGGCGGCGCCCGGCTGGGTCAGCCACAGTCGATCCCCGGTGCGCAGCGCGTAGCCGGTGTCGACCAACCGGTCGAAGACGGGCTCCAGTACCTCGGGCGGCACCCGCCGGTGCTCGGCGATCTCCGGCAGCGTCGCCGAACCGAAAGACTGGCTGTGCCGGTAGATCTGGACCAGCGCCCACAATCGGGCCACGTCGAGGTCGCAGCCGTGACTCCCGGCCAGGTTGCGCAGCCGGATCTCCGGTGAATCGCGGAACATCCGGGCCACCGCCCGTTCCAGGATGTCGTCCGGGGTTTCCGTGCCGGGCATCCCGAACCCGTCACCGAGGTCGGCGGCGGAGACCGCCTCGATCTCGCGCAACGGGATCTCCTTGAGGAAGAGGGCCACCACGAACCCGACCACCGCGACCGGCGCCGCACAGAGAAACACCAGACCGAGCGCGTCGGCGTACGCGTCGACGATCGGCGCGGCCACCTCGGCAGGCAACTGGTGCAAGTCTTTCGGGGACTGCGCCGCAGTCGCGGGCACCCCGCCCGCCGCCAGGGCCTGGGTGAGCCGGCCGGACAGGAAGTTGCTGAACAGCGAGCCGAAGATGGCCGCCCCGAACGAGCTGCCGATGGTCCGGAAGAAGGTCACGCCCGAGGTCGCGACACCGAGATCGTCGAACCGTGCGGTGTTCTGCACCACCAGCACCAGCACCTGCATGCACAGACCGATACCGGTGCCGAGCAGGAACAAATAGGCCGATTGCAGCCAGACCGAGGTCGCGGCCTCCATCCGGGACAGCAGGACGAAGGCGACCGCCATGACGGCCGTGCCGGCGATCGGGAACACCTTGTACCGGCCGGTGCGGCCGACCAGCGCACCACTGCCGATCGAGGTGAGCAGCATGCCCGCGACCATCGGCAGCGTGCGCAGACCAGAGGTGGTCGCCGATACGCCGTCGACGAACTGCATGAAGGTGGGCAGGAAGGTCATCGCGCCCAGCATCGCGAAGCCCACGATGAAGGCCAGCACACAGCACACGGTGAAGACCGGGCTGGCGAACAACCTGATCGGCAGAATCGGTTCGGCCGCACGGATTTCGGCCCATACGAAGGCGGCCAGGATGACCGTCGACCCCGCGAACAGGCCGATGATGACCGGCGACGACCACGCATATTCTGCGCCACCCCAGCTGGTGGCCAGGGTCAGGCCGGCCGCCCCGAGGCCCACCAGGACGATGCCCGGGTAGTCGATCACCGGTTTGGCGCGACCGGCCAGCGCAGGGATGGCCACGGCGGCCACCGCGAACACGACGACCGCCACGGGCACGTTGATCCAGAACGCCCAGCGCCAGGACAGATGGTCGGTGAAGAACCCACCCAGCAGCGGCCCGATCACGGTCGTCACGCCGAACACCGCCCCGAGCGCCCCCTGGTATCGGCCCCGATCGCGCAGCGGGATCACCTCGCCGATCACGGCGGTCGCGGTGACCATGATGGCGCCGCCGCCGATGCCCTGTAGCGCTCGCGCCGCGACCAACATCGTCATCGATTGCGCGAGCCCGCACAGCACCGAGCCCGCCAGGAAGAACACGATCGACACCTGGAAGACGGTCTTGCGGCCGAACAGGTCGCCGAGTTTGCCGACGATGCCGGTGGCGATGGTCGAGGCGAGCAGATAGCTTGTCACCACCCAGGATTGGTGGCCGGCGCCGCCCAGGTCGGCCACCACGGTGGGCAGTGCGGTGGCCACGATGGTCTGGTCGAGCGCCGCCAGCAGCATGCCCAGCAGCACGGCGACGAAGACGATATTGCGTCGTTGTGACCCGATTGCCCCGGCGGCGTCGGTATCCAGGCGTGCGGGTGCCTCGGTCATGGCGTCCTCCCCCGTTCACCCCGACCGCGCGATTATTAGCTTTGCTACCAATATACGTCACCGCCGGCCTCCGACGGTTGAGGTCGGCGGCCGGCGGCAGGCGTGTCGGGACGGGCTACTTGGGCGGACGGGATACGCACTGCGCGGAGTACAGCGCCTCGCCGAGCTTGTCCATCAGCTCCAGCTGCGTCTCCAGGTAGTCGATGTGCTTTTCCTCGTCGCCGAGGATCTGCTCGAACAGGTTCGCGGACACGGCATCTTGCTTCTCGCGGCACATGATGATGCCGGGCTTGAGCCGGGCCACCACCTCGTATTCGATCGCCAGGTCGGCCTCGAACTGTTCGCGCAGCGTCTGGCCGACCCGCAGGGAGAACAGCCGCTGATAATTCGGCAGCCCGTCGAGCAACAGGATGCGGTCGGTGATCCATTCCGCATGATGCATTTCCTCGATGGATTCCTCGCGCGTATGTTGCGCCAATTCGGTGAATCCCCAATTGTCTTGCATCTTCGAATGCAGGAAATATTGGTTGATGGCCGTGAGTTCACTGGTCAACTGTTCGTTGAGCAGCTTCAGAACTTCCGGATCGCCTTGCATTTTGCTCCTAAGCACCTTGAGGGCTGGTCAAGCGTTGCTCTTGCCGTGCACGTCTGAATCTAGTCCAGGCCGGACCAGGCGGCGAGCGCTTCGGCGGCGATTCGAGTCGACTCGGTAACGAGTCCGTCCACTCCATAGGTGAGGCTAACCCCAGTAAGCGGGGGTGAGATGGACTGCCTGTCCTAACTAAGGTTACACTTCCCTTACCTTGAAGGGCGGTGCCGCCGGCGCCGCGGTCCGGCGGCGACGGAGGTGATGACCAGTGGGCGAATATCATTTACATTCGCTCATTCTGGCCGCCGATTATCGCGTCGACAATCCGGAATCGATGTGGAATTCCCTGAAAGCCCGCCAGGACTCGCTGGCGAATATCGATGCCCATCACGTCGTGCTTTACACCTCGATCTGGGAACCCGGCCGAATTCTGGTGACAATCGGCATTTCACATCCGAATTCCGTGCGTGAAGTGCTGCGGTCGCCGGCCATCTTCGACCTTTTCGACATTTCCGGCGTCGACGACATCCCGGCGATCTTCGCCGGCGAAGTCGTGGAGAAGATCGACCTCGACGACGGTGACCCCGGCCCCGCCGAGAACGCCGTCGCCGGGGTGATCGTCGGCGTGGTCACCACCGTCGACAGCGTCGACGACCTGATGATGAAGCTGCACGGGGCACGGGACCGGCTCCGGCAGTCCGGCATCCGCAAAATCTGGGTCTACCACGCGTTCGACGACGGACACGAGGTACTGATCCTGCAGGAGATCGAGAACGAAGCCCGCGCCCGGCGCTGGATCGACCACCCCGACGCCGCGGCCGAGTGGATGTCCCGGGCCGGGTTCGGGGCCTACCCGTCCCTGTTCGTCGGCAAGTTCGCCCATCTGATGACGGTGGGGGGCTGAGTCGTGTTCGTCTGCCTGTGCACCGGCGCCACCACCCAGGCCGTCAGTGAGGCCGTGGCGGCGGGCGCCACCACGTCCAAACAGATCGCCGAGGCCTGCGGGGCCGGCTCGGACTGCGGCCGGTGCCGCCGCACCTTGCGCGCGATCCTGGCGGCATCACGCGAATGTCCGGTGCACGCCGCCGGCTAACCCCTCTTTTCGACGAACGACGCCAGCGCGTCCACGTTGGCCGCTTGGCCCAGCAGTTCGGCGAACAACGCGTTCTCCCGTTCGCTGGCCGCGGCGATCCCCGGCCGCACCGGTTCGAGCATCGTCTTCTTCACCGCCAGCAAGCTGTTCAGCGGGCGGGACGCCAGCACGTCGGCATGCCGACGCGCCTCGGCCAGCAACGCCTCGGGCTCACACACCTTGAACACCAGCCCCATCCGCAGCGCCTCGGCAGCGTCGATCCACTCCGAGGACATCAGCAGCCAGGCCGCGTTCTGCCGGCCGATCAACCGCGGTAACAGATAGGACGACGCAGCCTCCGGCGGCACCCCCAGACTGGTGAACGGACATTTCAGCCGCGCCGTGCTGGACATGAAGGCCAGGTCGGCATAGCCCAAGATGGTGGCCCCGATACCCAGGCCGACCCCGTTGACCGCGCAGATGAACGGTTTCGGGAACGCGGCCAGCGCCTCGATCATGCCGCGGAAACCGTGCTTGCCCGGTTGGTAGTCGGGGTCGGTGACCAGCTTCTGCATCTCCACCAGGTCATTGCCCGCGCTGAACGCACGGCCGGCACCGGTGAGGAGCACCACGGACACCTCGGGGTCGTCGGCCGCGGCCAGCAGGGCCTCGGTGGTCGCGTCGTAGAGCGCCTCGCTGAAGGCGTTGAGCGACTCGGGCCGGTTCAGGGTGAGGGTACGTACGCGGTTGTCATCCGCGATCAAAAGTGTCACGGCGCAAGCGTAGGTGCCGGGCGCCACATCGGGTACCGGCTGGTCGGCACCGTGTCGATATCGCGGTCCGCGCCGAACCGCGCCACGCTGGCGGCCATCCGGCCCATCCGGTCGGCCAGATCCGCGTCGTCGGCCGCCCCGAAGAATGCGTGCAGATCCGAGACGGCCTCGAGCGGGAAGAGCTCTTCGACGATCGCGTCGATACGCGGCGCCCCGTCGGTGAGCGCGCGCACCACCGTGTTCTGGGTGTAGCCGAACGTGGCCTGGGTGGCCATCGCCACCGGCGTGTGGTCCAGGTGCCAGCGGGCCAGCCAGGTGGCCTGGTCCAGGTCGGCCGGTCTGCGCAGCATCGCCACATTGGCCAAGCCCGGGGTGCGTGCGCCCGGCAGCCCGTCCGGGGCGGGCATCGGCACCGATTCGGTGACCAGATACGCTGCCAGACAATCACATTCGGCAGAAAGCAGATCAAGCGCGGCCGTCACCGCCGTCCCGTAGTACTGCTGGGTCCAGATGCTGACCACGGCGACGACCGGTGGGTCCAGGGTGGTCAGGGTCATCAGCGAGGCGCGCACCGCGTCGTCACGCACGTTGACCGTCAGGCCGGGCAGACCCAATTCGGACAAGGCCGACGCGACCGGGCTGCGCAGCCGCCGGCACCACTGCTCGTCCGCCTCGGCGCGGCGCAGCGTCACCATCACCTTTTCCATCCACCGAAAATAACAACACGCCCCGCGATTCGGCCGCGGGCGCCACGACACCGGACACGTTTACCCAACCGCCTCGGTAACGCCGAGCAGAACGCGAAACGTACGAGAATGAAGGGGTGAGTAAGGCCGCAGGGTGAGCAGGGCCAGAACACTCGGGCTGACGCTGTACGAGTTCGGCGCGGTGGCACGCAGCCTGCTCGGCGTGCTGGCGGTCGCGGCGATCGCGCTCTATCTCGGGACGCCCGGCGCGGCCGTCGCCGCGGGCGGCGCCGCTGCCCTGGCCGGTGCCACCGCGCTGCAGGACAGCCCGCGCAGCCGGATCCCGATCGTCGTCACGGTCTCGGTGGAGATGGCAGTGGCGGTGGCTGTCGGCGGGCTCACCAGTGGGTGGGCTCCCCTGTTTCTCGTCGCGGTGGCGGCGTGGTGCTTTCTGGCCGGGATGCAGTGGGCGCTGAGCGCCAACGCCGGCATGCTGGCCTCCGGCGCCGCGGTACTGCTGGTCACCGCCTCCCCGACGGGGGCCAGTGACACCACGGTGCTGATGTCGGCCGGTCTGGCGTTGCTGGGCGGGTTGACCCAGGCGGTGCTGATCGCGGTCTGGCCGCAACGCCGATGGCGTGACCAAAGCGAAGCCCTCACCCAGGCTTACCGCGCCCTCGGGACGGAGGCCCACCGACTCGCGACCGAGCCAGGCGCCCAGATCGACCGAATGCCCTTGATCCGGCTGCGGGAGGCCTTCACCCTCAGCGAAGCACAGGCGCGGCGGCGGCCGCCGGCCTACCGGGGTTGGTACGGACTGCCGGAGCGGATCGCGGTGACGCTGACGGCACTGGGCCGTGAAGGCCCCCGGGACCCGGCCGCCGCGGACACCCTGCGCGCCACGGGAGACCTGCTCGAGCTGATAGCCAGGCGCGCGCATCGTCGCGAGGTGGGTCCCGCGCTGGCCCGCCTCAACGCGGCGGCCGACGCCACCGATGGCACCACCGCCGTCGTGGCCCAGCGGCTGTACCGTCAACTGTCCGAAGCCGTCGAGTTGCGGTTCGGGCAATTCGAACCCGAACAGGTGGCCCAGTTGCGGCGACCGGGGCTACCTGATTCGTGGGCGGCAGCCGTCGACCTGATGCGGGCGCAACTGCATTGGCGCTCACCGATCTTGCGGCACGCCGTCCGATTGGCGATCGCGGTGACCGCCGGGATGGCAATGGCCAGGGCCAGCGGATCCGAGCACGCGTACTGGATCGCGGTGACGGTGCTCATGGTGCTACGCCCCGAGACGGCACATACCTACACCCGCTGCGTCGGGCGGATCACCGGCACCGCGATCGGTGTGATCGCGGCGTCGACCGTCACCGCACTGTTGCACCCGGGTGGTCTTCTGTCGGCGGCACTGGCCGTGGCATGCCTGGGAATCGCCTATCTCGGAGCCGAATTCGGGTACTTCGCGGTGAGCGCAGCGCTGGCCGCCGCAATCATCTTCTTGCTGGACGTGGGCGGGTCCGTCGACGCCGCCGCCGTTGAGCAACGCTGGTTGGCCACCATTGTCGGCGGGGCCCTGGCGATTATCGTGCACGTCGCGCTTCCCGACAACGCGCTGGTGCGACTGCGGCAGCGGGCCGGCGAACTGTTGAAGACCGAGATCGACTACGCCGCCGCGGTGATCAAGGCCTTCGTGCACGATGTCGACCATCCCGCCGAAACGCTGTCGACCGCCTGGCAGCGTGCGGCCAGCGCGCGCACCGCGTTCGAGGCCGCGGTCGGGGCCACCCGGACCGAGGACCCCGCGATACGCCGGTGGTTGCGCCCCTACCGCGCCGCACTGAACGCGGTCACCACCAGTTGCGCCACGCTGGAGTCCACCTTGCCTGTGCACCCGTCATCCACCCTGAGCCGTGAATTCACCAGCGCCATCGACGGTTACGTCAAGGCACTGATGGGCAATCCGGCCACACCGGCCGCTCCGTGGCGGGTGGACACCGAGCAACTCAACGCCGCATCGATCGCGGTGCGCGACGCCGCGCCGTTGCTGGGCCCCGACGACGGCCCGGCGCGGGTGCTCGTCGGCGAACTCGCCACGATCACCCGGGTGCTGGTCGACGTCGCCAACGCCGGCCCGGCAACCTCGGCCGCCGGTTAACCCCTGGCCCACTTCGGTCGGATGAACACTCCCTCGGCCTGCACGGTGGGACCGTCCGCGTCGGCGATCAGTCCGGCCGCGAATGTCTTGACCCCTTCGGTGCGCACGATCGCCGCCTCGATGTGCAAGGCGCCCAGCGGGGTCGGCCGCAGATACCGGACACTGATGGTGCCGGTGAGCCTGGGACTGGTGGCCGGGCTGGCCGATTCACCGAGCACGTGATCCAGCAACAGTGCGGCCACCCCGCCGTGCACATGTCCCGGCGGGCCCTCATACGCCGCACCCAGCACGAAATCGGCGAATACCGATCCGTCGGCGTTGCGCTGCACGGCCAGCGGCGGCGCGATCGGGTTGCGCAGCCCGATCACCGCGTTCCCCCAGGGCATCCGGTCGCCCTCGGCGGTGAAGCGCACACCGAAGGGGCCGTCGAGCTGTTGCCGTTGCAGGATTGCGGTCGCCGCGTCGATGTGCGCCCTGGCCGCGGCCACCGCATCGGCGTCGGCCTCCGAGCGGATGGTGGCATCGATCAGCTCACGCACCGACTCGGTCAGCGGCCGGTAGACGGTGCGCAAGCGCTCGACGTCCTCGGCGCTGAGGTCCTCGAGGGTGAAGTCCAGCATGGAAGAACTAGAACATGTTCTAAGTGTCGTGTCGAGTCCCGCAAACGGCACGCGGCCGCAAAAGTTCGTACGATGGCGTGACATGGCGGCAGCACGGACAGACGGATCGCGGCAGGAACTGCCCGCAACTCTCGTCGACGTCGCCGGAAACCGGGTACGCGACGCGATCCTGAGCGGGGCGCTGAGCCCCGGCGAGAAGATCGTCGAGGAACAACTGTGCGCAGACCTCGGCATCAGCCGGGCACCGCTGCGCGAGGCCTTGCGCCTGCTGACACAGCAGGGCCTGGTGGAGCATCTCCCCCGGCGCGGGTCGCGGGTCACCGACTGGTCCCCGTCGGACATCCTGCAGCTGTTCGATCTCCGGCAGGTGCTCGAGCGGCATGCCGTCGAACTCGCGATGCCGCTCGCCGACCCGGACTCCGCGCTGGAACCGGTACGGCTGGCGCTCGATGACATGGCCTGTGCGACAGACCCTCTGGACCGCGACGACGCGCACCGCCGCTTCCACGCCGCGGTCGTCGGACTCGCCGACAACCACCAGCTGGATCTGGTGCTGGAGCCGATTCTGCTGAAACTGCAGCTGCCGATGGCGATGAACCTGCGCGAAGAGGCCCGACATCACCACGCCAGCGACGGCGTCGAGCGGCACCGGGCGATCCTGACCGCACTGGAGTCCAATGACGCCGCGACTGTCATCACGGCCCTCGAACAGCACGGACACCTGCGCTATCTGAACCTGGCGACCCAGTGAGGCGCTAACACGATCGACACATGGCCGTACCGCGATCGCCATGATTCTGTCGACAATCGACAGACATGGGAACAGCCGCCAACGGTCCATCGATCGGTCCGTCGATTGCCGAGATCCTCGATTCGCACGCCGGCGGCACCGGCTCGCCGGTCAAGACGGCGGCCCGGGTCGCCGACGCGATCGCCGCCCGCGGCGACGACGGGACCTGGCTGTCCACCGTCGCGCGCGACGAATTGCTGGCAGCGGCCGCTGAGATCGAGAGTCGGCCCGGGGCAAGGACTTTGCCGCTGTACGGCGTGCCGTTCGGGGTCAAGGACAGCATCGACGTCGCCGGTGTCCCCACCACGCTGTCCTGCCCGGACTACGCCTACGTCGCCGAGCGCACCGCCCCGGCGGTACAGCGGCTGCTGGACGCGGGCGCGCTCTATGTCGGCAAGACCAATCTCGACCAGTTCGCCACCGGTCTCAACGGAACCCGCACCCCCTACACCGTGCCGCGCAGCGTGTTCGGCAACGATCTCATCTCCGGCGGTTCCAGCTCGGGCTCGGCCCTCGCCGTCGCGCTGGGCCAGGTGCCCTTCGCGGTGGCCACCGACACCGCGGGATCGGGGCGTGTCCCGGCGGCCCTCAACGGGGTGGTCGGTTTCAAGCCCTCCCGGGGACTGATCAGCACCGTAGGGTTGGTGCCGGCCTGCAAGTCGCTGGACTGCCTGAGCGTGATGGCCGGCTGCATCGACGATGTCGACCGGGTTTTCGACGTCCTGGCCGGGCGCGATGACGGCGACCCGTGGTCGCGGGATCGCGGCCCGCGGTACGGCGGGACGCCGATCCGGGTCGGGCTACCCCCGGCCGCCGAACTCGAGTTCTTCGGTGACGATGCGATGCGCGCCGCCCACCTCGGATTCCGGGAACACCTGGAACGGCAGACCGTCACCGTCGAGGTGTCCCTGGCGCCGTTCCTGGCCGCGGGGACGCTGCTCTATCAAGGGCCGTGGGTGGCCGAGCGCCTGGTCGAGTTCGGCGATTTTCTTGCCGAACAACCAGATTCGATCCACCCGGTGGTGCGGGACATCTTTCGCGGCGGCCTCAACTACACCGCGGTGGACGCGTTCGCCGCCTTGCAGAAGCTGCAGGAGCTCAAGGCCGAGGTCGCCCGACTGTGGGAGTCCATGGACGTGTTGGTGGTGCCCACCATCGGCACCACCTTCACCGTCGAGCAGGTGCTCGCGCGGCCCATCGACTGCAACACGATGCTGGGCCACTACACGCACTTCGGCAATCTGCTCGACCTGCTCGGCGTCGCGGTGCCGCTCGGGGTGACCAGCGACGGGCGGCCCTACAGCGCGATGCTGCTGGGCAACGCGCTCTCCGACGACACCGTGCTGACGCTGGCCGCGCAGATCCTCGACGAACCCCGGATCGCCACCGTGGCAACCGGAGCCGCCACCGCGTCGACCGTCAAGGAGGAGATATGACAGCCCAGCCAGCAGCCGAAGGCGGATCGCCCATGTCTGCGTCCGTCCCCGCCGAACCGTCGGCGTTCACGCTGGAACCGGGGCGGACGGCGTTGATCGTCATCGACATGCAACGGGATTTCCTGCTGCCCGGCGGTTTCGGGGAAAGCCTGGGCAATGACGTGCACCAGTTGCTGAAGGTGGTCGGGCCACTTGCCGACCTGATCGCGGCGGCGCGCGCGGCCGGCCTGCTGGTGATCCACACCAGAGAGGGCCACCAGCCCGACCTGTCGGACTGCCCGCCCGCCAAGCTCAATCGGGGCGCACCGTCGCAACGCATCGGCGACCCCGGCAAGTACGGGCGCATCCTCATCCGCGGCGAGTACGGCCACGACATCGTCGACGAACTGGCGCCGATCGCGGGCGAGGTGGTGATCGACAAGCCGGGCAAGGGGGCGTTCTACGCCACCGATCTGCAGGACGTGCTGACCGGTGCCGGTATCACCCAACTGTTGATCACCGGCGTCACCACCGAGGTGTGCGTGCACACCACCACACGCGAGGCCAACGACCGCGGCTACGAGTGCCTGGTGGTATCCGACTGCGTCGGTTCGTATTTCCCGGAATTCCAGCGGGTGGGGCTGGAAATGATCACGGCCCAGGGGGGCATTTTCGGGTGGGTCGCCGACACGGCGGCCGTCATTCCCGCACTGCAACAACTCACTCCGCACGCCGCCTGAAAGGACCCCGCCCGTGTCCACCGACGTCACCGATCCCCCCGCGCCGTCCGACACCCCCAAACCCGGGATCGCGATCCCCTGGTGGACTCGCGGGGACACCAACGCGTTCTTCGGGCTGGGGTTCAACATCCTGGTCAACGTCCTGACCCTGACCGGGTTGATGATCGGCGTCGTCAACGTGCCACCGGGTGATGTGCTGGGCACCATCCTGCCCGCCCTGGGCGTGGCGCTGATCCTCGGCAATCTGTACTACACGTTCCTGGCGCGCCGATTGGCCCGGCGCGAGAACCGAACGGACGTCACGGCTTTACCGTACGGCCCCAGCGTGCCGCACATGTTCATCGTGGTGTTCGTCGTCATGCTGCCGGTGTACCTGAACACCAAGGACGCCATGGCGGCCTGGCAGGCCGGGCTGGCCTGGGCATTCATGATCGGCGTCATCGTGATGATCGGCGCCTTCGTCGGACCCTATATCCGCAAGCTGACCCCGCGCGCGGCAATGCTGGGCACCCTGGCCGGTATCTCGATCACCTTCATCTCGATGCGGCCGGCCGCCCAGATGTGGGAGGCGGCCTGGATCGGCCTGCCGGTCATGGCGATCATCCTCATCGGCTTCTTCACCGACATGAAGTTGCCGTTCGGCATCCCCGTCGGCCTGGCCGCCCTGCTGGTCGGCACCGCGATCGGGTGGATCGGCGGGTTCATGTCGGCACCCGATGTGGGACAGGCGGTTTCGGATATCGCCATCGGCATCCCCGATCTTCGGGTGGACATGCTGTTCTCCGGCCTGTCGCATCTGGCCCCGCTGCTGGGCACCGCGATACCGCTGGGCGTCTACAACTTCACCGAGGCAATGAGCAACGTGGAGAGCGCGGCCGCCGCGGGTGACAACTACAACCTGCGCAGTGTGCTGCTGGCCGACGGCGCCGGCGCGGTGATCGGGTCGGCATTCGGCTCGCCGTTCCCGCCCGCGGTGTACATCGGTCACCCCGGCTGGAAGGACGCCGGCGGCCGCGCCGGTTACTCGCTGGCCAGTGGTGTGGTGATCGGTATCTTCTGCTTCCTCGGCCTGTTCGGGGTGCTGGACGCGCTGCTGCCGGTGCCGGCGATCGTGCCGATCCTGCTCTACATCGGTCTGCTGATCGGGGCGCAGGCGTTCCAGGCGGTGCCGCGACTGCACGCCGTCGCCGTCGTCGCCGCCATCCTGCCCAACCTGGCGCAGTGGGCCAGCGGGCTGATCGACAACGCCTTGAACGCGGCGGGCACGTCTGCATCGAAGGTCGGATTGGAGGCACTCAACGGTGCGGGTGTGGTCTACGACGGCCTGTTGACCCTCGGCGAGGGTGCGGTGCTGGTGGGCCTGATCCTGGGCACCATGGTGACGTTCATCCTGGAGAAGAAGTTCCTCTACGCGGCGATCGCCTCGGTGGTCGGTGCCGCCCTGTCCTTCATCGGGCTGATCCACGCCCCCGAGGTGGCCTGGGCGGCCAATCCGCAAGTCGCCCTGGGCTATCTGTTCTTCGGGATCGTCTGCGCGGCCTATGCGCTGCTGCCCGGCTCGAAGGACCCGGTCGAGGTCGACGAGTCCGATATCGTCGCCGGCCACTAGCGATCTGTGCACGTTCTGTCACGCTCACCGTTACCGAACGTGCACAACTCACGCCGGGACGAAGGGAACCTCGGCGCCGGGGGCGAGCACGACGTACATCCGGCGCCAGGGGTCCGTGCCGACGAGTTCCCATTGGTGGCCCGTCCCGGTGGTGTCCTCGGCCAGCAACACGTCGCCGGGGTGCAGCGTGAACGTCTCGTGGTCACGGGTCGAGAACCGCAAGGTGCCGGCCAGGGTCACCACCAGTTGGCGCACCGGCGCGGTATGCCAGGCCAGCGATCCGCCGCCGGCGGTCTCCTCCACCGTGACATGGGCGGCCGACATCGCCACCGACACCAGGTCCGCGTTGCGGCCGGGCGTCATGTCCAGCGTGCCGACATCCACATGCGAGCCGCCGTCGTCACCGGTCCACAACCGCACACATCGGATCATGGGGCTCACCGTAGTCGCCGGCCCGTCGTTCGGCTCACGCATCTGCACAACGCTTCTCGCCGCGCCCGCCACTGAATTAACGTGCGTGCGGTGAGCACAGCAACCGAGCCCTATTACGACCTGGGGTCCTACCACCGGCCCGTCGAGACACCCGATCCGCAGGCACAGGCGTGGTTCGACCGCGGCATGGTCTGGGCGTACGCCTTCAATCACGAAGAAGCGGTGCGCTGTTTCGAGCGTGCGCTCGCCCTCGACCCCGACCTGGCCATCGCCCGCTGGGGCATCGCCTACTCGGTCGGCCCGAACTACAACAAGGCGTGGGAGGCGTTCGATCCGGTGGACCTGGCTGCGTCCCTGCACCGCGCCCGCGCCGAATTGGCCCGGGCGTCCAGCGGGCGCGCGTCGGTGCCGGAGCGGGCGCTGATCGACGCGCTGAGCGTCCGCTTCCCCACCGACGATCCCGGTGACGCCGCGGCGCTGGAGGCCGGGCACGGCGCCTACGCCGACGCGATGACGCGGGTCGCCGCGGAGCACCCCGGCGATGTCGACGTCGCCGCGCTGACGGCCGACGCGCTGCTCAACGTCACCGCGTGGGCGCTGTGGGACGGCGCGACCGGGCGGCCCGCCCCCGGTTCCCGGGTGCTGGCCGCGGTGCACATCCTGGACGACGCGCTGAGCACCGACGCCGGACGGAGGCACCCGGGCGTACTGCACCTGTATCTGCATGCCCTGGAGATGTCGGCGCACCCGGAGGACGCGCTGCCCGCCGCCGATCTGCTGCGGGGCCTGGTGCCCGACGCCGGTCACCTGCAGCACATGCCCAGTCATATCGACGTGCTGTGCGGCGACTACCGCTCCTCGATCCTGGCCAACCAGGCCGCGGTGCGCGCCGATCGTCGATTCGTGCGGCGCGAGGGGCCGCTGAACTTCTACTCGCTGTACCGGGCGCACGATCTGCACTTCGTGGTCTATTCGGCGATGTTCGAGGGACGGTCGCAGGTGGCGCTGGACGCCGCCGACGAGTTGTCCGGTCAGCTGAGCCCCGAGCTGCTGGCGATCGAATCCCCGCCGATGGCCGATTGGCTGGAGGCATTCGTGCCGCTGCGGGTGCACGTGTTGGTGCGGTTCGGGCGCTGGGACGAACTGATCACCACACCACTGCCGGACGACCAGCAGCTGTACTGCACCACCACCGCCACCATCCACTACGGCCGCGGCGTCGCGCACGCCGCCAAGGGGCAGCTCCCTCAGGCCCACGCCGAGCGGGCCGCACTGGCGGCCGCCCACGACCGCATCCCGGACACCCGGTACCTGTTCAACAACACCAGCCGCGACATCCTGGCCATCGCGGTGGCCATGCTGGACGGCGAAATCGCCTACCGGGAAGGGCGTTTCGACGACGCGTTCACCCACCTGCGGGCGGCCATCGCGCTCGACGACGCGCTGCCCTACGACGAGCCGTGGGGCTGGATGCAGCCCACCCGGCACGCCTACGGGGCGTTGCTGCTGGAGCAGGGCCGGGTCGAGGAGGCCGCCGCGGTGTACGCGGCGGACCTGGGACTGGACGGCACACTGCGCCGGTCCTGTCAGCATCCCGGCAACGTGTGGAGCCTGCACGGCTACCACGAGTGCCTGCAGCGTCTGGGCCGCGACGCCGAGGCGGCGATCATCGGTCAGCAACTCACCCTGGCCATCGCCCGCGCCGACGTACCGGTACTG
Source organism: Mycolicibacterium canariasense (assembly GCF_002101555.1). GTDB lineage: Bacteria > Actinomycetota > Actinomycetes > Mycobacteriales > Mycobacteriaceae > Mycobacterium > Mycobacterium canariasense. The sequence goes on from NZ_LQOL01000099.1 coordinate 58,020, forward strand.
GCATCGTGTGCCTGCCGGCTGGAAGTGGTCACCACCGCGAAAGGCTGTCACTAAGGGCGCGTCCGCTGCGCGAAGCGAGCGTGGCAGTACTAAGGTGTTGGCAGGCAGGGGTTTCGCGACTCGCAACGGGGCGACGCGCGAGGGCCCCTGGCCGTTGGGGGAACAGTGACCATGTCCACTACGCACCGACCGGACGCACCCTTGTCGGCGCTCGTCGACATCATCAAGTTCGCGGTCGCGGAGTCGGTCCGGTCGGCCGGCGGAAACCAGCTCGATATCGATCGGGTGGCGGTCGCGGCCGCCTACGCGGCATGGTGTTGGGGTTCGGCGTCGGCATTCGAGACCGTCCCCCAGGTATGTCATCAGACCTAGCGGGTGCCTCCACCGGCGGTGAGTAGGCTCGCCAGGGTGTCCATCAGTGCGCAAGACATCGAATATCTGCGCCGCTGCGTCGAACTGGCCGGGTCGGCACTCGACGACGGCGACGAGCCGTTCGGCTCCGTCCTGGTCGACGCGACCGGTCGGACCCGTTTCGAGGACCGCAACAGAGTTGCCGGGGGTGACGCCACGCGGCACCCCGAGTTCGCCATCGCCCGGTGGGCCGTCGAGCATCTGACGCCCGAGGAGCGCCGCGCGGCCACGGTGTACACCTCGGGCGAGCACTGCCCGATGTGCGCGGCGGCCCATGCGTGGGTGGGGCTCGGGCGCATCGTGTACGCGGCCTCCTCGGCGCAGCTGAGCCGGTGGTGCACCGAGTGGGGTGCCCCGCCGGCGCCCGTGGCCCCGTTGCCGATCGGCACCGTCGCGCCCGGCCTGCGCACCGACGGTCCGGCCGACGAGCTCACCGAGCGGATGCGCGCCCTCTACGAAGCGAAGTTCCGGCCATGACCGATCCGGACTGGGTCACCCATGCCATCTGGTGGCAGATCTATCCGCTGGGGTTCGTCGGCGCCTTCCCGGCCGATCCGCCACCCCAGCCGGGTGAGCACCGGCTGTTGCGCATCGTGGACTGGCTGGACCACGCGGTAGAACTCGGCTGCTCGGGTATCGCGCTCGGACCCATCTTCGCCTCCCGCACGCACGGGTACGACACCACCGACCACTACCGGATCGACCCCCGCCTCGGCGACGACGCGGACTTCGACCGGCTCGTCGACGAAGCGCGCCGGCGCGGCTTGCGGGTGCTGCTCGACGGTGTCTTCAACCACGTCGGCACCGATTTCGCACACTATCGCCAAGCCCTGGACACGCCGGAGGGCGGTGACGCCCGCTGGTTCCGCCGGTCGCGCGACGGATTTGCGACCTTCGAGGGCCACGGCGAGCTGATCGCGCTCAACCACGGCAATCCCGAAGTGGTCGACTACACCGTCGACGTGATGACGCACTGGCTGGACCGCGGCGCCGATGGCTGGCGGTTGGACGCGGCATACGCGGTACCGGAACGGTTCTGGGCCGTCGTGCTACCCGCCGTCCGGGAACGCCATCCGCAGGCCTGGTTCGTCGGCGAGGTGATCCACGGCGACTACCCGGCGCAGGTACGGGCGGCAGGCTTCGACTCGGTGACACAGTACGAACTGTGGAAAGCCGTCTGGAGCAGCCTCAACGACGGCAACTTCCACGAACTGGACTGGGCGTTGCAGCGCCACAACGACTTCCTGGACACCTTCGTTCCGCTCACCTTCGTCGGCAACCACGACGTGACGCGGATCGCCAGCCGGCTCGACGACCCGCGCCACCTGGAACACGCCCTGGTGCTGTTGCTCACCACCGGCGGCACGCCCAGCATCTATGCCGGCGACGAATGGGCGTGGCAGGCCGTCAAAGAGGAGCGAGCCGGCGGCGACGACGCCATCCGGCCCGAATTCGGCGGGCGGCCAACGGATCACAACGACACCCTGCAGTTGCACCAATACCTCATCGGCTTGCGGCGCCGGCACCCGTGGTTGCACACCGCACGCACCGAACCCGTCGCGGTCAGCAACACCGGGTACATGTACCGCACCGCGGCCGACGACGGTGAGCTGACCGTCGCGCTCAACGTCGGCGCCGAGCCGTTGCGGGCCACCCTGCCCCGGCCGGGGCAGATCATCGCCGGGTCAGGTGCGCCGCCGCCGGATCTCGTCTCCGACATCGTGGTGCCGCCACACGGCTGGGTGATCGTCGCGCCCCGGTGAACGGCACGGGTGAATATCGGCCAACAACGAAAATGGAATGGTCGAGCGCCTAAGCTCTCGAACCGATGATCACGACAATGGAAAGCCCGGCGGATTCCGATTCGGGTGATGCAGCGGCACCGCCGAAGTTGAGCCGCCGGTTCCTTTCCCGCGTGAGCATCCAATCCAAACTTTTGGTGATGCTGCTGGCCACCAGCATCCTGTCGGCCGCCGTGGTCGGGGCCATCGGATACCAGTCCGGCCGACAATCGCTGCGCAATTCGGTATTCGACCGATTGACCGAAATCCGGCAATCGCAGAGCAGGCAACTGAGCGCCCAGATTTCCGATCTGAAGAATTCACTGGTCATCTACACCCGGGGTTCCACGACCACGCAAGCCTTGCAGGCGTTCACCGCGGGATTCGACCAGCTGGCCAATGCGACCATCACCCCGCAGCAACAACAGGCGATGACGGATTACTACGACAACCAATTCGCCAAGGTGGAGGACAACCAGACCGGCGACGAGGTCGACGTGTCGGCGCTGCTGCCGACGTCGAACGCGCAGAAGTACCTGCAGGCCAATTACACGACGCCGTTCACGGATTGGAACAAGTCGATCCAATTCGACGACGCCCGCGACGGCAGCGCATGGTCGGCAGCCAACGCCAGGTACAACGACTTCTTCCGCGAGATCGTCACCCGGTTCGAGTTCGAGGACGCCCTGTTGCTGGACGCCCGGGGAAATGTGGTCTATTCGGCGTACAAGGGCGTCGACCTGGGCACCAACATCCTCAACGGCCCGTACCGCGCCGGCAATCTCACCGACGCCTATCTCAAGGCGATGGCGTCCAACGCCGTCGACTACGTGGCGATCACCGATTTCGGTGACTACCAACCTGCGTCATCGCCCACCGCATGGCTGGTCTCCCCCGTCGGCGACGTCGGGCAGGTGCAGGGCGTGCTGGCCCTGCAGTTCCCGATCTCCAAGATCAATCGGTTGATGACGATGGACAAGCGCTGGGAAGAATCCGGTATGGGCAAAACCGGCGAAACGTACATCGTCGGGCCGGACGATCTGATGCGCTCGGATTCCCGGCTGTTCGTCGAGGATCCGGAGAAGTTCAAACGGGAGGTGATCGACGCCGGCACCCCGCCCGACGTCGCGCAGAACTCCATCCGCCAGGGCGGCACCACACTGGTGCAACCGGTGGGCAGTGAAGCCACCAAGTTGGCGCAGCGCGGCCAACGCGGCACGCTCATCGCGCGTGACTATCTGGGCAAGGAGACCCTGCAGGCCTATGCTCCCGTCGACATCGACGGCCTGCACTGGGCGATGATCGCCAAGATCGACACCGCCGAGGCTTTCGCCCCGGTATCCGCGTTCACCCGCAAGCTGGTGCTGTCCACCGCCGGCATCATCTTCGTGGTGTCCATCGCGGCGATGCTGCTCGCTCGGTTCTTCATCCGGCCGATCAGGCGCTTGGAGGCCGGTGCCCAACAGATCAGCTCCGGTGACTACGGGGTGACCGTGCCGGTGCAATCCAAGGACGAGTTCGGCGATCTGACAGTCGCTTTCAATGGGATGAGCCGCAACCTGGCCATCAAGGAGGACCTGCTCAATGAGCAGCGCAGGGAAAACGACCGGCTGTTGCTGTCGCTGATGCCCGAACCCGTGGCGGTCCGGTACCGGGAGGGCGAGGAGACCATCGCCCAGGATCACCAGGATGTCACGGTGATCTTCGCCGATATCGCCGGACTCGACGAGTTGTCGGCCCAGATGAGCTCGGACGCGGCGCTGGCCATCGTCAACCGTCTGGTGCGCCAGTTCGACGCGGCGGCAGAGAGCCTGGGGGTGGAACGGGTGCGCACCCTGCACAACGGCTACCTGGCCAGCTGCGGACTCAACATTCCCCGCCTCGACAATGTCCGCCGCACAGTCGATTTCGCCTTGGAAATGCAGCGCATCGTCGACCGCTACAACGGCGAGACCGGCAACAACCTGCAGCTGCGGGCCGGCATCGACACCGGAACCGTGACCAGCGGCCTGGTCGGCCGGTCCAGCCTGGCCTACGACATGTGGGGCGCCACGGTCGATCTGGCCAACCAGGTGCAGAGCGGCTCCGCGCAGCCCGGCGTCTACGTGACGGCACGGGTGCGCGATGCGGTGAGCGAGCCGAACCTGTTCGTGCCCGCAGGCGAGATCGCCGTCCCGGGCGGGACCGAGCCGGTGTGGCGGCTCACGGAGCGCCGGCCGTGACCGATCTGCTCGACGCGCCGTGGTTCTTCTGGTCCGTCGGCGTGTCGGTCGGGTTACCGGTCGCCCTGGTCATCCTGACCGAGGTGCGCAGCGCGTTGGCCCGCCGCGGCAGTGCGCTGGTTCGTGCGGTGAGTTTGCTGAGGAATTACATCCTGCCGCTCGGTGCCTTGTTGCTGCTGCTGACGAAGGCCACCGACGTCGACGCGGAAGCCACGCCGGTGCGCATCATCGCGACCGTTTTCGGCTTCGTCATCCTGATCCTGCTGTTGTCGGGTTTCAATGCCACGCTGTTCCAGGGCGCCCCGGAAGGCAGCTGGCGCAAGCGGATTCCGTCGATCTTCCTCGATGTCGCACGCTTCGCGGTGATCGCGGTGGGGCTGGCGCTGATTTTCTCCTACGTGTGGGGCGCCAACGTCGGCGGCCTGTTCACCGCACTGGGCATCACCTCGATCGTGCTGGGCCTGGCACTGCAGAACTCGGTGGGCCAGATCGTCTCTGGTCTGCTGTTGCTGTTCGAGCAGCCGTTCCAGCTGGGCGACTGGCTGGACACCCCGTCGGCACGCGGCCGGGTGGTCGAAGTGAACTGGCGTGCAACGCATATCGACACCGGTAGTGGTATGCAGATCATGCCGAACTCGGTGTTGGCCGGGGCGTCGTTCACCAACCAGAGCCGCCCGGCCGGTGACCATTCGATTTCGGTGGTCAGCGTGTTCGCCCTCGACGATGCACCAGACCAGGTCTGCGCCATGTTGACCCGGGTGGCGGCCAATCTGCCCCAACTGCGGCCCGAGGCGCGGCCGAAAGCCGTTGCCATGGGCGGCCTGCAGTACAAGACGACGATCCCGCTGCGCAGTCCGGCCGACGACGGTTCGGCCAGGGCAACGTTCCTGCGCTGGATCTGGTATGCCGCTCGGCGTGCGGACCTGCACCTGGACGAGGCCGAGGACGATTTCGCCACGCCGGACCGGATCGCCGATTCGTTGCACGTGGTGGCCGCCACCCTGCGCCTCACCGAGGCTGAGTTCGGCGACCTGCTGCCGTATCTGCGGTTGACCCGTTACGGGAGCGAGGAGACCCTGCAGACCCCCGGCCAGGTTCCGGACCGGATGACGTTCATCGTCAAGGGCCTGGTGCGGCTGACCGCGGTACGGCCGGACGGTTCGATCGTCACCGTCCGGACCGCCGAGACCGGGGATTTCCTGGGCCAGACCGCCCTGACCCGCGAGCCCGTGTCCGCGGGTGCACACGCCCTGGACGAGGTCACGGTGCTGCAGATCGGCCGCACCCACGTCGAGCAGTTGGTGGCACGAAAACCGCTGCTGCTCCAGGAGATCGGGCGTGCCATCGAAGAACGCCGCAGCGCGGTGCGCGAGGCGCTGGCCGGCGCCGGCTAGTCCCCGCCGGATCCTGACGTGGCCCCGGTCGGGTCACGACGCGGTCACATGCGGGTCTCCCCGACGAGTCCCAATCGTTGCCCAACCGCGACTGCACCGCACGGCCGTGTTACACGTGTGGCATTTGGGGCACGTGATTCACTTTCGACGAAGAAAGAGCAACGGCAATTGCTTGGATCTCTTACGAAAGGTGGGTTGGTTGCCGTTATGAAGTTCATCAGAAAGATTCGTGGTCAGTGGCTCCGTCGGGCGGCGGTGGTCGCCGCGACCGTCGCCGCACTGCCCGGGCTGATCGGCTTCGCGGGGGGTTCGGCGACCGCAGGGGCCTTCTCGCGGCCGGGCCTGCCCGTGGAATACCTGGATGTGCCCTCGGCGTCGATGGGCCGTGACATCCGCATCCAATTCCAGGGCGGTGGCCCACACGCGCTGTACCTGCTCGACGGTCTGCGCGCCCAGGACGACTACAACGGCTGGGATATCAACACCCCGGCATTCGAGTGGTACTACCAGTCCGGCCTGTCCACGATCATGCCGGTCGGCGGTCAGTCCAGCTTCTACACCGACTGGTACCAGCCGTCGAAGGGCAACGGGCAGAACTACACCTACAAGTGGGAGACGTTCCTGACCCAGGAGCTGCCGGCCTGGCTGGAAGCCAACAAGGGCGTGTCACGTACCGGCAACGCCGTGGTCGGTCTGTCGATGGCGGGCAGCGCCGCCCTGACCTACGCGATCTACCACCCGGATCAGTTCATCTACGCTGGCACGCTGTCGGGTTTCCTGAACCCGTCCGAGGGCTGGTGGCCGATGCTGATCGGGCTCGCCATGAACGACGCCGGTGGCTTCAACGCCGAAAGCATGTGGGGCCCTTCGTCGGATCCGGCGTGGCGGCGTAACGACCCGATGGTCAACATCAACCAGCTGGTGGCCAACAACACCCGCATCTGGATCTACTGCGGCACCGGCACGCCGTCCGAACTGGACACCTCCGGAGGCGGCGGCAACCTGATGGCGGCCCAGTTCCTCGAAGGGTTCACGCTGCGCACCAACATCACCTTCCGTGATCGCTACATCGCGGCCGGTGGCAACAACGGCGTGTTCAACTTCCCGCCGAACGGCACACACAGCTGGGGCTACTGGGGACAGCAGCTGCAGATGATGAAGCCGGACATCCAGCGGGTGCTGGGGGCGCAAGCCGCCGCCTGACGGATCCGTCCGACCCGAAACCACAGGGAGCCTGCCGCAACCCCCCGAGCGGCAGGCTCCCTGCTTTTCACGGTTTGACGGCCGGCATCAGGGTGGAGATGGTCCACATCCGATTGCGCCGCGCGCACAACGACGAGACCAGCAAGCCGAGCGCGCCGATGGCCACCAGGACCACGACGGCCTGCCACAGCCTGCCGTCCACACCGCCCAACACCAGCTGCCGTAACCCGTTGACGCCGAACGTCATCGGATCGTAGCGGTGGATGAACTGGAACGGTTTGGACGTCGTCTCCACCGGATACAGCCCACCCGCGCTCACCAACTGCACCATCAGCAGTGCCATCAACAGGACCCGGCCCAGCGTGGGACCGACCAGTGCGTTGACCGCCTGGGCGGCGGCCACGAAGGCGCACGCGATCAGCACCATGAACCCCAGCATCGCGACCGGGTGCTCGGCATGCATCCCGAGGGCGAAGCGCACCACCGCGTACAGGATGACGGCCTGACACGCGCCGATCGCGGCGGCGGGCAGGTAACTGGCCAACGCCACCCGCAGTGGGTGCACCTCCGCCGCGACCGCACGAGACTGCAACGGCCGCAGCACCATCCACAGCATCAACGCGCCGAAGAACAGCGCCAGCGTGAGGAAGAACGGGGCCATGCCGGTGCCGAAGTTCGGCGCGCCGTTCTCGTGCGAGGCCTGCAGGTGGACCGGGCCGCCGATGGTATCGGCGATCGCATCCTTCTGCTGGGCAGTCCACTGGGGGACGTGCTGGGCGCCGTCGGCCAACTTGCCGGCCAGTTCCGAGGCGCCGTCTCGTAGTTGCGTGGTACCGGACTTCAGCTGGTGCGCACCGTCGTCCAGCCGCACGAGGCCGCGGTTCAGGTCGGCACTGCCGGTGGCCACGCGGTCGGCGCCGTCGCGCAGCTCGGTGAGCTTGTCGGTGAGGTCCTGACCGCCGCGGCCCAGGTCGTCGAGCGAACGGCTCAGGGCACTGTCGGGTGTCCTCAGCACCGATGTCATGGCGATCGCGGAATCCTCGGCGCTGGACAGCTGTTGGCGGATCTGCGGGCTGAACTGGTGCGACTGCAACTGGTTCTGGATGTCGCGCAGCGAGTTCGCCGCACCGGCGGCCAGTGGATCCGGGCTGGCAGAGAGTTGGTCGATCACCGGTCCCAGGCCCTTGGCCGCGCGGTCCTGCGCGTCGGCGATGGTGTCGAGTTCATCGGTCGCCTGTCGCAATGCGGTCACCCCGGTGCGCAACTGCTCGTCGCTGCCGCCCAACTGCGACAGCGCCTTGCTGACCGTGATCATCGGATCGGTCGCCTTGTTGATGGCCGCGGACAGTTGCCGGGCGCCGGTGGCCAGCTCGGCCGAGCCGGTCTTGGCGCTGTCCAGGCCGGTGGCGAGTTGACCGGCGCCGTCGTCGGCCCGGACGGTTCCGTCGGCGAGTTGCCGGGCGCCGTTCGCCGCCTCCTTGATGCCCGAGCCGGAGGAAACCACCACGGAGAGCACCTGGTTCACCGACTGCCCGGCGATCCGTGCGGAGACGGCGTTGAGCACCTGCTCGATCGCGGTGTGCCCGATGCTGCTGGAAATGTAGTTGTTCGCGTCGTTGTAGACGGCGATCAGGTCGGCCTTCTTCGGGTTTCCGGTCACCGGAGAGGCCACCGCCGCACTGAAATCGGGCGGCAACTCCAGCATGAAGTAGTACTTGCCGTGTTCCACCCCGCTGCGCGCCTCGTCGGGATCGACCACGTGCCAATCCAATCCGCCGTCGGCGAGCAGGCTCTTGGCCACCTCGGCGCCCGCGTCGATGTGCTGCCCCGAAACCTCGGCTCCCCGATCGGAATTGACCAACGCCACCGGCATCTTGTCGACATGCCCGAACGGGTCCCAGTACGCCCACAGGTACAGCGCCCCGTACACCAGGGGCATGAGCATCAACACCGCGATGCCGATGCGCCCCAGCCGGCTTCGACCGAACCGCTTGGCTTCCGAACCGAAGGCGAACACGGCCGCCATCACAGGCCTCCCATCAAGGCGCGCACATCGTGCAGGTGGTGCTCGGCAGCGGTGCCGCCCAGCGGGTTGGTGACGCCGACGACCACGGTGCGCCGCGCGGCGAGCGCCGCGAGCCGGTCGACGGCCAGGGCGCGCTGTTGCTGGTCGCGTACCTGTTCCAGGTCGCCGACGATCAGGACGTCGCGATCGCTCATCAGGGCCAGGGTGACGCGCAACAGGAACAGCTCGATATCGGTCAGGTCGCCTATATAGGCATCCAGCCGGGGCGCGGCGAGGTCACCGAACACGTCGGTCAGTTGGTCGTACCCGGCGCCGGCGCCGACCTTGCGGTACCACGGGGACAGCCAGCGCCGCTGCTCGGCCAGCACCGTCGCGACCGTGACGGCGTCCTCGAGTTCGTCGATATCGCCGAACGCGGCGATGGCGCAGTGCCGCCGGATGCGTGGCGCAGTGGTGGCGCCGTAGACCGACACCGCCCCGGCACTCGGGGCCAGCCGGCCGGCCAGCGTCAGTAGCAGCGCGCTCTGCGGGTGACCGCCCGGCATCTGGATCGCGTGGAAGCCCGCGTCCAGGGACAGGTCGATCCCGGCGAACAGTGGACCGTGTTCGCCGTCCACGCCGAGCCCGTGTGCGGTGATGACGGGCGCGCCGTCGGTAGTGGTGGCCGGCTCGTCGGCCGGCGTGGTGTCGGAAAGGGTGCCGTTCAAGACCGTCTCTTTCGATACTCGTGAGTATCCATTGGATACCGACGAGTATGCTTTTGCGTATGAGGGCTGTCAAACGACGTGTTCGGCCCCGACGTGAAGACGTTCGGGACCGCATTCTGGACGCCGCGTTGGAGGTGTTCGCCGCGGCCGGGTTCGCCGGGGCGACCATCGACGCCATCGGACAGGCCGCCGGCTTCACCAAGGGTGCGGTGTACTCCAACTTCGGCTCGAAGGACGAACTGTTCCTGGCCCTGCTGGACCGACAGTTCGAACAACGCGGCGCGGTGATCGCCGGAGCGTTCGGCAGCGGTGCCGGCGACCTGGCCGCGACCACTGCTGCGGTGAGCCGGTCGATGCTCGACTCGATCCACGCCCAGCGGGCATATCACCTGGTCTATTTCGAGTACTGGCTACGCGCGGTGCGCGACCCGCACCTGCGCGACCAGCTGGTCGAGCGCAGCCGGGCGGCCGCCGACCAAGCCGTGCAGGTCGTGGCGCAGGCCGAGCCCACCTTGTCCGGCCATCAATTGACTGGGCTGGCAAAGCTTTTCGTGGCAATGACCACCGGCATCGCGATGGAGGAGATCCTGCAGCCGGGCGGTATCGCGGTCGCGGATCTGGAGCGGTTGCTCACTGCACTGCTGGCGGCGACGCCGGCGGAGTAGCCGCTCAGCCCTGCACGGTGGGGCGGATGGTCAGGTCGCCGATCTCGACGTCGCGGGGCTGCTCGATGGCGAAGGCCACCGCGCGGGCCACGGCCTCCGGGGCGATGGCGATCGCGTCCATCGTGGACCGGGTCTCGGCCGAACCACCGAGTTCGGTGCGCACATAGCCGGGGGAAATGCTGGTGGTGCGGATCACCCCGTCGGTGGACTCCTGCCGCAACGCCTCCAACAGCGTGCGGACCGCATTCTTGGTCGCCGCGTACACACCCATGTTCGGCACGATCTTCAGGCCCGCGGTCGACACCGTGGTGACGAAGTCGCCGTGCCCCTGGCGCAGAAACACCGGCATCGCGGCAGCGATCCCGTTGAGCACCCCGCGCAGATTGACGTCGATCATGTCCGACCACTCGGCCAGGGCACCGTCGGCCAGCGGACCGAGTGTGGCGACTCCGGCGTTGCCCACCAGCACATCCAGCCCGCCGTACGCGTCGACCGCCGTCGTCACCAACCGGCGCGCATCCTCGGCCCGGGTGATGTCGATGACCGCGTGGGCCACCTCCGCCCCGTCGGCACGCAGGGAATCCTGCAGCTGCGCCAGCCGATCGGCGCGCCGAGCTCCCAACACCACCCGTGCGCCGCGCTGCGCGAGCAACCGGGCGGTCGCCGCGCCGATCCCGCTGCTGGCACCGGTGATCGCGACCACTTTGCCGGTCAACGGATCCGTCATGGGCGCAGCACCAGCTTGCCGCGGGTGTGCCGCTCCTCCAGATCGCGGTACGCCGCGCGCACCTGATCCAGCGGGTACACCTTCGCGATGGGGACCTCCAGCTCACCGGCCGCAACCAAGTCGGCCAGTTCGGCCAGGACCGCCGCGGTGCTGGCCTCGGCGCTGCCCACACCCAGAACCCCGTACTGCTCGATCGCGGCGAAATCGATGATGGTGTCGACCCGTTCGGGGGCGACCCCCAATTCGTCGACCGCGAGGGCGACGTACCCGCCGCCGAAGAAGTCCAGGAACGCGTCGGCCGCTCCGCCCGGCGCTGCCGCCTTCAGTCGGCCGGCCAGCCCGTCACCGTAGTTCACCGGGACCGCCGCGTGCTCACGCAGCCACGCGTCATTTCCCGGCCCGGCGATGCCCAGCACCGTCGCGCCCTGCCGGGCGGCCAGTTGCACCGCGATGGAGCCCACGCCACCGGCCGCTCCGGCGATCGCCACGGTGTCACCGGCCTTGAGCCCGACCGACCGCACGGCGGCATACGCGGTGCAACCGGCGACGTACAGCGATCCGGCGACCTCCCAGGACACGCCGGCGGGTTTGATGGTGAGCTGGTCGGCGGGCACCGCCACGAACTCGGCATGACTGGAGCGGGCGAGCGAGAAGCCGAGCACCTCGTCACCGACCGCGAAGTCCGCGACGCCGGTCCGCCCGCCAGGGTCACCCACTTCGACGACGACACCGGCCAGGTCACTGCCCTGGCCGGACGGGAACGTCGCCGGCCAGCGGTCGTGTAGGACCCCGTGGCGGATCAACGCCTCGCCGGGGTTGATGCCGGCCGCCTTCACCTCGACGAGTACCTCCCCCTTTGCCGGGACGGGCCGGGGCACGTCGCGTACCTCCAGCACGTCGATGTCCCCATACTGGTCGAATTGCACGGCTTTGGCCATGAGAGTTACGACGAGGTGAGGTGCGCAGGTATTCCGCCGCACGGCGATCCACAGGTGCTGCTCGCCGGGTCCGACAACTCCTTACAAGCAACTTCACAGTTTCGCGACCTACCGTCGGCCCGGTGACCGAACCGGGGCGAGCGCAGCGACGGGAAAACGATCCGGGGCGAGCGCAGCGACGGGAGAACGATCCGGGGCGAGCGCAGCGACGGGAAGATGGCACGGGGCGAGCGCAGCGACGGGAAGACGATGAACCGCAGCCCACACGACCACATTCCCTGCGGCCGGTTCTGCGCGGCATGCTGCTGGACATCGCCCCGCCGCTGGTCGGCTACTACGGGCTACGTGCCCTCGGTGTCTCCGAGTACATCGCCCTGCTCACCGCGACCGTGCTGGCCGGCATCAAGGTGGGCTACGACGCGATCAAGGCGCGCCGGCTGGATCCCTTCGCCGGCTATCTGATGCTGAATTTCGGCCTGAGCCTGGCGGTCGGGCTGGCGACGTCGGATGCGCGCATGTTGATGGTGGGCGACACCCTGGTCGGGGGCATCGGCGCGCTGATCTTCCTGGGCAGCTGCGTGATCGGGAAGCCACTCACCCAGGTGGTCGCCGAACGCGTGCAACCAGATGACGGCTCCCCCGAGCCGGGCGAGGCGGCCTTCAAGCACCGGGTGCATGTTCTGCTCTCGGCGATATGGGGAGTCGGCCTGCTGATCGGCATGTTGGTCAGCTTGGGCATCATCTTCTCGTTCTCGGTCGACGTCGGGAAGGGCGTGAACACCGCGGTGTCCCTGGCCCTGACCGGGGTGCTGATCCTGGTGACGATCGTGATCGCGAAGCGGGCCGGAGCGCGGTGGGAACAAAGGAGCGCCACCCAGAGTTGAGCCCAGCAGGTTCAACTTTCTGGAGGATTGATGCCTGAAGCCATCGCAGTCCCGGTGTTGTTTGTCAGCGAGCCGATCGTGCTGCCCGGCATGGTCGTGCCCATCGAGCTCGACGAGGCCGCCCGCGCGGCCGTCGAAGCTGCCCAAGCCGCCGCCCAGGCAAACGAGTCCGGGAAACTGCTCATCGCCCCGCGCCTGGACGACCGCTACCCCACCTATGGGGTGATCGCGTCCATCGTGCAGGTCGGCCGGGTTCCCGGTGGCGGCGCTGCCGCCGTGGTGCGTGGCGAGCACCGTGCCCACATCGGTTCCGGTACCACCGGGCCGGGCGCGGCCCTGTGGGTCGAGGTCACCGAGGTGACCGCCACGGACACCACCGACGAGACCAAAGCGCTTGCCGCCGAATACAAGAAGCTGCTGCTGGCCATGCTGCAGCGTCGCGAGGCCTGGCAGATCGTCGACGTGGTCAACAAGATCACCGATCCGTCGCAGCTGGCCGACACGGCCGGGTACGCGTCGTACCTGACCGACGTGCAGAAGCGTCAACTGTTGGAGACCGAGGATGTGGCGGTCCGGTTGCGGCTGCTGATCGAACTGACCGGGGAACACCTGGCCGAGGTCGAGGTCAACGACAAGATCGCCGAGGACGTGCGGGCCGGAATGGACAAGCAGCAGAAGGAATTCCTGCTGCGCCAACAGCTCGCCGCGATCCGCAAGGAACTCGGAGAAGGTGAACCCGAAGGTTCCGACGATTACCGGGCCCGCGTCGAGGCCGCGGACTTGCCGGAGAAGGTCCGCGAGGCCGCTCTGCGCGAGGTCGGCAAGCTCGAGCGGTCCAGTGAGCAGAGCCCGGAGGGCGGCTGGATCCGCACCTGGCTGGACACCGTGCTGGACCTGCCGTGGAACGTCACCACCGAGGACTCGACCGACTTGAAGTCGGCTCGCGAGATCCTGGACGCCGATCACCACGGCCTGGACGACGTCAAGGACCGCATCGTGGAGTACCTGGCGGTGCGGGCGCGGCGCGCCCAGCGCGGTATGGCCGTCGTCGGCGGCCGTGGCTCCGGTGCGGTCATGGTGCTGGCCGGCCCGCCCGGAGTAGGCAAGACCTCGCTGGGTGAATCCGTCGCACGGGCCTTGGGCCGCAAGTTCGTTCGCGTCGCCCTGGGTGGTGTGCGGGACGAGGCCGAGATCCGCGGGCACCGGCGCACCTACGTCGGCGCGCTGCCGGGCCGCATCGTGCGGGCCATCGGCGAGGCGGGGTCGATGAATCCCGTGGTGCTGCTCGACGAGATCGACAAGGTGGGCTCGGACTACCGCGGCGACCCGTCCTCGGCCCTGCTCGAGGTGCTGGATCCGGCGCAGAACCACACGTTCCGCGACCACTACCTGGAGCTGGACCTGGACCTGAGCGACGTGGTGTTCCTGGCGACGGCCAACGTCATCGAGAACATCCCGTCGGCGCTGCTGGACCGCATGGAGTTGATCCAGATCGACGGCTACACCGAGGACGACAAGGTGGCCATCGCCCGGGATTACCTGCTGCCCCGGCAGGCCGAACGAGCGGCGCTGACATCGGAGGACGTCACGCTCAGCGACGCGGCGCTGCGCAAGATCGCCGCGGACTACACCCGCGAACCGGGCGTGCGGCAATTCGAGCGGCTGTTGGCCAAGGCGTTACGCAAGGTCACCACCAAATTGGATTCGACCGACGCCCCGATCGTGATCGACGAGCCGGATCTCGTCGACTACCTGGGCCGTCCGCGGTTCACCCCGGAGTCGAACGAGCGCACCGCGGTGCCGGGCGTGGCGACCGGGCTGGCCGTCACCGGGCTGGGCGGCGACGTCCTCTACATCGAGGCCGGCTCGGTCGATGCCGAACCCGGGTTGAAGCTGACCGGTCAGCTGGGCGACGTGATGAAGGAGTCGGCGCAGATCGCGCTGTCCTATGTGCGCGCCCATGCCGAACAGCTGGGTGTCGACCCGAAGTCGCTGGACCGGCAGATCCACGTGCACGTGCCCGCGGGCGCGGTGCCCAAGGACGGCCCGTCGGCCGGCGTCACGATGGTGACCGCGCTGGTCTCGATGGCCACCGGCCGCCAGGTGCGCGGTGACGTCGGCATGACCGGTGAGGTCACGCTGAACGGCCGGGTGCTGCCCATCGGCGGCGTCAAGCAGAAACTGCTTGCGGCGCAACGGGCCGGGCTGAAGACCGTCTTCATCCCGCAGCGCAACGAGCCCGACCTGGACGACGTGCCCGCCGAAGTGCTGGCCGCGCTGGAGGTCAAGCCGATGACCGACGTGGCCGAGATCGTCGCGCAGGCCCTCGACCCCGTTGGTGTCGCGGCCACCCAGGCCGCGTGACGGCATAATCCCGCGAGCGTGCGCGTTTGTACGGTCTGACACGGTGTGTCGCGTACAAACGCGCACGCTCGCGAGAGGACGAGGATGGACAAGCTCGGGTTCCTGACCATCGGCAGGTTCGACGTGGCCGACCCCGGCCCAGGCATCGAGGAAACCCTGCAGATCATCGAACGGGCCGAGCACCTCGGGTTCGACAGCGTGTGGTTGCGCTGCCGACATTTCCAGCCGGGCATCTCCTCCCCCGTGGCGATCATGGCCGCGGCCAGCCAGCGCACCAGCCGCATCGAGTTGGGCACCGCGGTCATCCCGCTGGGACTGGAGAATCCGATCCGCCTCGCCGAGGACCTGGCCACCGTCGACATCCTGTCCGGCGGCCGGATCAACCCCGGCGTGTCGGTGGGCACCCCGATGAACTACGACCACTACAAGACCGCGCTGTACCCGGATTCCCATGAGGTGCAGGACTTTTCGAAGGAGCGAGTGCTGCGGCTGCTGCGCGCCCTGCGCGGCGAGCCGGTCAGCGATTTCGCCGGCACCGCCGGGATCGAGCAGTTCGTGCGCGAGGTCCAGCCGCACTCCCCCGGCCTGGGCGACCGGGTCTGGTACGGCGGCGGCCACGAGTCGGCGATCTGGGCCGGGCTGCAGGGCATCAACTACCTGACCAGCTCGGTGGTGAGTATCGAGGGCACCGAGTCACGGGACTTCGCCACCATCCAGGCCGAGCACATCGACGCCTACCGCGCACACCATCCGCGACCCGAGAAAGCAAGGGTGTCACAGGGATTGGTGGTCATCCCGACCGACTCGGCCACCGACGACCAGATCCGCCGCTACCGCGAGTATGCGGCGAGCCGGTTCGAGCGCACCAAGACCCCACAGGGGCCCCGCGGGATGCTGTTCTCCCCCGACTACGTCGGCACCTCCGACGAACTCGCCGACCAGTTGTCCGCCCACGCCGGGTTCGTCCGCGCCGACGAGGTGACGTTCGCGTTGCCGTTCACCTTCGCCTCCGAGGACTACGCCCAGATCATCGAGGACATGGCGCAGAGGTTAGGACCGCGCCTGGGCTGGGAACCACCTACGGTATGACCGTGCGGATCGGCACCTCCGGTTGGT
Organism: Mycolicibacterium canariasense; assembly: GCF_002101555.1. GTDB lineage: Bacteria > Actinomycetota > Actinomycetes > Mycobacteriales > Mycobacteriaceae > Mycobacterium > Mycobacterium canariasense. Next base: position 74,458 of record NZ_LQOL01000099.1, read on the forward strand.
CCTATGACCACTGGACTTCGGTGCTGTATCCGCCGGGCACCCCAGTGGCCAAACGGCTGTTCTATTACGTCGGGGAATTCGACACCGTCGAACTCAACGCCAGCTTCTACCGCTGGCCCCGAGACGCCGTCTTCGAGGGCTGGCAACGGCGTCTGCCGGCCGGCTTCACCATGACCGTCAAGGCCCATCGCGGCCTGACCCATTTCCGCCGGCTCCGCAACCCGGAGCCCTGGGTGGATCGTTTCGAGCGGTGCTGGCGGGCGCTGGGCCCACGGCGCGAAGCGCTGCTGGTCCAGCTGCATCCCGAATTGTCCCGCGACGACGCGCTGCTCGACCATTTCCTGACGGTGATGCCGGACCGGATCCCGGTGGCCGTCGAATTCCGGCACGACTCGTGGCACACCGACGACGTGTACACCGTGCTGGAGCGCCACGGCGCCTCCTATGTGGTGACCAGCGGCGCCGGCCTGCCCTGCGTGCCACGGGCGACGAGCCGCCTGGTGTATGTGCGCATGCACGGACCCGATCACGAAAAACTTTATGCGGGTTCGTATTCCGACCATGCCCTGCAGTGGTGGGCGGACCGGATCGAGAACTGGCGCCGGGACGGCCGCGACGTCGTGGTGTACTTCAACAACGACGGCGAGGGCAACGCGGTGTACAACGCCCGTACGCTCAAACGGCTGGTCGGCGTGCAGACCCGCCCTTAAACTCGACCCCATGGTGGTCAACACCCTCAAACACCGCATCGTGCACACCGCCCAGCGCTATCTGGTGAATCCCGTGGGCCGCAAACTCCCGGTCACCATGCTGGAGACCATGGGGCGCACCTCCGGACAGCCCCGGCACACCGCCGTGGGTGGCCGCCTGGTCGACAACGCGTTCTGGCTGGTCTCCGAGCACGGGACGCAGTCGGACTACGTGAAGAACATCAAGGCCAATCCCGCGGTCCGCGTCCGGCTCAACGGGCGCTGGCGCACCGGCACGGCGCACCTGCTGCCCGACGACGACGCCACCGCCCGGCTGGCACAGCTACCCGCACTCAACAGCGCGGTGGTCCGGGTGATGGGCAGCGACCTGCTCACCATTCGCATCGATCTGGACTGAGATGGCCTACGACGAAGATCTGGCCAACCGGATCCGCGAGATCCTGGCCGGCACCGGCAATGTCGACGAAATGCGGATGTTCGGCGGCCTGGCGTTCCTGGTGCAGGGCAACATGGCGGTCGCCGTCAGCGGCCAGGGCGGCCTGATGGTGCGGGTACCACCCGAGGACACCGCGGCATTGCTGACCCGCGAGCATGTCGAGCCCATGGTGATGGCGGGCCGCGAAACCCGCGGGTGGCTGCGCGTGGGCGCCGACGGTGTCCGCACCCAGCGCCAACTCCGGCCGTGGGTGGCCCGCGGGCTGGATTACGCGACGGGACTGCCGGCCAAGAAGCGCCGTTAGCCCGGCGGCGAGAACGGGTATGCCTGGCTCATGTCCGGTGCTCCTGACCTGGCGGCGTGCCTGCTCCGGCAAGCCGGTACCACCTTCGCCGATGAAGCCGGTATCACGCTGCGTGACAAACCCAAACCGCTGTTCCAGCTGCTGATGCTGGCCATGTTGGCCAGCAAGCCGATCGGCGCCGAGGTCGCGATGGCCGCCGCCGCAGAGGTGTTCCGCAGCGGCCTGCGCACGCCCGACGCGGTGCGCGACGCCGACCGCGCGACGATGATCGACGCGTTCGGCCGCGCCGGCTACGCCCGCTACGACGAGAGTTCGGCGACGCGACTCACCGCGCTGGCCACCCGGGTGCGGGACCGCTACGGTGGCGATCTGCGCAGGCTGGCCGAGGAATCCGACGGTGATACCGGGGCGGCCGCCCGCGCATTACAGGAGTTCGACGGCATCGGCCCTACCGGCGCCGATATCTACCTGCGCGAGGTGCAGGACGTATGGCCTTGGGCGCAGCCCTATTTCGATGAACGTGCGGTCGCCGGGGCGCAGCAGGTCGGCCTGCCCACCGAGCCCGCACGGCTGCTCGAGTTGTCCGAGGGGCACCCCGCCCAGTTGGCCGCCGCGCTGGTCCGCGTCGCACTCGACGACGATCTGCGGCGCCGGGTCACCGCCTAGCACCTCCCCACTCAGAAGGAGAACACCATGGCCACCCTTCCCACATTCGTCATCATCGGCGCCGGACTGGCCGGCGCCAAGGCGGCAGAAGCCTTGCGTGGCAACGACTTCGGTGGGCAGATCATCCTGTTCGGCACCGAGGCGCGGCTGCCCTACGAGCGACCACCGTTGTCCAAGGACTATCTGGCCGGCAAAAAGGAATTCGACGAGTTCACCGTGCAGCCCGAAAGCTGGTACCGGGAACACGATGTCGACCTGCGGCTGAACACCACCGTCGCGACCATCGACCGCTCCGCCCACGCCGTCGGCCATTCCGAGGGTAAGCACGAGCATTACGACAAACTCCTGCTGGCCACCGGTTCGGTGGCCCGCCGACCGCCCATCCCGGGCTCCGACGCCGACGGGGTGCACGTACTACGGACCGTCGAGGATGCGGCGGCGCTGCGGTCCCGGCTCACCGACGGCACCCGACTGGCCATCATCGGCGCGGGGTGGATCGGTTTGGAGGTCGCCGCGGGTGCACGCCAGGCCGGTGCCGAGGTCACCGTGGTGGAATCCGCGGATCTGCCGCTCGCCGCGTTGGGGCGCGATGTCGCGCAGGTGTTCGCCGACCTGCATCGCGAGCACGGCGTCGACCTGCGACTCGGCGCCAAGGTCGAGCGGATCAGCACCGAGGGCGATCGCGCGACCGGAGTGCGGCTGGCCGACGGGTCCGGCGTGGACGCCGATCTGGTGCTCGTGGCGGTGGGCGCCCGTCCCAGCATCGAACTCGCCGAGGCGGCGGGCCTGGCGCTGGCCGACGGCGGCGTGGCCGTCGACGCCGCGTTGCGCACCAGCGATCCCGACATCTTCGCCGTGGGGGATATCGCCGCGGCCGAACATCCACTGCTGCACACCCGGATCCGTACCGAGCACTGGGCCAACGCGCTCAAACAACCCGCCGTCGCGGTGGCCGGCATGCTGGACTCGCCCGGTAGCTACGACGAGTTGCCGTACTTCTTCACCGACCAGTACGACCTCGGCATGGAGTATGTCGGCCACGCCCCGCCGGACGCCAAGGTGGTGTTCCGCGGCGACGTGCCCGGCCGCGAGTTCACCGCATTCTGGGTGGACGACGACGACCGCGTGCTGGCCGGCATGAACGTCAACATCTGGGAGGGTCTGGACGACATCAAGGCGATGGTGCGCGGCCGGCAGCCGCTCGGCGACGCCGTCTGAATCACTCCAGGGTGGCCACACCGTCCGCGCCGACCGTCGCCTTGGCACCGGCGATGTCCTCGGTGACGGTCGCCGCGGCTTGCGTGGGATCGGTGATCACGGCCAGCGCCCGGCTGCCCGTGGGCGTGCGCACCGCCAGGAACGTCTTTTCCGCGGTGCCGTCGCGGGTGAACGGCGTGGTCCAGGTTTCCACCGTGCCGACCCCGGCCCACCCGTCCTCGGCCACCACCGTCGGTTCCGCGTCGACGGCCGATTGCACGTCCTCCCAGCGGAACCCGCCGGCCGGTGGCTCGGTGCCGTACACGCCGAAGCTGTGCTTGGTCAGGTAACCACCGTTGGCGCTGACCAGCCCGACGGCGCCGGGCTGCGCGGTGAGCCGTTCGGCCATGGTGGCAATCGAGTGGGAGACATAGTTGTTCCACGGTCCGCCGGCGAACGTCAGCCCGCCGGTGACGGTCAGCGGACGCCGGGCGTCATCGGTGGGCAGTCCGAGTTCGTCGGCCGCGACCTGTACCGCGCACGGGAAGCAGGAGTACAGGTCCACCAGATCGATATCGTCGATCCCACGGCCGGCCAGGTCCAGCACCCGCCGGCCGGCGAGGCGAATGGCCGGTGAGCCGTCGAAGCGGGCCCGCTCCCCGATCAGATACGTGTCGTGGGCATCGGTGCCCGCGTACGGGAACACCCAGTGCTCGCGCGGAATCCGAAGGGCGTCGGCCTTTTCCGCCGAGGTGAGGATCAGGGCTGCGCCTTGGTCGACCATGTTGTTGGAGTTCATCAACTTGGTGTAGGGCCAGCTGATCATCCGGTTGTCCGGTCCCGGCCGCCAGATCTCCTCGGCGGTGCAGGCCGTGCGGTTCCAGGCGTGCGGATTGTCCCGGGCCACCTCGCTGAACCGGGCCCACAGCTGCCCGATTCGGCGGCGGTGCTGCTGCACGGGCTCCCCGGACGCGATGCGCAAGGCCTGCTCGAACATCGGATACACGTAGGCCGGGCGGTCCAACTTGATCCGGATCTCGGTGGGCCCGGCCATCACGAACTCGTCGTCGGCGCCCGGGGGTAGGGGCACCGACTCGTCCTGGATCGTGCCGACCAGCTTTTCGCCTCGCGCGCGCAACCGGGTGCGGCTGCGCCAGGTTTCCCCGCCGGCGATGAGCACCACGTCGTTGCGGCCGCGCTGGATGTCCAGGCAGGCCTGGTTCACCAGCGACTGCGGGACGTTGCCGCCGATGCTGGTGTACCGGGTGAGCGCGCCGGGGGCACCGATCCGCTGCGCCAACAGCAGACCAGGATCGCGGTAGCGCCAGGACAGCAGGTTCACGATGCGCACCGCGTCGACCGATTCCAGGACCCGAGGCCCGGCCGCGGCCCGGGCCGCCCGCTCCATCAGGTCGACCGGTTCGGTGGTGGCGCTCTCCTCGTGCTGGTTGATCTGGCCGTAGCCGACGAGGACCGGAGTGCGTGGATCAAGGGACATAGTTCTATAACTTAGATAGACAACCCTGGCACGTACACTGAGGGGCGATGTCTGACCTCGCCGCGGTGGCCGTACCGGATTCCCCGCCAGCCCACCCGCTGGTGGGCACCCTCGCGGCGCTGCACCACTTCCGCGTCTATGCCGATGTCGCGATCGTCGTCGTGGTGCTGGTCGCCACCAACCTCATCGCCCACTTCACCACCCCGTGGGCCAATATCGCGACGGTGCCCGCCGCGGCCATCGGGTTGGTGGCGCTGGTGCGCGCCCGCGGGCTGGGCTGGTCCGAACTGGGCCTGGGCCGGGAACATTGGCGCTCGGGCGCCGGGTACGCCGCCGCCGCCGTCGGCATCGTGGTGGCCGTGATCGCCGTCGGGGTGGTGTTGCCCTGGACGCGCCCGCTGTTCATGAACAACCACTACGCCACCCTGTCCGGTGCCCTGATCGCCTCGATGATCATCATCCCGCTGCAGACCGTCATCCCCGAAGAACTGGCGTTCCGTGGGGTGCTGCACGGTGCGCTGGACCGGGCCTGGGGTTTTCGCGGGGTGGCCGCCGCCGGCTCGTTGCTGTTCGGACTGTGGCATATCGCCAGCTCACTGGGACTGACCAGCGGTAACGCCGGCTTCACCCACATTTTGGGCGGTGGCGTGTTCGGCATGGTTGCAGGCGTGGTCGGGGCGGTGCTGGCGACGACGGCGGCGGGTTTCGTGTTCACCTGGCTGCGCCGCCGCAGCGGTAGCCTGCTTGCGCCGATCGCACTGCACTGGTCGCTGAACGGGTTGGGCGCGCTGGCTGCGGCCCTGGTCTGGCACGCGACGTTCTAAATCCGGCGCCGGGCCCGGAAGTCCCGGTTCTTCAGCTTGTTCCCGCAGGTGGCCATGTCGCACCAGGTGCCACCGTGGTTGCGGGACCGGTCGTAGAACACCCAGCGGCAGTCCTCGTTCGCGCATGCCTTCAGATGAGCCCAGCTGCCGCCGCACTGGGCATCCTTGACGATCAGGAGCAGGCCCAGCAGCCGGTCCGACATCGAGCTTGCGGCGGGTGCCACCCGGACGTCGCCGGCGCTGCCGACCTCGACCCTGGCCGGCGTGCCGGCCGTCAGCCGGTGCAGCGGTTCCAGCGTGCGGGCGTCCGGCGCGGGTCCGCCGCTGTTGTGGATCACCAACGCCCGCAAGCCTTCCCGCACGGCGACCAGGGTGTCGAGGTCGGCCTCGGTCAGCACCGCACCGGCGGGCAGCAGGCCATGCCGAGCCAGCCACTGAGCATTGCCGGCCGCATCGGCCAACCGGTCCCGCGCGCTCTCCCGGTCCAGCGTGTTGATGAACGCCTGCACCAGGCGTAGCGGCTCCGGCGCCGGCTTCGCCTCGTCGTCTCCGTAATCCGGCATGGCGACAAGCGTACCGATGATGACCAGTGAAATCTATTGACTGGTCATAGATGACCGGTATAGCCTTTTGATAGGTCACGAATGAATGAAGGGGTGGTGACCATGGCGCTATCGATGACGCCGCGCGGATATCAGTCCGCCGGGGCCCGGATCCGGGCCAGAATCTGCGCCGCCCGACTCGACCGGCAGATCGAGGCCGGCACCTGCGACATGGTGACTCCCACGCTCGCGACGCACATCGAGCGGATCACCTCCCGCGCCGAACGCGAAAAGCTGGCCACCGCGTTGCGCATCGCCCAGTCCGCACCGTCGGGCACAGTGGTGTTCCACGTCCCGGTGCATGCGGCGGCAGTGCGCGCCGCCGCCGAGTGGGTCGACGAGCTGATCGGCCGCCTGAGCGGGCCGTCTACCGTTTCGGCCCGCGGTATGGCCCGGCTACGCATCCTGCTCGCCGACGCCCGCGGGCCGCTGTACCGCCCGGGCCCCGGCACCCTGACCGCCGCACTGCGCGGCGTGCTGGCCGCGCTGTGACAAGGGTCAGTCCCGACGGACCAGCCCCACGATCCACAGCAGGATCACCGAACCGAGCACCGCGGTGAACAGGGTGAACCACCAACCCCCGGCAGCCGTGTCGAGGAAGAAACTCAACAGAAATCCGCCGATCAACGCGCCGACGATACCGATCACGATGTTCATCAGGATCCCGGAACCGCCACCCTTGACGAGCTTGCCGGCAATCCAGCCGGCGATCGCCCCGATGATGATGTAACCGATCCACCCCACGCTGGTCAGCGTGGTCGAACGGGCCAGAAAATCGGTCGCAGCAACGACGTCCATGTGCAAGGCCTCCCACCTACCACCGGTAGACCCGGCCCGATTGCCGGGTCACACCTCCGGTGTACCCGCCGCAGGTAACGATCGGACCCGCGAAACGGCCACAGATGTCAGCCTTGCGGCATCATCTCCGGCGGCGCATCGGTCACGGGCACGGGCACACCGACACCCGGGCGGGCCGGCGGCGCGTTCGGGTCCGCCGGCGGCGGTGGCGGAGCATTGGGGTCCGGCTCCGGCGGCGGGGGCGGGCTCCACGGCCGGATCGACTGCGCCAGCGTGACGGCGGCCGCCTTGTCCACCGGGTGATTGGCGGTGCCCAGCCACACCACGAACCACCGCGACGGTGCGCGCTGGCCGCGGGGCACACCGGCCGGTGTCGGCGCTCCGATCACCCCGGCCCAGATCTGGCCGGTGGGTTTGGTGGTGTCGGTGAACTTCACCTCGTAGTACGACGCGGAGCCGGTCAGGTCACCGGCGGCCAACGGCGTGGTCTCCTGGCCGACGCGGGTGCCCGGGAAGGGCATGAAGAACTCACCCATGTCCGAGGCGAGCCGGGCGGCCGCCTTGGCGTTGTCGGACTCGGCCCCGGCGAACAGCTTCAGATCCAGCCGTCCGAGCAGCACGCTGGTGTCATTGGGCGGCTGGGCGGTGCCGCCCTGCGCGGGGGCCGGCTCGGCTGGAGCGCCGGGCTGGATCTTGGTCAGCAACGCCTGGCCGTAGGACAGCTGGGTGGCGTCGGCAACCTTCCAGCCGGCGGGCACCACGTAGCTGAACCCACCGGCCGCGTTGTCCACCCGGCCGGGCTCGGGTGCGGGCGGGGGCGGTGGCGCGTTCGGATCGGGTGGCGGCGCGTTCGGATCGGGTGGCGGCGCATTGGGATCGGCGGGAGCCGGCGGCACCGGCGCGGGAGCCGGCGATGCGGGCGCCGGAGCCGGTGCGGGAGCCGGGGGCGCCGGGACCGGGTCGGCATGAGAAACCGCGATCGGCAGCGTCAGGGCGGCCGCAGCCGCAATCGCCATTGCGGTGGAGAGGCGCTTGCGGTGCGACGGGCGCACGTCCGGCTGGTCCATGGGGAAGAAAATACCGTGTTACAGCCGTGACGCAAGTGTGAGGTGCTCATAAAGTGCTCAGCTGGGAAGTAGCTGCACACAACGAATTTCGTGTAGAGGCGGATAAGCCCCGATTGCTGACCACGCGGGCCCACGACGGCGCCCACCCCGCGGTCCGGGGTGGCTGACATCCGGTATTTCGCCCGCGGCCGGCCCCGTGTTACGGCGCCGGTGAGATGGTGAGTTCCTGCGCCTTGACGGTGAAGAACACCCGTTCCCCTGGCGCCAGGCGCAGATCGGCGGCCGCCTCCGCCGTGATGTCGGCGGCCAATCCCGGCCCACCATCGGGTTGCGGTTCGGCGCGCACCCGGATGGCCGGTCCGCGGCTGTCCAACTCGGCCACCGTCACCTCCACCGCATTGCGCGGACTGCCGTGTGGCGCGTGCCGGTACACCGCCACCGCCGCCGGCGCGAACACCGCGACCGCCGGATCGCCGACGGCGACACTCGGCGCCGGACCGGCGTGCCACTGGGCGCCCCAGTCGGTGTGCAGCGCGCCGTCGGCGCCCAGCCGGCCGCTGACCAGATTCACCCCGGCGAATCGGGCGCCGAACCGACTGCGCGGCGCGGCCAGGATCTGCGCCGCCGGGCCGCTCTCCACGACGCGCCCGGACTCGAGCACCGCCACCCGGTCGGCCAGAGTCACCACGTCGAGCAGGTCATGGGTGACCAGGATCGCCGCGCGCCCGTCACGGGTGAGCACCCGCCGCAGCAGCGCCCGCATCGCGGTGGCCACCGCCACGTCCAGGCCTGTCATCGGCTCATCGAGCAGCAGCACATCGGGATCGGCGGCCAGCGCGCGGGCCAGCGCCACCCGCTGCGCCTGACCGCCGGACAGCTGGGCGGGCATCCGTTCGCCGAGCTCGGCCGCATCCACCTCAGCCAGCCAGCGCCGCGCAACCTCTCGGGAGTCCTTGCGACTCAAGCGCTTTCCACTGCGAGGGCCGAATGCCACGTTGTCCAGCACGCTCAGGTGCGGAAACAGCAACGGCTCTTGCATCAGCAACCCGACCCGGCGGTCATGGGTGGCGATGTGGATACCCGCGGCCCCGTCGACCACCGTGCGCTCCCCCACCAGCACCCTCCCCCGGTCGGGCCGGACGGTGCCGGCCAGCACGTGCAGCAATGTGGATTTCCCCGCCCCGTTGGGGCCCAGGACGGCGAGCACCTCACCGGGGGCCAGCTCGAGGTCGACGTGCACGCCCCGCTCGGCCACCTCGACACCGATCCGCAATCCGGTCACGTCGCCTGCCAGGATGCGGTCCGCAGCCGCCGCGCGCCCAGCCCGAGCACCACCACCGCGGCGACGATCACCAACAGGACCGACAGGGCGACCGCGGCGTCGGCGTCGGTCTCCCGCTGCAGATAGATCTCCAGGGGCAGGGTGCGAGTCACTCCTTCCCGCGATCCCGCGAAGGTCAGCGTCGCCCCGAACTCACCCAGCGAGCGGGCGAAAGCCAACACCGCGCCCGAGACCAGCCCGGGCGCCAGCAGCGGCAGCGTCACCCGGCGCCACACGGTGGTCGGGCGCGCGCCCAGCGTCGCCGCCACCACCTCGTGGTCGGCGCCCACGGTGCGCACCGCCCCCTCCAGGGCGATCACCAGGAACGGCAACGAGACGAACGTCTGGGCCAGCACCACGGCCACGGTGGTGAACGCGATCTGGATACCCACAGCCTCCAGATAGTGGCCGAGCAGCCCGAGCCTGCCGAACGCGTACAGCAGGGCGATGCCGCCCACCACCGGCGGCAACACCAGCGGCAGCAGGATCACCGGGCGCAGCGCGGCGATCGCGCGCGACCGGCTGCGGGCCAGCACCAGCGCCATGGGTACCCCGAGCGCGATGCACAGCAGGGTGCTCGCGGCCGAGGTGCGCAGGCTCAGTCCCAGCGCGGTCAGCGAAGCCGGACTGGTGATCAACGACCCGAACCGCGGCCAGTCGACCTTGACCGCCATGGCCAGCAGTGGCAGTACCACGAACAGGGTTCCCAGTGCCGCGGGCAGGTAGATCCAGCGGGGCAGCCCCATGGCAGAACCCTAGAGCACCCGTGATCACCCCGGGATCACCCCGGACCCGGCGCGGTCACCGCGGCGTGCCTGATTTCACCGCCTAGCTACCGTCCAGTAACGTGGTGCCGATCGGCTGTGTTCAGCGCTGAACAAGGAGGTAATCACATGGAGGTGCTGCTCACCGGCGGCGATACCGAGCTGGGCCGTGTGGTCGCCACCGGCTTCCGCGACGAGGGCCACACCGTGGTGCTCGCGGGCGCACGCCGCGACGACCTCGAAGTGATCGCCAAGGAGCTCGACGTCGACTACGTCGTCGTCGACAACACCGACGCCGCCGGCCTCGAGGCCGCCCGCGCATCCCTGCCGTCCCACCTCGACGCCATCGTCAACGTGCCCGCCCCGCGGGCGCAGGCACGAGACCCCCGCACCTTCACGCTCGCCGACCACGCCGACGCCTGGCGTCAGGCGCTGGACACCACGCTGCTGTCGGCGGTGCTGACCGTCCAGATCCTGGGCGACCAGTTGAGCTCCGGTGGCGCGATCATCAACGTCGTTCCCGGCCACCCGGCCGAGGGCAGCGTCGAGGCCGCCATCAAGGCCGCCCTGTCCAACTGGACAGCGGGCCAGGCCACCCACTTCGGGATCCGCGGCATCACCGTGAACACGGTGGCCACCGGCAAGGGCGCCGAACCCGGTTATGCGGGCGCGGCCAACCCCGCCCCCTCGGTGGCCGACGAGATCACCCGGCTGGCGTTGTTCCTGACCACCCAGTCCGCGCGGCACATCACCGGCCAGACCCTGCACGTCAGCCAGGGCGCACTCGCCGACTTCGGCTGAATATTCCCGCGTTCGCCCGAAGCTAAACGGGGTGCATACTCCGTTTAGGTGTGGTTACGTGAGTCGCGTGACGATTCGACTCGGACTCCAGATCCCCAACTTCTCCTACGGCACAAGCGTTTCCGAACTCTTCCCGACCGTCATCGCGCAGGCACGCGAGGCGGAGCAGGCGGGATACGACTCCGTCTTCGTGATGGACCACCTCTACCAACTCCCCGGCATCGGTGCGCCCGAGGAACCGATGCTCGAGGCCTACACCGCCCTCGGTGCGCTGGCCACCGCGACTGAGAAGGTGCAGCTGGGCACCCTGGTCACCGGCAACACCTACCGCAACCCGGCCCTGCTGGCCAAGGAGATCACCACACTGGACGTGATCAGCCAGGGTCGCGCCATCCTGGGCATCGGCACCGGCTGGTTCGAACTCGAGCACGACAGCCTCGGCTATGAGTTCGGCACCTTCACCGAGCGATTCAAGAAGCTCGGCGAGGCACTCGAGATCATCCTGCCGATGCTCAAGGGCGACCGGGTCACCTTCGACGGTGAGTACTACCGCACCAAGGAAGCCTTCGCCATTCCCCGCTTCCGCGACCACATTCCGCTGATGATCGGCGGCAGCGGCGAGAAGAAGACCATCCCGTTGGCCGCGCGGCACTTCGACCACCTCAACATCATCGCCGGCTTCGACGAGCTGCCCCGCAAGGTGGCCGTCGTCAAGGAGAACTGCGAGAAGATCGATCGCGACCCGGCCACGCTGGAGACCAGTGTGCTGGCCGTCGCGTTGATCGGTGAGCAGTACACCGCGGACGTCGTCCCCGACGAGTTCAAGCAGCAGGCGGTGTACGGCCGGCCCGAGCAGGTGGCCGAGCAGCTCAAGGAGAAGGTGTACGACGCCGGTGTCGACGGTGTCATCCTGAGCGCGTACACCGTCGGCGGGTACACGCCGGGCGGCGTTGCCGCGGTGGGTGAAGCTCTGCGGCCGGTGATCGCCGGATGAACAGGTAAACATTGAGTACGGTGCGCCATCTCACCGCACTGGTGAGATGGCCACCGACTACCCTAGAGGTTGTATTGACAAAGTACGTCCGCTAGGAGCAGCAATGAGCCACCCCGGCGCTACGGCAACGGATCGGCATAAGGTCGTCATCATCGGGTCGGGATTCGGCGGTTTGAACGCCGCCCAGGCGCTCAAGAACGCCGATGTCGACATCAAGCTGATCGCACGTACGACGCATCACCTTTTCCAGCCGCTGCTGTACCAGGTGGCCACCGGCATCATCTCCGAAGGCGAGATCGCCCCGCCCACCCGGCTGATCCTGCGTAAACAGCACAACGCCCAGGTTCTGCTCGGCGATGTCACCCACGTCGACCTGGAAAGCCAGACCGTCGACTCGGTGCTGCTCGGCCACACCTACCGCACGCCGTACGACACGTTGATCCTGGCGGCCGGCGCCGGGCAGTCCTATTTCGGCAACGACCACTTCGCCGAGTGGGCACCGGGCATGAAGACCATCGACGACGCCCTGGAGCTGCGCGGCCGCATCCTGGGCTCGTTCGAGCAGGCCGAGCGGTCCAGTGATCCCGAGCGCCGCAAGAAGCTGCTCACCTTCGTCGTCGTCGGCGCCGGACCCACCGGTGTCGAGATGGCCGGCCAGATCCAGGAGCTCTCCGACCAGACCCTCAAGGGCAGCTTCCGGCACATCGATCCGACCGAGGCGCACGTCATCCTGCTCGACGCCGCGCCGGCGGTGCTGCCGCCGATGGGTGAGAAGCTCGGCCTCAAGGCCAAGGAGCGGCTGGAGAAGATGGGCGTCGAGATCCAGCTCAACGCCATGGTCACCGATGTCGACCGCAACGGCATCACGGTGAAGGACAAGGACGGCACCATCCGCCGCATCGAATCGGCGTGCAAGGTGTGGTCGGCCGGTGTCCAGGCCAGCCCACTCGGCAAGGACCTCGCGGCCCAATCGGAGACCGAGATCGACCGCGCCGGCCGGGTGATCGTCAACCCTGACCTGTCGATCCCCGGGCACCCCAACGTGTTCGTGATCGGCGACATGGCTTTCGTCCCCGGTGTGCCGGGCATGGCGCAGGGCGCGATCCAGGGCGGCAAGTATGTCGCGGCGATCATCAAGAACGAGGACAAGGCCCGCCAGCACGGCACCAAGCCCAAGCCGCGCGAACCGTTCAAGTACTTCGACAAGGGCTCGATGGCCACCGTCTCGAAGTGGAACGCCGTGGCCCAGATCCCGCTCGGCGAGAAGACCAAGTTCGAGTTCGGCGGGTTCTTCGCCTGGCTGGCCTGGCTCGGGCTGCACCTGATCTATTTGGTCGGTTTCAAGACCAAGGTGGCCACGCTGCTGTCCTGGGCGGTGACGTTCCTGAGCCGCCAGCGCGGCCAGCTGACCATCACCGAACAGCAGGCCTACGCCAGGACCAGGATCGAGGAGCTCCAGGAGATCGCCGCCGCCGTCGAACAGGACCGGGCGAGCTGACTCCTCAGAGTCGCTCGCCCTGCCACGTCGCCAGGCAGCCACCCGCGGCGAGTTCGAGAACCATGCCCTGGCTCTCGAAACTCGTTTGCGGGTACCGCAATTCACTGATGCAGGCGCGGGGGCTGCCGAGGTCGTCGTCGGCCACCGTCCCGCCGCCGAGCTCGACGCGGTGCCGCAGCAGCGGCGTGCCGTCGACGTCGGCGTGCAAGGCGCCCGACCAGTAGCCCTGCGACTCGCCCGTGCGGCCGATCTGGACGCTTTCCCGCACCCTGGCCCGGCCCCCGCTCCCCAACCGCAGCCGCGTGCCGGTCAGGTGGCGGGAGCCGCCGGCGACCACGGTCGGTTCGACATCGAGGTCCAGTTCGCCGTCGACCTCCAGGTCCCAGGAACTGTGCGATTCCACGGTGGTCGCCCCGGGCAGTACCACGGTGGCCGCCGCCGAACGCACCCGCAGCCGGGCCCCGGCCTCGACCACGATCCGGATGGCGATGGCATCCCCGCCCAGTGGCGTGGCGGCCGCCGAGATCAGGTGCACGGTGTCGGGTCGGGTGCGCCGGGCCGCCAGTCCCCCGCTGCATTCGATGCGCGGGCTTCGGCCGGGTGCGGCCACCAACAGGACGTCGGAACGCACGGCGTCAGCCCGAGACCGGCACCCGCAGCTGCTCGTGCACCCACTGCAGCACCGGCCCCGCCGTCGGATCCTCGGTCAGCGAGATGAGCACGAACGGCCGGCCGTCGCGCACCTTGGCCGAGTCGCGACGCATGACGTCCAGGTCGGCGCCGACCAGCGGGGCCAGATCGGTCTTGTTGATCACCAACAGATCCGAGAACGTCACGCCCGGCCCACCCTTGCGCGGCACCTTGTCACCACCGGCCACGTCGACGACGAAGATCTGCACGTCGATGAGGCCGGACGAGAAGGTGGCGGTCAGGTTGTCGCCACCGGACTCCACGAGGATGAGATCGAGAGCCGGGTTGGCCTCGATCAGATCGTCGATGGCATCGAGATTGGCGGTGATGTCGTCGCGGATGGCGGTGTGCGGGCAACCGCCGGTCTGTACCGCGGCGATCCGTTCGTCGGGCAGCACCGCGTGCCGGCGCAGGAAGTCGGCGTCCTCGGTGGTGTAGATGTCGTTGGTCAGCACGGCCAGCGACAGTTCGTCGCGAAGCTGCCGGCACAGCGCGGCGGTCAGCGCGGTCTTGCCGGAACCGACCGGTCCGCCGATGCCGATGCGCAGCGGCTCCCCCGGCCGTCGGACCCGCTTGGGCCGGTCGGTGTGGGAGTGCGGCTGGCCGTCAATGAAATGTGGTGGCATATCGGTCCTTTTCAGCTCTGGAACTCATGAGACAAATAGCGGCCGCTCACGTGCCGCGTGGTCCTGGGCCAGCACGTCGAGCAGCGGGTCGGACAAGTCGGCGAGTTCCTTGACCGCCGCCGCGGCGGTCTGCTCGCACAGCGGGGAGAGTTCGAAGGTCAGGGCCGCGACATCGGCGGGATCCAGCGCCAGCAGTCGCTGCGCGGCCGTCGCCGAGCCGGTCATCGTCGTGTACACCATCGACAACGCGGTGTGCTCGGGCGCCACCGCACTGGCCAGACCGACCGCGCCGGCGGCCACCGCGAGATGGGGTTTGGCGCCCAGCGGCACCCAATCATGTTCCGGCCACACCCGTTTGGCCAGCCTGACCAGTCCGCGCCCCTGGGCCCGCGAAGCGGCCCGGGCGGCCGGCGCCGGGGTGCGGGCATCGGTCTCGGCGTCGGCCGTCGCGACGGACAACGTGCCGGTGTGCACGGCGGCCGCCACGGATGCGGTGACCAGCCCCTGGGTGCGGATCCGGCGGCACAGAAAAGCCCGCAGGCTCGCCAGGCCGGTGACCAGCCCGGCGGTGATCGCCTCCTCCATCCCGCCGGAGTGCACGTGCCCGCCGGTCGGTAAGCGCGAATCCGCCAGGGCCAGCAGCGTTGCCAGGCCCGCTGGCGAGCGAAGCGACGGGGGCTGTATCACTGGCGAGCGAAGCGACGGGGGCTGTATCACTGGCGAGCGAAGCGACGGGGAGTCGAGATTCATCAGAACAGGAAGTAGCGCTGCGCCATCGGGAGTTCCGCAGCGGGCTGTTCGGCCCAGACGTCCCCGTCGATGCGCACGGTGAAGGTGTCCGGGTCCACTTCGATGCGCGGCAGCGCGTCGTTGTGCGGCATGTCCGATTTACCGATCTGGCGAACGTTCTTGACCGCCACCAGTTTCCGCCGGATGTCCAGGCGGTCGGCCAGTCCGTCCTCCAGGGCCGCCGGCGCGACGAAGTGCACCGAGGTGGCCGCGGCTGCGGCCGGGGTGGCACCGAACATCGGGCGCGGAAGCACCGGCTGCGGGGTGGGAATCGAGGCGTTGGCGTCGCCCATCGCCGCCCAGGCGATCATGCCGCCTTTGAGCACTGCGTGGGGGCGCACCCCGAAGAACGCCGGCTCCCACAACACCAGGTCGGCCAGCTTGCCGACCTCGACCGAGCCGATCTCGTGGTCGAGACCGTGGGCGACCGCGGGGCAGATCGTGTACTTGGCGACATAGCGCTGGGCGCGGTTGTTGTCGGCGCCGGTGTCGCCTGCCAAGAAGCCGCGGCGTTTCTTCATCACGTGCGCGGTCTGCCAGGTACGCAGCACCACCTCGCCGATCCGGCCCATCGCCTGCGCGTCGCTGCCGATCATCGAGATCGCGCCGATATCGTGCAGCAGGTCCTCGGCGGCGATCGTCGAGGGGCGAATCCGGCTCTCCGCGAACGCCAGATCCTCGGGGATGCTGGGATTCAGGTGGTGGCACACCATGAGCATGTCGAGGTGCTCGTCGAGGGTGTTGACCGTGTGCGGGCGGGTCGGATTGGTGGAACTGGGCAGCACGTTCGGGTGCGAGGCGACGGTGATGATGTCGGGTGCGTGGCCGCCTCCGGCGCCTTCGGTGTGATAGGCGTGGATACCGCGACCCTTGATGGCAGCCAGCGTGTCCTCGACGAATCCGGCCTCGTTGAGGGTGTCGGTGTGGATGTTGGCCTGCACACCGGCCGCCTCGGACACCGTCAGGCAGGCGTCGATGGCCGCCGGCGTGGTACCCCAGTCCTCGTGCAGTTTGAATCCCGCTGCGCCGCCGCGTAATTGCTCCCACATGGCCTCGGCGCTGACGGTATTGCCCTTACCCAGCAGGGCGACGTTGAGCGGCCAGGAGTCCAGCGACTCCAGCATCCGGGCCAGATGCCAGGAGCCCGGGGTCACGGTGGTGGCCTTGCTGCCCTCGGCCGGTCCGGTGCCGCCGGCGACGATGGTGGTGATGCCGCCGCCGAGGGCTTCCTCCATGATCTGCGGGCAGATCAGGTGCACGTGGCAGTCGATGGCGCCGGCGGTGACGATGCGGCCGTTCCCGGCGATGATCTCGGTGGACGGGCCAACGACGAGGTCGGGGTGCACCCCGGACATGATGTCGGGATTACCGGCCTTGCCGATCGCGACGATGCGCCCGTCACGAATGCCGATGTCGGCCTTGATGATTCCCCAGTAATCGAGGATGACCGCACCGGTGATGACGGTGTCGGGGGCGCCGTCGGCCCTGGTCGCCCGGGACTGCCCCATCGATTCGCGCAGCACCTTGCCGCCGCCGAAGACGGCCTCGTCGCCGGCCAGGCCCGGCCCGCCGCTGCGATCCTCGGTGATCTCGACGAGCAGGTCGGTGTCGGCCAACCGGATCCGGTCGCCGGTGGTGGGGCCGAACAGGGCCGCGTAGCGGTCACGGGACAGGGAGGTCACTGGGGCGGGTCCAATCTGCCGGGCGGATTCAGCGACAACCCGTGGACCTCACGGGTGCCGCTCAGCGGGACCAGTGAGACCCGCTGGGCGATACCGGGTTCGAAGCGCACGGCGGTGCCCGCCGGGATGTCGAGGCGATGCCCGTGCGCGGCGGCGCGGTCGAAGTCGAGCGCGGCATTGGCCTGCGGCAGGTGCACGTGACTACCCACCTGCACCGGACGGTCGCCGGTGTTCACCACATCCAGCACCACGCGCGGCGCACCGGCGTTGAGCGCGATTTCGCCCTCGCCGTAGAAGATTTCGCCGGGCACGATCGGCGCGCGGTCCGCCTCCGGCTGCTGGCTGGTCATCGGCGCCTCACGGGATCGGGTGGTGGACGGTGACGAGCTTGGTGCCGTCCGGGAACGTGGCCTCGACCTGCACGTCGTGCAGCATCTCCGGAACGCCGGCCATCACCTGGTCGCGGGTCAGCACATCGCGGCCGCTGACCATCAGCTCGGCGACCGACCGCCCGTCGCGGGCGCCCTCCAAGATGTGATCGGTGATGAGCGCGACGGCCTCGGGATGGTTGAGTTTCAACCCACGGGCCTGGCGGCGACGAGCCAGGTCCGCGGCGTAGGAGATCAGCAACCGCTCTTGTTCATGCGGCGTTAAACGCATAGTGCGCGATATTGCCACGGCCCGCTGCATTAAGCAGCACGTACGCCTGCCCGCTGTGTCTAACCGTCTGTGTCTAACCGTCTGTGTCTTAACCGTCTGTGTCTTAACCGTCGATGTTCTGCAACCGGACCTGGCCGCGCGCGACGAGGCGATCGTCCTCGTCGGTGATGGTGATCAGCCACAGCTGCTGACGGCGGCCGCGGTGGACCGGCTCGGAGACGGCCGTCACCGTGCCGCTCTTGATGGCGCGCAGGAAGTCGGTGTTGTTGTTCACGCCCACGACGGTGCCGCCGCCGTGCTCGCTGAGCCAGACGTGCCCGCACACACTGGCCAGGCTTTCCACGATGGCGCAGTACACCCCGCCGTGCACGATCCCCCAGGGCTGCAGCACCTTGTCGGTGATGGTCAGCTGGGCTCGCCCGCCGTCCGGCGTGACGTCCAGATACTTCAGTCCCAGTTCGGCATCGAAGCCCTTGCCGAGATCGGCGAGTTCAGGTGCGGTCACAGCACTGATGTTTACACGCGGGATCGACCATAAGAGCGGGCGGGCCCCGCGCTGTTGCGCGGGACCCGCCCTTCGAGTGGACCGGGGGTCTCTGCAGCCCTCAGGACTCCGGCTCGGTCCGTTAGCCTCGCACCTAGAGAGTAGGCAAGGCTTGCCTAATTTAGCAAGACCTTCCCCATCGGGATCCGGCCCGTGCCGCGAACCGGCAGCCCGAATCCCACCAGTGCATCGAGGATCGCCTGGCTGCGGCGCATGCTCGTCAGCTCGCTGGAGCCGGCCAGCAGCGGCACCTGGGTGGCGGCGCCGACCACGGCCGCCCCCACCACGTTCCACATCGCGGCAACCGACATCACGCCGTCGGTGACCTCGTGGAGCTTGGCGAACAACGGCGCCAACGCGCGATGGCTGCGATGGGCCACCCACGTCGTCAGCGCCGCCTCACTGGGCAGCGCGACGATCCCGTCGCGAGTGGTGCGCACGGTGCCCACGCTGGCGCGGGTGGCCAGGTGCGGGTCGTCGGGCAGCGCCCGCAGTGTCGGATCCACCACACCGACCCAGTCGATGGCACCTTCGGAGTCGACGTGTACCCAGAGGTTCTCCAGGCCGGTATCCCAGGCCCGGCCCTCCAGCACGATCAGCGGCACCACCCGGCCGACCACGACGTGCGCCAGCGTGGCGGCCAATTGCTGGGCCACGGCGGCGTGACTGTCGGTCTCGGCGATCGCGATGTCGAACATGGTGCGCAGTCGGTCGGTGGTGAGCACCTCGGCCAGCGGCCACCAGCGCCTCCGGGACAGATCGCCCATCACCGCGACGCCGTACACGCGCGGACATTCGGGATACAACTCGCGAAGCCGCCGGCTCGACTCGTGTAGCGGTAGGGCCCGCCGAATCGACATCCGGGCAATCAGCGGGTCGTCGATCACGACCGTCATCCGCACCTCCTCGATCAGTTAGGTTAGCCTTACTATAGTCACGGTGGCCACGGCGGCCAAAACCTGTGACTCGACTCACAGACAACCCAGAAAGGCACGTTGACCGGGAACGAAGGGCACGCACTCGCACGTTGGACCGGTCACGGAAACTCGATACGACGCACGGTAGTAAGCGCGTGTAGGCTTCATTTATTGCTCAGGAGATGAACGGGATATGGCCAAGTTGACGCGGCTCGGGGAACTCGAGCGTGAGGTGATGGATCACCTCTGGACCTCGTCCGAGCCGCAGACGGTGCGGCAGGTACACGAGGCGTTGGCAGCACGCCGAGACCTCGCCTACACGACGATCATGACGGTGCTGCAGCGGCTCGCGAAGAAGAATCTGGTGGTCCAGCACCGCGACGACCGGGCACACCGCTATGCCCCCACCCACGGCCGCGACGAGCTGGTGGCCGGCCTCATGGTCGACGCCCTGGATCAGGCCGCCGACTCCGGAAGTCGGGAGGCCGCGCTGGTGCACTTCGTCGAGCGCGTCGGCGCCGACGAGGCCGCCGCGCTGCGCCGCGCGCTGGCCGAGTTGGAGGCCAAGCACCAGATCGCGCCGCCCGCTGGTAATTCGGCCACCAGCTGAGGGACACTAGCGGCGTGTCCGCGCTGGCCTTCTCCATCGTCGCGTTACTGCTCGTCGGCCCCGTGCCGGCGCTGCTCGCGCGCGCGACGTGGCCCCAGCGCGCCCCCCGCGCCGCCATCGTGCTCTGGCAGGCCATCGCGTTGGCCGCGGTGTTGTCGGCCTTCTCCGCCGGGATCGCCATCGCCAGCAGGTTGCTGGTGCCGGGCCCGGACGGCAAACCCACCGCCACCCTGACCAGCGAGATCGGCGTGCTGGGCTGGCCCTTGTGGCTGCTCTATGTCTGCGTGTTCGCCGTGACCCTGATGATCGGCGGCCGGCTCATCGTGTCGGTGCTGGCGGTGGCCGTGGCCACCCGGCGCCGGCGCGCCCACCACCGCATGCTGGTCGACCTGCTGGGCATGTCCCGCGACGAGGTGCCCGCCCCGGCGCGGCGCCGCAGCGGCCTGCGGGTGCTCGACATCGCCCAGCCGATGGCGTATTGCCTGCCGGGCGTGCGCAGCCGCGTCGTCGTCAGCGAGGGCACCCTGACCACCCTCTCGGCCGCCGAGATCGAGGCCATCCTCAGCCACGAACGCGCCCACCTGCGCGCCCGCCACGACCTGGTGCTGGAGATGTTCACCGCGGTGCACGCCGCCTTCCCGCGGTTCGTCCGCAGCGGCAACGCCCTGGACGCGGTCCGGCTGCTCATCGAGCTGCTCGCCGACGACGCCGCCGTCCGCGTCACCGGCCCCACTCCCCTGGCCCGCGCCCTGGTGGCGTGCGCGGCCGGCCGTCCCCCGTCGGGTGCGCTGGCCGCCGGCGGCCCGACCACGGTGCTGCGGGTTCGGCGCCTCGGCGGCGAGGGCAATAGTCTGGTCCTCGCGGTGGGCGCATACCTCACGGCCGCAGCCATCCTGGTGCTGCCCACACTCGCGTTGGCCATCCCTTGGCTCACCGAGTTGCACCGGTTGTTCGCCAACTAGGCATGAAATCTCGCACGCACGGCGCTGTACAAGGCGACCGACAACAAAACAACGAAAGGCGTCTGCATGACCGAAACCGGCACCGCCCAGATCGGAGTCACCGGCCTCGCCGTGATGGGCTCCAATCTCGCCCGTAACTTCGCCAGGCACGGGTACACCGTGGCCCTGCACAACCGGTCCATCGCCAAGACCGATGCGCTGCTGGCCGAGCACGGTTCCGAGGGAAAGTTCGTGCGCAGCGAGACGATCGCGGAATTCCTTGACGCACTGGAGAAGCCACGCCGGGTGATCATCATGGTCAAGGCCGGTGACCCGACCGACGCCGTCATCAACGAGCTGGCCGACGCCATGGAGCCCGGCGACATCATCATCGACGGCGGCAACGCGCTCTACACCGACACCATCCGACGGGAGAAGGCGATCCGCGAGCGCGGTCTGCACTTCGTCGGCGCCGGCATCTCCGGCGGCGAGGAGGGCGCGCTCAACGGTCCGTCGATCATGCCCGGCGGCCCGGCGGAGTCCTACGAGAGCCTCGGTCCGCTGCTCGAGGAGATCTCGGCACACGTCGACGGAGTGCCGTGCTGCACCCACGTCGGGCCCGACGGCGCCGGTCACTTCGTCAAGATGGTGCACAACGGTATCGAGTACTCCGACATGCAGCTCATCGGCGAGGCCTACCAACTGCTGCGTGACGGGCTGGGCAAGACCGCCCCGGAGATCGCCGACGTGTTCGCCGAATGGAACTCCGGCGACCTGGACAGCTTCCTGATCGAGATCACCGCCGAGGTGCTGCGCCAGACCGACGCCAAGACCGGCAAGCCGTTGGTCGACGTGATCGTGGACGAGGCCGAGCAGAAGGGCACCGGCCGCTGGACGGTGAAGTCAGCGCTCGATCTCGGCGTGCCGGTGACCGGTATCGCCGAGGCCGTCTTCGCCCGTGCGCTGTCCGGATCGGTGGCCCAGCGCAAGGCCGCGTTCCGGGGCGAGCGAAGCGACGGGAAAGGGCAGGGCCTCGCCTCCGGCACCCTCGGAGAGAAGCCCAGCGACGCAACACAATTCATCGACGACGTGGCCAAGGCGCTATACGCCTCGAAGATCATCGCCTACGCCCAGGGGTTCAACCAGATCCAGGCCGGCAGCGCCGAGTACGACTGGGGCATCGCGCCGGGCGACATGGCCAGGATCTGGCGCGGCGGCTGCATCATCCGGGCCAAGTTCCTCAACCGGATCACCGAGGCCTTCGACGAGAACCCGGACCTGCCGACGCTCATCGCCGCACCATACTTCCGCGACGCGATCGAATCGGGCATCGACAGCTGGCGCCGTGTGGTGGTCACCGCCACCCAGCTGGGCATCCCGATCCCGGGGTTCTCCTCGGCGCTGTCCTACTACGACGCGCTGCGCACCGAACGGCTGCCCGCAGCCCTCACCCAGGGCCTGCGCGACTTCTTCGGGGCCCACACCTACGGTCGCACCGACGCCCCCGAGGGCACCAAGTTCCACACCTTGTGGAGCGGAGACCGCAGCGAAGTGCCGGCTTGACCGCACGGAAACCTAGACTGACGTTGTGAGGTTCCTTGACGGGCACACCCCGCCCTATGACTTGACCTACAACGACGTCTTCGTGGTGCCCGGCCGTTCGGAGGTGGCGTCCCGGTTCGACGTCGACCTGTCCACGGTGGACGGCTCGGGCACCACCATCCCGGTGGTGGTCGCCAACATGACCGCGGTGGCCGGGCGCCGGATGGCCGAGACGGTGGCCCGCCGCGGCGGCATCGTGGTGCTGCCGCAGGACCTGCCGCTGTCGGCGGTCGCCGAGACCGTCGACTTCGTCAAGAGCCGTGACCTGGTTGCCGACACCCCGGTGACGCTGGCTCCCGACAGCGCGGTCTCCGATGCGCTGGCGTTGATCAACAAACGGGCGCACGGCGCGGCCGTGGTCACCTTCGAGGGCCGTCCCGTCGGGCTGATCACCGAGGCCGCCTGCGCCGGGGTGGACCGGTTCGCCAGGGTGCGCGACGTCGCGCTCACCGATTTCGTCACCGCCCCGGCCGGCACCGACCCGCGCAAGGTGTTCGACCTGCTCGAGCACGCGCCCGTCGGCGTGGCGGTCCTCACCGGCCCCGACGGCGAACTGGCCGGCGTGCTGACCCGCACCGGCAGCATCCGCGCCGGGCTCTACACCCCCGCCGTCGACGCGCAGGGCCGGTTGCGCATCGCCGCCGCCGTCGGGATCAACGGCGACGTCGGGGCCAAGGCCCGCGGACTGGTCGAGACCGGCGCCGACCTGCTGGTCATCGACACCGCGCACGGGCACCAAGCCAAGATGCTCGACGCGATCGCCACGGTCGCGGCGCTGGAGCTGGGGGTGCCGCTCGCCGCGGGCAACGTGGTGTCCGCGGCGGGCACCCGGGATCTGATCGCCGCGGGGGCCACCATCGTCAAGGTGGGGGTCGGCCCCGGCGCCATGTGCACCACCCGGATGATGACCGGCGTCGGCCGCCCACAGTTCTCTGCCGTGGTCGAATGTGCGGCTGCAGCAAAGGAACTCGGGGCGCACGTGTGGGCCGACGGCGGCGTGCGGCACCCCCGCGACGTGGCGCTCGCACTGGCCGCCGGAGCGTCGAACGTGATGATCGGATCCTGGTTCGCGGGCACTTACGAGTCGCCGGGTGACCTGCTGCGCGACCGCGACGGCCTGCCCTACAAGGAGAGCTACGGTATGGCCTCCAAGCGCGCGGTCGCGGCCCGCACCGCCGCCGACAGCGCCTTCGACCGGGCCCGCAAAGCGCTCTTCGAAGAGGGCATCTCGACGTCACGGATGGCGCTCGACCCGGCACGCGGAGGTGTCGAGGACCTGCTGGACCACATCACCTCGGGAGTGCGCAGCACCTGCACGTACGTGGGTGCGGTCAGCCTGCCCGAGCTGCACGAGAAGGTGATCCTCGGGGTCCAGTCGGCCGCCGGGTTCGCCGAGGGGCACCCGCTGCCCAGCGGTTGGTGAGGCCACCGGCCCGGCGGCGCAAGCTACCATTGAGGCTTCCCGGCGTCCTGCACCGTGCAACGCCGATCTAGCGAAAGGGATCCCGTGCCACAGGCACCCGTGGAAAACCACGGTGAGTCCGGCGACGCCGACCCCTCCACTAGTCGGCCGGGCTGGCGGCCCGGCATCCGTGTGGTGAGTGCGCGATTGAGCCCCGCAGCTGATCGAGCGAAGCGACGGCGAACGTGACGACCCTGCTGTCCCTGCTGGCGTTCATGGCGCTGACCGCGGGCACCGCCTTGTTCGTGGCGGCCGAGTTCTCCCTGACCGCGTTGGAGCGCAGCACCGTCGAGGCCAATGCCCGTACCGGCGGCAAGCGCGACGAGTTCATCCGCAAGGCGCACCGCACCCTGTCCTTCCAGCTCTCCGGTGCCCAGCTCGGCATCTCGATCACCACCCTGGCCACCGGTTACCTGGCCGAACCGGTGGTGGCCCGGCTGCTGCACGCCCCGCTGGCCGCGATCCGCGTCCCGGCGACCATGATCGACGGCATCGCGCTGGTGCTGGCCCTGCTGATCGCCACGTCGGTCTCGATGATCTTCGGCGAACTGGTCCCCAAGAACCTGGCCGTCGCCAAACCGCTGCCCACCGCCCGGTTCGCCGCGGCCCCGCAGTGGTACTTCGCCAAGCTGCTCACCCCGGTCATCAACGCGACCAACGGCACCGCCAACTGGATCCTGCGCCGGCTCGGCATCGAACCGGCCGAGGAGCTGCGCTCGGCGCGCTCCCCGCAGGAACTGGTCTCGCTGGTGCGTAATTCCGCGCGCAGCGGGTCGCTGGACCAAGCCACCGCGGTGCTGGTCGACCGGTCCCTGCAATTCGGTGAACGCTCGGCCGAGGAGCTGATGACCCCGCGATCGCTGATCGAGACGCTGGAGGCCGACGACACGGTGGCCGATCTCATCGACGCGGCGATGCGCAGCGGGCACTCCCGCTTCCCGATCGTCGAGGGTGACCTCGACGAGACCATCGGCATGGTGCACGTCAAGCAGGTGTTCGAGGTACCGCCCGCCGAACGATCCCGGACCCGGCTGGCCACGCTGGCGTTGCCGGTCCCGACCGTGCCGTCGACCCTGGACGGTGATTCCGTGATGACGCAGATCCGCGCCAACGGCCTGCAGACCGCGATGGTCGTCGACGAGTACGGCGGCACCGCGGGCATGGTCACCGTGGAGGACCTCATCGAGGAGATCGTCGGCGACGTCCGCGACGAACACGACGACGCCACCCCCGATGTGGTGCATGTCCGCACCGGCTGGCAGGTCTCCGGGCTGCTGCGTATCGACGAGGTCGACTCCGAGACGCCGTTCCGCGCTCCCGAGGGCGATTACGAAACCATCGGCGGCCTGGTGCTGCAGGAGCTCGGCCACATTCCCGAGGTCGGCGAGACGGTGGAGCTGCGCGCCTTCGACCCCGACAGCGTCGACGACCCGGTGCGCTGGCAGGCCACCGTGCTGCGGATGGACGGCCGGCGCATCGACCTGCTGGAGCTGACCGAGCTGGGCCACCACGACGGTGCCGACCGGGAGCGCCACGATGGGTGATCTGCTGGCCGTCGCGCTCACCGTGCTGCTGCTGGGCGCCAACGCGTTCTTCGTCGGCGCCGAGTTCGCGCTCATCTCGGCGCGCCGTGACCGCCTGGAGGCGCTCGCCGAACAGGGCAAGAAGCGCGCCGTCACGGTGATGCACGCGGCGGAGAACCTGTCGCTGATGCTGGCCGGCGCCCAGCTGGGCATCACGATCTGCTCGATCCTGCTGGGCCGGGTCGGCGAGCCCGCCGTCGCGCACCTGCTGGAGAAACCGTTCGCGCTGGTCGGCGTCGACGACGCGGTGCTGCACACCGTCTCGTTCGTGGTGGCGCTGGCGGTGGTGGTGACCCTGCACGTGCTGCTCGGCGAGATGGTGCCCAAGAACATCGCGATCGCCGGGCCGGAGACCGCGGCCATGCTGTTGGTGCCGCCGTACCTGGCCTATATCCGGCTGGCCAAACCGTTCATCGCGTTCTACAACTGGGCGGCCAACACCACCCTGCGCATGCTGCGGGTGGAGCCCAAGGACGAGCTCGACGTCGCGGTGTCGACCGTCGAGCTCTCGGAGATGATCGCCGAATCCCGTTCCGAGGGCCTGCTCGACCACGAGGAGCACACCCGGCTTACCCGGGCGCTGCAGATCCGGGACCGCTTCGTGGCCGATATCGCCA
Source organism: Mycolicibacterium canariasense (assembly GCF_002101555.1). Classification (GTDB taxonomy): domain Bacteria; phylum Actinomycetota; class Actinomycetes; order Mycobacteriales; family Mycobacteriaceae; genus Mycobacterium; species Mycobacterium canariasense. The sequence goes on from NZ_LQOL01000099.1 coordinate 100,661, forward strand.
TCCCGCTCAGCCGGATCCACGCGATACCGGTGGCCCGGCCCGGCGCCGGACCCACCGTCGGCGCCGTGCAGAGCGCACTGGCCGAGACGGGTTACTCGCGCTTCCCGGTCACCGATCCCGACGGTGCGATGCTCGGCTACCTGCACATCAAGGACGTGCTGGCCCTGGTCGACGATCCGGATGCGGTGCTCGACGCCACCATGGTGCGCCCGCTGATCAAGGTGCCCGCCGCGCTGCCGGTGCCCGACGCGCTGTCCCGGATGCGCCGCAACAACAGCCATTTGGCCCTGGTCACCAGCGACGACAAGATCACCGCGATGGTGGCGCTGGAAGACCTGGTCGAGGACCTCGTCGGTACCGTGCGCGACGGAACCCACCGTGTCTGACGGTGTCGTGCTGTCCGAAGCGCAGTGGTCCGAACGGGAGCGCAGGCACACCGAACGGGCCGAGCAGGTACTGCGCCCGCACCGCGTCCGGGCGCAAGCCGGCCAACCACATCCGGTGTGGGACTTCCTGTTCACCTACTACAGCTTCAAGCCGCGCCAGTTGGCCCAGTGGCACCCCGGGTTCGGGACCGCGCTCGAGGGCCCGGCGGCCGAGAAGTTCCTGCGGCGCACCGGATACGGCCGCCATGGGTCGACCGTCACGGTCGACCCCGACCATCTGCTGTCGCGGCTGGACACGGTGCGTTTCATCGCCGAGCTGCTGTCTGCCACCGCCGCCCGCCCCGCCCGGCTGAACTGCTTCGGCATGCACGAGTGGGCCATGGTGTACCGGGCCCGCGAGATACGCCACCGCGGTGTGCCGCTGCGTCTGGGCCCGGCCGGCACCGATGCGGTGCTGGAGTCGATGCCGTTGCGCTGCAGCCACTTCGACGCCTACCGGTTCTTCACCGACGCCGCCGTCGGACGTAATGCCGAGCCGTTGAGCCGGGACGCCCAGGTGCGCCACGAGCAGCCCGGCTGTGTGCACGCCAACATGGATCTGTACAAGTGGTGCTACAAGTTGGGCCCGCTGGTGGCCTCCGAACTGCTCATGGATTGTCTCGACCTGGCGCTGACCGCCCGACTGCTGGACATGCGGGCCAGCCCGTACGACCTGAGTGAGTTCGGCATCGCGCCCATCGAGGTGGAAACCGCGGCCGGGCGGACCACCTATGTGCGGCAACAGCAGGAGGTGGCGCGGCGCGCAAGTGAGCTCAGGTCGGCGCTGCACGAGCACTGCCGCCACCTCCTGGCCGCGAAGGCGGTTCGGTGAGACGCACACTCGCGGCGGCGGCCGTGCTGGCCTCGGTGGCCGGGCTGCTGGGTGGCTGCGCCGACCGGCCCGCGCCCACCCCGGCGCCGACCTTCGGCCCCGCGCTGCCCGGCGATTTCGGCGGCTCCGGGCCGGGCACACTGGTGTCGGCCAACGCGCTGGACGACCTCGATCCCGACCTGGCGGGCAAGACGTCGGTCGCCGCCCGTGTCGTCTACCTGTCGACGTCGGGCATCAGCGACACCCAGGTGAAGGTCAGCGGCACCGTGTTCGTCCCCAAGGGCGCCCCACCGCCGGGCGGCTGGCTGCTGGTCGTGCTGGGACACCCCAACACCGGCAGCGAAACACCTTGCGCGCCTTCGCTATCCCCCACCCTGCGCGGGTTGGCGCCGACGGTCGAGACCTTCCTGGACGCCGGGTACGTCGTCGCCGTCCCCGACTACCAGGGCCTAGGCCTCGACGATGCCCCGCACCCGTTCCTGGATTCCACCACCGCCGGCTACAACGTGCTGGACGCGGTGCGTGCCACCGGAAAACTGGTGCCCGGGCTCGCCGGCCGGTGGGCCGGCTACGGCACCGGGCAGGGCGGCCAGGCGGTGTGGGCGGCCAACGAACTGGCGGCCGACTACGGCGGTACGACACAGCTGGCCGGTGTGGTGGCGGCCGCGCCCACCGCCGCCGTCGAGGGGCTGGCCGACGCCGCGGCCGCCGGCACGCTGACCGACGAGCAGATGCTCACCCTGCACCAGTACCTGTCCGCGCTGGCCAACGAATACACCGATTTCCGGATCGACGATTACCGGCACGGCGTGGTCAAGGCCAACTGGGACGCGCTGAGCGGCTGCATCGGCGGATCCTCCGCCCAGCGCACCACGGTGCTCGCCGAGATGACGCCCGCGGACCTGCGGCCGTCGACCCCGGAAGCGACCGACACGCTGCGCGGCTACCTGAAGAAGACCGCCTTGCCGCAAGGCCCCACCGCGGCGCCGATGCTGGTGACCGCCGACCGGCCGGGCGGCCTGATACCTCAGGTGTGGACCGATCGCGCACTGTCGCGAGCGTGTGGCCTCGGCGACACTGTGGCGTTCGGCACACAGGCCGAAGGCGACCCGGACGGGGCCGTTGGCTGGATCACCGACCGATTCAATTCGATTGCCGCCCAGAACGATTGCCCGCGGTAAACCGGAGCCGCGCGGAGCTCAGGCTATGTTGGGAACGTGACCGGGTGGGCGTTGACGCATGGCTGGCTGCCGATCGCCATCCAGGCGATCACGGTGGCGGTCATCATCGTCGTGCTGTGCCGGGCCTCGGGCAGGTTCTGGCTGCGCTGGGTCCCGCTGGGGCTGGCCTGTGGCGCTCTACTGGCCGGACTGGCGTACTGGTACGTCGAATTCCAGGCCCTCGCCGACGAACCGGCGAGTCCGGCGCTGTGGCTGTGGATCGCCGCCACCGGGCTGACGGCGGTGCTGGCGATCGCCGGCTGGCGCGCCTCGGGCTGGGGCCGGCGCGGCGCCGCCCTGGCCGCCGTCCCGCTGAGCGTGCTTTGTGTGGCGATCACCGTCAACGCCTGGACCGAGTACCTGCCGACGGTGGGCGCGGTGTCCGATCGGGTCACCGACGCCCGGTTGGCCAATCAGGTCGACGAGGCCACGGTGCGTGACATGGTGCGCCGCGGCGAACGGCCGGCGCACGGCGTCGTGGTGTCGGTCACCATCCCCAGCGACGCGCCGGGTGCGTCCGGCTTCCGGCATCGCGACGAACTCGTCTACCTGCCGCCGGCATGGTTCGCCAGCGACCCACCCCCGCCGCTACCGGCGGTGGTGATGGCCGGTGGCGAGTTCGGCACCCCGCGGGACTGGCCCACCACCGGCAACGCCCGGGTGACCGCCGACGCGTTCGCCGCGGCACACGGCGGTAACGCCCCCATCCTGGTGTTCATCGACACCAGCGGCGATTTCACCAACGACACCGAATGCGTCAACGGTCCGCGCGGTAACGCGGCCGATCACATCACCAAGGATGTCGTGCCGTATGTCACCTCTCGGTTCGGTGCCAGCCCGCGACCCGCGCAATGGGGTTTCGCCGGCTGGTCGGCCGGTGGCACCTGTGCGCTCACCATGACGTTGATGCACCCTGAGTTGTTCACCACATTCCTCGACATCGACGGGCAGATCGGGCCCAACGCGGGCTCCAAGAACCAGACCGTCGCGCGGCTGTTCGGCGGCGACCTGGACGCCTATCTGGCCTTCGATCCGCAGACCGTGATGGCCACGCACGGCCGCTACGACGGCATCGCCGCCTGGTTCGCGGTATCTGGACCGGGCGGGCCGACCTACCGCGCCCCAACCGACACGCCACCGGCAGCGGTCGACCCGGACTCGCTGGACCCCGAACACGGTGCGGTGGCGCAGCACCTGTGCGCGATGGCCAGCGGTTACGGCATCGAGTGCGCTGTCGTCCCGGACAACGGCGACCACGGATTCGCCACCGCGGCGCGGGTATTCACCGAGGCATTGCCCTGGCTGGCCGGACGGTTGGGGACACCGCAAGTGCCGGCCGTCCCGCTTCCCGGCGCGGCACCGTGACACCACCGATCTGAGTGCAGTTACCCACGGGTAAACTCGGTCGACGTTCAAGGGAGGAAATATGACCGAGCGCGTGACCGTCGGGAATCTTCGGGTCGCCAAGGTGCTGCACGACTTCATCACCAACGAGGCGCTGCCCGGTACCGGCGTAGACCCCGACAGCTTCTGGGCGGGTGTGGACAAGGTCGTCACCGACCTGGCCCCGCAGAACCAGGACCTGCTGGCCCGCCGCGACGATCTGCAGGCCCAGATCGACAAGTGGCACCGGGCCCGGCTGATCGGTGAATTCGACGCCGCCGGATACAAGACCTTCCTCAGCGAAATCGGTTACCTGCAGCCCGAACCCGCGGAGTTCACCATCACCACCTCGGGGGTGGACGCCGAGATCACCAGCACCGCGGGCCCGCAGTTGGTGGTGCCGATCCTCAACGCGCGCTTCGCGCTGAACGCCGCCAACGCCCGCTGGGGTTCGCTGTACGACGCGCTGTACGGCACCGATGTGATCAGTGAGGACGACGGCGCCGAGAAGGGCACCGGTTACAACCGGGTTCGCGGCGACAAGGTGATCGCCTACGCCCGCAACTTCCTCGACGAGGCGGCACCGCTGGCGTCGGGGTCGTGGTCGGAGATCACCGGTCTGCGCATCGACGACGAGCACCGGTTGGTGGTCACGTTGGGCGACGGCCTCGAGGCCGGGCTGGCCGACGCCGACCAGTTCGTCGGCTACACCGGCGAACTCGGATCCCCGTCCTGGTCGGTGCTGCTGGTCAACCACGGGCTGCACATCGAGATCCTCGTCGACCCGCAATCCCCCGTCGGCGCCACCGACAAGGCCGGCATCAAGGATGTCGTGTTGGAGTCGGCGATCACCACGATCATGGACTTCGAGGACTCCGTCGCCGCCGTCGACGCCGAGGACAAGGTGCTCGGTTACCGCAACTGGCTCGGCCTGAACAGGGGCGACCTGGCCGAAGAGGTCAGCAAGGGCGGCAAGTCCTTCACCCGGGTGCTCAACCCGGACCGCGTCTTCACCACCCCGGACGGCGAGGGTGAGCTCACCCTGCCCGGGCGCAGCCTGCTGTTCGTCCGCAACGTCGGGCACCTGATGACCAACGACGCCATCGTGGATGCCGAAGGCAACGAGATCCCCGAAGGTATCCAGGACGCGTTGTTCACCAGCCTGATCGCCATGCACGGCTTGAAGACCGGTGACGCGAACGGCCCGTACCAGAACAGCCGCACCGGTTCGGTGTACATCGTCAAGCCGAAGATGCACGGCCCCGACGAGGTGGCGTTCACCTGTGAGCTGTTCAGCCGCGTCGAGGACGTGCTCGGTCTGCCGCAGGCCACCCTCAAGGTCGGCATCATGGACGAGGAGCGGCGGACCACGCTGAACCTCAAGGCCTGCATCAAGGCCGCCGCCGACCGGGTGGTGTTCATCAACACCGGCTTCCTGGACCGCACCGGCGACGAGATCCACACCTCGATGGAGGCCGGGCCGATGATCCGCAAGGGCGCGATGAAGTCGCAGCCGTGGATCAAGGCGTACGAGGACAACAATGTCGACGTCGGCCTGGCGACCGGGCTGTCCGGCCGCGCCCAGATCGGCAAGGGTATGTGGGCGATGACCGATCTGATGGCCGACATGGTCGAGCAGAAGATCGGCCAGCCCAAGGCGGGCGCCACCACCGCGTGGGTACCGTCGCCGACCGCGGCCACGCTGCACGCCATGCACTACCACCAGGTGGACGTGTACGCCGTGCAGGCCGAGCTGCAGGGCAAGAGCCGCGCCACCATCGACGAGCTGCTCACCATCCCGCTGTCCGGCGAGCTGGCCTGGGCCCCGGAGGAGATCCGCGAGGAGGTGGACAACAACTGCCAGTCCATCCTCGGCTACGTGGTGCGTTGGATCGACGCCGGCGTCGGCTGCTCCAAGGTGCCCGACATCCACAACGTCGCGCTGATGGAGGACCGCGCCACCCTGCGCATCTCCAGCCAGCTGCTGGCCAACTGGCTGCGGCACGCCGTCATCACCGAGGAGGACGTGAAGGCCAGCCTGCGGCGGATGGCCGCCGTGGTCGACGCGCAGAATGCCGGTGACGCCGACTATCTGCCGATGGCTCCCGACCCGGAGGCGAGCATCGCCTTCCAGGCCGCGCAGGAACTCATCCTGTCCGGCGCCCAGCAGCCCAACGGCTACACCGAGCCGATCCTGCACCGGCGCCGCCGGGAGTTCAAAGCCCGCGCCGCCCAGTAACCTGATCCGGCGGGGCCGACCGACACGACGAGCACGAAGGTGAGGGATGGGCAGGCACAGCATTCCCGGACCGGACGAACCCGCTGACGACGATGCCGATGCACTGCGTCGGTTCGGGTACGGCACCGAACCCGAGGAACCGGCCGACGACGAGCCGCCCACCCGTGCGTTGCCGACAACCGGATCGCAGCGCACCTGGGATTCCGGCGAGTGGACCGGCAGCCACCGGGCGATCACGCCAGGCCGGCGCAAGGTCAGCCCGGCGGTGATCGCCGCCCTGGTCACCGTCGTCGTGGTGGTCGGGGCGTTCATCCTGTGGCGCTTCTTCGGCGATGCCCTGTCCAGCCGCAGCCACGAGGCCGCGGCCCGCTGCGTCGAAGGTGAGGTCACCGTCGCGGTGCTCGCCGACCCGAGCATCGCCGACCAGGTCCGCACGCTGGCCGACAGCTACAGCAAGACCGCCGCCCCTGTCGGTGACAAATGCGTGAAAGTGGCTGTGCGCCCGGCCGGTTCGGATGCCGTGGTGAACGGTTTCGTCGGGCAGTGGCCGGGCGATCTGGGTGACCGGCCGGCGTTGTGGATCCCGGCCAGCACGGTTTCCGAGGCCCGGCTGGAAAGCGCGGCCGGCGCCAAGACGGTGAGCAACAGCCGGCCGCTGGTCACCTCGCCGGTGCTGCTGGCCATCCGTCCCGAACTGAAAGCGGCGCTGTCCCAGCAGAACTGGTCGACACTGCCCACACTGCAGAACAACCCGGCCGGACTGGACGAACTGAACCTCCCGGGCTGGGGCTCGCTGAAACTGTCCCTGCCGCTGGGCGGTAACGCCGATGCGACCTATCTGGCCGCCGAAGCGGTGGCGGCCGCGTCGGCGCCGCAGGGCGCCCCGGCCACCGCCGGGGTGAACGCGGTGCAGTCGCTGTTGGCCGGTCAGCCCAAGCTCGCCGACACCAACGCCGACACGGCACTGGACGCGCTCGTCAACGCGGCCGATCCGGCGGCCGCCCCGGTGCACGCCGTGGTCACCACCGAGCAGCAGCTGTTCAAGCGCGGCGCCGACCTGGCCGATGCCGCGCAGAAGCTGACCTCGTGGACGCCGCCGGGCCCGGTGGCCATCGCCGACTATCCGGCCGTGCTGCTCAGCGGTGATTGGTTGTCGCAGGAACAGATCGGCGCCGCCAGCGAGTTCGACCGGTTCATGCGTAAACCCGAGCAGCTGGCCGAATTCGCCAAGGCCGGTTTCCGCGCCGACGGCGCGCCGGCGCCGCAGAGCCCGGTGACCGACTTCGCACCGCTGGGGCAGCCGCTGTCGGTGGGCGACAACGAGACCCGGGCCACCATGGCGGCCGGTCTGACCGCACCGGCGCAGGGACAGACCGTCACCATCATGCTGGACCAGTCGATGACCACCGACGAGGGCGGCAAGAGCCGGCTGGCCAATGTCGTCACCGCCCTCAACGCCCGGCTGCAGGCGCTGCCGCCGACGGCCGCGGTCGGCTTGTGGACGTTCGACGGGGTGGCGGGCCGGTCGGAGGTCAGCACCGGGCCGCTCGGCGACCCGGTGGCCGGGCAGCCACGGTCGGCGGTGCTCAAATCCAGCCTGGACGCCCAGTCCGCATCCGGCGGCGGCGCGGTGTCCTTCACCACGCTGCGCCTGGTCTACGGCGACGCGTTGACGGCCTTCCGTGACGGACAGACCAATTCGGTGCTGGTGATCACCGCGGGCCCGCACACCGACCAGAGCCTGGACGGGCCGGGGCTGGTGGATTACATCAAGGGCGCGGCGAACCCGGCCAAGCCGGTGGCGGTCAACGTCGTCGATTTCGGCGCCGACTCCGACCGCGCCACCTGGGAGGCGGTCGCGCAGGCCAGCGGCGGTCAATACCAGAACGTGGCCAACTCGGCCGGGCCGGAGCTGGCGGCCGCACTCGCCGCGATGCTGGGTTAGCCGCCCAGCAGGTCCAGCGCGCCGCGGACGAACAGATCCGGCACCTCGACCTGCGGATAGTGCCCGACGCCGGGCAGTTCGACGACCGCCGCGGCCGGCCGCAGTTCCCGGAGCCCGTCGAGCACGTTGACGGTGGCCACCGGATCTTGCAGGCCCCACAGGAAACTCAGCGGCTTGGGCCAGTCGGCCACGGCGCCGTGCCAGCGCTGCGCATACCGCACCCGCTCGTCCAGATACGCGCAGAGCAGGTGGGCGATGCGGTGTCCGTCGTTGTAGGACAACAGTTCCCATTGCGCCTGCGCCTCGGCCGGGGTCAGCGGGTGGTCCGCGCCGAACAGCCGGCCGAACCCGCGGATGAAGCCGGAACGATTGGTCAACCGGGACACCACCGGTCCGAGCGGGCTGCGCAACAACTTCTGGGCGGGACGCAGGCTGGCGCGTTCCAGGATGACGCTGCCGTTGGTCAGCACCGCCCGCTGCAGATCGAATCCCAGCCTGCCGTCGATATCGCGGGCCAGCAGTTCGGTGGCCACCGAGGTGCCCATGTCGTGGGCGATGAGCACGATCGGCCCCTGGACGGTCGCGTCGACCACCCGCTCCACGAGATCGGCCTGGTCCAGCAGCGAGTAGCGATGCGGCCGGGGTTTGTCCGACAGTCCGAACCCGAGGAAGTCCAGCGTCAGCCAGGCGCGGCCGGCCAGCCGGGTGACGATCTCGCGGTAGTCGAACGAGCTGGACGGGAAACCGTGCAGCAGAAGGATCGTCGGGCCGCCGCCCGCCGCCGAACGCACGAACACCCGGCCGGCAGCGGTGTCGAGGAACTCGCCGCCGTCCCGCCATTCCCGCACGATCGGCGACAGCATGGGCCCGACCCTAGCCCGCGAACGTCGACCACCGCGCTAAAAAAGGGCGAAAAGTCCAGCGGTGGTCAACGTTCGCGGGGAAGAACTAGGCGAAGGCCTCCACGGGCGGGCAGGAGCACACCAGGTTGCGGTCGCCGTACGCGGCGTCGATCCGGCGCACCGGCGGCCATACCTTGGGCCGGAAGTCCTTGCCCAGCGGGTAGGCGGCCTGCTCGCGGGTGTAGGGGTGTGCCCAATCGTCGACCAGCAGGCTCTCGGCGGTGTGCGGGGCACCGCGCAGGGGGTTGTCGTCCGCCGGCCACACCCCCGACCCGACCTTGTCGATCTCGGCGCGGATGGCGATCATGGCGTCGCAGAACGCGTCGACCTCGTCGAGGTTCTCGCTCTCGGTGGGCTCCACCATCAGCGTGCCGGCCACCGGGAAGCTCATCGTCGGGGCGTGGAAGCCGAAGTCGGCCAACCGTTTCGCCACGTCGTCGACGGTGACGCCGGTGGTCTTGGTGATCGTGGTCAGGTCCAGGATGCACTCGTGGGCGACCATGCCGTTCTCCCCGGTGTAGAGCACCGGGTAGTACTCGTCGAGCCGGCGGGCCACGTAGTTGGCCGACGCGATCGCGGTGAGCGACGCCTTGCGCAGACCCACCCCACCCATCATCCGGATGTAGGCCCAGGTGATCGGCAGGATCGAGGCCGACCCGTACGGCGCCGCCGAGACGGTCAGCGCGTCCCCGAGTTCCTCGGCCAGCGGATGCCCCGGCAGGTACGGGGCCAGGTGCGAGCGCACCGCCACCGGCCCCACCCCGGGGCCGCCACCGCCGTGCGGGATGCAGAACGTCTTGTGCAGGTTCAGGTGGCTGACGTCGCCGCCGAACCGGCCCGGCCGGGCCAGCCCGACCAGCGCGTTGAGATTGGCCCCGTCGATGTACACCTGGCCGCCGGCGTCATGAACCGCGGCGCAGATTTCGGCGACGTCGTGCTCGTACACCCCGTGCGTGGATGGGTACGTGATCATCAGGGCGGCAAGGTTTTCCGCGTGGTGGGCGATCTTGGCCCGCAGATCGTCGAGGTCGACGTCGCCGTTGGCGCGGCAGGCCACCACCACGACGCGCATCCCGGCCAGGGCGGCCGAGGCCGCGTTGGTGCCGTGCGCACTGGACGGGATCAGGCAGACGTCACGCTGCCCCTGGCCACGGTCGGCGTGGTAGGCCTGGATGGCCAGCAGCCCGGCATATTCGCCCTGGGATCCGGCGTTGGGCTGCAACGAGATCCGGTCATAACCGGTGACCGCCGTCAGCCAGTCCTGCAGGTCGGCGATCAGCTTGCGCAGTCCCGGGGTATCCGACGCCGGCGCGAACGGGTGCTGGCGGGCGAACTCGGGCCAGGTGATCGGCTCCATCTCGGCGGCCGCGTTCAGCTTCATGGTGCAGGAACCCAGCGGGATCATCGTCCGGTCCAGAGCCAGGTCCTTGTCGGCCAGCGAGCGCAGGTACCGCATCATGGCGGTCTCGGTGCGGTAGCGGGTGAAGGCCGGGTGGGTGAGGTACACGCTGGCACGATCGGCGATATCGGTGTCCCTCGGCTCGGCGGCCGCCACCCCGAACGACTCCAGCACCGCGGCCACGTGGGCCTCGGTGGTGGCCTCGTCGCAGGCCACCGACACGTGGTCGGCGTCCACCCGCCACAGGTTGATGCCGCGGGCCTTGGCCGCCGCCACGATCTCGTCGGCGCGACCGGGCACGCGGGCCAGCACGGTGTCGAAGAACCGGTCGTGCACCACCGCATCACCGAGCGCGGCGGCGATCGCGGCGGCGCGGCCGTGCACCCGGCGCGCGATGGCGGCCAGCCCGTCGGCGCCGTGATAGCTGGCGTACATCGCGGCCATCACCGCCAGCAGCACCTGGGCGGTACAGATATTGCTGGTCGCCTTGTCCCGGCGGATGTGCTGTTCGCGGGTCTGCAGACTCAGCCGGTAGGCCGGGTTGCCGTCAGCGTCCTGAGACACGCCGACCAGCCGGCCGGGCAGCTGCCGGGCATGCTTGGTGTGCACCGCCAGGTAGCCGGCGTGCGGGCCGCCGAAGCCCATCGGCACGCCGAACCGCTGGGTGGTGCCGAAGGCGACGTCGGCCCCGATGTCCCCGGGCGCGGCCACCAGCGTGAGCGCCAGCAGATCGGCACCGACTGCCACCAGGGCGCCGCGGTCGTGCGCCTGCCCGATCAGGTCGGTCCAGTCGACCAGTGCACCACTGGCCCCGGGCTGCTGCACGACGACACCGAAGAAATCGCCGTCGGGCAGGCCGGCGCGCAGGTCGGCGGTGACGATCTCGATGCCCAGCGGTTCGGCCCGGGTCGCCAGTACCGCCGCCGTCTGCGCGTACACGTCGGCGTCGACGGCCAGCCGGTTCGACGGGCCCTTCACCGCGCGGTGCATCAGCGTCATCGCCTCGGCGGCGGCGGTGCCCTCGTCGAGCATGGACGCGTTCGCCACGTCGAGCCCGGTCAGATCGCTGACCATGGTCTGGAAGTTGAGCAGCGCTTCCAGGCGGCCTTGGCTGATCTCCGGCTGATACGGGGTGTAGGCGGTGTACCAGGCCGGGTTCTCCAGGATGTTGCGGCGCAACACCGGCGGGGTCAGCGTGTCGTAGTAGCCCTGACCGATCATCGAGACGGCGACGGTGTTGGAGTCGGCCAGCGCCCGCAGCTCGGCCAGCGACTCCTCCTCGGTGGCCGGCGGGGGCAGCAGGTCGAGACCGGGCGCCAGGCCGGCACCGGAGACGGCGTCGAGGATGCCCGCGGGCAGCGCCTTCTCGGCCAGTTCGTCGAGCGAGCCGACGCCGATGACCTCGAGCATCCTGGTGATCGCGGCGGCGTCGGGTCCGATGTGGCGATCGGCGAAACCGGAATGGACAGACACGAGAAGCTCTCCCCTGGGTGCGGGCGCGGGACGCGCGCCGAAGGACGCGTCCTCTCCCTCTGTCGGGGCGCCTGAGAGATTCGGCTGCGGCCTGCTCGGCCGCGACCTTTCCCCATGGGCGGATGCGCTGAGCACACCACTTTCCAGAGGCATCGGGGCCATGCGCGGTCCGGGGTGCCTGAGAGGTTGACGGAGAGGTGTTGCTCCTTCGGCGCCCGTGACTGGCCGTCACGGAACTCTCCCGCGCAAGGGCGATGCGCTGCCAGTTTAGCCGATCTTGCGGTCGCGGCTCTTCCGACGAGACGCGAGTTCGTCCTCCGGCGCGGGGATCGACTCGCCGCCGTCGGCCCGCTCACCCGGGAAGTCGGCGATGGCGCCGGTCAGTTCGCGCATGGCGCCGGAGACCGCGATGCCGAACACGCCCTGGCCGCCCTGCAGCAGGTCGACGACCTCTTCGGCCGAGGTGCACTCGTAGACGGTGGTGCCGTCGGAGAACAGGGTGATGTTGGCCAGGTCCTGCACACCGCGTTGGCGCAGGTGATCGACCGCGACGCGGATGTTGTGCAGCGAGATGCCGGTGTCCAGCAAACGCTTGACGATCTTGAGGACCAGGATGTCCTTGAAGGAGTACAGCCGCTGGCTGCCGGAGCCGGCCGCACCGCGGATGGAGGGCACCACCAGCGAGGTGCGCGCCCAGTAGTCGAGCTGACGGTAGGTGATGCCGGCGATCTGGCAGGCACTCGGTCCGCGGTAGCCCACCAGTTCGTCGGGCACCGAGTCGTCCGGGAACAGACCTGCCTGCACGGGCTCGCCGACGCTGCCGCTCACCGCCGGGACTTGACCGGCCTCGGGGCCGCTGGTGGTCGACAGATCCAACTCCCCCTGATGTGGCGTGCGTGGCGTGTCGCCCACAATCCATCCTCTCCGCCGATCGATTCCGGCTGCATGACCTGCGCGGCAGCCTGCTACCACGCCTCATCTGCCCAGTTTCGAATGTGTCGAGCATACGCCCAACACTGTCCGGTTACTGCTCGTCGTCGTTGAAAAGTATGGCTGCCCGTTTCCCGGTCATCCCACACACGGCCCGCGTGTCGAGGTCACGAGATGTATCCGTGACCTCGACGGCTCGCCTGCCGCCGCACCGCCTGAGCGGTCCCGCCGATGCTGCTCGACGTCACAGTGACAACCTGATACCCCAAGGGGTATTAGGTTGTATATGCCGCTTTTCCGTCCCGCCACACCCTCCACACCGCCGGTCACCTTCGGCGTCTCGTCATGAGCGGGGTCACCGCGCCACTCGGGGTTGCTCTGCCGATCGGAGCGGCCTTCGGCATCGTCGCCGGACTGTGGGGAATCGGTAACCCCGAGACCGTTATTCGCGCCGCCCGGTTGGTCGACCGGTTGTTGTTGGGCTGCTTCCTGTTCGTCACGGCGGTGGGCGCCGTACTGCTCTATGGCCTGCACGCCCTGGGCGTCCCGATGCACTTCGCACCGAAGCCGCTGTTCGTCTTCGGAATCATCGCGGGTGGCGTGCTGTTCGGCACCGGAGCGGCAATCAGCGGATACTTCCCCGGCACCGCCCTGATCGCCCTGGGCGAAGGTCGGCGAGACGCGTTGGCCGCGATCCCCGGCGGGTTGCTCGGTGCGGCGGCCTGGACGGCGCTTTTCGGCACGCCCGTCGGCCAGTGGCTGACAACGACCGCCAACTACGGTGGCCTCGTCGCGGGCGGATACCTGAACGCGCAGGCCACCGCGCGAATGCTCGCCATTGCGGTCGGCTACGCGGCGCTGGCCTTCGCGCTGCTGAGGTACCTGCCGCGGTTTCGTGGAGGTGAACGTTGTTGCCTTCGCGAGCTTTCGGGGGCGACGCCCTCCGAATTCGAACGCCGGATGATGCACGACACCATCGCCTACCTCTACGAAGGTGTCGACGAAAGGGCCGGCCGACGCCGACCGTGGTTCGAACGGATCTACCGAGATCAGGTGGCACACCCCGCCTTTTTCACCCGCACGGTCGCCGTGGTCGCCACGGGTGTCGCCGCGCTCGTGGTGTTGTCCATATTCCTCCGCCAGCCGTTCGGCCAGTCCACCACCTATTCGTGGCTCGTCGGCGAGTTGTTCATGCCCGATTTCGCCTATTCGCACCAGGTCATCCGCGGTATCGGCTGGGAACCGCTCAGCGACCTCGGGGTTCTGGTCGGGGGCTTCCTGGCTGCCAGGTTCATCAGTGGCAGGTTCACCGGATTCCGCCCAGTCGTCCCGCCGTCCTGGCGGCACCGCTTCGGACCGGGGCGCGCCAACCGGGCGGCCGCGGTGTTCCTGGGATCGTTTCTGACGCTGTTCGGCGCCAGGATGGCCGGTGGATGCACGAGCGGACACACTCTCAGCGGCGGTATCCAACTGTCGGTGAGCGCCTGGCTGTTCACCGCCTCGATGCTCGCGGCGATGGTCGTCACGGCCCGCGTTGTCTACCGAGATGCGGGCTGGTCGGTCACCGCGGAAGCAGAAGACCGCACCGCCAGTGGCACGAGCCGCGGTTAAGTGGCCTTGAAATCGTCCGGCGACACGCTGTCGAGGAACTCCTTGAATTTCTCGACCTCGTCCTCGCGCACCGGGCCCGAGGACTCGTCGTCGGTCTCGTCCGGGATCAGCAGCCCGGCCTCGGCCAGCACCGCCTCCTCGACGTAGATGGGCACGCCGACGCGTAATGCGATGGCCACCGAATCCGACGGGCGAGCCGACACCTTGATATCGCGATCGAAGATCAGGTCGGCGTAAAAGGTGCCTTCCTGCAGGTCGACGATCCGCACCTCTTTCAGCGAGTGCCCAAGCGCAGCAATCAAATCCCGGATCAGATCGTGGGTCAGCGGCCGCGACGGCTCGACACCCTGTTGTTCGAGGGCGATGGCGGCGGCCTCCGACTGGCCGATCCAGATCGGCAGGTAGCGGTCACCATCGGATTCACGCAGCAGCAGTACAGGCTGATTCTGAGGCTGCTCAACGCGAATACCGACTACCCGAACCTCACCCATCTGCGTCTGCCCTCCATGACGATGCCGTCACCGAAAAGTCTAGTCCTCAGCGATCCAGAACGTCGCGCACAGCCGATTTGATCAGCGACGTGTGCAACGTGATCGCCAACGCGGCCACCTCACGGGCCAGGTCATCGGCCCGGTCCCGGGCGCCGGCGTTACCCGCGGCGGCGACCGGACCGGCAATCTGCGCGATCAGATCGGACTGCCGGTCGGCGGCGGACCGGAAAGCCCGCAGATGCCGCGGCTCGACGCCGTAATCGGCCAGCGCCCGCGCGCACTGGGCGATCAGCACCGAATGCTCGTCGAAGAAACCCGCCGGCCCGGGCCGGATGATGCCCGCGGTGACCAGTGCGGCCAGCAGCGCGGCGTCCACCCCGGACCGTTCCAGCAGGTCCTCCCTGCTCAACCGAACCTGCGCCGGAGCGACCGCGGCGGCCGCCTCGTGCCGGTCGGTGGCCGTCGGCGTCACGGGCACCAAACGCGGTACCGCATAAGCGCTTCCGCCGGTCGGCAGCTCACCGTCGGGCAGGGCGTCCAACTGCGCCTTGATCACCTTCAGCGGCAGATACTGGTCGCGCTGCGCGGTCAGGATGAACCGCAGTCGTGCGCAGTCGTACGCGGTGAACCGCCGGTACCCGGCCGCCGACCGTTCCGGCGTGACCAGCCCCTCGGCCTCCAGGAACCGGATCTTCGAGATGGTCACGTCGGGGAAGTCGGGGCGCAGCAGATCGAGCACCGCTCCGATCGACATCCCGGTGAATCCCGGGTCCGGTTGGGTCATCCCGGGTTCGCGTCAGGCGTCGTCGGACTTGGGCCCGGTGAGGAACACCAGCCGGAACTTACCGATCTGCACCTCGTCACCGTTGGCCAGCACCGCCGAGTCGACGGGCTCCCGATTGACGTAGGTGCCGTTGAGGCTACCGACGTCGACAACCTGGAACTCGCCGGTCTCCAGACGGAACTCGGCGTGCCGGCGGCTGACGGTCACGTCGTCGAGAAAGATGTCGCTGTCGGGATGCCGGCCCGCCGAGGTGGTGGGCTGGTCGAGCAGGAAGCGCGAGCCCGCGTTGGGGCCGCGCTTGACGACGAGCAGCGCCGAGCCGGCCGGCAGGCCCTCGACCCCCGACACGGAGGACTCGCTGCTCGTCGCGGCCGGGGCGTCCAGTTCGTTGAGGAAATCAGCGCGGAATACCGATGTCGTCTCCACGGTGACTTCGTCGGACGTCTGGTCGGCCCCGGTGTTGCTGTTCTCCGTCACCCGCTGCTCCTCTGCTGGCTGCTGTGGCGTGTTGCCCGGTGGCCGGGCATCGAACTCCCAGCCGTCATACGTCGATATCGACCGTACCGCGCCGTGGGTCCCGTTGGGTCCACCACGGCCGGATCCGGTCACGCCCGTCGGTCATCTGAACCGATGGGCAAAACCCTAACAACTCGTTACTCGGACACCACGCCTCGGTAGGCATCCGCGTCGAGCAATTCGGCCAAACCGCTGGCCAGGGCCGCGGCGTCCAGCTCGAGTTCGATCAGCCAGCCGTCGCCGTACGGATCGGAATTGACCAACTCCGGGCTGCCCTCCAGCTCGCCGTTCACCGCAACGACTTTCGCGGTCAGCGGGGCGTAGAGGTCCGACAGCGATTTGGTCGACTCCACCTCACCGAAAGACTCCCCCGCGGTCACCTCGGCGCCGACGTCGGGCAGTTGTACGAACACGACATCACCGAGTGCCGCTTGGGCATAGTCGGTGATCCCGACCCGCACGGTGGTGTCACCCGTACGCTGCACCCACTCGTGCTCGGAGGTGTACTGCAGGTCGGCTGGGATTTCGCTCACGGCGCTCCTTTGGCTGCGAACTGAGGGCGGGCACTGCTCATTTGACTGGCTGAGCGTATTGGCGAGGTTTCGGTTGCCGCAAGGCGGTCACCTCGATGCGTTCGGACTGGCTGACGGTCATGGTGCCGCCGACCCGCTCGACGCTGTCGATCGCGCCGCCGGGAATGTTCATCGCCGCCGCCAGTGTCGGTGGATCACCAATGGCCAGAACCGAATACGGCGGACCCAGGGTCTTGTCGTCGATGGTCAGCGCGCCCGGGGCGCCCACCACCCAGGTGTCCACCCCGACTCTGACGGATCCGATCCCCGGGTCGCTGCGCTCTCCCCCGCCCAGCCCGCCGGTACCGACCTGCATGGCCTCGGCCCCCGCGTTGCGCAACTCGTTGATCACATCCAGCAGGGTTTCCGGTGACACGCCGCGGGCCGTGTCGTCGATCACGATGCTCACGCCCGGCCCGGTCGCGGCGACCGTGCCGATCAGGATGGACAGCGCGGCCAGCCGGGCTTGGGCGTTCTCGATGGCCGCCTGATCGCTGCTGCCGGAGGCCTGCAGCGCCGACAGCGTCCGCTGCAGCTCGGCCACCTCGGTGTTCAGCGCGGCCTCGCGCTGCTGCAGGGAATCCAGCAGCACCAGCAGGTCCGCGGGGCGGGCCGTCTCCAGAGAGTCGCCGGACTCGGTCTGGCGCACCTGGGTGACGATCGCCACACCGAGCAACAGGATGAGCACCGCGGCCAGCGCCCCGAACACCCGCTGGGACCGGGTGCGGCGTTTCGCCGGCTCGGTACCCGGCTCGCGTTCGTGGCGGCCGTGATGCGGCTCTTCGGCCTCGTGCGGTGCAGCGTGCTCGTCGGACACGGTCAAGCCCCGAACAACCGGCGCCGCAACGCGGCCGCATTGCCGAAGATGCGGATGCCGAGCACGACGATGATCGCGGTGGACAGTTGGGTGCCGACACCGAGTTGGTCGCCCACGTAGACGATGAGGGCGGCCACCAGCACGTTGAACACGAAGGACACCACGAACACCTTGGCGTCGAAGATCCGTTCCAGGTAGGCGCGCAATCCGCCGAACACCGCATCGAGTGCGGCCACCACCGCGATCGGCAGGTAGGGCTGGATGGCCTCGGGAACGCTGGGGTGGAACACCAGGCCCAACACGATGCCGACGACCAGTGCGGCGATTCCGATCATGACTGTCTCACAGCTTTCTAGGGCCCAATCTGCTTGGCGAAGCGGAGGTCTCGCACCGAACTGGCCGGCACGGTGAGGGCATCCCCGGTGCTGACCGTGACGCCGACGCCGTAGGACCTCTCCAGCAGGGCCAGCCGCTGCCGGCCCGCACTGTGACCGAAGGCCTCCTGCATGGCATGCGGAGGCCCGATCACGGTGACGGCGTAGGGGCTGCTGATGGGCTGATTATCGACCAGGATGCCGCCGCCGGCCTGCCGGATGGTGACGTTGGGCCCGATGCGCACGCCGCCCACGGCGATCGCCTCGGCGCCACTGACCCACAGCGAGTTGACGACCAGCTGCAGATCGCGATCCAGGATCACCTGCCGGCTGCCCGCGACGCGCTGCTTGGACACATCGGTGAGATCGCGCGATACGCCCGGATCGGTGATCACCACGGCCAGTCCCGGCCCGATCACCGGCGTCGCGGCCGCGGCGAACGCCGCCCGGTCGAGGTCGGCCAGCAACGCCCGCCCGCGCTCGTCACCGGCCAGCCGGCTGCGCCGCTCGCCCTCCACCCTGCTGCTCAGCGCGTCCCGGCTCGCGGTCAACGCATCGGTGCGGGCTTCGGCGGCGCGGACACTGCCGGAGAGCACCTGCTGGGACTCCCGGTTGGCCGGTGCCACCGACTGCGCCTGGGACACCGCGGCGGCGAACACCGTCGCCACGCTCAGTCCTGCGATCAGGTGCCACATCCAGCCAAGCCGCCGGGTCCGCCCTTCGGCGCGGGCACGGGCCGCGGCGGCGTACCCGGGGTCGAGGTGATCGGTGAGCAGCGAACGCAGCAACGACGGCACCGGGATGCGTTGCGGCGCACCCGCTTCGTGCGCGTTGAGCCCGACGTGGGGCTCGAACCCGCCCAGCGAGCGCGACGGGTCAACCACGCCGGATCACCAACCCGACCTGCACCAGGTACAGCACGGCCGACCACAAGTACAGCACGATTCCCCAGATCAGGAACGCCCAGCCGATGGCCAGCACCACCCGGCTCCACAACGCGTCGAACTGGCCGAGCAACACCAGCGGGAAACCGGACATCAACGCGAACGTGGCGGCCTTGCCGATGTAGGTGACCGGCAGGGCGGTCAGTCCGTACCGGCGCAGCACCGGCAGGGTCGCGGCCAGCAGCAGATCGCGCGCGATGAGCACCGCGACGAACCACCACGGCACCACGCCGGCGGCCGCCAGCGCCAGCGGGATCACCACCATGTAGATGCGATCCACCGCCGGATCGAGCAGCTCCCCCAGCCGCGACGACTGGTTGTCGACGAGCCGGGCGATCTTGCCGTCGGCCCAGTCGGAGAAACCGCTGAACATCAGCACCGCGACGGCGAAACCGTTGGCGTGCAGCACCAGAAGCAGGTAGAGGAACACCGGCACCAGCGCCAGGCGCAGCACGCTCAGCGCGTTGGGGATGGTCAACACCCGATCGCCGGGTACTTTTCCCGTCGCTCCGCTCGCCCCGGGTTCTTTTCCCGTCGCTCCGCTCGCCCCGGTAGGCCTCCCCACGGGCTAAACCTAGCGGAACACGCCAGGCAGACTCAGCGCAGACATGGAATCGTCGGCCATCGGATCGTCGTGGATCATGTAGGTCCACGTGGACGTCGGCCGGGCCAGCCGGGAAAGGTCCAGTCCCACTTCACCGTCGACGATATTGGCCGTTTCGAAGGTCTGTTGCGCGGCCTCGATGGCATCGGCGGCCAGCGAGGCGAACGCGTCCACGGCCATCCGGTGGAACTCGTCGAGCGGATTCTGCCTGCCCAGCGCGCGCAGGCTGATGCTCTCCCGGATATCGGCCAGATAGGCCAAGTGATCGGCCCAGCCACGGTCCAGGTGGTACAGCATGATGAGCCGGGCGATCTCCTCCAGCCGCTCCTCGGACACCTGCTCGGCGATCTGTTCGTACCGCTTGGGTGAACGCTCGGCCAATTCCTCGCGGGCCGCCGGGGTGGTCAGCAGCGTGTTGCGCCGGTCCACCAGGATGGCCCGCTGCTGCGCCGTCAGCTGGTTGTACCGCCACGTATTGGCATGCAGGTCAAGCAGTTTGCCCTCGGCGACACGTTGCGCGTGGTCGAGCAGGGCGGCGGCCTTGGGGCTGGTGATCCGGCCGTCCTCGTCGACCTGCAGGGGCAGCTTGTTCGGTTCCAGATGGGCGACCACCACGTCGTCCTCCCAGCTGGAGAAGAACACCGAGGACCCCGGGTCGCCCTGGCGCCCGGCCCGGCCGCGCAGCTGATTGTCCAGCCGCTCGGTGAAGTGCCTGCCGGTGCCGATGACGTGCAGCCCACCCAGCTCCGCAACCCGGTCTTTTTCGGCGGCATGGTCGTCAACGTCGGATCCGCCCAGTCGGATGTCGGTACCGCGGCCGGCCATCTGGGTCGACACGGTCACCCGGTTCAGGGTGCCCGCCTCGGCGATCACGGCGGCCTCTTCCGCGTCGTTCTTGGCGTTGAGCACCACGGCCGGGATGCCGGCCTTGAGCAGCCGCTCGTGCAGCTCCTCGGATTCGGCGACGTCGCGGGTGCCGACCAGGATGGGCTGCCCGGTCCGGTGCACCTCGGCGATGTGCTCGATGATGGCGGCGTTCTTGGCGGCGGCGGTGATGTACACCCGGTCCGGCTCGTCCTCGCGGATGTTCGGGGTGTTCGGCGGGATGGGCGACACCCCCAGCTTGTAGAACTGACGCAACTGCTCGCCGGCGGCCAGGGCGGTGCCGGTCATGCCGCACACCGTCGGGTACCGGTTGATCAGCGCCTGCACCGTGATGGTGTCCAGGACCTCACCGGTTTCGGTGATCTCGATGCCTTCCTTGGCCTCGACCGCGGCCTGCAGTCCGTCCGGCCAACGCTGCAGCGAGGCGATCCGGCCGCGGGAGGCGTTGATCAGGTGCACGGCGTTGTCGCGCACGATGTAGTGCACATCGCGCTCCAGCAGCACGTGCGCGTGCAGCGCGACGTTCACCTCGGTCAGCGTGGTGCTGACGTTCTCCTCGGAGTAGATGTCGATGCCGCCGAGCGCCTTCTCCAGCTTGCGGGCCCCGACGTCGGTGAGTTGCACGTTGCGCCGTTCGGCGTCGGTCTCGTAGTCGGTTCCCGGCGCCAGCTCGCCGACCAACCGGATGATCTCCAGCCGCGGGCTCTCCCGGTGCGAGGTTCCGGCCAGCACCAGGGGTACCAGGGCCTCGTCGACCAGCACGGAGTCGGCTTCGTCGATGAGGGCGACGTCAGGGCTGGGTGACACCAGGTCGTCGACGGAGGTAACCAGCTGATCGCGCAGCACGTCGAAGCCGATCTCGTTGACCGAGCCGTACACGATGTCGCAGGCGTAGGCGTCCCGGCGTTGGGCCGCGGTGGAGTCGGCGGTGATCCAGCCGACCGTCAGACCCATCGCCGCCAGCAGCGGGCCCATCCATTCGGCGTCGCGGCGGGCCAGATAGTCGTTGACCGAGATGACGTGCACCTTGCGCCCGCCGATGGCATAACCGGCCGCGGCAATCGCCCCGGCCAGCGTCTTGCCCTCACCGGTGGCCATCTCCACCACGTCCCCGGCCAGCATCCGCAGGGCGCCGAGCAGCTGCACGTCGAATGGACGCAGCGCAATGGCGCGCTCGGCGGCTTCCCTGGCGATGGCCAGGAACTGCGGGATGTCGGCGGACTCGGCGAGGGCGTCCAGGTTCAGCAGGCCGGCGGCCTTACGCAGCTGCTCGTCGTCGAGGTCGGCGGCCTTCTCGTCGAACTTCGCCGATTCGCGGACCAGCGTCATCGACCTGGCCTGGTCCTTGTCGGTGCTGGCGCCCAGCAGCTTCCAGAACCGATTGCTCAAGCGGCCCTGCTTGGCAGTCGTGGGGGTCTTCGAGGGTTTGGAACTCACAGCCACAGTCATACGGTACGCGGAGCCCATGCCGGCACGGACGGGCTGACCACCCATAAGGCGCCCTTGCCGGGTTGGAGCGGTACCTTGCCGGGATGGATATGTTCACCCCCACGCTGGATTGGGGCGCCGAGCTACCGAAATCGCTGTGGTGGATCGCCATGGTCTGGCTGTATACGGCGATTCCGACTCTGATCATCCTCTTCCTGATCGCGCGCTTCACCACCTGGGGCCGGCAGTTCTGGCGGATCACCGGTGACTATTTCAGGGGCCGCGAGAGCGTCGTGGTGTGGTTGTGGCTGTCCGGCATCCTGCTGTCGGTGATCATCGGGGTCCGCCTCGACGTGTTGCTGAGTTACCAGGGCAACGACATGATGAGCGCCGCACAGACGGCGTTCGAGGGCATCGGCAGCGACAACCAGGCCCTCAAGGACTCCGGCGTCAGCGGCTTCTGGTGGGCGTGGGCGCACTTCGCCGTGTTGGCGACGGTGCACGTCGCCCGCGTCATGTTGGACCTCTTCGTCACCCAGCGGTTCCTGATTCGCTGGCGCGCATGGCTGACGGGTCATCTGACCGGCGACTGGCTGGACGGTAAGGCCTACTACCGCGCCCGGTTCATCGACGACACCATCGACAACCCGGACCAGCGCATCCAGTCCGATATCGACATCTTCACCAACGGCGCGGGCCCGCTGCCGGCCAACCCCAACACGCTGAGCGCCAACATGTTGCTGTTCGGGGCGATCGAGGCGATCGTGAGCGTCGGCTCGTTCGCCGTCATCCTCTGGAACCTGTCCGGTGACCTCTCCTTGTTCGGTGCCACGCTGCCCAGGGCGATGTTCTGGATCGGCATCGTCTACGTCGTGGTGGCCACGATCATCGCGTTCTGGATCGGCCGGCCGATCATCGAATTGAGCTTCCGGAACGAGAAGTTCAACGCCGCCTTCCGGTACGCCCTGGTGCGTTTGCGGGACGCCGCCGAAGCGGTGGCCTTCTACCGCGGCGAGAACGCCGAGCGGGTGCAGCTGCGGGAACGCTTCGCTCCCGTCGTGGACAACTACAAACGCTTCATCAACCGGTCCGTGAAGTTCTACGGCTGGAACCTTTCGATCAGCCAGATCATTGTCCCGCTGCCGTGGATCATCCAGGCACCACGGATGTTCGCCGGGCAGATCAAGCTCGGTGACATCTCGCAGACGTCCTCGGCGTTCAGCCAGATCCAGGGCGGCCTGTCATACTTCCGCAACACCTATGACCAGTTCGCCGGCTGGCGGGCGTCCATCATCCGTCTGCACGGCCTGGTCGTCGCCAACGAGGAGGGCCGGGCGCTGCCCGAGCTGACCTGCGAACCCAGCCAAAGCTGCCTGGTCGAACTCGACGGTGTCGAGGTGCGCACCCCGTTGGGCGAATCGCTGATCGAGGATCTGAACCTGCAGCTGGAAAGTGGTGACACCCTGATCGTCACCGGCCGGTCGGGGGCGGGCAAGACGACGCTGCTGCGCAGCATGGCCCAGTTGTGGCCGTTCACCTCCGGGACGTTCCGCTACCCGCAGGCCGACAACGAGACGATGTTCCTGTCGCAGATGCCGTACGTGCCGCTCGGCGATCTGCGGGCAGTGGTGTCCTATCCGCAGGAGCCGGGCAGCATCCCCGACGAGCGGTTGCACTGGGCGCTGCAGAAGGTGTCCCTGCCGCAATGCTCCAAGCGGCTGGCCGAGGTGGCCGACTGGGCCAAGGTGCTCTCCCCCGGCGAGCAGCAGCGCATCGCGTTCGCGCGGGTGCTACTGACGCGACCGCGGGCGGTGTTCATGGACGAGGCCACCTCCGCGCTCGACGAGGGCCTGGAGTACACCATGTATGCGTTGATCCGGGAGGAGCTGCCGGAGACCATCCTGGTCAGCGTCACCCACCGCAGCACCGTGGGCCAGCACCACGAGAAGCATCTGCATCTGCACGGCGCCGGGCGCTGGTCGCTCGGCGACGTGGGTCGCGATGTCGAGGACCAAGTCACCCCCGTGTGAGCGCCCGCGCCGGGTAGCTTCCCGGCATGGAGATGTTCAGCCAGTCACTGGACTGGGGAAACGAGATCCTCGCGTCGCTGTGGTGGGTCACCAAGGCGTGGACGATCAGCGCGGTCGTCATGGTGGCGGTCACCGCGTTCCTCGCCAGGTACACCGGCTGGGGCCGGCAGTTCTGGCACGTCACAGGCGGGTATTTCGTTGGGCGCCAGAGCATCCCGGTATGGACTCTGCTGGGTGCGCTACTGCTGTCGGTGATGGTCTCGGTCCGGATGGACGTGCTGTTCAGCTACTACGCCAACGACCAGTCCACCGCACTGCAGGTCGCCTTCGAGGGCGCCAGCTCCGGCAATGCTGCGGTGCGCGATTCCGGTATCGACGGGTTCTGGAAATCGATCCTGATCTTCGTGGCGCTGGTCGCCGCCGATATCACCCGCACCCTGCTGGACCTGTACCTCATGCAGTACTTCATCATTCGGTGGCGGGTGTGGCTGACCCGGCATCTCACCGGTGACTGGCTCGATGACCAGGCCTACTACCGCGGGCGGTTCCTCGGTGCGTTCGGCGGCCAACCGGTCGACAACCCCGATCAGCGCATCCAGCAGGACATCGACGTGTTCACCACCGGCACCGGGCCCGAGACCAACACCCCGACGGTGGGGACCGCGCAGACCCTGGTGTTCGGCACCGTCAACGCGGTGCTGTCCGTCGTCGCGTTCACGCCGATCCTGTGGAACCTGGCCGGGCCGCTGACGATCCTGGGGGTGACGATTCCCAAGGCCCTGTTCTGGCTGGCGTTGCTGTGGGTGGCGATGACGACGGTGGTCGCGTTCTGGATCGGCCGCCCGATCATCGGGCTGACCTTCCGCAACGAACGGACCAATGCGGCGTTCCGCTACGCGCTGGTTCGTATCCGGGACGCCGCCGAGGCGGTCAGCCTGTACCGCGGCGAGGACGCCGAGCGGCGCACCCTGGGCGGCCGGTTCGCGGCGATCATCGCCAACTACCGCAGACTGGTGCTGCGCGGGGTGGCGTTCCTGGGCTGGAACCGGTCCATCAGCCAGATCATCTCGCCCCTGCCGCTGGTGGTGCAGGCGCCCCGACTGTTCGCCGGTGAGCTCAAGTTCGGTGACGTCATGCAGTCGGCCGGGGCGTTCGGTTCGGTGCAGAGCTCGTTGAGCTTCTTCCGCGCCGTGTACGACGCGTTCGCCGGCTACCGCGCGGCCATCATCCGGCTGGACGGCTTGGTCACCGCCAATGAACAGGCCAGGGCGCTACCGCGATTGACGGCGACGGACAGCGACGACGGCGGGGTCACGATCGCCGATGTGCGGGTGCGCTCGCCGCTCGGTGACCAGCTCGTCGACGCGCTGGACCTGCGGCTGAGCCCCGGCGACACCTTGGTGATCACCGGCCCGTCGGGCACCGGGAAGACGACCCTGCTGCGCAGTGTGGCCCAAATGTGGCCCTACGCCTCGGGTTCGGTGGCCCACCCGGCCGACGCGATGTTCCTGTCCCAGCTGCCCTACGCCCCGCTCGGTGACCTGCGCGCCGTCGTCGGCTACCCGGCCCCGCCCGGCAGTTACCCCGACGACGCCATCCGCGCCGCGCTCGACGCCGTCACGCTGGGGCATCTGACCGCCCGGTTGGACGAGGAAACCGACTGGGGCAAACAGCTTTCGCCCGGCGAACAGCAGCGCATCGCGTTCGCCAGGGTGCTGCTGGCCCGGCCGGCGGCGGTGTTCCTGGACGAGGCCACCTCGGCACTGGATCCGGGGCAGGAATTCGCGATGTACCGCACGTTGCGCGACGCGCTGCCCGACACCATCGTGGTCAGTGTCAGCCACCGCGACAGCGTCGACCGTCACCACCGTCAGCGGTTGGAACTGCTCGGCGCGGGCCGGTGGCGGCTGACGCCGGTCTAGCCGGCCGGCCTGCCTGCGTGTGCCCCCGTCCGGCGCGCGGCGTGTCCTCCGGCCCGGCGCCCGAAGAAGGAACCCTCACCCAATTGCGTTCCGCTGGCGTAGCCCTCGCCGTCCTGGGCGATGTTCGACGCGCAGGCGCCGGCGGCGTACAGCCCGGGCACCGCGCTGCCGTCCTCACGAAGCACCTCCCCGTCCAGTGACACGGCCAGTCCACCCATGGTGAATCCGGAGTACATCGCCACCCCGAGGGACAGGTCGAACGCTGCGAACGGTCCGGTGTCCTGCGCGGCGATGTAGTCGGGCTGCTTGTGGAAGTCCGGATCCTCGCCGTCGGCCGCGCCGGCGTTGTAGCGCTGCAGGGTGGCGGCCAGATTGCCGGCCGGAATGCCCAGTGCCGCTTCGACTTCGGCGATAGTCTCGTAGCCGTCGATGAACTTGATCAGCGGCATCTCGGGCATCTGCATGTGCGCCTCGTCCACGATCAGATACGCCTGCTGATCGGGCTGGCGCAGCACGAACGCCGACGTGCGCGAGTGGTAGGAATCCTCGGCCACGAAGCGCCGGCCCTGGTTGTTGACGATCACGCCGGTCAGCAGGATCTCCGGCGGGTAGGCCGCCGCGGTGATGAACAGTCCGTCGAGGTTTTTGGCCACCCCACCGGCGGACACCCCGAGTCGGATGCCGAGCCCGTCATCGTGGGGGTTGCCCAGGATGTAGGGCTCGACTTCGCCGTGGTGCTTGGTCTTGCGCTTCTTGCCCAGCGCGGGTGTGTATTCGGCGACCATCTCGGGGTTCATCGCGAACCCCCCCGCGGCGATGACGACGGCCCCGGCCTTGACGGCACCGGTGTTGCCGAAGTTCTTCCAGCTCACCCCGACCACCGCACCGTCGTCGACCACCAGGTTGGTGGCCCCTGTCTCATAACGGATTTCGACGCCGAGCTCGGCCGCCCGCTTCAGCAGGAGCTGGATCACCATATCGGCGCCGCCCAGCTCGCCCGGCACCGGAACCGAATGCCCGCGCGGCGCCGGCTTGGCCTGCTCGCAGAACGGCCACACCTTCTCGTTGCCGGTATAGGACAGCCCCTCGGTGCCCGGCGGCACCACCACCTTGCCCGGGTAGAAGCTGCGCTCGAACTGGAACCCGAGATCCTCAAGCCAATTGAAATGCTCGACGCTGCCTTCGCAGTAGGCGCGGATCTTGTCCAGTTCCGGGTCCTTGGACACCGCGACCAGGTATTTGTACATCTCCTCGGCGGAGTCCTGGTGGCCGGTGGCTTGCTGCACGGCGGTGCCGCCGCCGAGGTAGAAATGTCCCCCCGCCATGGAGGTGGTACCACCGGCGGCCGCGGCGCGTTCCAGCACCAGTACCCGGGCACCGGCCGCGGCGGCACTGACGGCGGCACTGCCGCCGGCGATTCCGAATCCGACGACGACGACGTCGAATTCGCCGGACCAGTCGGTGACATCCTTGGCGTCGACGGTGTCGGGGGTGGTGATGCTCACGTGCTGCTCTCCTGTTTCACATGGTCGAAGAAGGCCTGGATCTCGGGTGGGATGTAGGCATATTCGAGGTAGGGGACCCCGGCGTCGGCGGCGCTGACATAGCCGAACCGCATACCGCCGGGCATGACGCCGCGCTGGACCACCGGAGCACCCCGTGCGTGCGCCTGGTCGAGGGCCGCTTCGAACGCGTCGGCATCCGGGGCCGCCACGCAGATGTGGTGTAGGCCGGGACCGTTGGCGTCGAGGAACTCGGTGTAGATGCTGGCCCCCTGCACCGGGGCGATCAGTTCCAACTGGGTGTCGCCGGCGTAGCTGAGCGAGATGTCGGCGGTGAAGTCCGCGGGCGCATCGCGGTAGGTGCAGCCGTCGGGCCCGAAGTGCACCGCAGGCATGCGCACCCAGCGCCGCGCACCGAGCAACGCCGACAAGGTGGCTTCGGTGGCGTCCAGGTCGCGCGTCACCCAGGCTATCTGGACAGGTGTCTGACTCAGCATCGATCTGAGGATATCCCGCCCCACCCAGCGTGGCTAGAACGTGTTCTAGTTTCCTGTCACGGCGTCGACGGCCAGCCGGATCTGGCCGTCGAAGACCGGCCGCACGTCGGTCAGGGTGTCGGGGCCGTACTGACCGAAGACCTCCAGACTGATCGCCCCCACCAGGGTGGCCCACAGCATGAAGCACTTGAGCAGGGCGCGATCGCCACCGGGAAATCCGTACTCGACGCGCACCGCCTGGAAATCACCCGACAGGGGTTGGGGCAGCGGGTCTTTCGGATCCGGAATATCCCCGGCGGTGATGCCGTCGGCAATGGCGGCGATCAGCGCCGCGATCACCCTGGTGCCCGGCTCGACCGTGATCTCGGCGGGCGCGCGGTAGCCGGGCACCGGACTTCCGTAGAGCAGGGCCCACCGCGCCGGCTGGTCGACAGCCCACGCCCGCGCGGCATGGGCCATCGCGACCACCCGGTCGGCCCAGGAACCACTTCCGGCGGTAGCAGCGGCGGCGGTACCTGGATTGCCGCCTCCGGCGGCGTCGACCGCGTCGGCGAGCTCCCCGTAGGCGTCCACCAACAGCAACGTCAGCAGGTCGTCCCGACTGGCCACGTAGCGGTACACCGCCGAGGAGACCATGCCGAGGTCCCTGGCCACGGCGCGCAACGACAGCCCGGCCGCACCATCGGTGACCAGGTGCCGCCTGCCGACCTCGATGATCTGGGCCTCGATACGGTCGCGCGCGTCCTGCCGTTTCCCCATGCGGTCAGTCTGCCACGAAACGAGAACACTGCTCTTGATTTGTCGAGCGTCGCGTGGCACGCTCAAACCAAGAGCATCGCTCTCGAAAAATTGGAGGAATTTCATGACCCTGCGTTACGACGAACCGAGCCGGACCGCCAAGGCGGGCAATCAGCTGATCCGCTGGCTCGCCGAGGCCGGCATCAGCATCGCCGGCACCCGGGCGCTGCGCGTCCGCGGCCGGCGCACCGGGCGATGGCAGGCCGTGGTGGTCAACGTGCTCAGCGTGGACGGCCGCGACTACCTGGTCTCACCGCGCGGCAACACCCAATGGGCCCGCAATGCGCGGGCCGCGGGGTCGGTCCAGCTGGGACCGTGGTGGCGACGACGGCAGGTCAGGGCTGTCGAAATTCCCGACGCCGCCAAACCGGAACTGGTGAAGCGCTACCTCGACCGCTGGTTCTGGGAGGTCAAGGGTCACATCGGCGGCTTGACACCGGATGCCACCGACGCCGAGCTGCGGGTGAAGACGGTCTCGATACCGGTGTTCGAATTGGTCGACTGAATCGCGGTGGCCTCGATGATCTGCTGCCCGGTGGACTCGAACGAGACGGCCGCGGGCAGCTGCCCCCAGGTGCTGTTGAACAACCCGATGATCACCGCGCGACCGTCGGCCGTCGGCACGTACACCGGGCCGCCCGAATCGCCCTTCTGGCTGACCACGCCGTTGGTCATGGTGAACCACCCGTTGTTCACGGCGTTGATGGTGCCGCAGGTCTCGCCGGTGACGATGCCGAAGTGGCAGACCGGCTGACCCGGCTTCTGCACCGCCAACTCCGGGTCGGACACCAGCGCACGGCCGCCGGGCAGCACATCGACCAGCTGCACGTCGGGGGCCAGCGCGATGGCCTCCCAGTCGGTGATCTGGTAATCGGCGGTGATGGTCGCGCCGTCAGGGGTGTTGTCCCTGGACAGGGTCACCGCGCCGATGACATTGCCGTCCCGGTCGGTGACCGGTCCGTCGCCGCGGCAGTGACCGGCCGTCAGCGCTGAGCGCGACGCCATGTCGACATAACCGAGGGTGCACATGGTGCTGCCCTGCCGTATCTCCATGCCGGGATAGACGGTGGGACCGGGATTGACTCCCGGACTGGCACCCGGATTGGCGAATGCGGGGGCGGCGGCCACCGGCGCACCGGCCGCGAGAACGGCAACGAGGATGCTCAACAGACGTGCGCGCACGAATCCCTCCGATCCCTCCATCCGCGGTGAGTCCGACGCTACCGGGATGCTGAGGTGTAGATCGGGTAACGGCCCGATCCCGTTACAACAACGCCGGCCCGGACGGCAAGAATCCGGGCCGGCGTGTCGCGAGGGAAATTACGGAATGGTCAGAACCTGACCCGGGTGGATCAGATCGGGGTTCGGCACCCCGCTCGCATCGGCGATTCGCTGGTACTGGTTCCCGTCACCGTAGAACCGCTCGGAGATCGCCCACAGCGTGTCCCCCGGCACGACGGTGTAGGTGCGCGGCGCCGGCGGCGCCTCGGGTGCTGGGGGCTCCGGCGCGGAGGCAGGCTCGGCCGGGGCCTCCTGGGCAGCCAGTTCGACGTCCGGATCGGCCGGTGCGGGCTCGGCGACCGGCGGCGCGGGCGGCGCCTCATCGGTAGCCGGCGGCGACGGCGCCTCATCGGTATCGGTCCCCGACGCCCAGGCCACCCCGTCGAATCCGTACAACACCAGATTGCGGTCGTTCTGCAAGATCAGGCGCACATCCTTGGCACCCTTGGTGTCGCTGTGCCACACCGGCTTGTCCGGGGTGTACAGGACGAAATTGCCATCCTCCTGCACCTCGGCGCGCACCACGTTCTGGCCGTTGGTCTCGGTGGACCAGACGGCGGTGTCACCGCTGTACAGCACGAAATTGCCGTCGTCCTGCAATGTCGCCCGGTAGGCGCCGTTCTCGGACGTCAGCGATTGACCCTGCTCCAGCTTCTCCCCTTTGTGCAGCCTGTCTCCCATGTCGCTCTCCCCTTCGTCTCGACGGTTGACGGGGCCTGAGCCTACTGAGAAAAAGCGGCCACGGGGCCGGTTGCGCTCTGCCGAAGCCGAACACTTGGCGAACTTTGTGTGCGGTCAGGAATCGAATCCCAGACCCAGCCGGTCCAGGGTGCGCAACAGCAGGTTGCGCCGTCCCGCCGAGTGGTCGGCCCGGTCCAGCGACCACCGGGTGGCCTGGATGCCGACACTGGCCAGCGGTTCCGGCGGGAACGGCAGCGGCTTGCGCCGAACCATCTCCAATTCCGTCCGGGCCGTCGGCTTTCCATCCAGCAAGTCCAGACATACGTCGGCGGCGAATCGGGTGGCACCCACCCCGAGGCCGGTGAAGCCGTTGACGTAGGCGACCCGGCCGCCGTGCGCGGTGCCCCAATGGGCGCAGAACCGGGTATTGGTGTCGATGGCCCCGGCCCACCGATGGGTGAACCGGACATCGTCGAGTTGGGGGAAGGTCAGGAAGAAGTGCGCGGCCAGCCGGCGGTAGGTCTGCGGACGGTCCTCATAGGCCGGATCGACGCGGCGACCGAAGTGGTAGACGGCGTCGTAACCACCCCACACGATGCGGTTGTCCGCCGTCCGGCGGTAGTAGTGAAACTGGTTGGCGCAGTCGCCGATTCCCTGCCGGTTGCGCCAGCCGATCCGGTCCAGCTGGGCATCGGACAGCGGCTCGGTGGCCAGCACGTAGTCGTAGACCGGCACGGTGTACCACCGGTTCCGGCGCAGCAGGCTGCGAAAGACATTGGTGGCCAACACCACCCGCTGGGCCGTGATCACGCCCGCACCGGTGTCCACCCGCGTCCCCGATCCCGTCGCCTGTAGCGACAACGCCCGGGTGTGTTCGTGTATCTGCACCCCGCCCTCGGCCGCCGCCCGGGCCAGTTCCAGTGCCAGCTTGGCCGGATGCACGATCGCCACGCTGTCGGCCTCGAACAGACCGGCCAGATACGTCGGCGACGCCACTTCCGCGCGCACCTGCGCCTGATCCAGGAACGTCCCGGTGTCGGCGGCGGCCAACTCGCTCACCTGGTGCGGTTCGGTGGCCACCGTCAGCATGCCGGTGCGCTCCCACTGCACGTCCAGGCCCAGCCGCTCGATATCGGCGGCCATCCCGTCCAGGTTCTCCATGCCCATCGCCTCGAGCACGTCGATCTCGCGCGGCCAGCGCGATCTCCCGTTCTCATGGCCGTGCGTCAGGCTGGCCTCGACGAATCCACCGTTGCGACCCGATGCCGCCCAGCCGATCCGCTCCCCCTCGATCAGCACGATGCGCTGGCCGGGGTTGCGCCGGGCGGCCTGCACCGCCGTCCACAACCCGGTGTAGCCGCCGCCGACGATCAACAGGTCGCACGTGACGGCGCCCGACAGCGCCGGGTGATGCGGGCGGGGAATGTCGAGCCACATCGACCCGAAAGTGCTGGCGTCCAACGACCGCGCGATCAATGCGGGGTCGACGGGGGCGTCGAAGGCGGTTTTCACCCCGCCACACTACGGGGCGCCCCGGCGAACCTCGTCAGTACCGGCCCGACGATGGCCAGCACGAACACATACGGGGTGGCGACCGCCTCGACCGCGGGCACGGTTGCCCCGACCAGGCCGATGATGACGAGCGAGAATTCGCCGCGCACGATCAAGGCCGTCCCGGCCCGCAATTGGCCCGGGCGGGCCACGTCGTCGCGGCGGGCGGCGAACATGCCCGTCGCCACCTTGGTGCCCGCGGTGACGACGGCCAGCGCCAGCGCGGCCGGCAACATCGGAATCAGGTCGGCCGGATTCACCGACAGCCCGATCGCCAGGAAGAAGATGGCGGCGAAGAGATCCCGCAGCGGACCGAGCACCATGCGGGCCCGGTCCGCCGCCTCGCCCGTCAGGGTCAGCCCCACCAGGAAGGCACCGACAGCCGCCGAGGCATGGATCAGTTCGGCGAGCGCGGCGACGATCAGCGTCAGCCCCATGATCCGCAGCAGCAGTTGTTCGTTGTCCGGGTGGGCGACCAGCCGGCCCACCAGGTGGCCCCATCGGTAGGAGGCCACGAAGGCCAACACCAGTGCCGAGACGGCGATCCCCATCCCGAACACGGCATGCGCCAAGCTGCCGCCGGCCGCGAGCACGGCCAGCAGCGGGAGGTAGGCGGCCATCGCGAAATCCTCGAGTACCAGGATGGACAGCACCGCGGGTGTCTCCCGGTTGCCGAGCCGGCGCAGGTCGTCGAGCAGCCGGGCAATCACCCCCGACGAGGAGATGTAGGTGACCCCGGCCAGGGCCAGGATGCCGACCCCGCCGACGCCGAGCAGCCAGCCGGCGATGGCACCGGGTACCGCGTTGAGGATCAGGTCCACCCACGCCGAAGGCAGATGGCGGCGCAGGCTGGCGGCGAACTCGCCGATGGAGAACTCCAGTCCCAGGGTGAGCAGCAGCAGCACCACGCCGATCGTCGCCCCGGTGGTGACGAACTCGTCGGCGGCCGGGATGTGCGCCACCCCGCCCTCCCCGAGGGCCAGGCCGGCGGCCAGATACAGCGGGATCGGCGACAGCGCGAACCGGCGTGCCGCGGTGCCGAGCACGGTGAGCACGGCCAGGATGATGCCGAGCTCCAGTAGCAGTGCCGCCGACACTTGCACGGATCAGCCCCCCGGCTCAGCCGTCGACGACGATGTTGCTGACGCCGGAGATACCCTCCTCGGTGCCGATCACCACCAGCACGTCGCCGACCCGCAGTGGCTCGGCCGGACCCGGCGAGGCCAGCACCTCTTCGTCGCGCACGATGGCGACGATCGACGCACCGGTGCGGGTCCGCGCCCGGGTGTCACCCAACGGCCGGTCGACGAACGGGCTGCCCTCCGGGATGTGCACCTGGCCGGCATCGAGTCCGGGCACCTCGCGGGTCAGATCGGCGAACCGTTCGGCGATCCGCGGCGCGCCCAGGATCTGGGCCAGCGCCTCGGCTTCTTCGTCGGTGAGCCGGAACATCTCCCTGGCCTGATCCGGGTCCTGCTTGGGATAAACCACCAACTCGAATTCGCCGCTGCGCCGGGCCACCACCCCGATCCGGTCCCCGGTGCGGGTATCGAATTCGAACCGCAGCCCGACGCCGGGAAGCAGGACTTCCTTGACATCCATGCGCCCATCCTGGCCGAATGCGGCTGCGCCCGCCGCTACTTCGGTGAAACCGCGGCTTCGCGCGGCGACCAGCCCGGCGGCCCGAACGCATAGCCGAGCCGGTCCCGCCATCGCCGCGCCGACCGGACGTCGCGGGCAATGGCCAGGTATTCGTGGGTCTGCAGCGTCCAGATGTTGTAACTGTCGACCTGTTTGGTCAGCCCGTAGTGCGGCCGGAACTCCTCGGCTTGGAAGGTGCCGAACAGCCGGTCCCACAGGATGAAGACGCCGCCGTAGTTGCGGTCCAGGTACAGCCGGTCCATGCCGTGGTGCACCCGGTGGTGCGACGGCGTGTTGAACACGAATTCGAGCGGCCGCCATAGTTTGTCGATACGTTCGGTGTGCACCCAGAACTGATAGATCAGGTTCACCGAGAAGCTGGCGAACACCATCCACGGAGGAACACCCAGCAGTGGCAACGGGATCCACATCAAGATCTCGCCGCTGTTGTTCCACTTCTGGCGCAGTGCGGTGGCGAAGTTGAAGTACTGGCTGGAGTGGTGGGCCTGATGGGTGGCCCAGATCAGCCGCACCCGGTGCGCGATGCGGTGATAGGTGTAGAACAACAGGTCGACGCCGACCAGCGCGATGACCCACGTGTACCACCGGGTGGCCGACAGGTGCCAGGGCGCAAGGTAGGCGTAGATGGCCGAATAAGCCAGCAGCGCACCACCTTTCCAGGCGGCAGTGGTGGCCACCGAGACCAGTCCCATCGACAGGCTGGCCCACGCGTCGCGGCGCGAGTAGGCGCCGGCGGCCGGGCGCTCCCCTGCGAGGGTCTCCAGCTTGCGCGCGGCCGTCCACTCCAGCACCAGCAACAGCAGGAAGAACGGGATGGCGAACAACACCGGGTCACGCATCGGCGCCGGCAGCGCGTCCAGCAACACGCGGATACCGTCCATGGCGGTCAGCCTAGGTGGCTCACCGGAAACTCAGCACCTCGGCACCCCAGGTCACCCGCTGGGCCCGGTCCGGGTCGGCGACCACCTCGTCCTCGCGGCCGATGATCAGGGTGGCCCGCTCGTCGGGTCGGTACTCCGGCCAGGCGGGGTGTTGCGGGCCGGCGTCCGGTCCGGCACCTGAGGCAAACCCGGTCCACCGGGCACGCATCCGCTCCGACACCGCCGCACCGGCCGCCAGGCCGCCGAGTTTGAAGGTCGGGTCTTTCGGCCCCATCACCAGATTGCCCCACACATAGGGCAATTCGGTGGCGTGGGCGGCATCCAGGCGCAGTAGTTTCAGCATCAGGGTGGCCCAGTCGAACCGGTACATGTACACCGGCGCCACAGCGCTGTGGCCTTCGGCGAACCAGATGGACGGCATCCGGAAGCCGACGTCACGAGCCACCCCGAGCGCGGGTTTGCGACCTCGGCCGCGGTAGACGGCGGTGATCTCCTCCTCGGTGGGGATCTGCACACCGGGCTGTTCGGTGGCGATCGCGGCGAACATGTCGCGCAGCGTATGCGGGGCGATCGGCATCAACGGCGAGCGCATCCATCGGAACAGGGCGGCCTCGTGCCGGTTGGTCCCGATGATCAGCGGCACCGGGTGGGTACGGCCGGCGCGGGCGGCCTGTGCTGGGTAATCCGGCACCAGGTCGCCGTCGACGATCGGGACGAACGCCAGGGTGCCGGGGAAGCGCCGGGGCACATCGTTGTAGAGCCGCTTGGATGCGGCGATGACCCGTTCCACGGGGATATCGCGCAGCCGGTCGGTCTCGCCGGGCCGCACGCCGAGGCGGTCGAGGAACTGCTCGGCGATCCGGCGGGCCCGGTCCCGGTCGTAGACGGAGGTGACGGGCGCACTCTGGGCGATGGCGCGGTGGAACAACCCGGCGGCAGCTGGACTGGCCATCAACGTGGTGAGGATGCCCGCTCCGGCGGATTCACCGAACAGCGTGACATTGCTCGGGTCGCCGCCGAACGCGGCGATATTGTCCTGCACCCATCGCAGGGCCGAAAGGACGTCGCGCACACCGATATTGGTGTCGAACCCGGGGCCGAACGAGGACAGGTCCAGAAATCCCAGCGCGCCGAGCCGGTAGTTCATGGTCACCACCACGACATCCCCGCCGCCGGCGAGTTCGCGGCCGCGGTACAGCGGCTGGGCCGACGATCCGAGCGCGTAGGCGCCGCCGTGCACCCACACCATGACGGGCTTGGCGCCGCCGGACGTCGACGGCGCCCACACGTTCAGCGTCAGGCAGTCACCGCCCTGCGGTGCACCCAGGTCCAGCGGGATGTGCGGATCGGTCTGCTGCGGGCACACCGGGCCGAAGCGGGTGGCGTCGGCGGGTTCGGTCCAGCGTTGCGGCGGCACGGGCGCGCGCCAGCGCAGTTCACCCACCGGGGGCGCGGCATAGCGGATGCCCAGCCACTGCCGGACGATGCCGTCGTCGATTCCGCGGACGGGGCCGTATCCGGTGACGGTGTCGGTATCGGGGATCACAAGTGCCTCCCATCGGTTCGATGCCCAACCACACCACGGTAGCGGCGACGGCCCGCCGATAGCCCGCGGAGAGATTCATTCGCCGTGGACGCAACCCTGTCGGAGCCGTCACACGGGGCCTGACCTCGCCGCTCATCGGGCAACCACACCCTTGGCCACCGCGACCGGGCCGCGCTCTGGCGGTCGACGCGGCCCGCTACGTTAGCGACGTGCGGAAGTGGCTACTGCTGGGCGGTGCGATAGCGGTCGAGGTTGCGGCGACATTGTCGTTGCGGGCATCCCAGGAGCACGCTGCCTGGCTCGTGGTGGTGGTCGTCGGGTACACCGGGGCGTTCGCGTTGATGGCCGCGGTGCTGCGCACGGGCATGCCCGTGGGTGTGGCTTACGGCATCTGGGGTGCGGTGGGCACCGCGGTGACGGCCACCGTCGCCGCGGTGCTCTTCGGTGAGCCGTTCACCTGGCCCGTCGTGGTCGGGATCGGGCTCATCATCGCCGGCGTGCTGCTCGTCGAATTCGGTTCGCATGCCGGGTCTTCCACATGATGTGGTGGGCACTGGCCGGTGCCATCGGGGTCGAGGTGCTGGCCACCCTCGCGTTACGCGCCTCCGACGGATTCCGGCGCAAGGTGTGGTTGGTGCCGGTGGCCACCGGGTACATCCTGTCGTTCACCCTGCTGTGGCTGACGCTGTCGCTGGGCATGCCGGTGGGCATCGCCTACGGCGTGTGGACGGCGTGCGGGGTGGCACTGGTGGCCGTGGTGGCCCGGGCGGTCTTCGGTGATCCGCTGACCTGGCGGATGATGCTGGGCATCGCCTTGATCATGGCGGGGGTGCTGACGATCGAGCTGGGCGCCGCCCCGCACTGAGCACGCCGGCGGTGAGTGCGGCGACCAACCCGGCCGCCGGTACCAGCAGCAGACCCGCCCGCAGGCCGGCGGCGTCGGCGATGACTCCGACCACCGGCGGCGCGGTGACGAACCCGACCCGCATCAGCCACGCCACCACCGTCAGCCCCGTGCCGGGCCGCAGTCCGGGCAGCCGGTCGGCGGCGTGCATGGCCGCCGGCACCGCGGTGGCCATCCCGAGGCCGGCCGCGGCAAAACCGGCGATCCCCGAGGCGACGGACGGGTAAGCCAGCGCCGCGCCCATCCCGACGACCACGATCGCTCCGCCGCCGCGCACCACGGCGCGTTCCCCGAACCGGTCCACCAGACGGTCGCCGGCCATCCTGCCGACGAACAACGCGCCGGCCAGCGCGATGTAGCCGGATACCGCGATCGCCCCGGTGGCTCCGAGGCTGCGCAGATACAGTGCCGCCCAGGAACTTCCCGCGTCCTCGACCACGGCCCCGGCGATGATCATGGCCACCAGGGCGGCCAGCACGGCGTACACCGCGAGACCGGTGCCCGCACCGCCGGCGGTGCGCTCGGCGGCATGGTCGTCGTGCTCGGTGCCGGTGAGCAGGAACGGCCACGCGATCAGCGCCACCGCCGTGAACAGCACGGCCGACAGTCCCAGATGCAGGCCCCGGCTCATCCCGATGGCCAGGGATCCCGCGCCGAGCAGCCCACCGAGCACCGCGCCGGCCGCCCACACCGCGTGCAGTGAGTTGATGATCGACCGGCCGTAGCGGCGCTGCACCCGCAGCCCGTGCGCGTTCTGCCCCACGTCGGCCATCGCGTCACAGCAGCCGCCGGCGAAGAGCACGACCGCCACCAAGGCGACACTGTGCGCCAGTCCGACCAGGCCCACCAGGATCGCCAACGCCGCCGAGGCCAGCACCGCCACCCGGGCCGAACCGAGCCGGCGGATCGCCGCCCCGGCGGCCAGTCCGGCCACCAGTGCACCGGCCGGGAACGCCGCCACCATCACGCCGTAGGCCGAATTGCTCAGCGCCAGATCGGCCTTGATCTCCGGGAAGCGGGGCAACAGGTTGGCGAAGGTGGCGCCGTTGACCAGGAACAGGGCGGCCACCGCGACCCTGGCGCGCTGAACCTGCCGTGCCGAACCCACGGACGCCGACGATACTGGGCCGCCGTCGCACCGACTTCTGCGCCCGCGGTCACGCGGGCCGCGACGCGGTCGCCGGCTTCCGGCAAGATTGCGGGCATGACTGAGCTTGCCGACCTGGCAGCGCGCTACAAGGTGTCGACGGAGTTCCAGGACTGGACCGGACGGCGGGTGCCGGTACCCGAGACGACGCTGGTATCGGTGCTGGGCGCGCTGGGCGTGCCGGCCGGTACGCCCGACGAGCGCCGGGCCGCGCTGGCGGCTCACGATCGCGAGTACTGGGAGCGGCCACTGCCGCCGACGGTGGTCGCACGGACCGGCAGCACGTCGTCGTTCTGGGTGCACGTCACACACGGCGACCCGGTCGGGTTGTGGCTGCGGCTCGAGGACGGTTCGGTACGCACCGGCTTGCGTCAGCTCGAAAACAACCGGCCACCATACGATCTGGACGGCCGACTGGTGGGCGAGGCGACGTTCGAGGTGCCTGCCGACCTGCCGCCGGGATATCACCGGTTGCACGCCCAGGCCGGCGGCACCGACCACAGCACCCTGCTCATCGTCTCCCCCGCCACGCTCAGCCCACCGCCGGGACGCCACTGGGGTCTGGCCACCCAGCTCTACAGCGTCACATCGGAAAATTCCTGGGGTATCGGCGATCTGACCGATCTCACCGATCTCGCGGTGTGGTCGGCGGCCCGGCACGGTGCCGGGTTCATCCTGGTGAACCCGTTACATGCGGCCGCACCGGTGGCGCCGATGGAGCCCTCGCCCTACCTGCCCACCTCTCGGCGCTTCGTCAACCCGATCTATCTGCGCATCGAGGCCATCCCCGAGTACGCGTTCCTTCGCAAGCGGGCGCCCCTGGGCAAGGCCCGCGCGGAACTGGCAGCCAAGGCCCACCGCAGGAAGCGCATCGATCGGGACGCGGTGTGGAAGACCAAACGTGCTGCGCTCAAACAGGTTTACCGGGTCAAGCGGTCGGCGGGGCGAGAGCTGGCCTACGCGGCCTACCTGGCCAGAGAGGGACACAGCCTCGACGATTTCGCCACCTGGTGCGTGCTGGCCCAGGAGTACGGCCCCGACTGGCACGGCTGGCCGGCACCGCTGCAGCATCCCGGCAACGCGGCCGTCGCCGAGTTCGCCGCCACCCACGCCGCCGATATCGATTTCCACCGCTGGCTGCAATGGCTGCTCGACGAGCAGCTGACCGGCGCACAGGCCACCGCCGAGCAGGCCGGGATGGCGTTGGGCATCATGCACGACCTGGCCGTCGGCGTCGATCCCAACGGTGCCGATGCCTGGGCGCTGCAGGAGGTGCTGGCCCTCGGTGTCAGCGCCGGCGCACCGCCGGACGAGTTCAACCAGCTGGGCCAGGACTGGTCCCAGCCCCCGTGGCGGCCCGACCAGCTGGAGCGGGCGGGTTATGCGCCGTTCCGGGCGCTGGTGAACGCCGTGTTGCGGCACGCCGGTGGCGTGCGCATCGACCACATCATCGGGCTGTTCCGGTTGTGGTGGATCCCCGAGGGCGCCGCCCCGACCGAGGGCACGTACGTCCGTTACGACCACGAGGCGATGATCGGCATCGTGGCGCTCGAAGCCCAGCGGGCCGGCGCGGTGGTCGTCGGCGAGGATCTGGGCACGGTGGAACCGTGGGTGCGCGACTACCTGCGCGAGCGCGGACTGTTCGGGACTTCCATCCTGTGGTTCGAGCTGGACCGCGATCAATCCGGCGGGCCGTTGCCCGCCGAACGCTGGCGGGAGTACTGCCTGGCTTCGGTGACCACCCACGATCTGCCGCCGACGGCCGGCTACCTGGCCGGTGAGCATGTCCGGCTGCGTGCCGAGTTGGGGCTGCTGACCCGGCCCGTGGACGAGGAACTGGCCGACGACCGCGCCGAGCAGGCGGCCTGGCTCGCCGAGCTGCAGCGGCTGGGGCTGGTCGGCGCCGATGCCGACACCGAGGAGATCATCCGCGGGCTCTATGCCTTCCTCGGCCGCACGCCGTCGCGGCTGCTGGCGCTGGCGCTGCCGGACGCCGTCGGTGATCTGCGCACCCAGAACCAGCCGGGTACCACCGACGAGTATCCCAACTGGCGCGTCCCGCTGACCGGGCCCGACGGTCGTCGCCTGCTGCTGGAGGACGTGTTCACCGATCCCCGGGCGGCCGCGCTGGCGGATGTAATGAATGCGCAGGTGCGGGCGATGAACCCGTGACTGGAGTTTCTCAGGGTGTGTATCTGCGATATCTTCGCAGCGCACCGCGATAACCCGGAGGTCACGTGAAGAAGCTTGTTGTGCTCGGCATCGGTGGGTTCGCCGTGCTTGCCGGAGGGGGCTCGGCAGCCCTGGTCAGCGCAGGTATCGCGAGTTCGGACCCGGCCGGCGGGGCCAACCCGTACAGCGTGCTCGGCGAGCCGTACGGCAAGGCGGTGGCGATCCTGCGCAGCCAGGGTGTGCGGTCCAGCTTCGGCGGCTCGGTCGGCAGCGACCTGCCGCAGGCGCAGTGCATCGTGAGCGGCCAGAAGGCCACCTCCGCCGGGAAGATGATCCTCAACCTGGACTGCACCAAGAAGGCGTACGACGACGCCCAGGCCAGCACCCCGTCCTCCGGTGGCGGCGTCGCCGCCGTACCCGGCGGCCCGACCGTCGGCTCCAACGGCGTCACCACCGTCACCCCGACCCCGGTCGGCCCGCAGCCCGGAATGACGATTCCGGGGGCCTGAGCCTGACGGTGGGCCTCG
Organism: Mycolicibacterium canariasense; assembly: GCF_002101555.1. Lineage (GTDB taxonomy): Bacteria > Actinomycetota > Actinomycetes > Mycobacteriales > Mycobacteriaceae > Mycobacterium > Mycobacterium canariasense. Next base: position 141,536 of record NZ_LQOL01000099.1, read on the forward strand.
ATCTGGCGGACCGGTTGGCGCTGTCCGATCTGGTCCACCTCTACGCCGCGGGCGTCGATGATCGCAGGTTCGACGATGTCGTCGAGTTGTTCACCGACACAGCCGAATTCCGGCTCCCGTCACCGCCGCGCCAGTTGGCGCCGACCCGGACCGAGTATGGCCACCCGGGTGTTCGCACGGCCATGGCAGCCCTTGCCGCGGTCGAGCGCACCGAGCACGCCATCGTGGGTGAGGTGTACGCCCCCGGTCCGGAACCCGGATACGCGCTGGGCCGGATCACCTGCATTGCCCATCACTGGAGTCGCGGCGCGGCGCAGACCGGCGGTATCGACGACGTGGTGTGGCACCTGCGCTACGACGACGAGTACCTGCGCACGCCGGCGGGCTGGCGCATCCACGGCCGGGCGCTGACCATCAACGCGATCGAGACCCGCCAGGCGCGCCGGCTGCGCGATCATCCAGCGCCTGGATCAACCAATCCAACAGCGGCTGTTGACCTTTCAGGATCTTCGACCGTGCCGACGGCACGTCGAACCAGCCGACGCGGTCCAGCTCCGGATACTCGGTGAACTTCCCGGAACCGCGTGGCCATTCCAGTAGGAAGGTGTTGCTCACCGCCGCGGCGATGTCCAGATCGCCTTCGACGGCATAGGCGGCGACGATCTTGCCGCCGGGCTGCTTCAGCGGCGGGAAGGCGATGTGGGGTCCGTCGGGCAGCAGCACGCCGGTCTCCTCGGCGAACTCGCGGCGCGCCGCGGCCCAGGGCTGCTCGCCCTCGACGTACTCCCCTTTCGGGATGGACCACGCCCCGTCGTCCTTGCGGGCCCAGAACGGTCCGCCGGGATGCCCCAGCAGCACCTCGAGGACACCGCGGGTGGTGCGGTACAGCAGCAGACCGGCGCTCTGGCGGGGCATCGCCCCACTGTAGGCAGCGCGCGGGCGGCCACTACAGTCACCACCGTGGCCGACACCCACCACTACACCCGGTATGTCGCCCTGGGAGACAGCCAGACCGAGGGCCTCTGGGATACCGACGAGCGCGGAGCCCTCATCGGCTTCGCCGACCGACTGGCCGTGCGGCTCGACACGCATTGCCCCGGTATCGAATACGCCAATCTGGCGGTCCGCGGAAAACGCATCCGCGACGTGCTCGACGATCAGCTGCCGGCGGCGCTGGGCATGCGGCCCGACCTGGTCACCGTGTGCGTCGGCATGAACGACGTGACGCGGCCGGGCCGCAAGTTCGACCAGGCGCTGCTGGATCTGGACACGCTGTATGACCGGCTGGCCGAAACCGGCGCGACGGTGGTCACCACCACCTTCCCCGATCTGGCCAGGGTCTTGCCGGCCGGCCGGGTCCTGGTGCCGCGCGTGTTGCGGATCAACGACGCCATCCGCGCAGCCGCCGACCGGCACGACTTCCGGCTGATCGACCTGTACACCGCGGAATCGATGACCGATCCCGACACCTGGAGTGCCGACCGCGTGCACGGCAGCACCACAGGGCATCAGCTGTTCGCCGCGGCTGCCGCCGAAGCGCTGGGATTACCTGGTAGCAGTCATGATTGGGCTCATGCGGCGGCCACCGTCACCGAGCAGTCGGCGCTGTCGCGCTGGTATTCGCAGGCCATGTGGACGCGCAACATGCTGATGCCGTGGATCTGGCGGCACCTGCGAGGCCGTTCGGCGAGCATCGGCGGCGGGCCCAGGCATCCCGAACTGCTGCCGGTGACGGTGCGGTCGGACGCCCGATAGCGGGCGGGGTTCAGATCCCGGTCCAGGCCGAGTCGATCATCTCGGCGATGTTGATCACCTTGGCCTGCTGGGCGGCCGGGTTGTCGATCTCCCCGCTGACGTGGGCTGCGATGAACCGTTTGATCTCGGCGTCGATTCCGGCCATCACCCGCAACACCTCGGCACGCAGCGTTTTCGACGTGACGTGAATGGTGATGTCCCTGGACTGTGGTTTCTGTACATCCAATATCAGGGCCAGTGGCTCGGCGGCCCGCGCCACGGCCTGCAGCCCGATCTCGCCGAACACGATGAACTGAGGCCGGTCGATCTTGAGGTCGACGACCATGTTGATCTCCAGCGGAATACGGATGTCGAACCTGAAGTTCGGCCCGGAGTGGCGGGTGACCCGCGGCGTCTGGATCCGGACCTTGGCCGTGACCTTGGCGATTCCGCCGGGCCCTTGCCCGATGGGCCCCATCTGGAACTCGTCGCCGGCGATCGAGCCGATCGCGTCGCCGACCCGCTGCTCGCTGACGGCGACATCGAAGAACTTGCGACCGAACTCTTCATAGGTCATGTACCCCGACGGGTACTCAAACTCAGACATGGTGGACCTACCGTCTCATGCCCGCCCTACTCGGCGAACACCCGCAGCCGGTGCAGGCCGGTCGCCCGGGTGCCGAACTGCCCGATCAGCACGACATCGCGGTCGCCGTGGACTCGGGCGGCCACACTGCGTCCCGCGGCAAGCAGGGTGTGGGTCCGCGCACCCGCCAGCAGCCCGACCAGTTCGGCCTGCGGCAGCGCGGCGCCGTCACCCGCGGTCACCCGCAGCCCGGCGCCGATGCGCCGCTTCAGCGCGACCTCGTCCCCGGCGGCGGCATCGGCCAGGAACTCGGACAGCAGCCGTTTGCCACGCGCGCCGACGCCCGGCACGCCCGCGGCGAATCCGAGGGCGCCGGCCGGACCCTGGTTGCGCAGCAGCGCGCGCATCAGCCGCAGCCCGGCCGGCACCGCGGGCAGCCCGCTGCGGGCGAACTGCAGCGCCATGGCCGGCAGTTCCCAGTAGGCGCGCAGCGCGGCGATCCGCAACTCGCCGCCCTGCTGCCGGACGTCGTAACGCAGGATCGCCGGGATGTGCATGGTGACCGCCGGACCCATCGAGACCTCGAGGACCAGATCCCGCAGCACCGTGTTGCCCACGACGATGTCGACGTCGCGGTGGAAGGTGATGGCACGCGGACCGATGAAGGTGTCGTAGAACCGCTGCAGCCGATCGCGGCCGATATGGGGGCGCGAGCCGACCGGATCCTGCACCCACCCGTCGGCGGCGAACAGCCCGACCCAGCCGTCGCGGTCGTGGGCGGCGGCCGCGGCCGGGGAACGCTCGACCGTCGTCAGAACCGCCAGTCGTGTTGTCGACATATCCTTTCCTTTACCACCCCTGTGTGAAGGAGGACGGCAATGAGCCAGAACAGGCCGTTCGGCATCGACCCCGAGGACTTCGACCGGTTGGCCCGCGAGGCCGGCGAGGGGCTGCGCGACGCGCTGGACCGGTTCGGCAAACGCGCCGGCTGGTCGACGCTGATCGACCAGTTCACCGCCCAGTCGCGCCCCGCCCGACCGGAGACCACCGGCGACACCGGTGACGGTGTGTGGGCCATCTACACCGTCGACGACAAGGGCGGAGCCCATATCGAGGAGGTGTATCCCAGCGAACTCGAGGCGTTGCGGGCCAACAAGAACAACACCGACCCGGCCAGACGGGTGCGGTTCCTGCCGTACGGCATCGCGGTGAGTGTGCTCGACGCTCCCGAATGACCCGTGCACGTGTGCCCTTCCGATTAAGATTTGCCGGATGATTCGTGAACTGACCGTCGCGGCGACCATCGCGTGCGCGGCGCTCGGGACGGCCGCGCCGGCGTTCGCCGACGACGATCCCGGCCGCTATCCCAGCGACGTGCCGGGCATGAACTACGACGCCTCATCGGGCGCCCCGTGCGACAACTACCAACTGTTCACGTTCGGACGCGGTCCCGGCGGCCAGGCCATGATGTGCCGTTGGGTGCCCAACCAGTGGCCGCCGGTGTACACCGGCTTCTGGATGCCGTCATATCCGCTCTACGGGGTGCAGCAGACCGGTGCGCCGTGCCCCGGACCGCAGGCCGCCGCGCAGGCCCCCGACGGCAAGCCGATGCTGTGCCTGGGTGCGCAGGGCTGGCAGCCCGGATTCTTCACCGGGGACGGTTTCTTCCCTGCCTAGCCGGCTCATCCGATGCTGGCGGCGACCTGATCGCTGACGTGGCGCGCCCAGTCGTCGATGCTGCGGCGCACGCCCGGCGAGCAGGCGCACACCGACACCTGCAGGTCGCTGGGTACGACGATCGAGTAGTGCTGGATCAGCACCGGTGCCAGAACGGCCCAGGCGAACAGCTGCTCGCCGTGGTCATCGCTGCCGGGCATGTAACTCCTTGTCGGGGGGTGGGTTCTTCGGTCGATCGACCAGCCGGCCGAGCCCGCGCAGGATGGCGCCCAGCATGACAGCGCCGGCGAACAGCGCGGCGATGGCGGCATCGCTGGTCAACCGTGTCATTCGAGGTTGCGTGACTTTCGGGATCCTCCGCCGGCCTTCGCCACCTGCAGCACCGTGCGGGCCGCCACCGCGGAAGTGCCTGTGGCACGGGCGATGTGGGCACAGGTGGTGTTCACGGCGGTGATGGCGCCGGACAGCCCGGCCGGGTGCGCGACCGTGACGGTCAGTTCGACGGTCGCGATGCCGCGATCGGTGACGGCTTTGCCTTTGGCGGACTGCACATCCGGTTCCCGCTCCAGTGCGGAGGCCGCCGCCGACGCCACACCGTCGAGGTTCACCGTGATCACGCCAGGGTCGGCGCTGCCGGGCACCCGGAGCACCGGCGCCTTGCGGCTCGGCACGTGCGACACCAGCCAGACCAGTCCGAGCACCACCAGCAGAACTCCTGCGCCGGCCAGCTCCCACGGCCACCAGGTCGACGTGGTGGCGCGCACCATCGGTCCGGCGCTGATCTCTTCGGGAATGCCGCGTACCGCACGTGTGGGCCACAGCACGGCCACGGTCCCGATCGCGGCCAGCACCAATCCCGCGACGAGCGTGGCGGCCCGGTCCAGCAGATCGGTCGGGCGCATGCTCATACCGACCTACTCGTGCCGATCCGCACTGCGATCCGCGGTGGCGGCAGCAGAATCTCGGTGGCGCTGCCGACCGCGGCGGTGACCGCGCCCTTGGCCGCGGCTCCGGACACCGTGCCGGGCTGACTGCCGGACGCATCACCGGATTCGACGCCGGTGAGACCGACGTAGAGGGTCACCTTGCGGCGGGTGGCGTCGGCGCGCAGCACCTCGACACCGGGCACGGCGGAGGCGGCATGGGAAGCCAGTCGGGCCACATCGCGCGGCCGCATCCACACGGCCGCCGACGCGTCGACGGCGATGGCCGTCTTACGCCGGGGCCGCAGCGCCGAGAACACCAGCCAAGCCCCGGCCGCCAACGCGACGGCGCCGGCCGGCACCATCCACCATTGGCTGTGCAGCCCGTCGACCGCGGTGACGGCGGCGCCGATCCAGGAGGTGCCGGTGATCCAACCCAGCGTGACACCGGCTTCGCGCACCGCGAGAACACCCGCGGCGAGCACCACCAGGGCGAGCACCACCCCGATGTACCGAGCGGTGGCGGTGGCGACGGGAACCCGGCCGGGTGCGGGCAGCGGTACGGCATCGGCGGTCGTCATTGGACTCTCTTCACATCGGTGGTGGTGGTGCTGAGCTGCTCGACCGTGACGTCGACACGGTCGACCTGCAGCCCGGCCATGGTGGACAGGGTGTGCGCGACATTGCGCTGAACTGCGGAAGCGACCTCGACGGCCGGGGCCGGCCAGGCGACGGTGACCTTCAGATGGGCGGTGACCCGGTTTCCGGCGAGGGTGAGCTGCGCCTGGGGCGACGAGCGGCCGGCGATCTTGGTCAGCCCCGGCGTGGACGCCACGACGTCCGGGGTGTCGAGGGCGGCCCGGACGGCCAGCCGCTGGGCGACCTTTTCCCGGACCGTCAGGGTGCCGCGACCGGCGCCGTCGTCGTCCAGGCCACCGTCGTCCAGGCCACCGTTGTCCAGGCCGGGGTCGCCTGCGTCGGGCTCGGCCGTCGCGTCGGGCACGACGTCAGTCACGGCCACGCCCCCGCAGCAGCGCGCTCAGATCGAGTTCGCCGTCGCGGTGGGCGCCGATCAGGTAACCCGCCGCACCGAGCAGCAGCGCGATCAGAAAACCCCACAGCCCGCCGGCCGCCGCGGCGACGCCGAGCAAAAGTCCGGCAACCAACCCCAGAGTCGATGAGGTCATGTCGTGCCCCTTTCGCAGGAAAAACTAGTTCTGGCACAGATGAATTCACGATAGATGGGGTGGCGGCGCGCCCCTCGCCGCGCCGCCACCCGACGCACTATCGGAGATCGCGGCCGGACGCCGGTGTCACGGGCACGAGATCTTCGACGGTGACGTCTACGGGTAGATCGGTGATGGCGCCGACCGCGGCCTGGATGGCCGCCGCGGTGGCCCGGACCGGCGCATCCAGCGTCAGGCTCACATGGACGTCGACACGGTCCGGCCCGATGCGGATGCCCGGCACCCGGCGCCCGGGCAGGTAGGTGGCCACTTCGCCGAACATGCCGGCATGTAAGTCGGCCACCCCGTCGACGGCGGTCACCGCCTCGGCGATGCGTTCCGCGTCGTCACTGGACACGGGCGGGCGTCGCGTCGTCGTCGGCCCCGTCGCCGTCGATGTGCACGTCGTGCACGGTGATGTTCACCTCGGTGACCTCGAGTCCGGTCATCCGTTCGATCGCGGCGATCACGTTGCGCCGGATCCCGGCGGCCAGATCCGCAATGGCCACCCCGTATTCGGCGACGATGTCGATGTCGACGGCCGCCTGCTTCTCGCCGATCTCGACCGAGACGCCCTGACTCTGGTTGACGCTGGCACCGGGGATCCGCTCCCGCAAGGCGCCGACCATCCGGGACGCGCCGCCGCCGAGGTCGTACACGCCGCTGACCTCGCGGGTGGCGATTCCGGCGATCTTGGACACCACGACACCGGCGATCGTCGTCTTGCCCTGCGAACTCACCAGGGGCGATCCCTGATACGGACTGACTTCCTTGCCCGATGTCTCGATATCGGTCTGTGCGCTGGTCATCATCACTCTCCTTCCGACTGCAACATAGGGGTAGTCGGAGCAATGGTCCCAAACCGAACGTGCCGATGAGGTGATGCGCGACACATGCCGAACTCCGCCCGGCGCGTCCACGACATATATCTTGAGAACGGCCAGGCGAGAACGGCGAAGCGGGACCGGAGAGCGGAGTGTGGTGATAGCGCCAACCGAAGGCGACCTACTCGACGCCGACGACGAGGCCTTGCGGGTCGCCGCCACGCTCGGCGACCGGGAGGCGTTCGACGCCATCGTCAACCGATACGGCCCGGTGCTGTATCGGTATGCCCGCCGGATGCTCGCGGCGGAAGCCGACGTCGCCGACGTCGTCCAGGACACCTTCGTTGCCGCCTGGCGGCAGATCGGCACCTTTCGCGGCGCATCTTCGCTGCGCACTTGGCTTTTCGCCATCTGCTACCGCAAGATCGCCGATACCCACCGGCTCAAGCGGGCTAGGCCGGTCGAAGACTGGGTATTGGAACCGTTGGCCGGACCGGACACCGCGGCCGACCCCTTCACGGCAGCCTCCAACGCCGCGTTCCTGGATGCCCTGGAAATGGCGCTGGGTGAGTTGCCGGTGCGTCAGCGCGCGGTGTGGATGATGCGGGAGATCGAGTTGATGACGTTCCCAGAGATCGGCGAAGTGCTTCAGCTCAGCCCCGATGCCGTGCGCGGCCATCACCTGCGGGCTACCAAGGCATTACGAGTTCTGTTGAGGAGGTGGCAGTGACGGAGTTCGATCCTTTCCTGCACCGCGCGGCCTCGTATCTGCGCTCGGTGCCCGAGCCCGGTTGGGATGCCATCAGTGCATCGGTGCGCGCGGCCGTGCACGCCGCGTCCCGAGTCGGCTGGCCCATCAGGGCATCCCGGGACGCCGCCGATGGTGTCGTCTACATCAGCGATCAAGCCCTGCGCAACCTGCTGGCCAGGGAGTTGCGCCGCAAGTTCGTCTGTCAACCGACCCGGATCGCATTCACCCTCGACGGTGCGATGCTGCGCGCCATCGACATCGATGTGACCGGCAGTTACGGCACCCAGCTGCGCGAACTCGGCGACGACATCCGCCGGACGGTGCTCGACACGGTCCGGCTGATCCTCGATGATCTGGATGACGGCGGTCAGACCCCGGCCGGACCCATCGACGTGAACATCACCGATGTCGTCGACGGCGATCCGCTGGGTTGAGCCGGCCGATCTCGGCCATACAGTCATGACTTCGGTGTATGGTCTGCACCCATGAGCGGCGTGAGCTTCAACCTGTCCTCTGTCTTCGGCACGGTCGCCGCCGCGGTTCCGCACCAGACCTTCCTGGTCTGGCGCGACCGCCGGCTCAGCTATGCCGAGTTCGACCGGCGCGTCGACGGCTTCGCGAACTTCCTGGTGACCGCCGGCCTCGGGCTGCACGCCGAGCGTGACACCCTGGCCGGCCACCAGTCCGGCCAGGACCATCTCGGCATCTACCTGCGTAACGGCAACGAGTATCTCGAGTCGATGATCGGCGGTTATCGCGCTCGGGTGGCCCCCTACAACGTCAGCTTCCGCTACGTCGAGGACGAGCTGCTCTACCTGCTCAACGACTCGAAGGCACGCGCCCTGGTCTACAACGCCGAATTCGCCCCCCGGGTGGCCGCCGTCCGCGACCGCGCACCGGACCTGCGGGTGCTGATCCAGGTCGCCGACGACTCCGGCCATGCCCTGCTGCCGGGTGCGGTGGATTACGAGGCGGCCATCGCCACGCCCACGCCGGCCGGCGGTCTGCCCGAACCCTCGGGCGACGACCTCTACATCCTCTACACCGGCGGTACCACCGGCATGCCCAAGGGCGTGTTGTGGCGCCAGCACGACATCTTCCTGTCGTCCATGGGGGGTCGCCCCTTCGGCAGCGACCGAGCCCTGGCGTCCTACGAGGAACTCGCCGAGAAGGCGCGCTCGGCCGGCGGCGCGATGTCGATGTTGATGATCCCGCCGTTCATGCACGGTGCCGCGCAGTGGGCAGCCTACAACGCCATCACGATGGGCGGCAGGATCGTCATTCCCGACGACGTCGAAAGACTGCACCCCGCCGATGTGCTGCGGCTGGCCGAACGTGAACGCGTGCTGAGCATTCCGGTGGTGGGCGACGCCGTGGCCCGGCCCCTCGTCGAAGAGATCGAGCGGGGCGACTATGACCTGTCCGGCCTGTTCACCGTCTCCAATGGCGGTGCGGCACTGTCCCCCACCGTGCGCACGCGACTCCTCAAGGCGCTGCCGCACATCATGCTGCTCGACGCGGTGGGCGCCTCGGAATCGGGCGCACAGATGAGCACCTACACGACGGCAGGGGAATCGACGCCCGCTGCCGGACCCCATGCGCAGCCCGCTGCCGGACCCCATGCGCAGCCCGCTGCCGGACCCCATGCGCAGCCCGCTGCGGTCTTCAACCCGCAACCCGACACCGCCGTCGTCGCAGCGGATTTCAGCCGAGTCTTGTCGCCCGGTGAAGGGTCCGGCTGGCTGGCCCGCCGTGATCTGATCCCGCTGGGGTATCTGGGCGACCCCGAGAAGACAGCCCGTACCTTCCCCACCATCGACGGCGTGCGCTGGTCGGTACCCGGCGACCGCGCAAACGTGTTGCCCGACGGCCGGATCGAACTCCTCGGCCGCGACTCGGTGACCATCAACTCCGGGGGCGAAAAGATCTTCGTCGAAGAGGTCGAACGCGCCATCGCCGCCCACCCCGCCGTGTACGACGTCGTGGTCGTGGGCCGGCCGTCCGAGCGCTGGGGCAGCGAGGTGGTGGCCATTGTCCAACTCGCCGAGGGCGCCTCGGCCTCCGACGAGGACCTGGCCGAGGTGTGCGGACGCACCGTGGCCAGATACAAGATCCCGAAGGCGTTCATCCGAGAGCCCAAGATCGTGCGCTCCCCCGCGGGCAAAGCGGACTACCGCTGGGCCAAGACGGTGGCCACCGGCACCGTCACGACCGGTCCTTAACCCAAGAGGCGCGCACCGCCGCGGCCTCGGCGGGAGTCACTGCGCCTCAACCCAGGATGGCAGTCAGGTAGGTCATGTCACCGAACGGCGACAAGCCGTCGATCGGATCCTGCAGGCCGTACATCGCGTACAGCTCGGAATTCTTGTGCAGCCGGACCTCCCATCCGCGGTCGGCGAGGAACGCGGCGGACTCGGTTCGCTCACCGGCGTAGAACAGCTCGGTGATATCGATCTGTCCGACCGCGTCGAATCCGTCGATCCCGCTGTCCTGCCACTGTTGCTGCATGGTGCTCATCTGATCCGCGATCTTCTGCAGTTCCTCGGCGGTGATGGTCCCGGTGTTCTCGGCGGCGAATCGGCTGCCGGCGGCACTGAGGGCGGTCACGTTGTCCAGCAGCCGATCCTGGGCCTCCGGCGGCAAGTAGATCAACAGCCCCTCGGCGATCCACGCGGTCGGCCGGTTGGGATCGAACCCGTGGGCGCGCAGGGCAGCCGGCCAGTCGTCGCGTAGGTCGATACCGATGGGACGGTGTTCGACGGCGGGCACGGCACCCTGGTCGGCAAGCACACCGGTCTTGAATTCGATGACCTGCGGCTGGTCGAGTTCATAGATGACCGCGTCCGCGGGCCAGCGCAGCCGATAGGCCCGCGCGTCCAAGCCGGAGGCCAGGATCACCACCTGCCGGATCCCGGCCGCGGCGGCATCGGCGAAGTAATCGTCGAAGTACTTGGTGCGTGCGGCGATGCCGTCCGACATCCGCTGCACATCGAAGGCAGTGCCCGCCGCGGTGCCGATCTCACCGCGCGCGCACCGGGTGAAGGCGTCCACGCCGACCGCGGACACCAGCGGTTCGGCGTAGGGGTCGTAGATCAGGGGTCGCGGACCGCGCGTGGCCACCGCCCGCTGCATGGCCACCACCGTCGCGGTGGCGCCGACGCTGGAGGCCAGATCCCAGGTGTCATTGTCAGTGCGTGCCATAGTTAGACACACTACGCTTATCGTCGGGGTGGCAGTTCCCGCCCAAATGTTCAATTGGGCGGGAAAGTGCCAGTGCGTTCCGGCATTTCGTCGATCTCGGCGTAACGCCGGCCCGGCTTATGGGGCGGGCGCGGGTGCGGGTGCCGGCGGCGGGAAGAGCGAGTTGATCGCGGCCTGAATGGGATCCACCGGCGCCGGGGCGGGAGCGGGGACCGGCTCGGCGGCCGGCGGAACCGGCGTGGCCTGCGGCGGCTCTTGTGCCGGGGCAACCGCGGCAGGTGCGGGGGTTACCGCGGCAGGTGCGGGGGCAACCGCGGCAGGTACCGGGGTTACCGCGGCAGGTGCGGGGGCAATCGCGGCGGGAGCCGGGGCAACCGCGGCAGGTGTCGCGGCGGGTGCCGGGCCGGGCAGCGGCCCGGTGCCCTGCTCGAGCGGCAGCGGAGCCGACGGTGTCACCACGGGCTCCGGCGCGACCGGGACCTGTGCGGGTACCTGCTGCTGCGGAACCTCCACGGGAATGACCGGGATCTCGGCGGGCTGCCCCGCGTTGAGCGGCATGATCGGCTCGGAGTACACCGGCGCCGGCGCCTCGGCGGGCTCGGAATCCGCCGGCTCCGGCACGGACATCTCCTGAGCGGGCGGTGCGGGAACGGGCGCCGAGCTGACGATCTGCGAGGTCCCCGCCGCCGGACTGACCGGCTGATGCGCCGTCGACAGCGGCGCGGGCCGGTCGGGGCCGCCGAATTGCGACCCGACCGCCAGCAGTCCGACCACCGCGGCGATTGCTGCGGCACCGGCCATCGACGCGAGCCGGGCGGGCGGAGCATCCGTGATCCAGCCGCGCAGCCGGTGCACGGTCCCGCCGGCCGAACACGCCGGCACGGCGTTGGTCGCCACCGCCTTGGCCGCGTCGTAGGCCGGGGTGAACCGCGTGGTGGGTAGTTCGGGAGGCAGCGGCACCGCCACCGTGTCGCTCGGATCGGGATCGGACTCGATCGGCTCCACATCGACGTCGAGCAGCACCGTCAGGTCGGCCTCGGTCAAGGTGACCGCCCGTGCGGCCGCGGTGTGGGCGGCGCTGTCCGACGGCGCCGGGGTCGCGTTCGGCCATCGCACCGAACGGACATCGGTGTAGCCGGCCGCCTTGAGCGTCGCGATCAGTTGCGCGGCCTGTGCGGCGACCTCTTCACTCCAGGTGACGCCGATCGACTCCACATCGTGGCCGCTGGCCGTCGCGATCGCTTCCGCACCCCGGACCGCGGCCAGCCCGCGTACCTGCAGATCATCAGCGGTTTCGACGGCGAAGGAGTCGTCATCGAGGGTGACCGATTCGGGTGCTGCGCCGTCGACCAGAACCCAGCCGACCCCGGCCGAAGTCACCGACAGACCCAGTACCGTCTTCACCCCTGGTCCAACTCCTGTCACGTTGTTCACACCGGCGCACCGTCGACCGCGCCGAGCATAGTTTGCTCGCTTCCGCCCGGCATCTCGGGGAAAAGCCCGAATTGATGTCGTACTGGAACCATCGACCGTGCGCGACGCAGCGTTACCTGCGGGTTACCCACCCATGCTGCCGCTCACCCGCCCCCCGTCGGGCATCAGATATTCACCTCCCGGCCACCGGCGCGTCGCGGACACCGTCAGAACGGATTACCTGCTCCGCCGATGCGACCATGCGACACGTCGTCCGGCAGCTCCGGCACCCATGGGGCGGGCCGCTCACGTCACCGTCCGAATCCCGCCTTGCGCAAGGCGTCGGCCATCGAACCCGACGCCGGCTTGGCATCCTGGCGGGGGCCATTGCCGCCCCGGGCCTGGTTCTTGCGCTCGCCGCCGGGGCGGCCCGGACGCTCGGGCCGTTTGGCGGGCCGCGCCTGCGGATTGTCGTTGAGGCGCAAGGTCAGTCCGATGCGCTGCCGTTCGACGTCGACGTCGACCACCTTGACCCGGACCACCTGACCGGATTTCACCACCTCGTGCGGATCGGAGACGAACCGGTCCGACATCGCCGACACGTGCACCAGGCCGTCCTGATGCACCCCGACGTCGACGAACGCGCCGAACGCCGCGACGTTGGTGACCACCCCTTCCAGCACCATGCCGACCTTGAGGTCGGCGACCTTCTCCACCCCGGCGGCGAAGGTGGCGGTCGAGAAGGCCGGCCGCGGGTCGCGGCCGGGCTTTTCCAGCTCGGCCAGGATGTCGGTGACCGTGGGGATGCCGAAACGGTCGTCGGCGAACTCGCCGGGCTTGAGCGACCGCAGGGTCCGCGCGTCGCCGATCAGCTCGCCGAGGGTGACACCGGCGCGATCCAGGATGCGCCGCACCACCGGATAGGACTCCGGGTGCACACCGGAGGCGTCCAGCGGATCCTCGCCGCCGGTGATGCGCAGGAAGCCGGCGCACTGTTCGAAGGCCTTGGGGCCCAGGCGGGGAACGTCCAGCAGTGCCTTGCGGCTGGGGAAGGCACCGGTCTTCTCCCGGTGCGCGACGATCGACTCGGCCAGCGACTCCGTCACGCCGGACACCCGCGACAGCAGCGGCACCGACGCCGTGTTCAGATCGACACCGACCGCGTTCACCGCATCCTCGACGACGGCGTCCAGGCTGCGGGCCAGGGTGCCGGGGGTGATGTCGTGCTGGTATTGCCCGACGCCGATCGACTTGGGGTCGATCTTGACCAGTTCCGACAGCGGGTCCTGCAACCGGCGCGCGATGGAGACCGCACCGCGGATGGTGACGTCCAGGTCGGGCAGTTCGTGCGCGGCGTATGCCGACGCCGAGTACACCGAGGCGCCGGCCTCACTGACCATCGCCTTGGTGGGCGCCTGCGCCCCGGCCGCCCGGATATCTGCGATGAGTTCGGTTGCCAGCGCGTCGGTTTCGCGGGAAGCGGTGCCGTTGCCGATAGCGATCAGTTCGACGTGATGCCGGGCGATCAGGGCGGCCAGCGTGGCCTTGGCGGTGTCCCATTGCTTCTGGGGCTGGTGCGGGTAGATGGCGCAGCTGTCGACCACCTTGCCGGTGCGGTCGACCACCGCGACCTTGACGCCGGTCCGGAAGCCCGGGTCCAGGCCCAGCGTGGTGCGGGTACCGGCGGGTGCGGCCAGCAACAGGTCCTTGAGATTGCGCGCGAACACCGCCACGGCCTGTTCTTCTGCCCGCTGCCGCAACTTGATTCGGGCGTCGACGGACGCCGAGATCATCAGCTTGGTGCGCCATGCCAGGCGCACGGTGGCGGCCAGCCACGGCGTCGCCGGACCCGTCGCCGCCATGTCGATCCCGAGCGACTGCGCGATCCTGGCCTGATACACCTCGTCGTCACCGCCGTCGAAGGTCAGCGCGAGCGCCTCCTCCTTCTCTCCGCGCAGCACGGCCAGCACGCGGTGCGACGGCATGTTCTCCAGCGGCTCGGCGAAATCGAAGTAGTCGCGGAACTTCTGCGCGGCAGCGCTTTTCGCGGCGTCGTCGGACCACGCCCGGGTACGCAGCGTGCCGTCGGCCCAGAATTTGGCGCGCACCTCCCCCACCAGCTCGGCATCCTCGGCCGCCCGCTCGATGAGGATGTGGCGGGCACCGTCGAGGGCCGCGGCCGCATCGGCGACCTCCTCGGTGAGGAACTCGGCGGCAGCCTCCTCGGGTACCACCGACGGGTCGGCGAGCAGCCGGTCGGCCAGCGGCTCCAGGCCCGCTTCCCTGGCGATCTGCGCCTTGGTACGCCGCTTCGGTTTGTACGGCAGGTAGATGTCCTCGATGCGGGCCTTGGTGTCGGCGGCCAGCAACGCGGCCTTCAACTCCTCGGTCAGCTTGCCCTGCTCCTCGATGGAGGCCAGCACGGCGTCGCGGCGCTGGTCCAGCTCGCGCAGATACTGCAGACGTTCCTCCAACGTGCGCAGCTGTCCGTCGTCCAGGCTTCCGGTGACCTCCTTGCGGTACCGCGCGATGAACGGCACCGTCGCACCCTCGTCGAGCAGCGCGACCGCGGCGGCGACCTGGCCTTCCGCGACGCCCAGTTCCTCAGCGAGACGGGTGTTTACAGACTTGACGGGGTGCACTGCGCTCTGACTCACGCGGTGGACCCTACCGAATGACGGCGACAGGTCGAGGCAGCACCGCTGCGAGCCGGGCCGTGGCGACCGCCACCAGGAACACGCCCAGTGCGCCGTAGCCGGCGGGCCCGCTCAGCCCGAACTTCGCCATCAGCAGCAATGCCACGCCCGCCGCGCAGACCAGTGCGCCCGCGGCCACCGAACGGGCACCGGTGGCGGCAGCGGGCCGGTCCCACCACGGCAGCCGACGATGCTCCAGTGGCGACAGCAACAGGAACAAGCCGGTCATCACCACGGCGAACACCGCCGCCCGCAGCGCCAGCAGCCCCCAGAAATCGGCGGCGTGCACGTCGTAGGCGTCCAGCCCGACGGCGTGCAGCCCGAAGGTGGCCACCGCGATGGCTGGGATATGCCATAGGTAGAGCGTCATGGCGCCGCCGTTGCCGGTCGCGACGACGGTCCACACCCGGGGTCGCTGCGCCCACCGCCGGATGGGCCCGGCCGCGGTCACGAACAGCAGCGACATCCAGGTGCAGTGCAGCGCCAACAGCGTGGTCGGGGGTGAGACGTTGGACATCCGCTCGGTTCCGGTGACGACCAGGGACACGTCATAGGGCCCGGTCACGGCGAGCACCACCTGAGCCGCCAACGCGACGGCCGCACCCGCCAGCGCGACCAGCGGGCGCATCAGCCCGCGGGCGTATCCGACGCCGATGACCATCGGGATGAGCCACACGACGACGAAGTTGGCCAGCCCGGCTTCCGGGTCGTCCAGCGCCAGGCGCAGGGCGTCGAACGCCGCCGCGACCAGGATCAGGCCGAGCACCACGGCCATCGTGGCGCCCAGGCCGCGCAGCCGGGTCAGCGCCGGCACGAACGCCAGCACCACCAGGTAGACACCCAGGAACCACAGCAGCGCCACGCATTCGCGGCCGAGTCCGGCCGCCGACTCCGCGCCGAGAACGGCACGCGCGAGTACCAGGGCCGCCGTCCAGAACGCCAGGTACCAGAACACCGGGCGGCACAGTCGCTGCGCCCTGGTGAACAACCATGTGCCCCAAGAGGTTCGGCCGGGATGCCAACCGTAGGCACCGGCGGCGCCGCCGGCCAGGAAGAACAACGGCATCACCTGCACCACCCAGGTGATGGGCGCCAGCGCCGGCAGCTCACCGAGGATGTTCCCGATCCGCAGCCCACGGTCGTCGATGGTGGCCAGCAGCAGCGCGCTGTGGCCGAACATCACTACCACCAGGGCGGCGAGCCGGGCGACGTCGATGGCCCGGTCGCGGCCCGGGGTGGCGGCGTCGGAGAGCGAAGTCACGGGTTCGGTGAGCGCCATGGGACCAGCCTGCCCGAAGACCTGCCGTCGGGAATGAGTAGGACTACGCGATGTGGAGCGGCAGTGCGGCGACAAGCGGAGTGTCCACACCCACGCGGCCGAGTCCGGCCGCGCCGCCGGGAGCGCCGAGCGGCTTGTCCCGGCCGGGCAGCGCTTCGTCGAAGAAGGCAGCGTTGTCCGCCAGGTGCGCCAGCTGGTCCTCCGGCAGATCGGTCTCGTAGTAGATGGCGTCCGCCTCGCAGGCAATCCTGCAGGCGCCGCAGTCGACGCATTCACCCGGATGGATGTACATCGTCCGAGCACCCTCGTAGATGCAGTCGACAGGGCATTCCGCGACGCATGACTTGTGCATGACGTCCACACAGGCGGTTCCGATCACGTAGGTCATGCCGGAAACGCTACGAAGTGCCGGCGCCGCAATCACCTGCCGAAGGCACCCGGTCCAGCCGACCAAAGTCCTCACGTTCGAGGGACCAAAGTCCTCAATCGGAGGCCCGCTCGGTGTGCCGCCGAGTAGCACCCCACAGTCCGACGCCGATCCCGACCACCGCACCGCCCAGACCGATGACCCGCTGGCCTCGGGTCAGGTCGTGGTGCACGCTGGCGCCGCCCAGCAGGTCGGCAGCGTCGGCGCCGCCGGAGGCCAGGAACCATCCACGGGTGTCCCGCCCGCGCAGCCCGGCGGTCAGCAACAGCCCGCCGATCAACGCGTCGCGATACCCCATGGAGCGCAGCAGCAGACGGGCCGACGGCCCCGGATCGTTGGGTTCACCCCACAAGCGGTTGGCGCGCAGCGGATCGACCAGGAAAGAGACGCCGGAGGCGAGCCGGATGCCGCCGACGGCGAGCGCGGCGCGATCGATGGGCATGCCTGGCAGCATAAAACGCAGGTGGGCCGTCGACGGCCTGATTACAGTGCCTAGTCGTGGGCATAAAGCAGCCAGCCGATCGCCGGGCCCGACCGGCGATGCGCTGGCTGGCGCTCGCTGCGTCGCTGGTGGTCTCGGCGGCCGTCGTCTACGCGCAGAACACCACGCCCGCACCGGATGCCGGAAAGACGAGCGCTCAGGCCCGGCCGTCGGCCGCACCCGCGCCGGCCATGACGACCACCAAAGCCGAATTGCTTTCGGCCAGCGCCCCGCCCGACGAGGCCAGGGTGTTCGACTTCCCGCTCGACAAGGGTGTGACACCCGAGGCCGGGCTGCAGGTCAAGACCATCTGGGTGGCACGCGCCATCGCCATGATGTTCCCGGAGATCAAGACCATCGGCGGCTTTCGGCAGGATCCGTTGAAATGGCACCCCAATGGGCTGGCGATCGACGTGATGATTCCGGACTACCACTCCGATGCCGGCATCGAACTCGGTAACCAGATCGCCGGCTACGCGCTGGCGAACGCCGAACGCTGGGGTGTGGTGCACGTGATCTGGCGGCAGGGGTTCTATCCCGGTATCGGTGCCCCCAGCTGGACCGCGGACTACGGCAACGAGACCGCCAATCATTTCGACCATGTCCACATCGCCACCGACGGCGGCGGTTACCCCACCGGGCACGAAACCTACTACCTGAGTTCGATGCAGTCCTAGCCGGATTCACCCGCGCAGGGTGACATGCGGGCTCTGCCCGTACGCCTCGCGGTAGTACACGGCGAATCGGCTGGTGTGCAGGAATCCCCATTTGCGGGCGATCTGGGCGACCGTCGTGGCGGCACGGTTGCCGGTGATCAGGTCGAGGTGGGCATGGTGCAGGCGCACCCGCCGAAGGTATTCGGTTGGTGTGCAGTCGCGATGCTTACGGAACATGTATTGCAGCGCACGGGGTGTCACGTAGACGGCCCGGGAGATATCGGTCAGTGAGATGTCGCGGTGGGCGTTGTCGTCGATGAACGAGATGGCACGCTGGAGCAGCACCGGGGTGCTGTCACGGCGGTCGCCGGCGGTAGGTTCCAGCAGCGCGGTGTTGGGGAACGCGGACAGCACGCTTGCCGCCACGTAGCGTTGCACGGCGCCGATCACCATCGGGTTCTCGGCGACGAACGGGTCGGTGGCGACGTTGTCGCGGACATAGGCGATGAGCCCGGCGAGGTGCGCGTTGGCCTGCGCGGATACGGGTTGCAGGGCGGTCAACCGGATGGGGGCACCGTCGTCTCGCGGTCCGGTCGCCGCCACCTCGTCGAACAAGGTGCGGTCGAGAAGCAGCTGGCTGAACCGGCCTGCCCGCACCGAGCCGCTGAACGACAGATCGTCGCGCACACCGGCGGCCATCACGTCCCCCGGCCCACCGGTTTCCGGTGATCGGCCCGGCAGGCGTTGCTCCACCGCACCGGCTTCCACCAGGCAGATCGCGAGCTTGTCCAGGGGATCGATCTCGTATCGGAAGCTGAATCCGAATTCGCTGCGGTGTGCGGCCACCTTGCCGATCTCGGCGGACGTGATGCGGGTTGAGGTGCTCGGTGCCGCTACGGCCGACATTCGGATCTTGGCGTAGTTCGCGCTGAGCGCGGCCTCGGCGACGCCGAGGTCGTCGGTATCCACCAGCACACTTGGCACCAAACCTCCTGGTTCTGGATACCCGATATCCGCGATACGAAAAACCGCTGGTCTCGGCGGTCGCCTGGGCCCGGCGGATGCTGCTGGCGGCCGACGAGGAGGGTGCGCGAAGCCGCGGAACGCGAGGCACCGGTGACCGCACGCGCGGTGCGGTGACGGACAATCGAGCGATGCACCCGTCAGCGCTTCGCGACCGCGCTGCACGATTCATCGTCGATTCCGATCCGGGCAGATTGCGGCTGCGCAGTGCGGGTGCGACGACATTGTCGTTGGTGCTGGCCATCATCGCGCTGCTGACGTTCACCAGGGTCACCCATCAGCCGGTCACCGTGGCGATGCTGGGCGCGATCGTGGCCATGCAGTCCTCGGCCGCGGTCAAGGACAAGCAACAGCATCACCGGGTCATCACCACCCTGCTGCTCCCCTTCCCCGCGGTCGGCGCCGTGGCGCTGGCCGCCGTGCTGTCCCCGTTCGGGTGGGTGGCCGACGTCGGGTTCATCGCGGTGCTGTTCGCCGCGGTCTGGGTGCGCCGATACGGCCCGCGCGGCAATGCACTGGGGATGGTCGCGTTCATGTCGTACTTCTTCGCCCTGTTCATCCACGCCACGCCCGGCCAGATCCCGATCCTGGCCGCCGCCGTCGGCGTCGGGATCGGCGCGACGCTGTTCGTGCGGACGCTGATCTTCCCCGATCGCCCGCGCGCCGAAGTCCGTCACCTGGTGCGCGCGCTGCGCGGGGTGTCCCTCTCCGTACTGGACGCGATCAGCACCGAACGGACCGAGCAATCCGGACTCGTGTTGCGGCGCCGGCTGGACCGGCTCGGCGATACCGGCCTGATGATCGACGATTGGCTCGACCGCCACGACGCGGCACGCACGTTGAGCGTCACCAGCGGTGATCTGGCACTGCGGGTGTTCGACGCCCAGATCTCGGTGGAACAACTGGCCAGCCTGCTGTGGAGCTTGGACCCGGACCGCAAATGGCCGGACGGATTGCTCAACACCCTTGCCGCGTTGCGAATCTGTTTGCAGCACAACCCTTCCGAAGATCAACTTCGCGCCGCCCGAAAGGCAGCGGCAGCGGCGGCCGACCGTGCCGACGCGTCGACCCCGGAAGGTATCGCCACGGTGGTGGCCTATCGTGCGCTGCAGGCTCACCTCGCCATTCATCACATCACCACCAACGCCCTGGGCACCAGTGACGCGGCCGAGCCGGAACCCGAAGCCCCCGAACCGGACACGCCGACGGGTTTGGATACGCACACCAAGGCCGCCATCCAGGTGGCCGTCGCGACGTCGGCGGCTACCGTGCTCGGCGAATTGATCTCGCCGGATCGCTGGTACTGGGCGGTGTTGACGGCGTTTCTGGTGTTCACCGGGGTTTCGACGCGCGGCGAAATCCTCACCCGCGCAGGGCATCGCATCGTGGGCACGGTCGCCGGGGTGGTGGCGGGGGTGCTGCTGGCCACGCTGATCGGGCAGAACCCGCCGATGCAGATCATCGTGCTGGTCGTCTGCGTGTTCTGCGCGTTCTATCTGGTCACCGTCGCTTACGCCTGGCTGACGTTCTTCGTCACCGTGGTGCTGGCCATGTTGTACGGGCTGCTGGGCAACTTCAGCATCCAGGTGCTCGAGCTGCGCGTGGTGGAAACCGCGGTCGGCGGTCTGGTCGGCATCGCGTCGGCGTTCTTCGTGTTCACGACGGGGACCCGCGCGACGTTCATCGAGAAGACCGGCGAGTACTTCGACCGGCTCACCGAGGTGATCGACGCGGGCATCGCGTCGGTGCTGGCGCCGGGTGGGGACACCGATCTGGTGGCCGAGACCCGCAGCCTGGACAACGCGCTGCAGGAGGTGGTGAAGGCGGGCAAGCCGTTACAGATGGGGCCCGCCGTGCGCAGCCGCCGCGGTGTTCAACGGCTGGTGCGCGGCCTGCAGGCCGGCAACCGTTCCGCGCATGCCCTGGCCCGTGCCGGGGTGAATGCCGCGCGGGCGGACCCGGAGACCGCGCCGCCCGAGGCGACCGCCGTCGCGTTGCGTAAGGCCGCCGACCGGGTGTGCTCCACCGTCGCCGAGGTCAAGCAACTGGTGGCCGGGGCCGATGCCGCCTCGCCGGAGACACCGACCACGGCGATGATCATGGAGGTCATGGGCTCCTCGGACATCCCGCCGGGACCGGTGCGGGGTGCGGTGCGGGCACTGAACAATCTGGACCGGGCGCTGACCGAGGTGGCGCGGGAGTGAGCGCTACTTTCCCCGGCGCAGCGTCTCGATGATCTTCAGGCGTTCCTTGAACAGCACTTCCAGATCGTCCATGGTGCGACGCTCGCGCACCATGTCCCAATGCGTGCGCACGGGTTTGACCTTTTTCGGCGCCGGCGCCTCGCCGTTGACCAGGATGCCTTCCATGCCGTTACGGCATGACCAGGTGCCCGGGATGTCGGCGTCGTCGGCGAACGGTACGTCGAATTCGCTGCCGTTGGCGGTGCGATACCGCGCCACCTGGCGCGGCGGCAGGTCGATGTTGCGGTCCGTCTCGTAGCTGACCGCTCCCAGGCGACTGCCCTTGAGGCGACGGTCGACCATGGTCAGCGACCGCCGGTGGACTGGAGGGGAAAGCGTTGCACGGCAAGGCCTTTCGGTTGCGAAGTGGTGTTCGACGACGAACCGCTACGCACCTTTGGCGCACTGTATGCCTGCTATGCCCGTTGACCGGAGGTTCTCGTCTGGGAGTCTACGCGCAGACCTGTCGCCGGGTTTGTCGGCGTGCCGAACCGGATTATGGGCGGCAAACGCGGAATGATACAGGTGTGGCTGATGATGCGAATGTGACAGCAGGCGTGCCCGCTCCCGAGCCCGCCGGTGAACCGCAGGCCGCGGAGTCCCGGCGGCGGGTCTGGTCGATGCCGACATCCCCGGTGACCCGCAAACACGTCGACGAGGCGGGTCGGCTGGCGGCCAAGGCCGGCGTGAGCGCGGCCCGGCAACTGGCCCGTGCCGTCGAGGGCGTGCCGCCGAAACTGCGGATGATCACGTTGGCGGCGGTGGTGCTGTTGCTCGGCATCGTCGGTGCGATCGCCCTTCCCCGCGCGGTGGCGGTGGCCTGCGTCGTCGTGGTGGTGCCGGTGTGCGCCTTCAGCCTGGGCGTTCTCACGCATCGCTGGTACGGCGCACCGGCCGAACCCGCGACGTCGGACCTGCAGCGCTCGGTCGAGTACGTCGACAAGAAACTCACCTTCGCGCTCAACGCTTTCGGCGCCGAACGCCACCAGCACGCCATGATCGCGCTCTTCCAGGCCAAGACGGCGGTCGATCTCACGCTCGGTACCGAGCAGGAACCGGCCGGCCAGATCGACGCGTTGCTGTCGATCGAGGAGCGCAGCTCCCGGCCGCGGATTCGCGCCGGTTCCACGCTGGCGGCGTCGTGAACGGTCAGGTGGCCTTCATCGAGGACGACTACACCCTGGTGATCAACCGCGGCGCCCAGGCCGGCGTGACGCCCGGGATGATCTTTGCCGTGCACGGTGAGTCGGATCAGGTGATCACCGACCCGGAGTCGGGCCGCGAGCTCGGCCGGCTCAGCCGGGAGAAACTGCGGGTGCGGGTGTTCGACGTGCAACCGCTGTTCGCCCGCGCACACACCTTCGCCAGGACCGACGACTTCTACGGGCTGTTCCAGGCGACGGCGGTGGTCACCGTCAACGTCGGTGACGGCGTCGAGCTGGTTCGCCCGCGGTCCGACACCGGTGCGATGGGCCGCGGGGCCTGAACCGGCGCACCCTGCCAGCTTTGCTGGCACCTCGCACGTTAATCTGGGGTCGCGGTGCGTTGCCGCATTTGGTTGGAGGTATTACCCATGCGTTCTCTCAGCGTGGCCGTGGCTGTCACGGTTGCCGCGATGTTCGGTTCCACCGGTGTGGCCGCGGCCGCACCCAAGGATTACTGCGCCGACCTCAAGGGCGGCAACACCGGCAGCACGTGCGAGATCCAGCTGTCCGACCCCGGGTACAGCGTCGACATCAGCATTCCGCTGGACTACCCGGACCAGAAGTCGGTCGCCGACTACATCTCCCAGACCCGCGACGCGTTCCTCAACTCGGCCAAATCCGGCGCGGCGCGCACCACGCCGTACGTACTGAGCATCACGCCGACGGAGTACAACTCGTCGGTCCCGCCGCGCGGCACGCAGGCCGTGGTCTTCTCGGTCACCCAGGATGTCGGCAGCGGGCCGCAACGCACGTACAAGGCATTCAACTGGGACCAGAGCTTCCGCAAGTCGATCACCTACACGGCCGCGCCTGACGATAAGCAGAACACGCCGCTATGGCGGGTGGACGATCCGCTGAAGACGGTCGCCCCGATCGTCCAGGCCGAACTGCAACAGCAGCTGGCCCCGCCGCCGGCCGCCCCGCCCACGCCGGCCACGACGACAACCACGCCCACGCCCACCACCAGCACGACTACCACCCCGCCCCCACCCCCGGCGCCGTTGCCGTTCTCGCAAGCCGCGCTGTACAACCCGGCCAACTATCAGAACTTCGCGGTCGTCAACGACGGGGTGATCTTCTTCTTCGACCAGGGCGTGTTGCTGCCCGCCTCGGCGGGACCGTTGCACGTGCTGGTACCGCGGTCTCAGATCGATCCGATGATCGCGTGACGTCGTTCCACTGAAAGCGCCCTTTCGCGGGGCGTCTACCGCGTTGCCTCCGCGTGGAGCACCCAAGCCGCGGCGCCGCTAACCTCGACATGACCGCCGTGCCGCCCCCACAGCGCACCGAACACACTGGGATGCAGTCGATCCCAGCCGATTGACGGCACCGGTTGCCGCCGCGAAGCGGCACCCAGCAATAGCAGTTTCTCCCCCTCATGCATCTCTTCAGTGAAGATCACACGGGGCGGCGACGCAACCGAATTTCCCTGGCACGGAAGCGACCCCGTTGGGTGGTGCCCTCCGTTGCCCGATACCCCCCGGGTGACGCCGCACGCCTGCCACCGGTGCCGCTGACCCCCCGACCGCAATCGTCAATCCGGCATTGCCGCGACGATCTGATCCTGGGTCAGCGGCAGGGTTCGTACGCGGACACCAAGCGCGTCGTAGACCGCGTTGGCGATCGCGGCGACGGTAGGGCCCTGGGCTGTCTCCCCTACCCCGAGACTGGGGTTGGCGTTTCCTGGCACGAGCACCACGTCCACCTGTGGCACTTCGGTGAACCGCAGAATCGGGTAGCTTTCCCACGTGTCGCTGGTCACGGAGACGTCGTTGAATCGAACACGCTCCTTCACCGTCCAGCTGGTGGCCTGGATGGCCCCGCCTTCGATCTGATTGATCGCGCCGTCGGGATTGACGACCAGGCCGGCATCGACGGCGATGACCAAGCGGCGCACACGCACCTCGGTAACCGCCTCCACCTCGGCGATCACCGCGCAGTATGCGCTGCTGTTCTTGTATTGCGCGTAGCCGATTCCGCGGCCGAACGACTCCGTCGGCGTCCATTCCGCCCACCCGAACTGCCGCGCAGCGGTCTCGATCACCTCCCGGCCGCGAGGATCGGCCAGCTGGCGGAGCCGGTATTCGATCGGGTCTCGGTCGGCACGCTCGGCGAGCTCGTCCATGAAGGATTCGATCGCGAAAACATTGACGAAGGCACCGAGGGCGCGCATCGCCGATGTCCGGATCGGCATGGTGGTCAGCTCATGATTCGTCACGCGGTACTGCGGGAAAGCGTATCCCGGAACGGAATTGCGCCCCGCGGTGCCGCCATGAGCCAGCAGTTGGGGTCCTTCGGGCGACGCGGTGATCTCCTGTCCGCCGTCGCGGTGGCTGGCTGCGAGCAACGCGATGCCGGGTGTGAATCCGGGTCGCGTGTTATGGCTACTGCCCCAGATCTCGTGACGCCATGCCACCACGTCACCGCCGGCGTCGAGGTCGGCGGCTATGCGGACCACCGCCGCGGGACTCAGCGGGGCCCAGGTCAGTTCGTCGGCCCGCGACCACACCACCTGGACGGGACGCCCCGGAACGGCCCGGGCCAGCATCACCGCATCCATCGCGGCATCGTCTGCTCCGTTATGGCCGTAGCAGCCCGGACCGTTGACGTGGCGCACCACCACGTCGTCCTCGTTCATGTCGAAGGCCCGCGCCAGTTCCTGCCGCAGCACGAAAACGCCTTGGCTGTGTGTCCACACGTCCAGCTGCGGAGCAGCACCGGCCGTGTAGCGGGCCACGGCGCATGAGGGGCCCATGGCCGCGTGGGCCAGATACGGGCGGTGAAACTGTGCTTCGTGCGTGTGGGCCGGAGCCGCAGATTGGATACCCTTCACCTCCGCGAGCACGGTTTCGGACGCCTCCGTGGTGGTGAGGAAGGCCGGTAGGTCGTTGTCGTCGGGCAGCGTCGCTCGCTCGTCCCAGCTGCTGTGCTGACGCAGTCTCTCCGCGGCCGAGACGGCGGTCTCTTCGCAGTCGGCGATCACGGCGAGAAAGTTGCCGTCCCGCACAACGGCGACAATGCCGGTCTCGTGGCTGAAGTCCTCGACGTCGTATCCGGTCAGCGTCGCCCCGCGGGAGGGCGGACGCACGATCCGTCCGTACAGCATCCCCGGCATAGCGAGGTCGTGAATGAACCGCGGTGACCCAGAAACCAAACTGGGCAGGTCGATTCGCGGAACGGCAGTGCCGACGACGGTGTACTCCTCGGGTGATTTGGCACCGAATGCGCCTGTTGCATCTCGAGCCAGCAGCGCGTCGTCAGCCAACTCCCAGTAGCTGGTGTGGCGCTGATCCGGCGTGACGATCACCCCGTCGGTAACCCGCAATACCGCAACGTCGACGTCCAGACACGTGGCCGCCCGCTCGAGGTAGATCCCTCTCGCCTCGGCACTGGCGGCCCGCAAGGCAGCACCGGACTGCTGCACAGACACGCTGGCCGCCGTGTATCCCTCGTTCGGGCTTCGTGTGGTGTCGGCGGCGACCATCCTGATTCGGCCGACGTCGATATCGAGTTCTTCGGCGACGATCTGGGCCAAGGCCGTCAAGACACCTTGGCCCAGCTCGACTTTGCCGGAGCGGACCTCGACGATGCCGGAGCGATCTACGCGCAACCAGGTATCCAGTCTCGGGTTCGCACGCAGCGACGGGGGCAACTCGTTCACTGCGCACCGCTCGAGCGCAGATCTGCGGCAGCGGAGAGCACTGCTCGGACGATGCGGTTGTGCGCTCCGCACCGACACAGGTTGCGGTCCAGTGCAGACCGAACCTCATCCTCGGATGGATTGGCGTTGTGCCGGAGTAGCGCCGTCGCCGCGACCATCATGCCCGAAATGCAGTAGCCGCACTGCGCCGCCTGCGCCCGCACGAACGCGCCGGCGACGGGATTGGAGGCGTCGGACCCGATCTCTTCGACGGTGGTGATCGACCGCCCCGCCACCGCCCACGTCGGCACGTTGCAGGAGTAGTCGGCGTGTCCGTCGATCAACACCAGACATGCCCCGCACAGCCCTTGACCGCATCCGAAGCGAGTTCCCTTGAGATTCAGATAGTTCCGCAGTACGTAGATCAGCGGTGTGTCGTCGGCAACCTCGACGACGTGTTCGGTGCCGTTCACTCGCATCGCATGCATTTCATTCCTCTCGATGCCGATCGGCCGTCACGCTTGTTCGACAACACGGGCCTTACCCGACGGTGTCGGCCGGTGTCTCTCACACACCGGCATGTCGATGGGGATGGATGTGTACTTTGCAACCGGCGAGCAGGGGCGAAACTTCCCACCCACAGCGCGCAGTCGGCCATCCCTGATGATCCTGATCCTCCGGCGACGTCGGCGTCATGTTCGACAAGGCTTCGGCGGCAACGAAAGGGATGTTGTAGGCGACCCGCCGTGCCCAATGATCCTGTCTCACAGGTGATGTACAGCATTCAACTAGTTGACACGTGTAGGTTTAGCGCTGATGGGCGGTGGCCGATCAGTGGGCGTGATCGAGCCGGCGGCAATGTCAACGGAGGTGCTCGTACGCCGCATGCTCAACGGCGCCGCCGCTGTTCTCCGGGCTGTTCAGCGGACTCCGGAACATCGATGAATCGGCGAATGCTGACAGGAAGCGGCGCTGTTCGACAACCCGACCCGCTCGGAGACCGACCCGATCACGAGAGGAAGGCAGCACCATCGTGAAGATCATCGCGTTGGAAGAACACTTCGTCGTCCCCGAGCTCATGCACGCGTGGCAGGACGCTCCGGACGGAACTGACGAGGCAGACAGCGTGCTTACGCGGGCGCGCCACGTGCAGCGGGCGCTCCTGGACACCGGCGAGCAGCGGATCGCCGCGATGGACGATCAAGGCGTCGATGTGCAAGTCCTCTCGCTCACCTCGCCCGGCATGCAGAATCTGTCCGCACCGGACGCCGTGACCATGGCGCGGCAAACCAACGACGCGCTGGCCGGCGTCGTCGCGGCGCACCCCGACCGGCTGCAGGGCTTCGCGGCGATCCCCACTCCGGACCCGGCAGCGGCCGCCGCCGAACTGGAACGCGCTGTCGGCACACTCGGGTTCCCCGGCGCACTGATCAACGGTCGTACCGGTGACCTCAGCATGGACAACCGCGTGTTCGACGACCTGTATGAGGTCGCCGAACGCCTCGGGGCACCGATCTACCTGCACCCCCAGGAGCCCCCCGCGGCGGTCCGCGACGCCTACTACTCGGGCTTTGGCGACCTGGACTTCGTCCTGTCCTCGCCGGCGATCGGCTGGCACTACGAAACCGGCATACAGTTCCTGCGCATGGCAATCGGCGGTGTCTTCGACCGCTACCCCGGCCTGCAGGTTGTCCTCGGCCACTGGGGTGAGCTCGTGCTGTTCTATCTCGAACGGTGGCAGCCGACCCTCGAGCGGACCGGTTTGCACCTGCAGCGCCCCTTATCGGAAGTGGTGCGTGAGAACGTGTGGGTGACCGGCAGCGGCATTCTCAGCGAGCGCTACTTCCGCTGGGCGGCCGAGGTCGTCGGCGCGGACCGGATCATGACGGCAACGGATTACCCCTACGTCGACAACTCCGGCGGCGCAGCACGGACATTCCTCGAAAACCTGCCGGTGACGGCGGAGGAGCGCACCGCCATCGCGTCCGGGAACTGGGAACGACTCACCGCCCGTGCAACAGGGCAGAGCACCCCCGACGCGTGATGCGTCGACACGCATCGATCGCGGTGCCCGAAAACCAATGACAACGGAGAAGTCGCTTCGGGCGGCCTCTGCCGGGCAGCCGGATTCCAACCGGCGATGACAACGTCTGGCAACACCGCAGATTCGACGAGTACCGCGGAAGGGCCCCGCCACGCATCGGTTCGACGGCGCCGGTAACCCAAGGGGCCCGCTACTCCGGTTGGCGGAAATACGGCTCAACCGTGCCGCTGAGCTTGACGACCATCGGATTTCCGCGGCGATCCTTGGCAGTCGGCACTTCCACCCGCACCCAACCCTCGGCAACGTCGTATTCGTGCACGTTGGTTTTCTCCACGCCATTGAAGCGGATACCCACGTCGCGGCGGAGCGCCTCTTCGTCATAGAAGGCGCTACGCGGATCGATGGAGAGGTGGTTCGGCGGAACGTCTGTGTTCTGATCCTGGGACATGATGGCTTTCGTTCGATGCTACGTAGGTCTCGGGCTTGATCCTCCAAGAACCTACGCGACCGGGTGATCGCGGGTCGGTTTCACTGGTGACGCGCTACCTGGGACGCGAACCGCACAGTGCGCTGTCGCCGCATCGGCGAGGCCTCAAGAGGAGCCGTTGTTGTCGCCTGATGGCGGGAGTTGAGACTCACAGACGAGACGTCGCATCGATCCATCTACGTAGGACGGCAGTAGTTGATGACAAATGGATCTCGGTCGGGTCGAGATGTGGCGTCATGCAGCCACCGTCGAGGGTGGTGGTGTCATCCTGGTCCGGTGGCGCCTAGGGCAGCGAAGAAAACCGACAGCCGCTTGGCGGCTCGGCTTGCCGCGCTCGCCTCGCTGGGCGCTTCTGTCATCCACTTCGCGGTCGTTCCCAACCACTGGCATGAATGGATGCCGGCAGGCTTGTTTTTCGCGGCCATCGCGCTGTTCCAACTCTTGTGGGCGCGGCTAGTACTGACTCGAACCACCACCCCTGTGCTGGCCCTTGGCATCATGGTCAATCTTGCCGTCGTTGCGCTTTGGACCGTGTCGAGAACCGCAGGAGCGCCACTGGGTCCCCACGCCGGTCAAGCCGAACTGATCCAAGCCGCGGACCTGTGCGCGCTGCTGCTCCAGATCTATGTCGTCATGGGCGCTGGCTGGGTCTGGCATCGCGGCCTTCAAGGACAACCGGTGTCCGCCTTCGTCAGCGCCATGGTGCTCCTTGGCGCGTTCGGGGTCGTCGCGCTGGCGTCCACAGTGGGCGCTGCCTCGGGTCTCCGGCACGGCCACCACGCCCCAGCCGGGGCCGAAGCAGGGCCTCATCACCACGGAACCGGTTCAGAGCAGAGCGACGACCATCACAGTCACGACCCAGAGCAGGCGTCTCCCCCGTCTGTGGTCCGCCCGGTCGAAGCTCCTGCGCCCGCCCCTGGGTCCGGCGGTGCGTCTGAACAGGCTACGCCCGTGCCGATCAGTGAGCCGCTTCCGACAGCGACGCCGCTCGACGACCACCAAGACCACGACCACATGCATTGACCTGCGGCCTGCGTGGTCGATCCACCGCCTGCAGCTGTTAGTTTCCGCCCGTCAGGTCTACCCTGCCGATGGCCTCGCCCGGAGGATGCACAATGTCGAGGGCCGATACTCCGATGCCGTAGACGATGCTGACCGAACGCCGCGCCTCGCGCGGGTGCTACCGGTCAGGCGGGCTGGCGAGCCGAGAAGCAGACCTCGTCGGCGGGCACCCCGAGGGCATCGCCGCCGCGAATCTCCCGGGACATTTCCCGAAAAGGACGTACATACGTGTACTGCCGGTCTCCTCAGGGCCGAGCGCATCACGCGAAATCCTGACCACGGCCGCCGCATTGCCCACACCCGGAAAACAACAAACCCGCTCCGACACTGGTCAGAGATGGTTTTGAACGTCGGGCTGTGTCGGCTCCGGTCGAATCCTGAGCAACCCACCCCGGAACTACCTGCTCACTTTTCAACCGGAGCCGACAGGGCTGACAGGATTTGAACCTGCGACCACTTGACCCCCAGGCATCGCAGGGATGTTCGCCCATGTTCGCGAAGACACCCACATCCCTTGTGGCGCAACGCAGATCGTCCGCCAGAAACATGCGCGAACAAGCACGAACACAGGGGTAATCTACCGCTGGTTTGGGTCAGCGTTTGGGTACTAACGCCGGCCGTCGCGGATCTGGTAAATGCGTGACAGCGACAGGCCGGCAGCCTCCGCGAGCTGCTCCCCTGAAAGCCCCTGCTCGAATCCCTCGCGGATGAGCCGGCGGAGTTCCTCATCCGCCGCATCGAATGCCTGGCGTCGATTCTCGCGCTGCTTGGCCGCGCGCCTGATCAACGCGAGATGCTCCACAAGCGAAGAAGTCTAGGAGCGGCCAACCGGTTCATGACATTCCTCCGCATCTCGGTTTGTAGCGCGCTACAGTATGTTACCTACAGCACGCTACAACTCTTCGTAGTCTCTCACCTGCATAAAAGATAAAGTGATGACACAGTCTCCCCCGCCTGCAATGCCTCAAAGCCGCGCGCCTCCCGGCGCGTCGCGTCATCTCTGTGACGACTCCCCAACTTTGGGGCGTTGAACTTCGACCTCGCATACGAAGAAAGCGGCTCCCCTGCCAGGGAGCCGCCTTCTGAAATCTTCGCCCCGTTATCAGCGGGGATCATCTTCAACCACGAGGAGCCTACTCCCATGCGCGAAAACAGCGCAACACTTCCGTCCATCGCTCCCCCAGTCGGCGCCGACCTCGTCGGCCAGTGGGAGGACCACATCGAGGGCCAGCAGGCCTACCGCGGTATCTGCGGTGCTGACCGCCACATCACCGACCACGAGGCCACGGTGTATCCGATGGTCGTCCAGCTCGCGGACGGCTCCATCCAGGACGACGAGGTCTCGTCCCCCGGTATCTATGTCTGCCAGGGTGACCGGGACTGCCTGCCTCGGCTGAACGTCGACCAGGCCCGCGAGCTGGCGGCAGCATTGTTGGATTGCGTCACCGAGCTTGACCGGTGGGTGCAGCGATGACCACGGGGCGCGATGCAACGCTGATGACCGCGCGCGAGCGTCAGCAGGTCGATCGGATCCTCGAAACCACGCGCGACCAATTCGAGGACGAGATCGAGGTCATCCTCAAACATCTTTCATACGACGACCTGACGATCCACGACGTCATCGCACTCGCGGCCTTGCTTCGGCCGGCGTACGAGCGGGCCATGGCACGGAAGGCACCACCGGCACCGGTCATCAAGCTGCATGCCGTCGGGGGTGCAAAGTGACGACGGATCCTGCGGTGAACGACGACAGCGAACAGCACTTGGCGCACCTGCGTTGGCTGGCGGGCACAATGCTCTGTGAGATTGATTGGCTCGACATGCCCGCCGAGGAACTGCGGGCATGTATCGCGGCGATGGAGCCTGCGCACTGTCGTGCCCTTACTCAAGCAGCCCGGGCTGACGTAGAGCCGCCCTATCCGCCGGGGAGGCGAAAGCTCAAGGTCATAACCAAGTGACTCTCCCGCTCGGGCAAGAGCGAGGGGTCGGATTTCAAATCCGACCAAGACGGCAGGGGTGTCCACGGTTGTGGACACCCCTGCTGCTGGTTGAATTCCGCAGGTCAGCCAACTTGCTGGGGCCTGCCACCTGAGTCTTTCGGTGTAGACCGGAAAACTCAGCCAACTTGCTGGGCCGTCGACACCCTGGGCAGGTCATGGGCAACCACAGCCATCACGGCTGTAGGTTGCCGACAAACGCTCGATCCCGATGCCCTAAGCCAGGCTTACCCCATCGCGGACGGTATGGGTCGCATTCAGAATGTGACCCTTGTCAGCGGGGGGCTGGCATCACCAGTCACGAACGCGTTGGGGCCGGCCGGCACCCTTTTTACTGACGACAGTAAAAAAGGTCCGGACGTTGAAGCCCTAGGCCCAGACCCCGCTGCCATCTTTTCGCATCTGCGAAAGGTCGGGCCAACTTGCTGGGTCCGGCAACGTGGCTGGTCGCGACCATATTGCTAGCGCCGGCAAAAAGGTACGCAGCCTCCTCGTGCAGTCCCCTTACCCGTTGCCGTGTGGATGCTGATGCTTGATCATCGGACCACATGAACATGTACACACCGGACGAACCGGACCCGGTGGAGTCACAAACTGATTGGGCCCCGCTGATTCGCACATACAGCCTCGAAGAGGTTGCAGCACTGGTGCTCTCACCCGACGACATACCGAACGGCGTCAGATGGCTCAATGACCAAATCCGCGCTGGCAAGGTTTCTGCCTACAAGGCCGTCCGCCGCTGGCGCATGACACATGCCGATGTGGAAGACCTCATCGAGCGCCGCCGCAACAATGTGCGGCCGTCGAGTAGCAAGCGCGTCGCAGTAGCGGAACAGGAGTCCGATCCAGATGCCCCGATCATCAATGGGAAGCCCTACGGCGGCATGACGCGGCGATCCTGGCTGTATCACACGAGAGCTGAGATACCCGGGACCACTCAGTACGCGAGACGCTACGGCCGGCGCCACCCATCGCCCCAGCCACCTCCCCCGTCGCCGATCAGCTACAAGATGGTGAAGCCTGAATCGGAGGCAGTCATCTTCAACATGCCGCCACTCACCGAACCCCAAATCGAACTATTGGAGCGCGTGCGTCGAGAGCGAGAGGTTGTTGTCGACGGCGACGCTAGAAAGGTTGTCGAGTCACTGGTACGTCGAAACCTGATCGCTTACGAGGTCAGGGGCAACCGCGGCGACTATCGGTTCACGTTGCGCCCCATGTAGCCGCGGGAGTTGGCGCAGTCAGCGCTCCAAAAGCGCGCTAGCCTTACTTGAATCAGTCCGTCACCAGCCCCTACGAGTGACGGGCCGATCGGACAAGGCGGTGGAAGTGAAGACGTATGACGCGTATGCCCACCACGGCGAACGGTACTGGGTCATCCGAGTCCCAGGGCTCGGCAACGACCCTGAGGTTGGGCTGCCGACGCAAGCACGGAATCTGACCGAAGCCGAACCCATGGCGCGGGACCTCATCGCAACCTGGCTCGACGTCCCGGCCGACTCGTTCGACGTCACCGTGCACGTTGACGAGGTCACTCCGGCTTCGCCTTAAGCGTCCACGCCGGCACCCAATGCGTGACCGGCCGCGCGTTCGGCCCGAACTTGATCAGGTACGTGACGAGGCCCCACCAGGCGCCCTGCTCGCAGACCCCCAGCACGTCAACTCACCCTCGACGACGGCGTGCATCTGCAGCCCAAACGGGTGGTAGCGGCCATCACTGTGCGGCTCACGCGGGAAGAGGCGGCCGAGGTCGATCAGCACAATGCGTGGTGGGTCGACCCGTCGGAAGACTTCGCGGACGGGCTGACCGCAGTACCCGATCGCCTGAAGGTCACCCACCGTTCGATCATACGTTCGAATAGCGGGGTCTAACGCCACGGTTTCGAGCAGAAGTCCCATGACTCGCCCAGACTTGACTCCCCCACGGGGGCTATCGCGTGACATGTGCAGATTGCAACGGTAGAGTAATACAAATCACGGCTCTGACCAGGCGGTTCTCGACGTGTTTTGTGTTGACCGATCGTTGCATTGCGTGCATACTGTACTTCATGCAGCCCCCCAACCCGGGGTGGGTGCACGAAACCCGAAGGAGTGAGACGGCCATGGCAACATTGGCAATTGATCGTCTGACCGAAGCTGAGGCTGCTCGGGTGGCGAGCCTGGAGGAATTGAAGGCGATCTTGGTGGATGCCGAGAATCGCGATGTCAAGCGCGAGGAATTCAGCGAGCTATTTGCGCTGTCTATCCGCGTATTGGAGTTAGACCAAGAGTCCGCCGCAAAGCTCTTTAAGACGAGCCGACCGACCATCAGCCGTTGGGCTGCTGGTCTGTCCGCCCCACACATTTTGGGTCGTCCTGCCGTCTTTCGCGCGCTTCGCAAGGTCGCGAACGACAGATTAAGGCAGCACACAGCGTCGGTCGTGGACGCGTCTGCGTAACTGACGCGTCCACGCTGACGCGACACCGGCATGTCCACGTAAACGGACGTCGGCTGCTCGCTATTGTCATCGACCATGACAGTTGTGTTCGCCCACGCTGACCCGGCCGAGGCAAGAGAAGTATTCCAGTGGCATCGCGGTTTCGCTGGCGCGAACGACATGCTCTTTCCTCGATCGTGGAACCAGTACGAGCAATTGGCAAATGACGGCCGGGTATTCACCGCCAAAGAAGACGGTGAGTATCTCGGCCTCTGCTATTACAACTGGGACGAAGACGACGAGGACGACAAGTTCTGGGAACTTGGCGGCCTCATGGTCGCGACGAACACACGCGGTCGCTCGATCGGTATCACCTTGATGCGAGTGACTTTGGCTCAGCTGCTCTTTGACGAGGAGCCTCTATCCCGACACGAGGCCATCATTTCCCACGTCCATTCGCAGAACGACAATCCGAGACGGGTTATCGAGACGCATTTGGGCTTCCCTCATCAGAGACAGATCGAAATTCCTGGCGCGGTTGTCCCGGGTCTCCGACAAGACGAAGACGGGATGGTGCGAGGTGACGTCTTTGCGTTCGCGTACCCCTACACACTCGAGAAGCTCCTAGTTTGGTGTGAAACTTGGGATGGACGACTTCGGGACGGTTCGCCCGCTGAGATCCAAATTTTTGGCGACGGCATTGAGATTTGGGCGGCAGCATTTAGGCAGATGCTTGCTGACCCGATGGGAATCTAGATCGCCGGTGGGCTCATGATCAGTGGCATGTTTTTCGATGGCATGGAAGAACCGGACCGGACCGAAATCTATATGGCCCGCGATCTCGGCAAGCTTGTCCGCGGCACGAACATCCTCATGCGGGTATCGAACTCCGACGATGCCCCGTGGCGATACGTACAGACGCTCACCGAAACCGGCCAAGGGGTGAAGGTCACGTTCCTGGACGAAGAATCTGTGCGTCTGCTCCGCTACAACGAACCGGTCGAGGTCGGCCTTTAGTCGGCTCGTGTCCACCGTTCGGCGGATTTGATGCGGTTTCGGATCGCGTAACTGCCACGCGTCGATACGCTCCGCCCCGTCAGTGGTAGGCGCTCTCCCCTCTTGGGGGAACGCCTAGCGGGGAAAGGACTTTCGATCCGTTATGCGGCTCTTCATGATTGAGGGTGTAGAACGGTCAGCTGCTGTCGGCCTGTGATTGGGGTGTCTGGTTGGCTGGGTGTGT
>NZ_LQOL01000100.1 GCF_002101555.1 Mycolicibacterium canariasense
ACACACCCAGCCAACCAGACACCCCAATCACAGGCCGACAGCAGCTGACCGTTCTACACCCTCAATCATGAAGAGCCTCATATCGCCACTCGTCGCGTGCAACTGGACGCCAGTGCCGCGGCCGCCGCGGGGCACGCTGTCGAGTGGCTGCGTCGGCACAACCCCACCGACGCCGTCGGATACCTGCCGCTGAGCCTGCTGGAGGCGGATCCGGCCCTGTTCCTGTGGGGACTGACCGAGCAGAATCTGGACATCGCCGAACGCCATATCGGGCTGCCGGTGCGCTATCTGGGCCTCGAGGTACGCGCCGAACGGACCGTCCCCACCGGGGAGCGGCATCCTGTTCGGCACTGGCACTTCGATGTCGAAGACCGGCGCATGCTGAAGGTCATCGTCTACCTCACCGATGTCGACGCCGACACCGGGCCGTTCGAGTTCCTCAGCCGGCCGGCCAGCGACCTGGCCCGCCAGACCCTGCGGGTGCGTCCCGGCCTGACGTTCCTGCCCGATACGGCGGTGTCCTCGATGGTCCCGGCGTCGGACTGGAGCAGTGTGACGGGACCGGCCGGCACCGCGGTGTACGCGGACACCGCCCGGCTGTTGCACCGGATCAAGGCCCCCACCGGCGGTGACCGCTACTCGGCGACCTTCGTCTACACCAGCGACCGGCCGCGCCACACGTTGTCCCGGTTCATGCCGCCCCGACACATCGTTCAGTCCATGCTGCCCCACCTCACGGCACGGCAGGTTCGGGCGCTGAATCCGGCGGCGTTGAGCGCCCCATCGGACCGAAAGACGTTGCGGGAAGCCATCATCAACCGGTCATCGAGTTGACGCCTCCAACAGGGCGCGAAACCCGGAGGCCGGGTACACCTGCGCGCCGGCGGCGCGGGCCCGCCCGGCCAGGGCGGCATCCGAGGTCACGACGGTGATTGCACCGCAGCCGGGGTCGTCACCGAGTAACCGGACGATCTCGTCATCGGCGGAATCGGCGGCCGCGACCGGGGCGTGCGCGATCCGGATCGACGTGGACCCGATGGGCGGCGAGGGCGGCCGCTCGAAGACCACCGTCACCTGATCACCGTCGGCGGCCCAGGCCTCCAGCCGCGTCACCAGCGCGACCATGGCGCCGTGCCGGTCCTTCCACCAGCCGTCGGGCCGCGATCCGATCACGTTCATCGCATCGACGATCCAGCGCACACCCCGACGTTAGTAGAGTCCGGACATGGACTCCACGGAGCGGCGGCTGCGCGACCTCAAGCTGTTGCGCCGCGTCCGGGACCGGATGGACCGTGAGTACGCGCAGCCGCTCGACGTCGAGGCCCTGGCCCGCGGGGTGAACATGTCCGCGGGTCACCTGTCGCGACAGTTCAAACTCGCCTTCGGCGAATCGCCGTACTCCTATCTGATGACGCGCCGGATCGAGCGTGCGATGGCGCTGCTGCGCCGCGGCGACCGGACGGTCACCGAAGTGTGCTTCGCGGTGGGCTGTTCGTCACTGGGCACCTTCAGCACCCGGTTCACCGAACTGGTGTGCGTACCACCGAGCGTGTACCGCGATCAGACCGCCGGCGCCCGCCAGGGGCTGCCGTCCTGTATGGAGAAGAACGTGACCAAACCGATCAGGAATCGAGAAGCCCCGGCAGTGGGCCTGCACCTAGCGTGAACTCCATGCCGAACAGCGACATCACCATCCACAACACCTTTCTGCCACATGACGACCCGGAGGAGTCGCTGGCGTTCTACCGCGACGTTCTCGGGTTCGAGGTCCGTCTGGATGTGGGCGCGGACAAGATGCGCTGGATCACGGTGGGGCCGCCCAACCAGCCGGGCACCTCGATCGTGCTGCACCCACCGGCGGCCGACCCCGGCACCACCGATGCGGAACGGCGCACGATCGCCGAGATGATGGCAAAGGGCACCTACGCCATCATCGTGCTGGGCACCAAGGATCTCGACGCCACCTTCGAACGCTTGCAGGCCACCGACACCGACATCGTCCAAGAGCCGACCGCCCAACCCTACGGCGTCCGCGACTGCGCCGTGCGTGACCCGGCGGGCACCATGATCCGCATCCAGGAAGTGCACTGAGGGAAGGATTGTCGGCAATGGCGAGGACATCTGATGGCGACTCGGCGACCGCGCCGGTGTCGGCGGCGATCGAGCCGAACACGACACGATGAGTCCGATTGCCGACAGCCATGACCGGATCCGGGTCACCGGTGCGCGGGAGAACAACCTCAAAGATGTCAGCATCGCACTACCCAAGCGCCGCTTGACGGTGTTCACCGGGGTCTCCGGTTCGGGTAAGAGCTCGCTGGTCTTCGACACCATCGCCGCCGAATCGCAGCGCCTGGTCAACGAGACCTACAGCGCCTTCGTGCAGGGGTTCATGCCGACGCTGGCCCGCCCCGATGTCGACGTGCTGGACGGCCTGACCACCGCCATCATCGTCGACCAGCAGCGCCTGGGCACCGACCCCCGTTCCACCGTCGGCACCGCCACCGACACCGGGGCGATGCTGCGCATCCTGTTCAGCAGGCTGGGCAAACCGCATATCGGTTCACCGCAAGCATTTTCGTTCAACGTGGCCTCGATCAGCGGCGCCGGAGCGGTGAAGATGGAACGCGGCGGCAAAACCGTCAAGGAGCGCCGCGAGTTCAGCATCACAGGTGGGATGTGCCCGCGGTGCGAGGGGCGGGGCACGATCAACGATATCGACCTGACCGCCCTGTACGACGACGCCAAATCGCTCAACGAAGGGGCGTTGAGCATCCCCGGGTACAGCATGGAGGGCTGGTACGGCCGCATCTTCCGGGGGTGCGGGTTCTTCGACCCGGACAAACCGATCCGCAGGTTCACCAAGAAGGAACTGGACGCGCTGCTGCACAAGGAGCCCACCAAGATTCAGGTCGACGGGATCAATCTCACCTACGCCGGCCTGATTCCGACCATCCAGAAATCCTTCCTGTCCAAGGACGTCGACGCGATGCAACCGCACATCCGTGCGTTCGTCGAACGAGCGGTGACCTTCACCGTGTGCCCGGAGTGCGGCGGCACCAGGCTGTCGGAGCTGGCCCGCTCGTCGAAGATCAAGGGCCGCAACATCGCCGACGTGTGCGCCATGCAGATCAGTGACCTGGCCGAGTGGATCGCCGGTATCGAGGAGCCCACCGTCGCACCGCTGACCACCGCGCTGCGCCACACCCTGGACTCCTTCGTCGAGATCGGGCTGGGTTACCTGTCGCTGGACCGACCGTCCGGCACGCTGTCGGGCGGAGAAGCCCAGCGGGTCAAGATGATCCGCCAGCTCGGATCGTCGCTGACCGATGTCACCTACGTGTTCGACGAGCCAACGGTGGGTCTGCATCCGCACGATATCGCCAGGATGAACGACCTGTTGTTGAGGTTGCGGGACAAGGGCAACACCGTGTTGGTGGTCGAACACAAGCCCGAGGCGATCGCGGTGGCCGACCATGTCGTGGACCTCGGCCCGGGTGCGGGCGCCGCGGGCGGCGAGGTCGTGTTCGAAGGGACCGTGGCACAACTGCGCAAGAGCGCCACCCTGACCGGGCGGCATCTCGATTACCGGGCCGCGTTGAAGGACGCCGTGCGCGAACCCACCGGAGCCTTGGAGGTGCGCGGTGCCGATACCCACAACCTGGCCGGAGTGGACGTCGATATCCCGCTCGGTGTGCTCGTGGTGGTCACCGGGGTGGCCGGGTCCGGAAAGAGTTCCTTGATCCACGGATCGGTGGCCGGCCGTGCCGGTGTGGTGGCCGTCGACCAGTCCCCCATCCGGGGTTCCCGGCGCAGCAACCCGGCGACGTACACCGGACTACTCGAGCCCATCCGCAAGGCGTTCGCCAAGGCCAACGGCGTGAAACCGGCCCTGTTCAGCGCCAATTCCGAAGGCGCCTGCCCCACGTGCAAGGGCGCCGGTGTCGTCTACACCGACCTGGCCATCATGGCCGGGGTGGCCACCACCTGCGAGGAGTGCGAGGGTCGGCGGTTCGACGCCGCGGTCCTCGAATACACCGTGGACGGCCGCAACATCAGTGAGGTACTGACGATGTCGGTGTCCGACGCGCTGGACTTCTTCGCGAGGTCCCTGCCTGCGGCGTACAAGATCCTGGAACGCCTGGCCGATGTGGGTCTCGGATATCTGACGTTGGGCCAGCCGCTGACCACACTGTCCGGCGGGGAGCGGCAGCGGTTGAAGCTGGCCACCCATCTGGGCGAGAAGGCCGACGTCTACGTCCTGGACGAGCCGACCTCGGGCCTGCATCTGGCCGATGTCGCGCAACTGCTGGCGCTGCTCGACCGGATCGTCGACTCCGGCAAGTCGGTCGTCGTGATCGAGCACCATCAGGCGGTGATGGCGCATGCGGACTGGATCATCGATCTGGGCCCCGGCGCGGGGCACGACGGTGGCCGGGTGGTGTTCGAGGGCACGCCGAGCACCCTCGTCGAACAGCGTGGCACGCTGACCGGCGAGCACCTGGCGGCCTACGTCGGCGCCTGACATTGCCCGACTTGACGCCTGTCAAGTATGGTCGGTGGATGCTCGCCCAGGACGTTCTGCCGACCGTGCCCACCACCACCGACGAGGCACTCGACGTGTTCGACGCCGCACCTGCGGTGGAGCCCGACTTCATGCTCGGCACCTGGCGCGGCGCGGAACTGCCGACCGGGCATCCGCTGGACGGCCTACTGGCCGCCAGTGGGTGGTGGGGCAAGCAGTTCCTGAGCGCCGAGAAGGTTCATCCGTTGCTGTTTCCCACCGCCGACCGCACCGCGCTGTGGGCGATGAACCCGCTGCTCGCCTTCGCCGGACTCGGCCCGACCAGCAAGCTACCGATTCTGAAAACCGTGTCGCTGCAACGGCCGATCGCCACACTGCGACCGGTTCTGCGCACCTCCGCCCCCAAGGCCCGGCTGCGCACCACCCGGTATCGCGACATCGACACCGCCACGATGATCTACGACCAGCTGCCCATCAACGACCTGTTCCGCAGACTGTCCGACGACGAGGTGATCGGCGCGATGGATCTGCGCGGGGTTTCCCGGCCCTACTTCTTCGTGTTGCGCCGGGACACGTCGCTGCCGGTGCTGACCTGATCCGCGATGTGTGCAGGTCGCCGTAGCGACGGGCTAGGCGATGAGGCGGACCAGGTACGGCGCCATGGTGTCGGTGCGCACCGGTGACACCGTGACCGCCGGGCTGGTGGCCTCCAG
Source organism: Mycolicibacterium canariasense (assembly GCF_002101555.1). Classification (GTDB taxonomy): domain Bacteria; phylum Actinomycetota; class Actinomycetes; order Mycobacteriales; family Mycobacteriaceae; genus Mycobacterium; species Mycobacterium canariasense. The sequence goes on from NZ_LQOL01000100.1 coordinate 5,239, forward strand.
CATCTGGCCGTTACCCAGGAACAAGGCCACACTCTGGGTGCCGTCCGGTCCGAAGAAGATCAGGTCGCCGGGCAACGCCTGCGACGGCAGCACCTTCTGACCCACCTTGTACTGCTCGCCGGAGGATCGGGGCAGTTTGAGCCCGACACCGGCGAAGGCGTAGACGATCAGACCGGACGCATCGAACCCGACCACGTTGGCGTTGGGGTCGACCGTCGGCGCCGCCGCGGCCGCCGGCGCGGTCAATCCGGGGAAGTTCAGACCCGGGACCAACCCCGGGGCTCCTGCGGCGACCTGGGGTGTGCCGAACCCGGCGGCGGGGTCGGCAGCCAGCGGCGTGACGTCCTGCGGCACACCGCGAGTCGGCCCGCTGGCGTTGCCGCCACCGTAGGTGTAGGGAACCCCGCGCTGGGACAGTGCCCGCGCGATCACGAAGTCGATCGCCTGCTGGTTGCGTGCGGGCCGGCCGAACGGGTCCGCGGCGGCGACACCGGGGGTGGCCAGCAACACTGCCAAGCCGATCAACAAGGCACAGATGCGCTTCATCCGAACCTCAACTCTCTGCAATTCACGCGGGATTCACGGCGTGACCACGAAATTGACGGCCACTGCAGACATTTCTACCGTCCGCTCGGCCGACAACCCAAATTCCATGCGGCACAACGCTGATGAGATGCAATACCGTAACCGAACGGTGACCGCCGACACGGAAAAGCGCCGATTCGCTGTGCGAACCGGCGCTTTTACGGCGTGTGGGGCGGGAGCTTACTTCACCGCTGCGAGCGCAGCGTCGTAGTTCGGCTCCTCCGCGATCTCGGGTACCAGTTCGGTGTAGGCGACCTTGCCGTCGGCACCGATCACCACAACGGCCCGGCCCAGCAACCCGGCGAACGGACCGTCGACGAGGGTGATGCCGTAGTCCTCACCGAAGCTGTCCCGGAACGCCGATGCCGTGATGACGTTCTCGATCCCCTCGGCTCCGCAGAACCGGCTCTGCGCGAACGGCAGGTCCTTGGACACGTTCACCACGGTGGCACCGCCGGCGGCGGCTCGCTCGTTGAAAGTCCGGACGCTGGTGGCGCACACCGGCGTGTCAACCGACGGGAAGATGTTCAGCACGACGGACTTGCCGCTGAACTGGTCGCTGCTGACGGGCGCCAGATCGGTGCCGGTGAGGGAGAAAGCCGGCGCCGGCGCTCCCACAGCAGGAAGCTCGCCGACGGTGTGGATGGGGTTTCCCTTGATGGTTATCTGTGCCATGCCGACCAGTCTGTCAAAGATGCGGTGCGGTGTGCAGGCCAGGTGCGGGATTGCCGCGCTGGCAGGATGAGACGGTGATCGTCCTTCCCGACGCGGTGACGGCCATGGCCGCTCGGGGACCGCAGTGGCAGGCCTGGGTGGATCGCCTGCCCACCGTGGTCACCGCGCAGCTGGACGGCTGGAACCTCACCCCCGAGGGCGCACCCAACCATGGGTTCTGCTCGATCGTGGTGCCGGTGCGCACCGCAGACGGCGATGCCGCCGTGTTGAAGGTGGCGTTCCCCGATGTGGAATCCGAGCACGAGCATCTGGCCCTGCGCCGCTGGGGCGGTTCCGGGGCGGTCCGGCTGATGCGCGCCGATCCGCATTCCCGGTCCATGCTGCTGGAGCGGCTGCAGAACCGGAACCTCGAGGAGCTGTGGGATATCGAAGCGTGCGAGGTGGTTGCCGGGCTGTACGGGCGCATCCACGTCGCCGCCCTGCCGCAGCTGCGACCGCTGGCCGGCTTCGTCCGGGAGTGGACGGCCGCGCTGCGAGCGCTGCCCCGCAACGCGGCGGTGCCGCGTCGGCTGGTGGAACAGGCGATCAGCCTGGGCGACGATTTCGCCACCGACGCCGCATGCGGCGGGACGTTGATCCACGGCGACCTGCATTACACCAACGTGCTGGCCGCCGACCGGGAGCCGTGGCTGGCGATCGACCCGAAACCGATGAACGGTGACCCGCACTACGAGCTCGCGCCCATGCTGTGGAACCGATGGGACGAGCTGACCGGGTACGTCCGCGATGGTGTGCGGCGTCGGTTCTACGCCCTGGTCGACGCCGCCGGGCTGGACGCCGATCGGGCCCGGGCCTGGGTGACGGTACGGGTGATCCACAACGCGATGTGGGAGCTGACCGAGCAGGCCGAACCGGACCCACACTGGCTGACCACCTGCGTGGCGATCGCCAAGGCCGTGCAGGACTAAATCAGCACAGGCAGCGACGAGATGCCGCGCAGTGTCACGTTCGGCTTGTACACCGGCTCCCCCGCCAACCGGGCGCCCGGGAAGCGGGCCGTCACCGCCGACAACGCGATCGAGGCTTCCATCCGGACCAGGGCAGCACCCAGACAGAAATGCGTGCCGTGCCCGAAGCCCAGATGCCGGATGGTGCCGCGATCCGGGTCGAAATCGTCCGGCCGGGCGTTGACTGCGGGGTCGCGGTGGGCGGCGGCGAGCAGCACGATCATGGTGTCGCCCTTGGGCACCGTGACGTCCGGCAGGACGATGTCCTCGGCGGCGATCCGCCCCAGCAATTGGGCCGGCGGGTCCCAGCGCAGCGTCTCCTCCACCACCCGGGCGGCGCGCCCGGGGTCGGTTCCGAGCGCCTCCCACTGCGCCGGGTTGCGCAGCATCACCAGGATGGCCGTCGCGATCAGACTCACCGTCGACTCGTGGCCGGCGATCAGCAGCAGGTTGCAGGTCGAGATGATCTCGTCCTCGGTCAGCTGGTCACCGGATTCCTCGACGGCGACCAGCGCCGAGATCAGGTCGTCGCCCGGAGCGCGGCGCCGGCGCGCGATGAGCTCGCGGAAATAGGACCGCAGCCACTTCCCGGCTTCGATGCGCTCGTGGAAACCCTCGGGCACGCCGGTGGCGGCGAGGAACGGGTCGACGGTCTGACCGAGCAGGGTGCTGGCCCGGCCGAACTGTGGCTCGTCCTCGACCGGCACCCCGAGCAGCCGGCAGATCACCGCGACCGCGAGCGGATAGGCCAGGCCCGTCACCGCGTCGAATTCGCCATTCGCCTGCGCGGTGTCCAGCAGATCGTCCACCACCGCGGTGATCTCGGCCTGCATCGCGCTGATCACCCGCGGCGCGAACGCCTTGACGACCAGCTTGCGCAGCCGGGTGTGGTCCGGCGGGTCCAGGAACAAGAACGCCGGCGTCCGGCGCTGGTCGACCAGCCCGGCCAGCCCGAACGGCCTCGGCTGCTTGCCCTCGGCGAGCTGGCGCTGCGCGATGGTCGACTTGTTCCGGTCGCTGGCCGCCGCCGGATGCCGCAGCACGGCATCGCAGTGAGCGTAGGAGGACAGCACCATGAGATTGGCTTCCGGCAGGTGCAGCGGACCGTGCTCACGCAGTTGCCGGTACACCGGATATGGGTCCGTCCGGTTTGCCGGGGCCAGCGCCTGCGCCAGCAGGACCTGCGGGGCGGCCCCCGACCGCGTTCGCCTCATGGCCACTATTGTGCAGTTGCTGCGCGCAACTGTTGACGCAGGCGTTCAATTCGGGCGGCATCGGTCAGCGCGAACCGCCCCAGCAGGCCGGGATCCGGCCCCGGCGGCATGGGTGCCACCGGCAGGCTGCCGTCCACCGGCACCAGCGACCGTCCGTCACCCACCACATCCCCACCCAGCAGCAGCCGGGTGCCCAGGGCGGCGGCGTAGCCGAGCTCCGGCAAGGCTCCGGCCAGGGCGAGACCGGTCGCCACGCCGATCCCGGTCCAGGCGTCGGAGACGACCACACACGGCAGACCGGCCAGCTCGGCGACCCGCAGCGCGCGGCGTGCCCCGCCCAGGCGGCCGCAGCGCAGCACGGCGATATCGGCGGCTTCCCGCACGCGGTGCGGGTCGCCGGCGTCGGCGGCGATCCGGACCGCCACCCTGGCCCGCACCCAGGCCACCTGTTGCAACTCGCGGCACGGCTGGGCCACGAACTCGACGCCGCCGGCCGCCTGCTCCAGTGCCGCGATCGCGTTCACCGCTTCGGCGGGCTCCCAGCGGCCCCGGGCGTCGCAGCGGATGAGCCCGGACGTCCCCAGCTCGGCGCGCACCGCGGCCACCCGCGCCGCGTCGCCGGCGAGCCCGTGGACCGGGTCACCCACCTCGACATCGGCGGTCCGGCAGCCGGCCGCCCGCACGATCTCGCGCGCTCGGACCGGGCCGACGGCCGGCACGCTGACCGCCACCGGCACCCGGCCCCGGACCGCATCGGGCCAGCCGATGGTGCCCGGCTCGGTGGCCGCGGTCAGCCAGCGACCGAGCTGCCCGGCGTCGGCGTCCTGCGCTGGGCTGAACTCCCCCCAGCCCTGCGGCCCCTCGACGAGCAGGCCCTCGGCCATCGTCGATCCCCGCACCGGGTCGAGCACCGGGACGGCGAAGGGCCGCGCGTTGTCGAGGTCGATGAGCGTCTGCACAGGCGCTATCGAATCACGTACAGCGGGACCAGCATCTCCGCCGCGGTCAGCGACCCGTGGTGGCCGATGAGATTCGACTGCAGCGGTTCGACCCCGGACCGGATGACCGCGCCGTTGCCGTGGGCCACCACCACGACATCGCCGATCCGTGGCGCCACGTGTGCACCGACCGCCGGACCGAACCAACCGGCGGTGATCACTTCCTGGCGGGTGAGCACGGTGAAATCGGTGCCGAGCAGCTCACGCCAGGCGGCGGCCACGTCGGGTCCGGCCCCCGGCTCGGTATGGACGTGCCGTGCGCGCGGCTCACCACCGAGGCCGCGAACACTGTTCTGCAGCAACGGTTCCCGGTCGAAGTCCACCGGCGATTCGACGTGCACCATACCGTGGTCGGCGGTTACCAGCAGGGCGGTATCGGCGGGCAGGCGCTCGGCGATCGCGCGGATCGTCAGGTCGATATGAGCCAATTCCAGCGCCCAGGCCTCCGACGCCGGTCCGCGCACGTGCCCGGTCATGTCCAGGTCACCGTGGTAGGCGTAGACTAGGGCGCGTTCCCCGCTCCGCAAGGCCGCGAGGACACCGTCGGCCAGATCCCCCGCCGAGAAGTTCGGCCGAAACTCGCCGCCGCGCAACGCCGCCCGCGTCAGCCCCGATCCGGCCTGGTACATCGGCGCCACCTGCGTGACGGCCACGCCGTCGGCCGTCGCTCGCTCGAATACCGTGGGAAGCGGTTGAAACTCTTCGGGCACAAGCTCTTTGAGCAAATCGACGCGAGGCCCCTGGCCCACCAGCCGCCATTTGAGCGGGTTCATCATCCGCTCGTGGCCGGGTACGGCGAGCAGGTAACCGACCAGCCCGTGCTCCCCGGCGGGAACACCGGTGCCCAGCGACGCCAGGCTGGCCGCGGTGGTGCTGGGGAAGCCCGCGGTCAGCGTCCGGCCGGTGACGCCGTCCAGAAACGGTGCGGCCTCGCGCCGGGCCGCCACCAACTCGGCGCCCATTCCATCGACCAACAGCACCGCCACCCGGCGGACGTCGCCCAACCCGAGGCCGATGCGGTCCTGCTCGCCCGGCACGCCGAGCGCGCCGAGCACCGACGGCAGCAGATCGGCCAGGGCGCCGCCACCGTAGTGGGGGGTGATGAACATGAGGTCAGGGTAGGCCGCGAGCCGCGCTTGGCCGGCCCACTACCATGGCCGCTGAGCGAGGATTTGGGAGCAACCGGATGAACACCAGTGACGGTAGAGCCGCCCGAGGCCGGCGGGGTCGGCTGGCGAGTGGGGCGCTGCTTGGCGCTCTGGCCTCGGCACTGGGCGGGACACTGGCCGTCTTCCCCGGCGCACCGAGCGCGGCGGCCGATCCCTGCCCCGACGTGGATGTGACCTTCGCCCGCGGGACGACCGAGCCACCCGGGCTGGGCTCCGTCGGGCAGGCATTCGTGAACGAGGTCCGGGCCCGTGCCGGATCCCGCACGGTGACCGACTACGCGGTGAACTACCCCGCCAGCAACGACTTTCCGACTGCTTCCGATGGTGTCATCGACGCGATGAACCACGTCAACGCGATGGCGGCGAACTGCCCGAACACCAAACTGGTACTCGGCGGCAGCTCCCAGGGCGCCGCCGTGATCGGCTACGTCACCGGCCCGGCCATCCCGCCCGGCTACATCGTGCCCGAGGGCATCAACGGGCCGATGTCGGCGCAGACGGCTCAGCATATCGCCGCGGTGGCGCTGTTCGGTACGCCGTCGGACGGTGTGGTCAGCACGATCGGTGCACCGCCGGTGGTGATCGGCCCACTGGTCGCCGACAAGACGATCAACATCTGCCTGCCCGGCGACCTGATCTGTGCGGGCGGCGGCGGGATCAGCCTGGTCCACGGCAACTACGCCCGCACCGAGGCGCCCGTCGAGGCGGCCGACTTCGTCGCACAGCGGGTGTTCTGAGCGGCGCGGTGCCGTGGACCGTGCGCTTGACTTCGGTGGCTCGGTCGATGAGGGCGTAGACCGGTTCGGACAGAAGTGTTTTCGCGATCATGGAGCGATCTCCGTAGTGGGAAGTCGTCAAATCGGCCCGATTCGTTCCCACCCTCTAGTCTGGTCATCATGTCGCGCGTGCTGACGGTGAACATCGCCCAACCACGGACCAGCCCCGATGACGGCCGCCTGCAGACCGGGATCGACAAGCGACCCGTCGACGGCGCAGTCGAGGTGCGCTCTCCCGGACCGATGCAGGGCGGACTGGGCAGCGGTCTGGTGGGTGACCTGATCGGCAATCAGGCCTTCCACGGCGGCGACGACCAGGCGGTGTATGCCTACGCCCGAGAGGATCTCGACGCCTGGGAAACCGAACTCGAGCGGGACATCGCCAACGGGGCGTTCGGGGAGAACTTCACCACCACCGGTGTCGACGTCACCAACGCCGTGGTGGGTGAGCGGTGGCGGGTGGGCTCCGGAGGTCTGGAACTGGAGGTCTCCCGCCCCCGGATTCCCTGCCGCACCTTCGCCCTGTGGCTGGAGATCAACGGGTGGGTCAAGACGTTCACCACGTCCGCGGTCCCGGGCGCCTACCTGCGGGTGGTCACGCCGGGAACGGTACGCGCCGGCGACCCGATCGAGGTGATCCACCGGCCCCACCATGAGATCACCGTCGGCTTGGTGTTCCGCGCCATGACCCTGGAGGGCGCCATGCTGCCGTCGGTGCTGGCCGCCGATGCGCTACCCGAGGACATCAAGGACAAGGCCAGGCGGCGGGCGGCGCAGGTTCAGGGCGCTGCGGGGAGCTGATCGCCGACCAGCGACGCGATCCGATCCGCCAGATAGGTGTGCCCGGCGTCGGTGGGATGCACGCCGTCTGAGCCGATCAGGTCCGGGCGCCCGACGAACCAGCGTTCGGCGATCGGGTCGATGAACACCGCGCCGAATGCCCTGGCAACGTTGCCGAGGGCATCGCGGATCTGCAGCACCTTGCCGGGCACGTCGGCGGTCGGCCACGGTGGCCCGATCACCAGCAGCTTGGCCGCCGGCGCCGTGCGCCGCGCGGAATCGAAAGCGCTCCAAGCCATTCCGCTCAGCGCCAGCGGGTCGGCGGGCTCGTCGTTGCGGGAACCGAAGAACACCACCAGGACATCGTCGGGACGGACAGCACGGGCCGTGAGATCCACGAAGAGGCTGCCGTGGTCACCGCGGACCGCGTATCCGGCCCGGCCTTCGGAAGCCACGTCCGCGGCCACCGGCTTTCCCTGCCGTGCCAGGTCGCGCCAGGCTTGGGTCGGCCAGCCCTTGTTGCCCATCCCACCGATGTTGGTTCCGGTGGTGTACGAATCGCCGATGACGGCGATGTGGCTGATCGGCGCGTCCCGGCTGACGGTCATCACCTGGACCGGACGGGAAGTGCCCAGTCCGGCCACCACCGCCAGCGACGTCATGACCACGGCAAAGCGGCGCAATGGTCTCCCCTCTCGGTCCGAGATGATTCGGGCATCAACAAGATCAGCTCCGCCGACAGCCTACTGGCTCCCGGTCAGTTGGTTTGCCGCGCAGTGCTATTCGTCACGTCCGGCCCACAGCGGACGCTCAGGCGGACAGCTTGCGGTCGTCCCTGCCGACCGGCTGCACCGTCGGTGTGGCGTCTTTGACGTCGACCATCCTGCGCATCCACCTGCGCGCCGGCTCCTCGACGAAGTGGTACAGCGCGGCGGCCGCGGCGAACGCGATCGCGAACAAGCCCGCCAGGATCCATTTGCCGGCCGGCCCGGTGAGGGTGAGCTCGAATTGCAGCACCGCCCAGTTCCATGCGGTGTGCACGATCTCGTGCACCATGTACAGGCTGAACGAGATCTGCCCGCCATAGGTGAGCACCCGCATCGACAGCAGGCTGGGCAGGGTTCCGCTGCCGATCGCCAGCGTCACCACCAGCGGCACGAACAGTAGGTCCAGCACGCCGCCGCTGTCGATGACGTCCGGGATGGGGTGCGCGTCGAACCAGTACAGCGCGCCGATGAGCGCCGCCACCAGAAGTACCGCCGCCACCCCGGCAAGGGTGCGGGTGCGGTCGGACGGATTGAGCCTGCGGACCGCCGCGCATGCGATGGCGCCGGCGGTGAACTGCATGATGATGCGCGGCAGCCAGCTCCACGGGGTGTAGAAGTGCCCGCTGGCCAGCAGGAACATCACCGGCGGCAGGGTCACCGCGAACGCCAGCCACAGCAGGGTGCGGGCCCGCGTCGCCCTGGCCAGCCGGAAGATGACCAGCACCAACCCGCCGAACAGCAGGTATGCCAGCCATTCGGCGCTGATCGACCATGCCGGCCCGTCCCAGCTGGAGCCGTCGAAGAAGGGTTGGAACCACAACTGCACGAGGAACAGCTGCCGGATGTAGCTCACCGCGGTGAGGGTGTGCACATTCTCCGACGGCACGTGTCCGACGTAGAGGGTGAAGATGATCCACAGCGCGGCCAGGTGCAGCGTGACCAGATAGACCGGCCACACGCGGGCCAGCCGCATCCAGAGGAAGTGCAGGGTGGCCCTGGTGGACCAGTTCTTGCCCATCTTGTCGATGTAGGTCCAGGTCAGCACGAAGCCGCTGAGGATGAAGAACAGGTCGACGCCCTGGGCGCCGCAGTTCAGGATCGGTGCCAGTGCCTCGCTGAGATCCGGGGCGGCTTCGTGCAGCAGCGGGCGGAAGTGGAAGAGCACCACCCAGACGGCGGCGAAGATGCGAAGGCCGGTGAGGGCCTTGATCTCTCCGCTACGCACAACACTCTTTCCGTGGCCGATTCCGTGCAAAGGGTATCAGCGCAACGGATCGACGGCCGCGAAGTGAACCCTGCGCGATTCCTGTCAACGACGCGGTGAACGGGTCAGGGCGCCGGGGCGGGTGCGGGTCCTGGTGCGGGTGCGGGTTCGGGTGAGCTGGGTGCCGCCGGGTCGTCGGGATGGGTGGCGTTGTATTGCGCGGCATTGCGATTGAGGCCGTCGAGGTAGGCCTTGAGCTTGAGGCCCTGCAACACCGGCGGCAGTCCGGGCCCTGGCGGTGCCTGGTCGGTGAGCTGCCAGGTCTGGCAGCCGGTGGTCTTGAACATGCCGTCGGTGGCGTCGATCTGGACCACCTGCGCCTCGTGGGTGAAGGCCCGGTCGATCGTGTCGCCGGTCTGCCCGGCCGGCGCCGCGGCGATCCGGCGCCAGGAGCAGGTGCCGTCGCCGACCGGTCCGGCCGAGGCGTACACGCCGGGGACGATGTCGGTCCCCACCACGAAGGAACCGTCGTGGTCGATGACGTTCTTCGGTGCGGCCGGCGATGCGGGCGCCGGCGCAGGCGTCGGAGTGGCCGGATCGGCCATGGCCGTCGCGGCACCGCTCCAACCGAGGAGCGTGAACGCGGCCAGCGCCGTGCCGGCCAGGGTGGGGATCACCCGCAGTTTCGACCTCATACACCTCAGGGTAGGCCCGCGCCGGGCGGGTCCGGCAACCTGAGGACGCGATGAGTGGCTTCCGCCCCTGCGCCACGGCCCTGCGCGCCCGAGTACCACGGTCCCCCGCGGCTCACCGATCTCAGCGGTATATGCACAGGTAGACCGGGTCAGAAGGGACCGCTGCGAGCGTTGGCGAAAGGGGCACTCGACGTTGCAAAATATGTACGGCACGTCACTCTGTTATATGGCCTAAGCTCTCAGTTACATAAGCTAACCTGTGGCGATCATAAGACGCCTGGTGAATGCGGCGAAACAACCCAACGGGGGAACTCGAACTCGATGAACGTGCTCAAACGCATCTGGATTCCACTGGTCATCGTGATCGTGGTCGGCGTTGCCACGTTCACCGTGATGCGGGTCCGCACGTTCTTCGGCACCGGTCCCGGTTACGTCTCGACCGAGAACAGTGCCTCCGACGAGAGCGAGCCGTTCGACCCCAAGGTGGTCAAGTACGAGATCTGGGGTTCCGGCGCCACCGCCAACATCAACTACATGGACCTCGACGCCAAGCCGCAGCGGGTCGACAACGCCCCGCTGCCCTGGACATTGACGCTCAGCACCACCGCGCCGTCGGTGTTCCCCACCATCTCCGCACAGGGTGACGGTGACAGCCTGTCCTGCCGTATCACGGTCGACGACGAGGTCAAGGACGAACGGACCGTGGACGGCGTCGGTGCGCATACGTACTGCCTGGTGAAGTCGGCATGACCACCATGCCCGGTGCCACCCCAACCGATCCGCCGACCGACGCCATCCCGGCGGTGAAGCAGCCGAACCGCACCTTCATTCCGCGCACCATCCGGACCCTGGCCCTGCCGATCATCCTCGGCTGGATCGCCATCATGGTGCTGCTCAACGTGATCGTCCCCCAGCTCGAAGAGGTCGGGAAGCTCCGCTCGGTGTCGATGAGTCCCGATACCGCCCCGTCGATGATCTCGATGAAGCGCATCGGCGCCGACTTCGGCGAGTTCAAATCGGACAGCTCGGCGATGGTGGTGCTGGAGGCCGACCACCAACTCGGCGACGCGGAGCACAAGTTCTACGACGAGATGATCAAGAAGCTGGAAGCCGACACCAAGCATGTCGAGCACATCCAGGATATGTGGGGTGATCCGCTGACCGCGGCCGGTGCGCAGAGCGCCGACGGCAAGGCCACCTACGTGCAGGTGTACCTGGCCGGGAATCAGGGCGAGTCGCTGGCCAACGAGTCCGTCGAGGCCACCCAGAAGATCATCGACGGTATGACCCCGCCGCCGGGTCTCAAGGTGTTCGTCACCGGCCCGTCGGCGTTGATGGCCGATCAGCACATCGCCGGTGACCGCAGCATGCAGATGATCACCATGCTGACCTTCGGCGTGATCATCGTGATGTTGCTGCTGATCTACCGATCGGTGGTGACGGTTTTCCTGGTGCTGGCCATGGTTGCCGTCGAGCTCGGTATCACCCGCGGATTCATCGCCTTCCTCGGCTACCACGACATCATCGGGCTCTCGACGTTCGCGACGAACCTGTTGGTGACGTTGGCCATCGCCGCGTCGACGGACTATGCGATCTTCCTGATCGGCCGCTATCAGGAAGCCCGCAGCGTGGGTGAGGACCGCGAGTCGGCGTATTACACGATGTATCACGGCACTGCCCACGTGATCCTGGGCTCGGGTATGACGATCGCGGGCGCGACGTTCTGCCTGCACTTCACCAAGCTGCCCTATTTCGTCTCTCTCGGTATCCCGCTGGCCATCGGCATGATGGTCGCGGTCTTCGCTGCCCTGACGCTCGGGCCCGCCGTTGTCACCGTGGCTTCGCGCTTTGGCCAGACCCTGGAGCCCAAGCGCGCGATGCGCATCCGGGGCTGGCGCAAGATCGGCGCGATCATCGTGCGTTGGCCGGGTCCGGTGCTGGTGGCCACGATTGCGCTGTCGATGGTGGGCCTGCTGACCTTGCCCGGGTACCGCGCCGGGTACAACGACCGCAATTACCTGCCCGCCGACATTCCGGCGAACGTCGGCTACGCGGCGGCGGACCGGCATTTCAACCAGGCCCGGATGAATCCGGAACTGTTGATGATCGAAAGCGATCACGATCTGCGTAACTCGGCTGATTTCCTGGTGATCGACAAGATCGCCAAAGCGGTGTTCCGCACTCCGGGTATCGGGCGGGTGCAGGCCATCACCCGGCCTCAGGGCACGCCGATCGAGCACACCTCGATCCCGTTCCAGATCAGCATGCAGGGCACCTCTCAGAAGATGAACGAGAAGTACCAGCAGGACATGATGGCCAACATGCTCAAGCAGGCCGACGATATGCAGACCACCATCGACAACATGACCAAGATGCAGAGCATCACGGCGCAGATGGCGGCCACCACGCATTCGATGGTCACCAAGATGAAGAACATGACCGTCGATGTGGCCGAATTGCGGGACCATATCGCCGATTTCGATGATTTCTTCCGCCCGATCCGCAACTACCTGTACTGGGAGCCGCACTGCTACGACATTCCGTCGTGCTGGGCGATCCGGTCGATCTTCGACACCCTGGACGGGATCGACACCATGACCGACGACATCCAGCAGTTGATGCCGGACATGGAACGCCTGGACACCCTGATGCCGCAGATGGTGGCGTTGATGCCGTCGATGATCGCGACGATGAAGAACATGAAGACCTACATGCTGACCATGTATCAGACCCAGAAGGGCATACAGGATCAGATGTCGGCCATGCAGGACAATTCGTCGGCGATGGGCGAAGCCTTCGACGCGGCCCGCAACGACGATTCGTTCTACCTGCCGCCGGAAACCTTCGACAACCCCGAATTCAAGAACGGCATGAAGAACTTCATCTCGCCCGACGGGAAATCGGTGCGGTTCATCATCAGCCATGACGGCGATCCGATGAGCCCGGAGGGTATCTCGCATATCGAGGCCATCAAGCAGGCCGCCAAGGAGGCCATCAAGGGCACCCCGCTGGAGGGTTCCAGGATCTACCTGGCCGGAACCGCCGCCACCTTCAAGGACATGCAAGAGGGGGCGAACTGGGATCTGGTCATCGCCGGGATCGCTTCGCTGTGCCTGATCTTCATCATCATGCTGATCATCACCCGCGCGGTGGTCGCCGCCGCGGTCATCGTCGGCACGGTGGTGCTCTCGCTCGGGGCGTCGTTCGGCCTGTCGGTGCTGTTGTGGCAGCACCTGCTGGGCACCCCGCTGCACTGGATGGTGTTGGCCATGTCGGTGATCATCCTGTTGGCCGTCGGATCCGACTACAACCTGTTGTTGGTGTCCCGGTTCAAGGAGGAGATCCATGCCGGGCTGAACACCGGCATCATCCGCTCGATGGGCGGCACCGGATCGGTGGTCACCTCCGCGGGCCTGGT
>NZ_LQOL01000101.1 GCF_002101555.1 Mycolicibacterium canariasense
GAGCAATGATCAGAACCTGTGGATGACCCTCGGTGGGGCGGCATGAAAGTGGGCGCACCTTCCCGGGGATGATCTGAAGTCCAAGGTTCTCTGATCAAGACCGGCGTTGACGCGCTGGTTGGGAAGGTACGCCCATGCTCACCGTAGTTCACGACACCGATGAGGCCAACGCCAATGACGGCGGTGGTCGGTCGTTGTTGGATGAGATCGTGCGCGACGGCGCCCGGCAGATGCTGGCCGCGGCGCTGAAGGCTGAGGTGGCCGCCTACATCGATGCCCACGCCGGTGAGCTCGATGAGAGCGGTCGCCGGCTGGTGGTCCGCAACGGCTCCCACGCCGGGCGTGAGGTGTTGACCGCCGCGGGCGCGGTGGCGGTGACCGCGCCGCGGGTCAACGACAAGCGTATCGACGCCGATACCGGTGAGCGGCAGCGGTTTTCCTCGGCGATCCTGCCGGCGTGGGCGCGCAAGTCCCCGCAGATGACTGAGGTGCTGCCGCTGCTGTACCTGCACGGCCTGTCGACCAGTGACTTCGGGCCGGCCTTGGAGCAGTTCCTCGGGTCCAGTGCCGGGCTCTCGGCGACGACGATCACACGGCTGACCAGCCAGTGGCAGGAGGAGGCCAAGGCCTTCGGGGCCCGGGATCTGTCGGGCACTGACTTCGTCTACCTGTGGGTCGACGGCATTCACCTCAAGGTCCGCCTCGAGCAGGAGAAGCTGTGCCTGTTGGTGATGATCGGGGTCCGCTCCGATGGCCGCAAGGAACTCGTCGCCCTGGCCGACGGGTATCGAGAATCGACCGAGTCGTGGGCCGATCTGCTGCGGTCGTGTCGCCGCCGCGGGATGATCGCCCCGGTGTTGGCCGTCGGTGACGGTGCACTGGGCTTTTGGAAGGCGATGCGCGAGGTGTTCCCGGCTACCCGCGAGCAGCGCTGCTGGTTTCACAAACAGGCCAATGTCCTTTCCTGCCTGCCCAAATCGGCGCAACCCGGTGCGGTCGCGGCGATGCGGGAGATCTACAACGCCGAGGACCTCGACCACGCGCAGGTCGCGATCAAGGCCTTCGAGATCGACTACGGCGCCAAGTACCCCAAGGCGGTCGCCAAGATCGTCGACGACGCCGACGTGCTGTTGGAGTTCTACAAATACCCAGCCGAACACTGGATCCACTTGCGCACCACGAATCCGATCGAATCAACCTTCGCCACCGTGCGATTGCGGACGAAGGTCACCAAGGGGCCGGGATCCCGCGCGGCCGGAATTGCCATGGCCTACAAGCTTATCGACGCCGCACAAGCCCGGTGGCGGGCAGTCAACGCACCCCACCTGGTCGCCCTCGTCCGTGCCGGCGCCGTCTTCCACAAAGGCAAGCTACTCGAACGCCCCGCCGACATCACACCGCCCGAGCCGGCCGAATCAACCGAAACGGAGGTCGCCTGAAACACCCCGATCCACAGGTATTGACAATTCCTC
>NZ_LQOL01000102.1 GCF_002101555.1 Mycolicibacterium canariasense
CGAGCATCCTCGATAACGCGCCACGGTGGTCCCATCCCCCTGGCAATCAGGTGGTCCCATCACCCTGGCAAGCGACACGCGCCACCATGCGTTTCGTCCGCGCCAACGCAGGTGCGATGTTCGGGCCGGCCAGTGCATCCGCAGTCGGGACGCTGGCCCCGTCGATGCTGAGCAACCTGGTGGTGAGCCTGGAAGCGGTCTCCCCCGGTATCGGCGCCGACCTGCTGCGCTCCCCCTCCGGAGCACTGCGCCGCGTGCCGGGCATGCACAACAACGTTTTCACCGAGGTCCGCGAGGACTCCAACCCTGCCTCGGCGAAGATCAACGGCGGCAAGGACGATCCGCGTGCGGTGACCCAGATCCAACTCGCCTCGGCACTGTGCGAACGGGGGCTCATCGAGCGCGGCGCCATCGTCGATCCGCTGGAAGCCGCCGCGGAGCTGGACCGTATCGAGACCCGGATCGATGCGATCGCCAGTGGCGCGATCGTTGCTCCGCCGCCGGGCACCGCGTTTGAGGAGCTGCCTCCCACGGCTCAGCAGTTCTACCGCCGGCACACCATCGACGATGTGACGGCGCTGACCGCAGTGTCACAGCGTCTGTCGGACAGGTTGTTCGAGGACGTGACAGTTCAGGCGCAGGTGGCCGCCTCTCCGCGGCGGGCGGATCCGATCATCGCCGCGATCGGTGGCGACCAGGCCCACGTGCTTACCGCCGGCGCACTGCTGTCGAAAGCGGGCAACGGCGCGCCGATGCAAATTGCCGAAGGGGTTCTGTTGGCCCGCGGCGACAACGGCGCGCTGTCGGTGCTCGTGGACGGACTGCGCCTGCCCGTCGACAACGACACGCGTGTCAGTGATCTGCTCGCACGCATCCCGGCTGTCGATTTCGACCAGTTCACCCGAGTCCCGGCTGGCGGTAACGCCTCGGGCCTGAACACTGTGGTCCAGTCGATGATGGTGGGTAAAAGCCCACGCGCGCAGTCGATGCGGTTGGCCGCCAAGCGCCGCATCATCGAACGGACCTTCTACGGCGACACGGCGATGAGCTACACCGTGGGCGCCGATGGCCGGGCTCAGCTGCTGGCCGGCAAGGCCGCCGCACACACAGCTGAGCGGCTTTCCTCTCGCCCGCACAGTTCGCGCCACCGCGCTGACACGGAAGCCCAGACTGCGCGTATCGAGGGGTTCGACGTCGCACGCAACTTGCGCTACGCACGCGCTGCGCGTCAGCAGTTCCTGGCGAGCATTCCCTCCGCACTGATCGCCCCTCGCGCCGAGGAGGTCAGCCTCAAGCGCTATGCCGGCCCGATCAGCACCGACGACCGCGCGGCGGTGGCACGGTCGGGATTCCAGGTCCGCCACCCCTCCCACACTCTCGACACCGACTATCCGGCGGTGCGTGCGGCGTTGAGCACGGTGAAGTGGGAGACCGCCTCGCCGGTGTCGGCTACCCCGGGGGGAAAGGCACTATCGCCTGAGCACATGGATGTGCGGGCCGAAGGTGCGCGGATGGTCACCGCAGCCAATCAGGTCGCCCGGCATGGTCGCAATCCTGAGCTGGTCTCGGCGCAGGCACTTATCGCCGACGCCAAGTTGGGCGAGGCGTTCGCCATCTTCAAGATGGCACGGTCGCGCGATCACTCCGTGCGCGTTCTGACAGCCGCGCACCCGGTTCCGGCGACCTACCGGGGCCGCGAAGCGGCGTTCGCAGGAGAGGTGTTTCCAGCCGGGGCGACGTTCAGCACGAAGGGCTACACGATGGCCCGCAGCGACGGCGCCGTGCGCGGCGGTGCAGGGCGCGTGCGTGTGCGGTACCTGACCAGCGACGGCATGCCGGTCAGCGGTGGTGATGTCATCGAATCCGGTGCGACTTTCCGCGTGGTTTCCAGTGAGGTGGCGTCCGACGGAACCGTAGAGGTCCGTGCGGTCGCCGAGCAGGTCGCTGCGCGGGTCCAGCAGCAGTACACCGCCGCGAACAACTGATCGTGCGACGGTCCCGCCCGGTTGTCGGCGTGTCGTCTCGAGCCGCGAGGTGCCACCATTGCACGTCGATAGCTTCAAAACTCAACCGGCCGGGTTGCCGCTGCCTGTCCCGGCACACCGACGACTTTGGAGCGAAGTACCGATGACCACGACGACATCCGACGCATCACCCGACTTTCCGGTACCAGAAGGGTTCTTCGATGAGATCTCCGCGGCGCTTCGGACCGAGACCGCCGAGGACATCGCAGAAACCGTAATCGCCGCCTGCATCAGCCGTGGGATCGTTCACCCGGAGCTGGAGGAGGATCCCGACGACGAACTGCGTGCCGTGCAGATGGGCGAGGTCTTCGCGTTGGTGGGGGCGGTCTCCGCGGCGGTGGCCGACGGCACGATCATCCCCGCCGGCGTCCGAATCCTCGACACGATGGACCCCGACATGGAACTGGCGTGGGAGGACTTCACCGATTCCGCGTCCGATCCCGAAGTGGCTCAGGCCGCCGCTGAGATGCTGCGCACCGGATGCGCACAGCCGGCACCGGCACCGGCACCGGCACCGGCCGCAGTCCCCGGCAGGTAAGCACCAGCTCGGCTGCCGCACCGAAGGACCGACCTAACGGCCACCGCACGCTGCCCGGTCTCGATCTCCGATCCCGGCAGTGGGTGTATCTCAGGCCGAAATCTGAGCACGTTCGCCGATGCGGAATCCGATCGCGGACAGCACCGCTGTGTCGCTGCCGTCGAGTTCGGCCAGCGTCCACCACGACGCGACCTCACCATCGGGGTACGCGGCGTAGGCGTAGGTGATGCCGAACCCGTCGATGATCACCACGTCGTGATAGCGCTCGCCGTCATCGGCGGTGACGTGCTGATCGAGCCGATAGTGCCGTTGTGGGGTGCCGATAGGGCTCCACCGGCGATTCGCTGTCACCTCGGTAGCTGTCGACGTTGGCGTCATGGTGGCGGTTCTCCTGCTGCTCGAAGAAAACTGATGAGTCTGCGGCGTTGCCCTGCTCGACTGACCGACGCGACGCTGTGACGTGTTCATCGCTGCGCCTCGTGCAGTTGCGCCGCTGGCACGCCCTGGCCGCCAAAAACGGCCAAAGTACTTTGCTAGCAAACGTATTGCCGGTCAATCTTGTGACGTAGCGGCGCCTATCGCGGAAACTGCCATGCTCGCCAAGGTGTCGCATGTCCGCATCAGCCGAAGCCTCAAGAGGTTCCGCCACGCTGCCAAAAATTATGCCGCCCAACAGACCCATCCCCCCCGCACCAATTTTTCCCACCGTCGTCGAATCCCATTTATATACAACAGCACCGACAAGACGCAACGTGTACTCACGTAAATGGCAAATTCACCCTCACCGCACCAAAACCAGCTGGCCCGATAACCGCCCCGACGAAACGTCCAGTAATCTCAGTACACGACGGTCCCCCAAACAGAGACGGACGTACATTGCCCACCAGTCGAACCAACGGTGCAGACGACGCCGAATCTCCTGCCTTGGCGCGCAAGATCAACCGGCTGTTCGAAACGATGCACCGCAAAGACGATGCCCCGCTGTCCAACGCAGCGGCAGCCGAGCAGATCACGAAAAAGACGGGCGTGCCTATCAGCGCCGCCTACGTATGGCAGCTACGCGCAGGGCGCAAGACCAACCCCACCGTGACGCATCTACAAGCGATCGCGGAGTTCTTCGGCGTGCCACCGTCCTACCTCATCAACCCGGGCGTAGATCCCAAAGTCGACGCGCAACTGGAGCTGCTGCAGTCCATGCGCGATGCCGGTGTTCTCGACCTCGCCATGCGCGCATCAGGTCTCACACCGGAGTCGATCAAGAGTCTGCGCGCAATGATCGACCAAGCGCGCCGGATCGAGCACTTGCCGCCTGTCACCTCGCCGAAAAGGCAGCAGTGATGGCTATTCCGGCTGCTGAACTGCTCGAGCTCGCGCGTTCTTTACCTATCCCCGTGCCGTGGGACCGGCAGGCTTTCATCCGCAGCGTGGCTGAAATGCGCGGTCGCCCGATCACTCTGCTTCCCATCGACACAGCATCAGAGGAACTGACCAACAGCCCGTGCGGGGTGTGGCTGATGCGTGAGCACGATGACGTAATCGTCCACGAAATGGGCACATCCGAATATCACATCGACCAGATCTGCCTCCACGAGGTCGGCCACATGCTTCTCGGCCACCGGAGACCCGTCACCGAACACCCCGACCAACTGCGTGCTGAGCAGATCGCCGCACTGCAGGACGTGCTTCCCACTCTCGATCTGGAGTCCATTCACAGCCTCCTACTGCGCAGCCACTACAACAGCGAACAGGAACGCGACGCCGAAATGTTCGCCAACGTGCTGATGGTTGCAGCGGCTGCCGCGGCCGACGAGCAGTCCATGATGCGCGGCGTGTTCTTCCGCCGACGATGACCTCCAGCGTCCCAGAGAACTTCGCATGGCCGCTGCTGGCATTCATGGCGACGGTGACGCTCCTTCGCTATCTGTTCTTCAACCACAGCCAGTGGGAGCGTTACCTCAACCACACCCTGGCTTTCATGCTGGCCTCGAACCTCTTGCGTGAACACCGTGTGGAGATCGCGCTGAGTGATGCCGGAGTTCTGTCCATTACTGCTGCCCAACAGGTGTCGCTGGCACTGATGATTTTCTGCGCCGCGGAATTCATGGGGTTCATCACTGTCTACACCCGACTTTCCCGGCAGCAGGCGCGCATCCGCCAGCGGTATCACCGCATCGCCGCGTTGGTCGCCGCGGCGGGGTTCTTCGTCGCTGCGACACCCGCGCGCAATGCCGGCCAGACACTGGAAGACCACGGCGGTTGGTGGAGCGTCGCCGCTTGGAGCATCTACGTGTCGATATTGGTCACGCTCGGCACACAGCTGATGTGGATGTGCACCAAGGAACTGATGCAGCCGAGAGCTAAACGCCACGAACGCATGTTGGCGCTCAGCGGATTCTCCATCGGGCTGTCCATCTGGATCAGCAGCATCGAGGCGCCGCTGTTGGCTGCGCTCGAAGAGTTCGGCCTGCTCTACAGCCGCGACTACCGCACCGCGCTGCACGGCTTCATCTTCTTCGCCGAGTCCGTCGGCGCGAATCTCCTGGCCTTTTCGCCGTTCCTGGTCGGCGTGGCTTCCCGGGCAGGACTGGACGCGACAAGTCGGCACTGGCGCCAGCTGCAGCCGCTGCGCGATCGGATGCTCGAAGCTGTGCCAGCAATTGCATTCGACATCAGCGCACCGCGCCCATCGGGTCGCCGCAAGGCGCCCATGGATCTTCACCAGACGGTCGTGCAGATCCGCGACGCCATCCTGCAGCTGCGCGGGTACTTCCGAGATGTCAGCGACATCCGCAGTGCGTTGTTCGTGTCAGAACACCGCGTCCCTGTAGCACAGCGCGAACCCGCCTTAGCCGCACTGCAGTTGGCTGATGCTCTACGCGCCAAGGCCGCCGGAGCCGCGGCGGTACCTGTTGACAGCGGCGCCGTCCTCAGGTCGCGGGCCAACACACTTGAAGACGAGACCGCCGAGTTGCTGCGCCTGGCGCGATGGTGGAGCCACGCCGAGCACGCCGCCAGCATCGGCCAGCCTGAGAACGTTTCCGCTACCCGTGCTGCTGATGCCGAACCAACGACATGAGAAGAGACGAGATGAGCGTCCGATGACCACGACTGCGGCACCTCCCCCCGCGACTTTGCCCCACCCGCGCTGGCGGCTACCGCTCCTCGGTGACCTGCTCACCATCGATATGGCCAAACCGTCGCAGGGGCTCACACGAGAAATCGTGCGCCACGGCGGGATCGTCGAACAGCGCATTTTCGACTTCCCCGTCGTGTGTATATCCCGCGTTGATTTGATCAACGAAGTCAACGACGAAGCGGTGTGGGAGAAGCATGTCGGGCACTCGCTGCGCAAGCTGCGCCCGGTCGCCGGAGACGGATTGTTCACCGCGTTCAACGGCGAGCCGAACTGGTCGAAAGCCCACAACATCCTGATGCCGGCGTTCACGAAGGCCGCGATGGAGGCCTATCACCGGCCGATGGTCGACACCGTCTCCGAACTCATGAATACCTGGGCCGCAAGTGGACCCGCGTGGATCGACATCCCCACCACTGCCAACCGACTCACGACCGAGATTGTCGCCCGCGCAGGTATCGGGCACTCGTTCACCACACTGGACGCGACGGGCGAGGACGAGTTCACTGCGACAGTGCTGCGTGAGATGCGCTACGCCAACCGCCGCACCGACGCGATCCCGTTCTATGACCGGCTGTTCGGGAAAACTCAGCGCCGACGCCACGTCCGAGACAAAGCGTGGTTGCGTGCGCAGATCGCCGACATCGTCGCCGCTCGGCGCGAGCAGGGACCGCGGTCCGGCACACCGAACATGCTGGACAGGATGCTTGACTGTGCCGACCCAGATACCGGTGAGAAGCTGGACGAGGCGAACATCGCCAACCAGATCCTGACCTTGCTCGTCGCGGGGAGCGAAACGTCTGCCAACGCCATTAGCTTCGCGTTGCACTACCTGGCACAGAACCCGGATGTCGCCGCCGAGGCGCGCGCTGAGATCGATGAGCGATGGGGAGACCGATCGCTGGACGAGATTGTCTTCGATGATGTGGCGCCGCTGCGCTGTCTGCGCCGCATCGTCGACGAGTCACTTCGGCTGTGGCCGGTGGCGCCTGGGTACTTCCGCCAGGCCAAGGTCGATACCGTGCTCGGTGACAAGTACCCAATTCCCGCTGGGGGGTGGGTGTTCGTGCTCTTGGTGGCCGCCCAACGCGACACGGACACATGGGGTCCGGATGCCGGGGAGTTCCGCCCCGACCGGTTCATTCCAGAGAATCTGCGCGCGATACCGCCGCGGGTCTACAAACCGTTCGGCACCGGAGCGCGGGCTTGCATCGGCCGGCAGTTCGCGCTGCACGAAATCATGCTGACACTCGCCGCGATCCTGCGCAGCTTCGATTTCGGGCCGGAGCCGGGTTACCGCCTCGAGGTGTCCGAGGCACTGACTCTCAAGCCGGTGGGACTACGGCTGGAGATGCGCCGGCGCTGACAGCCGCCACCGTGACAGAGTCAGGCCCTGCAGCAATGGAGCTGCAGGGCCTGACTCATATCGGGACTACCGGCGCGCATCACGCAACGTGGGTGATACCAAACCCTTTCAGGATGTTGCCGGCTGCGCCGAGAATGTCCTCAGCTGTCAGTTCAAGGAACTGCGCGTCGGTCAACGACGAGAGATCGGTACCGCCGCTCATCAGCCGGCGGGACGACAGACCCTGCGCCTGCTCGAAGACATTGCGGGCGAAACGGCCATTGCCGGCGACATCGAGTACCCGCTGTCCGCGCTGGTCGGTACCCCACATCACGTCGATGATCTGTTTGAACGCGCCCTCTACCGCGGCGTCGACGGTGCGGCCCTCTTTGCGCGCCATGCCGGTCAGGATGCGCCACATCTCATCCGCGCTGTAGGTAGCGAACGACAACGAGTACGCGAATCGCGACTTGAGGCCCGGGTTTTCGCCGAGGAACCGCTCAATTGGGGCCTCGTATCCAGCAATGATGACAATGAGGTCATCGCGGTGGTTGTCCATGTATTCCAGCAGCGTCGTCAGCGCCTCGGAACCAAACGGGTCAGCCTGCCCGCCGCGATCCTGTACCAGCTCGTAGGCCTCGTCGATGAAGATGACTCCGCCGCGCGCTTCCGTGAGCTTGGCCAGAGTTTTCTTCGCCGACTCGCCCTCTACGGCACCGATCATCGCGGCGCGGTTGGCTGAGACCAGCGTGTGGGTGCGGATGACGCCCAGGCCGTAGTAGAGGCGCACGATCAGGTTGGCGATGGTGGTCTTGCCCGTTCCCGGCGGGCCTTTGAAGATCAGGTGTCGAGTCTTGGCTTTGACGCTCATCCCGCGGCGGCGCTGTTCGTTCTCGAACATGATCTCCGAACTGAGGGTGCGCATCTGCTCTTTGATGCCGTCCATGCCGTCCATGTCTTCCAGCTCGGCGAGTGCACCGTTGAGCACTTCCTGGCGGTCGGACTGTGATGCCTGGCGCTGAAAGTCAGCGATGTCGGGTTCAGTGTCGGGGTCCCAGAAGCTGGTACGCGCGGCGATCACGTCCGGCGCCGAGACGCGCATGCGCACGCTCTTGTTGCGGATCGCATCCTGGAGTCCGGGCAGCGTGGCGTATTGCATTCCTCCGGCGAGCGCCTTCTGCGCGGACTCCTCGTCGCCGTCGGTGCGATAGGACAGACCCAGCTGCAAGCTCGCCCAGGCCGACACAGCTGAGAAGTTGGCCGCCAACGCGTACTTGAGCTTGGCCTGGCCAGCGTCGTGGGAGCCCAGGTGCGCCAGTGCCGCGCCACCCAGTGCGTTGCCCAGTGCGGCCAGCACCTGCTCCAGTTCATCCGTGCCGGCCGCGGTGGTCAGCGCTGCGCTGGAGGAGATCAAGTCCTCCCAGCGCTGTGTGCGGTAGTACAGCAGGCATTCCACCGCGGCGATCTCTTTGGTGGTGACCGACGTGTTTGCGCTGCGGGTAACGCGTTCGCGGCTGGCGGCGTCGAGTTCGTTACGCGCCAGGTCGTAGTGACCGCCCTCGACCAACACGCTGGCATAGGCGGCTCGGACGTGTCCTCGGGTGACCAACGGCAACACGACTGGCACCAGCGGCATCTGCCATGTGGTGGTGAACCAGTCCTCTACCTGGGTCGCATCGATCGCAGTGACCATCTCGTCGAAGCTGCCCAGCGCATCGCGGATCCGGGTGATTTCGGCAACGCTGCTGTGTCCGCCTTTCGCGCTGACGCGCGAGAACGACAATGCGCGGTGCAGGTCGCACTGATCGGGCCATTCCTCGGTTGCATACTGCAGATCGCGGTCGGCCACGACGTAGTTCCGGTTGACCAGCGCGCTGATGGCACTTTCGAGGTACTGCTTGGATTGCGTGGGGATCACGGCGGAAATGTCCTTTCGAGAACAGGCACCGGAGGCAGGTGAAGCGGGGTCGCCGACATGATGTTGGTCGGTGCGACCAGCCGGCGTGCGCGGCGCGAACCCGCCGCTGAGGCTACGGCGCGAACACCTGTACGGGCAGCAGCTGATCGGGTGAAGTTACCGCTCCCGACAAGCTCACGAGTGCGGCGAAGACACCGAGATGATCGGCGCACGCGATCATCGTCCAGACGAGCAGCACGATCAGAGAGCCGCGCCGTAACCCGCGCGGTGTGAACAGCCTCCACAGCAGACGCACCGAGGTCGCTATCCGGTCGGGCCGCACAGGCCGCTGCCCGGATCGACCGGGTGACCCATGATTTTGATCGAGCTGATAGCCGTGAATTCATCGACTTTGGCGCTCTCGTCTGCCTTGCTGCCGAAGTCGTCAGACTTGCTCTCGCCCATCGGCGGCCGCATCGAGCTTGTGATGGTCGCACTCATCTCCTGCGTGATCACGTTCGGGACTTTCATCGTGACGCCGGTGCGCGTCGGCACGATCGTCTGGGGGTAGACCGCGCCACCCATCCGCCAAGAGATGCCGGTCGTCAGGCGGTGCCGAATCCATTCGTCGCGGCCGTCCGGGGCGACGAAGTTCCAGCCCGGCACCACTGTGATCGAGGTGATCACCACGGGGCAGGCGAACGAGATGTTGAGGACATTGAGGTCCAGTCCGTTGATGCGCTTGCACACCCATGCCCGGGTGCGGTCGTTGGCAAAGGGGGCGACGCCGTCGGAATCGTTCCCGCACGACGCGCTGACTTGCGCCGGGATCAGCACGGCCTCTTTCGCCGTCGGTGCCGGCACGTCGTTGGCCGCCGGCGGCAGGGCCACCTGCACGGCCGGCTCCGGCGGACGGCCACGACCGGTCACCATGAACGACGCGACGATCGCGACGACGAGCAAGACTGCGCCCGCCGCGATGACTCCGATCCTGAGTGGTCGGCCGCCGAACCAGTCGCGCACCCGCTGCGGGGACAGCACGTCACCGATCCGCGCGAACACCGAGGCACGCGGCTGCGGCTCCGGTGCGTCGAAATGGTCGGGCGGGGCCGTCGCATGCTGGGACGGCGCAGGTTCGGTGTCGTCGTCGTCGACCGGCGGGGGTGAATGGAGCGGGCGATAGTCGGTGTCGTCCGCTGCTGAGTGCGGGTCCTCTTCGGCGACGACCTCCGGCGCGTCACCCCACGGGGATGCCGGGACCGGATCGCGCTCCCACCGCGCAGGTCGCGGATGCTGCGGGCCCTCGCATGCACCCGCGGCGCCGGCGTCACCATGATCGTCGAATTCTTCGTCGCTGCCGGGGATGTCACCGTCACCCGGCCAGCCGAGATCGTCGAGCCCGTCGGCGTTGACCACCGCCGGATCGGCAGGTTCGTCATAGACATAGCCCACCGGTGCCTGATCGGATGCAGGTACACGATCGTCGACGGAGGCGTTGTCGCCAGCCGGCACTACGGCGCCGGGGTGATCTGCGGGAGGGTCGACGACCCAGGGGGGCACGGGTGTCGCCGGAGTTGGATCTGGCGCGTGGTCCTCCTCGTCGGTGAGCAGGAACCGGGAGTCAGTGCGGTGGGTCGCGGATTCGACGGGAATTCCTGCGTCATCGTCGAATCCGGTGAACGAAGTGTCGGTGTCGGCGTCGAGGAACTGCTGCAGGTGCGCGGGCGCCGCGGGTGCGCGCGGCGGCCTTTTCTCCTCGGCGATCGCGACGTTGGCATCCTCGGCGGCGGCTGAGGCGATCTCGGCCCACGTGCCGACGGCTGCGGCCACATCACCATCGCGCCCAGCTGTGGCCGACGGAATGGACTCTCGCGCAGCTGTGGAGATGCGCAGCGCTTCGGCATCTGGCCGGCGCTGACTGGCGATAAGTGTCTCGACGATGCCCACGATCGACCTCCGTTGTGTTCTGTCCTGCCTGGTGGCGGGCCGCGCCGCGAAGCGCCGACCCTGCCAGGGCGCGGCTACCTTATCCGCGTCCCGATCGCGTCAGACGGGCACGGCGCGGCCCACGGTGGGTCGTCGCACCGGACAGAAACGAGGAGCGAGATGTCGAGTCTGGGGAAGCTGACCCGCCCCTCACAGTGGAAGCCGAAGGCGCGCGAACGCGCACTGGTGTTCACGATGATCAGCGGCCCGCTGGCGCTGCTGATGGTGATGGCGACGGTGGTGCTGACGGCAGTGATCCTGACGCGCCTACCCAAGCCCGTCGATACGTTCGACGCAATCACCGACGTCACACGGGTGCAGAACTACGCGCGAAACTCGCTCCTGCTGTGGATGGGTGGATCCACGCAGGCGCAGACGCCGCTGATGGCCCGTTCCTCAGCTGCGCAGAACATCGAACTGTCACCGGTTCCGTTCGAAGTGCGGTCCATCGACGCGTCTGACATTGTGCGCTGGCAGGGTTATGACGCGGTGCTGTGGCAGGCAACGTTCGCGGTCACGTTCGTGTCCCCCGGCTCCAGCAGCGCGCAGATCAGCCGGTACATGGTGACGGTGCTCGATCGTGACGGGGACTACCAGTTGCTCATCTGGCCGTCGATCGTCAACGTCGACACTCAACCGTTCAAAGTGGCTAGTAAGTACACGAATCCGGTGGACTCCAGTGGACCGCTTGGTCAGTCTCTGGACCGTTTTGTGTCCGCATACCTGGCGTCGGAGGAGGGGGCGACGTCGCTGGGACAATACGTCTCGGCCAAGTTCGTGGGATCGGCAATCAGTGACAGCCCGTACAGCCGTGCGGAGATCGAGTCGATCAAGGGTTCTGCGGATACGCCCATGCCGGCCAAGCCAGAACCGGGAACCGAACTGAAAGTTCTGGTGACAGTGAAAGCTTCCGCGGCGATCGAAACCTGGTCGGTGATGCAGCTGGCTTTGCGGGTGTCGCTGGGAGCCAACAACGTGTGGCTTGTCGACGGCATCGACGCACCGATCGGATGGGGTGCCATCACCGAGCGGTGATGTGGCCGGACACAGGCATTGTTGCCGAAGCCCGAAAACTTCACTACACTAGTTGTAGTTAAGTTTATACGCATCGCTCAGGAAAGGGGCGCACACCAGATGGACACCGAACTGCGCACCTACTTGCGCGATCTCACCACCGGCGAGTGGATCACCTACACCCCCGACGTCTGGCTCGGTCAGTACCAGGCGCGCATCGACGATGCGCTCGTGCGTCACGGGCACACGGTGGGAGGATCGTTCGCGATCACCGGTAGCCCCGAGACCGGGCGCATGACCGTCTGCGCTGTCGACGGAGCGGTGGTGCTCGATTTCGATTGGCACACCATGACCATCGAGCAGGCCCGGGCTCAGCAGAACCGCCACAGCCTGTGAGTCCGCGGCGGCCGCCGCATCCTTACCGGTGGCCGCCGCCGGACCGACCACATCGCCTGCACGTCGCGGCGGACATCGGTCGGCGGCACCGGGGACGGGCGCATACCGACTCACCGCCGGTCGCGGGTCCCGCCGCGCCGCATCACCTCATCGTGGGAATCGACACCACAATGGCGATGTGGAGCTTCTCGTCGTTGCAGATTCGGCTCACACGTGGCCGCAAGACACCGAGGGCAGATACACCCTCCAGCCACTGGTCCAGACGTTTCGTCCCGACGCACTCATCACGCTCGGTGACTTCTCAGCGGTGCATGCCACTGCCATGGCGCACGCAGGTGCACCGTTCACCGCCGGGGTGTACGGCAATCACTGCACCCAGGACTACATGCCGAGCAACGGGATAGTGGACCTGATCGGTGATCGCACGTCGCCGGCGAGTCGGGGAACACTTCGCCTTCCCGGCCACCGCGCCCTCTCGACGCTGGCGGTGCAGGGCTGTGTGCGCTACAAGCCGGATGTCGACGACGTCCTCTTCACGCAGGCGGAGTACGCCGCGGCGATCGACTCGCTGGGCCCCGCTGAGCTTGTCATCACGCACTGCCCGCCGGCCGGCGTCAACGATGCCGAAGACGCGGCCCACATGGGCATAGACGCGTTGAGGCGGTGGGTGGACCGTCACCGTCCGCGCTGGCTGATCCACGGACACACATACGACAACCCCGAGGTGTCGCGCCACGGCGACACTGACGTGCACTACGTCCACGGTCACGCTCTGATCACGCTGCCCAGCTGAGTGTGGGCGTTCGTTAGCGGTCCCGCCTAGTGCTTTCCCGGCACTGCTTCGAGTTCGTCGTCAGCGTCTTCACCTTCGTGGTCAGCCATGAACGGCCCGATGTCACGCAGCGCGGCGATCCGCTGCACGATCGGATCGGTGATCACCTCGGCGATCTGCGAGATGCGCTGCTGGGCAGCCCTGATCCGGCCGAACTCCGCGATGTCGATGGAGGTCGTGAATGCTTCCAGGTTCTCGCGAATCACCTTGTGCATCGCCGGGCCCGTCGTGCACGCCATCAGGTCCAGACCGCGGACGCCGGCGTGGTTGCGGGAGAACTGACTCGCATCGTGTGCCACCGGCTGGCGCTGCTGCCCGTTGAGTTTCAGGTCGACGGCCCTCATCATCCCGTGCTCGATCTGATAGTCGTGCATCGCATGGTGCGCGGCACCGAACTGTGCCCGCATGCGTGCCGGGTCGGTGTTGCGGAAAACGACGGTCACCGTGTCGTGTTCCTGGACCGGGAGCGGCATGTCGTTGACCGAGAAGCCGTGGCTGGGTGAGCGGCTGGTGTCGTTGGACACCCGTCCCCAGACCACTGAGTTGCGTGTCAGGCGAACCCATCCAGCTGAGGGCACATCGACCACGCGCAGGAACGTTGAGGTGTCCGAGAGCACCCAGAGTGCGTTGGGTACATCGAGGTTGGCCCAGACTTCGCTGCCGGGCCCGAGGACTCCGAATTCGTAGAGATCGACGATCTGTGTCACTACCGACGGGCCGGCCGACGCCGGGGTGCCGGGACGAATGAAAGCGTGCACGGTGACGCCGGTTGACTGACTCATGGCGCGGGACAGTAGCGCCCGTAGCGGCATTCCCACGTGCGCGCCACGACACGACGAAGTGGTGTATCGCTGTTTTGAGCCTGAGTTTGATCTTTGAGTTGATCTGCTCTTTGAGCGAGTTTTTGAGCGGCTGACTGAGCACGAGACTGAGCGCCCATATGACGGCGGGACTCAGGTGCGCGCGCCCGCGCGTACGCGCACCTCGCACCCAGTCAGTACCCCGCTGCCTGCGCCGGCCGGGACGTGTCGCACTCGCCGCGACTGTAGGGCGTGATTCAGGCTCACGGCTGACCCCGTAAATCCACCGCGCACAACCGCGGCGGTCCGCCACCGGAAGGTACCCATTCTCGTGAACCTCGCACAGCTTCCCGCCGCACTGATCGACACCGCTTCGGCTGGCGCTGCTCAGGGCGTCACCTACCTCGCCGACATCACCGACCCGACCAGTGATGGCATCTTGATCAACCTCGTCAACATCGGCCTGTCCGCACTCATGGTCATCGTCGCCCTCGTCGGTGGCTGGTACGCGTTCAAAGCCTGGTCTGACGCCAAGGGTGGCGCCAGCTCGGTCAAAGCCATCCGCGATGTGGCTTTCGGCGTGCTGGTAATCGAGGCGTTCCTCGGCGGCATCATGTTCATCGCCAACTACGGCTCCGGCATCGTCGACAGCCTGACCTGATGCCCGCCGCGTCGTCGAACACCTCACCCGCGCACCTGCTTCGGCAGGGACGTGACAGCTTCTCGGGCAGTAACTGATGCGACCGTTCCGAGTCTTCAACGGCGTCAGTCGTGTACGCGTCATCTGGAAGCTCGCCGGCATACGGCTCGGCCCGCTCGGGCAGTTGTCCGTCCTAGCGCTGATGACCCTGTGCCTGCTCGTCTCTGCGCTCGCAGGCCCACTGATCGCCGGAGCCGTGTTCCTTGCCGGGTTCGTCGCCGTGGCCGTCTACGCGACGGTGCTGGCCCGACTCGATGACACCGAAGCACTTTCCGAACGCACTCAGCTGGTGCTGCTGCGCCGGGGACTCAAACAGGCTCTTCACAGATGAGGGTGTAGAGGTGGTTGGCGCGTCGTTGCCGGGATAGAGGTCGAGGTCTCTCGAAAATGAG
>NZ_LQOL01000103.1 GCF_002101555.1 Mycolicibacterium canariasense
CTCACCCCAAGCCCACCAGCTCAGATGAGGACATTTAGAACCCCGAACTGGTTAGTTATCTCAGAAACGGCGCGACCGCGCTCGGCGTTGCGATCGCCAAAGCACAGGGACTTGCGGCCACCAGCACCGCCAGGGCGCGGTAGACGGTCGCGGTGAACGGCTCGTCGACCACCAGTCCGGCGAACAGCAGCAACGCCACGCCGACCAGGATGGTCGGCACAAATATGCGTTGAAACTTGTCGGTGAACCGCTGGGTCGATGTTGTCTTGGTCTGCGCCTCGGCGACCAATCGGACAACCCGGGCCAGTGTCGAGTCACCGGCAAGGCGGGTTACCTGGATCTCGATGGCGCCGGCACCGTTGATCGTGCCGGCGAAGACCCGTGCCGTGGCGTCCACGAGTTCGGGTGCGGCGGTAGCTGCCGCGACATCCGGGACAGGTCTCTTGTCGACGGGCACGCTCTCGCCGGTCACGGGGGCCTGGTCGATGCTGCTGGTGCCCGCGACGACGAAGCCGTCGGCGGCAAGACGCATGTTGGGCCGTACGACGACCACGTCGCCGATCCCCAGATCAGCAACGGGTATTTCGACGGTATCGCCGGTGCCCCCGCGGCGGACCAGAGCTGTCTTGGGCGCCAGTTCGGCAAGGGCTTCGATCGCCCTGCGGGCGCGACCCATCGCGTACCCCTCCAGCGCGTGACCCACGCTGAACAGGAACAGCAGCAGCGCGCCTTCGGCGACTTCACCCAGCGCCGCAGCACCTGCTGCGGACACCAACATGAGGAAGTCAATCTCGAACCTCCCATGCCGGACACTGGCATAGGCCTCCTGCACGGTGAAGTACGCGCCGAAGAAGAACGCCAGGGAGTAGACCACCAACTCGACGATCCGGGGCGTGCCGGCGAATGTCGCCAGCAGCCATCCGGTCAGGAGCAATCCACCGGATAGTGCCGCAAAGATGAGTTCGCTGCGTTCCCCGAAGATTCCGCCGTGTCTGTGCTGATGATCGGCGTGGCCGTCTTCGTGCGCGGGGCTGTCCTCGATATCGCGCTCTGGGACCTGAGACCGGCTCCACTCGCCGATGACATCGACGATTTCCTGTGCGGTCACCACCGCACGCTCGAACTCCACCTCGACAGCAGTCGGTGTCGCTTCTGCGGCAACCACTCCCGGGATTGTCTGCAGTTGCTCGACCAACTCCATACCGATGGTGACATCATCGACCCCGTCGGTCGGCGACCAACTCAGGTGACCGTACTGCGAAGTGATGGTTTGCGCCGCCTGCCGCGCGCGCAGCTGAATATCGCTGGCCGTCACCGCGCTGGCGTCATAGTGCACACATAGGCGGGGTTTGCGAGTTTCGCCCGCGACGAGGTGAGCTTGCTTGATGATCACATCGGCGGCGAGCCCGTAGGTCAGTCGGTCGGCGCACCGCTCGTCGCTGCTCGGGAGTAGGTCGGCAAGTTCGAGCGCCAGAGTTTTGATAGCCGGCGTGTCGTTGCGGCCAGTGGCACCGCAGTCTCGATCGGTCATACATGCAACTATACGCATGTATGCATGGATGCCGTCAATGCTTAGGTGCGAACTTCCACATCGTCGATCCGGGTGACATCCCCGTCGGACGGCCCGTGTGCCCGACCGATGTGCGCCTCGGCGCGCATCCGCTCCACCATGTGCGGGTAGTGCAGCTCGAATGCCGGCCGCTCCGAACGGATCCGGGGCAGTTCGGTGAAGTTGTGCCGCGGTGGTGGGCAGCTGGTGGCCCACTCCAGAGAGTTGCCGTAACCCCACGGGTCGTCGACCACGACGGGCTCGCCGTAACGCCAGCTCTTGAACACGTTCCAGACGAACGGCAGCGTCGACACGCCCAAGATCAGTGCCCCGACGGTGGAGATCACGTTCAGCGTCGTGAAACCGTCACTGGGCAGGTAGTCGGCGTAGCGACGCGGCATCCCATCATTGCCCAGCCAATGCTGAACCAGGAAGGTCGCATGGAAGCCGATGAACGTCAGCCAGAAGTGCAACTTGCCCAGACGCTCGTCGAGCAGCCGTCCGGTCATCTTCGGGAACCAGAAGTAGATGCCCGCATAGGTGGCGAACACGATGGTGCCGAAGAGCACGTAATGAAAGTGCGCGATCACGAAATAGCTGTCGGTGACCTGGAAGTCCAGCGGCGGGCTGGCCAGCAGCACACCCGACAGGCCACCGAGCAGGAAGGTGATCAGGAAGCCCACCGAGAACAACATCGGGGTCTCGAAGGTCAACTGCCCCTTCCACATCGTGCCTATCCAGTTGAAGAACTTGACGCCCGTCGGCACCGCGATCAGGAACGTCATGAACGAGAAGAACGGCAGCAGCACCGCACCGGTGGCGTACATGTGGTGTGCCCACACCGCCACCGACAGCGCCGCGATACCCAGCGTCGCGTAGATCAAGGTGGTGTACCCGAAGATCGGCTTGCGGCTGAACACCGGGAAGATCTCACTGACGATGCCGAAGAACGGCAGCGCGATGATGTACACCTCGGGGTGGCCGAAGAACCAGAACAGGTGCTGCCAGAGCAGCACACCGCCGTTGGCCGGGTCATAGATGAGGGATCCGAGATGTCGGTCCGCGAGCAATGCAAAGAGCGCCGCGGTCAGCAGCGGGAAGGCCAGCAGCACCAGGATCGAGGTCACCAGGATGTTCCAGGTGAAGATCGGCATCCGGAACATCGTCATACCGGGGGCGCGCATGCAGACCACGGTGGTGATCATGTTGACACCGCCGAGGATGGTGCCCAGACCACCGACGATCAAACCGACGATCCATAGATCCGCCCCCGCACCGGGGCTATGGATGACATTTGAGAGCGGCGTGTAGGCGGTCCAGCCGAAGTCGGCGGCGCCACCGGGGGTGATGAAACCACCCATGGCGATCAGCGCGCCGAACAGGAACAGCCAGTAGGACAGCGCGTTCAGACGCGGGAACGCAACGTCAGGGGCGCCGATCTGCAGCGGCAACACCAGGTTCGCGAAACCGAACACGATCGGGGTTGCGTAGAACAGCAGCATCACCGTGCCGTGCATGGTGAACAGCTGGTTGTATTGCTCGTTGGACAGGAACTGCAGCCCGGGAACCGTCAACTCGGTGCGCATCAGCAGGGCCATCAATCCGCCGGCCATGAAGAACCCAAAGCACGTGACCACGTACATCATGCCGATCAGCTTGTGATCGGTCGTGGTGATCAGCTTGTAGATGAGGTTGCCCTTGGGGCCCATCCGCTGCGGGAACGGACGCCGAGCCTCGAGTTCTCCGACGGGGGGCGCCTGGGCTGTCAAAGAATCCTCCTGCTGCCGCACGTCCGCCGTAGACCGTGTCATCTACTGGGTAGATCAGTAGATTAACCTACTGAGTATCCCAGTACTAATCTAGGTAGTTGTTCGTGCGGTCGAGATCGTAGTCCGCGCTGGTCATCGGCACGCAGCCCGCACTCCGTGCTCGGATTGCCGCGAATATGGAGCTTCTGGCGCTTGCTGAATCGTTCTGGCTCAGTTAGCGTCTCGCCATCGCATAACAAAACGGTAACGGTGAGGGAAGTTGGATTTGGCGCTGCAGCGACCGGGTGCGCCCGGGGCACACCGTCGGTCTGCCGACCCCACCGAGGTCCTTCCCGTCTGCGCTTTGGACAACACCGCAGCGCCACTGGTCGGTCGCAGCCCGTTCGCAAGAGACATCGAAATCCTGCAGGCACCCGAACTCGACGACACGAACGACCTGTTCGAACAAGCGCCCCGGTCGCTTCTCAAACCTCGGCCCGATGTCGTTGTTGGGCACCAGTCCCCGGCTCGCGACGGTTCGAGCAGCCTAAGCTCCGAACGCCCAAGACCGTCCGCTTACCGGATGCGAAAGACGCCTCCAGCGCGTCGCCCCAAACCCGGCTCCCACCGCAAGACTCGGCGAACCGTCGGTCCGGCCCACAGCAGACTGATCATGACCAGCCTTGCTGCCGGAGCGGTCGCCGCCGCAGCCCACGCGGCGGCCGAAACTGCGCAGCCAGGCACGCAGTCGACCGCGATGATGGCGTCCGCCGGCCCGGCCGTAGCTACTTCGGGTATTCAGATCGTTGCGGTGAAGAGTGCGTCCGAGTCGGCGGTCCATACCGAAGAGGTGGCCCGCGGTGCGGCTTTCGCTCGTGATCGCGCTCAGCGAGAGGCGCTGCTGCGGCGCCCACAGTTCGTGTATCCGACCAACGGAATTTTGACATCGACATTCGGAACCCGCTGGGGCACCCTGCATGCAGGATTGGATATCGCCAATGCGGTCGGTACCCCCATCTATGCCGCCGCTGACGGCGTGGTGATCGCGTCGGGACCCACTCCCGGTTACGGCATGTGGGTCAAGATTCGCGGCGCCGACGGCACCGTCACGCTCTACGGACACATCGACACCACCACGGTGCAAGTCGGCGATCGAGTGGTCGCCGGTGACCAAGTCGCCACGATGGGTAACCGAGGGAACTCCACCGGCCCCCACCTGCATTTCGAAGTTCACCTGAACGGATCGGTAAAAGTCGACCCCTCGACGTGGTTGCGGATCCGCGGTGTAGCCATCGACTGAACAGGAGTCACCCCGCCACGAACACGTGCCGGCCTCCTCGCTGTATCGGCTTCCTTGGCGCTCACACCGTAAGCTGTCTACGGACTTAGTCAGGAGGTTCCATCATGGCGCGAGTGCGCGGCTTCGGAGAACTAGAGGCGACGATCATGGATCGTCTATGGAGCCGCAGCGCGGATTCGGGTGCCACGGTCCGTGAGATCTTGGACGATCTGCTCACCGCGCGCGATATCGCGTACACCACGGTCATGTCGACGATGGACAATCTGCACGGCAAAGGCTGGCTCACGCGCGAGCGCGAAGGCAGAGCCTATCGCTACCGGCCCACCCTGACTCGCGAAGAGCACAGCGCCCGCCTCATGCTCGATGCGCTGAGCGGCGGCGGCCGCTCAGAGGCCGTGCTGAGCCATTTCGTCGCGCAGATCGACGCCACCGAGTCGGCCGATCTTCGCGCCGCACTGCGCCGACTGGCGCGCAAGGCGGGGCGGCGATGACCGTTGCGGCAGCATTGATCCTCTATGTCGCGACGGTACTTGTCGCGGGGCCACGACTTCTGCGCCGAATCACTGCCGAAGGGTTTGCACCCCGTCTGGCGATCACCGCCTGGCTGGCGGCTGTCGTGACGGTGATCGGATCCGCTATCGCGGCGGTGGCGATGACGTTGGTCGAGGCGGCGGGGCACTGGGACAGCCCCGATGTTCTGCTTGCTTCGTGCGTCGAGCGCCTACACGCCATTCTGATCGGCCACTCCGGGTGGCCGGCACAAGTTGTGGCCACCGCCGCCGTCGTCGGTGCGCTGAGCGGCCTGGGTGCAGTGTGTCTGCGTGGGGTGCGGGCGCTGCGCCGCATGCGCGCCCACACCCTCGACCACGCCGACGCGGTGCGCTTGGTGGGCCGATCCGATGGCAGCGAGCTGGTCGTCATCGAGGCGCCCGAACCCGCCGCCTATTGCGTCGCCGGACGCCCGGCCGCCATCGTTGTCACCTCTGCAGCCATCGCAGCGCTCAATGAGCAGCAACTGGCCGCCGTCATCGCCCACGAACGTGCGCACTTGGCCGGCAGACACGGCTACATGGTCGCCGCGGTGCGCGGTATCGCCGCGGCACTGCCTGGAATCAGCTTTTTCACCGTCGCTGCCACCGAAGTGTGCGCCCTCCTGGAAATGTGTGCCGATGACGCCGCCGCGCGCCGGCACGGCCGTCAACCGCTCCTTGCCGGGCTGCTGACCCTGTCGGGGGCCGTGGTACCGGCCCACGGGCTGGCTGCGGCAAGTGTGGCGGTCCTGGCTCGCGCCAAACGTCTCACCGATCCACCCAAACCGCTGGTGCAGATCCGCCATCGCATCACGCTCAGCGGCGCCGTTGCGGCCATTGCCGCCACACCTGTAGCGATCGGGCTGCTCGCCGTGTCAGGCGCCCTGATGTGCTTCGCATGATCCACACGAAGTACTTACCCGCCGTTTCGTAGGTCTGCCGAGTCGGGCGCACTACCCGGGGGTTCATGCAACCTGCGGAGGAAGGCGTTGTAGGCCTCCAACTCCGCGTCGCGACCCTCGACGTCGGCTTCCGACTTCGCTGACTGAGACTGCTCATCACGACGCCACCGAATGGCAAAGATGAGCACGATCAACAGCGCCACGGGCTCGCCGTAAGACCACGCCAACGCGCCGGCCACCGCCTGATCGGCGACGGGATCGACATTCCAATTAACTGGAGGCTGCGCGAAGGTCTCAGTGAGCGCTCGGGGCGCCATCATCAGAATGACCCCAATAAAGACGTGCAACGGCATCTCGACGAAGATATCGAAGAACCTGCCGAGATTGCTCTGCCGCACAGGCAACGGACCTGTGGCAAGAATCGGCACGATGAACAACAGACCGCTGGCCAAGAAAAACACCTGCAGAGCCAGGTGACCGCCGACACTGGCCGCGGCCGCGTCGAACAGGTCCGAAAGATACAGCCCGTAATAGCTCAACAGGAAGACCGGAATGGTGAAACCGGGATGCAGTACAACCCGACTCGCCCGGCAGCGTAGCGCAGCTAGTGCGACGATCAGGACGTATCGCCCAAGACCGCGATGGGCGGTAGACCTGAGCAGGAGCTGGCCAGGCGATCCCAGGACCAACAGCGGCGGCACAAGGATTGACAACGTCAGGTGCTGGAACATGAAAGCACTGAATAAGCGATAGCCATAGCTGTCGATGGCCAGACCGGTCACCGCCGCCAGCACGGTACAGCCCGACAGAAAACTGGCGGTCCGCGTCCAACTCCACCGCCGACCAGTTGTTCTGACTTTGTACACGGCGAGCAGATACCAACTGGCCGCCCCGATCGCGACCAGCGGAAGCAACGGAACCGGGGGCGGTAACCAGTCGAACATGCGCAAGACCGACGGCGGATCCGTCGGCAGCGTGAGCTCACCGATCACGACTGTCGTTCCTGCGCACCGATGGGGACCGAGCTAATGTCCGTGCGTTTCCTGCATCGCCCGCCATCTACTGTCCGCCGGCCCCGGTCATCGGTTCTGAGGCGAGGCGGCGGACAACGGGTTCGAGATCTGAGGCCAACAGTGCGCGCAGGAAGACCGCCGCCACACGGTGGTCACGGTCGAGCACTACCGTCGACGGAATCACCGTGGTGGGATACCGGCCGCCGAAGGCGATCATCGTGCGCATCGACGGGTCATAGATCGACGGGAAAGTGACATCACGATCGACGATGAAATCCACTGCAGCCTGACGATTGTTGTCACGGACATCGATACCCAGAAACGCCACCCCCTCATCGCGGGTTGCGGCATACACCTGCTGCAGCTCCGGCATCTCGGTGCGGCACGGTGCACACCATTGACCCCACACATTGATGACCACGACCTTGCCGGCGAAATCAGACAGTGACACCGTGCGATTCACATCCAGAAGGTCCGGTCCGCTGATCGGCCCGGGACGCGACCGGTTTTCGGGCGGGTCATAGTAGATGTCGACCTGCCCACCGGGAGCAACGAACTCGAAACTCCCACCCTGCGCGACCGCACCCGCACCTGTTGAACAACCCGTTATCAGGCCGACGAGCCCCAACACCGCGGCCACGGCGATCCACCGATTCATGCGTCGCCGCAATGGCCGGGCACGCTATACCTGGTCATTGATCTCCCCACACGCCAGATTCTACGTATTTACTACGTAGTATAGTAGCCGGTTTGGCGGCCGACCAGAATGGAGTCAGCACCATGCTCTCGATCATGCGCCTGTTCGTGACGTGCTTGACCACGTTGGCATTTGTGACGCTGGGCTCCGGGACAGCCGGAGCCCATACGGCGATGACCGCGTCTAATCCGGCAGAGGGATCGACACAAGCCACGGTCCCGAACCGCATCACCTTGACCTTCAACGAGGACATCAACGCCACCTTCGCCAACGTCGTCCTCAACGACGCCGATGGACGCAACTGGCTGGCAAACCCTCCGCAGGTACAGGGACCGCAACTGAGTGTCACCCTGGGCCCAGACCCAATCCCCAACGGCGTGTACACGGTTGGTTACCGCGTCTTATCCGCCGACGGCCACCCTGTATCAGGGTCGTACACCTTCACCCTCGATGCACCCGTAACCAATCAATCCGCGCCCAACCCGAACACCACTACCGCTACCGCGCCAGCTGCCCCGGCACAGCCCGCACCTTCGCCAGCCGAAGCGGATACCGGCACCTCGACAGCGATACTGCGGGCAGCCGTGGCCGGCGTCGCCGCAGGGGGCGTCATTGCGGCGTGGCGAGCAATCAAGCGGCGACGCAGTGCCAGACTCAACGAACAACGCTCCTCAACGGATGCGCCTACATCGCATGAGGAACCCCACGCCTGAAGCTTCTGCCTACCGCCGCCGGCGACATGGCGTGAGCCCCGTTGCACGACAGCCGTTATCAGCAGTCCAGTGCGCTGTTCGCGCAACGTACAACCACGAGAATCTCCGCA
The DNA here is from genome assembly GCF_002101555.1 of Mycolicibacterium canariasense. Classification (GTDB taxonomy): domain Bacteria; phylum Actinomycetota; class Actinomycetes; order Mycobacteriales; family Mycobacteriaceae; genus Mycobacterium; species Mycobacterium canariasense. Next base: position 8,563 of record NZ_LQOL01000103.1, read on the forward strand.
CCTCACGCTGCCGCCGAGATAATTCGGTGTCACCCGCAGATATCCCTGCGCGCGAACGGCATGTCCGGTAGGCGACGCCTGTATGGCACAGGCGGCGCTTTTGACTTGCGGCGATACCTTTGCCACCCAATGCTTTACGGCGTCAGGTCACAGCTCTGTGACAGATGTGATCAGTGAGGCGCCAGTGTTATACGCTCCTCCGTAATACGTAGTTACTCAGTAGTTGATGCTGCTGGCGACCGGTGGAAGGCGCGCCCATGGGCTTCCTGAGAAGACCGCTGCTTCTCGCTGTGGCGACGCCTCTGGTCTCGATGCTGGTGGCCAGTGGTCAGGCGATTGCCATTGCCGAACCCGACAGCCCGCCACCGGACGTCATCGCCAGACTGGTCGGCGATGTCGCGCGAGCCGACGAGCAATTGGCCACGCTGCAGGCTGAGGTCCACAACCAGCAAGAATCAGTCATGAAAGCGCTCCATCAGGTCCAAAGCGCGCGTGAAGCCGCCGGCGCCGCGCAACTCACACTCGACTCCGCGCAGCGCGAAACCCAGGGTGCCACCGATGTCGTCGAGCGCGCTCAGCAACGGTTCGACGATTTCGCTGCCGCCCAGTACGTACGCGGACCGGCCCAATGGCCGCTGGTGCCATCAAGTCCCGAGCAGGCGATGTCCACGGCAGCGGCCCAGCAGGCAATGGGGCTGGCCTTCTCCGAGGCGCGAGGAGTCCTGCAGCGAACGCGGGTCACCCAGACCAATGCGCAGTCAATGGCCCGCCTGGCCCAAGAACGCGCCGATCAGGCCGCACGCGATGCCCAGGCCCGCTACGACGAGGCCGTCCAGGCCCTGCGCGCCACCGAAGCGGCGTTCACCACCAAAGAAGAACAGATCGGCGCCGCAGCCAGCACAGCTCGCCTCGCACGTCAACGCCTGCAACAGGTCCGCCGCTCATCGGCACCAGCGGACGAGCCCGCCTCCTCGCCTACCGGGCAGTCGGCACCGCAACCTGGCAGCTGGGATACCCAATACCCCGCACCCCACAGCGACACCGGCTGGGACACCTCGAAACCAGCTGTGCCTCGTGCCGATTTAAGTGATCCGGTAGCCATCGTCAACTCCGTCTTGCAAGTCTCCGCGGCCTCCGCGCAGCTCACTGCGGATCTGGGCCGGCGGTTCCTGTCCAAATTGGGTCTCATCCCGAGCCCGGCACCGTCGACGGCAGCGACACCCGGCCGGATTCCACGGCTCTATGGCCAACAGGCGGTGGAGTTCGCCATCCGCAGAGGAATGTCACAGTTGGGCGTTCCCTACTCCTGGGGTGGCGGCAATGCCGCCGGACCGACACGAGGAATCGATCAAGGTGCAGGGACAGTCGGCTTCGACTGTTCAGGCCTGATGGTGTTTGCTTTCGCCGGCGTCGGTATCAACCTCCCGAAATACTCGGGAGCTCAATACGACCGTGGGCGCCGTGTTCCCGTCGCGCAAATGCGACGTGGTGATCTCATCTTCTGGGGCCCCGGCGGTAGCCAGCACGTTGCCATCTATCTCGGACAAGGGCAGATGCTGGAATCGCCGTTCACCGGGTCCCAGGTGCGGATTGCTCCCGTGCGATCCAGTGGCATGACGACCCATGTTGTCCGGCTGATCGACTACTGAGCGCCAACCTGACCCACCAGGCGTGCGCACACAGCCCGATGACCTCAACTTTTGCCGACACAGGTCATCGCGGCCTGCGTTCAGCTACGCCAGCGCTGTTACAAGGCCCTCGTCCGCATGCGCGCGGCCACGCCGACAGAGCGCTTCATAACCAGACAAAGTCGAACATGCTGCCGCCCAATAGAATGCGCCGTAGTTGAAGTCGCCAACGAGGTGTTCATCACTTGGCTGAGCTCGCCGCCGCACCCGAGGGATCCGGCCGGGTGCGCCCGGACGCGGCCGTGGTCGCGCGCCGCCACAGCGCGAGTGTCAATGCGGCTGCCGTGATCGTCGCACCAGCCGCAACGACGTATCCGCCTTGGCGTTGGTCCTGCAGAAGATCGACCGGCCAGGGCAGTTGCAGTGACCGATAATAGGCTTCTCCGATGATGTCGGCTCGGTGCGCCGTCATCAGACCAGCACCCAGATAGACGGCCAGTGCGCCGAGCGTCGCAACCACGGCCGACGCTGGTCGGTGCCTGCCGCGCTGGCCGAGGACCGATTCGAAGAAGAGCCAACCGCTGCCCAGCACATAGCCATTCATCAGCAGGTGCGTGGAGTGCTTGCCGACGGCGATGGCGAACAGCCCGCCGAGCAACAGCACGGCAATGCTCGAGCCGAAAATCAGCGAAGCGACGACCGGTCGGAGGAGGAACCGCATCAGCGATGACCCCGCCGCCGCCACCAGCCACTCCCGGCGCCCGGGCGGCGCCCCAGCGTCGGCCCTCGGCAGCGTCAGCAACGCCAGCCTGCCGGGGGCACCAGTAACCAGCAGGACCGGCACAACGGTGGACAGCAACATCAAGACGAGCATCTGGATGCTGAAATCGACCGGCATGTAGGTACCGAGTCCCGACGAAGTCGCCAACAGCAACACCGCGCAGCCCAGCACCCAGCACCCGGTACGCGACCATGGCCACCCGTGACCACGGCGGCGCAGGCGGTACGCGGCGATGACATACACCGCGGCCATGACGACCGCGGCCGTACCGAAGAACAGGTCAAAACGCCAGTCCCCCATCATCCGCCAAACATTCGGGGGCCCGGCCGGGACGAAACCGATCGCAGCCTCGGTCGGGCCCGGTTCCGACTGCGCCACCGGTGGTGGCGGCGTCCGACCGAGTCCGACCGCAATTCCTACTGCAACACCAAAAATCACCGCCTCTGCCAGCGCCAGGCGCATCATCGGGCCGCGTGCAGTTGGATCGGATCGCAAAGCAGCAATACCTGAGCGTCGTTGTCTCCAGCCGAACACACCGAGTGCTGCGAGCGCGGCCAACTTTCCGGCAACCAACAGGCCGTACCGACTGTCGAGGTCGCTGATCCCCACCCGGATGCCGGCATTGATCAGGCCACTGAAGCCTATTGCGACGAAGCACCACAAGGCCAGCGAAGAAAACCGGCGAACAGCCAGGGCGAGGTGTTCGCCGTGGCGGATGCCGTAGCAGAGTACCGCCAGTAGCCCACCCATCCAGACGGCCCCTGTTCCCAGGTGAATGAGCAGACTGTTCGTGGCCATATCGTGCGCACCACCGGAGGAAGAGTGCCCCGACAGTCCGATGGGCACCAAAGTCAGCAAGGCGATACCCAAGCAGACGGGAACCCATTTCCAGCGCAGCACAACGCTACTGAGCGCCGCCACCGTCGCGGCCAGTGCGGCAGTCCAACGCCAGGCGTTCGTCGTTTCCACCATGCCCGCGGCACTCCAGATCTGCGCCGGCGTGAGCGCGGTGACCGGTCGGCCTGAAACATCGGAAACAGACAAAGCAACCAACAGGATGGCGCTGGCCGCCCACACCCCAGAGGCAGCGGCGCCCAGCCGGACCGCACGGTAGCCCGCCACATCGAGCACCCCGCTGGGCTGCGGGGGCACAAGAAACGCCGCAAACAGGAACGCGCCGACAGCCACCACGGCGGCGACCTCTCCGATAGCGCGGGCCGCCGGCAAGCCCAGTGTGGTCACCGGCCCCGAATCAGGCAGGCCCGTCGCGGTCAACACCTCGTCCAGCGACCACGACCCGATTGCGGCAGCGGTCATGCCGGCCAATACCGCCACCGTCACCAGCGTGGCTGTCACCGCAGCTTGTCGACTCGCCACAGCTTTCATTGGACCGTGTCCGTACGGTGCCGGGCACGAGTTTCACCGGCGGAGTGCGCATCCGGCACCAAGCGGGTGACCAAGCGGTCGAACTCCTCGCCCCACCCGGCATTGTCCGTTCGCGCCAGCCCGCCGAACTCGATGGACACCAGGCCGGAGGTGGCCGAGTGGCGGATTTTGACCCACACTCTGCGGCGTCGAACAATGAGCGACACCAGAAGACCGGCCATCATGGTGATGGCGAACACCAGCACCCAGATCTGGGCCGGGTCATAGGACAGCTGCAGGCTCACAAAGTCAGTCACCGCGTCGAAGCGGACCACGGTGTTGTCCTTGAGCCTGACCTGCTCGCCGAGGCGCAGATTGACCCGCTCCATCCGCTCAAGCCTCCCCTGTCCGATCATGCGCTGGTCCAGGGAGAAGATCGATTGCGGCCTCCCGGAGTCCATTCCGGTATCGCCCTTGTAGACGTCCACCGCCACGGCGGGATCGTTAGGGGCAGGGAACGCTGACGAAAGAAGCTTGCCGTCGAGCTGCTCGGTCGGAGCCAGCAAACCTTCGATCGCGATCTGATTCTTGCGGCGCTCGTCATCGTCAGGAAAACTGCGCGCCGGCGGATCGAAACGCATCGCGCCCGATGACAGCAACGTCTGCAGATCTTCAGGCTGCCACTGCAGCGTCTGAGTACGCGACTGCCCGTCGGGAAACGTGACGGTGAACGTCGGGGCATAGCCATGGCCCAGCAGGTACAACCGCACACCGCCCACCCGAAGTGGATCATTGACCTGCAATCGATACGGTTGCCACACGTTGGAGGTGAGGTCATCACCGGCTTGGTAATCGATATCCGCAGCGAATCCCACGGCCTGCCCGTTGGGCAGGAAATCGGCCTCAAAACCATTCACACGCACACACATCGGGAACAACTCCGTGCCGTCGACTGTCGTCCCTGGCCGGAATGCGTCGAATGCCGCGGCCGACGCAGAACAAAATCCCGGCCCCCCATCGGCGATCACAATGACATTGCCTTCGTAGGCGTAGAGCTTGCCGGCTGCGAGCGAAATCAGCAGGCCGATCAGTGAGAAGTGAAATATCAGGTTCCCGGCTTCTCGCAAGTATCCGCGCTCAGCAGCGATCTCGACGCCGTCCGCGCCGCGACGGGTGACCGCACGCCAACCCCGCAGTCCGGCACGAACCTCGCGCGCACGCTGCCAAGGATCGCCCTCGGCGACGACACGTCGATACTTCGGCAGCCGTGAGAGGTTACGTGGAGCAGGGACCGGTACCGCTCTCAAACCTCGGCCATAATCGGCCAAACGTGCTGTCAGACAACCAATCAAGGATACGAACAATAGGATGTAGATCGATGTGAACCATATGCTGGAGAACACGTCGAACACCTGAAACCGGTCCAACCACGGTCCGACTCTGGGATTGTCCGCGATATAGCCTGCCACCGTCGTCGGATTGACGGCGCGCTGCGGCCACAACGCACCCGGTATTGCCGCCAACGCCAGCAAGAACAACAAGACCAAAGCAGTGCCCATCGAGGTCAGCTTGCGCCAAGCGCTGCGCAGGTACACCACAAGGCTTCGTGTCATGTCGTCCCAGCGGCACCGGCACTACCGGCGACGTTATCGCCGACCCCGCTTACTGTGCGACCTACCGGCCCGGCTGTAGCTATACCACCTAGGGTGCGCCGTCGAGGCAGAGTCGGTGACGCTGCGCGTCCCGCGAGGCCGGCGGTTCTAAGCATGCGGGTACGCACCTCTTTCTGCAGTTTCCGGGCCGAGCATTCGCGTGCTCGTTGCAGGCTTATCTACTGAGATGCTACGTAGTTTAGTTGACCGTCATCGGGCCGCATCGCCTAGGGCGCCGAGCCACGAGTGGCTTCATATATCAACATACTTTAGTATGTTCGTATGATTGAGCCGGTGGCTACTTGCGAACTTCTCTGCCTAGACCTGCCTCATGCGGAGCATATTCGCGCCACCGTGCCCGACGCCGAAACCGTGCAAGCGGCCGCAGCGGCTTCGCGCGGTCTGGGAGACGCCACCAGGTTGGCCATCGCCGCGGCGCTCGTTACCGGCGACGAGCTGTGTGTTTGCGATGTGGCCTGGGTGGTCGGGTTGTCGCAGGGACTGGTGTCCCACCATCTGCGCCAGCTCAAGAATGCCTCCTTGGTCTCGTCACGCCGCCAGGGCAAATTGGTCATGTACCGGCTGACCGAGCGCGGTCGCCAGCTGACGGCTGCCGTCCTGGGCAACGTGCCGGCCCCGGCGGAAAGGGTGACTGATCGTGTCTGACGCGTGCTGCGGCCCCCAGGACCTCGCCGAACTGGACTCAGGTCCCGAAGAGCTCTGGCAAGTACGGGAACTGCAGCTGGCAACGCTAGCCGCGCTTCTGTTGGGTGCGGGCTGGATCGTGGGGCGGATCGGGTACGACGATGCCGCAGTTGCCGTGGAGTTGATCGCGGTGTGTGCCGCGGCCTCGACCTTCGTCCCAGATGCAGTACGCAACCTTCGCCATGGGCGTATCGGTGTGGGCACGTTGATGATGATCGCCGCGATCGGTGCCGTCGCGCTGGGGCAGTTCGCGGAGGCGGCGCTGCTTGGCATCCTTTTCTCGATCGCTGAAGGTTTGGAACATTATGCCGTGAGCCGGACACGGCGGGGCCTGCGTTCGCTGCTGGCGTTGGTGCCGCCGAAGGCATCGGTTATTCGCGGCGGCAGCGAAATCACCGTGGCACCCGATGATCTGGTCGTCGGCGATGTCATGGTGATCCGCCCCGGCGAGAGAGCTGCTACAGACGGGTTCATCCGATCCGGTCAGACCAGTCTTGATTTGTCGGCCATCACCGGCGAATCGGTTCCGGTGGAAGCCGGACCTGGCAGTGAGATCCACGCCGGTGCGATCAATGGCGGCGGCGCAATTGAGGTCGAGGTGACCGCGCTGGCTGCGGACAGCTCACTTGCTCGCATCGTCCATATCGTCGAAGATGCCCAGGAACGCAAGGGGGCAGGCCAGCGGATTGCCGACCGCATCGCCCGCCCACTGGTTCCGGCGATCATGATTTTGTCCGCGCTGATCGCTGCGGCCGGTGCGCTCTTCGGCGACCCGATGCTCTGGCTGGAGCGGGCGCTGGTTGTGCTTGTCGCCGCGTCGCCGTGTGCGCTGGCCATCGCGGTGCCGCTGACGGTCGTCGCGGCCATCGGCGCTGCCAGTCGTCAGGGCGCCCTGATCAAGGGCGGTGCGGCAGTCGAAGAGCTGGGCCGGATCAAAGTCATCGCACTGGATAAGACCGGCACCCTTACCCGCAATCAACCACAGGTGGTCGAGGTTGTCACCGTGGACGGCGTTGGCGCCGCAGACGCGCTGAAACTTGCCGCAGCGCTTGAGGCACGCAGCGAACACCCTCTGGCGCAGGCGATTCTGGCCGCTTCACCCGATGCTCCGGTGGCCAGCGACGTCACTTCCGTGCCGGGTCACGGACTGCACGGCCGCCTCGGTGAGCACCACCTGCGCCTGGGTAAACCCTCGTGGGTCACGCCAGGAATCCTGGCCGGGGAGATCGAGCGGCTGCAGGCCGCTGGCGCCACGGTGGTGGTCCTGGCGTGCGACGGCAATGTGCTCGCGGCGATCGCGGTACGCGACGAGCTTCGCCCCGAAGCGGCTGAAGCCGTTGGCCTGTTACAGCGACTCGGCATCACCGTGGCGATGCTCACTGGCGACAACACCCGCACCGCGCAGGCACTGGCTACCCAAGCCGGCATCACCACCGTGCATGCAGAACTACTCCCCGAGGACAAATCCGCCCTGCTACCGACGATCGCAAAGGGCCGCCCGATCGCTATGGTCGGCGACGGCGTCAACGACGCACCGGCTCTGGCCACCGCTGATGTCGGTATCGCCATGGGCGCGATGGGCACCGATGTCGCGATTGAAACCGCCGACGTGGCCCTGATGGGTGAAGACCTGCGCCACCTACCTCAAGTGCTGGCACACTCACGGCGGGCCCGGCGAATCATGGTCCAGAACATCGCGTTCTCACTGGCGATCATCACCATCCTGATACCGCTGGCTTCATTCGGTGTGCTCGGCCTTGCCACCGTGGTGTTCATCCACGAGTCCGCCGAAGTGCTCGTGATCCTCAACGCCATCCGCGCCGCCCGCACCCGCGCTTTGCCCGGTGTGAACGTCCCGCCGCGAAGCTCTCAGGTTCACGGCGTCAACATCGGCCCACCCAAGCAGGTCGCTGACACCTGCTGTGGGCCGATGATCCCCGACCCGACGCCCGCAGTTGCATCTGTGGACCACGGTTGCGACTGCTGCGCCCCGCCGAGGATCAGCCACACCGGGAAGTGACCGACTTCCCTGGGCGACGACCCAACTTGCTGTGAACACGATGTCACTCAACAGAAGGGAGTGAGTGTGATGACAAGAGTCAGCGACAGCGTGCGAGGGCTCTATCGCGCCGAAATGAACCCTGCCGCCACTGCCGACGACCTAGTAGTGCGGCGGCGCCACCTGGAGCGCGCCCATATCGTGTCCCAGCCGGATCCGTGGCTGCATACGTGCAATCACGCCGCGATGCTCAACTTGTGCTGCGCCAGCACGACCGCCGAGAGGCACTCGGACAGGTGCTGCGGCTGATCGTTGCCGCTCCAGGCTCGCTATCCCGTCGGCAATACCGGCCGCACATCCCGTCGGACTCATGACACCTATGCCGATGCCCGCTGATCTTCGCGCTTTAACACGAAACCTCCTAGGGGCGCGGCGAAGACGCCGAAAACATCCAAGCCGTGCGACCGCTTGGCAAGTCCGCGAAACACGGCGGCTTGCTTCTCTAGAAAAAGCGGCGAACGCGCGTTCCGCCGTCTCGACTCGGGGCCACTACGAGGGCTTCCGGCTCCTCGTTCAATTCCGCCGCGACGGAATCGACGCCACGCTCGGCCATCACCGGTGAACTAGCCCGGTAGGACCGCAGGGCTACATCTTTCCGCGACAGCCGGGGCAGGGGCCTTGCATGTCAGCGCACATAGGACAGTTGTCCATCGACATTGTCATGGACCCGTTGCAGCACCACATCAGCTTGGTCGTGCCGTTGTCGTAGATGACCGCCATGGGCTCTGAGCCGGTGACATCGAAGTAGAGTGCACCAGTCGAGGATTGGCCCTGGCCAAGGGTACTGGCCGGAAGTCCTTGGGGGCTGGCGATCTGCCACAGAACGGGGTAGCGCTGCCCGTCTGCGGTGACGGCATAAAGGTTCGGAATTATTGGAGTCACCGTGCCGCTTGCCGCTCGGACGGTGGCGGATGCTTCCCACACTTGACCGCGAGCCGCGTACCCGGGCAGCACGGCAGCGGATGTCCGAAGATCACTGACGATCCACTCCTGGACGACAGCGCCTCCAGCGTCGGTCAGTTGGTGAGGCGAGCCGAATTGATGATCGCAAGCCATCGCGGCAACAGCCGGTGGAGCGAGAGCGGCCGACACAGCGAAAATCGTCGCGAAGACGAATGTTGACAGGGAGGCGCGGAACCGCATGGTGAGTGTCCTTCCGTACGAGTGAGAACGCGTCAACCAGTAAGTCGCTGTGACCACCAATGGCAAGCCGAAGCCTTCAGTCCCGACTTCATAAGGCATCGCCACCAGCCTGGCGCGTATGAACGGCCGCACGCTGCGGAAGTTCACTGCCCCAGCGTTAGTCACCCGAGTATGGGTTGGTCCGACTTCTCATAAAGATCTGATGAAGATGTGGCCCCAGGTAAGCGACGCCAACAGACGATGACGTGCGGTGGCGACAAGTAACGTGCCGCTGCGCGGCTGGCGTTTGTGCCGCCGAGAACCGAGGCACGGTAGACGTCAGCCCCGTGACAGAAGAATCTCGGTCAGGTTGAGATGTGGTGTCGCCTAGCTGGGTTGCCGTGATGGTGGTGCCATCATCGGACGGTGGCTATCAAGGCGGCTCCCAGAACCGACAGCAGGTTGGCTGCTCGTTGCGCCGCACTAGCTTCTCTTGGGGTCGCAATCGTTCATTTTGCGGTGGTGCCGGCGCATTGGCAGCAATGGCCGCTGTCGGGGCTGTTTTTCGGTGCACTGGCTGTGCTTCAGCTGGTTTGGGCACGTGCGGTGCTTGTCAGGACTACCACCCCGGTACTGGCTGCAGGGATCTTGCTCAACGTGGGGGCCGTGGCCTTGTGGGCTCTGTCCCGCACGGTGGGCGCGCCGTTCGGTCCGCATGCCGGTCAGCCGGAATTGGTTCAGGGCGCTGATTTGTGTGCTTTGTTGCTTCAGATCTACATCGTGATGGGTGCTGGCTGGATCTGGTATCGCGGGTTGCAGGGCGAACCGGTTTCGGCGCTGACGAGTGCTGGGGTGTTACTAGGAGCGGTCAGTGTTGTCGCGCTGGCGTCGACGGTGGGCGTCGTTTCAGGTCAGCGCCATGGCGATCATCACGGTCCTGCGGAGGCCGGTGCCGGCCATCACGGAACCGAAGCCGGCTCCGCCGAGGGGCATCACGGCCACGAGCCCGGCCCGGCGCCGGTCGTTCCGCTGAACGTCAGGCCAGTCGAGCCGCCGCAGGCCCCGCCGCCTGGCGAAGCCACCGTCTCGCCGGCGGCACCGCCGATTATCGAAGCGCCGGCACAGCCCCTGCACGATGACACCAGCCACGAACACTAGCGATACCGCAGCAGCCTGCTTCGGGCTGTGGGGCTTCGGGATGCTGGCGGACCATGATGGGGCTAGCGCTGCAATACGGCCTGGGCGCTGGCTTCGGGTCGAAGGTCCAGACGCCGCAATACCTGTGCGTTGAGCGCCACGACGATGGTCGACAGCGACATGAGAATGGCGCCGACTGACATCGGCAGTACGAAGCCGACGGGCGCCAGGATCCCGGCGGCCAGCGGTACCGAGATGAGGTTGTAGCCTGCGCCCCACCAGAGGTTCTGTTTCATCTTGCGGTAGCTGGCGCGGGACAGTTCGATCACCGAGAGCACCGAACGCGGGTCTGAGCTGGCGAGGATGACTCCGGCGGAGGCGATCGCGACATCGGTTCCGGCGCCGATGGCGATGCCGACGTCGGCCTGCGCAAGTGCGGGAGCGTCGTTGACTCCGTCGCCGACCATGGCGACTTTCTTGCCTTCGTGCTGCAGTGCCGCCACTTTGGATGCTTTGTCTTCTGGGCGGACGCCGGCGAAGACTCGGTCGACGCCTAGTTCCTGTCCGACGGTGTTGGCGACAGCTTCGGCGTCGCCGGTGATCATGACGACTTCGACGCCGAGCTTGTGCAGCGCATCGACGGCCTCGCGAGATTCTGGGCGTACCTCGTCGGCCAGGCTCAGACCACCGATGACGACCCCGTCGCGGACCACGTGCAGGATGATGGCGCCGTGGGCGCGCCATTGCTCGGCTGCTTCGATTTCGGGTTCACCGAGTTCTTCGAGCAGTCGAGGGCCGCCCACCCGTACTTGATGGCCGTCGATGGACGCGGTGACGCCGACGGCCGGCGAGGATGTGAAGCCGCTGGCGCGTGGAACATTGAGACCTCGGTCGGTGGCGGCTTTGACGATGGCTTTGGCCAGTGGGTGTTCACTGTCTGTTTCTGCCGCGGCGGCCAGCGCGAGGACGGTTGCTTCATCGTGGTCGGCGACGGTCTGCACCGCTGTGACAATGGGCTCGCCTTTTGTCAGGGTGCCGGTCTTGTCGAAGAGCACCGCGTTCACGGTGCGCATGCCCTCTAATGCGAGCCGGTCTTTGATGAGCACGCCGCCGCGGGCAGCCCGCTCGGTGGCGATGGACACGACCAGTGGGATGGCCAGGCCCAGCGCGTGGGGGCAGGCGATCACGAGGACGGTGATGGCGCGAACGACCGAAGCGTCTGGATCCCCGACGATGGCCCAAACGAGCGCGGTGAGGGCCGCGGTGGCGACCGCGAACCAGAACAACCAGCCGGCGGCGCGGTCGGCCAGGCGTTGGGCTCGTGAGGACGAGTTCTGCGCTTCGCTCACCAGGCGTTGGATACCGGCGAGGGCGGTATCGTCGCCGGTCGCGGTGATCTGTACGCGCAGACCGGAATCGGTGGCCACCGTGCCTGCGGTGACGCCATCGCCGACGCTGCGACTGACCGGTCGGGATTCACCGGTGACCATCGACTCGTCGATGTCCGCGCGCCCGTCGACGATGGTCCCGTCGGCGGGAACGCTTCCACCCGGGCGAATCACCACCACATCGCCGACCCGCAGCTCTGCCGGGGACACTGTGACTGTGTGCTCGCCTTCGACCTTCTCTGCTTCGTCGGGCAGCAGGGCAGCCAAAGTGTCTAGCGCCGATGTTGTCTGGGCCAGTGAGCGCATTTCCACCCAGTGCCCCAGCAACATGATGACGATGAGCAGGGCCAGTTCCCACCAAAATTCAAGTTCGTGGTGCAGCAAGCCCAAGCTCGCACCCCACGACGCGAGGAACGCGACTGTGATGGCCAATCCGATCAGCAGCATCATTCCCGGTTTGCGGGTGCGGATTTCGCTGACGGCGCCGGTGAGGAAGGGGCGCCCGCCCACGATGAACATGACGGTGCCGAATACGGGTGCGACCCACTGTGCACCTGTGAAACGCGGAATGTCGTAGCCGACGAGCATGGCGAACATCGATGAGAACGCCACGACCGGAACGGCGATGATCATGTTGACCCAGAACAGCTTTCGGAACTGAGCGACATGGTCACCATGGCCGCCGTGACCCCCGTGCCCTTGGTGGTGTTGTTCCGTGTCGGCTGCCGCGTGTGCCTCGTGGTCGTGGTGACCGCCATGTTCGGCGTGCCGATCAGCGTGGGGGGTCGCTTCGGAGGGGTCGGGGTGGTGTGTCATGTGTGTCCTTGAGTAGATCGCGGCGGCATTGGGGCGGTTCGCAAACGCTAGGAGCGCACCAGCCGCGCGATCGCCTCGGTTGCTTCGGTCAGTTTCGCGTCTGCCGCGGGGCCGCCCGCGGCGGCGGCGTTTGCGACGCAATGGCGCAGGTGGTCGTCGAGCAGTCCGAGTGCTACCCCTTGCAAGGCTTTGGTCAGAGCGTCGACCTGGGTGAGGATGTCGATGCAGTAGCGGTCCTGCTCGATCATCCGGCTGATTCCGCGGGCTTGGCCCTCGATCCGCTTGAGCCGTGCGAGATACCGCTCTTTGTCCGTGATGTAGCCGTGGTGGCCGACATCGGTCGTCGCGCACTGGCCCGTACCGTCTGTGGTGGTCATTGATTCCTCGCTTTCACGCTCGAAGGTCGAGGTGCGGCGGCGCTGCTCCAGTCGATATCCAGCAGGTTCGGTGCAGTAGGGATGTCTGCTACTGCCGCAGCCTTGTCCTCGCCATCGGCGCAGCAGCAGCCGGCCCGTTGCAGTTGTTCAGTCACGACGACTGTCCTTTCTATCGCTGTCTGTCTGGTTGAAGGTGCTGGCAAATCCGCGTAAGCGCAGGCTGTTGGTGACGACGAACACACTGGAGAAGGCCATCGCCGCGCCGGCGAGCATGGGGTTGAGCATGCCCAGGGCGGCCACGGGGATGGCAGCGACGTTGTAGGCGAACGCCCAGAACAGGTTGGTCTTGATGGTTGACAATGTCCTGCGGGATAGCCGGATTGCGTCGACGGCGCTGCGCAGATCGCCGCGAACCAGGGTGATGTCGGAAGCCTCGATCGCCACGTCGGTGCCGGTACCCATGGCCAGACCGAGGTCGGCCTGAGCCAGAGCCGCAGCGTCGTTGACACCGTCGCCGATCATCGCGACGGTCTTGCCTTCGGCCTGCAGCCTGGTGATCACCTGCACCTTCCCTTCGGGCATGACCTCGGCGATGACGGTGTCGATTCCGACGTCCTCGGCGATGCGGCGGGCGACGGCCTCGTTGTCTCCGGTCAGCAGCACAGGGGTCAGCCCGAGTTGCTTCAGTTGCGCAATGGCCTGCGCGCTGGTGGGTTTGACGGTGTCGGCGATGACCAGGATGCCGCGGGCCTGTCCATCCCAGCCGACAGCGACGACGGTCTTTCCCTCAGTTTCGGCGTGAGCCTTGGCCCGCACCAAGTCGGGATCGAGGTGTTGTGCCCAGTCGGCCAGCAAGGTCTCTCGGCCGACGACGACGGCGTGCCCGTCAACGACGCCCTGCACGCCCTTGCCTTGCACGTTCGCGAATTCCTCGACCGTGGGAAGTGTTCCGGTCTCGTCTCTTGCCGCGATAGCGATCGCTTGGGCAATGGGGTGTTCGGAGGCGTCTTCGATGGCACCGGCCAGCCGTAGCAGGTCGCCGCGGGTGGTTCCCGGCGCCGTGACCACGTCGACGAGGGCCATTTTCCCGGTGGTGACGGTGCCCGTCTTATCCAGTACCACGGTGTCCACGGTGCGGGTGGACTCCAGCACCTCGGGTCCTTTGATCAGAATGCCCAGTTGTGCGCCCCGACCGGTTCCCACGAGCAGCGCGGTGGGGGTGGCCAGTCCGAGCGCGCACGGGCAGGCGATCACCAGGACCGCGACGGCCGCGGTGAACGCGGCGGCGACGGGGAAACCAGCCCCGAGCCACGCGCCGAGGGTGATCACCGCGACGGCGATCACGATCGGCACGAAGACCCCGGAGATCCGGTCGGCCAGGCGCTGCACTTCCGCTTTGCCGGTTTGGGCGTTCTCGACCAGTTTCGCCATGTGAGCCAGCTGGGTGTCGGAACCGACACGGCTGGCGCGCACGACCAGGCGGCCACCGGCGTTGACCGTGGCGCCCACCACGTTGTCGCCGGTGCCGACTTCGACCGGGACGGATTCGCCGGTCAGCATGGACGCGTCAACTGCTGAGGTGCCGGACACCACCACGCCGTCCGTGGCGATCTTTTCCCCCGGTCGTACGACGAATTCGTCGCCGGCGGCAAGCTGGTCGGCGGGGATTTTGGTTTCGGTGCCGTCGCGCAGTACCGAGACTTCTTTAGCGCCCAGCTCCAACAGTGCGCGCAGCGCGGCGCCGGCCTGGCGCTTGGACCTTTTCTCGAAGTAGCGACCGGCCAGGATGAAGGTCGTCACCCCCGCGGCTACTTCGAGGTAGATGTTGGCTGCGCCATGGGAGGGGGCCAAGGTCAGCGTGAAGGGGTGCGTCATTCCGGCCGCGCCTGCGGTTCCGAGGAACAACGCGTAGAGCGACCACAGGAACGCCGCTAGGGTGCCCATCGAGATCAGCGTGTCCATCGTGGCGCTGCCGTGGCGCAGGTTGGCCCACGCCGCACGGTGAAACGGCCAGGCTGCCCACAGGACGACCGGGGCTGCCAAAGTCAGTGATGCCCACTGCCAGTAGGTGAATTGCAGGGCCGGGATCATCGCCATCGCGATGACCGGCACCGACAACGCGGTGGCCGCGATGAGGCGGTGACGCAGCGCGAGCAGTTCGGGGTCGGCTTCGCTCGCGGAGGTGTCATCGGTGGTCTCTACTGTGCTCCCGGCCAGTGTGGCGGTGTAGCCGGTCGCTTCCACCGCAGTGATCAGCTGCGTCGGGTCATACCCGTCGGGCACCGCCACAGCGGCCTTTTCGGTCGCGTAGTTGACCGAGGCGGTGACGCCGTCGATCTTGTTGAGTCTGCGCTCAATTCGGTTCGCGCAGGAGGCGCACGTCATGCCGCCGATCTTCAGCTCGATGCTCGCGGCGGACACCGGTGTCGATGTCGTCATGGATGCTCCTTTTTTCTGGGGGCCGGTATCGCGGTCAGTGCCCGCTGTGGCCGGCGCTGTGATCCGGATCTGCTGTCGGTGCGGTAGCGCCGAGGCCGCTGCGGGTGGCATCAACAGCGAATGTCGCGGTGTGCACTGTGTCCTGTATTTGGAAGTCGAGATAAAGCAAGTAACGGCCGGCGGTGGGTGCGGTGGCCGCGAACGGCACCGTTGGTCCACCGTGGTCCCCCGGTGACGGCACAGCGCCTTCGGGATGTACATGCAGGTAGGCAAGGTCGCCTTCACGGAGCGCGACAAGGTGCCCGAACGCACCCAGATACGGTTGCAACGCGGTCACGGGCTGGCCGTCGCGGGTGATGCGGGCGGTGAGCTGTGCTGATGTCCCCGCGGTCATGGTTCCCTGTAGCTCTACGGTGTATCCGCCGACCCGGTCCACCGTGCGCGGGTCTGAAGCCGGCAAGGGCGCAAATGTTCCAGCCACCTCAACGGTACGAGTGAGCGTGCGCTGGCTCCCGCCCGTGGGCGCGAAGTCCGCGAAGACCCGGTAGCTGCCTGCGGCTTTCCAGGTCCACGGAATGGACCACGTGCCGCTTCGGGGATCCAGGATCGGATGCACATGGGCGTAATGACTTCCGTCAGAACGCACGACGATCAGGTGTAACTGCTTGTCGTGAACGGTGTCGTAGTCCCGCAGCGGCTCTCCCGAGGAGTCCAGGATCGAAAAGCTCAGGATGCCTCGGGCATCGACGGTGCGTGGCGCTCGCACCGGCAGCAGCTGATAACCGTCCCGAGCGAGCGACAACCCTGCGGGGTCCCCGACCGGCATGGCGCCCGGCGCCGGCGGCTCGTTGCTGGCGAGAGGTTTTGCCGTCGAGCTGGCGTTCCCTTGGGCTGCGGGGGCGGGAACGACGGCCGCCGCGGTGGCGTAGGCGGCACCGAAAGCTACGACCATTACCACGCAGAAGGCGGCCAGTCGTCCCGCGGCGTTCATGCGACCCGCACCGCCGAGTAGCCGGCCTCGGCTACGGCAGCCACAACCTGCGCGTCATCGACAGACCCGTCAGATGTCACGGTTAGCGCGCCGGTCTTGGCGCTTACCTCGACATCTCGGACCCCGGCGACGCCGCCGACCTCCTCGCGTACGGATGCCTCGCAATGCCCGCAGCTCATCCCCGTGACGGCGTACTTGCTCGTACCCATGACTGAACTCCTAACTTCGCTTACCGTTTATACCCCTACCGGGTATGTGTACCTAGGCTATACCCCCACGGGGTACGGCACAAGGGGCAGTTCTCCGCGGCTTTGATGACCGTCAATGCTTATCGGGGTATCCCTACGAAGGGCGAGACGGTTGGTGATGCGAACGTTGCACGTCGGGAACGATGGCTGGCCACTGATGGGCGAGGTCGTCGGCCACGGCAAGCTGGTCATCATGTTGCACGGCGGTGGGCTGCCCGATCACCACAGCATGTGTCGGCTTGCCGGCCGCCTTGCTGGTCGGTATCGCGTTGCGCTGCCAGACATTCGAGGGTACGGAGCATCGCGTTGCCCCGACCCGGCGTTGCACCGGTGGGATCAATACGTCACGGACACCAAGGCGATCATGCCTCCAACATCCCCGAATCGCCCGGTCGGCAGTCGTCATCAGCGCTGAAGCTATTGAAGACGACAGGGAAAAAAGCCGCAGACAAAAGGCTGACGAGCCAGTTCGCCGATCGCGCCCGCTCTCGCGGCTTACAGGCCGCGTGGGAGCTGTTCATTCCTCACCTCCAGCCGCTCATAACTAACCTCGTCACCGAGGCTATTCCGCGCGCTGACGCCCAAAGCGCGGCTGCCGCAGTGGCAATCGGCAATGACCGCGCCGTCGCGATAGTCGAAGAACTCCGGCGCATCGACACTCCGACCCTCATCATTGCCGGCGATGACACACGTCATCCCACGCACTTGGCGCGTTCGCTCGCCGACGTCCGTCCGATGGAATTTTTGGCGCGGGCCACCATGTCCGACCTGCTGGTCAACGCTGACGACATGGCACATGCCTTCGCCTCGGAAATCGAGGAATTTCTCGCCACCACGTCCGACCCGGAAACTCAGCCCCACCAAACGCAGCGGCGAAGCAACCTCAAATAGCCACCTAGGGCGATTTGATGGTCCGCCTGTCACCGGTGATGCTGTGGCGCTTCTGTTAGCGACCGCCGCCCATCGCGCAGCCGTCAGCCGCAGCAGGACTTTCCCTTGTCCGCCGCGATGGCACGGCGCCCGCTGGTGATGCCGCCCAGCGCACACAGAGCAATGCACTTGGCGACCGACCGCGCCGTCGCACTACGGAGCATCCGGCGCACCTTCTCGCCCATTTGCATCCAACCCTTCCGCCGACTGTTATACCCCCCGGTGGTATGCAAATACTAGCCCGTGGGTTGTCATCTCACAATGGGTCAGCACTCGACCTGCGGACTTGAACTCGATGTCGGTCCGCGCGGTCCAGCGGGGACATCGCCTACACCACGGTCATGTCGACCGTGGACAACCTCCACACCGAGGGGTGTCTGACCAGGGAGCGCGAGGGGCGAGCTTACCGGTACCGGGCGAGGTTGACCCGCGAGGAGCACAGCGCGCAACTCATGAGCGCCGCGTTAGCCGGTGGCGGGCGACCCGACCTCGTGCTCAAGTACTTCTTGGAGCAGATCGGCACCGAGGAGTCCGACACCATCTGCCGCGCACTGCGCCGCGCGTCCCGAGGCGGACGGTGAACGTCGAGGCCGCTGGCGACGGCGCGAAACCACCACACCTGCAGCCGTGATAGAACGCCCTACTCCCCACCGGATTTCGGCGGTATCAGGCGCCGTCGAGACGAGCGCACGCAGCCACACAATGATCGCGCCACACCTGCATCATTGGATGGTGACCGCGCTGGACGACCTTACGTGCTACGCGACGGCCAGGCGGTATCCGACGCCGCGCACGTTCAGTACCAGTTCGGGATCGTCAGGATCGTCTCCCAGCCGACGCCGTAGCGCACCGATGTGCACGCCGACCCGGTCGGCGGTGGCGTTCGACCGCGGCCCCCAGACGGCCTCCGTGAGATCTCGGCGCGTCACCACCGCACCGCGACGCCGGGCCAGTTCGACCAAGATGTCGAACTGAGTGCGGGTCAACCCGATGCGCTCATCGGCGACCCGCACTTCACGTAGACCAACGTCGATCGACAGCGATCCGTACGAATAGCGTGGCGGCGCAGCGTCGCCACGCTCAACGCGCGCTTCGGTGGCGGTCCAACGTCGCAGCGCGGCCCGCACCCGCGCCGCGAGTTCACGGCTACTGCGTGGTCCGGTGAGGACGTCGTCGGCGCCTGCCCGCAGGCCCGCAACGACGACGCTCTCGTTGTCGGCACTCGAGTGCATCGTGACGTGGGCGTCGCAGACGTCGCGGATTCCCCGGCACACCTGCATCACCGTCCCCCCCAGCGAATCCACATCGAGGGCAACGAATCCGGGCCGCAGGCGGTGAGCGACCCCGACCGCCTCACCGGCGTCGTCGGCCACCACCAGGGACACCTCATCGGCGCGGAAATGGTCGGCGACGGCCTCGATCCATCTGAGGTGGTCGCCAACGATCAGCAGCATCGTCGGGGCCGGTATCGCCGTCATTGAACGGTCACGCATCCCTACATACTGCCCTACTACGTAGCTACATATGTGCTTCACAGTATGGTGTGTCGCTCACCGCGCATATCGCCACCGGTCACCACCTCGCGCGTCGACCCGCTGGGTACGGACGAACCCGGGGTCCGCAGCCGTCCGGAACCGCTCGCGCGCAACGCACCCGGCGACGGCGAATTTGTTACGGAAGCGAGACGAGAGGCGCAAGTCATCCCCCGTGAACGATGTTAGCGTTTGATACCAGAACGTGGTACGTACGTACTGCCCTATTACGTAGGTATGCGGCGAGTCCGTTGGCGCGTTGCCGCAGATCGTCGCGGGATCCCGCCCGTGCCCAGCACTGGCCGACGATCGAGAAGGTGAGGACCGTGTCCACCAAACTATCCCGGCGGAAGGTGCTGAGCTGTTCGGCCGCGGCGGTGCTGACCGTGGCCTTCTCCGCGCCCGCAGCCGCCGAACCCGCCGATGGAACCTGGGATCCGAGCCTGCCCAAGATCGCGAGTGCGGGCGCGCCGGGTGATCCGCTCGCCATCGCCAACGCCTCGCTGCGCGCCACCGCGATAGCCACCCAGACCACGATGGATCTCGGCCGCAACTTCCTGCGCAGTCTGGGGTTGGGCGGTGCTGAGCCCACCGCCGGTCCGCTGGCATCTGGCCGCGTGTCGGGAAGCCGGGCCATCGAGTACGTGATCCGCCGCGCGGGCACCCAACTCGGAGTGCCCTACTCCTGGGGCGGCGGCAGCCTTACCGGACCCAGCCGCGGCATAGACCAGGGTGCCGGCACGGTCGGTTTCGACTGTTCCGGACTGACCCGCTATGCCTTCGCCGGCGTCGGCATTCTGCTGCCGCGGTGGTCCGGTCATCAGTACAACGCCGGCCGCAAGGTTCCTCCGTCACAGGCGCGGCGCGGCGACCTGTTGTTCTGGGGCCCCGGCGGCAGCCAGCACGAGGCGCTCTACCTCGGAAACGGTCAGATGCTGGAGGCTCAGCAGACCGGTGTGCCGATCAAGATCTCTCCGGTTCGCCTGTCGGGAATGACTCCCTATGTGACGCGCATCATCGAGTGACCTGATCGCCACCCAACCGAGGAGATCATGCAGTCCGCAACGCCCATTTACGACGCGTTGGTCGAGGAAATGCTCGGCCCGCTAACTGATTTCGTGCCCCAATGGCTGATCGGCCGGCGCGCTGAGCACCCGCGGCCACCGTCAGAGACCGAGCCACGTCGTGTGATCGCCCCGTCGGAGGTTCATCCGCCCGAACGCCCCGGCCGCCCCTCGCCGCCACCTCCTCGACACCGCGTGACCCAACCCGGCGTCCGTCTGACTCCGACACGTCGGGCGAGCCAAACGGCCCGGTGAGCTTGCGTCACAACGGTCTCGGCGTCGCCGACCACCTCGGTTTCATCAGGTGCAGACCAGCACGCCGGAGGCGGCCATTGACAGTGCGGCCAAGGGTGCCAGGGCGATGAGACCCGCGATGCCGGCCAGCATGGCGTCGAGACGCCGCACGCCGTCGGCGGGCGGCGACGTCAAGCGCTCCGCGCGACTGACCACGGCGACATCGGCGGCACCTAGCGCCGTCGCGGGTGCCGCTCCGGCCAGTGTGAGCAGCCCGTCCAGCACGGCGTGGCGTCCGTGCCGTTTCGCTGCGGCGTCATCGGCGCACATCTCCAACAGCCTCGTCACCTCGAGCGCGCCGTCGCGCATCAGTGCCAGCCGGGGCAGCACCGACGCGATCGCGCGCACCAGGATGGTCACCTCCAAGTGGTGTCCGCGTACGTGCGCCCACTCGTGGGCGAGCACCGCACTCATCTCGCGCTCGTCGAGGGCGGAAACCGCGGCGCTGGTGACCACGATCGTCGACGGCTTGCCGGCCACGCAGTAGGCGGCGCGCACCTCGGCGTCGACGACGAAGGTGTTCTGTTCCAGGATCGGTCGGCCTACCAGGCGGATGCCGTGAGCGTGGCCGTGAGCCTGCCTCCGTAGTCGGCTCGCGGTGCGCATCAGCTGCGCTGTGATGAACACGACGGCGACGATAATGGCTCCGGCACTCAGCAGAAGGACCCAGCGTGGTGCATCGCCCGACCGGCCCGCCAGGACCCGGCACAGCATCTCGATGCACGAGTCGATGAACGAGTGTCGCCGGCTCCAGTGCGCGACCTCGTCGATCACGATCAGAACCGCCGAGATCAGCCACGTCGCCAGCACACTGAGCATGGCGGTGAGCCATGCCGCGGCCCCCAGACGGGGCGCGCGTCCCGCCCGCGTCAGTGCGCGCAGCGCGGGCGGGCCCACGAGCAGTACCGCTGCGCTGTAGAGCAGAAGGCAGGCTGCCAGGCTCACTGGCGCTTGGCTTTGGTAGAGCGTCTCGACAACCGGCGCAGGGCCGATCGCAACCCTTCGGATTCCTCGGGCCCGATCTGTTCAATGAAGTGGTTGAGCACCAGTTCAGAACGGCCGCCGCCGTCGAGTGCTTCGCGCATCAATCGGGCGGTGTGCTCCTCGCGGGTCATCACTGCCCAGTAGCGGTAGGCGCGGCCGTCGCGCTCGCGGTCCAGCCAGCCCTTGGTGTGCAGGTTGTCCATCGTCGACATCACCGTGGTGTAGGCGATGTGCCGCTGTTCGGCCATCTCTTCGAAGATCTCGCGCACCGTGACGGTGTAGGGATCGTGATCCCACACCCGATCTATCACCGCGGCTTCCAGCTCGCCGAACCCTCGAACTCTCACCGCGCACCTCCACCGTCGTTGCCGGGCAGCCTACCTCGTCGTCGCGACCGCGACAGGTGGTGACGCGCGGCGATGAGCGCGCGTCACCGTCAGCGGCGCGCCTCGGCACCTCATCAGTACGCAGGTAAACCGTCGATCACCGTAGTAGCTCCGGCAGTGCGGTGGCGACCGGGACCGCCCTTTCAGCCCGACACGCGACGCCGGCCAAGGTCGCGGCCCCGGACTTCCGTCGAGCAGCACCTGTTTTGGTCCGGTGCCATTCATCGGAACCCCCAATGCCGCAATGGGTCCTGCGGCGCACACGGCTGATGGGGACTCACGGCGTGCGGTGCGTCGCACACGCGGCTGCCGACGCAATCTTCAGTGTTCCGGTTCTGCTCGCGGCGCAACGGGTGCCGCGATGATCACCGCACGGTGCACAACGCCAGCGCGGTGGTCAGAACTGCCACGACGATCACCGCCGTCACCGCCAGTAGCGCCGCGGTGCCCCCGGCGGCCGAGGCGGCGCATCCTCGGGCGCGCGGCGAACGCTGGCCGGACAGGCGCGCTAGCCTCAGTTGCACGCAGTCACCGGCGATGCCCAGCGGCGACAGCATGTGCCATCGTGATCAGCAGATGGTGGCGCCGTTGCAGGTGGGCTCGTTCGTGGGCCACTACCGCGCGCACCGCGGTGTCGTCGAGGCACTCGAGCACACCCGGTGCTCAAGACCACCAGTGGCGGGTCACCGGCGAGGCTGTAGGCGTGTTGCTCGGAGTTGGGCAGCCACAGCACGCCGTCGGCGCGCGGAGCACTGCCGTGCAGCATCCACGCCAGTTCGGCGTGCAGGGCGTGCAGTCGCCGGCGGTGCCGGCCCGCGATGGCGAGAAGCCATCCGCCGCGCGCCGCGGCGAACGCGATGAGTCCACCACTGATCACCCCGACAGCTGTGTCTATCTCTCAGTTGAGCCAGTCCCGGCAGCGCGATGGCGAACAGCGTGAGGCACACCGACACCGCCCACGCCAGCAGCAGCATGCCCGCGTCGGCGCCACGGCGGGTCAACCAGCGCAGCGCTGGCGGCCATGCCGCCGCCATCAGCACGCCCACGACCGACCACCACATGAGGCCGGTCATTGGGTGGCCCGCCGTTCCTTCAGCCCTCGACGATTCAACGTGCGGGACTCCGCGTCGGTGGCCGCACGCGCGAACTGCAGCAGAGCAGCCTCCGGATCGTCACTGTCGGCCAGCAGGTCTCGCAGCGCGTCGACGCCCGCGTGCCGCCGGCCGCAGCGGTTCCGACACCGATAGGTTCGATCATCGAATTGTCTGCTGAGCCAGCCTTCCTGTGCAGGTTGCCCTTCACCGTCATGACGGCAATTGCCGCAACCGCGCCGTCGGCACGACGCAGCCCGGGCAGCGCACGAGACACGCCCTGAGCACGCCCTCAAAGACGCCGATGATCACCAACGCAGCGGTCAAGACCAGCTCCCCGATCCTGCGGCGATGCGACGACATCCGACCCCTCGCTCTCGACGTGGTGTCCGCAAGGACGCGGACCCACTGTCTATCCACTAAAAACATCAATACTCGGCGCGTCGAAGACGGCTGTGCACCGCTGTTCAGCCGGTGTAGTCGAGCCGGGTCATCATCCCGGCGTCCTGGTGATAGGTGTTGTGGCAGTGCAGCATCCACTGACCGGGGTTGTCGGCAACAAACGCCACCCGAAGCCGCTGGGCGGGGAGCACGATCGCGGTGTCTTTGCGTGCGCCGGGCCTCCCGTCGGCGGTGAGAACCTCGAAGGTGTGACCGTGCAAGTGCATGGGATGCCACATCGTCGACGTGTTGTTAAACGTCATCTCGACGCGCTGCCCTGAGCGCACCTGCAACGGAGCGGTCCGGGAGAACGGCAGCCCGTTGATCGTCCACTCGTAGGGCGACATTGAACCGGCCAGGTCGACGGGTAGTCGCACGTCGGCGGCCGCGGGGACCAGCGCCGCGGCGGTGGTGGCGGTGAAGTCGCCGACCGTGGCGACACGACCTTTCAATTCTGGCGGCTGCAAATCTGCCGGCGGCGGGTCGCCTGCGCCGGTGACGAGCAGGGCGCGCGCCATGGCGTTCTTGCCCTCGGCGAGGGCGACCAGGGCGAACGCCCCGTCCCCGGCGGTGAGCCGCACGTCGTAACGCTCCCCCATCCCGATCAGCACTGCATCGACATCAGTGGGCTCCACGGGGAACCCGTCGGTGTGGGTCACGGTCAACTGATGCCCTGCAACGGCGACCCGGAACGCCGTGTCGGATGCCGCGTTGATGATCCGGATCCTGACCCGCTGTCCCGGTTTCGCCCGAAACACGCTGGGAGCATCGACGACTCGGCCGTTGACGAGATAGTACGGATAGGACACGTCACCGGAGTCACCGCCGAGAAGCGCACTCTTGGACGTCCCGCCGACACCCTCGACGGTGCCCGTTTCCATGTCCGGCATGTCATTGGACCCCGACATGTCGTGGCCCGGCGACATTGCTGTGCGCAACCCGTCGAAGATCTGCGCGGGACTGGATCCGACGCCATCGGTCCAGTCGTCGAGCATCACGATCCACTCGGCGTCGTAATCTCCCGGATCCCTCGGATCGTCGACGATGACGGGGAAGTACAGTCCGGTGTCGGCGTCCAGTCCGGTGTGTGGATGCGCCCAGTACGTGCCCGGATGTGGCACCGAAAAGCGGTAGGTGAAGTCGGTGCCGGCGGCGATGTCCGGCGTCGCCGGGGCAGCGCCGTCCATGTCGTTGCGCATCGCAATGCCGTGCCAGTGCACCGACGTAGTGCGCGGCAGCCGATTGCGCACCGTGACCGCGACCTCGTCGCCCACTGAAGCCCGCAGCAGGGGTCCCGGCGCCGTTCCGTTGTAGGCCAGCGATCGGGCGACACGGCCTCCGAGGTCCACACGGGTCGACTCGGCAGTCAGCGTCGCCGAGACTGTCCGGCCGCTGTGCGGACGGCGCGCCTCGGCCGCGGCGATCGCGTTGTCGGGCCCCACCGAGCTACCCTTTGTGCTGCATGACGCAAGCGCGGCACCGCCGGCCGCGGTCGCTGCGGCAGCGAGAAACGACCGTCGGGTAAACCGATAAGTGTCAGACATGACGTCGGCCGTGCACCACGTGCATGCTCGCCACATCCTCCACGCCGTGGTCGGTTCCACCCCGCGTGTGCGGCCGACGGGCGTGGGTGGGGCCGGCGAACAACGCCGTCGTCGCCAGGAGTGCCACCGTCCAGCAGGCCACGAGTACGCCGAGCATCACCAGCCAGCTGTGCCAGTCACCACCGGACACCCCGTGCGCCACATGGCCGGCCATCGTCAGCGTGCTCATGTGACGACGGTGCGTGACGTAATCGGCGAAACCGGTATTGGTCGTGTGAAGGTTCGTTGAAGATCGCGCCGCACGACACGAACGCGGTCGCAACCGGCACCATGAACGGCATGAAAGATACCTCAGCGCGCAGCGACGACCGCTCGCCGGGATTTCGGGCGTTGGTTGTCGACGACGAAGCCGCCCTGGCCGAGATCGTGGCCAGTTACCTCGTCCGGGAGCAGTTCGACACGCGCGTGGCTTACGACGGTGCCACCGCGGTAATCCTGGCGCGTGAGCACGACCCCGATGTCGTGATCCTCGATTTGGGCCTGCCCGGCATGGACGGACTGGAGGTGTGCCGTCAGCTCCGCACGTTCTCCGACGCCTACGTCGTGATGCTCACCGCACGCGACAGCGAACTGGACACAATTATCGGACTCAGCGTGGGCGCTGACGACTACATCACCAAACCGTTCAGCTCCGGCGAACTGGTCGCCCGGATCCGGGCAATGCTGCGCCGACCACGCTCGGCTCCCGCCGCCGCCACCGCAGTGGCCTCCGACATCCCGGCGCCGCTGACTTTTGGCCCGCTGCGCATCGACCTGGCCGCGCGCGAGGTGTACCTCGAAGACGAGCCGATCCCCCTGACCCGCACCGAATTCGATTTGCTGGCCGCCCTGTCGGCGCGGCCCGGCACAGTGATGAACCGCCGCCAACTGCTCGAAATCGTGCGCGACGGCCCCTGGGTGGGCAACGACCACCTCGTCGATGTCCACGTCGGACACGTACGCCGCAAACTCGGCGACGACCCCGCCGCACCGCGCTTCATCATTACCGTGCGCGGTGTCGGATATCGGATGGGCAGCCTTCGATGATCGCCACTGCACTTCGCCGGCGACCGAGCATCGGTATGCGGTTGCTCATCGCCCAGACGGCGGTCCTACTAGCGGGAGCGGTCACCACCTGGGTGGTCGCCGCCGTCGTCGGACCACCTCTGTTCCGCGAACACCTACATCAGGCCGGCGTGTCGGCGGGCTCGGCTGAGCAGCTGCACGCCGAAGAGGCCTACCTGTACGCGACGGTATTCTCCGTCGGTGGCGCCGTAGCGGTCTCGGCAATCACCGCGTTCGCAGTGACGCTCTACGTCAGCCGTCGGCTGCAGCGGTCGGTAACCGCGGTCGCGGCCGCTGCCAGCGCCGTCTCGGAGGGAAGATACGACGTCCGGGTGGCCCCGCAGAATCTCGGCGAGGACTTCGACGCGCTGTCGGAAGCTTTCAACCGGATGGCCGCCCAGCTTGAGTCCATCGACACCACGCGTCGTCAACTCTTCGGTGACCTGGCCCACGAAATCCGCACTCCGGTGGCCGTTCTCGAAGCCTGTCTGGAAGCCGTCGAGGACGGCCTGCGATCGCTGACTCCCGACACCATCGCGATGTTGCGTGACCAGTCACGCCGCCTGGTGCGCTTCGCCGGCGATCTGGGCGCGCTGGCTCAGGCCGAGGAGAGTGCGGCCACGATGTCCTTTACCGAACTTGATGTCGCCGACGTGGTCACTCGGACCGTCGCCGCTGTCACCGACCGCTACCATGCCAAGGCCGTGTCACTATCGACACATCTGTCGGCGTCTGAACATAGTGTGTGGGGGGACCCGCAGCGTCTCACACAGGTGCTGGTCAACATCTTGGACAACGCGTTGCGGCACACCCCCAAGGGGGGCCACGTGAACATACGCACCGACACCGTGGGCACCCACCTCGTCATCCGCGTAACCGACGACGGTGAGGGCATCGCCGACGCGCACCTGCCGCACGTCTTCGAACGCCTTTACCGCGCCGACGCCGCCCGCGATCGTAACCACGGGGGTTCAGGTCTGGGACTGGCCATCGCCAAGGCGCTCGTCGAAGCGCACGGCGGTCACATCGGCGCCGCCAGCAAAGGTACCGGGACGGGCACGACCGTCACCGTCGGTTTGCCGCTCCTGCTGGCGCCGCCGCGGCCCCCACCCCGCTAAACCGCGACTCATCCAGAAACGACCCCCTCAACGCTCCCCTCAGCGCCACCGTGGTCTCACTTCGCGGCCAATATGGTGTCCATGGTGTCGATCTCCTGCTGCTGGGAGCTCATGATGGAACGCGCCATCTCGGTAGCCGCCGGAAACTGGCCACGGTCCACCTCGGTCTTAGCCATGGCGATGGCTCCCTTGTGGTGCTCGATCATCTGAGTCAAGAACAGCCTGCTCGCCTCGGCGCCCTGGGCATCCTGCAGTGCTGCCATGTCCTGTTCGGACATCATGCCACCGCCCATACTGCCCATGTCGTGCCCGGGCATGTCGGACATTTCCGGCATCGCGGACGTGGTCGTCGATACGCCCCAGTCGGCCAGCCAACCCTGCATCTTCTGGATCTCGGGCCCCTGGGCCTCCTTGATCTGGTTGGCCAGCCTCACCACCTCAGGATCGATGCCCTGCTTGCCCAGCAGCAGGTCGCTCATCTCGACCGCCTGTTGATGGTGCGGAATCATCCCCTGCGTGAAAGCCACGTCGGCGTCATTGTGCGTCTGCCCCGTCTGGCCGCCCGACGGGGAGGAGGCCGCCGCAGCCGAGGTCTGCGAACCGCTCATCGACGACATGTCGTGATTCGTTGAAGTGTTGCTACACGCGCTTACCGTCAACATGCCCGCCACAGCAGCGGCGGCCAACAATCCGGTCTTCTTGACGTTGTTCATTCGAGTCCTCCGTAATCCGTTTCTCGACATCGCATTTCGACGTCGAGGAGCTGATCTCGCTTCGCGTGATCGGCACTCGTACGACACACCAGCTTGACCGCACCGTCTAAGAGTCGCCGCGGCGTTCGGTGAAGAAACGGTAAAGACGGACCGCCGCGGTTCTGCAACGCCGGGGGCCTCGACTAGTAGCGGCGGGCGTTGTGAAACGGGGATGACGAGATCGGCGCCACCTTCACCGGAGTTCCGAAGGTCGACGCGTGCACCATCATGCCCTCGCCGATATAGATGCCCGCGTGGGAGACATCAGAGTAGAACGTCACGATGTCACCGGGGCGCAGGTCGGTCTGCGTGATCGGCGTACCGCCGTCGGCCAACGCTTGACTGGAGCGTGGCAACTTGCGACCGGTCTGCAGGAACGCCCACTGGATCAGCCCCGAGCAGTCAAAGGCATCCGGGCCCGTCGCGCCCCAGGAGTACGGCTTACCCAACTGAGTAAGGGCGGCCTGAACGACGACTTCGTTCTGCCCTCCCGGTACATCGGCGGGTGCAGGCGCGGCGATGACAGCCGGATCCGAGGGCCGCTCGGGATCGGGCGCCGGTGGCGGCGGGCCGGGATCGGCCAGCACAGCGCGCTGCTCCGGCGTCAATACCGAGTACTGCGCCTTGACCGCCTCGACCTGCAGCATCAAGTCGCTCTGCCTGGCTTGGAGCCGGGCGCGCACCACGGCGGCTTGTTTGGCGGCACTGCGCGCTGCCGCCGCCGAATCCGTGGAGGCGCGCGCCGCCGCGTCCGCCCGTGTGCGCGCCTGCCGGAATCCCTGCATGCGGATGGCCATCTCCTCCGCGATGACCCGCTGGACGGACAGCTCATCGATCACCTGCTGGGGGGAGTCCGCGGCCACCACCGCCGAAAGGCCATCGGAGCGTCCGCCCACGTACATCGCGGCGGCTACCCCGTCGATCGCACTCTGGTAGCGGTCCAGTTCTCCCCTGGCCTCGTCTAGTGCCCCCTGGTCGGCAGACTGTCGCAGGTCGGCTGCGCGTTGGTCAGCGAGCTTCGCCTCGAGGTCCAACTGCGCGGAGTTCATCGCCTCGGTGGTCTGCTCTGCCGCCCGGGACAGCTCGTTGAGTCGTGCCAACGCGTCCGCGGCGGGGTCGGCGTTCCCAGCGCTCGACGCCCATGCGAGCAGCAGGATCACCGATACCGCGGTGCGTAGCCCTTTACCAGCGCACGCACGTGCCGCCTTGGCAACGCGTTCGACAGTCAAACAGATGATCCTTCGCGTCGCGATTGAAGTCTGTAACTACTACGTAGGTCGCGACTAGGTTACGAAATGGCAACGGTGTTGTCTACGGGAAGCGGATGGAGCATTGGCCGCCTTTACCGAATCTTCACCAAAGGACCAACCCAGCCATATTCGGAGCCGTGACACTGAGAGGTGAAGCAGTGACGCCGCGCAGTGCTATCCCGAGAATTCGAAGGAGGGTGTCTCGTGCCAACCGACCACATGTCACGGACCTTGCGTTCAAGTCGCGAATTCACTGCACCTGGGCGCCGGCGTCTCGCTGCAGCGATCGCAGTGCTTGTGGCCTCAACCCTCGCCGCGGCGGCGTGCGCGAATCCGGCGACCATCACGACAGCAGAGGCACCGGCGTCGATCACCGCGAAAGGCGAGCCCTACGCCGATCTGCTCGAGCCGTGGCTGCAGTCGTCAGTAACAGACGGCGCAGTCGGCGTGCCCGTCGATGCACCGGTGACGGTAACCGCCGGCGACGGCGTGCTCGGCGCGGTGGAGTTGGTCAATGCGCAAGGCAAGACCGTGGCCGGACAGGTCGGTACGGATGGTGTTACGTGGTCCAGCGCCGAACCCTTAGGTTACAACAAGCGATACACGTTGACCGCCGAGGCACTCGGGATTGCCGGCGCGCTCACTCGGCGGATGACTTTCCAGACCCAGTCGCCGACGAATCTCACGATGCCCTACGTGATGCCCAACGACGGTGACGTTGTGGGTGTGGGCCAGCCGATAGCGATCCGCTTCGACGAAGACATCACCGACCGCGCGGCCGCACAACAGGCTATCGCCGTTACCACCACCCCCCGCGTCGAGGGAGCGTTCTACTGGCTCAGCGCACGCGAAGTCCGTTGGCGCCCAGCAGAATATTGGGCATCCGGCACGAGTGTCGAAGTGGCTGTGAACACCTACGGTGTCGACCTCGGCGCGGGATTGTTCGGACAGGACAACATCACCACCCGGTTCAGCATCGGTGATCAGGTCATCGCCACCGCCGACGACGCCACCAAGACATTGACCGTGCGACGTAACGGCGAGGTGGTCAAGACCATGCCGATGTCGATGGGCAAGAACAGCACCCCCACCGACAACGGCGCTTACATCATCGGCGACCGATACGCCAACCTTGTGATGGACTCGTCGACTTACGGCGTCCCGGTCAACTCTCCCAACGGTTACCGTCTCGACGTCGACTGGGCTACCCAGATGTCCTACAGCGGCATCTACGTCCACTCAGCCCCCTGGTCGGTGAGCAGCCAAGGTAAGACCAACGTCAGCCATGGCTGCCTGAACGTCAGTCCTGATAATGCAAAGTGGTTCTACGACAACACCAAACGCGGTGACATCGTCGAAGTAGTCAATACGGTTGGGTCGACGCTCTCCGGGGTGGATGGCCTTGGCGATTGGAACGTCCCCTGGGAACAATGGCGAACCGGAAACACCACTGTGTAGCGGCGGAATCAACGGCGAGGGGCGCCAATCACTGACTGACTACTTACAATCTACGTATCTACTGCGTAGACTTTTGCAAGGAACGTGCACGGGAACCGCGGCACGCCTAATAGGTTTCGATGATCTGACCTCAGGAGGAGTGATGACCCTGCGAGCCACCGTATGGGCTGCGCTCGGCGCAGTCGGCAGGACTGGCAGATCTAAGCCAACGCCGTCAACTCTGCAGAGTAAT
Organism: Mycolicibacterium canariasense; assembly: GCF_002101555.1. Classification (GTDB taxonomy): domain Bacteria; phylum Actinomycetota; class Actinomycetes; order Mycobacteriales; family Mycobacteriaceae; genus Mycobacterium; species Mycobacterium canariasense. The sequence continues at coordinate 39,451 of NZ_LQOL01000103.1, forward strand.
GAGCGCCGCAACCGACCCGTGCATACGAGCAGCCGCTGCGTGGGTGTCGACATACACGCGTAGATAGCACCGAAGTCTGATCTGGAGACAGATCACTCATGAAGGGATAATCATGACAGAACTCGCCCCCTCCACCTCGGGTCGGCCTCCACGGCTCTACCAAGCCTTGGCGATCACAGGAATCGCGGTCGGATTCTTTGTCATCGCCGTTGCCCTGTATTTCTTGATTGCGCGTCCCAGTTGCTGTGCCTCCATGAACATGGGCAACAACAGAATGATGGAACAACCCATGGACATGCCCTCGATGTCGCCAATGCCAGGCATGTCCTCGATGCCGGGGGCGCCCCTTCCTGCCCCCACGCCCTGAAATCCTGGGTGATATCAACCTTCACACAAAAGTGTGTCGCTGGCGGCGGTATACAACACCCGTGCGACATCGACGACGGCTGACGCTCCCGCGATAGAGGCGGACCACAGGCCCGCGTTGCCAGCTCGCTACCATCGCAGCACGTAGATTAGTCGTGACCAGAAGGTGTCGATGTGCAGCTACGTAAATTCATTGCCGTAATTGTGACCGGAGTCCTGGCCGCGGCGTGTTCGTCGAACGCCCCCGACGACGCGCCCGCGATTGTGCCGGGCATGGTGCATATCCACGGCCTCGGTCTCAATCCGCCCGACGAAGCTCTCTATGTGGCAACTCATTACGGGCTCTATACCGTCGATGACGGTCAGGCGCCACAGCGAGTCAGCGATCTGGCGCAGGACTTCATGGGCTTCACTGTCACCGGGACCGACGAATTTTTGGCCAGCGGCCACCCGGATCCGGCCGATCGTCAACAGCCGCCACATCTGGGCCTGATCAAAAGCAGCGACGCCGGCCAGTCCTGGGAATCGGTGTCGTTGCACGGAAGCGCCGATTTCCACGCGCTCGAGTACCGGCACGGACGGGTCTATGGTCACGACAGCCAGTCCGGGGCTGTAATGGTCAGCCTCGACGAGCAGTCCTGGCAGCGGCGAGCAGAAATCGCCGCCTTCGACCTTGCAGTATCACCCGAGGATGCCGACGAGATTTTGGCGACAACCCAATACGGGCTGCTCCGAAGCACGGACGGAGCGACGACGTTTGGTGCAATTAGCGGTGCACCGCCCTTGGTGTTCGTCAGCTGGCCCGAACGCGGTCCTCTGCTCGGAGCCGACCTTGAAGGAAGGCTCTACACCAGCACTGACAACGGACAGATTTGGCGGCCACAACACGCCCTGAACTCCGAACCTCAAGCCCTTCTCGCCGCCGGCGACGGCCGAGTCTACATCGCGACAGACACCGCTATCTACAGCTCCACCGACGACGGTGCCACGGTGAGCGTCCTCACCGTTGTCGAGTAGAGACACGACTGTCCCGATGAACCGTCGATGCTCGACCGACTGCGGTCGCCGGCCGCGGCGGCTACTGTGTTGGCGCTGGAAGACGCTGCTGGGTCACCGGCAGCGCCGAGAATGGGACCGAATCCTGGCACAGATTGAATGAACTCGGGCCGGATGAGGGCCGCCCCTGCAGGATGAGTGGTCCAATTCCCTGGCGCGAGTGGCGGTCTCGGTCTATAGCAACCTACGGTGGGGCGCACGGGTGTTAGGCCGGTCGGTGGCGGTTGGTTGAACCTGGGTTGAGAGCAGTGGTGAGTTCCTGTGCGAATTCGGCCGGGTGGGACACGGCCCCGACGTGACCGCCCGGCAGTTCGACGGTGTTGCGGCCAAATTTCCGCGCCAGCACCACGTTTACGTCGTGAGCGGGATAGCCACGGGCTTCTCGTCCGACGGCCAGCAGGATTCGTTCCGCATGGAGGCTAAGCGAATTTAGGTCGAGTTGCACTGCAGGGTATTGGCGGAGTTCGTGTTCGAACCAGTAGATGGAGTTGGCCTCGTTGCGAGGAACCGCATTCATGACCTGCTGATCGCTGTGTGGGAAGGTCTGTGCGCGGAACCTCTGCATGGCCGGCCCGGTGCCGGCGTGCTTGTAGAGGTCATAGACCTGGTGGAAGAACTTCACCCAGCTGTCCCCGTCGGGCAGCTGTAGCACGGCTGGCGGTTCGAACGGTACGAGTGCGTGCACGACCTCGGGGTGACGGGTCTGCAGTTCGAGGGCGACGATCGCTCCTGAGCTGGCGCCGAATACCGTCGCCGGTCCACCGCCGACATGCTCGATCAACCTCCGCACGTCATCAGCGTCGGTGTTCAGGCGGTGTGAATAGTCCTGCGGCCCGTCGAGTCGGCTACGAGAGAATCCACGCCGGTCGTAGAGGACGATGGTGTAGTCGGCCGCAAGATGTTCGGCGACCATGCGGAAGCTGTCGGCCGCGCCGCCGGCCCCGGGAATCATGACCATCAGCGGACCTTGGCCGTGGACCTCGAAATACAGCTGGGCACCAGGCGCGTCCAGGACAGTCATGGACGCCGCTGTACCGCGGAGGGTGGTGGCGCTTCGCCCGGGTCGGTCGCGGATGTGGCACCCGGGCGCTGGTGCCGTTTCCTCCGGCCGGCGTGCATGGCTACGCCCCCAAGGCCTCGATAGCGCCGCATCCCCAGGTGCGCGACTAGGACCACCATCGTGGCCAGGATGATGAGCATCACGGTGTTGCCCACCCAACCCGTCCATGTCACGGCGGCTATAGCGGTTCCACCCAGCCCTAAATGCGCGGCGACGCCGACGGCAGCCAACCCGCTCCATCCCAGTCGCGAGCGCCACCACGGCCTCCTCACGACAAGCCCACGCGACAGCGCCACACGGTCTGCCTCGCCATCAGTCACAATCGGTAAAACTCCCAGCCCCTGCCAGTCCACAGTCACACAGTCGGGTCGACCTATCGTCTGCAGTCGGGCGGCAACGGTGTCCTCAAGTTGGCGCAAGCGCTCGTGGTCTGCGGCTTCCAGCCGCAGAACAAGCACGTCCGCACCTGCCCGCAAGGTCAACGTCCCTTCGGCGAAATAGACCGACCCCATGGTGTCGGTGTAGTCGACACGCTCGATCCTCGGGGGCATTGGGCCGCCGCGGTCGCTGGGATGGACTGACATCACCCGCATCTGGTTGGCATGTCGGCATAGTTGGGTCAGGTAGCGGCTGGCCCGGTCTGTCACAACCCGAGCTTCAACGGTTGGCATATAGGCCCCTCCTGAGACGTCCACCGGACACTTTTACGATACAACGTGTCGCACTACCGTCATAATGTATTGCAGCGGGCGGATTGTCTACACTGCGGTCTGTGCCCAAGTTGTGGAACGACACCATCACCTCTCACCGGCACGCCGTGCGGGAAGCGGCGATCGATGCCACTGCAGACCTGATTGCCCAGCACGGACTGCTTTCGGTGACGATGTCGCAAATCGCCGCGAAGGCTGGCGTGGGGCGGGCCACGCTCTACAAGTACTTCCCCGACGTCGAAGCCGCGCTTCAGGCGTGGCACGAACGCCAGATCGCGAATCATCTCGAACAACTCGCCTACGCCCGCGACCAGGCCGGCCTTCCGGCCGAGCGTCTCGAAGCCGTGCTGCGGGCCTTCGCGCTCATCACCCGCGAGTCCCACGAGCACCGGGACAACAGCGCTGTTGCAGCCCTATTGCATCGGGGCCATCATGTCTCGGAAGCTCACCGGCGTCTCCACACGATGATCAGCGACCTGCTGGCCGAAGCGGCCGCCGACGGCGAGGTGCGCGGCGATGCCTCCTCTGACGAGCTCGCCAGCTACTGTCTGCACGCCCTGGCCGCTGCCAACGACCTTGCCTCTCCCGCCGCGGTCGATCGCCTGGTCGACATCACCCTCGCTGGGCTGAGGAACTCTCGCTAATCGCCGTTACGCCAGCGCCTCTGGACGTCAACGTGCGCTATCAACTGTGCGAGTTGTTCTTTCATCGATCTCTACAGCAGCACGGTCCCCGGCGGCCAGACCCACGGGCGGCGACATCAGTCGCGCGCAGGTGACGAGTCAACATGCGGCTACGAACCGCAGCACATGCGTGGGACACGACTGTGACCTGCGCGAACAGCGGGTCTTCCATGTCCACTGATCTGTCGTTCTGATGAGAGGCCGCGTCAGCGTTCTCAGCGACCAAAACGTATGCAACCGCGCCTGTCTCAGGTTCCGGTCTCCGGTCACTTCGCGTTGGGTCGGGCAGTGACCGAGGCGAACTTGACAGCGGCTGCGACCGGGAGTTAAGCCCCGAACAGAAGGAACAAGCCTGCGAAGGTGTATCCGACCATGGTGAGCATCATGGCGAGCTGGCCGGTCAGTTGATGACCGACTGGTATGACGCGTAAAGCCTTGTCATGTGCGGCGATCACCGCGAGCATGTGTCCGATCACCACGCAGGCGACCTTGATGGTCCACAGCAGGGTCGGATTCATCGAGAGAACATACTGGACGTCTCCCGGGTCTAGCCCGAGGAGCTGCCAACCATGGCCGAAGGGGTCCGCCAGGCGCACGATCGTTTCCTGGCCGCGCTCGATGAGGTAGGACAGGTAGTGGGCGAAGATGTAGCCCACGACGATGGGAATTAGGCTATGCGCGAGCAGCCCCGGCAGCTCGCGCCGTTGTTCACGCCCCACCCCGCCCGTCGCGCGCGCCGCAGCCGAAAACGTCACGCCGACAACGAGTATGAACAGGAGCAGGCCGAGGGTCCTCAGCGTCGTAGCGCCTGCTTCTGGGCCGAGGAATGGAACGGCGCTGTCGGCATAGCGATCGAGGAAAACGTTGAAGGCCGCGGATTGCCCGAAGCTGTCGAATGCGGTCGATCCGAGCAGCACTGCCCATCACCGCAACGGTGCCCGGACGTACCGGCATCGTGGGCAGATGGTCCAGCGGGTTCCCGACGACAATGCGTCCGGTGGCCCGGTTGCGCCGAAACGGGGCGAGCCGCGACACTGTCACGCTGTAGACCTCGAACGGGTCGGCGCGAGCGAACCATGTCGATCCGAATAGCGCCGCACCGACGATCATCGCGACGGCGTACAGCAACAACCAGATTTTGATGGCGGTGAGCGAGCCCGGGTCTGCACTTGCCAACTCCAACCATACGAACGCAAACAGTCCGACCACTGCAGGCCAGTATCCCCAGCTCGGCCGATGCTGCACCGGCCCTTGCGCAACGGCCTTATCAGTCCGCCCGATATGCCAGAGCCGCCACAATGTGCGCGCCGGTGAGATGACCCTCCAGAAGGGTCCGAGCACCACCGATACCGCAACCAACCCGACCCACAGCAGGACATAGAACACGCCTGGCAAAGCGTTATCGCTGTCCCGTGGTCCCCAGATCGCAGCGACAACCATCCAGACTGTGAAACGGAAGGCAGCCGTGGCGGCTGCCCATCGGGTAACCGGGGAGTCCACTGCCGCAGTCGCCCAAGCCGGTAGCTCGCGACCCGGCTTACCCGCGTCGAATCGCGGGGTCCGCCAGGCAACGGCCACCACCGCGAATGTCGCAGCTATCGCCCATGCCGCCCCAATCAGCGCGTACGGCAAGGGCACCGGGAGATCGGTGGACCCACCTACCCCGTGAGCCAGCAACGTCTCAGCAGTCTTCGAGCATCAAGGACGAACTTCGATGGTGACGACGGTGACATGTGCATCGTGCAATCGCGACGCGACCGGAACTCGTGAGGTCAGGTTGTTGAACTCGGCGCGACCATATGCGGCGGTGCAAGACGACCAGTGCGGTCCAGGTGGTACAGCGCAGCCGCTGACACCAGTCCGACCACCGCCAACGCCACCCAGATCAGCTCCTCGGTTCCGGCATCGCGCGCGACTTGCATCAACGTTCCGGTAGCTAGGTTTCCCGCAAGGATACCGACGCCCACGATGGTGTTGTAAAAGCCATAGTGAGTGCCGACCAGGCGGTTACCCGACAACGAGACGACCGTATCCATCTCGAACGGGAACACCGCCGCGGAACCGACGGCCAGCACCGCCGCGGCAACCAGGAGCGCGCCCCCGGCGGCGACCACACCGAAACGCTGTGTGTCCGGTATGACGATCAGCGGCACAAACGCGGCCGCAAGGACAACTAACCCCACCGACAGGGAGCGCCCCGGCGCCCACCGGGCGGCGAACCACCGGGTGATACGCAGCTGCCCAAGGACCGCCACCAACCCCGACACAACGAACACCGCTGCCACGACCGTCGACTGTTGCTGCGGAGCAATGAGTCCCGCGTGCAGCGGCAGCGCCAGGTACACCTGAAACGACAGTACGTAGGAGCCGGTCATCGCCAAGGCGAACAACAGAAATGAGCGGTTGGCGATCACCGTGCGCCAGTCGGCAAGCACCGAGGTCTTTTCAGTCGGCGCGTCCCCGCTGTGCTGAGGTAGCGCGAAGAGTTGCGCGACGGTGAGCACGGCGAAGACGACGGCTGCAGCCGCTGCGGTGACACGGAAGTCCAGCATCATCAATGCCAGCCCGACCAAGGGGCCTGCGAGGATGCCAGCTTGGTAGAAGACATTGAACAGCGCGAACGCCTCGACCCGTCGCGCACCTGAGTCCGCCGCGAGGTAGGCCCGCACAGCCGGATTGAACAGTGCACCCGCGAATCCTGTAGCGGCCGAAGCGATCAGCACTGCGGGCAGAGAATCAGCGACGACCAGCAGTCCGAATCCCGCTGTACGCAGCACACATCCCGCGACGATGAGCGGCTTGTAGCCAAGCCGATCGGCCAATGTGCCGCCCACGATGAACATCCCCTGCTGGGAGAAGTTGCGCACGCCCAGAACCAGGCCCACCGCCCACGCTGCCAGCCCCAGAGGACCCGCCAGATACGTGGCCAGATACGGCATCAGCATGTAAAAACCCAGATTGATCCCGAACTGATTGACCATGAGCAGCCGACTCGGCCAACCAAAACTACGGAATTGCGAGACCAGACCCATCAGCGGCCCGCCTTCGTGGGATCCACGACGTGCGCGCACCGGGTCCAGGACGTGACCGCTTGCGACATCGGGTCATCGATGGTGGCCGGCTCTGATGCCGGCGTGACATCGAGCAGCCCGTGTGTCCGGCAGTAATCATCGTTGTACACGGTGTCGAAATATCGCTGGGGACCGTCGGGGAAGACCGCGGCGATCGTCTGGCCGGCCGCTGCGGTGCGCGCGGCCCAGCCCGCGACCAGCGCGACCGCTCCGACACTCCATCCGCCACTGGCATAGTAGGTGGAGGCCAACGTGCGGCATGCCCAGACGGCTTCCTGCGGAGCCACCCAGTGCACTTCATCGAAGGCGCGGTAATCGACGTTTCCGGGATAGATGCTCGAACCCAGTCCGCGCATCAGCCGGGTGCTGGCCGTTTGACCAAAAATGGTGGAGCCCACGGTATCGACGCCGATCAGTTTCATCCCTGGATTGAACTCCCGCAAGACGCGTGCGACGCCTGCCGAATGACCTCCGGTCCCCACCGAGCACACCAGTACGTCTACCGGCCCCAATTGCTGGTGCAGCTCGAGGGCCAATCCGCGGTAGGCCTCGACGTTGTGCGGATTGTTGTACTGATCTGGATGCCAGGCGTGTGGATCGGATTGCACGATCTCGGCCACGCGATCCTTACGGGCTTGCTGCCAGCCGCCGTGCGGATGGGGTTCGGTGACGAGCTCGACTTGTGCGCCGAACGCGGCAAGCATGTTCTGAATGATCGGTTCCAAGCCAGGGTCGGTGACAAGGGTCACCGGGTGACCATAGACCGTGCCGGCCAGAGCCAGTCCCAGACCCAGGGTGCCGCTGGTTGATTCGACGATGCGGGCACCTGGGACGAGGGCGCCGCAAGCGCGAGCGCGGGCCACCATGTGCAGCGCTGGACGGTCCTTCATCCCCCCGGGGTTGAATCCTTCGAGCTTCGCCCAAAAGCCCTGGCCGGCATTGCTGAACGGCTCAGTGATTCGCAGGACCGGCGTTTGACCCACCATGGTGGCCGGTCGTTCGTATCGGCCGAGGTGGGGCAGCTCGGGCAAGTGGGCATTAGGGGCAGCGTGAATGGACAGGACATGATTCATCGTGTGATGTCGCTTCTGTGACGCCGCGACGGGGCGCGGCAACTGATGACGGGCAGCGGTCACCGACTGCGCCCCGAAAGGAGGGGACGCAGCCTGGCGCTGGCCGATCAGCGTCGCGCGATGCAGAGCCGGGCAAGTACTTCGCGCCCGGACAGTGTGTGCGGTCGAATCCGGGGCGGGCCGCGCGGGGCCGCCACAACTCGGTTCCGCCACAACAGCGGAACACCCCCGAGGAACGCCAGAATGGCGACGATCAGCAGCGAAACTGTCCCGCGGGGAAGGACCGCCTCGGCAAAGGTGTCCGGCGAGAGCGGGGTCTCGCCACGAGAAACATGAGGGTGCTCGATCGCCACGAGCACTGAGGCATCGGCAGCATGGGCAATCAGTGCGTGGGGGCTGTGGGCCTGCGGCGCTGACTGTCTGCTCACTAGCGCCGACTCCGCGCCGACTATCACAACCCAGAACGCGATCATGGCGACCGCGAATGCCCGTCGTCGCCGCACCGAAGTCGTATCGAGGTTGCTCACAATGTTGCCCACTGTAGCAGCGCATCCGCTGGAGCCAGCGTGGCTCTACAGTCGACATCGGGTTGTGACCTGCCCGCGACATCGACTCGAGCCAGCGGGAACGCCATAGATCACACTGATCCTGTTCCTCGAAACCACTGCCGGTCAGTGCCTTTCATCGAAATCGCAGCGCGTCACACACGCTACGCCACACTGAGACACCCAGGTCACCTACGGTTCCGCTCCGGAGATGCGCCGTTGAGACTCGTGCAGCCTGCGCAGAAGTAGAGTTTGCTGAGACTGATGATTGGTGCGACGAAGCCCGGCCGTCGGCCCCGCTTCCGCCATATATTCAGGCTCTCGAAGCCACACTCAGGATTCGGTATGTCTGGGTGAAGATCCGCTCAAGATTGGCCGCATGTTTGATCACGTGGGCCCGAACGCGCTGCGAGGGGCAACCTGAGAACCATGGAACAAGCATCGCGTGCGTCATCGGCGTCGACCAAGGGGCTATCCGGGCGCGTCGTTGGTGGCGAGCTACGATTGGCGAAAATGGTAGCCAGCTACCTGGAACGCGAGCAGTTCGAGGCCATAGTTGCTGACAACACGATCGACCCGGTCCTGTGCTTGTGAAGTTTCTGTGTGTGTGGCGGAGAATCTTTGAACGGTCCTACCGAGCCGAGGTGGCCCGCGATAAGGGCACGCGCGGAAGCCGGCCTGGAACTGGCCATCGCCAAAGGTCTTGTTGAAGCGACACGGCGGGACCATCGCCGCTTCCAGCGGCGGGTGAGGCGCCGGAACCACCTTCACCGTGGAATTACCAGCAGAACAAGGCGACTTCGGATGACCGCCGACCACTAGCGATGCATGGCTGAATTGCCCTATTTGTCCAGCAGTGCCCGCATCTCGTCGATCTCGGCCTGCTGAGATGTCACAATGCTTCGCGCCATGTCGATAGCTGCCGGGAACTGACCATTGTCAATCTCCTGCTGGGCCATGGTGATAGCACCCTCGTGGTGCTCGATCATCTGTTCCAGGAACAGCCTGCCGGCTTCTGGGCCCGATGCGTTCTGCAGCGCAGCCATGTCAGCTTCGGACATCATGCCGTGGCCGCCATCGCCCATACCGGGCATATCTCCCATGTCACCACCGGACATATCGTGACCAGGCATATCCGTGCTGGTCGTGGCAGGTGCAGACGAAATGCCCCATTGCTGCAACCAGCTTTGCATCTTTTCGATCTCGGGTGCCTGCGCAGCCTTGACGTCGGTGGCCACGGAAAGCACTGCAGGATCGACACCCTGCTTACCGAGAAGCATGTCACTCATCTCGATCGCCTGTTCATGATGCGGAATCATTCCCTGCGCGAAGGCCACGTCGGCGTCATTGTGCGTTGTGGCCGCGGCCGACGTGCTCACCGTGCTCGATACCGATGCCGGAGAGGTTAGTGAGGCAGCCTCATCGCTGGTGGCCCCACCCGAACAGGCACTCAGAACGAGGGCTGACGTCCCCAGCGCCACGAACCCATATCCATACTGTTTGCGCTGCATCCGCACACCTTTCCTCGACTCAACTGACGAACATGCGCCAACAGGGCACCACCAGGAGGCGCCCGCCACTTCAGCGTCGGACTCGCGAGTATAGGTCTCTTCCACTTCCCATAAAGATCTCATGAAGACTGCGCAGTCGGTCGACTCGATCCTTGCGCACCGGTCTGAGACAGACTTTGAGATCACACCGTGGCAAGGTGAGCGATGGCGCGAATTGTTTGCGCGGCAAAGTGCTCATGAGGCTTGCGTCGGCGGCTGAAGCCGCCGGCGGGACGAAACCGCTGGAACCTTTCGCCGCTGAACGACACGCTGCGTAGCCGCACGAGGCAACCCTTGGATCAGGGGTTCTCGAATTAGCGAGAACCGGGGACGTTCCTCGGTCGGCCTGCAATTGACCGCTGCGGCCGAGGCGGTGTCGGCTACCCCAGGGAGCCGATCAGTTCTCGGCATGCTTGTTCACATCTGCGGCAAGCATCCGCGCAAACCCGACAGTGTTCGTGATGCCCGGCATGCTTTGTGCATTCGTCGCCACAGGCCTTGCACATGGCCGCACATGTCTCGAGCACGGAGCGAGTTATCTTCGCGTCATATCCGGTATGGCGCGACAGAACACGTGCAGTTACTTCGCATAGGTCCGCGCAATCGAGATTCGTCCGTACGCACCTGGTGAGGTCGGAAACCGAATCCTCGCTCAGGCACGAATCGGCGCACGCTGAACAGCTTTGAGAGCACGACTGGCATGCCTCGATACAAGCCACCAGACTCACCTCGTTTATACCTCCCAGGTCTTTTGGGTAGGCGTCGAGCATTTGCGATACGGTACTCATATTCCCTTTCCTAAACTGTCTTCGCAATGGATCTGTAGGCGCGTGCCGGTCCCGCCTTCGCACGGATACCCCGCGCCTGAGTGGATGACACGCCGTTGGATCGAGAAATCTGTAGCAACTACGTAGATGTAGCCGCTCGAATTATGTTCTGCAGCAGGCGCAGGCGCAGGCGCAGGCGCAGGCGCTGCCTTCGCTCCTCTACGAAACGCGCACCTGACGCCTCCATGAGGTGGCCAGCCATAGCGCAGTGGTCATGATCATCAGCCTTTACGCAGCGCCGCCTTTACTTGAGCTGACTGCTCGGCATTCATCTGCTCGGCGGTGAACGCTGTGGTGGTACGCCTCCGGAATCGAACGCGGCCGTCATCAGACGCGCTGAACGCTGTTCGCGACTCATCGCCGCCCTGTGGAGATAGGCTGTGCCGCCCGCGCCGCCGCTTGCGATACAGGTTGTCCATGGTCGACTTGTCCATGGTCGACATCGCGGCGACGCAGGCGATCGGACAACTCCTCTAAGACGCCGCGAACCGTGATCAGCTCTTGGTGGTCCACACTTCAGTTCATGATCACCGCTTCGAGATCGCCGGATCTTCGCTGTTCCGTGCGCTGCAACCCCCGCCTGGATCTGACGAGGTGGCCGATTCCTGCAGCTTCCTAATGAAGCCGCCGCCAGGCGAGATGCGACCTACTGCAAGGCTTCTCCACCTCCGATGCCGACCCCGCATCGGTAAGCCTGGTCGAGGTGTTATTGCATCGTGATTGTGACAGACGTTTCTCCTGATGCGGCAGTGATGTACGTTCCAGCTACGCACTATTGCACTACGTACTTATCGCAGTAGTAGGACATCGACCACAAGTGTCTCAGCGCGCCTGGCTTCATTTGTGGCCGACGTCAGTCATCCCACTCAGGAGAATCGATGCGGCACCTCACTTCATTTCTCACCGCTGGGCTGCTTGCTTCGATGCTGGTCGTTGGCTCTTCGGGCACCGCAGTGGCCGGGCACGAAAGTGGTGATGGCGACACGCTTGCGGTTCTGACCGCTGCCGTTGCCGAAGCCAACCAGCATGTTGCCGATATCGGCGCTGACATCCAACACCAGCAGGAGAGCGTCAATCGGGCCCTGGTCGAGGTTGCCAGTGCCCGCGAGGCGCTCTCCGGGGCGCACCGCAGAACCGCCGAAAGCGAGAAGGCACTCGCCGACAGCCAGACCAACATCGACGCTGCCCAACAGCGATTCGACGAGTTCGCCGCCTCCACCTATATGAGCGAGCCTTCCGGCGCACTGCCGCTGGCACGAAGCCCTGAAGACATCTTGTCGGCGGCCTCGACGCAGCAGATGTATCTCATCGCTTTCAGCGGAGTGAAACACGACCTACGCCGCAGCCAGACCGAACGGGCCAACAGGCTCTCCGCCGTCAAGCAGGCCCAGCTGGATGCGGACGCCGCAGCGGCCAAGGCGCAACGCCGACAGGACGGCGCCGTCGCCGAACTGCTCGCCGTACAGCAGGTATTCACAAACCAACAGTCTGACCTCGCACGGCTGGCCGCCGAACGCGACGCCGCACAACGGCGACTCACTGCTGCCCGGCCGCTGCCCGGTGCCGCCCACACCCTCACTCCTGCGCCCTCTGGCGTCCCAGCGCTGCCCAGCGGGCAGTGGGACCGTCCCAGCCCGTCTCCGGCGGACCGCGCCGGCGCCGAACAATGGGATACCACGCTGCCGATGGCGCCCAGCGCGAACGTGACCGGCGACCCGATCGCCGTCATAAATGCCGTTCTCAAAATCATGGCGACCTCGGCCCAACTGACCGCCGACATGGGCCGCAACTTCCTCACCAACAATCTGGGCATTTTGTCTCCGGCGACCGCTGCCGCCGACCCCGGCATCACCAATGGACGCATTCCCCGCCTGTATGGCCGCCAGGCCTCCGAATTCGTGATCCGACGCGCCACGTCGCAACTCGGAGTTCCCTATTCGTGGGGTGGCGGCAACGCCAACGGACCCTCGCGGGGCATCGATCAGGGAGCCAACACCGTCGGCTTCGACTGCTCAGGACTGATGCTGTACGCCTTCGCCGGCGTCGGCATCAAACTGGCTCTTCACAGATGAGGGTGTAGAGGTGGTTGGCGCGTCGTTGCCGGGATAGAGGTCGAGGTCTCTCGAAAATGAG
>NZ_LQOL01000104.1 GCF_002101555.1 Mycolicibacterium canariasense
TGAAGCATCCCGGGTTTGATGCACACCTCGTTTCGTGTGACCGGTGTGCTTCCCGATCTGGTGGTGAGGGTAGTACGCGGCGGTAGAGTTTAGGTTCGGTTCGACGAGTTGGTGTCGTACCAAGCAGCCCAGATCTCGGGGCGGAGCCGGCCGCGGTCGGGTACCGGTAAGCCGGTACTGCGAGCCCAGGCGCGGACTTCCGCGGTGGATGGCGTCGGCGCTGCGGGTGCCTGGTCGAGGTGGGCGATGTCGACTCTGACCGGCGAAATACGTTGCATGGCAGCGTGTTCAGTGGTCGCCCAGGCGTTGGCGGCGGCGAGGAACCGGTAGGTCCATTCCTCGGCGAGCTGGCGGGTCTCGCAGAACACGACGGGCACGTTCGGCCAGCGGATCTGGAGCTCGGCGAGTCCGTCGGCGACCATCGCGGGACGGACGCGGTCAAGCTTGAACAGCTGTGAGTAGCGATCCTCGATGACCACCGCCGCGCGCGGGAGCGCGGCTAGGTCACCGACCTGGTAGCGCAGCTTGCCGCCGGTGAGGCTGGCTACCAGATCGACCAGTGACTTGCGTTCCACGCTGGCGACGAGCTGACCATCGACGACGATCCCGTAGTCCCCGCACGGCAGCGCCCGCTTGACCGTGGTGACCTGCTGGGTTGCGAACCGGTAGGCGTACTGCTCGTGGCTGTCGACAACGATCTGCAGCTCCTCGATGCCGTGGGCGCGGGCGGTCGGGGTGCGCACGTTCGGGCGCGCCTGCTTGCGGGTGCGCGGCGACTGCCAAAACACCACGTCGCGGCCACGAGCCTGGGTGAACACGAGCTGGGAGCGGTTGTGCCGGGACCGGTCGGCGATCACGTCGATCGCCGCGCCGCGCCGACTGCACGACCGAAGCGGCACTCGTTCGACGATCACCGGATTGTCGGGCCACTCGTCCAGCCCTACCGGGTAGGCGAACAAAGCTTTTTCCCGCGGCCAGGTCCCCGACGTGCGAAACAGCAGGTCACCGCCAGCGAGCGGGACCCTCAGCAGCAACCGCAACCGGGAGTCGTCGTCCGGGTTGACCGCGATCAACAACTCCGTCACAAGTCCCGAGTCTGCCATCGGTGTTCGGTGACAGCCCCGTCGCGACCCGCGCCTACGCACTGCTGATGGGGTCACCGGCTTGCAGCCGGGCGTAGTACTCGGCCTCGGCTTCGGCTGGCGGGCGGCGGCCAAGGCGGTGCATGAGCCTGGCGGTGTTATACCAGTGCACCCACGCCGAGGTGATGTTTTCCAGGTCGGCGAGGGTGCGGATCGGTCCGGTACGGAACGGGGAGCCCTCGCGCACGCACTCGGTTTTATAGAGCCCGATCGTGGTTTCGGCCAACGCGTTATCGAGGGCGTCCCCGACGGTCCCGATCGACGGGACGAGTCCGGCCAGCATCAGTGTCTCAGTGAAATGTGTTGCGGTGTATTGCGATCCGGCATCGCTGTGATGAATCGTGTCACCGGTAAGCGGATGTCCCTGCCGCGCCCGGTAGGCCGTGGCTTGGCGGATCGACCGCTCGACGAAGGCGGTGTTCTTCGTCAACGAGCACTCCCAGCCCGCGATCAGCCCGGCATAGGCGTCGATGACGAATGCGGTGTAGCCGAACCCGCCGCCATCGAGCGGCACGTAGGTGAAGTCGGCCACGTCCAGCAGGTTGGGCCGCGAGGCATGAAAGCGCCGCCGCACCAGGTCCGGCGCTCTCGCGGCGGCCGGATCGCGCTCGGTGGTGCGTAGCGTCCGGGCGCGCGTGGCCCCGCGCCAGCCGTGGGTGCGCATGATCCGTTCGACCGTGCAGCGCGCCACCGGGATGCCCTGGCGCTGCAGGTGCGCCCACATCTTCAGGCTGCCGTACAGGCACTCCGGTGGGCGTTTGCCGTGCTCGTCGGGCTCGTAGACGCCGGCCAGGATCTCGGTGATCGTGGTGTCCCACAGGGCCCGTTTCGACGGCGCCGACGACCGGTGCGCCCAGTAGGTGCGCGGGGCGATCGCCACGCCCTGGATAACCAGGGCGCGGCAGATCGGTACGACCCCGAACCGGTCCTTGTGTTCGTCGATGAACTCGCAGATCAGCGGTGTAGCGGGTCGCACTCCCGCGCGAAGAAAGTTGTTGCGGCCTTTAGTATTTCGATCGTTTGCTCAAGTTCCTTGGTTTTGCGGCGCAGCTCCCGCAGCTCGCGTGCGGTCTCAGTCGGCACACCCGCAGCCTCACCGTCGTCCACCTCGGCCTGGCGCACCCACTTGCGCAGCGTCTCCGCGCTCATCCCCAACCGCGCCGAGATCGCGCGCATCGCCGCCCACTCGGTCTCGTAGTCATCGCGATGCTCTCGGACCAGCCGCACCGCCTTGGCCTTGGTGTTCTCGTCGTACTTGCTCGGCATCGTGCCATCCTTCCCTCAGAAGAAGGTGCGCACGAAACCCGGGACGGTTCA
>NZ_LQOL01000105.1 GCF_002101555.1 Mycolicibacterium canariasense
TCCGGTCCGGTGATCGAACCAGCAAAAATGCGGAGAATTAAAACCGAGTCCTGGTTACCGATCTCTGACGCGGAAGGTGGTGGTGAGTTGCCATTGCTTCACCACCCACCCCCTAGAGGGATCCAACCGGGGTAGAAGACCCAACACCCACTCCGCATCAACCCCGTCATTGAGGATCACGGTGGGCGGCCCGAACACACCGTTGTGGCCGCAGCACGACCCGATCGTCTCCACCCCCTCGGCCCATAGGGCGAGGATGGTGTCGGCGATGCACGCGTCTACGGGGACGCCGTTGCGCCGATCACCCCATGCGGGGCTGGGCAACACCACCTCATCTGTTGAACCGCCCGTCAGCTCCGGGCGATTATAGGAACGGCAATCACACCGGGGGTTAGTGAATCCGATGCTCATCGCGTAACCCCTCTACATATCGTGGGGATAGCTTTCGCCAATCGGGGTTCACTGCTTCCACTGCAGCGCTGAACTCCGCAAGCGCATCACGCAAGAACTCCGTTGGCGCCGACACCACCCCACTGTCACGGCGACCATCACCGCGCCCAACCGCGTACCAGATGCCCGCTTCCCCGGGCCGGCCGGCGTGTTCAATCTCGATGCTGACGCTCCGCGGTCCGGCGACCCAATAGAGGCACAGGTCGCCGTCGTCTATCGGCCCTACGCTGGCGTAGACGGTGTCGGGGCGGAACAGGTACTCGACGGCTTCCCTGCCACGCTGGGCCACACCCGCATCGATGTCTCCGTCGGCCTCCAGCTCGTTGATGTCCTGAATGGCCCACCGAAGCGCATCACCGGTTTCGTGGAGTGTGGTCATCCCCCGATTTTACCGTCGCTCGCCGACGTGTTGGTGGTCTAGCGTGGCGGGGTGGCTACTACCCGGATTGTTGTGACCGAGCTACCCCCAGACACCATCACACCTGAACCGTGGCAGGTGGTGTGGTCGAATCAGCTCGGTGAGCACACCCACGTGCACCATTCGAAGAAGGCCGCCCAGAGACACGTCCGCGGCCTGCTGGGGTCGTTGGCTGTTGGAGTGAGCAGAGACGAAGCACTCACCATCAACCGGCTGGAAACCTAGAAGAGTCCGCCGATGACGCGTTGCACCGCTTCGGCCCGGGACATGCCGGAGTCCTCAAACATGTCCACGGCGGCACCAGCTACGCCCATGCACATGCTGAATCTGCAGTCTTTGCAGTAGCGGTGTTCACAGGGTGGTGGTTCATCGTTCAGGATGCGGTTGATGGCAGCCGTGGTTGCGGCCTCTAGGTCGGCGATCCACTGCGGTTGCCCCATGCCCTGATTTTACCGTTGCGTACTGACAGGATGATGGTCTAGCCGATTGGCTACGCCATGATGTTTTTGTATCTATCAAAGCATCATGGCGGGACATCTCGGACTAACGATGCCGGTAGTCCGAGATGCCATCAGATACGCCCGGAACTGATAGCCCCTAAACGCAAAAAGGTGGCCCCGGCAGGAGCATGGGGGGGATGCTCAACTGCCGGGGCCAGGAATAAGGTCACCAGTAATACGGGCGGTGATAGCTGATGACGAGGTCGTCCCAGTCAATATGGCCAGAACGGGCACGCTGCATCAGGTTTCGCGCACGAGAACGCTCATGTCGACGCTCGTCGGCCTTCCATTGCGGGTCTACTGGGCCAATCCAAGACTCGCCACGGGGAGCCGCCGGGTCGGCTTTCAGGCATGAGCAGTTCCAGTAGCAGTAGCGCGAACCGGCGCTGTGGCAGCCGCATCCGCAATTATCTTCATGCCAGTTCCAGAATCGTTTCATGCTGGGATGGTCTCGGTCTGTGTGGGCCATCGGTTGGCCTCCTTTCTAGGCATCTACCTAGTCACGAGGCACCTCCTAAATCGTTGGGCAAAGCCCCAAATCGTAACACCGGCCAGGCTTGGAATCACGGGCATAAGCCCAGAAACCGGGGGTGTGTGGGGTTGTTCAGGGGTGTTGTGTAGTCGATGGCAAGCACAACCGACGTACGTCGAATCAGTCGTACACGGGGGGCTATTCGACTTCGGCTGAGTAGTAGTCCCCTAACGCTTCCTGCAGCATCGCCCGATTCGTCGACGTTGGTTGGCTGCGCGGCGCCCAACTCCAGTCCGTGCCTTCAATCTCCCCCTCCGGGGACAGGCGTTGAAGTTGCATGGCGACGATGTAGTTGGAGAGTGTCCATCCGTCGCCTTCACGGTTGAGGAGTTCCTGAATGGCTTCAGCGATACGGTCATCCATGGGGTTCATAGCAGCGACATCCGAGACACCTCACCAGACTTGAGGAGATACACCACCGCGCCACGACGAGCATCAGCACCCGTCTTGTTGCGATACCAATCCGACCCGCAATCAAACGTCGACGACTGCACACGAACCTTCGACGCCGACGACTCAACCCCCCACGCATGATGGTGACCGTTCTGCATGACCTGAGCCCCACCCGCCGGCTGATGGTTGACGGCTTGGTCGGCCCACCACTTCCACGCCTGATTCGGCCGCCACTGATGCCCATGCACCACACACACCGCCGTATCCCCCACAGGGACAGTCATCATGCCCGACCACTTCTCCGGCACCCGAACCTCAACATGCCCATACGCGGACTTATTCAGCTTCAACGCATCCGAGATGGCGATGGCCTGCTCGGTGGCCCACCCATCCCCCGGATAGGTGGACTGCTGCCGTTGAGCCTCGTCGTGGTTGCCGTTCACCACATCTAGGTACAGCTTGTTCACCAACGGTGACAGTTCATCAATGGTGAACAGCATCAACCGTCTTAGGATGCGTGTCTGCTCGGTGATGGTTTCCTGCGTCAACCACAAGTTCCGTCCCGACTGGGATTGGTTGCCCTCCAAGCAGTCACCGGGCATCGATACCTGAACGCCGCCTAATCCGAGGCGCTTGCAGGCTTTCAGCTCCGCCTTAGCGGCTTCGACGGATTGGACGTAGCGGTCCACAATCTCAGCTGTGGAACCATCACGTGAGCGTTTACCCAACTGTAGGTCGCCGGCTTGGAACACAAACCAAAACCCGTCAGCGGTGGAGCTGCGCGCAGGGGCGCGTTTGGCTCCCCGAACCAGCGCCTCCAAATCCAAGGTATCGGTGGTGGATATGGGTGCGAGGTGGAAACGGTAGGCGCACAACCACACCGTCTCAAACTTGCCGTTACGGACATAGGACTGGTGCTGCTCGGACCACTCCCTGCACGCGGCGCGCTGCTGCCACCGAGAGATACGCGGATGCCCAACAATCCGCACCTTGCCCGGGTCGTACCCAAACTCCTTCAGAATCCCCGTAAAGTCAGGGGTTGTGTCTTCGCGGATACCACCGGTTTGGATGAATCCGCTTGTCCCGTCCCATTCGGTGAACGGGGTGTACTTCTCTTCTTCCGCCGTTGGTTGGGCTGCGAGTTCGGCGGCGAACTCGTCGCCTAGCGACACTTCATGACCCAATGACGGAACGTGGGCTCCGCGACTGAAAGCCCGCGGCGTTTCAACACCCGGTACGCGGCGCTGATGTTCTTACGGTCCAACACCCACTGCTTGACTTCTTGGCGTTCGTCCTCGGTCAGTTGCTCGGCGAGGAATCTGTCGATGCTTGACGAGTACTGCTGGTCTCGTCCCGCCTGTGATTCGGCGGCGAACTCGTCGGTTAAAGACAACACTGCCTCCCAACTATGGGGGTTTGTAGCACCCTGCTACAAAGAGCTAGACCACGCCTGGTGTTATGACACCAGGTAGGATGGGTGTATTGACACCACGCAACGTTATCGGCACAACCAAACGGAGGAACCAATGACCGTATACGTGGATGACATGCAGCGTCGGGCGCGCGTGGGACGGCTAAACGCCGTGTGGTCGCACCTCACTGCTGACACCGACGACGAGCTGCACGAGTTCGCGGCCAAGCTGGGTCTCAAGCGTGCATGGCATCAGAAGCCGGGAACCCCGATCTCGCACTACGACGTGACCGAGCCCAAGCGCCAGCTTGCTATTCGACTCGGCGCAGTCCCGATAGGCTATTTCAGCGAGGAATCAAAGGACATCATCCGCCGCAAGATCGCCAAACGTGATGCCGCTAAGGCCGGGCCTGTGATGGTGTGCGATGAGGACGCCGTGCTGGGATTCCCCGGCGATCTGCCGCCGTGCCCGCACCCCGACCCGGAATTGGACCCGACGACTGGCCTGACGTTCTGCCTGAGTTGTCTGCGACGAATGAACCTGACATAAGTAGGTGTTATGACACAGTCATGTAGCCGTGGGACACTCCCCGGTGTGCCTAATCAGCCGCGTACCCCGCTACGGTCATTCCGCATCCCCGACGACCTCTACGAAGCCGCCCAACAAGTAGCGGAGGAACGCGGGGAGACAGTCAGCGATGTGGTACGGCGGGGGTTGACCCGGTACGTGAAAACCCACCGAAAATAGGTCGCAGCAGCGACTACATCTGTACCCGGTGTGGGGGCCGGCGGGTGAGGGTACAGATAAGTGATGACCGAGAAGGATGAACGCGTGATCCCCGCCGGGTTGATAGCCGTACTCGTGTTGGCGGGATGGCTTTACTGGCGGCGGCGCACCTTGAGGGGGCCGGCCTTATGAAGCACAGCGTTAGGTCGCCACGCCCACTTGGGATGCTGGCCATCGAAGTCGTGGGCTGCCGTTATAGATTTAAAGATGCCTTCCGGGTCGCCGTCGTACGGGCCTGATGACCACGCCGCGTTTGCTTCCACAACCAACCATCGGCCATCTACTGTCAGGCCGATATCAATCACATACCCCGGTGGGGCTGGTACTTCGGCGGCCACTTCGGCCGCGACGCTCTCCGCGCGCCGATACGTGCTGTCCCGGTTGTCCGCGTACGCCCATTCATCCGATCCCCAGATTGAATCGTCGACTCGGTACCACGAACCCGTGGTGACCTGACCATGTGCGATCCAGAATCGCCATTCTGAAACGAATACGACCGGGTCCTGCATCTGCACAAGGGCATCAACAGGCAGGTGGTATTGGGCAAGGTTTGACCGGATGTGCTTGGTGCCGTGAAGTGTGGCCGGGAAGCTATCCAGCTTCGCCTCGGGGAGCTTGAAGAACAGCTCCGGGTGTTTCTCCACCAGTTCTGGGTTGTGCTCCCAGAACCCCGGAATATCGCCTGCCCACCACGTCTGGACTTCCCTGCCGCGGTATTTTTCTGGCAATTGGTCGAGCCAGTACGGTCCGCAGGACATGAGCGGTAGACGCACCCCAGCGGCGGCGGCTGATGCGACCCAAGCGCCTGGAGCCCACCAGATCGTCTCCGCTGCCGTATCGGGATCTATATCGAAGCCGAAGTCTTGGATGGCGCCCCAGGGCTTGAACTGTTCGGCGAGCCAATTCTTACCTGGGGCAACGTGCTAGTTGGGGGTTTAGGAGTTGCGGCGGAAGTAGCGGATGGCTTGGTGGTACGGATCCACCCGAGGGTCCAAGGCGCTGAGCAAGTGCAGTGCGGTGACCACGACGACCATGGTGGTGAGGTACGGGGCCCGCTGCTGATACACGGCCACCCGGTTGGAAATCAGGTCCGCATCATCCACCACCGTCTTCTCATAGACGGCGATGGCTATGGCGCCCGTGATGATGGCCCAATCGCCTTTACGTACGGACACCTTCACACTGTTTATTGTCCCCCACGTCAGCAGGTTTCAACAGGTGTGGCACGCCCCTTACGGTGTGTGCTTACCGAACTCGTTCGCGTACTCCGGGTGGTCCCGCAACCACTCAGCCTTAAACTGGCGGAACGTCTTCATCCGCGGAATCGTAATATCGTGCTCGATAGCGATAGCCCGCACCTCGACCGCCCACCGGGCAATCTCATCCTGATACGCCTCCAGGATGTCGACGTCTTGGGTTCGGCGAAAGAGGATTTCGCGTTCCCGCTCAGCCACCTGATCAGTCAACGCCCCCCGGGTCCACCACCGAACCACCGGATCCAACAGGCGGGCGACACGACGATTCACCGCAGGGATGCGGGTGATGACGAGAAGAATGAAAGCCGTCGCCCCGGCTACGGTCGGGCCTGAGATGAGTTCAGTGAACCTCACTCGACCAGACCTGACAGGCGGGACTTCACAGCGTAGTGCAGGACACGTTCACGGAAGATGTCGACGTACACCCAGAACCCGTGCAGCGCGCAGAGCAGGGCATAGGCTGGGGCCAGTTGCCAACCCCAGTTTTGGTGGGCGGCAATCATCCCCGCGATGATTCCGTAGGTGAGGCCGGCGTAGGCGGCGGAGTTGAGCATGTGGCACACGATCGCTGTGGGCCACCACGACCTGCGGTTCGCCACAAACCCGACCGCGGCGGGGATGATCAGCCAGGCCGCCCACAGTTGGAACGGCAACGCGGACTCGACAACGTTCAGGACTTTCGTCACCCCGTCCGGGCGCAACAGGTATTCGACGCCTTGGGCGGCTGATACGGCGAACCACACATCGCCGAGGGGAACCCGGGACGTCGCGAGACTACGCATGTCACTTGGTCAGGTTGACTGGAGTTGCAGACCCGGGTGTTCCGCCCGGTGCCGCACCGACCGCCACGGACTTCAGCAGTGACAGCACCGCGGACCCTGCGGCGGCGCCGGTGATAGCCCGCCAGTCCGCGTGGAACACATCGAGCTTGTCTCCACCGGCAATCGACAATGCGGTCCATGCTGCACTTGTCAGTGCGCGTTCGGTGGCGTCCTTCAACCAGGTGAGTGTGAACATGCGGGCCCTCTCGATCGTTGTTTCTTGGCGCGCCGAGCATCCCGGACGCAGGTCTTGCATTGCCTGCCGCCGCTGGTGGGGTTGATGTACGTATTCTCCGGCGAGAACTCGTGCCCGCGTTTGCAGTGCGTCTTGCTCGCCTGGGGATGGTCGCCAGCAAGTAGGCAATCCTGCATGTTCGCGGACTTTGTATCCCAACGCAGATTGCACGGACGGTTGTCGTCTTGGTCGCCGTTGGTGTGGCAGCCATCCATGTCTGGCGTTGGTCGCGGGCCAACGAACGCTTCTAGCACTAGAACATGTATCCGCCGGTTGCGCTTACACCCATCCTTACCCAACGAGACGGTCAGATAGTTGGTTGGCGACGAGCGAAATGGGCTGATCACACAACCCTTATGGAACCGCATGCCGCCAGCACCTTTTGTGTAGGGCAACCAGCGGTCTAGCGAACGGACACGGCCTTCACTACTGACCTCGTACAACCCTTCGTACCCGACAACAGGACGCCACTCTTCAACTTCAGGTGTCATAACACCATCCTAGCGCGGTGTAATGACACCTGGTAGCCTGAGCGTTATGACACCTCTGCTATGCCGATTGGCTCTGCTCGCCTGCGCCATAACACTTGCCGGGTGCGGCGACCATCCAGTACCCGAGCATGGTCGAGTGACCGACGCTCGATACAGCCCAGCCACCATCATTACGCAACCGATGATCTGCAGCGGCAATCCGCCCATCTGTACAGGACCGTTCATAACCCCCGTGCCAGAGGAATGGCGACTGGAGATAACCGACCTACAAGACCCAGACTGGGTCGGCACAGTTGCAGTTGACGAAACTGTTTACGACCGCTGCAACCTGCACGAACTGTGGCCGGAATGCTCGCAGGGGCAATCCGGCGACGTTAGATAGGGGTGTAATGACACGTCGTGGAATACTGCACCATGTGCCTAATCAGCCGCGCACCCCGCTACGGTCGTTCCGCATCCCCGACGACCTGTACGAAGCCGCCCAACAGAAGGCCGAGGAGAAAGGCGAGACCGTCTCAGACGTCGTCCGGCGGGCGCTGGAACGGTACGTAAAACGGCCCTAGTAGTGAACGCGTGATCGCATGAAGTCGATGCACGGGGCCAAATCGTATATTCCATGGCTTTGCATGTTGCCGAGGAACATCGCCCCGCCCATGATAGCCTTCGCGATGTCGATGACACCGTCGGTTGGATCAGCCAATAGGTCAGTGATGCGGGACAGCATGCCCGCCGGCCCACCCGACCACGACGACTCAGCGACAATCTTGTAAATCGAGGACCGGTTCAACCCCACCTCGTTGTCGGGGTTTTCGGCGTACAGATCACCGTGGCGGGAATGCTCACGCCAATACTCGGGGGTGTTGGTCATGCGAACATCGGAGATGCCTTGCGTGCCAGCCTTGGGCGGGTCGGGCACCCAGTCGGCGATGACGTCCTTTTCCCGGTACGGGTTACCGAACGCGATCACACCCTTCAGATCATTGAGGCGCCAATGGTTCGCGCGGCGCATCCGCAGGAACGTTTCGCATCCGACGATGCCGCCCTGGGAGAAGATGATCATCCCCCACGGCGTCCCGGCGGGGAACGGGACACCGTTGTCCAGGGTGGTGAGGTTGAGTAGCCGGTTGAGTTCGTTGATGCCGGACTTGTTGTCGAACGGGGTGGCGGTGGAGTTGTAGCCCACTGGCTGCCAACGGATCCGGCCTTCCTGCTCCAACGCGGACGCGGTGTAGGCGCAGGGCCCGTTGAAAGGAACCGACATGTGCCCTTCGACGGTGAAGATGATCGGCTTCGGCTTCTCCGGGCGCGGGAGTAGGCCGACGTCGTACTTGAATTCGAGGTTGACGACGCCGTCGATGTACTTCGGCGCGCCCGGCTTGCCCTCGCTGCGATACACGGCCTGGACGCGCTTCACCTCGGCGGTCAACTCGGGGGTGAACAGGTCGCTGTCGTCGAGTGTGTTCCGGGCGGGCGTGAATTTCCGCTTGAGCAGCGCCTTGACCTTGACGATCTCCGGGGAGCGGTCGCCTTCGCCGAGACCGACGTAGACGGTGCCGATCCTCATGACTGCGCCTTCCCGAGAGACCACACCTTGTCGCGCAACGTCATCCCCTTCGACGGCCACGCCGGATCGCCATCCCCGAGTTGCGCCACGATCCACTCCAAGAGCTCGCGGTCGCTGTAATCTTTCGGCCACACCTTCGCGGCGGGCGGGGTGGATGTAGTGGCACCACCGGCCGCCCAGAACGCGAACCGCTGGCTGAAGTAGTCCACTGGGAACCCTGAACCGACATCTGTGTGCGTGCCGTCGCCGAGCACCTTGGTCACATACTGGTGGTCAGCTACACCCGCCCGGTCAGCGGAATACGTTCCACCCGTGCCGATCACCTTGAACGGAATGCCGTACTTTTTGCAGTCCTGCACCGCCAGATACGCGGCGACGTCGATGGCCTTGGATTGCTTCATCCACTGGTCCCGCGTCCATGATGCGCGGGAGCCGGCGAAGCACAGGTTGATAGACCGGTTGTTCGCCGACAGAACAGACCACGATGCCTTGTCGGTATCAACGACATCGACGACGGTCACGCCGCCGTCGGACGCCTGCGAGATGGTGTAGTGGTAGGAGACCTGGTTGGCGGGATTGCCGAGGTACTTCGCCAAATCCTCGGCGGCGCTGTTCCCTCCCCCACCTTCCTGGGTGTGCAGAAGGAACAGGTCCACCTTTGTGCCGCTGCGGGACTGGCTGGACGGTGACCACAGGGGGAATTCGTTGAAGTCCGGCCGGTTTGAGTCGGGCACTGCAGCTCCTTGGGATAGGCGGTTGTAGTACTGCCGCGCTTCTGCCATGCGGGTGGCGTAGCGGTCGGGGAACGCGGACCCCTGAATTGACTGAGCGATCGCGCCGGCCGCGACGTCGCTAGTTGCGGACTGGTACGGCTTCTTGACCAGCCGGTCATAGAACAGGCCGGCAGACCTGGTGGGGTCCATGCAGGTAGCGGCATCACCCCACCACCAACCACCGTTGCCCCACACGACCTGCTGCTGCAGCGGGCCCACGCTCTTGCCGTCGGATCCCACGGCATCATGGGGAAGGCTAAGGGATTCCGGTACCTTGCTGTTTGCGTACACCGTCAGGTTCGACTCGACCAGGCCGGTGGCGATGCAGATCACGATGCCGCGTTCCGTGATGCCGCGGCGTTTTCCCTCGGCTATGAATTCGGATGCGACTTGGTCTTTCGTCCGGTACATCAGAGGCCGAACCTGTTCAGGATGGAGCCCAACACGTTCGTGACGATGGGGTCGATGACCTTGTCGTCCAAATCCCCCGGGATGACATCGGTGAGTTTGTCCACCCCATCCGTAGCCAAATGCGCGGAGGTTTCGGCGACGGCTTTCACGACGGCTTCGATGATCGCGGGCAGGTGCTCCCGGATCTCCTTCTTGATGGTGTCCGTCACCTCTGTGAGGAGTTCGTCGGCTTTCGCCTTCACAACGGGTTTGAGGTATTCGGCGATGCTTTCGGCGATGGTTTGGAGGAATCCCACAGGGTGCTCCTAGGTGAGGAGGGGTACGTCGGCGGTGCCGGTGGTGATGTGCATGTGCCGCTGGTCTTCCCGGCTGTAGACGGCCATCGCCATGCACAGACGCTGCCAACGCTTCGATTGGGCAATCGGATGCCCATGAAAGAACAAGACGTGCATTAGAAGTGGTGCAACCGTTCTTCAAACAGTGGGGTGTAGCCCATCAGGTACAGGTAGGCGCCACCCCCAGCGAGAATCAGGCCGAGAACGGTGCCGGTGGTTACAGCAGCGACGAAACGCAGCACTGTGCACCCCCCTTGTGTTGTTTGTCGGGCGAACGGATGATGGACACCAACCCGTAGGGTGGGTAAGTTTGCTGGGATGCGCGTATCCGCTGATGTGAAGCGCTGCCCGACGTGCCACCAGCCACTACCCGGGGCAGACGACTACGTTGAAGACCCGCCGTCGCGGCTTATCGTGTGGATCGTCGCTTCGTGGGCGATTGCCGCCGCAGTGATACTGCTGATCGTGTTGCTCTAGTAGGCCCAGCACCAGAACACGCTGCCCGACTGCGAGGTGGGCGCCCCGAGGGTGTCACCTACCGCGGGTGGTGTCGTCTGACCCGTCGCCGTGGATGCGCCGGAGAACACGGGCGCAATCGTCGGCGAATTAAGCAGGCCCGAGATGCCCGCCAAGGTTGGGACGGTTCCTGCCGCCACCATCAGGTGAAAGTAGACGTTGCCCGCGGGAAGGACAGTCGGCGTCGCGAACGGCACGGTGATCACCGACGACGCCGCGATTGCCGCGCTGCCCTGATCCGCCGATACAGCGAGTACCACGCCCGAGGCGTCCGTAGCAACCACCCACCAGTGCGTCGGCGATACCGCAGCCGTTGAGCCGGTGAGGAACTTCAGCCCCGTCACCAGTGTGGGAAGCGCAAACCCGCCAAGCACCGCGCGCGGCGTGCCCGATGTCAGCAACCCCAGCGACCCGGAGATCACCACCTGTGTGCGGTCAATCGACGTCCACAGCGCACCTGACGGGGCACCGAACAGCCGGGGGTCGCCCGCCGGCAGCGTCGGATAGGAGGTGGCTTCCAGGTCGCCCGCGTTGTACTGCCGCAGTGAGCAATTGATCAGCAGGTGGTTCTCGTTGGCGGCGAACCCGTACCCGCGGAAGGTCACCACCGCGAAGGCCGCGTTCGACGGGGAGGTTCGTGCCACCGAGATCGCTATGGGTGACGTCGGCGAGTCAATCGCCCTCGTCAGTGGAGAGGTCGTGATGTATACGTTGGACGAGGTGTACCAGTCGATCTGCAAGCTCACAGGCTTGGCCGCATAGGTCTGGGATGCCAGCACCTTCACCGTCGCGACGTACGGCGTAGAGGGCAACACAGGGATGCCATTGGTGGGGGTTGTGCTGGCCTGGACATTGCCTGCCGCGGTCGCTGCGACCGCCAAGCCCTCCGAAGTGGCCGTCAGGTAGGTGTTGGCGCCCGTCGCCCACCCGGATGTCGTTGCGGTCGGGTTCGCCTGCTCGGGGGTCATCAGGTTCGGAGAACGGTGCGGGGTGGCCGGCGTCGGCGCTGACGGGAATTTCGCCAGTTCGGCCACCAGTGCCGTGCGCTTGCCGGACGTCGTGGACAGCGGCGCAGAACCCTGCACGAATCCCGTGTTGTCCCACACGCCAGCTTTGAGCGCGTCAGTGGTGCCCTGATCGGCCATCGCCCACACGAACGACCCCAACACCCCGGTCCGACTGTGCGCCTGCCGAGCGGAGGTGTATCGGGCGACCCGGTTCGCATCGGCTGCCTGGGACTGGTCGGCCCCGAACTCACCGATCATCAAGGGCTTTCCGGTGCGCTTGATGAAACCGTCCAGGTCCGACGCGAGGACGCCCTCAAGGTAGATGTGGATGTCGACGAAGTCCGCGCCACCATCGGCAACCCACGCCGTATAGGAAAGCGATGTCGAATCAGTCCAGAACTGCGCAGCGGTGCCGAAGTTGCCCGACGAACTCGACGTGGTCAGCTTGACGCCGGGAGCCGCCGCACGCACTGCCGAGTACAGCGCCAGAACGTCGGCGAGCACCAGGCCATCGCTCGACCCGGAGCCTTCTTGGAATAGGTCGAAGCCCATCACGTTTTCGTACGCGGCCAGGATTGCGGCGGTGGTGGTGATGCACGTGGTGGCCGTGGCGTCCTGGAAGATGTAGGTGGTCCCGTTGTAGAACGCCCACTTCTCATTCAGGCACGGGTACAGCCGCAGCCCGTTTTCCAGGCAGTATTGGGCAAGCTGCTTCCAACGCGCGTCGTAGGTGGCCTGCGTGATCTGATCGGCACCCGAGCCGGTCCCCGCAGTGAGAACGACCTGGGGGGCGCCGATGATGCGGATGGCGTTCAGTCCGAGCTTGATCGCGCGGTCGACCTGGGGCTGAATCCAGTTCGTCCAGTCCCATTCTGACCATAGGCCGGCCCACGATGCGCTGGCCGGTTTGACGGTGATGTTGCCGCCCTTGAGCGTGCCTTCCGCTAGAGCGGTGCGGGCCTTGCGCTTGGACGCCGCGTCGATCGCGTCCCGAGCGGTCAGTTTGTCTGGGGCGGTGACCAGTGCTTCGCCGAAAGCGGTGGCGTCGCTGATGTCGGCCGCGGCTGGTTGGTAGTCGCCTGCTTTTGCTGTTCCCGCTGTGGTTCCTATGGTGAGGTTTGATGTGCCGGCGCCGATAGCAGACCTCGCCGCAGCCTGCGTAGCACCCTCAGCGACGAATGCTGGCTTGTTGTCTAACGCAGTCCAGTCCGCGGCCGGAGGGTTGTCCTCCAGATAGGTCGTCACCGCTGCCGCCAGTGCTTCGGCTGACGTGTCCGGTGGGAACGCCACTGCAGTCGCAATCAGGTCCCCCAGGTTGGCATCAGCATCGGGGACGGTGATGTAGAACTGCTGACCCTCAGGGTTTTTGAGGAGCACAGGCCCGGGCTCGAACTCGCCCACGAACTGGCCGCCAACAACACGAACCGGCTGCGGCCGCATCGTGACCACCGTGTCCGTGCCCGCCCGGTAAACCGGTGACCACGCTTCCCAGTCCCGAGAGTCCGGTTGCCCGGTAGCGTCAGCGATATCGCCGGTGACAGTAACCGTCACAACACCTCCTAAGCCGCTGGAAGAAGTCGAGCCGCCGCCGAGTTATACGAGGCGCCGGTACTAGAAAACGCTTTCGTGCCAGATGCATCACCAGCCGCATCACCGCAGAGGAACCGGGCGATACCACCGACGTTCGACGGGCCCTGCCTCACCGTCTGGCTGTAACTAGCCAAACCTGTGGTCGATGCCACCGACATCCCATTCACGGCGTACTGATTCGTTCCCGCCGGAACAGACAGGCTCGCACCTGATGCAAGACCAAGCGAGTTGATGCCGCTGTCCACCGATCCGACATTCGAATACACATCAGCGACCACCCACGTCGCCCGGCCGGTGTTAGAGGTTCCGGTCGCTGTTACCGCCAACGTCAACGCACCCGTTGTCGGCGGGTTGAGCATGTAGAACAACTGCACACCAGCGTTGTTGCCGGCCGACCGGTCCTGCACAGCGCCCGGGATAGGCGTCAGGTCGACACTGTTGTACTTGCATGTCGTGGTGAGCGCGCCGCCGCCGTTGGAGAAGAACCCGATCGTGACCACAAGCGCCAAGTGGCTCTTCGCCGCGTACGGGGACAGGTCGACCGACCCACTCGGGTTGGCGCTCGTCGAGAAGCTGTTCGTCGCCGATATCGCGGCGAATGAATTCTCGAACACTACAGGCGATCCCGTCGACTTCACCGACGCGCCGAGGCGGGCGGCCAAAGCTGCGCGCATCAGAAGTTCAGTCCGGCCGTAAACCCGATCCAGTTCGTGCCGTCGTCACACACGAACGTGAACCGGTCCACCTTCGACGCTGTGGTTGTCAAGGTCGGGGTAGTTCCACCGGGCCACTTGATCGTTGGCCACGTCACCGTCCTGGATCCTGTCGCGTCTTGCGCCAACGCCAACGTGAACGACTTACCCGCTGCCGCAGTGGGGAACGTCAGTGTGCAGTTCGCGGTCAACGTGATATGGGACATCGTGGCCCCGGTAGCAGGGTCGGGGATGGTCTGCGCCGAACCGGAAGTGCCTACCGTGTTTACGGTTTCCACGCGGGGTTGCTTCGTCGAATCCGCCACTGTGATGTCAGCGGTGCCGTTGAAGGCGACCCCGTTGATATTCCGTGCGGTAGCGAGTTGCGTTGCCGTAGCGGCGTTACCAGTCGTGGACTGGTTCAAGGTGGGGAAGGTGCAGTTCGCCAGGTTCCCACTCGCCGGTGTCCCCAAAGCTGGGGTTACCAAGGTTGGGGAGGTAGCGCGAGAGGAATTGTCAATACCTGTGGATCGGGGTGTTTCAGGCGACCTCCGTTTCGGTTGATTCGGCCGGCTCGGGCGGTG
>NZ_LQOL01000106.1 GCF_002101555.1 Mycolicibacterium canariasense
ATCGGGTCACGGCTGCCACGCTTCGCTGATGGTGGTGTCGTCAACGACACCGTCGGCGCCGACTTCTTCGGCCTGTCCGAGGTGCCGATCATCGGCGGCATCGTCAACATGCTCATCAGCATCCTGTTGAAGATCATCGGCGTCGAAATCCAATCACGCGACACGCTGCACAACATGGCCTCCCAAATCCGCGAATTCCGCGGCGACTTCCAACGCTTCGACGCGGCCGGCCGCCTCGCCTCCGACTCATCCGGCCTGATCGACCGCAACCAATCGTCGAAGGACACCGTCAACAAGGAACGCGTCCGGATCCTGACCCAGGTGATCATCGGTGTCGTCAAATACGTGATCGAGAAGATCATCATGCCGCTGATCAATTCAGCGATTCAGGCGGCGATCAACTTTGGCACCCAAGCGATTTCAAGCGCCGTCGGGCTCGGCGTCGGATCCGTCACGGGCGGTGCCGGCGGTGGCGCGGCAGCGGGCATCACGAACGCGGCCGTCTCCGCACTGGGGTCGATCGCGCAGACCGGCGGCCAGATCTTCACAGAGTTCCTGGGCTCCCTGCTCACCAACGGCCTGTCCACCCTGATCGAGGGCATCTCGCAGGTGTTGCCGTCGTCGATCTTCCAAATCTTCGACATCCCGAAGCTGTTCCAAACGCTGTTCGGTGGTGTCGCTGGCCTGATCGGGGGCCTGGTCGGCGGGATCGGTGGTATCGCCGGCGGGTTCTTCGACGAGGGCGGCCTAGCCAAAGACATCGGTTTCATGCCGAAGAACACCATCAAACCCGAACGCGTCCTGGATCCGCGGCAGACCATCGCGTTCGAGGAAGCCATGGGCCGCGTCGGCCGCGGCCAAGGCGGCGGTTGGGGCGACACACACAAGACCGAAATGCACGTCACGCAACACTTTAGCGGCCCGGTCAACGAGGACATGGTCGTGAGGATCCTGGCACGGCTTCAGCCCGGCAACAAGCTCGGCTCCCTGATCTGAGAAATGCCCACCCCCATTGCGGAGGTGGGCATTTCGGCCAAGGGGGCCTTAGGCGTTGGCAACTATCACGATCGGGATCGCCGGACTGATCATCAAAGTCACCTTTGAGGTGCCATCGATGACAGTGACAACCCTTGCTTCACCGTCTTTGGCGCTCTCTGAGACGGCCAATGCGATGGACGTAGCCCCCTCGGCATTGGTCATCAGAGTCTGGCCGGCGTAGAGGATTTTGGAGTTGAGCTGGGTTGTCACGTTCGTAGTCTCCTTGCTGTCTGTCAGCCCCCCGTTGGAGCGTCAGTATTGGCGCGGTGGCCTCGAACGTTGCCTGGATTGTCGTCGAATTCATCCGAACGGAGGACGCTCACCGAGCCTCGACTAGTATTCAGCCCTTCGCCACCCGCGAGCGGAGTCAACGCCCAAGGACCACCTCATGATGATCTTCGATGTGGAGGTCACCCGCGACGACCGCTGGTGGATGATCACCGTGCCCGAACTGGACGGGTACGTCACACCCAGCGGCGCGATCAACATCGGCGACACCACGCAAGCACGCCACGAAGGCGAGATCGAAGCCGTGGCCCGAGACTTCGTCGCTACAGTCCTCGGCGTACCTACCGAGGATGTCGCCGTGCGACTGCCTCCACGTCGTGAGCCCTAAACTCAGAGCGAGGGGTCTGCGGCCATACGATGTGCGATCACCAAAGTACTACCGCCGCAGACCTCCTCACATTGAGACCGCGCTGAACCTGAAGGGGGCATCGTGAGCAGCGAGCGTCTTCACAACTGGAGCGAGACCGCGACCCGTCTGGGTGGCCTTTCCCGCACGACTGTGTTCGCCTTGTGGAAGGCAGGTGAGCTCGGATCGGTCACGATCGGGTCCAGACGATTCAGCTCCGACCAACAGATCCGCACCTACATCGCTCGCCTGGAGTCTGCTCAGGCTTGACGAAGCGAGATCGACGCCTCCGGACGGGTCTGCCGGTCGCGGCAGCTGCACCCGATCGTTCGATGGGTTCCACACCGCTCGCAGCGGCTAAGGACGCGCAACTCGGACGGACTGAATAGCGGCTTCACCGTTCTGCCACCCACCTCTCGGCGTCGGCGGCTGCGGCGTCGAACGCATCTGCCACACGGATCATCTTCTCTGCGTTTGCGCGCATCTCAGCGCCCTTTGCTCGGGCCTGCTCGGGCGTGAGCATCGTGTCCCAGCATTCGTGCTGCCAGCCCCAATCCCATGCGTCGATCTCGGCGCGGATACAGACGTCGGTGAGGCTGCCGTCCGCCTCTTGGGTGGCATGCGCCTCCACGAAGTGTGGCCCGGATGGGCTGTTGCGATCAACGAAGTAGCGGTCAACGCCGCGGCGGGTCGCTGTGATTGATCGCCAAGCCGGCGGTCGGTCGGTATCGATCCACTCACCGACTTTCACAGCGTTCGGCGGCGGTGTGACGCCCTCAAGTGGCAGATGTGGGCTATGTGTTGCGCTGTTTTCGCGCATGGAGGTACTCTCCTCGGTAGGTACTCTCTGATTCCCCTGGCAGGGGGATGAAGGTTCAGAAGGCGGTTCCCTGGCAGGGGAGCCGCCTTCAGTCATTTGAGGGTGACGCGGTGTCACTCTCAAGTGCGGAGACGACGAAAGCCACCGACTGAGTGACTTCGGGTCACTCTGTGACAAGCTGTCACTGACTCCCCGAAGAACTGTGTCGGCGGCTTGTGGTGTCGGGTGGGCCGCGGGCTCTGGCAGCAACCACGGTGCTGAGTGCCGTGGTTGGATCGACCGGCATCATGCTGGTGGTCGCCTCCCCCTCATCGAGGGGCAACCATCAGGGGATTTCGAATCGCACGGGGATCGCACGTCGTCTGACTTTTTCAGCGTTTCCGCAGTTCAGAGTGGTGCCCCCGGCAGGATTCGAACCTGCGGCCTTCTGCTCCGGAGGCAGACGCTCTATCCCCTGAGCTACGGGGGCGCGGGGTAAATCGCGCCGTTTGGGCTTCGACAGACTAGCGCAGACAGACTAACCCATCGAACCGCGGGCCCGGGAACCGGAATGGATTCGGGGGCTGACCACCCCAGACCATAGGATGGACCCCTGTGACACCCGCCGACCTGGCTGCCCTGCTCAAGACCACCGCCGCCGCGGTCCTGGCCGAACACGGTCTGGACACCGCCGCGCTGCCCGAGACGGTGAACGTCGAGCGTCCGCGCAACCCCGAACACGGCGACTACGCCACCAACATCGCACTTCAGCTGGCCAAGAAGGTCGGCGTCAACCCCCGCGAGCTGGCCGGCTGGCTGGCCGAGGGGCTGACCGCGGCCGACGGCATCGCCGCCGCCGAGGTGGCCGGCCCCGGCTTCGTCAACCTGCGCATCGAAACCGGCGCCCAGGGCGTCGTCGTCACCAACGTGCTCAGCGCCGGCGCCACCTACGGTCACTCCTCCGACCTGGCGCTCAAGATCAACCTGGAGTTCGTGTCGGCCAACCCGACCGGGCCGATCCACATCGGCGGCACCCGCTGGGCGGCCGTCGGCGACGCGCTGGGCCGCCTGCTGACCACCCAGGGCGCCGACGTCACCCGGGAGTACTACTTCAACGACCACGGCGCGCAGATCGACCGGTTCGCCCGCTCGCTGGTGGCCGCCGCCAAGGGCGAGCCCGTGCCGGAGGACGGGTACGCCGGCACGTACATCAACGACATCGCCGCCGCGGTGCTGGCCAAGGCGCCCGACGCCATGAGCCTGCCGGCCGACGAGCGGCAGGAGACCTTCCGCGCGATCGGCGTGGACCTGATGTTCGCGCACATCAAAAAGGCCCTGCACGAGTTCGGCACCGACTTCGACGTCTACACCCACGAAGACTCGATGCACACCTCGGGCCGGGTGCAGCAGGCCATCGCCAGGCTGCGCGACAACGGCGCCATCTACGAGAAGGACGGCGCAACCTGGTTGCGCACCACCGAATTCGGTGACGACAAAGACCGCGTGGTCATCAAGAGCGACGGAAACCCGGCCTACGTCGCCGGCGACCTCGCCTACTACCTGGACAAGCGGCAGCGCGGCTTCGACCTGTGCATCTACATGCTGGGCGCCGACCACCACGGCTACATCGCCCGGCTCAAGGCCGCAGCCGCCGCGCTCGGCGACGACCCCGACACCGTCGAGGTGCTCATCGGGCAGATGGTCAACCTGGTCCGCGACGGCCAGCCGGTCCGGATGAGCAAGCGCGCCGGCACCGTCATCAGCCTCGACGACCTGGTCGAGGCCATCGGGGTGGACGCCGCCCGGTACGTGCTGATCCGTTCCTCGGTGAACAGCCCGATCGACATCGACCTGGGGCTGTGGGCCAGCGCGTCCAACGAAAACCCGGTCTACTACGTGCAATACGCGCACGCCCGGCTCTCGGCGCTGGCCCGCAACGCCGCCGAGCTGGGCCTGACCGCCGACACCGCGCACCTGGAGCTGCTCAGCCACGACCGCGAGGCCACCCTGATGCGCAGCATCGGTGAATTCGGCCGGGTGCTCAAGACCGCCGCCGATCTGCGCGAACCGCACCGGGTGTGCCGCTACCTGGAGGACCTGGCCGGTGACTACCACCGGTTCTACGACTCCTGCCGCGTGCTGCCGCAGGGCGACGAGGAAGCGACCGACATCAACGCGGCCCGGTTGGCGCTGTGTGAGGCCACCCGCCAGGTGATCGCCAACGGTCTGGCCATCCTCGGGGTCAGCGCGCCGGAGCGGATGTGAGCGCACACGCCGCGGCCGCCGCCGTGCCGGCCCAGCCGCAGACACCCGACGAGATTCTGTTCCTCGCCCCGAACGTGTGGCCGCGCAACCTGATGCGCGGCGATGACGGGGTGGTGTCGATCGCCGGGGTGAGCGTCACCGAGCTGGCGGCGCAGTTCGGCACGCCGTTGTTCGTCATCGACGAGGACGATTTCCGGTCGCGCTGCCGCGACATCGCCGCGGCATTCGGCGGCGGCCAGTACGTGCACTACGCGTCCAAGGCGTTCCTGTGCACCGAGATCGCCCGGTGGGTCAACGCCGAGGGACTGTCGCTGGACGTGGCCACCGGCGGCGAACTGGCCGTGGCCCTGCACGCAGACTTCCCGCCCGAGCGAATCACCGTGCACGGCAACAACAAATCGGTCGACGAGCTCACCGCTGCGGTGAAGGCCGGCGTCGGGCACATCGTGCTGGACTCCGAGATCGAGATCGAACGCCTGGAAGCCATCGCCGGGGCGGCCGGCGTCGTCCAGGACGTCCTGGTGCGGGTGACGCCCGGCGTGGAAGCGCACACCCACGAGTTCATCTCCACCGCCCACGAGGACCAGAAGTTCGGCCTGTCACTGGCCAGCGGCGCCGCCATGGACGCGGTGCGCAAGGTCTTCGGCACCGACAACCTGCGCCTGGTCGGCCTGCACTGTCACGTCGGCTCGCAGATCTTCGACGTCGCCGGTTTCGAGGTGGCCGCCCGCCGGGTCATCGGCCTGCTGCGCGACGTGGTGGCCGAGTTCGGCGTCGACAAGACCGCCCAGATCTCGATCATCGACCTCGGTGGGGGACTGGGTATTTCGTACGTACCGGCCGATGATCCGCCGCCGATGCAGGAACTGGCCGACAAACTCAAGACCATCGTGCGCAACGAATCGGCCGCCGTGGGACTGCCCACGCCCAAGCTCGTCGTCGAGCCGGGCCGCGCCATCGCCGGTCCGGGCACCATCACCCTCTACGAGGTCGGCACCGTCAAGGACGTGGCGATCAGCGACACCGCGCAGCGGCGCTACGTCAGCGTGGACGGCGGCATGAGCGACAACATCCGCCCGGCGCTCTACGACGCCGAATACGACGCCCGGCTGGTGTCGCGGGTCAGCGATGCCCCGGCCGCCCTGGCCCGCATCGTCGGGAAGCACTGTGAGAGCGGCGATATCGTCGTGCGCGACACCTGGGTGTCCGACGATCTGGGCCCTGGTGACCTGCTCGCGGTGGCCGCCACCGGTGCCTACTGCTATTCGATGTCGAGCCGGTACAACCTGCTGACGCGGCCCGCCGTGGTCGCCGTCCGGGACGGCAACGCCCGGCTGATTCTGCGACGAGAGAACGTCGACGACCTACTGAGTTTGGAGGTGAGCGGCCAATGAGCAAGAAGGACAAGCCCATCGGCGTAGCGGTGCTGGGGTTGGGCAATGTGGGCACCGAGGTGGTGCGCATCATCAACAACAGCGCCGCCGACCTGGCCGCCCGCATCGGCGCGCCGCTGGAACTGCGCGGCGTCGGGGTGCGCAGGGTCTCGGCCGACCGCGGCGTGCCCATCGATTTGCTCACCGACGACGTCGACGCCTTGGTCTCCCGCGACGACGTCGACATCGTGGTGGAGTTGATGGGCCCGGTGAAACCGGCGCGCAAGGCCATCCTGAAGGCGCTGGAAACCGGCAAGTCCGTGGTCACCGCGAACAAGGCGCTGATGGCCCAGTCCACCGGCGAGCTGGCCCAGGCCGCCGAAAAAGCCCGCGTAGACCTGTATTTCGAGGCCGCGGTGGCCGGCGCCATCCCGGTGATCCGCCCGCTGACCCAGTCGCTGGCCGGTGACACCGTGTGCCGGGTGGCCGGCATCGTCAACGGCACCACCAACTACATCCTGTCGGCCATGAACGACACCGGCGCCGACTATGCGAGCGCACTGGCCGACGCCAGCGCACTCGGCTACGCCGAGGCCGACCCGACCGCCGATGTCGAGGGCTACGACGCCGCCGCCAAGGCCGCCATCCTCGCCTCGATCGCCTTCCACACCCGGGTGACCGCCGACGACGTCTACCGCGAGGGCATCACCACGGTCAGCGCCGCCGACTTCGAGTCGGCCAGGGCGCTCGGCTGCAACATCAAGCTGCTGGCCATCTGCGAGCGGCTGACCAATGACGAAGGCCAACAGCGGGTTTCGGCGCGGGTGTATCCCGCGCTGGTGCCGCTGGAGCATCCGCTGGCCACCGTCAACGGTGCGTTCAACGCCGTGGTCGTCGAGGCCGAGGCGGCCGGCCGGCTGATGTTCTACGGCCAGGGCGCGGGCGGCGCGCCGACGGCCTCGGCTGTGATGGGGGATGTCGTGATGGCAGCGCGCAACCGGGTGCAGGGCGGGCGCGGCCCGCGCGAATCGAAGTACGCGCAGCTGCCCATCGCGCCGATCGGCTTCATCCCGACCCGCTACTACGTCAGCATGAACGTCGCGGACCGGCCCGGTGTGCTGTCCTCGGTGGCCGCGGAGTTCGGCAAGCGTGAGGTCAGCATCGCCGAGGTACGCCAGGAGGGCACCATCGACGAAGAAGGCCAGCGTGCCGGCGCCCGCATCGTCGTGGTCACGCATAAGGCCACCGACGCCGCTTTGTCGGAAACCGTTGCAGCCCTTGCCGATCACGAGGCCGTGGAGAGCATCAACAGCGTGCTGCGCCTGGAAGGAACCGCAGAATAATGTCACCCGTGCATACCCCGTGGCCCGGCCTGATAGCCGCCTACCGGGACCGGTTGCCGGTCACCGACGAGTGGACGCCGGTCACCCTGCTCGAGGGTGGCACCCCGCTGGTCCATGCCAAGCGGCTGTCCGAGCAGACCGGCTGCACCGTGCACCTGAAGGTCGAGGGCCTGAACCCGACCGGTTCGTTCAAGGACCGCGGCATGACCATGGCCGTCAGCGACGCGCTGGCCCGCGGCCAGCAGGCGGTGCTGTGCGCGTCGACGGGCAACACCTCGGCATCGGCGGCCGCCTATGCCGCCCGCGCCGGCATCACGTGCGCGGTGTTGGTCCCGCAGGGCAAGATCGCCATGGGCAAGCTGGCCCAGGCAGTCATGCACGGCGCCAAGATCATTCAGATCGACGGCAACTTCGACGACTGCCTGGAACTGGCCCGCAAGTTGACCGCCGACTTCCCGACCATCGCCCTGGTGAACTCGGTGAACCCGGTGCGCATCGAGGGCCAGAAGACCGCCGCCTTCGAGATCGTCGATGCGCTGGGCACCGCACCGGACGTGCACTCCCTGCCGGTCGGCAACGCCGGCAACATCACCGCCTACTGGCGCGGTTACTCCGAGTATCACCGCGACGGCGTGACCGACCGGCTGCCGCGGATGCTGGGCACCCAGGCCGCCGGTGCCGCACCGCTGGTGACCGGCCAGCCGGTCAGCCACCCCGAGACGATCGCCACCGCCATCCGGATCGGCTCACCCGCGTCGTGGCACTCGGCCGTGGAGGCCCAACAGCAGTCGAACGGCCGCTTCCTGGCGGCCACAGACGAGGAGATCCTGGCGGCGTATCACCTGGTCGCCCGCGCCGAGGGTGTGTTCGTCGAACCGGCATCGGCGGCCAGCATCGCCGGTCTGCTCAAGTCGATCGAGGACGGCTGGGTCAAGCGCGGGTCCACCGTGGTGTGCACGGTCACCGGCAACGGCCTCAAAGACCCCGACACCGCGCTCAAGGGCATGCCGCCGGTCACCCCGGTGCCGGTCGACCCGATCGCCGTTGTCGAGAAGCTCGGCCTGGGCTGACGGGCGGACAATCTCAGGTGACCCAGATCCTGCCGGCCGGGTTGACGGCCTCGGCCACCGTGGCGGCCTCCAGCGCCAACCTCGGCCCCGGCTTCGACAGCCTCGGCCTTGCGCTCGGCATGTATGACGAAATCATCGTCGAGACAACGCAATCCGGGCTCGTCATCGATGTCGAAGGGCAGGGTGCCGGCCAGGTGCCGCTCGACGAGTCGCATCTGGTGGTACAGGCCATCAAGCGCGGTCTGGAAGCCGCAGGTCTGCAGGCCGGGGGATTGAAGGTCAAGTCACGCAACGTGATTCCGCATTCGCGTGGCCTCGGGTCATCGGCCGCCGCCGTCGTCGGGGGTCTGGCTGTCGTCAACGGTCTTGCCGTGCAAGTTGATTCGAAAGAGTTGGATCGCGATCAGCTGGTCCAGCTGTCCTCGGAGTTCGAGGGGCATCCGGACAATGCGGCGGCCGCGGTGCTGGGCGGGGCGGTGGTGTCGTGGACCGCGACGAACGGCGGGGCGGACGCCGGCCCGGCCCGCTACGGCGCCGTGCAACTGGACCTGCATCCCGATATCCGGTTCTTCCCCGCGATTCCGGAGATCCGGTCGTCGACCGCCGAGACCCGGGTGCTGCTGCCCGAGCAGGTACCGCACACCGACGCCCGCTTCAACCTCAGCCGCGCCGCGATGCTTGTGGTGGCGCTCACGAAACGGCCGGATCTGCTCGTGGAGGCCACCGAGGACCGGCTGCACCAACCGCAGCGTGCGCCCGCGATGCCGGCATCGGCGGAATATCTCGCCGCGCTGCGACGTTTGAATATCGCAGCGGTGCTGTCAGGTGCCGGACCAGCGGTGATAGCTCTCACCAACGGAGTGGATCTGCCGCCCGAGGCGCTGGAGATCGGCGCCGCGAACGGATTTACCGTCACCGAAATGTCGGTGGGCGCGGGTGTTCGCTGGTCGTCGGGTACCGCCTGAGACGGCGCCCTGGACTGACACACGAAACATGGTGTTCCTTGCTTCCCGCAGTGATGCGAGTTATTCTCGCAGTCGTCCAGCAATCGCAGCGTCTCTACCTGCGCCGACACTAGGACGACTACCTCATCTTCTCGTGCTTCACTCTTGGGCTGACGGTTCTCCGCATGACGGCGAATCCCGGCGATCACCGTTGCACTGGCACCGGCGACGCTGTGGACGACAACGCAATCGGCTATTCGGCTGACTGCACATGAACCTTCGGGGACCCCTCGCGTCGGATGGACTGCGAGGACAGAAAGGAAATCCGTGACTGATACGGACCTCTTCACGACAAGCGACAGCGACGTGACCGTCGCACCGCCCGTAGTCGTGGAAACCACCAATGCGCCCAGCACGGGCGCCACTCGCGGTGGCCGTGGCGGCTCGCTCACGGCGATGCTGCTTCCGGACCTGCGCGCACTGGCCAGCGAGGTCGGTGTCAAGGGCACGTCCGGTATGCGCAAGAGCGAACTCATCTCTGCCATCAAGGAAGTGCGCGCCCAGGCCGGCGGCGGTGACGCACCTGCCGCGCAGCCGAAGGCCACCGAGGCTTCAGCGGCCTCAGCGGCAACCGCGGCGGGCGACGCCCCCCAGCAGGCCGAACGGCCCCGGCGTGAACGCCGCAGTGCCTCCCGCAACACCGGCGCACCATCGGGCGCGTCCCAGGATGCGGCGTCGGACGCCGCCGCGCCCCAGAACGACACCCCGGCCGAAGCTAAGGCCGAATCCCCGGCGGAGGCCAAGCAGGACGCCCCCGCCCGGGACACCAAGGACAACAAGCCGCGCGAAGAGGCCAAGTCCGGTGGCCAGGCCAAGCAGGAGAAGCCGGACAACGCCGGCGAGACCGGCGGTGACCAGCAGCAGAACCGCAACAGCAATCGCGAAAACAACCGGGACAACAGCAACCGTGACAACAACGGCGGCGACGATGACGACAGCCGTCAGGGCCGTCGCGGTCGCCGGTTCCGGGATCGCCGTCGCCGCGGCGAACGCACCGGCGGCGGTGAAGGCGGCGGTAACGAGACCGAACTGCGCGAAGACGACGTCGTGCAGCCGGTCGCCGGCATCCTCGACGTCCTGGACAACTACGCCTTCGTCCGCACCTCGGGCTACCTGGCCGGGCCGAACGACGTCTACGTCTCGATGAACATGGTCCGCAAGAACGGCCTGCGCCGCGGTGACGCGGTGACCGGTGCGGTGCGGGTCCCGCGCGACGGTGAGGGCGGCGGCAACAACCCGCGGCAGAAGTTCAACCCGCTGGTGCGCCTGGACACCGTCAACGGTGGCCCGGTCGAGGCGGCCAAGAACCGTCCGGAGTTCGGCAAGCTCACCCCGCTGTACCCGAACCAGCGGCTGCGTCTGGAGACGGCTCCGGAGAAGCTGACCACCCGCGTCATCGACCTGATCATGCCGATCGGTAAGGGTCAGCGTGCACTGATCGTGTCGCCGCCCAAGGCCGGTAAGACCACGATCATGCAGGACATCGCGAACGCGATCACCAAGAACAACCCGGAATGCCACCTCATGGTCGTGCTCGTCGACGAGCGCCCCGAAGAGGTCACCGATATGCAGCGCTCGGTCAAGGGTGAGGTCATCGCCTCGACCTTCGACCGGCCGCCGTCAGACCACACCCAGGCCGCCGAACTGGCCATCGAGCGCGCCAAGCGCCTGGTGGAGCAGGGCAAGGACGTGGTGGTGCTGCTCGACTCGATCACCCGGCTGGGCCGCGCCTACAACAACGCGTCGCCGGCGTCCGGGCGCATCCTGTCCGGTGGCGTCGACTCCACCGCGCTGTACCCGCCCAAGCGCTTCCTGGGTGCCGCCCGCAATATCGAGCACGGCGGCTCGCTGACCATCATCGCCACCGCGATGGTCGAGACCGGTTCCACCGGTGACACCGTGATCTTCGAGGAGTTCAAGGGCACCGGTAACGCAGAGCTCAAGCTGGACCGCAAGATCGCCGAGCGCCGGGTGTTCCCGGCCGTCGACGTCAACCCGTCCGGCACCCGCAAGGACGAGCTGCTGCTGGGTCCCGACGAGTTCGCGATCGTGCACAAGCTGCGCCGGGTGCTCTCCGGTCTGGACAGCCACCAGGCCATCGACCTGCTGATGAGCCAGCTGCGCAAGACCAAGACCAACTACGAGTTCCTGGTCCAGGTCTCCAAGACCGCGCCGGGCAGCAACGGCGACGACTGATCGAGTGATGTCGGCGCGCTGATCCGCGGGTGTTCGCGGGTCAGCGCGCCGAACTCGTTGTGGGGTCGTTGGTCAGCCCCGGCATGACGTAGCGGCGCACATGCGTCAGCACCGCGTCGTAATCACCGGGATCCAGATGCTCGCCGGGCATGGTGGCCAGCGACAGCAGCGCCCGCGCCACCCATTCCGCGGCCTCGGGCACGTCGAGATCGGCGTGGATCTCGCCGGTCTCCTTGGCGTGTACCAGATATCGGCTCCAGAAGGCGGCCAGATCGGGCACCAGCCCCTGCACACCGGCGCCCGCGCAGGCGGCGAACTCCTCGGGTTCGTCCATGCGCAGCTTCATCAAGATCGCGCCGGGGTCCTCATAGGCCGTATGGCCGTGCCGGATACCCGCCGCGATCTGGCGGTCCAGGCTGTCGATCTGCTCGAGCATCGCGTGCGCCTCGGACCAATACGCCTCGTTGAGCCGCACGATCGCCGCACCCAGCAGCGTCACCTTGTCCGGGAAATGCCGGTACAGCCAACCACGCGATACCCCGGCGGCCTCGGCGACCTCCGAGACCGTGGTGGCCCGGATGCCCTTGGCGCGCAGACACACCTCGGCGGCGTCGATCAGCCGATCGCGAACGGTTCGGGGGGTGGTGGTGCTGGACGTGCTGGTCAAAGGCGCCGGCTTCCTGGTCGACGTACGGGGTGGCAGCACTGATTGTGCCAATGGCGCCGCCCTTGTGGTGCACGGCCACCGCCGTGGTAGACACTTTCTCGATACTGTTCACCGGCGTTCAGGAGTCAGCGGTGGCCGACACACTCCAGCAGCTGCTGCGCGAACGCGCTGACCAGGACACCGTCGCCATCAAGTACGGCGACCGCACCTGGACGTGGCGAGCCCATGTCTCCGATGCCGCGCGGCAGGCCGCGGCCCTCATCGGACTGGCCGATCCGGCCCGGCCCCTGCACGTCGGTGTACTGATGGGCAACACCCCCGACATGCTCACCGCCCTGGCCGCGGCCGCCCTCGGCGGATACGTGCTGTGCGGCATCAACACCACCCGCCGCGGACCGGCGCTCGCCCGCGATATCGCCAAGGTGGACGCCCAATTCCTGCTCACCGATGCCGCACACCGGCACCTGCTCGACGGTGTCGACCTGCCCGCAGTCACGGTCTTCGACACCGGCGATCCGGAGTGGACACGGCTGCTCGCGGGCGCAGCGGAGCTGACCCCGCACACCGAGGCCGCAGGCGAGGACACCTTCATGATGATCTTCACCTCCGGCACCAGCGGTGAGCCCAAGGCCGTGCAGGTGCCGCATTCGACGGTCCTGTTCGCCGGCGGCGCGCTGGTGCAGCGCTACCAGCTCGGCCCGCAAGACACCTGCTACCTGGCCATGCCCTTGTTCCATTCCAACGCCGTCTACGCCGGGTGGAGCGTGGCGCTCGGCGCCGGGGCGGCGATGGCGCCCGCGACGTTCTCCGCGTCC
This sequence comes from Mycolicibacterium canariasense, assembly GCF_002101555.1. Lineage (GTDB taxonomy): Bacteria > Actinomycetota > Actinomycetes > Mycobacteriales > Mycobacteriaceae > Mycobacterium > Mycobacterium canariasense. The sequence goes on from NZ_LQOL01000106.1 coordinate 13,205, forward strand.
GGTTTCCTGACCGACATCCGGCGCTACGGCGCGACGTACATGAACTACGTCGGTAAACCGTTGGCCTACATCCTGGGCACCCCCGAGCACCCCGACGACGCCGACAATCCGCTACGGGTGGCCTTCGGCAACGAAGCCGCCGACCGCGATATCGACGCGTTCGGCCGCCGATTCGGGTGCACGGTGTGGGACGGGTTCGGCTCCACCGAGACTGCCGTGATCATCACCCGCACCGAGGACTGCCCGCCCGGCTCGATCGGCAAGGGCTTCCCGGGCGTGGCGATCTTCGACCCGGACACCGGACGGGAGTGCGCGGTCGCCCGGTTCGACGACACCGGGGCGCTGCTCAACGCCGACGAGGCCACCGGGGAGCTGGTCAACACGGCCGGCAGCGGACTGTTCCGCGGCTACTACAACGACGCCGGCGCCACGCAGGAGCGGATGCGCGACGGCATCTACTGGTCCGGCGACCTGGCCTACCGGGATGCCGATGGCTGGATCTACCTGGCCGGCCGCACCGCCGACTGGATGCGGGTGGACGGTGAGAACCTGACCAGTGCTCCCATCGAACGGATCCTGTTGCGCCTGCCCGTGATCAACCGGGTGGCCGTCTACCCGGTGCCCGACGAGTTCGTCGGCGACCAGGTGATGGCCGCCATCGTGCTCAACGACGGCAAGCAGCTGAGTGCTGATGAGTTCGCCGGCTTCCTCGCCGCCCAGCGCGACCTCTCACCGAAGGCCTGGCCGCGGTATGTGTGGCTGGCCGACGACCTGCCCGGCACCGCCACCAACAAGATCCTCAAGCGCGAACTCGTCGCCATGGGTGCCGACCCGGCGGGCCGGGTCATCTGGCGCCGGGACGGCACGCGCTACGCCGATCAGCCATAGGTGACCGACGGCAACGTCGGTCCCGGCGGGGGTGGCGGCGGTGGGGG
>NZ_LQOL01000107.1 GCF_002101555.1 Mycolicibacterium canariasense
CCGCCGATGATGATCGCGGGCCGACTGGTGGAGCACAGAGCCGCCTGGGGGAATCGAACCCCCGACCTTCTCATTACGAGTGAGATGCTCTACCGACTGAGCTAAGGCGGCGATGCCTGACACGCAGGCGCAGGTGAGTCTACGGCAGGTCCTGCCCACCGCCCAAAAGGCGGCCCCGACTCAACTCTTCAGCGCCTGCCCCACCGTCGCGACCATGGCGTCGACGGCGAATTTGGGTTTCACGTTGGTCTCCAGCGCCTCGCGGCACTCCAGCACCGCCTCGATACACCGCAGCAGTTTGTCCGGCCGGGCGTGCGCGGCCAGGGCGGCCACCTTGTCCTGCATGTCGGGATGGTTGGCCACCACCCCGCCCGCGCCGGCGGACACCACCAGGGCGTCGCGGAAGTACGTCGCCAGATCCATCAAGGCCCGATCCAGCGCGTCCCGGGACGCCCGGGTCTGCCGCGACTTCTGCCGTTTCTCAAGGTCTTTGATCGCACCGGCGGCGCCGCGGATCGCCCCGGCGGCGCCCTTACCGGTACCGCCCGCGCCCAGTGCGGTGCGCAGCTCCTCGGCTTCGGTCTCGTTGCGCCCGGCCGTCAGCGCCTTGGCCTCGGCCTCGGCGGCGGCCACCAGGTCCTCCGCGGCGGCATAGGCCCGGGCCGGGGTGGCGGCGTCGCGGGCCAGCCCCAGCGCCCGCTCGCGGCGCTGCCGGGCCTCCGGGTCGGTCGCCAGCCGGCGGGCCCGGCCCACATGCCCACCGCTGATCGAGGCCGCCCAGGTGGCGACGTCCTCGGTCAACCCGTCGTTGTCCACCAGCACCTGCGCGATCGCCTCGGCCCGCGGCGTCACCAGGGCGATATGCCGGCACCGGGAACGCAGCGTCACCGCGATGTCCTCGGGGTCCACCGACGGCGCGCAGAGCAGGAACACCGTCGACGGCGGCGGTTCCTCGACCACCTTGAGCAACGCATTGGCCGCCCCCTCGGTGAGCCGGTCGGCGTCCTCGACCACCACGATCTGCCAGCGGCCGGTGCCCGCACGCCGCGACGCGATCTGCACGATCTCGCGCATCTCCGAGACACCGATGGACAGGCCCTCCGGGATGATGCGCCGCACATCGGCGTGGGTACCGGCCATGGTCGTGGTGCAGGCCCGGCACTCGCCGCACCCGGGATCACCCTCGGACTGGCACTGCAACGCGGCCGCGAAGCACACCGCGGCGATCGAACGACCGGACCCCGGCGGGCCGGTGATCAGCCACGCATGGGTCATCCCACCGGCTGTGAGCCCACTGTGAGAGGAATCACCACGGGCCACCCGCGCCGCGGCCACCAACTCGGCCGCCACGGCATGTTGGCCTACCAGCCGCTCGAATACACCGCTTCCCACCGCAGCAAGACTAGTGGTGCGGGCAGACACGACATAAGAACTGCGACGCATGAGGTCACACCCGACCGATACGGTAAACGGGTGAGCACGGCAAGCAACCCGATCGGGCGAATCGGCGCATTCGTCCGCTGGGTGGCGCGCACGCCGTGGCCGGTGTTCACCCTCGGCATGGTGCAGTCCGACATCATCGGCGCCCTGTTCGTGCTGGGCTTCCTCCGGTTCGGGCTGCCGGCCGAGGACCGTATCCAGCTGCAGGACCTGCCGGCGTTCAACCTGGCGGTCTTCCTCGGCTACCTGTTCGTCGCGTTCACCGTCGGTGCCTACCTGAGCCTGCGGCTGCTGCTGCCCGTCATCCGCTGGCAACGCCGTGACACCCTGCTGGCCGACGGCGACCCCACCATCACCGGTCTGGCCCGGGTGCGCGCACTGAAGATGCCGTTCTACCGGACCCTGATCAGCGTCTCCAACTGGTTGCTCGGGTCGATCGTGTTCATCATCGCCAGCTGGCCGGTGGCCAGTAAGTCCGCGCCCGTCGTCGCGGTCGCCACCGCGCTGGGCGCCACCGCCACCGCGATCATCGGCTACCTGCAATCCGAGCGGGTGCTGCGCCCGGTCGCGGTCGCCGCGCTGCGCGGCGGCGTGCCGGAGAACTTCCGGGCCCCCGGCGTCATCCTGCGCCAGGTGCTGACGTGGGTGCTGTCCACCGGGGTGCCGCTGCTGGCCATCGTGCTGGCCCTGGTGGCCAGCAAGTTCGCCATCCTCACCGCACCCGCGGACCGGTTGACCACCCCGCTGCTGCTGCTGGCCATCGCCGCCCTGGTGATCGGGCTGGCCGGCACGGTGTTGGTCGCCATGTCCATCGCCGACCCGCTGCGGCAGCTGCGCTGGGCCCTCGGTGAGGTGCAGCGCGGAAACTACAACGCGCACATGCAGATCTACGACGCCAGCGAGCTGGGCCTGCTGCAGGCCGGGTTCAACGACATGGTCCGCGACCTGGCCGAGCGGCAACGGCTGCGTGACCTGTTCGGCCGCTATGTGGGTGAGGACGTCGCCCGTCGAGCGCTGGAACGCGGCACCGAGCTCGGCGGCCAGGAGCGCGACGTCGCGGTGCTGTTCGTCGACCTGGTGGGCTCGACCCAGCTGGCCTCGACGGTGCCCGCCGCCGAGGTGGTGAACCTGCTCAACGAGTTCTTCCGGGTCATCGTCGATACCGTCAACAAGCACGGCGGGTTCGTCAACAAATTCCAAGGTGACGCGGCGCTGGCCATCTTCGGCGCCCCCATCGAGCACCCCGACGCCTCGGGTGCGGCGCTGGCCGCCTCCCGCGAACTGCACGACGAACTGGTGACGGTGCTGGGGCAGACCGAATTCGGTATCGGGGTGTCGGCCGGGCGGGCCATCGCCGGGCATATCGGCGCGCAGGCCCGCTTCGAGTACACCGTGATCGGCGACCCGGTCAACGAGGCCGCCCGGCTGACCGAGCTGGCCAAACTGGAGGCCGGCCACGTGCTGGCCTCGGCCATCGCGGTCAGCGGCGCGCTGGACGCCGAGGCCCTGTGCTGGGATGTCGGCGAGATCGTCGAGTTGCGCGGCCGCGTCGCCCCGACCCAGCTGGCGCGACCGGTCAAGCTGGTCATGCCCGAACGCCGCGATCTGGTCGCGGACAACTCATCGGAGTCGCAGGGCTGACCGGTCGGCCTGACAGCCCTTGGCGATCAGGCCTTTTTGGCGGCCTTCTTCGCGGGTGCCTTCTTGGCTGCGGTCTTCTTCGCCGGCGCCTTCTTGGCGGCCTTCTTCACCGGGCCGCGGGCCCGGCGGTCGGCCAGCAGCTCCGAGGCCCGCGCGTCGGTGATCGACAGCACGTCGTCACCCTTGCGCAGGCTGGCATTGGTCTCACCGTCGGTGACGTACGGGCCGAACCGGCCGTCCTTGATCACCATCGGCTTCTCCGACACCGGATCCACCCCGAGTTCACGCAGCGGTGGGGTGGCCGCGCCCTGGCGGCCGCGTCGCTTGGGTTCGGCGTAGATCTTCAGCGCCTCGTCCAGGGTGACGGTGAACATCTGCTCTTCGGTGGCCAGCGAACGAGAGTCGGTGCCGCGCTTGAGGTATGGGCCGTAGCGGCCGTTCTGCGCGGTGATCTCCTCACCGTTGGTGGGGTCGACGCCCACCACACGCGGCAGCGACAGCAGCTTGAGCGCGTCCTCCAGGGTGACGGTCTCCAGGTCCATCGAGCGCAGCAGCGAACCGGTGCGCGGCTTGGGACCGGTGGGCTTCTTGCCCTTCTTCGCTCCGACGCCGGCATCCGGATCATCCGGGGGTTCGGGCAGCACCTCGGTGACGTACGGCCCGAAACGACCGTCCTTGGCCAGGATCTCGTGCCCGGTCTCCGGGTCGACACCCAGCGAGCGGCCCTCTTGCGGTGTGGCGAACAGCTTTTCGGCAAGTTCCAGGGTCAGCTCGTCCGGCGTCAGCTCGTCCTTGAGGTTGGCGCGCTGCGGCTTCAAGGCTCCGTCCGGGGCTTCAGGATCAACGATCATCCGCTCCAGATACGGCCCGTTGCGGCCGACCCGGACGTTGATGGCGCGGCCTTGGTCGTCGTCGAAGAGCTTGATGGAGTTGACCTCTCGGGCATCGATCCCCTCCAGGTTGCCGCCCACCAGTTGTTTGAGGCCGCCGGCACGGGCGATCGACCCGTCCACCCCGTGCTCGCCGCCGAAGTAGAAGTTGGACAGCCAGTTGGTGCGCCGCTCGTTGCCCGAGGCGATCTCGTCGAGCTCGTCCTCCATGGCCGCGGTGAAGTCGTAGTCGACCAACCGGCCGAAATGCTGCTCCAGCAAGCCGATCACGGCGAACGCCACCCAGGACGGCACCAGGGCGCTGCCCTTCTTGTGCACGTAGCCGCGGTCCTGGATGGTCTTGATGATCGACGAGTACGTCGACGGCCGCCCGATGCCGAGGTCTTCCAGCGCCTTGATCAGCGAGGCTTCGGTATAGCGGGCCGGCGGTGAGGTGGTGTGCCCGTCGGCGGTCAGCTCGGCGGCGTCCACGCGCTGCCCCTGCGTCAGGTTCGGCAGCCGGCTCTCGGCATCGTCGGCCTCGCCACCGGCCTGCTCGTCGAGGCTCTCGACGTAGGCCTTCAGGAAGCCGGCAAAGGTGATGGTGCGGCCCGAGGCGTTGAACACCACCTGCTCGCCACTGCGAGCCTGACCCGAGATCCGCAACGACAGCGTCGTACCGCGGGCATCGGCCATCTGCGAGGCCACGGTGCGCTGCCAGATCAGCTCGTAGAGCCGGAACTCGTCGGTGTCGAGCGCGCTGTGCAGCTGGCCGGGGGTCTGGAACACGTCCCCGGCGGGCCGGATGGCCTCGTGCGCCTCCTGGGCGTTCTTCACCTTGCGGGTGTACTGCCGCGGCGACGGGTGCACGTACTCGTCGCCGTAGAGCTGGCGGGCCTGATTGCGCGCGGCGTTGATCGCCGACTCCGACAGCGTGGTCGAGTCGGTACGCATGTAGGTGATGTAGCCGTTCTCGTACAGCCGCTGCGCGATGCTCATGGTGCGCTCGGAGGAGAACCTCAGCTTGCGGCCGGCCTCCTGCTGCAACGTCGAAGTCATGAACGGCGCGTAGGGCTTGCGGGTGTACGGCTTCTGCTCCACCGAGGACACCGTGAGCTGCGCGCCGCGCAGCCCGGCGGCCAGCGCACCCGCGGCCGCCTCGTCGAGCACCAGCACCTCGTCGGGCTTGCGGACGGCACCGAGCGAATCGAAATCACGTCCGGCGGCCACTCGCCGGCCGTCGACGGTGTTCAGCTTGGCGGTGAACCGTGGCGGCGACGCCTGCGGATCCGACACGCTGGCGTCCAGCTCGGCGGTGACATCCCAGTAGCCGGCGCTGCGGAAGGCCATGCGTTCACGCTCGCGCTGCACGATGATGCGGGTCGCCACCGACTGCACCCGGCCCGCCGACAGCTTGGGCGCGACCTTCTTCCACAGCACCGGGGACACCTCGTAGCCGTAGAGGCGGTCCAGGATGCGGCGGGTCTCCTGGGCGTCGACCAGGTCAATGTCCAGGTCGCGTGGGTTCTCGGCGGCGGCGCGGATGGCCGGTTCGGTGATCTCGTGGAACACCATCCGCTTGACCGGGACGCGCGGCTTCAGCGTCTCCAGCAGATGCCAGGCGATGGCCTCGCCCTCGCGGTCACCGTCGGTGGCGAGGTAGAGCTCGTCGACACCCTTGAGCAGGTCCTTCAGCTCCGCGACGGTGGCCTTCTTGTCGGGGCTGATGATGTACAGCGGCTCGAAGTTGTCGTCGACATTGACCCCGAGGCGAGCCCATGGCTCGGATTTGTACTTGGCCGGGACGTCGGCGGCGTTGCGCGGCAGGTCCCGGATGTGTCCGCGGGAGGACTCCACGACGTAGTTGGAGCCCAGGTAGCCGGCGATTTTGCGCGCCTTGGTCGGCGACTCGACTATGACGAGCCGCCGAACGGTACCGGCGCCTCCCCGGCTCCGGTCGTCGTCAGCCACCTGCTCCTACACTCCACTTCTGCACTTCTATATCTAGCGCGGTACTTCCACTACATCTATATCTACCGCGTGCCGTCGCTTGTCCAGCGGGTTAGCAACTGACAATTTCGCACCCCGCGCCTACCAACGCAAACCGGCTCGCTCGCACGAAGCGCTCATATCCGCGGCCACTGGGCGAACGCATCGGTGTCCCCTGGCGGTTCCCCGACCGTCTCTACCAGGCGTAACAGTCGCCGGCGGCCACTGATTCGCAGCGCCGGGCGCGAGCCGCGGGTGCCGATCAGGGTGGGCGCAATTCCCACCCGCATGAGCGCCGCGGCCAGGGCCGCGTGGGTGTCGGGCGCGTGCGGGTCCAGGCCCAGCAGGTACCGGTCGGCCTCCGGGGTGCCCTCGGCCAGCGTCCAGGCCCGCAGCTCGCGCGGACCGGGCAACCAATCCGGCGGCACCGTCTTGACCGCACCCCGGGTCCACGCCCTGGCGATCCCGAGCAACCGGTTGTCCATCCCGGTACGGACCAGCGGGGTGTTCTCGTCGGTCCTGGCGATCTCGGGCGTCAACCCGGCCTCGGTGATCATCTCGGCCAGCCCTTCGGCGCGCCACAGCCGGTCGACGACGACCGACAGCCGTGCTTGTTCGCCGGCGATCACCACCTGGCCGGACGCCGCCAGAATCCCCGTCAGGTCGGCTACCTGGGGAGGTATCGACTCAGCCGAGAAAAACGACAGCTGGCTCACACGCACGACACTATCCGGGGTAAGCGAAGGGACAGGACAATGCACGCCGTAAACGGCGGGACAGTGCACGCCGTAAACGAAAACGCCCCCGGCGTGGCCGGGGGTGTTTCCTCAGATCGACTGACTCAGACGGCGCGAACGCCGGTGGCCTGCGGACCCTTGGGGCTCTGGCCGACCTCGAACTCAACCTTCTGGTTCTCTTCCAGGGTCCGGAAGCCCGACCCCTGGATCTCCGTGTAGTGGACAAACACGTCAGCGGATCCGTCCTCGGGGGCGATGAAACCGAAGCCCTTCTCCGCGTTGAACCACTTCACAGTTCCCTGTGGCATTTTCCGTACATTCCTTCTCTTACCGGGTGCGGTTCACCGACTTCCGGTGTACCGGGCCCGTTCCGACCGCCAATCCTTCGTGGAGTCGTCGGAACTAGCCCCGACCTACAACCCTCGCAGGAACCGCGATCGCAACGACGATCCTGCGAGTGCTAGTACACGAACACAGAAGCTGCGACCGCGATAAGTCAATCATGTTCGAGCCGTCTGCGACAGTCTCGGCACGCGTCGGTAGTTAACAATTCACCTGGGGACACAATCCGTGAAACACCGGGAGAATCTGCAGCGGTGCTCCGGGAATGTGAGAAGGGAAGCAGGTGGGCGGTTCGGTGGCCGGATCCGGGTCGCAATTCGGGCGCGAACTGCTGGCCAGGGCGGTCGACGGCACGGCGGCCGGCGAGCACCCGTTGCGCCACGTCACCGACCTGCCGCCGCGCCGCGCGCAGACCCGTCCGTGGCCGGATTGGGCGCCCGCCGAGCTGGTCACGGCGTACGCCGATCGCGGCGTCGCCGATCTGTGGTCGCATCAACTGGCCGCCGCCGAGCTGGCCCATCACGGCCGCCACGTGGTGCTGTCGACCGGGACGGCGTCGGGCAAGTCGCTGGCCTACCAGCTGCCGATCCTCACGGCGCTGTCGGCCGATCCGCGGGCCAGGGCGCTGTATCTGTCGCCGACCAAGGCGCTGGGCCACGATCAGCTGCGCACCGCCCAGGCCCTCACCGCCGAGATCGGCACCCTGCGCGACGTCGCGCCCAGCGCCTACGACGGCGACGCCAGCACCGAGATGCGGCGGTTCGCGCGGGAACGGTCCCGGTGGATCTTCTCCAATCCCGACATGATCCACCTGTCGATGCTGCGCAACCATGCCCGGTGGGCGGTGTTCCTGCGCAATCTCAAATACATCGTGGTCGACGAGTGTCATTACTACCGGGGCATCTTCGGATCGAACGTGGCGATGGTGCTGCGCCGCCTGTTGCGGTTGTGCGAGCGGTATTCGGGTAATCCCACCGTCGTCTTCGCCAGCGCCACAACGGCTTCGCCCGCCGAGACCGCCGCCGAGCTGATCGGCCAGACCGTCGTGGCGGTGACCGACGACGGTTCACCGCAGGGCGGGCGCACCGTGGCGTTGTGGGAGCCGGCGCTGCTCGACGACCTCACCGGCGAGAACGGGGCCCCGGTCCGGAGGTCCGCCGGCGCCGAGGCCGCCCGGGTGATGGCCGACCTGATGGCCGAGGGCGCCCGCACCCTGACGTTCGTGCGGTCCCGGCGCGGTGCGGAATTGACCGCCCTGGGCGCCCGGGCCCGGCTGGAGGAGATCGCGCCACAGATCGCCGACCAGGTGGCGTCGTATCGGGCCGGGTACCTGGCCGAGGACCGCCGCGAGCTGGAACGCGCCTTGGCCGAGGGTGACCTGCGCGGGCTGGCCACGACGAACGCACTGGAACTCGGCGTCGACATCGCCGGGTTGGATGCCGTGCTGCTGGCCGGTTTCCCCGGCACCGTCGCCTCGTTCTGGCAGCAGGCCGGCCGGTCGGGCCGGCGCGGGCAGAGCGCCCTGATCGTGTTGATCGCCCGCGACGATCCGCTGGACACCTACCTGGTGCACCATCCGGCGGCCCTGCTGGACAAACCGATCGAGCGGGTGGTGATCGACCCGGCCAACCCGCACGTGCAGGGCCCGCAACTGCTGTGCGCGGCCACCGAACTGCCGCTGACCGACGCCGAGGTGCGCACCTGGGGCGCCGAGGCGGTGGCCGGCGAACTGGTCGACGACGGATTGCTGCGGCGCCGACCGGGCGGCTACTTCCCCACTCCCGGTGTCGACCCGCACCATGCCGTCGACATCCGGGGCTCGTCCGGCGGGCAGATCGCGATCCTGGAGGACGGCACCGGACGCATGCTGGGCACCACCGGCACCGGCCAGGCTCCGGCCTCGATCCACCCCGGCGCGGTGTATCTGCATCAGGGCGAGACCTACCTGGTGGATTCGCTGGATTTCGAGGACGGTATCGCCTTCGTCCACGCGCAGGACCCCGGTTACACCACCTCGGCCCGCGAGGTCACCGATATCAGTGTGTCCGGCCTCGGTGAGCGAAAAACCTTCGGCGACATCACCATCGGCCTGGTTCCGGTGTCGGTGACCAACACCGTGACCGGATATCTGCGCCGCAGGGTGGACGGTGAGGTGATCGACTTCGTCGAGCTGGACATGCCGTCGCGGACGCTGGACACCGTCGCGGTGATGTGCACGATGACACCGGAGTTGTTGGCGGACAACGGTATCGAGATGTTACAGGTGCCCGGATCGTTGCATGCCGCAGAGCACGCGGCGATCGGCCTGCTGCCGCTGGTGGCCAGTTGCGACCGGGGCGATATCGGCGGGGTGTCGACGGCGGTGGGACCCGGCCCGGGAGATCTGACCGGGCTGCCGACGATCTTCGTCTACGACGGCTATCCGGGCGGAGCGGGCTTCGCCGACCGCGGATTCCGCCGGTTCAGCACCTGGTGGGGTGCCACCGCGGCCGCCATCGAGGCGTGCGAATGCCCGTCGGGCTGCCCGTCGTGTGTGCAATCCCCCAAGTGCGGCAACGGAAACGATCCGCTGGACAAGGCCGGAGCAATCCGAGTGCTGCGCATGGTGCTCGGCGTACTGGCGCGCCACGAGCAGTGACGATTCACCCCTCGACAACCACCGCTGCCCCGCCGTCGTGCCGTTCCAGCACGCCGAGCACCGCAACATTGCGACAAACGGTCGGACAACGCGATCCGTTTTCAACCCCGGGTCAAACCGGGCGCCGACGTAAAGTACCCCGCGACCTGGGCAGACGCAACCTGGCCGGAGCGCAGCGACCGCGGTGGATCCACCCCGCAGGCGACCCGATCAGCGAATTTCGACGGATTCCGCAGCAACCGCAAACACCGGGTCGGCCCCAGGGTAGCCAGCTAAACTACCCACATGGACCACGACTGGCTGCTCGTGGAGACGCTCGGGGACGAGCCGGCCGTGGTCGCCCAAGGAACGCGTACCAAGAACCTGGTCCCGATCACCACGTTCCTACGACGAAATCCGCACCTGATGGCGATCCAGTCGGCGTTAGGCGAGACGGTGCGCGGCGGCCAGCCGTTGACCAGCATCACCTCCAAACACGACAGGGTGATCTGCACCGACGTGGTGCGGATGTCCGACGGGGTGATCCACGGCGTGCAGCTGTGGATCGGGCCGCCGGACATCGAAGCGCCGCAACGGCCCGTGATCGGCCCGCTGAAATGGGATCTGGAGTCGGGCGTGGCCACCGACACCCCGGAAGCACTGGCCAACAGTGGCCGTGACCCGTCCCGGGAAGCCACCCACGGGCGCGCGTTCGCCGAGGATCTGCCCGCACGGACCCTGCACCCGGACGAGTCCAAGGTGCTGTCCATGGTGATCCGGGCCAAGCCGGGCAATGTGCTGTGCAGCACCTGGAACGTCACCGACCATCGCGGCCGGCCGATCGCCGTCGGGTTCGTGGCCCGCGCCGTGCTGGAAGCCCAAGATGACGGCACCGAGCGGCTGGTCTGCCGGTCGATGAACTGGCGCGCCGAACGCGCCAAGCCGTCATCGCAGCCCGACGATCTGGCGCAGCGCATCCTGCACGGGATGGCCATCCCCGGCGTGCACCGCGCGCTGGTCGACATCAACAGCTGGCGTCTGTTGAAGTGGCTCGACGACCCGTGCCCGTTCTACGACTGGCGGGCCGGCGACGGCAAGATCCCGACGCTGGATCCGGCCGACGAGCACCACATCCTTGCCATGGCACAGGAATTCGCGGTCGGACCGACCACCCGGGTACTGGGGTTACGGGCGCACGGCGGCGGCTACACCCCGATCCACGTGACCGCCACCCGGCTTGAGCTGGACGAGAACACCGTCACAGCGCTGCTGTCGTTGCGGCTGCCGACCGACGAGGAACTCGCCGCCGCCAAGCAGGGCGCCGTGGTGGCCGACTGCGCCACCGACGGGCCCGACGACGCGATCGCCCGACCCACCCTGAAATCGCGACTGCGGCTGGGCAAAACGGAGGACGAAGCGGAGTGATCCGCCGGCCCGGCCCGGGCTTGGGCCCTGGCCCGCCACCCTCGCACCCCGGTGTCGGCGTCCACGGTCACCACCGCGTCCAACCCGTCGACGAGGCAGCCGGCCACCACCGTTCCCATCGCCGTCGCCACCGAGGCGGCTTGCGCACAAGCGAATTGGCGCCCCGCCGGTAGACCGACGGCGGCGGCATGGGCGGCCAGATCGGCCGCCGCCTGCGCCCGATGCCTGGCGATGACCGCCGCACCGAGCAGCACCAGCCCCGTGGTCACCGCGATCAGCACGCCCACCATGCCCACCGCGATCAGGGTGGCCGATCCACGATCGTCATGGGCCCGGCTCGGCCGCCGCGACCGCTTCGGCGACCAACGTGATCCCCGGCAGCAACGGCGCTTTCGCGCTGACCCGGGCGATGACGAAACCGCCGTCCCGGCGCAGCGCCAGCACCGCGCCCGGCGGCCCGACCCGTTCGGCGGCCGCGGCACCGTCGGCCCCGCGGGCGGCCAGCCGGGCAGCCTCCCGCGCCGCATCGACGCAGCGCACCTGCAAGCCGAGCGCGGTGAGCCCGGCGACGCAGAACACCAGGACCGCCACCAGCGTGGCGACCGCGAACGCCGCCTCCACGGTGACCGCGCCGGCATCGCCGCTCAGACCTTGGTGTTGAGCGCGCGGGCGATGATGTTGGACAGTGCGGTGACGATGGAGTCGCCGGTGACCACCGAGTACAGGATCGCGCCGAACGCGGCGGCGGCGATGGTCCCGATCGCGTACTCCACGGTGGACATGCCGGATTCGTCGGTGGCGAGCACCACCAGTTTCGCCTGTACCGACCGAAACATGCTCCGTACCATTGCTTCTCCTTTCGTTGGATGTGCTCACAGGAAACCCGTGCCCAGGACATGGCCGGCCAACCCGACGACCACCGGAACCACGCCGAGGCAGATGAACGCGGGCAGAAAGCACACCCCCAGCGGCCCGGCGATGAGCACCGAGGCGCGCCCGGCGGCGGCTTCGGCGGCCGCCCCCGCCGCACTGCGCACCTGGTCGGCCAGTTCGGCCGCGCCCTGAGCCAGGGCCGCGCCGGATTCGGCGGAGCGCCTGGCTATCCGGGCCAACGCGGCACCGTGCGGATCGGCCCGCGACGGGACGTGGTCCCATGCCGTGCCGGCGTCCGCGCCAAGGGCCACCAGGTTGCCCGCCCGGATGAGTCGCTGCGCCAGGCCGGGGGGAGCGAGCTGCGCGGCAGCCGCGGCCGCGGCCGGCGTCGACATGCCCGCACTCAGGCACGCCACCAGCACGTCGAAGCAGGACGCGGCCGCCAGCGGATCCGCCGTCGAACGCAGGGGTTTGGGCGCGCGAGGGATGTTGACGGCCCGACCGGGTCCGGTGCCGATCAGCACGGCGGCGGCGAGCAACAGGGCAGCCCAGGTCATCGCAGCACTCCTGAGGAGATCCGGTCCGACCACCACAACCCGAGGCAGCACAATGTCACCCCGACGGCCAGCAGCCAGCCGCCGGTGCCGCCCGAGAGCATAAATCGCAGCGAGTCGGCGCCGATCAGCTGGCCGAGGGCGATACCGAGCACCGGCATACCGGCCAGGATCGTGGCGGTGGTGCGGGCACCGGCCATTCCGGCCTCGACCTTGACCGCGAAACGCTCCCGCTCGACGATGTCCCGTTGCGCCGCCCGCATCAACGTGGCGATGGCAAGACCATGGATATGGGCCAGCTCCCAGCAGATCGCGAGGCGCTCCCAATGGGCGGGCACGGCGGCACCGCGGCCGGCCGCCCGCAGCCCGGCGGCGACATCGGCGCCGAGCCGTCCCCGGGCCGCCACACCGTGCAGCGCCGCGGCCACCGGCCCGTCGACTTCGGCCGCTGCCACGTCGAAGGCGGTCACCGGATGCGCGCCCACCCGCAATTCGCCGACCAGCACATCGAGCGCGTCCCGCAGGGCCGCCGCCTCGGACCGCGCGCCGGCCCGGCGTTTCGCCCGGTTCCGGCGCGCCAGCACCGTGCAGACGAGCACACCGGCGGCGATCGCGGTGCCCGCCGGAAGCAACATGACGGCCGCGACCGCGACCGGTCCCGCACCCCACCACGGCGATATCCGGGGAAGATGCCGGCCCGGCAACCCCAGCCGCAGCCGGGCGGTCGGCGGGGCGACGGCCAAGGCCGCGGCCACCAGCAGGACGGCGGTGGTCATCGGCGCGACCTGTCGTCGAGAAGTCGGGTCAGGGCCGACGCCCCTGGCCCGAATCCGTCGTCGGCGTGCCATGCGGTGGCGGCGCTCACCCAACCGTCGGCGGCACGTCCCAGCACCGCGATCTCGTGCAAGCGCCGGCGACCGGTCACCGTCCGCTGCACGTGCAGCACCACCTGCGTTCTTTATCTGTAACAAAGGGGGCCTAGCTGAGCTATCCGACTGTTCAGGACGAGTGTTACATGTGTACCTGGTCTAACCC
>NZ_LQOL01000108.1 GCF_002101555.1 Mycolicibacterium canariasense
CGAGCATCCTCGATAACGCGCCACGGTGGTCCCATCCCCCTGGCAATCAGGTGGTCCCATCACCCTGGCAAGCGACAGGTAGGAGCACATGCTCCTACCCCGACTTTCTGTTGCCGTCAGGTTCGATTAGGCGGCGCATTCCCAGTTGGGAGGGTTGTTGGTACTGATGCGAGCGGGGCATACAGCGTTCGGGTCTGCCGAGAGGTCGGTGATGACGCCTCCGTTTGGCGAAGTGGAGGTTCGCTTGCACCGCCACGAGTACGCGTCGCGGGGGGCTACCTGGTAGGCCTGCGCGGGATAGAAGTCAGCGCCACCGGGATACATGTTGCTGCATGCGGTGTTCATGTCGATGATTTGCCCGGGTGCAGCGCCGGCGGTCGGGCACACGCTCAGCACGGCAAAAGCCGTAGCGAAAGCGCCTGCAACGGCCAGGCGGCGAGATCGAGTGATCACCATGACTGAGAACTCCTATCTTCGTGCATCAAGAAGGTGCACACGTCATATCGTAATACGCTCGCACATCATTACAAGAGTCCACTAGCGGAAACTGGCAGCAACCCGCGCCAATGTGGCGAGGTGTTTCTAAGATTGCGCGGTGGGGACAAGCAGGGGCGAGCGCGACGACGTATTCGAGGCGCAGGCCGTCCGTGACGAGCAAAGAGTGCGGCGGCTGACAACAATAGCTACCGCGGTACTCACAAGTGCGGCGGTGGAGGGGCAGCTCGACAACCTACTGGATGATCAAAACCTGCGCGAGGCGATGGGGGATGCGTATCGGCAGGCCAAGACTCAGCAGGGAAGTCCCGAGGACAAACTCACCTATCTAGTTGCCGCCGCCGCTGCGGTCATGTTGGTGCGTCAGCGTCGGAGAATTTTCTGCCGGAACGGCGAGCCCCAAGCGTCGGCGCAGAAGCTAAGCGACACAATGGATTACGGCTACATCATTGGCAGCTCGCTCCTGCTCGCGATGGCAGTTCTTGAAGACTTCAACGTGGACATCCCCGTTGATGCTCAGCCGCAGATGCGCACGAGCCTGCTCAACCATCTGAGCGAGGTCGACGCGCAGGAGGTGGCGAGATACCC
Organism: Mycolicibacterium canariasense; assembly: GCF_002101555.1. Classification (GTDB taxonomy): domain Bacteria; phylum Actinomycetota; class Actinomycetes; order Mycobacteriales; family Mycobacteriaceae; genus Mycobacterium; species Mycobacterium canariasense. Next base: position 1,084 of record NZ_LQOL01000108.1, read on the forward strand.
AACGCCCAACGCCGTAGCGACAATTGCTCGCTGCCTACAAGAATTTAAAGATCTCAAGAGTCTGGCGGCCGAAGTGCCCGCGCCACCGCCTGAGCGAGGGCGATTCTCCGCAGGTCACCTGGCGGCCGCCGGTACGGCGGCCGCGGTGGTCTTCGCTGTGATCGGTGGACTCGTGGTGTCGCAAGTTACCCCTGTGCGGGAATTCTCTGGAGGCGAAACCGACGCAGCAGCCTCAACGGGAGCTCCGGACAGCACGGGGGTACCGGTGGATCCGATCACCTTCTTGCCCAAGCGTCCCCCTGCAGTGACGCTTTCTCAGACGTTGCCCAATACTGACGTGCAGCTATTCGCTTTTCCCGACAGTGCTGACCCCAGCGGGGAAACCCAGACCGTGCCCGGCTACCTCCCGCCAGTGGGCGCTCCGGTGATGGCTATCAACGATCGGCTCACCTTTGAGGTGCGGCTGTCGATCCGGGACAAGGAACTGCCCCCAGACACATTGTCACTGTCAATCAACGCGGTCACCCCAACTGTCATCACCGAGTCGAAGCTACTGGCCAACCGCGACCACGCCGAAGAGTTCAAGCCCACCCTCAACGTGGGTGACCCGGTGGCCGTCCCGCCGATCGCGAAGGACGGCACGTCAACCGTCTATCGCTTTGTTCTGGCGGCGCTTCCCTCCAAGCCGACCGAAAACGGCTACTGGTGCGGATACACACCCAAACCGGTGTCGATCCTGGTCACTAAGGGCGATAACTATGAATCAGCGATTACCAGCTATCCCGTATACGTCATGCGCGACGAGTTAGTCGCCGGCGCGCCCTGCTGACGTAATTCCGGCTGCCGGGCCAATACGCCCGAGCCTAAGAAGGGTTAGACGCCGCCACCGCTCCGCTGAGACTGCTCCTCAGCGCTGACGTTTCGGCTAACAAAATCGGCGAGAGAGTCCAGTTCGGCAAGAGACTTCTCCTCGTTGGCGCGCAGTCGAGCGCGGACCTCGGCCTTGAGCGCGTCGATCTGCCCTTCTGCCTCGGCGAGAACTTTGTCGGTAGCCAGGCGAACCAGCGCGGACTCCGATATCCCCTTGGCTGCCGCGAGCACCGCAAAACGCTGGGCATACTCAGCGTCCACTCGCGCCTGAAGTGTCTTGCCCTTGTCTCTGGCCATCACAGCTCTCCTAGCAGGTATCGCATCATCAGTTCGGCGTACGTACGCCCGTGCGGCGAATGCACGCACACATACACACAGTCGTACTGCATGCATCAGAAGTTACACCACTTCGCCGCCACTTCCTCGCGAACTAGTAGCTCAACACACCGTACTGACGTCTGCCTTCCCCACCACTTGACCGTTTGACGGTGCGCGCGTAATACTGTGAGTACGCCCGAACCGGTCGGGTCCACAACAAGGGAGGTTGGCGATGGCCACCGAAGAGGCACAACAGACCAACTCGCAAGCACAACACCGCTCGGGTTGGACGCAACACCCCGCCGTTCGGCGGCTGATGAAATTGGTGATCGCGGCCGTCGCAGTCGCCGGGCTGGTCGGCGTTGTTCAGCCCGCAGTGACACCCGCGGTTGCTCAGGCGGCCGTCATCCAGGGGCCGGACAAGGTCGGATGGGGACGCGCGGCAATCCTGTTCAACCGGGACGAAACCCTCAAGATCGGTATCGGGGGGTTGGTCAACGTTCCACCGGCCGGCCCCATCAGTGCGGCATTCGCTGTCGCGAAGGCGGGCCTGGCGCCCATTGCCCTGAACTACTACAACCGCGGACTCTGCAGCGCCTACACATGGTCAGTTCGGCCGTGGGACAACCAGGGCTTCATGAGTCGAAAGTGCTAGCTACAGCGTCTACGCGGCCCCGGAGTCCACCAGGACTCCGGGGCCGCTTTTCATTACGCCCGACAATCAACCGAAAAATGGTCACTTGCCATAGACGTGCGTCGCGCGGGGCGACACCCGCACCCGGTGTGTCCCACAAATGTGTCCCTAACCAGCTCTACCGTGGACAGGGTTAAAGACACACCAAGGAGGTGCGCGCAGATGGCACTACTGGGATACGCCCGTGTCTCCACCCTCCACCAGTCACCGCAGATGCAGCTCGCCGCACTTGAACAGGCAGGCGCAGAACGCATTTGGACAGATCAGATGTCAGGAATGCGTGATGATCGACCCGAGCTGGCCAATCTCCTCGATTACGCCCGCCGTGGCGACGTCCTGATGGTCTGGCGGCTCGATCGCCTTGGCCGATCCCTCACCCATCTGCTGACCATCGCCGGAGACCTGCAGGACCGCGGCGTCGAGCTGCGCTCGCTCACCGAATCGGTGGACACCACCACACCGGGCGGGCGACTGATCTTCCATGTCTTCGGAGCCGTCGCAGAGTTTGAACGTGCCATCGCCGCCGAACGCACCGCGGCCGGGGCGGCCACCGCCCGCGCCGCCGGCCGGCATCCGGGCCGACCTGGTCTGACCGTGGACACCATCGCTGCGGCCAGGGCTCTCGGCGAAGCGGGCACTCCCCGCGCCCAGATTGCCCGCACGCTCGGCATTTCTCGTTTCAGCGTCCACCGATGCCTGGGTACGGCTCAGTGACGCCGCCGCGGCCGCTGTCAACGGCCATCCGCAACGAAGTTCTCGCGGCGTGCCGAGCGGCCATCTACTACCGCGGAGACCTGAAATCACTCATGCTCGACGCTGGCGTTCCACCAGCGATTTACAACCGGTACGACCACCCGGAGAACTCAAAAGTTAAGATTGCGCGCAGCATCCTCGATGAACTTCGCGAACTCGGGCAAAACGGTTGGTCGGTCCAGCGTCAGATCGTGGTCGAGCTATGCGGTATGCAACGCCCTGCAAACGGTGTCGAAGACGTCGCCGCCGGCCGCGATGCCCTTGACGCACTGCGGCGAACCGCCGCCCATGAAGGCGTCATCATCGACACCGAACAGGCCGCCAGGAACGACCGAGCAACGCGAGCCGCGAAGCGCCAACAGCACATCACCGAGCAACATCAGACCCTCGGCCGGCTCCGCGTCGAGTTTTCGGCGCTTGCCCGCAGCAAGCCGCAGACGAACAGCGAACGCCAGGCCCGCGGTTACCAGCTCGAAAAGTTGCTCGCGGAGCTTTTCCGGGCCAACGAGCTGGAGTACACCGGATCGACCAGGCAGCCCCACGAGCAGGTCGATGGCTCTTTTCACTTCCGCGGCTTCACCTATCTCGTCGAAGCACGCTGGCGCAGCCAACCGCCCGACAAAGAGGACCTCGCCGGATTCAAACTCAAGGTCGACGGCAAGCTCGAAAGCACCCGCGGTCTGTTCATCTCCATGGCCGGCTTCGACGAGGAAGTGCTGCAGTACTTCGCCAACGTCAGCGGAAAACGCAACGTCATCTACATGACCGGTCAGGACCTCGCGATCATCTTCGAGGGGACCATCAGCCTCGAAGATGCGCTCCTCCGCAAGATCGACGCCGCAGAGAAGAACGGCCGGTACCTCATCAACCTGCTTGATTAAGTGCGCCGACGCCGTCAAGGATGAGGCTGAAGTCGCCTGCGCGCTATGTCGATCACCTGCTGAGACCACGGCATGTAGGCGGGGACGTGAGGTCCAGGTCCATCATCGGGGGAATTGGCGATCGCGCGCAGACCGGGCCTGCCGCCAAACAAATCATCGAACTCGGCCACTGCCTGGAACGCCGACGACATGTTGTCCAACAAGAGGGTCTCGATGGCTGTGTTCACCGTGGTCAGCGGCTCGGTGATCGCGTCGGCCAACTCGAGGAGATCGGGATTCTCTCGGAGTCCCACGATCTCCGTTTTCACCGCCTTCTTCATATCGGATTGGGCGATGAAGGACCGATCGATCGTGACGCGAAACCTGGACTGGATGTGACCGCCGACCAAGATCTGCTTGACCGCCGCGGTGACGGCCTCCATCGATTCGTGCACCATCACGTTGCGCAGTCGACACAGGAAGCGGTAACCGGCGTATCCGTCGTACAGATCGTGAAATTGGCCCGCCACCTGGCTGTATGTGTTGCTGTCCTCGCCGTAAGCCTTTTCAATACGCCGCAGCATTTGATCCTGGTGATAGGCGACCGACGAACACAGCGACAGCGCTGTGCCGCGCAGGCTGGTCAGCCAGGTGGCGAAGGTGTCGGGCGCAGAATTGGGCTGAATCAGTCCCGCGTCCGCAGCCTGGTTGGCAGCCATCACGGCTGAATGCAACAAGCTCTTCGACGAGGCGAAATAGGTGTAGATAGAGCCGAACAAAACCCCGGATACCTGCTTATAGGCCTGCCTGTATCGCGTGTAATCCTCAACCGGGAGAACGCATATTCGCTCGAAATGCGACACCTGCCCCGAGGCGTCGGCCGTTATCAACAGCGCTCCGCGGGGCTCTATCGGCAGGTCGCCGGGAATCGTCATGCTTATTGATGTCCGCTTCTGCGTTTCACTCGTCGGGGATGACGGCTCCAGGCCTGAAGGCCTCGCCGGCGTTGAACTCGTCTTCAAAGCGGTCGCACAGTTCGGTGATCGCTTTGCGGATGAAGTTCTGCTGGTGACTGATGCCAGTGTACGGCCGTGTCCGCGTAATGGTGTTGACCATCCGCTCTTTCAACTCCACGGGCAACGACAGCAGGATGTCGGCGGAGATGAGGTCGCTCTGAGCCATCCGAACATCTTTGCGTGCTCTGGATCATGATCGTGCACGGTTGGCGAACTGCGGCTAGCTCCCCGTGTTCGGGGAGGCGGCCTATCCTGCGAAGGTGACGGAGGAGAGCGGCGATACCGGGGTGGTGCGGCCCGTTGCTCCCCCGCGCCGGTGCGCGAGCGGCCCGACCTTGGTGTCCCGGATGACCGCGATGAGCCGTCTGCCGAGGACGACTGGCCTGTTGATGATCTCGACGACTGGCCTTTCGATGATCTATCCGTTGACGTTGCGCGTCTACGCGAATCGCTGATGGAGTCAGAAGCCGACATCGCCGCAGGCCGCACGTTCGGCGAAGACGAGATCCGCGCCCGCTACGGTGTTCCCCGGAAATGAGGTCGAAGTGATTCACGTGGAAGCCGAGCCCGACCCGGATGACCTCGATGTCGGCTACGCCCAGCTGGCGTCGGAGTTCAAGAGCGAGAGCGCCGATGTTGAACGGCGGGCTGCGCGGGACCGCTATGCGGGTCGGACCGGAGAGGCGTAGAGAAGAACTCGCCGGCCGTGTGTTCAGATCAGCCGGGGGTCGCCGTCTTCGTCGAGGACGATGTGCCGTTCGCCGCGCTGGAGTGCGTCGAGGGCGAGGTCTATCTCGTGAACGGCGAGATCGGTGATCCGGCTGGGGCCGAGGACGATGATCTCGTCAGCGTGATCAGCGCCGCCGCCGGCCGCCAGACCGACGTACTCCGCGTTGGGGGCGACGACGAACTGCAGATCCCAGCCGATGACGTCTCCCACCTCGCGTGCGCGTCGGTCGAGAGCTTGCACGTCGTCGTCGGTCAGCACGTGATGCCCCTCCCCCGCCATCAGGTGTTGTCGGCGCTTCTGCGGCGCAGCGTGTTCAGCTCGTCGAGCAGCTGCTCGTAGCGCTGAAGGGACATGACAACGGCGGCGGGCTTGCCGGCGGTGTCGGCCAGGACGACGTTGCCGCCACTTGTGGTCACCTGATCGATCAGGCGCTGATGCAGTTCGCGGACCGGGATCAGCTCACTGGGAACGGCTTGCGCGCCGCCGAGGGCTTCAACGGTGGTACGGATCATGGGATTTCGCCTTTCAGAAGTGGGTTGGTCTGGTGTCCCCTCGGCCCGCCTGTCGAGCCGAGGGGACGCCGCCGAATCCGGTTGATGCTCAACCGCGTTCGGTGACCGTGGTGTTGGGGTGACGTGCGGCCGTGGAGCCCTTCACGAACTTGCCGGTGATGGCACTGCGGTGATGGGTTCCGCTGCTGCGGTTGGCGCCCCGTTCGGTGACCGTGGTCTTGGGGTTGCGCGCCGCGGTGGACGCCTTGACGTAGCGACCGGTGGTCGCGCTGCGGTGATGTCCCTTAGCCATTGTCTTGTCCTTTCGGTTTGTCCGGCCCGGTGTTGAGCCGGATACCGGTCTATAAGTGCGCTCGTCGGCTCGATCCCTGAATTCCCCGGAATCGTTTCGGTCGCCCTCGGCGGCGCGGCGGGCCAGGGCCTCGCCTTCGGCGGCGGTCACCGACCTGCGGGCTACTCGCGCGGTGCGGGTGCCCAATGAGCTGGCGTTGATCAGTGCGGTGAGGTGCTTGATGGTGGTCACGACGTCCTCTTTCGGTTTCGGAGTTGGCGGAGTTGGTGGCCGAGGAGGTTTTCCACGCTCTTCGCGTCGCGCAGCCCCAGCTTGTCGGCGATCTCGCGCTGGGTGAAGCCGTGCTCCTGCAGGAACAGCGCTCGGCGCGCCCGGTCAGTGGTCAGCAGGCCCATCGCTTCGGCCACCGTGTCGTTGGCGACGATGGTCTCCTCAATGCCCTTGATGACGTCGAACCGGTCTTCGGGGAGTTCGTCCATCGGCGTGGTGGCCTCCTGGATGCGCTCCTTCTCGGCCCGCAGTGCGCTGCGGTAGATGTTGGCGAACTGATAGAGGCACTGGCCGATGAAGAAGGTGCCCAGCGACGCCCCACCCGAGGACTGCCAGCGGTGGGTCTTGAGTACCTTGTCGCGGAAGTAGATCAGCGCGGCGACCACGGTGTCGGTGGCGATGTCGTCGATGGTCTGGTCGTCGGGCCAGCCCTCAATGCGACCGAGACCGTAGCCGGTCAGCGCCTTGGCCTTGCCGTAGATGGTGCCGTGGCGGATCCAGGCGCGCAGCACGCCAAGGCCGTAGCGCGACAGCTCACGGGAGAACCGCTCCCACAGCCGGCCGGTGAACTGCTCCAACTGCAGCGCCAGCAGCAGCTCCTCATCGGCTTGAAGACGCCGCAGTCGTTCCAGCTGTTCCAGCTCGTCGGCCAGTTCGGCGGCCAGTTCGGCGGCCAGATCAGGGTCGTCGAGCCAGGCACCGACCAAACCCTCATCGTCGCCCTGGATGTCGCCCTGGATGTCCGGTTGTAAGCGCGCGGCATCAACGGGCGGGCCGGGGCGGCGAGCCGGTCGATCCATGGCTACATCTCCAGGAGGCGAGAAAGAGACAACCGATCCCTACGGTTGTCGCTTCCTCTTAAGTCCGCGCGTACCGCCTACCCCTGAAACCTAGAAAATGTCTTTTCCAGGCAAGCGGGCGCGGGCCGTGCTGCGACCATTGTCCCAGGTTGAGCCGACAGAACGGGCGTACAGACGGGAGGCAGCTCGCCACGTGGGGCTCCTTGTGAAGCGGGGCGTTGGCCTTATCCTGAGGGAATGACTGCGGAGACCGGTGACAACGGATTGGAGCTGCCGTCTCTGCCCATGTCTTCGCATCGAGATGATCTGGAGATCGCCTACGCCCAACTGGCGACAGAGTTCCACAGCGGCACCGCCGATGGTGAACGTCGGTCTGCGCGGGACCGCTACACGGGTCGGCCCGAAAAAGCGTAATAGCAGAGAATTCGGTCGATCGCCAGGATCGGCCTGGTGCATGCGACGCGTTCCGCGGTACCCGATTTCCCGCTTTCCGCGCATGCCGCGCCATCGCCCGCACGGCTCCGATCGCGACACCGTGACTGGTCGCGATCGTCGCCAGCGTCTCTCCCCACTGAGCATCCGTTCGATCGCCGCGCTAGCCGCCGCCTATTCCTCGCCCAGCCGCTCGGACTCTTCGCGCTTTAGCTGCGCGTCGGCCTGTGCGCGCAGCTCCGCGCGCCGCGCCTTCTTCCACTCGGCAGTATCAGCGAGCTCATCGACCGCGTGCAGCAGGACCGTCGCGTCCTTGAGATTTCCCCTACGCGTGCCGCGCGCTCTTTCTTGGCACGCCGGAACGCGTCCACTGCCCGTTGCCGGGCCCTCGCCTTAGAGGTGCTCGCAGCCGTCATGGTCGAGGACCCCAGAAACGTTCGGGCCGAGCAGGCCGCCACCAAGGCCACGTTCGTAATCCACCAGTTTGTCGTCCCTCGAGCTGCGTTTCCGTAACTAACACCCACCGCACCTCCGCTCGCACCGCGTCAACCACTACGCCGCCTTCAGTCACGCTGTCCTCGCACCCCGTTTGCAGCCCAACAACAGAGCACACACCTCTTGCACTAAGGTCTGCGATCCGCCGATTTTCGACGGACGAAAGCAACACAAGACTGCTAGCCCAGTCGCATCGCGCGAGGCGCGCGAGGGTGGAGTAAGCATGAAGTCTTACTGCAGCTGAACGAACTGCGCTGACTTGGGAACGGGAGGAAACGACGACCGCGCGACATGCCAGGTCGACCCTGCGCTTCGCAGATACAGTTATCGCATGTCAACGGAAGCGCAGAACGATCCAGCTTCGATCGCACTTGAGGCGCTCACCGAATCAGGCCTCGGAAGTGGGGTGGAAGTCGAGGCTGGTGGCCAAGATGGAACCTCAGCCCGCATCGAGATACCTTTCGATCCGGATCGTATTGACGTAACGACCAGAAATCCGACCATTGATCTCGTCCTCTCTCGCGCGAAGTCCGGAGCGATTGACCTCGAACCCGACTTCCAGAGAAAGGCCGGGATCTGGGACAACCGAAGGCGTAGCCGACTTATTGAGTCAATTCTGCTGCGAATACCACTACCAACCCTGTACGCAGCCGAAGACAAAGACGAGAACTGGATCATCGTAGACGGCATCCAACGTTTAACCTCGATTATCCATTTTTGCGATAGTCAACTCATTAGTAAATCACCTTTAGCCCTAGAGGGCCTCGAATACTTGCATGACTACGAGGGCCTAACCTTCGAAGATCTCCCGAGCAAGCTTAAGCTCCGCATCCGCGAGACCGAGCTAGTGCTCCACGTTATCCGTCGAGGGACTCCAGATCCTGTCAAATTTAATATCTTTGCACGGATTAACACTGGCGGTATGCCACTTTCCAATCAGGAGCTTCGGCATGCGCTAATCTCCGGTCCGGTAAGGCAGCGGCTGCGCGAGTTGGCGCTTAGCCAAGAATTTATTAAAGCGACCACAGGCAGCGTCAGAGATGATCGAATGGCTGACCGCGAAATGGTGCTTCGTCACCTCGCCTTTGAATCGATCGACGTGATGACTTACACAACACAAGACTTTGATGGATTTCTAACCGATAGGATGCATTTTCTCAACTCCTTGCCTGAATCCGAGTTCCGAGTATACGCGGAAACCTTCAAGCAATCGATGACTGATTGCCATGGCTTATTCGGCAGGCAAGCCTTTCGAAAAATTTCCCGAGAGTACCTGCCGCGCATGCCAATAAACAAGGCGTTATTCGAAGCTGTGTCGGTCAACGTCGCAAAGCTAAACCGCTCGGAAATAGAGAAACTGAAAATCCGAAAGTCCGATTGCGAAGAGGGAATGGCTAGACTAATGGACGATACGCTATTCGTCAACGCAATCTCCTCTGGTACCGGCGATGCCAAAAAAGTTCGATACCGCTTCGATCGGATCAAAGACATGCTAATGGAGTTGGCCCATGCTTGAATACTTCACGATTCGCAACTTCAAGCGCTTCGAGAGCGCTACATTCAGACTAGAAGATTGCACGCTACTAACAGGGATGAATGGAGCTGGCAAGAGCACAGTGATACAGGCTCTTAGCTTGATTCGGCAATCGCTTGAATCTGACGCTATTAAACACGGTTCTTTAGATTTGAACGGTAAGTACGTGCAAATTGGCACGGGGCGAGATGCGCTCTGCGAAGACTTCCAACCACTGTATGACAATGACGAGCGCCCGTATATCGAATTTGCGCTGACTTCTGACAGCGGAACTAGAACTCGATTGTTGATTGACTACGAAGCCAGCGCAGATCACTTAAACGTCTCGGTTGACGGCCCTCTCGATGACACTCCTATCGGCTCTTTCGGCTATCAGCATGTGCGTGCCGACCGAGTCGGACCGGAAGTGGTGTCGGCTCATTCATTTGAGCACACCGAGAGGCAGAAAACGTTAGGCGCGAGAGGAGAATACGCGGTCGATATGCTTGGTGCTGCAGGCGACCTCCATGTCTCAGAACGCCGACGCCATATCGAAGCACTTAGTGGTACCCTTCTTGACCAGACCAATGCCTGGCTCGGAGAGGCTTGCCCAGGAGTAACCCTTGGTGTTCACTCGATCCCGAATACTGATTCCGTTCGCCTTGACGTTGGGTTTGGCGGCACAGCTGGATTGTCTGCATCTAATCGTTTCCGCCCCACTAACGTCGGTTTTGGCGTCGCATACGCGCTTCCCATAGTCATAGCCTGCCTAACAGCGCAACCCGGATCCCTCCTTGCAATTGAGAACCCAGAAGCCCACCTGCACCCACGAGGGCAGTCGAAATTAGCTGAATTGTGCGGGGCTACGGCCGCTGATGGCGTGCAACTACTTGTCGAAAGCCACAGTGACCACTTCTTGAACGGGTTGCGACTTGCGGTTAAACAGATTGAAGACCTCAAAATCCAGGTTTACTATTTCGATCCCTCTATCAGCGACGGCTACATGGCCATCGATGTGGACAATCGCGGCATGCTCTCTGATTGGCCGGCAGGGTTTTTCGATGAGGCTACCCGCCTACTGAGTCAAATAGTGAGACCGTAATGGACCTTGAGTTCGCTCTAAATGACGCCTCGTTTGTACCTTCTACTATTGCTTCGGAACTTCACGCTGAGTTCGCTCGCGGCTTCCAATCAATATTTTCTCAAGACCATATAGTTTCCATCTTGAACATCGATTCTTTTTTTATGCAAGATAGTGACGGAGTAAGCTACTTCGACCATATTATTACCCATCTTCCTCGAGACGACAAGGAGCAGCTGTTATACGCGCTTGGAAGATGCCCGCTTGGCTGGTCGTCTGATAGCTCATGGCCCGGCCACAATGATATCGAGGCCACAGTTTATGGACTCAAGTCCGCCGGCGCGGCCATGGCTGTCCACAGAGGTGCAGGCCTTGCCGGAATAGCAACATCTGACGAGTTACGATCTCGAAAGTTGGCAGTCCAGGTTAGCGAGTTGGACAAAGAAGCCGACCGTATCAAAGAGCGCAGCGTAGACCTTGAGCATTGGCACGACCCATCGACAGCGTCCGACTTTCACTTGCGCATTATTGGTCAGCTCCGAGGACAAATACGCAGCGCGCGAGAACTATGGCGCCTGAAATCGGTTGTTTTTCCACGTCTCCGATTCATCAATCAGTGCCAAAACCAACTGTCTGGGCTAGAGCACGAAGCTTTTATACAAGTGATAAACCGCTTAACCGAATTGAACGAAGCAGCGACGGAGTGGCCAGATACCGCACCGTCGCCGACGTGGGGAAGCAGGGTGACCCCAGAATACGAAAACCGTAGGCGGTTGTGCTACTTCACCGACAACGAGGGGGAGACTCACCTCTACGACTTGCACGCTCGGTATACACCCGGAGCAGGGCGTATCCACATTCGTCTGCTCCGCAGAGAGCGTATGATTGAGGTCGCTTATATTGGTATAAAGCTGGGCACTTGACCTGTAGCCATCACCCCGGTCACTTGATCCACCTACGTCTGAAGCACCAGAACGAATAAATGCGCCGCCGCTCTAGCCAATCGGCCACCCCGGTCATGAGACCTCCTGAGACACTGCGCATCTGATGCAAGGAGGTAGGCGAACGCATTCAGGCGCCGGCGCAACGCAGACCGCAGTGCTCCTAGCGGGGGTACCGCAGTAAGTACCGCAGCGCTTTCAATCCGGCTCAGCACCAGCCAACACCCCCAGCACTGCCGTTCCAGCTAGCGACGCTGTAGCCAGCAGGTACTGCTAGCAACCAGCGCAACAAACCGGCTCTTCACAGATGAGGGTGTAGAGGTGGTTGGCGCGTCGTTGCCGGGATAGAGGTCGAGGTCTCTCGAAAATGAG
>NZ_LQOL01000109.1 GCF_002101555.1 Mycolicibacterium canariasense
GAGCCGCCTGGGGGAATCGAACCCCCGACCTTCTCATTACAAGGCCCCCAGCAGGCGGTCTAACGGTTCACTATCTATTGCCCCCGTAACCCCAATCAAGCGGCCCGTGGCGCCCGTGATCCCATTCACGCCAGGCCGCGAGAAGATCGCGTGATGGTCGAAAGTACGCAATCTGTAACGGATTCCGTTATCGAAAAGCGTCAGAATCGAAATCCGATACCAGCGTATTGCCAGCGGACTCAGAGGAATAGTTGACTTCGTGAATACTTCTACTTCAACTGTGACCGTTGCCCACTATCCACTCTTGCGCGTTTGGCGCACATGGCAATTCGCTCGTTCACTCTCGAAGCGGACGGTGGATGAACGCATCGCCACAGTCATTAGATTCGCCGGGTGGCACAACATCTCCCCGGAGACAGCCACCACTGAACAGATCGTCGAGTGGCTGGCAGAGGGGGGGACTTGGTCGCCCAACAGTCGATGGACCTACTACACAGCCCTCAACGCATGGTTTGTCTGGCTCCAGAAAGCAGGCCACCGGGTCGACAACCCGATGATCAACACCGAGAGCCCCAAGCGGATCAAGGGGCACCCCCATCCTCCGACGAACGCGCAAGTGCAACGTCTCATCGGAACGCACATGCGCCGCAGGACGAACGCGATGGTCACGTTAGCCCTGTTCCAGGGCCTGCGCGCCCATGAGATCGCCAAAATCAGGGGCGAAGATTTCGACTTGATCGAGCGCCGGGTAACGATCGACGGGAAGGGTGGGTTCGTGGCAACAGTCCCCCTGCATCACCGCGTCCTCGAGATCGCTTACCAGATGCCCCGGACCGGCTACTGGTTCCCCGGTTGCGACCACGGTCACCAGCGTCGCGAGTCAGTCTGTGGGACCGTCAAAGAGGCGATGGTGCGGGCTGGCGTACCCGGGTCCTGCCATTCATTGCGCCACTGGTTCGCTACCGGACTGCTTGAAGCTGGGGTCGACGTCCGTGTCGTACAGGTGTTACTACGCCACCAAAGCCTGGCCACGACCGAAATCTATACTTTGGTGCAAACTCAGCGCCAAGCCAAAGACATCGACCGACTGGACCCATTCCTGCTCTCCCCCATGGCCAATGTCAGCTCGGACATGCTTCTGTCGGCGATCTACGACGACAGCGAGCAACACGCTCAAGTCGCCTAGTCACCCGTCCTGCGAGCCATCCATCGATCGATGGTCTCAGGAAGCCATCCCTTCACTCGACCGATCATCACGTCGGGCTGTGGCATCCGGCCAGGGATCTTGCTATAGGACTTGATCGTGTTGACCGCCAAGCCGGTCCGCTCGGCCACCTCCGACACTCCCAGGTACCTGATCACCACCACTTGGCTCAAGTTATGAACCCCAGCGGGCACCCCCATTGGGGGATACACCCTCGGGTGTGTCGTCCTATCCTGTAAAAGGTCACCTGTGGAGGTGCTGCGCGGTCACTGAACCTTCCGCTACGCTGCGCGCTCATGACAGCGCCGATGCCCAAGGGCTGGTATCCGGACCCCGTCACGCCCGGTTTGCAGCGCTACTGGGACGGGATCGCCTGGACGGACACCACCCATGTCCCGGCCGCCGCCGGGTTCCCGCCGCCTGCCGCGCCGGCCAGGAAGACGCCAGCCTGGGCCTGGGTACTGCTGGGCGTGTTCGCGGTGATGGTGGCCGGCGTCGGCGGATGCTTCGCGCTGGTCGGGTCCGTCGCGTCGAAGATGGATGGCGGATCGACCCCCGCGGCCTCCCAGCAGGCCGCCGGCGCGATGGGCGAAGAGGTGCGCGACGGCAAGTTCGCGTTCGTCGTCGACTCCGTCGAGCCCGCAGACCACTGGTACGGCGACCCCAAACCCCGCGGGCAATGGATCATCGCCACCGTGCGGGTGTCCAACATCGGAAATGAGCCGCAGTCGTTCTTCATGCAGAACCAGAAGCTCATCGACGGGTCCGGCCGGGAGTACGCCGCCGACAGCATGGCCGCAATGAAGCTCAACCAGGACACCATGGTCCTGGACCTCGGCCCTGGGTTCTCCCTACAGGTGAAGATCCCGTTCGATGTGCCGGTGGGTTCGACGGCCGCCGCGCTGGTCTTGCACGACTCCCTGCTGTCGGACGGCGTGAAGGTGAACGTCCGGTAGGCCCCGGTTACCGCTCGTCTGGGCCGGTAGCCACCACGCAGTCGACGCCCACGTCGGGAGCGCTGATCACGGCGTCACACTCCCGACACCGCCATGTTCGGTGACCGCCAGGGTGCCGGCCGCTGCACGCGCGGTGGCCTACCATCACGCGGCCGGGGCCGAGCTGGTGGCCGTTCGGGCATTGCGTCGGCGAAAGCTCGACCCACCCGCCGCGGCGGCCCGGGACGAGGTCACCGATGTCAGGCACACACGCAGCGTACGACCGACGGCCGACACCCGGCACGGGGTCACGGCTGGAGTGGCTCGACTGTGACGCCCATCCGCGCGGCGTAGGCCTCAGCCTCCGCGCGCTGGGCCTCCGGATACGACCGGTATCCGTCCCAGGTGCCCGGCGTCCGGACCAGCAGGGTGATCTGATTCAGCGGCACCGCTTGGCCGCGGGAACGCTGACGGACGACGTGATCAGGCTCGGACAACCTGACACGATAACCAGCAGCACCGACGTGACCGCGCTCCCACCAACGACGAAAGAGCCGCCCCCGACCGAAGTCGGGGGCGGCTCGTCGCTCGTGCCGGGCAGCGGGTGGCTACGGCACCCAGATGTCCCGGCGGTCGCGCTGCTGTTCCCGCCAGAGCGTGATCAGCATGGGGACGTACACCAGCGCGGTGGCCGCGTAGATGGTGAACCTGATGATCTGTCGGAGCGGGTAGTCGTCGTCAACGTCAATCCACACTGACACCGAAGCCTGGACTAGGAACGCGGACAGTGCGATGCACTTGATCAGATAGATCGGCCCGATGCGGTTGGACTTCCAACGCGACCGCGTGCCGTACAGCAACGTGAACGCGTTGACCAACACCGTGGCGATCAGCAGGAAGACATTGGCGATGAGTTCGTAGTTGACCTCGAGCCAGATGTCGGAGACGATCGTACCCGGGATCAGCAACGCCAAAATGACGTAGCCCCAACGCAGTACGCCGAGATTGGGCGCCCACGCCCGAGTCATCGGCAACGCTGACCGCCAGTAGTTCGCCCAATGGCTGCGCATCACGCGTGCCCTCTTCCTCTGCCCCACGCCTCTGACAGCAGCTCCGTGAAGCCGTTCAGATCGATCTGCTTTCGCAGCGATTTCGTCAGCTCGGTCGACTCCTCGGCCTGCTGCTGGGCGGCCTGCAACTGCGCGCCCGCCGCAGCATTGTCGAGCTCGGCTTCGACAGCCCGCCACTCGGCCGACGATGCCCGCTGCCGTGCATCCTCGATGTCTCGGCGGGCTTTCTTCCACGGCCACATCAGCTGGCCTGCCGATCATGCAGTGCTGTAAGGATTTTGGTGGCGACGTCCTCGACAGCGTTCTTGTCTGCAATCGTCTTGGCCTGAATGGCGATCGTTTCGTCAAGTTTCTCTCCGCGTGATGTGAGTGCGTCGATCGCCCGGTCGCGGGCCGCGATCTCGCGGTCCCGGCCGCCGACGACCTCACGGTGGTGAATCCCCAGGACGATCCAGCCGCGCTGCAGTGATAGCAGCAGCAGCAGCGCCATTAGGACGACGAGCCCAACGACGCCGACACTGTTCCAAACCTCGGGGTTCCAGATCCCGGTCACCGGGGAGCGATGGACGCGGTCACCGGACCTTGAACACCGCCTGGCGTCGGCGTGTGGGTGACTGCCACGCCGGTGCCGATGGCGGCCAGCAGAATGTTCGCGATCGGGCTCACCTGCAGAGTCGTGAACACGTTCAGCCCCACGATCAGTGTCTGGCCGCCGGTGATGAGGCTGTACAGCCAGGTGCGAATACCGCTGGCCGAGTTGAAGATCGACAACGCCGGCGGAAGTACTGCAGTGATGAACGTGGCGATCAGTTCGGCCTGGCTATTGCCGAGCCAGTTGTACGAGACGAGTGCCGCCAGCACCGCGGTCGACACCACCTGGATCCATTGCCGGGCTGCTGGCCAGTTGCGCAGGGTGATCGTATTCATGTCGAACCTTCCACTCGGAGTTGATCGTTCAGAACGGAGGGGCGTCGCCTACGGGTACAGCAGCCGGATTTCG
>NZ_LQOL01000110.1 GCF_002101555.1 Mycolicibacterium canariasense
CCGAACCCGGAAGCTAAGCCTACCAGCGCCGATGATACTACCCACACGGGTGGAAAAGTAGGACACCGCCGAACACAATTTAAGTCCTCGGCCCTCCAATTTCGATTGGAGGGCCGAGGCATTTTGTATTTCAGAACGAATATGCGCCGCCCGGGCTAGAACAATGCCGGCGCATTTCGGCTCCTCTCCATTTCCAGGAGAAGTTTCTTCCGATCCAGTCCGCCGCCGTAACCGGTGAGGCTGCCATTCGCCCCGATCACGCGATGACACGGCACGATGATGCCGATCGGATTGTGGCCGTTCGCCAGTCCCACGGCCCGATATGCGGTCGGCGATCCGATCTGTTCGGCAATTTCTCCGTACGACCGTGTCTCGCCGTACGGAATGGTCAACAACGCCTGCCATACCTTGCGCTGGAAGGCGGTGCCCACCAATTCCAGCTCCAGGTCGAAATCGGTGCGTTCGCCGGCGAAATATGCCCGTAGCTGCGCCACGGCCTCGGGGAACGCGTCGTCGTCCGGTTGCCAATCCTCGCGGTTGGGCTCGTAGGTTTGATCCACCATCCGTAGGTGCATCAACCGCCCGTCGCTTCCGGCCAGGGTCAGGAGCCCGACCGGGCTGTCGATCGTCCGATACTTCACGTCTGCCATCACGTCTCCTGCTGCGTCACCTTGGGCGGCCAGTCGTTCACGGCGTGGTCCAGCGCCGTCCACAGATGTTGGGTGGCGTAGGCACGCCATGGCCGCCAGCGCCTGCTGTGGGTGTCCAAGGCGGCTCGGTCGGTCGGCAAGCCGACCGCGGCGGCCGCGGCCTGCACCCCGAGGTCCGCGACGGGAAATGCGTCGGGATCTCCGAGGCCGCGCATCGCGATGACCTCCGCGGTCCACGGACCGATACCGGGTAGCGCGAGCAGTTGGGCTCTGGCCCGATCCCAATCGGCGCCGGCATCCAGTTCGACCTGACCGTCGGCCATTGCCGCGACCAGGGCGACGACGGTTCGCCGCCGGCTGTCCGGCATGGCCAGCCGGTCGGGGTCCAGCTCGGCCAGTTGCTGGACTGAGGGGAAGGTGTGTGTCAACGTGCCGTCCGGATCGGCGATCGGTGTGCCGTAGTCGGCCGCCAGCCGGCCGGCGTGCGTCCGGGCGGCCTTGATCGACACCTGTTGTCCGAGCACCACGCGGATGGCCAGTTCGGTTTCGTCGACGGTGCGGGGGATGCGCTGTCCCGGGGCCTTGGCCACCAGCGGCGCCAGCTGCGGATCGACGCTCAGCGCATCGACGACGGCCGCCGGATCGGCGTCCAGGTCGAGCAGGCGGCGGCAGCGGGCAATGGCGGCGGACAGGTCACTGAAGTCATCGACACGCAGGCGGCAGCGGACGTGGTCGGGATGCGGCGTCAAATTGACCACCCCGGAACCCTTGGCCAGCCGCAACGTCCGGCGGTACGCGCCGTCACGGACTTCCTCCACACCGGGGACCGCACTGGCGGCCAGATGGCCGAACAGTCCCTCGTAGGCGAACGGGGTGCGCACCGGAAGGCGCAGCGACAGCGTGTCCGCCCCGGCATGGTCGTCGCGACCGAACCTGGCGCGCGCTCGTTTGCGCAGTTCGGTGGGTGTCAGCGCGCAGACCTCGCGGACCGTGTCGTTGAACTGCCGAATGCTTGCGAAGCCCGCCGCGAACGCGACATCACCGAACGGGACGTCGGTGGTTTCGATGAGCACCCTGGCGGTCTGCGTCCGCTGGGCCCGGGCCAGCGTCAGGGGGTTGGCACCTACCTCGGCCTGCAGCAATCGCTCCAGCTGACGGGTGGTGTAGCCCAGGTGGGTTGCCAGGCCGGTGACACCGCAGCGATCGACCAGACCGTCGGCGATGAGCCGCATGGCCCTGGCCACGACATCGCCGCGGACGTTCCACTCCGGTGACCCGGGCGAGGCGTCCGGTCGGCAGCGCTTGCAGGCCCGGAATCCCATCCGCTGCGCGGCCGCGGCGGTCGGATAGAAGCGGACATTGTGCGCCAACGGTGGACGCACGGGACAGCTGGGGCGGCAATAGATGCCGGTGGTGAGCACCGCGGTGACGAACCAGCCGTCGAAGCGGGCGTCCTTGGATTGGACGGCCCGGTAACAGCGGTCGAAATCGTCGTGCACCCGTTCACCCTTACATGTACCCACCGACAGGACTGGCGGAAAAACGACATGGAGGTGGTGGTCGATGCTCCCTCAACGGAACACGAGCGGGCGGGCGGGGAGACACCCGCTCGTCGTGGCGTGTTCCAGGGCGTCATAGACGGCGAGGCCGTGCAGGCGACGTTGCCGTCCGACCCAGCCGCAGGTGCAGATGCCGTAACCGCGCCGGCTGACCGCCAGCATCCGGACCACGCCTCGGCTGGCGGTGAGCGGCCACCCGCCTACCGCCGCACGCGATGTCATCGGTTGCCGATCACCGGGGCGCCGACCACCCGGATTCGTCGATTGCGAGCGGGGATGACGATCTCCGGAGCCCGGATCCGCAGATGAAGGGTGTCGATCCAGCGTCGAATGCGTTCGGCGGCGGCCATCCATCCAGGCCCCAGCATCATGTCGTGCTGCATGCCGGGCATCAGCTCAGCCCGCGTGTGGTACTCGGCGGCAAGTGACTGCGCCACCGACGGATCCCAGGAATCGTCGGTGCCGTCCATGACCAGCACCCGCGGCAGCGTGTCACCCGACCTGATCAATCGCAGTTTCGGCGCCTGCGCCGTTTCCCGATCCGCGCACAAGGACCGCAGGGCGGCGTCGTCCTTGAGGGCGTAGCACGCTTCGACGAGTGATTCCGGCGTGCCCGCGCCGAAGATCAGATCGCGCAGCGGCGCGCAGCGCATCATCGACCGCAGGTGGTCAGGAGAAGGCGAGGACGCAACCAGCGCAGCCGCCCGAATGCCGTGTCTCCGCAGGTAGTGCTGGACGATGAATCCGCCGGTGGCGTGGCCGATCAGTATGGGCGCGGAAAGCAGCTCGCCGGCGACGGCGTGGACGCGGTCGACGTGGTCGGCGATCGACGCCGAGGGTCCCGCTCCGTGCAGATCCACCGCGATCGCCCGGTAGCCACGGTCGGCGAAGTAGTCCAGGAAGTGCTCGTCCCAGCAATCAGCGGTGTGCCCGGCGCCGTGGACGAACAACAGCGGAGAACGAGCCGAGTGACATGGGCCCTTGTCGATGTTCTGCAATGGTCGAATCTCTCATGCATGCCTGGACGCGTTTGCGCTGATCCGTCAAACGGCGCCCTGGTGTCGAATACTGGTGTATTACTTAGGGATTACGCGGGTCTGAGCTCGGCTGAACAGCAGCCCAATCACCGTCTCCAGGCCGCCGTTGACGTAGACATAGGTCTGGGTGTTGCGCGGGAAGGCGACTCCCGTGATGGCCATGAAGCTGCGTGGGTCGACGAAGTGTGCCAACCCGACACCGGCCCCGATCAGGCCCATCAACCGTGCCGTGCGCGAACTACCCGTAGACCCCATCGTCCCCCCTGTGGTGGCGCTGTCGCCGGTCCTCCCCAACCGGCGGCTGCGATGAAAGCCATACTGACATGTCAGTCGGCTAAATGCCAGAAGCAGTTTCCTGGGGGGTTGGCTGTGTCGGCCGTACAAACTTGCGGGCCGGAAAATTCTGTGTCACCGTCGTCGGGTCTTCAGTACGCGAATTCGCCAAGTTACGGCCGGTGGAGGGTGGACAGGGTGGTCCCAGCTGCTAGTTGTCGCGCCGTGGTGATGGTCGGCCCCGTGCGGCAACCGCAACATGATTGCTGCGCCGATGTGACGGCATGAGCACACCCGACGATCGCCAGGCCCGCGCCCGCGTCACCCGTGGCGCGCGGTTGAGCAGGGTGGCTGTCAACCATGCGTCGCGTGCGGCGCTCCGGCGGGTGCGCGAACCGTTGATGTCCGACGAGGAGAAGGCCGCCGCGCGCGACGCTGAAGTGCTCCGGTTGGCCGACGACCTGGTATCGGCGCTGGGCACCATGAAGGGTGCCGCCATGAAACTCGGGCAAGCGATCTCGCTGCTCAATTTCGGGCTCAGCTCGGCCGCCGCGCGTGACGAGTTCGCCCGGCGACTCGCCCCGCTGTACCGCCGTGCCCCGGCGGTTCCCAATGCCGTGATGCTCGGCGTGCTCGATAGTGAGCTCGGGGACCGGCGCGGCGAATTGGCGTCCATCGAACCGGAACCGCTGGCGTCGGCATCCTTGGGGCAGGTGTACCGCGGCGAACTCGCCGACGGCAGGACGGTGGCCGTCAAGGTGCAATACCCGTCGGCGCAGTCCTCGGTGCGGGCCGACCTGAAGAATCTGGCGCTGCTGGTGCGATTGCGGTCCCGCGACTTCCCGAGCCTCGGCCTGGACGAGTTGGTCGGCGAGATAAGCCACCAGATCCGGCTGGAATTGGACTACGAACGCGAGTTGCAGAACCATCTCCGGGTTTACCAGGACTACCTCGGTCACCCCGTGTTCCGGATACCGAGTCCGATCGAAAGCCTCTGCACCCCGCGAGTTTTGACCACCGAGTACCTCGGTGGCACCACGCTCGACCAGCTGGGTGTGGTGCCGGCCGAGGTGGCGGACCACCTGGGTGAGGCCGTGTACCGGTTCTATTGCGGCGGCGTGCACACGCTCGGGAGATTCTGTGCCGATCCGCACCCGGGCAACATCATCGCCCTCGCCGACGGTTCCGTCGGATTCCTCGATTTCGGTCTCTACGTGGACATGGATGCGGCGCAACGCGAATTGGAGCGTGCGGTTCTGCGCGCGGTGCTCGCCGGTGACTCCCGGACGACGTACGAGTTGGCCCGCGCGGGCGGGTTCATCGTCGACGAAACGGCGATGCCGGAACCGATGGTGATGGACTACCTCACGACGGTGGCCGCTTGGCACCTGACGCCGGGCGTGGTGACGGTTACCCCCGAGGTCGCGCACCGTTCGCTGTCGCAGGCGATGTTGCCGCGATCGGCCTTCCGCAAAGGCATGTACCGCCAACGGGTTCCGCGTGAGCACCTGTTCTCGCGCCGAACCGAGATGAGCGTGTGCGCGCTGCTCGGGGATCTGCGGGCCAGTGGACCGTGGCGGGCCATTTCCGAAGAGTGGGTCCTGGACGGCGAACCGGCCACCGCCATGGGGCGGCGGATTGCGCAGTGGGAGTCAACGAGGATCGGCTAGGCCGCGCATCCCGTTGAGCAGATACTTCGTGCACAACGCCGTGGCCTCGTCGACGTCCACTTCCTCGGTGCTGTCCATCAGCGTCGGCAGCACCGCGGTGACGATCGCCGACACGGTGGCCTGTCCGGCCACGTCGAGATCCAGGTCGGGATGCACCCAGCCGTGGTTGCGACCGTGCTCGAACAGTCGGGTGAACTGCTCGGCCGCGCGCTGGTAGGTGGTCAGGGTGGCCGCGAGCGCGTCGTCATCGACACCGGCGGCGGTCAACGTGACGAAGGCCATGAACTGCGCGTTCTCGACGGAGTAGGCGATGGCGGAAGCGATCCGGTCCCGCACCTGATCGATGAAGTCCTCACGGCTCGCCGGCGGCGGCACGCCTTCGGGAGAACTCACCGCGGTGATGATCTGGGCTTCGGTGGCCGCCTGGATTGCGGTGAGCACGTCGCGCTTGTTGCGGAAGTAGTTGTAGAACGTGCCGTGGCTGGCTCCGGCCGCCGCCGCGATCTCGGCGACGTCGACATCCCGATAGCCGTTCGCCATGAACAGGTCGACGGCTGCGGTGTACAACTGCGTCGCGCGGTCGGAGCTGGGCGATGCCGGTGCCGTCATTTGTCCGGGTCCTCTTCGGGTGGGCGGGAGAGGATTCCGTGATCCACCATCGCCTGCGCCGTCTGCAGGAACCCGGACCGCTTGGTGCCGTCGGAATCGCCGAGCAGCGTCATCACCAGGCCGGGACCGACCATGCCCATCGCGAGACGGGCCATCCGGGTCCATTCGCCGTCGTCGGTCTCGGGGGCCAGATGTTGCAGGACGCGCGTCAGTTCGTTGTTCATGAGGGCGTAGAGCCCGATGACGCGATCGCGCAACTCGGCGTCGATCGCGCTGCACTGCACCGTGAGCAGCTTGAGGAGGCCGGGCTCGTCGTCCACCAGATCGAAAAGACGGGTGCCGATGTTCTCGATCAGTGTCAGGGCCTGTCCGCGGTCGGCCGGGACTTCGGTGAGCTCGTCGACGGCCAGCGCCCGTACCGTTTTCTCCACCGCGAAGTCGAAGACGTGGTCGAGAAGTTCACGTTTGCTGCTGAAGTACCGATAGACGGTTCCGTGACCGATGCCTGCGTGCGCGGCGATATCACCGATGGAGGTCTCGTCGTAGCCCTTCTGGGTGAACACCGCGAAAGCCGCCGCGACGATGGCGTTGCGGCGGGCTTCTTGAAGTCCTGCGGTCTTGGGGCGTCCGCGTCGCGGTTTGGCGTCGCCAACCGCGGCATCCGACCCTTGCACCCGGCGAGTGTACAGCGATCCTGCCTCGAATTTGTGCTGCAACGACGGCCACGCCGCCGCGCAGATCGGACTTCACGAGGGTGGCCGGTCGCGTCGCGCCCGACCACCGTCGCGCCCCCTCGAACTCTGATGTAGTTGCCACGGCAACTGTCGCGCGCCGTCGATCACCACGTCAGGATAGCTAGATTGACATACCAGTCACTTATTTGCAAGTTTGCTGTCGGGCGGCACGGTCAAAAGTGGGGGAATCCGCGCCCGGCCGCCTTCGACGTTCGGATATCGCTCACGGCGCGCACTGCTATACAGAATGTGATCCATGTCATAAAGGGGAGTGCAGATGTCCGGCAGCGCAGCGTTCATCGGCCGGATCGGCGGATTGGCCGTAGCGCTGGGAATGGGCGCCGCCATCGCCAACAATCTCGGCATCGCCGCCGCGGATGCGACGGACGCCGCGGGGGAGGCCCCGTCGTCGAGTACCGAATCCGCCCCTGCGGCCAAGACGGACAGCGGTCCCGCCCCGGCCGCGACGAGCGCGGACAGCGGGACGACGACGGCCGCTCCGTCCGGTCACAAGCCGACGAGCAAACCGCCCCGCAGGCCCGTGGTGCGAGCCCAGGGCACCGTGTCGCAGGTGAGCGCGCGCAAGGCCGCCGCGGCCGAGCCCGATGACGAAGTGTCCGATCCGCCGAAGGCGCCGGCCGACAGCCCGGCCGCCGTCGCGCTGGCGGGTATCGCTCGACGCGAGCTCGGCCACGACCGCGACACCCAGGCGACCCGCGGCCCGGCCGCGGCGGTCTCCGCCACGACCAGCAGTGCGCAGCCGGTGACGGCGACAACCAGCCCGCTCGGCACGGCCGACCAGCTCGCGGCCGAGAAGCTCGCCAAACGCACCGCCGACACCCTGCCGGTCCGGCTGATGAAACTCGTTTTGCGCACCGGGTTCCTGTCGACGGCCAAGCATCAGTTCGATCAGGTCGGCGGGCCCGACCAGGAAAACGTCGAACGGCTCGATGCCGCGGTCGACGCGTACGCCATGGCTTCGGCGTTCCAGCAGCAGCTGCTCAGTTCCAACAAGCCCACCGTCGTCATGCAGGTGGCGCCGCCGCACACCTGGGCCGGGCAGGACGACGGGACCGTGCCCGCCTCCCGCATCCTGTACGACAACCCGGACACCATCTACCGCTTCATGGGCGTCAACGGCGCGTCGAAGTATGTGATCACCGGTCGCTTCGGCGATCCGGAGCACGTGCCCGCCGACACCACGTTCAGCGTGCTGACCGGTCTGACCGGTAACACCACCGCGGTGCTCACCAAGGACAAGCTGGTGCTGAACGCCGACGGGTCGTTCACCATCACCGCCGACGCCACCCCGGCCGACGGGCGCGCCAATCACCTACAGCTGCCGGCCGACGCCACCCTGATTGCGACCCGGAATACGCTGTCGGACTGGGGAACCGAAGTGCCCATGAGCCTGCAGATCACCCGTGTCGGGGGCCCGCCCAACAGCCTGTTCAGCCAACTCGGCGGGTTCGCCATCCCCGGTCTCGGGCCGACGGTGGTGCGCAACCCCCTGCTGACGGCGCTGGTGTCGCTGCTGCCGCCGTTACCCTCGGTGCCGCCGCTGGTGCGCGGTACCGTGACGGCGATCATCATGGCGCTGGGCATCCAGCGGGAAGCCACGTACATGGCCGTGGCCACCACGGATCCGGCCACCGGGCAGCGCCAGGGCCCCAACCTGCTGCGCGATCCGGCTCGCAACGCGGAATTCCTTGCCACCCAACGACAGAGCGCCGGCTACTTCCAGCTCGAGGTCGACCAAGCGCTGGTGTTCACGATCGATCCCGACGGCGCCGGTTACTTCGTCGTCCCGGTGACCGATGACTGGACCGTCACGACGGACTACTGGAACGAGCAGACCAGCCTCAACATCTCGCAGGCCGTGGCCAACGACGACGGGACGTACACGATCGTGGTGTCACCGACCGACCCCGGCGTGGCGAACTGGGTGTCCACCGGCGGCCTGCACCAGGGCACCATCTCGATCCGCTTCCAGGTGCTCGATGACGGCGCGTCGCCGACGGTGCACACCCAGCTGGTCTCGCTCGATGATCTCGCTGCCACGCTGCCGGCCGGCACCCCATACGTGACCGCCGAGGAACGGGCCGCCCAGATAGCCAGCCGGAAAGCCGGATTCGACAGCAGGTTCGCGTCGTATGCGTAGCAACTAGGCCGGCACGGCCAATCTGGTCGGCTCGTCCAGACCACGCAGCGAGACGGTTTCGCCCAGCCTCCACTGCGCGCGTTCGGTTTCGGTGGCCCCGGCAAGGGTGTCCGAGGAGGCCACCAGATGGCCCGGTACCGATTTCGCGAACTCGCACAGTCGGGCCGCCTCGTTCACCGGCTCGCCGATCACGGTGTACTCGAATCGCTCCTTGGCGCCGACGTTGCCGGCCACCACCTGACCGGCGGCCACGCCGATGCCCGCGTCCAACTCCGGCACCTCTACGCGCAACCGGGTGGCGATCGCGCGGGCCGCGGCCAGCGCCTCGTCCTCGGCGTTCGGCAGTGAGACGGGGGCGCCGAACACCGCCAGCACCGCGTCGCCCTCGAACTTGTTGACCAGGCCGGCGTGCCGGTCCACCTCGTCGACGATGACGGCGAAGAACCGGTTCAACAGCGCCACCACCTCCACCGCCGGCCGGCTGGTGACCAGGGCTGTCGACCCGATGACGTCGACGAAAATGACTGCTGCATGGCGCTCTTCGCCGCCCAGCTCGAACTTCTGTTGTTCGGCCAATGCCGCGACCTCGCGTCCGACATGGCGGCCGAACAGGTCACGCACCCGTTCGCGTTCGCGCAGGCCGTCGACCATCGAGTTGAAACCCCGCTGCAATTGCCCCAATTCGGTGCCGTCGAACACCACCAGGTTGGTGTCCAGGTTCCCCTTCTCGACGCGGTTGAGTGCGGCGCGCACCACCCGGATCGGGGTGGCGGTCAGCCAGGACAGGATCCACATCAGGATGAAGCCGAACACCAGGGCGAAGGCGGCCAGGATCATGACCGCGACGGTGAACTGGGTAGGGGTGACGTTGCCCAGCATCAAGGTGATGATCGCGGCGAGCAGGATGCCCAGCACCGGCACGCCGGAGCCCAGCGCCCATACGGTGAGCGTGCGGCCCATGATGCCGGGGGCGAAACGGCGAGGCGGCGGACCCACCTCGAGGGCCTGCGCGGCCACCGGGCGCAGCGCGAATTCGGTGAACAGGTAACAACTGGCCGAGACCACGATGCCGGGAAAACTGATGCCGAGCAGCACCTTGGGGATGAAGTTGGTGTCCTGCAGCCCGTAGAGGATCGTCAGCAACACCGTGCCGATACCCCACAGCACGAGGAGCACACGCGTGAGCCGCCACGGCGCGAAGAACGTGTTGCGCTGGTCCTGCGGTGTGGGCTCGCGCTCCTCGATCGCCCAGCGCACGTTGTTGATCACCCGATTGGTGGCCCACACCACGCCGACCAGGAAGGCCAGCGTGATGTAGGCGGGGGCGACGGCCACGGTGATCCACAGGACGTTCGGTGCGAACACGTTCGGCACCGGGAACGTGACGGCGATGACCAGTAGCGCCACGCCGACCCCGATGAGGTTGGCGCCGACGACGATGGCGGTCAGGATCAACTGGATGCGGACGCGGCGGCGCCGTTGCGTCTCAGAGACCCGGCCCAGGATCCACGATCCGTATTCCGGGGTGGTGGGCATGCGGCTGCTCTGACGGGTCACCGTCTCCAGGACGCGGCCCAGCCGCTGCGCCACGGTCTTATCCGGAGTCATCGTGGCGTCAGCCTAGTGACTGCACGGCGGCAATCTATGGTGGTTCGGTGCGCCTCGTCATCGCCCAATGCACCGTCGATTACGTCGGACGCCTCACCGCCCACCTGCCATCGGCCCGGCGCCTGCTGTTGTTCAAGGCCGACGGCTCGGTGAGCGTGCACGCCGACGATCGTGCGTACAAGCCGCTGAACTGGATGAGCCCGCCGTGCTGGGTCACCGAGACCGTGCCGGAGGTGCCGGCCGACGGTGCGGAGCTGCTGTGGGTCGTGGAGAACAAGACCGGCGAGCAGCTGCGCATCACCGTCGAGAACATCGAGCACGACTCCAGCCATGAATTGGGGGTGGATCCCGGCCTGGTCAAGGACGGCGTCGAGGCGCATCTGCAGGCGCTGCTCGCCGAACATGTGGAACTGCTCGGTGCGGGGTTCACCCTGGTGCGCCGTGAATACATGACGGCGATCGGTCCGGTGGATCTCATGTGCCGCGACGAGACGGGGCGCTCGGTCGCCGTCGAGATCAAACGCCGCGGCGAGATCGACGGCGTCGAACAGCTGACCCGCTACCTGGACCTGCTGAACCGTGACACCGTGCTGGCCCCGGTGAGCGGGATCTTCGCCGCCCAG
Organism: Mycolicibacterium canariasense; assembly: GCF_002101555.1. Lineage (GTDB taxonomy): Bacteria > Actinomycetota > Actinomycetes > Mycobacteriales > Mycobacteriaceae > Mycobacterium > Mycobacterium canariasense. The sequence goes on from NZ_LQOL01000110.1 coordinate 10,925, forward strand.
CAGATCAAGCCGCAGGCCCGCACGCTGGCCGAGGACCGCGGGATCCGTTGCGTCGTCCTGGATTACGACAAGATGCGCGGCATGGACAACGACGAGTTCCGCTTGTTCTGATGGATGCCGTATGAGACGCCGCCGCCCCGCCCGCAGGCAGGCCGCGCCGATGCGGCCGTTGCCGTCGCCGCCGCGGGTGGAAGTGGGGCCGGATGGGTACGACTACCAGGTCCGGCCGGTGGGGGCGGCGCGCGCCGAGAAGACCTACCGCTGCCCGGGCTGCGATCACGAGATCAAGCCGGGAACGGCGCATGTGCTGGTCTGGCCGGCGCACGGCCCCGACATGGCGGATCGGCGTCATTGGCACACGCCGTGCTGGGCCAATCGCGGGAACCGGGGACCGACCCGGCGATGGAGCTAGTGCTCTTCGGTCGAGGCGGGCTCGACGAGTTCGATCAGTACGCCGCCGGCGTCCTTGGGATGGATGAAGTTGATCCGGGAGTCCGCGGTGCCCCGGCGGGGTACGTCGTAGAGCAGCCGGACCCCGTCGGCGCGTAGCCGCTCGGACAGGGCATCGATATCGCTGGTGCGGTAGGCCAGCTGCTGCAGGCCGGGGCCCCGGGTGCCGATGAACTTGGCGATCGTCGACTTCTCGTCCAGGGGAGACAGCAACTGGATCTGCGCGCTGCCCTTGGCCGCGCCGCGCACCGAGAGCATCGCCTCGCGGACACCCTGTTCCTCGTTGACCTCTTCGTGCAGCACGATCATGCCGAGATGGTCGTGGTACCACTTGATGGCTGCGTCCAGATCCGGCACGGCGATGCCGACGTGGTCGATCGCGGTCACCAATGCGCTGGCAAGGGCCGGACGGGCGTCGACGTGCTCGGTGGTCATAGACTCAAAGTAACCTGACATGCTGACTTTTATGCCTGTGTGATAGGCCACACTACGGCCGTTCGGAGCTGTGCCGACGGCTTTACAGAACCTCTGGAGGATGGAAATGACGACCTCGGTGATCGTGGCGGGTGCCCGGACCCCGGTGGGCAAGCTGATGGGCTCGCTGAAGGACTTCTCGGGTAGCGATCTGGGGGCCATCGCCATCAAGGGGGCGTTGGAGAAGGCGGGTGTGGCGGCGTCGCTGGTCGACTACGTGATCATGGGGCAGGTGCTGACCGCTGGTGCGGGTCAGATGCCGGCGCGTCAGGCCGCTGTCGCCGCCGGGATCGGCTGGGACGTGCCCGCCCTGACCATCAACAAGATGTGCCTGTCCGGTATCGACGCCATCGCGTTGGCTGATCAGCTGATCCGCGCCGGGGAGTTCGAGGTCGTCGTGGCAGGCGGGCAGGAGTCGATGAGCCAGGCGCCGCACCTGCTGCCCAAGAGCCGCGAAGGCTACAAGTACGGCGATGTGACGCTGCTGGACCACATGGCCTATGACGGTCTGCATGACGTGTTCACCGACCAGCCGATGGGCGCGCTCACCGAGCAGCGCAATGACCTCGACCGGTTCACCCGGGCCGAGCAGGACGAGCTGGCCGCGCAGTCGCACCAGAAGGCCGCGGCTGCGTGGAAGGACGGTGTGTTCACCGATGAGGTGGTGCCCGTTTCGATTCCGCAGCGCAAGGGCGACCCGATTGAGTTCGCCGAGGATGAGGGCATCCGGGCTAATACCACCGCCGAGTCCCTCGG
>NZ_LQOL01000111.1 GCF_002101555.1 Mycolicibacterium canariasense
CACACCCAGCCAACCAGACACCCCAATCACAGGCCGACAGCAGCTGACCGTTCTACACCCTCAATCATGAAGAGCCCGGAATCCTCGTAGGTTCGCTTATGGTAATCTTCGTCAGCCTTGCCTTTGGGGTTTCCCGACTTACCAAATTCCCAGACGCTGTCGCCCTTGGGAACAAACGGCGTCTCGACCGGCGACGTGACCTCGCCATCGTAACCTTCGAAATCGACATGCTCTTCAATCGGCATGATGAGACGGGTGACGTTGGGAACCGACTCCGTAATGATTTTACGCACGAGGTGCGGTAATACAGATCGCGCGTCATACTTCGCGGCCCACTGTTCTATTTGTAGCTGACTCGCTACATTCGGTAAATGGATTGCCATCGGCGACTCCCAGGTTAAGCACAAAGCATCAGGTTTATTATAAACCAAGGATGTGACAGTGTCGCCGCTTTAATCCCTGACAGCAATTAATAACGCTTCACTTGGCGCATTTATTGAAATTAGACCAGAGAAAACGCAAACCGACGTGTATTCGGCGACGAGTGGGCTAATCCTGTGGAAAGGGCAGGTCAGTCATCAGCAGTCCAGCATCAATATCAAGTCCGTCTGCGATCTTGATGATCGTCTCGGATCGCAGACTGCGCTGACCACGCTCGACCTGCCGAGCTGCGTCCCGTGAATACCGCATCGGACGGCGGCAGCTTCCTGACTCAGGCCAAGCCCCACGCCGCCACCCCCGCGCTCATCGTCGTCACCCCACCACCGTGACAGTCATCAGCAGAACCACTCACCAACTCATCTCCAGCCACACCGTCGACCCCCACCGCAACTACTGGCGCAACCAACAAAAAAGCCCCGGCCGATGGCCGGAGCTTTCTGTAACCAATGACGCGACTCAGGTGTAACCCATGACTCGACTCATCACAATGGTGGAGCTAAGGGGAATCGAACCCCTGACCTTCTCGATGCGAACGAGACGCGCTACCAACTGCGCTATAGCCCCTTGTGCCGGTAGCAGGTTATCAGGCATACCGGCGACGGCAGAAACCGGCCGCTAGTACGCGGTCCCGGGAAGAGTCACTGCCCCGCCGCGCGCGGCAGATCCCAGCTTCGCGCGGCCGTCGTGTACTCCAGATGCTCGAAGATGGGGTCCTCGTCGTCGATCTCCAAGATGGCCGCACCGGGGCGCCGCAACCGCGACGGCACCACGTCGTACTCGGGGTCACCGGTGTTCTCCACCCCCAGCCGCGACCGCATCATCCGGTGCGCCCGCCGGCGCCGCAGTTGCTCCTCGATGCGGGTCTGGCGGCGCAGATACGCCAGGTACAGCACGGTCACCGTGGCGACGGAGCCGCACGCCCACCACATGCCGGGCCCGAGCAGGAACGGCAGGGCCGCGGTCACCATCAGCAGCGCCGCCATCACCGACAACACGCGCTTGCGGAAGGTGTACTTGCGGGCGCTGACCGCTTGCGCGGTCTTGGACTCGAAGCGGTCACGCCGCGCGGCCGCGAAGGACTGCGCCCCGGCGGATTCCGACTCGGCCTCGGGCTCCAGGCCCGAGGTGTCGTCGACGTACTCGTAGTCGTCCTCGGTGCCGTCGTCGACCAGATCGGCCGGCTCCTCCTCGGCACCCTCGACAGCCTCGGTGGTCGGCTGCTGCTGGGCCACCGGTTCGGTCTCGGGCTCGACGTCCGCATTGCCGAAATCCAAGGGCAATTCCTCGGTTTGGGCCTGCTCCCGCCCGAACGATTCGCCGATCGGCAGGGCGCCGGAATCCTCTTCGACGATGTCGACGTCGAGGTAGTCGGGTTCGGAACTCTCTTGGACCGCCTCGGCAAGCACCACGGCGCGCCGCACCGGCTGCTCGGCGCCGTCGTGGTCCGCGTCGTCGAGGTCGCCGACGTACTCGTCCTCGACCGGCTGCCAGTGCGGATCGCTCTGGTGCCCGCCGGCCGGACGGGCGCGCCGGCGCAGACGCGCGTTGCGGCCGGTGTTGAGCACCCGGGTGGCCAAGGCGACGTCGCTGGTGCGGCGGACGGTGTCACGTTTGCTCACCAACATCGGCACCAGCACGAAGAGCCAGAGCACGACAAGGGAGATCCACAACAGAGATTGGGGGATGCTTGGCATGACGCCTGCTCCTTTCCCCTTCAGGCTAGGTCTGTGACCAGCGCATCCGTCCACGGCGCGCCGAGACAATTACACACCTGTAATTCACTGAGTACAAGCACCATCAGTCACACAAGTCACATTCGTCACATTGGACGCCGCCGAGATCGACGAAATACCGAAATGCACTCGCACTTTCCCGCCCGTTTGATCAATTGGGCGATGAGGGGGTCAGGTCCAGCTGGCGCGGCCGCTGCGCACCAGCTGCGCGGCCACCGAACCCTGCACTTCCTCGATGGTGATCGCCACCAGCAGATGGTCGCGCCAGGCGCCGTCGACATCGAGATAGCGCTGCAACAGCCCCTCTTCCCGGAAGCCGGCCTTGGCCAGCACCGCGCGGCTGGCCTGATTCTCCGGGCGCACGGTGGCCTCCACCCGATGCAACATCACCGGACCGAACGCGTGGTCCAGCCCCAACGCCAGCGCCGCCGTGGCCACCCCCGAGCCGGTGAACTGCTTGGCCACCCAGTACCCGATCCACGCCGACCGCAGCGCGCCGTGGGTGACGTTCCCGATGGTGATCTGCCCGGCGAACTGGCCGTCCAGTTCGATGACATAGGGCAGCATGCGCCCCTTACGCGCCTCGCCCCGCAGTCCCGAGCACACCGCGGGCCACGACGAAATGGCATGACGCACTTCCCAACTCACATCGGCACTGGGCTCCCACGGCTCCAGGTGGGCCCGGTCGGCGAGCCGCAGTTTGCTCCACTGGGCACCGTCGCGCAGCCGGATCGGCCGTAGCCCCACCAGGCCGGCCGGCACCCGGATGGGCCCGGCGGGCAACGGCCATCCCGGATGGACCGCACTCGTACGCCAGCGGTTCACGCGATTGCCTCGCAGGCTCGGCTCTCGCGCGTCATCTGTCGGTTCGCTCCGCAAGCTTCGCTCACGCGATTGCCTCGCAGGCTCGGCTCTCGCGCGTCATCTGTCGGTTCGCTCCGCAAGCTTCGCTCACGCGGTCAGCCGCGCTGTGCAAGGAATGCGACGTCGACCACCTCGCCGGTGCGGACCTGCTCGGCGTCGCTCGGCACGATCACCAGACAGTTCGCCTCGGCGAGCGTGGCCAGCAGGTGCGAGGACGCACCCGGCGCACCGCCGAGGGCCTGCACCAGATACTCGCCGGTGTCCTGGTCACGCATCAGCTGCCCGCGCAGGAACCCCTTGCGCCCGGCCACCGAACTGATCGGCGACAGGGTCCTGGCCTGGATCACCCGGCGCATCGGCTGCCGTTTACCCAGCGACATCCGGATCAGCGGGCGGACCATCACCTCGAACACCACCAGTGCGCTCACCGGGTTGGCCGGCAGCAGGAACACCGGGACACCGTCGCGCCCCAACTGACCGAACCCCTGCACCGACCCGGGATGCATCGCGACCCGCACGACCTCCATCTCCCCCAGCTCGGAGAGCACGGAACGCACCGCCTCGGCGGCCGCCCCGCCGACCGCGCCGGCGATCACCACCACCTCGGAGCGGCTGATCTGGCCCTCGACGACCTCGCGCAGCTCCGCCGGGTCGCCGTTGACGATGCCGACCCGGTTCACCTCGGCCCCGGCATCGCGGCCCGCGGCGGCCAGCGCATAGGAGTTGACGTCATAGACCTGCCCGTTGCCCGGCGTCCTGGACACGTCGACCAGTTCCCCGCCCACCGACAGCACCGACATCCTCGGCCGCGGATGCACCAGCACCCGATCCCGCCCGACGGCAGCGAGCAGACCGACCTGCGCGGCGCCGATGATCGTGCCGGCCCGCACGGCGACGTCCCCGGGCTGCACATCGTCACCGGTGCGGCGCACGTAGGCACCCGAGCGCACCCCGCGCAGCACCCGCACCCGGGATTGGCCGCCATCGGTCCAGCGCAGCGGCAGCACCGCGTCGGCCAGGGTCGGCATCGGCGCACCGGTTTGCACCCGGGCGGCTTGCCGCGGCTGCAGCCGACTCGGTGTCCGGGCACCGGCGTCGACGTGCCCGACCACCGGCAGGCTCACCTCGCCGGACCCGTCGTCGGTGCCACCCACGGTGGCCACGTCGACGCTGCGGACGGCATAACCGTCGATCGCGGCCTGATCGAAGCCCGGCAGCGGTCGCTCGGTGACCACCTCTTCGGCGCACATCAGGCCCTGCGATTCGGCGATCGCCACCCGCACCGGACGTGGTGCCACCGCGGCAGCCGCTACTCGAGCCTGCTGCTCCTCAACCGAACGCACTGCACGCCTTTCTCCTGTCCGCAGACCGGCCGCGCAGTCGTTATTTCTCGGCCAGGCCCAATCGCTCGACCAACCACCGCCGCAGCTCTGGTCCGTAGTCGTCGCGTTCCAACGCAAAGTCAACCGCAGCCTTGAGGTAGCCGCCGGGATTTCCCAAGTCGTGTCTCGACCCACGGTGCACCACGACATGCACCGGGTGGCCCTCTTCGATCAACAGCGCGATGGCGTCGGTCAGCTGGATCTCCCCACCGATACCCCGATCAACCCGGCGCAGGGCGTCGAAGATGGCCCGGTCCAGCACGTAGCGTCCGGCCGCCGCGTACAGCGACGGCGCGTCCTCGGCCTTGGGCTTTTCCACCATGCCCTTGACCCGGAGCACATTCGGGTTCGCGGCGTCCGGGACCGTCTCGACATCGAACACGCCGTAGGCACTGATCTCGTCCTCGGGAACCTCGATGGCGCACAACACCGTTCCGCCCCGCTTCGCGCGCACCTTCGACATGGTCTCCAGCACACCGGTGGGCAGCACCAGGTCGTCGGGCAGCAGCACGGCGATGGCGTCCTCGTCGTCGAGCAGCTTCTCCTCGACGCAGCCCACGGCGTGCCCGAGTCCGAGCGGCTCCGCCTGGACCACCGATTCCACCTTGATCAGCGCGGGCGCGCGGCGGACCTTCTCCAGCATCGTGTGCTTGCCGCGGGCTTCCAGCGTGCCCTCCAGGATCAGGTCCTCGACGAAGTGCGCGACGACGCCGTCCTTGCCCTCGGAGGTGACGATGATCAGTCGTTCGCCCCCGGCCTCGGCCGCCTCGGCGGCGACCAACTCGATACCCGGGGTGTCCACCACCGGCAGGAGTTCCTTGGGGACCGTCTTGGTGGCCGGGAGAAATCGTGTCCCCAGACCGGCTGCGGGAACGACCGCCGTCCTCGGGATCGGAACCTGTGCCTGTGTCATCGTTGACACACTAATACCAGCCAGTACCTAGGCGAAGGGGTAGCGGCGCAATCGTGGCAATCATGACAAAACCGGTGCTGCGAGAACGCATTCTCGCCGCTCGGCGCGCGGTGCCCGCCCAGGTTCGGCTGGCGGAGGCCACCGCCCTGCAAACTCATCTCCGGGCCGCCTTTCGTCCGGGTGACACCGTGTGCGGCTACGTGCCGGTGGGATCCGAACCCGGCTCGCCGGCGATGCTCGACGCACTCGACACCGCCCGCGTGCGGGTCCTGCTGCCCGTCGCCAGGGCGAGACAACCGATGCAGTGGGGCGCGTACTCGCCCGGCCGGCTGGTCGCCGCGCCGTTCGGTTTGCGCGAACCCGCACCGCCCTGGCTGGGGCCCGAGGCGATCGGGACGGCGGCGGCGGTGCTGGTGCCGGCACTGGCGGTCGACCGGCGCGGGGTGCGGCTGGGCCGCGGGGCCGGTTTCTACGATCGGGCCCTGCCGCTGGCCGATCCGGCGGCCCGACTGATCGCGGTGGTGCGTGACGACGAAGTGCTCGACGAACTACCGATGGAGCCACACGACGTGCCGATGACGCATGTGGTGACCCCCGGCAGGGGCATCGTGGCGCTGGCGATGCGGGAATGACCTGCCCCACGTAGCGGTTCTAGCACTTGGGCCGGTAGAGTGCCAGAAAGTTTGACTGTCTCGGAGGGTTTCGTGCCTACCTATTCTTATGCGTGCACCGAATGCGACAACCGTTTCGATGCCGTGCAGGCGTTCAGTGATGACGCGCTGACCACGTGCCCCAAGTGCTCCGGCCGCCTGCGCAAGCTTTTCGGCAAGGTGGGTGTGGTGTTCAAGGGCAGCGGCTTCTACCGCACCGACAGCCGCGACTCGTCGAAGTCCAGCAGCACCGCCGGTTCGTCCGCCACGAGCGACAGCGGCTCGAGTTCGTCGTCGTCATCCTCGGACTCGTCGTCGGGCAGCTCGTCGTCCGCGTCGTCCAGCTCGAGCAGCTCGACTCCGGCCGCGGCCGCTTCCAGCTAGTTATCCACAGGCCCGCCGCGCGGGCTGTCCCCCACCGCACCACCGGCCTTAGCGTGAGGCGTGGGCGAATCACTGAATCCGGCGCTGTGGTCGCGGCTGCGGCACGGCCTGCGGCCCAGCTGGACCCGGACCGTGGCCGCCCGTCGGCTCGCGGCGGGTCTGCTCGTGCTGCTGGCCGCCGCCGCGGCGTTGCGGCCCGACCCGGACGCCGCGGTGCGGCCCGTCCTTGTCGCGGCCCGAGACCTGGCGCCCGGCACCGCCCTCACGCCGGCCGACGTACGGATCGAAAAGCGTTTGGCGGCAACCATTCCTGACGGCGCGCACACCGACGTGGCGGCCGCGGTGGACGCCACACTGGCAGCGCCCGCCCGTCGCGGTGAAGTGCTCACCGACGTGCGTCTGCTCGGACCACGGCTGGCCGAGGCCACCGCGGGGCCGGAAGCCAGGATCGTCTCGCTGCACCTCGCCGACGATGCGCTGGTGGACCTCATCCGGCCCGGCGACGTGGTCGACGTGCTGGCCGGCGGCAGCACCGCCGCAGGCCCGGACACCCAACCCGAAGTCATCGCCACCGACGCGGTCGTGACGCTGGTGTCGCCGCCTACCTCCGGTTCGGCCGGCGCCGCCGATCGGGTGGTGCTGGTGGCATTGCCCCGCGTGGCCGCCAATACCGTCGCCGGAACCGCACTGACCAGGCAGATCACGGTCACATTTCACTGAGGCCGGCCGCCACCTCGGCTCGGTAAGGTTTGCGGGGTCGATACCGTCGAACTGCTGGAAGGGTCCCCGCATGCTCAAAGGTTTCAAAGAGTTCCTGTTGCGCGGAAACATCATCGATCTGTCGGTTGCCGTCGTCATCGGCACCGCGTTCACCGCGCTGGTCACCAAGTTCACCGAAAGCATCATCCAGCCGCTGATCAACCGGATCGGAGCCGGTGGCGATTCCGACTACGGCATCCTGCGGATCAGCATCGGGGGCGGGCAGACCATCGACCTGAATGTGTTGGTGTCGGCCGCCATCAATTTCGTGCTCGTCGCGGGGGTCGTCTACTTCCTGATCGTGCTGCCCTACAGCAAGTTCCGCAAAGAGAAGGAAGAAGTCGCCGACGCCGAAGTGGTGCTGCTCACCGAGATCCGCGACCTGCTGGCCGGACGCGCCGAAGGCAATCCGCTCGACAAGGCGTGAACACGAAAACAGCCCCCGGTTGCGGCCGGGGGCTGTTTTCGCGGGAACGAGCTAGTTCATGTGCTAGTTCATGTGCTAGTTCATGTTCCAGGGCTCGCCGTAGGTGGTGACCGAGTCACCCTCCTTGGCGATCAACCGAGCGAACGGACGCAGCAGCACACCACCGGCAGCACCGGTCACCGTGCCGTGCGCATTGGACACCGCGACCGCACCATTGGCACCCGACACATCGGTCGAGAAGGTCGCAACCTCCTGGATGCCCGGGCCGTTACCCAGGTCAGCGCTGATCGACGCACCCGGGAACAGGTTCGGGGTGATCACCTGCAGCGGGTTGGCCGGCGTCGCATCGTCGAGCAGGATGTTCGGCGTCGTGTAGCTGAAGTTGATACCCACACCCAGCGACCACGGGAAACCGATCTGGTAACCCAGCTCCAACGTGCCCTCGAACTCGTCAGCACCCGGACCCGACACGATGTACTTGGCCTTACCCGAATGGAACCACTCACGGGTCAGCCGGTTGCGGTCCAACGGGAACACGCCATTGAGGAACGTATCCCACTGCTGAATGGTCAGGGTCCGGTCCTTGCCGTCCACGAGGCTCAGCTCGTTGTCCAGACCTGCGTGAGAAGTGCCCATGCCGATAAAGAGCGATGCAAACGCTCCAGCCACAACAGTGACCATCGCAAGCAGCACCCGACTGAATGCCTTCATGTTCTCCCTCTACCTGTGTGTGGTGTGGCCCAATACGCAGGTGGTGCCGCCCGGGCCGAAGCCCAGACGGCACCCCCGCGCCGTTTATCGCCGAAACGTCAGTTCATGTTCCAAGGCTCGCCGTAGGTGGTGACCGAGTCACCCTCCTTGGCGATCAACCGAGCGAACGGACGCAGCAGCACACCACCGGCAGCACCGGTCACCGTGCCGTGCGCATTGGACACCGCGACCGCACCATTGGCACCCGACACATCGGTCGAGAAGGTCGCAACCTCCTGGATGCCCGGGCCGTTACCCAGGTCAGCGCTGATCGACGCACCCGGGAACAGGTTCGGGGTGATCACCTGCAGCGGGTTGGCCGGCGTCGCATCGTCGAGCAGGATGTTCGGCGTCGTGTAGCTGAAGTTGATACCCACACCCAGCGACCACGGGAAACCGATCTGGTAACCCAGCTCCAACGTGCCCTCGAACTCGTCAGCACCCGGACCCGACACGATGTACTTGGCCTTACCCGAATGGAACCACTCACGGGTCAGCCGGTTGCGGTCCAACGGGAACACGCCATTGAGGAACGTATCCCACTGCTGAATGGTCAGGGTCCAGTCCTTGCCGTCCACGAGGCTCAGCTCGTTGTCCAGACCTGCGTGAGAAGTGCCCATGCCGATAAAGAGCGATGCAAACGCTCCAGCCACAACAGTGACCATCGCAAGCAGCACCCGACTGAATGCCTTCATGTTCTCCCTAGCTGTGCCGACGGTGTTCTGGCGTGTTCACCGTGTGTGTCGATGTGTGGCCCGGCCCTAGCGCAAACCTCACACCTTGCAAGACCTTCATGTGGACCAAATTAGAAAGCCCACATGTTGCTCTTACTCTTTGCTCATCGTTGACACGAGGAACATAACGGGGAGGCATCCACCCGGCAACGCGTGCGTGGTGACATCCGCCACCGCGGAGGCTCACTCCGGAAGTTTGCTGGGCGGTGCGAATCCAGCAACGATCGGGCGCACCAGAGGCGCAGCACTCACGCGATGGCGGATTTGCCCCGTCCGTCGAATCGCACGGAGTTTCCAACCGGAATCAAAGAGATTCCGGCCGATCAGAACGAAATCACAGCTCAGCCGTGGTGTGGCGGCACGTTGTCGCGGAGCCAGCGGTCACGCTCGGATGCCTCCGCCGGCAAATCATCGACCCGCTCGTCGCGGGTGGTGCTGGGCAGCTCGTCGCCGAAGATTGCGTTAACTACATCTCTCGACGGCTTGGAGGGCTCGCTCACATCATCCCCCAGCTGTGATGAACATCACATTCGCGTCCACCGTCCCGTTCACGCGGCTGTAACGCAACGGGCCTGCATTTTCTTCCCTCACGTGCACGAACTCGCATACTTCGGGCCGGACAAACGCCGCTAAATGTCAAGACTCGACAGCTGGCCGATGATCTGGCCGGCGAGCGGCCCCAAGGTGGCCATGCCGTCGCGCACGGCCGCGCGGGAACCGGCAATGTTGACCACCAGGGTGCTGCCGGAGATACCGGCCAACCCCCGGGAGACGCCCGCGTCGATGATGCCCGCGGACAGTCCCGACGCCCGCAGCGCCTCCGAGATGCCGAGCAGCTCACGATCCAGGATGTCGACGGTGGCCTCGGGGGTGACGTCACGGGGGCTCACCCCAGTGCCGCCGACCGAGATCACCAGATCGACCCCGCCGATCACCGCGGTGTTGAGCGCGTTGCGGATCTCGACCTCGTCGGCGGCGACCACCACCACACCGTCGACCAGGAATCCGGCCTCACCGAGCAGTTCGGTGACCAACGGCCCACTGTGATCTTCTTCCCCATGTGCAGTCCGGTCATCGACGACGACGACGAGTGCACGCCCTACCAACGCCCCAGGTTGTTCCATGAGTGCCACCGTATATCCGGCCGGGGACAACGGAGCAGCCGACAGCCAGGCGCGACCACGTGTGCGCGTCACTGGGCTGCCTTCCCCAAGGTGACGTCCAGGGTGGCCGGTTTCCCGGACGGATCCAGATAGGTGAGGGTGATCTTGGTGCCCGGGGCTTTCGAACGCACCGCGGCCACCAGCGCGTCGGCGCTACTGATCACCCGGTCGTTCACCTTGGTCACCACGACGCCGCTGGGCAGGCCCGCAGCCGCGGCGGCGCCGCCGGCGGTCACCTCCACGATCTTGGCGCCATCGGCCCCGGCGTCGTTGCCGACCTGCACACCCAGCGAGGCATGGGATGCGGTGCCGTTCTGCACGAGCTCGTCGGCGATCCGCTTGGCCTGATCCACCGGGATGGCGAAGCCCAGACCGATGGAGCCGCTCTGCGACTGCCCCGAGTCACCACCGAGGGTCGCGATAGCGGAGTTCACCCCCACCAGCTCGCCGTTCATGTTGACCAGCGCACCGCCGGAGTTACCCGGGTTGATGGCGGCATCGGTCTGGATGGCGTCCAACACGGTGTTCTGATTCTTGGCGTCACCGCCGGCTGCCACCGGACGGTTCAGGGCGCTGACGATGCCGGTGGTGACGGTGCCCTCCAGGCCCAGCGGGGACCCGACGGCCACCACGTCCTGTCCCACCCGCAGGTTCTCCGAGGACCCCAGGGTGATCGGGGTCAGCCCGGACACGCCCTGGGCCCGCACCACCGCGATGTCACTGCTGGGATCGGTGCCGACGATGCTGAAGGTGGTGGTCCGGCCGTCGGCGAACGTCACCTTGGTCTGCGCGGCGCCGCCCGGGGCGCCCGGTGCGCCCGGTGCGGCGGCGGCCACGACGTGGTTGTTGGTGAGGATCAGTCCGTCGCTGCTCAGGATGATCCCGGAGCCTTCCTCGGACGCCCGGCCCATATCGGTCTCCAGCTTGACGACGCTGGGCACCACCTTGGCCGCGACCTGCTCGACCGAACCGACCGGCAGGCTGGCCGCCGGCACACTCGGGGCGGCGCCGCCGAAGGAGGTGGTGGCCGTGGTGCGGTCCGGCTGGGCCAGCACCGCCACGCCGCCGCCGACGCCGGCGGACACCACGGCGATGGCAACCGCACCGACAACCAATGCCCCTGTGCGGGAACGCTTTTGCCGACGCGGCGCGGTGCCTCCGGACGGCCGGTACGGGTCGTACTGCGGCGCGACGGGGTGCTGCTGCCGCGGTTGCTGCGCATAGCGCCAGTCATACGGCGGCTGAGAGTGCTGATAACCGGCCTGCGGGCCACCATGCGTGGGGGAGTATCCGGACCCCGGCTCGTACCCGCCGGGGCGCTGCGGGGGCGTGTACCTGGGGTGGTTGGTCATGTGGCTCCGCGCTCTCTCTGTCGTGGTGCTGTTACCTGGACAACGCGTCCGTCACGTACACAGTGCCCAGTTGGGCTGAGAATCCACTTAGAGAACGTCGTGGACGACGCGAGGAAATCCCCACGCGTCACAGATCACACCCCGATGCGGCGCTACACCCCCAGCCGGACGTCAACTATTGTCCGCGCCCGCCACCACGCCGTCCACCGAATTGATCGTGCGTGTCGCGGGCTCGGCGACGGGGGCTTCGGGCAACGCCCGCCGGCCGGGCAACATGACGCGGATGGAGGTGCCCGGCGGTTGCCCACCCGGCACGGTCTCTTCGACGCGGATCGTCCCGCCGTGTTTGAGCACCACCTGTTTGACGATCGCCAGGCCGAGCCCCGACCCTGGCATGGCGCGCGCCGAGGTGGACCGGTAGAAGCGCTCGAAGACCAGCTCACGCTCCTCCGGCGGGATACCCGGGCCATGGTCGGCGACCACCAGTTCGGCATGCACGGCATCGCGTTGCTGGAGCCGCACCGACACCCGACCGCCGGGCGGGCTCCACTTGGCCGCGTTGTCCAGCAGATTGAGCACGGCGCGGGACAGACCCGCGGCGTCGCCGTAGACCTGCCACGAGATCACGTCGGCGTCGAACTCGATATCGCTGCGGCGCCGGCGAACTCGCTCGAGGGAACGATCCACCACATCGGAGATATCCACCGTCTCGTGGATCACGACGCCGGCGTCGTCGCGGCTCAGATCCACCAAATCGCCGACCAGGGTGGACAATTCACCGATCTGGGCGACGACATCGGCCTGCAGCCCGGCCATCTCCTCATCGGGCAACCGGGGTGCGCCCGGCGCCATGGACGCCATCAGCAGTTCGACGTTGGTGCGCAACGACGTGAGCGGCGTGCGCAGCTCGTGACCGGCGTCGGTGACCAGCCGGGCCTGGCGTTCCCGGGATTCGGCCAGCGCGCGCAGCATCATGTTGAAGGCCTCGGTGAGCCGGGCCAGTTCGTCGGTGCCCACCACCGGGATGGGGCGCAGGTCGTCGGTGCGTGCCACCCGTTCGGCGGCCTGTGTCAGCCGGCCCACCGGACGCAGGCCGGCGCGGGCCACCATGCCCCCGGCAATGGCGGCCACCGCCATGCCCGCACCACCGACGATGGCCAGGATGGTGCCGAGTCGTTTGAGCAGTGCGAGTGTGGGCGCCAGACTCTTGGAGATCAGCAGGGAATTGCCGTCGGCCAGATGCACGGCGAGCACCCGCTGGTTGTTGGCGGTCCGCAACGACATCAGCAGGTCACCCTGCACCACCGCTTTCTCCGGCGCCCCCAGGGGCAGCGTCTGCCCCTCCTGGTTGGCGGTGTAGATGTACCGACCCGGGCTGACCAGCATGGCATTCACGTCGGAGTAGGCGGTGCCTTCGATGGCCTTGCCGGGATCGGCGGCCAGCGAGCCGCTCTCGATGAGCAGTCGCGCCCGGCTGTGCAGCTGATTGTCGATGTCGGCGAACACCGACCGGGACACCACGACGTACACGGCGACGGCCATCAGCACCACCACCATGGCCACCATCGACATCGCCAGCAGCATCACCCGCCAGCGCAGCGATACCGAACTGACGTTGCGAACCGTTGTGTAGCGGCGGTAGGGCAGTTTCACGGACATCAGGGCGGGGTCTCACGCAGCACATAACCCACGCCGCGCACGGTGTGGATCAGCCGCGGTTCTCCTTCGGCCTCCGTCTTGCGGCGCAGGTAACCGACATACACCTCAAGGGCGTTGCCCGACGTAGGGAAGTCGAAACCCCACACCTCTTCGAGGATACGGCTGCGGGTCAGCACCCGGCGCGGGTTCGCGATGAGCATCTCCAGCAGCGCGAACTCGGTGCGGGTCAGACTGATGGACCGCTCGCCGCGGGTGACCTCGCGGGTCACCGGATCCAGGCTGAGGTCGGAGAAGGTCAGTGCCCGTGATTCGCTGCTGTCGTCGGGCACCCGACGGCGCAGCAGGGCACGCATCCGCGCCAGCAGCTCTTCGAGGGCGAACGGCTTGGGCAGGTAATCGTCGGCGCCGGCATCGAGCCCGGCCACCCGTTCGGATACCGAGTCACGGGCGGTCAGCACCAGGATCGGCAGATCGTCACCGGTGCTGCGAAGGTGCCGGCAGACCTCCAGGCCATCGAGGCGCGGCATCATGACATCCAGGACCAAGGCGTCCGGACGGTCACTGGCGATCAGATCCAGTGCCTCGACACCATCCTGGGCCAACTCGACCGAGTACCCGTTGAACGAGAGCGACCGGCGCAGTGATTCGCGCACCGCGCGATCGTCATCAACGACAAGAATGCGCACCGGCACAGTGTCACCCGCGTGTCTGAGAGCGACCTGAGAGGCGCTGCCGAGCTACTTACGGTCGAGGTCGATGAGGCCGAGGCGGGCGGCCTTGAGCAGGCGCCGCGGCACCTTGTGCTGCTGACCGGCCACGTTGACGTTGACCAGGCCGGTGGCCTCGGTCTTCCACTGCGCACGCCGGCTACGGGTGTTCGAGCGCGACATTCTCCGCTTGGGCACGGCCATGACGTGCATCTCCTTGTGTTCGGGTTCTGAAAAGTCAAAGTCGCGCGGCACCTCAGCGGCGACAATTGCACTTGAGGATAGCCGGTGAGCCGCGTCCGCTCCAAAACGAGCCAGCGGGCGCGACCCGCCCCTTGACTCGAGACCATCGGTACCCGATAACCTACCGGTTGGTTGGGATGCGATCGCGTCCCGCCCGGTTCAAGGGAGAATGCGTGGCGTCTGCGGCCGGCGATGCGGTTCGGATCGGCAACTGTTCGGGGTTCTACGGCGATCGCTTCGCGGCGATGCGAGAGATGCTCACCGGCGGTGAGCTCGATTACCTGACCGGCGACTACCTCGCCGAACTCACCATGCTCATCCTGGCCCGCGACCGCGCCAAGAATCCGGCCCTGGGCTACGCCAAGACCTTCCTGCGCCAACTCGAAGAGTGCCTGGGCATCGCGCTCGATCGCGGCGTGAAGATCGTGGCCAATGCCGGCGGACTCAACCCCGGCGCACTGGCCGGCGCGGTGCGCGAGCTGGCCGATCGGCTGGGCCTGACGGTCACGGTCGCCCATGTCGAGGGCGACGACCTGGTGGCTCGCGCCGACGAACTCGGATTCGGGGGTGTGCTGGCGGCCAACGCCTACCTGGGCGCCTGGGGCATCGTCGACTGCCTGAACGCCGGCGCCGACGTCGTGGTGACCGGACGCGTCACCGACGCGTCGGTGATCGTCGGGCCGGCCGCCGCCCACCACGGCTGGTCCCGCACCGACTACGACGCGTTGGCCGGTGCCGTCGCCGCGGGCCACATCATCGAATGCGGCACGCAGGCCACCGGCGGCAACTACTCCTTCTTCACCGAGCTACCCGATCTCACCCGGCCCGGATTCCCGCTCGCGGAGATCGCGGCCGACGGGTCGTCGGTGATCACCAAGCACGCCGGCACCGGCGGATCGGTCAGCACCGGCACCGTCACCGCCCAGCTGCTCTACGAGATCACCGGCGCGCGCTACGCCAATCCGGATGTCACGTTGCGGATGGACAGCGTGTCACTGGCGGACGACGGACCGGACCGGGTGCGGGTGCACGGTGTGCGCGGCGAGGCGCCGCCACCCACGCTGAAGGTTTCGCTCAACAGCATCGGCGGTTTCCGCAACGCGACGTCGTTCGTGCTCACCGGCCTGGACATCGACGCGAAGGCCGAGCTGCTACAGCGTCAGCTGGAGGGCAATCTGACGGTGCGGCCCGCCGAGCTGGAATGGACGCTGGCCCGCACCGACCATCCCGACGCCGACACCGAGGAGGCCGCCAGCGCCCTGCTGCACTGTGTGGTGCGCGATCCCGACCCCGCCAAGGTGGGACGTCAGTTCTCTTCGGCCGCAGTCGAACTCGCATTGGCCAGCTATCCCGGTTTCACCTCCACCGCGCCGCCGGGCGACGGCCAGGTGTACGGGGTGTTCACGCCCGGCTATGTGGATGCCAAGCTGGTGCCGCACGTCGCGGTGCACGCCGACGGCAGTCGGGTCGAGATCGCCGCGGCCACCGACACCCTCGAGCTGGCCGCGGTGGCCGACCCCGAGCTGCCGCCGGCACCGGTCGCCGGGCCGGTGCTGCGCGCCCCGCTGGGCCGCATTGCCGGGGCCCGCAGCGGCGACAAGGGCGGATCGGCCAATATCGGTGTCTGGGTGCGTACCCCAGACGAATGGGCCTGGCTGGCACACACGTTGACCGTCGACAAGGTGCGCGAGCTGCTCCCCGAGACCGCCGACCTGCCGGTGACCCGGTACCTGCTGCCGAATCTGCGGGCGGTCAACTTCGTCATCGAGGGCATCCTCGGCCAGGGGGTGGCCTATCAGGCCCGCTTCGACCCGCAAGCCAAGGGACTCGGCGAATGGCTGCGATCCCGGCATCTCGACATCCCGGAAAGGTTGCTGTGACCGATATCTGGCACACTCCCGAACGCGAAGCGCTCCGAAAGTCGGTGCACGCGTTCGCCGAACGTGATGTGCTCCCTTATGCCGACGAGTGGGAGCGCAACGGTGAGATCCCGCGCGAGCTGCATCGCAAGGCGGGCGCCGCCGGGCTGCTCGGGGCGGGGATGCCCGAGTCGGTGGGCGGTGGCGGCGGTGACGGCGCCGACGCCGTCGTCATCTGCGAGGAGATGCACCAGGCCGGATGCCCCGGCGGAGTGTTCGCATCCCTGTTCACCTGCGGCATCGCGGTGCCGCACATGATCGCCTCCGGGGATCGGCGCCTGATCGACACCTACGTCCGCCCGACGCTGCGCGGTGACCTGATCGGGTCGCTGGCGATCACCGAACCGGGCGGCGGCTCCGATGTCGGCCACCTGACCACGCGCGCGGTCAGGGATGGCGACCATTACGTCGTCAACGGCGCCAAGACCTACATCACCTCGGGAGTGCGCGCCGACTACGTGGTGACCGCGGTGCGCACCGGCGGGCCCGGCGCGGCCGGCGTGTCCCTCATCGTGGTCGACAAGGGCACGCCCGGTTTCGAGGTCAGCCGCAAACTGGACAAGATGGGCTGGCGGTCCAGTGACACGGCCGAGCTGTCCTACACCGACGTCCGGGTGCCCGTGGACAATCTGGTCGGGGTGGAGAACACCGGCTTCCTGCAGATCGCCGGCGCGTTCGTCGCCGAGCGGGTGGGCCTTGCCGCCCAAGCGTATTCGAGCGCGCAGCGGTGCCTGGACCTCACCGTCGACTGGTGTCGCAACCGCGAGACCTTCGGACGCCCGTTGATCACCCGGCAGGCCGTGCAGAACACGCTGGCCGAGATGGCCCGCCGGATCGACGTGGCCCGGGTCTACACCCGCAGGATCGTCGAGCGGCAGCTGGCCGGTGACATGGGTTTGATCGCCGAGGTGTGCTTCGCCAAGAACACCGCGGTGGAGGCCGGCGAGTGGGTGGCCAACCAGGCCGTCCAATTGTTCGGCGGCATGGGTTACATGGCCGAGTCCGAGGTAGAGCGCCAGTACCGCGACATGCGCATCCTCGGCATCGGCGGCGGGACCACCGAAATCCTCACCGCACTGGCCGCCAAGACGTTGGGATACCAGTCATGACCGTCCTGAAATCCACGTTGGACCCCCGCTCGTCGGCGTACACCGAGGCCGCCGAGGCGATGACGGCCAAACTCGCCGAACTGGACGCCGAGCACGCCAAGGCACTGGCCGGGGGCGGCACCAAGTACGTCGACCGCCACCATGCCCGCGGCAAGCTGACCGCGCGCGAACGCGTCGAGCTGCTGCTCGACCCGGACGCCCCGTTCCTGGAGCTCAGCCCGCTGGCGGCGTGGGGCACCGATTTCGCGGTCGGCGCCAGCGTGGTCACCGGGATCGGCGCCGTCTGCGGCGTCGAATGCCTGATCGTCGCGAACGACCCGACCGTCAAGGGCGGCACCAGCAATCCGTGGACGCTCAAGAAGATCCTGCGGGCCAACCAGATCGCCATGCAGAACCGGTTGCCGGTGATCTCCCTGGTGGAATCCGGCGGTGCGGATCTGCCCACGCAGAAGGAGATCTTCATCCCGGGCGGCCAGATGTTCCGGGATCTCACCCGGCTGTCGGCGGCCGGGATCCCCACCATCGCCCTGGTTTTCGGCAACTCGACGGCGGGCGGGGCATACGTGCCAGGCATGTCCGACCACGTCGTGATGATCAAGGAACGCTCCAAGGTGTTCCTGGCCGGCCCACCGCTGGTGAAGATGGCCACCGGGGAGGAGTCCGATGACGAATCCCTCGGCGGCGCCGAGATGCACGCCCGCACTTCGGGTCTGGGTGACTACCTGGCCGTCGACGAGCTCGATGCCATCCGGATCGGCCGGCGCATCGTGGCCCGGCTGAACTGGCGCAAGCAGGGCCCCTCCCCCGCCCCGGTGCTCGAACCGCGGTTCGACGCCGAGGAACTGATCGGACTCGTGGGCGCCGATCTTCGGATCCCGTTCGATCCGCGCGACGTGATCGCCCGCATCGTCGACGACTCGGATTTCGACGAGTTCAAGCCGCTGTACGGGTCGTCGCTGGTGACCGGCTGGGCACGGCTGTACGGGTATCCGGTCGGCATCCTGGCCAACGCCAGGGGCGTGCTGTTCAGCGAGGAGTCACAGAAAGCCACCCAGTTCATCCAGCTGGCCAACCGGTCCGATACACCACTTCTGTTCCTGCACAACACCACCGGCTACATGGTGGGTAAGCAGTACGAAGAGGGCGGGATGATCAAGCACGGCTCGATGATGATCAACGCCGTGTCCAACTCCACCGTGCCGCACATCTCGCTGCTGATCGGGGCGTCCTACGGTGCCGGCCACTACGGCATGTGCGGTCGTGCCTACGACCCGCGCTTCCTGTTCGCCTGGCCCAGTGCCAAATCGGCGGTGATGGGCGGCGCCCAGTTGGCCGGCGTGCTCTCGATCGTCAGCCGCGCCGCCGCGCAGGCCCGTGGGCAAGCGGTCGACGAGGACGCCGACGCCGCACTGCGGGCCGCCGTCGAGGCGCAGATCGAGGCCGAGTCGCTGCCGGCCTTCCTGTCCGGGCGGCTCTACGACGACGGGGTGATCGACCCGCGCGACACCCGCACCGTGCTCGGAATGTGCCTGTCCGCCATCGCCAGCGGCCCGATCGAGGGGACGTCGAATTTCGGCGTCTTCAGGATGTGAGACGCACGTGATCACCAGAGTTCTCGTCGCCAACCGTGGTGAGATCGCCCGCCGCGTCTTCACCACCTGTCGCCGGCTCGGTATCGGCACCGTCGCGGTGTACACCGATCCGGATGCCGGCTCGCCCCATGTGGCCGAGGCCGACACCCGGGTACGCCTGGAGGGCCGCAACGGGTATCTGGACAGCGCCCAACTGATCGCCGCGGCACGGGCCGCCGGTGCCGACGCGATCCATCCCGGGTACGGATTCCTCTCGGAGAACCCGGATTTCGCCGCCGCCGTGCAGCAGGCCGGCCTGACCTGGATCGGACCGCCGGTACCCGCCGTGGCTGCGATGGGCTCCAAGATCGAGGCCAAGAAATTGATGGCGGCCGCCGGCGTTCCGGTGCTGGCCGAGCTCGACCCGGATACCGTCACCGCCGATCAGTTGCCGGTGCTGATCAAGGCGTCGGCAGGCGGTGGCGGCCGCGGCATGCGGGTGGTGCGCGAATTGTCGGCGCTGACGGGCGAAGTCGCTGCCGCCCAGCGCGAGGCGCAGTCGGCATTCGGCGATCCCACGGTGTTCTGTGAGCGCTACCTGGCCAGCGGCCACCACATCGAGGTACAGGTGATGGCCGACGCGCACGGGACCGTGTGGGCCGTCGGTGAACGCGAATGTTCCATCCAGCGCCGCCATCAGAAGGTGATCGAGGAGGCGCCCTCACCGCTGGTGGAACGCTCCCCAGGCATGCGGGAGAAGCTGTTCGAGGCCGCCCGGCTGGCCGCCGGCGCCATCGGCTACACCGGTGCGGGGACGGTCGAATTCATGGCTGACGAGGCGGGTGACTTCTTCTTCCTGGAGATGAACACCCGGCTGCAGGTCGAGCACCCGGTCACCGAGGAGACCACCGGACTGGATCTCGTCGAACTGCAGCTCGAGGTGGCCGACGGTCACCGGCTCGACCCCGCTCCCCCTGCCGCACAGGGGCATTCCATCGAGGCCCGGCTCTACGCCGAGGATCCGGCCGAGAACTGGCAGCCACAGGCCGGCCCGGTGCACCGGTTCGACGTGCTCGGCACCCGAACCCGGTTCGGCACGCTGGACGGGCGCAGCGGTGTGCGGGTGGACTCCGGCATCGTCGACGGTTCGCAGGTGTCGGTGTTCTACGACCCGATGCTGGCCAAGATCATCTCCTACGCACCCACCCGGGAGCGCGCCGCGGCGATCCTGGCCGACGCTCTGGCCCATGCCCGCCTACACGGCATCACGACCAATCGCGACCTGCTGGTCAACGTGCTGCGGCACCCGGCGTTCCGCGCCGGCGACACCGACACCGCCTTCTTCGACACGCACGGACTGGCCGAGCTGGCCGCCGGTCCCGCCGATGCAGCCGCCCCATCGGCCGTCGCAGCGGCTCTGGCCGACGCCGCACACAACCGCAGCACCGCAACGGCTTTCGCGCCGGCGCCCAGCGGGTGGCGCAACCTCGCCTCGGGCTACCAGACCCGGACCTACCGCGACGCCGCTGGATCCGAACGGGTGGTCCGCTACCGGTTCGCCCGTGCCGGGGTGCAGCTGCCCGACCACGACGGTGTGGCCTTGGTGTCGGCGACGCCGGACCGGGTCGTCCTTTCCGTCGACGGCGTGGAGCGGTCCTTCGACGTGGCCCGGTACGGCGACGAGGTCTTCGTCGACTCCCCGTCGGGGGCGGTGCGCCTGGTGGCCCAGCCACGCTTTCCCGATCCGGACGCGGCCGTCGCGCAGGGCTCCCTGCTGGCTCCGATGCCCGGATCGGTGGTGCGCGTCGGGGCCGCCGTCGGGGACACCGTCACCGCGGGCCAGCCACTGATCTGGCTGGAAGCCATGAAGATGGAGCACACCATCACCAGCCCGCAGGCCGGTGTGCTCGCCGAACTCCATGTCGCTGCCGGCCAGCAGGTCGATGTCGGCGCCGTGCTCGCCCGTGTAGAGGAACCAGAAGGAGAACAACCATGAGTTTCGTCGAGACCGAGGAACAGCGGGCGCTGCGCGACGCCGTCAGGGCGATGGCCGCCAACTACGGCCAGGACTATTACCTGGAGAAGGCGCGCGCCGGCCAACACACCACCGAATTGTGGAGCGAGGCAGGAAAGCTCGGCTTCATCGGGGTGAACCTGCCCGAGGAGTACGGCGGCGGCGGGGCGGGCATGTACGAGCTCAGCCTGGTCATGGAGGAGATGTCCGCGGCCGGCTCGGCCCTGCTGATGATGGTCGTCTCGCCCGCCATCAACGGCACCATCATCTCCAAGTTCGGCACCGAGGATCAGAAGAAGCGCTGGATCCCCGGTATCGCCGACGGGTCCATCACCATGGCATTCGCCATCACCGAACCCGATGCCGGGTCCAACTCCCACCGCATCACCACCACCGCGCGCCGCGACGGCAGCGACTGGATCCTCAAGGGCCAGAAGACGTTCATCTCGGGTATCGACCAGGCCCAGGCCGTACTCGTGGTGGGCCGCACCGAGGACCACAAAACCGGCAATCTCAAGCCGGCGCTGTTCGTGCTGCCCACCGACACCCCGGGGCTGAGCTGGACCAAGATCGAGATGGAGATCGTCAGCCCGGAAAGCCAATTCCAGGTGTTCCTCGACGACGTCCGACTTCCGGCCGACGCACTCGTCGGCTCCGAGGATGCGGCCATCGCGCAGCTGTTCGCGGGGCTCAATCCCGAGCGCATCATGGGCGCGGCCAGCGCGGTCGGGATGGGCCGCTTCGCGATCGGCAAGGCCGTCGACTACGTGAAGACCCGCCAGGTGTGGAAGGTCCCGATCGGTTCGCATCAGGGTCTGTCACATCCGCTGGCGCAGAACCACGTCGAGATCGAACTGGCCAAGCTGATGATGCAGAAGGCCGCGACGCTGTACGACACCGGCGATGACTTCGGCGCAGCGGAGGCCGCGAACATGGCCAAGTACGCCGCCGGTGAGGCGTCGGTGCGTGCGGTCGATCAGGCCGTGCAGTCGCTCGGTGGAAACGGCCTGACCAAGGAGTACGGCATTGCCGCGGCGGTGACCGCGTCCAAGCTGGCCCGGATCGCCCCCGTGAGCCGCGAGATGATCCTCAACTTCGTCGCGCAGACCTCGCTGGGTCTGCCCCGGTCGTACTGATGGCGCAGCTGGTCCACTACGCCGTCGACGGTGCCGTCGCGCGGGTCACCCTCGATTCGCCGCACAACCACAACGCGTTGTCGTCCGCGCTCGTGACCCAACTGCGGGAGCGACTGGCCGACGCAGCAGGATCCGGCGCCCGCGCGGTGGTGCTCGGCCACACCGGCAAGACGTTCTGCGCCGGCGCCGATCTGAGCGAGGCCGCACATGGTGATCCCGGCGACCTCGCCGTGGACCGGGCCCGGGAGATGACGGTGGTGCTGCGCTCCATCCTGGAACTGCCCATTCCGGTGATCGCCGCGGTGGACGGACACGTGCGCGCCGGCGGCATGGGGCTGGTCGGTGCCTGCGATATCGCGGTGGCCGGGCCGGCGAGCACTTTCGCGCTGACCGAAGCCCGGATCGGGGTGGCGCCATCCATCATCTCGCTCACACTCTTGCCGAGATTGACGGCTCGCGCGGCGGGCCGCTACTTCGTGACCGGTGAGAAGTTCGGTTCGGCCGTGGCCGCGGCCATCGGCCTGATCACGGAGGCTGCCGAGGATGTGGACGCCGCGGTGGCCGCGTTGACCGCGGAGATCGTGAAGGGTTCACCGCAGGGGCTGGCCGCGTCGAAGGCCCTGACCACGGCGCCGATCCTGGCCGCTTTCGACGCGCACGCCGACGAGCTGGCATTGCAGTCGGCGCGGCTTTTCGTGTCCGACGAGGCGCGCGAGGGCATGCTCGCCTTCTTGCAGAAGCGCAGCCCCAACTGGCTGACGTGATCCAGGCGACGCGAATACAGCAAACAACGCGCCCGCCGCAACGAATTCGTCAACGCTATTGCATGTGCGGCTATTCGTCGTACGCTCGTCAGTGATGAGCGCCGGCGCGAAGAACAGATGGCACTGATGAGCACGTCAGCGTCGTGGAGTGGGTCGATGCGTGCCGCCGACACCGACCGGATACAGGTGGCGCAGTTGCTCACGGACGCGGCCGCCCAGGGCCGCCTTTCGCTCGACGAGTACGAATCCCGGTTGGCCAAGGCGTATGCCGCCCAGACCTGCGCGGACCTCGATCGGCTGAGTGCCGATCTGCCCGGCGGCAGCGCGACCGGCAAGGGTGTCTGCCGGCCGGCGCCGTCCACTCTGCTGCTGGCCATCATGAGCGGATATGAACGCCGCGGCCGGTGGAACGTGCCCAAGAAGCTGACCACCTTCGCCTTGTTCGGCGGCGGCGTCGTCGACCTGCGCTACGCCGACTTCACCACGGCCGATGTGGAGATCCGCAGCTACTCGATTTTCGGCGGACAGACCATTTTGGTGCCGCCGGAGGTGAACGTCGATATCGGCGGTGTCGGCGTGATGGGCAGCTTCGACCACAGCGTGAACGGCAGCGGGACACCGGGCGGCCCCCGGGTGCGGGTGCGTGGGTTCTCGCTGTGGGGCAGCGTCGGGGTCAAACGCAGGAAGCGCCGTCACGCCGACGGCGACGGCGACGGCGACGAGGTCTGACGCTACCTCCGCCGTGAGGTCAGGTAGTCGCCCACCACGGCGGCGCCGAGACCATCCAGATCCGGTACGACGACGCGGCCCTGCACCCGGCGGGCGACCTGGTCGATGAATCTGGCGAGTCCCGGATCGTTGCCGAGCCGGAAGATGGTGACCTGCGCGCCGAGCCGGGCCACCTCGTCGAAACCCTTGACCGTGAACGCGATGGTGCGCGGGTGCGGCGGGTAGTCGAAAAATACCGAAGAGCCCTCGTTGCCGCCGTAGTCCTCCAGGTGGGCGGTGGGCTCACCGTCGGTGACGATGAGGATCACCGGCTGGGCATTGGGGTGCCGGCGCAGGTGCCGGGCGGCCAAGGCCAGCGCGTGATGCAGATTGGTGCCCTGCTCGTAGACGCCCTCCAGCCCGGTCAGTTCGGCCGCGGTCAGCGTCCGGGCGTACCGGCCGAACGCGATGATCTGCAGGTCATCGGACCGGAAGCGGGTGCTCACCAGATGATTCAGGGCCAACGCCGTGCGCTTCATCGGCAGCCACCGGTTCTCCATCACCATCGAGAAGCTGGTGTCCACCAGCAGCGCCACGCAGGCTTGGGTGCGGGTTTCGGTTTCGGAGACCTCCACGTCGTCGACCGTGATGGCCAGCGGCCCGTGCTCGTCGGTACCCGCCCGCCGCAGCACCGCATTCGTGAGCGTGCGCGTGACGTTCCAGGGTTCGGTGTCGCCGAACGCCCATGGCCGGGTCGCCCCGGTCAGTTCGCCCGCCGCCCCGGCCCGTTGGGTCTGACGTTCGCCGTTGCGCCCGGACAGTTGGCGCGCGACATCGCGCAGCGCGGTCTGGCCCAGCTGACGCATGGCCTTGGGCGACAACCGCCACTTACCGTCGGAACCGCGATCCAGGAAGCCCTGGTTCATCAGGGCGCGTTCCAGATCGGCGAGGGTGCGGGCGTTCACCGCCGCGTCGTCGCCGAGCTGACGGGCCAGCATGTCCAGGTCGACGTCCTCCATGGTGGCGCCCGGATAGCTCTGCGCCAGTTGCTCGGCCAGCTGCTCCAGCTCGGCGATGTCGGCCAGCGCCTGGGCTCCCTCGCCCATGCCCAGCGGGTCCCCGCCGGAGAACTCCTGCGATCCCGTCCAGTCCTCGCCGGGCCGCGCGGCCTGCAGGTGGGAATCCAGTCGGTTCAGCGCATTCATCAGCGACGGAGAACCGAACGCCTGCTGTGCCAGGGCATCCAGCTCGGCGCGCTGTTGCGCCGACAGGCTGTTACGGAAGCGCTGAGCGGCGGCGGCGCGTTGGGCCAGCGAATCGATCAGCTCTTCCACGTTGCGCGGATTCTCCGGGAAGTACTGGCCGTGCTTGGCCATGAAATCCTGAAAATCTTGCTCGGAGTCTTGGCCTTGTGCGTGCTTGTCGAGCAGGTCGTTGAGGTCGTCGAGCATGTCGTTGACGGCCTGGCGGTCCTCGTCGGTCGCGTTCTCCAGGGCCTGCTTCATGCCGGCGAAGCGTTGATCGAGCATCTCCCGGCCGAGCAGATCGCGGATCTGTTCGTACTTCTGCCTGGCCTCCGTCGAGCGCCAGTCGTAGTCGGCGAGTTCGCGTACCGCCTTGGCCGGGGACGGGGACAGCGCCTCCATCTGCATCTCGCCGAAGCGGGCGTCATCGTCGAGCGCGCGGGCCAGTTCCTTGCGTTCGGCCAGCACCGCCTCGTCGAGCAGTTTCTTGATGTCCTGCAGGGTGCCGTCGAGATTGTTGCGCTGCAACAACTCCCGTCGCTTGCGGTTGGCCTCGGCGGCGAGCTTGTCCGCCCCGGACAGGCTGCGGGTGCCGCGGCGCAGCAGCTCCGACAGTGCCCGTCGCGGTGACGAGCCCTCCATCACGTCCTGACCGATCTGCTCGAGTGCTTCGCGCAGGTCGACCGGCGGCGCCAGCGGGTCGGGTCCGCCGCTGTATCGCGAATATCTCGAAAGGTGTTTAACCATAAACTGTTTCGCCCTCATCGGAGGTCTTGTCGATCCGCTTGGCCAGGTACAGCGCTTCCAGGGCCAGCTCCACCGCCGCGGCCCGTTCACCGTCATTGGTGGCCCCGAGCCGTTCGGCGATCGCGTCCAGCACCGGCAGATCGGGCAGCGCGGCCAGCACGTCCTTGGCGCTGACCCGCTCACCCGTCGTCACCGGCGAGCCGTCCTCGACGGCGGCCACCAGGGGGCCCACGTCGATACCGCCCAGTGCCCGCGACGCGGTGTCGGCCGTCGCCCGGCGCAGCAGATGCTCCAGCACCACCTGCTCGCGGCCTTCCTCACCGGACTCGAATTCGAGCTTGCCGCGCAGCACGTCGATCACGGTGCCGAGGTCGACGACGCGGGCCACCGGCTCCTGTTCGCCGAGAATGGCCCCACGGTGCCGGGCGGACGCGGCCACCGTTTCGGCGGCGGCGATCGCGAACCGCGCCGACACCCCGGACCGCTGGTCGACGGCGCTGGACTCGCGCAGCGAACGGGCGAACCGGGCGACGATCTGCAACAGGTAGTCGGGCACCGGCGCGCTCAGGTGCGCCTCCTGCCTGATGACGGCCACCTCGGCGGCCAGCTCGAGCGGGTAATGGGTGCGGATCTCGGCGCCGAACCGGTCCTTGAGGGGGGTGATGATGCGGCCGCGGTTGGTGTAGTCCTCCGGGTTGGCGCTGGCGACGACGAGCACGTCGAGCGGCAGCCGCAGGGTGTAGCCGCGGACCTGGATGTCGCGCTCCTCCATCACGTTGAGCATGGCCACCTGGATGCGCTCGGCGAGGTCGGGCAGCTCGTTGACGGCGACGATGCCGCGATGCGAACGGGGAATCAGGCCGTAGGCGATGGTCTCGGGGTCGCCGAGGCTGCGGCCCTCGGCCACCTTGATGGGATCGATATCACCGACCAGGTCGGCGACGCTGGTATCGGGAGTCGCGAGCTTCTCGGTGTACCGCTCGCTGCGGTGACGCCAGGCGATCGGGAGGTCGTCGCCGACCTCGGCGGCCCGGCGGATCGATTCCGGGGTGATGGGGCTGTAGGGGTGCTCCCCCAGCTCAGAGCCGGCGATGACGGGCGTCCACTCGTCGAGCAGGCCGGCCAGTGAGCGCAGCAGGCGGGTCTTGCCCTGTCCACGCTCACCCAGCAGCACGAAGTCGTGTCCGGCGATCAGGGCGCGTTCGACCTGGGGCAGCACGGTGTCCTCGAAACCGAACAGGCCGGGCCAGATGTCGTCGCCGGTGGCCAGCCTGGCCAACAGGTTCTCCCGGATCTCCTGCTTGATCCCGCGCTCGACATGACCGGAAGCGCGCAGCTCGCCGACGGTGCGGGGCAGATTGTTAGGTGACGTCACCACTCCACGCTACGACTGCTGCCGAGTACCGGCATGGTCACCTGAATTTTCCCCGCCCCAAGTACCCAGTACCATGGGTACCGTGAATTCGCTCGAATGGCGTGACCGGCCGACCACCGTGCAATTCGGCCCGGCCTGCCGGCAATCACGATTGCTGGGTGTGCTGACCGCGATCTCCCTGCGCACCGTGCTGGGTATCGTCACGATCATCGGCCTGATCGTCAACAAGGTGTGGCCGGCCGGATTGCAGCGCGCCCACCTCGATGTCATCGACCGGCCGCTGCGGTTCATCCCGCCGCTGCCCGGCACCAGCGTCACACCGGAGCGGCTGCCGCACTGCCCGGCCGAGTGGGTCGTCGCACCGGACGCCCGCGACTCCGATCGGGTGATCATCTACTTCCACGGGTCTGCGCTGGTGACCCTCGGCCTCAACTCGCATCGGCGGTTCGCCTCGAAACTGTCCGAGGCCACCGGTTCTCAGGTGTTCAACGTCGGGTATCGCCTGGCCCCGCAGGCCAGCATCGAAGAGGCCGTCGAGGACGGCCTGGACGCCTACCGGCATGTGCTCTCCCTCGGATTCACCCCGGATCGCATTGTGCTGGCCGGTGATTCGGCCGGCGGACTGATGGCCGCCGATACCGCGCTGGCGATCCGCGACGCCGGGCTACCGGTGCCCGCCGGCCAGGTTCTGCTGTCGGCGCTGACGTCGGCGGACATGCAGCTGAAGTACGCGGCGCTCAAGGAGCACACGGATGTGCTGTTCCCGTTCATGACCGTCAAGTTCATCTACGACGTCTTCGCCACCGTCAACGGCACCCGACCGGTGCCGGTCATGCCGTCCGAGGCGAACATGAGCGGACTGGGCCCCTTCCTGTTGCAAATCGGCACCAACGAGATGCTGCGCAACGACACCTTCACACTCGCCGACCGGCTACAGGCCGACGGTGTCCCGGTGTGGGTCCAGGTGTGGGACAAGGCGATGCACATGTTCCAGCTGTCCTTCGACGTGAACCCCGACGCCCGCCGTGCGGTCGAGGAGATCGCGTCGTTCGTGGAGTACGTGACGACGGCGGCTCGCGACGAGGCGGCGTCCTAGCGCCGGACTCCGGTCGGGTTGCCTCCGCCGTGCTCCAGCGAAATCGACCTCAGGGCTGTGGCGAGTTGTCCACAGCCCTCACGTCGATTTCGCTGGAGCACCCGAGACGTCGGTGGCTACTGACACGATGCGGGCATGGACCCGATCATCGGCTCGGAGGCCATCGCGAGCGGAGCGCTCACCAGGGCAGAACTGCGCTGGCGATTCACCGCGCTCTACCCGAATGTCTATGTGCCGAAAGACGCCACGCCCAGCCTGGGTACCTATGCCACGGCTGCGTGGTTGTGGAGCGGCCGGCGCGGCATCATCGCGGGCCGGACGGCGGCGGCACTGTACGGCGTGCCGTGGATCGCGAACACGGGTCCCATTGAGCTCATCGCGCCGAACAGCAAGCACCCGGAAGGGCTGATCGTTCGCAATGAACGTATCGCCGTGGACGAGATCCGAATCATCGACGGCGTGCCGATCACCACTCCTGAGCGCACCTCTCTCGACCTGGCCAGGCACTTGGAGCTACAGACCGCCGTCGAACACCTCGACGCCCTGGCCGCGATCACCGGGCTGCGCAAGGACGATGTCTGGCACCTCGAAGAGCGCTACCCCGCCGCACGGGGCATCATCGCGGCCAGGCAGGCAATAGCCCTGATGGACGCCGGCTCCGGGTCACGATGGGAAACCCGGGTGCGGCTGATCATTCGGAGTGCCTCGGGTATCCCCGTTCCTCGCGTCGGCATCCGCATCAGCGACCTCACCATCGCGATGGGCTGGCCGAGATGGAAAGTCGGTATCGACTGCCGGGAACGACCGGCCGACGAGCGCGATTTCCTGCAGCGCATCGGCTGGACCATGGTGGCGGCGCTGCCACAGCACACCCGGGCTTCGATCATCGCGCGGGCCCGCACCGCGGTGTGGGCCCGCGCCGCTGCCTAGTGCGCGAAGTGCCGGGCCCCGGTGAGGTACAGCGTGATCCCGGCCTTCGCCGCGGCCTCGGTCACCATGTCGTCACGCATCGAACCACCTGGGTGCACAATCGCTTTCACGCCCGCATTGGTCAGGGTCTCCAGGCCGTCCGGGAACGGGAAGAAGGCATCCGAGGCCGCGACCGCGCCCTTGACCCGGTCACCGCCGCGCTCCACCGCCAGCCGGGCGGCATCCACCCGGTTCACCTGACCCATGCCCACCCCCACGGTGGCACCGTCGGCCGCGACGACGATGGCGTTCGATTTCACCGCGCGGCAGGCCCGCCACGCGAACACCAGGTCGGCCAGCGTGGCCGGATCGGCGGGCGTGCCGGTGGCCAGCGTCCAGTTGGCCGGGTTGTCACCCGCGGCGTCCAGCGCGTCGCGCTCCTGCAGCAGCAATCCACCGCTGATCTGCCGGAATTCGACACCGCTGTCCTGCGGCTCGGAGGCCACCAGGATGCGGATGTTCTTCTTACCGGACAGGATCTCGACCGCGCCGGGCTCATAGGCGGGCGCGACGATCACCTCGGTGAAGATGTCGGCCACCGTCTGCGCCATTTCCACGCTGACGGTGGAGTTGGTTGCGATGACCCCACCGAAAGCCGAAAGCGGGTCGCATTCATGGGCTTTGCGATGCGCGTCGGCCACCGACACCGACGAGACGGCGATACCGCACGGGTTGGCGTGCTTGATGATCGCGACACAGGTCTGCTCGTGGTCGAATGCGGCCCGCCAGGCCGCATCGGCATCGGTGTAGTTGTTGTAGGACATCTCCTTGCCGTGCAGCTGCTCGGCCTGGGCTAGGCCCGGCCAGCCGGCGTCGTCGCGGTACAGCGCCGCACCCTGGTGCGGGTTCTCGCCGTAGCGCAGCACCGCGGCGCGGTGCCAGGTGGCACCCACCCACTGCGGCGGGCCGTCCGGGCCTGCGCCGTCTTCGGGCGCCAGCACCGAACCCATCCAGCTGGCCACCGCGACGTCGTACTCGGCGGTGTGCCGGAATGCCAACGCCGCCAGCCGCTTCCGCTCGGCCAGGGTGAAACCACCGGACCGCACGGCGGCCAGCACGCCCTCATAACCGAGCGGGTCGACGACCACGGCCACGCTGGGATGGTTCTTGGCGGCGGCGCGCACCATGGACGGTCCGCCGATGTCGATCTGCTCGACGCACTCGTCGGGCGCCGCACCGGAAGCCACCGTCTCGGTGAACGGGTAGAGGTTGACCACGACGAGCTCGAACGGGGCGATACCCAGATCCGCCAGCGCCGCCTCGTGCTCGGACTTGCGCAGGTCGGCGAGCAGGCCCGCGTGCACCTTCGGATGCAGCGTCTTCACCCGGCCGTCGAGCACCTCGGGGAAGCCGGTGACATCCTCCACCGGGGTGACCGGAACACCCGCCTCGGCAATCGTTTTCGCGGTGGATCCGGTCGACACGATGCTCACGCCCGCGTCGTGCAGCCCGCGGGCCAGCGCCCCCAGACCCGTCTTGTCGTACACGCTGATCAACGCGCGCCGGATCGGCCGCTTTTCACTCATCGTTGCATCCTCAACATCCGAAGGCCGCCTTTCGCCCGGTCCAGGTGAGGCCGCGGGTAGCCACCGCGGCGAGCACGTCCACCAGTAGTCGTCGTTCGACCACCTTGATGCGTTCGTGCAAAGTTTCTTCGTCGTCATCATCGAGCACGGGCACGGTTTCCTGCGCCAGAATCGGCCCGGTGTCGGTCCCGGCATCGACCAGGTGCACCGTGGCGCCCGTCACGCGCACACCGTAGTCCAGCGCTTCGGCGACGGCCCGCGCGCCGGGGAAGGCCGGCAGCAAGGCCGGGTGGGTGTTCACCACGCGCCCTTCGAAGCGCGAAAGAAATTGGGGACCAAGAATTTTCATGAAACCGGCACTGACGACCAGATCGGGATCGTGGCGCGCCACCGCATCGGTGAGGGCAGCGTCCCAGCCGGCCCGGTCGGTGTGGTCGGCGAGCCGCACGGTGAACGACGGCACCCCGGCGCCCGCGGCGATCTCCAGCGCACGGCACGCCCGGTCCGTGCCGACGGCGACCACCTCGGCCGGGTAGTCACCCGCGGCCGCAGCCAGCAGTGCCTCCAGCAGGGATCCGGTACCCGAAGCCAACACCACCAGCCGCGACGGTGCGGTCGGAGGCACCCTGATCGGGTCCCGGAGCGGGGGCTGCACGCCCAGCAGCCTAGTCGGCCTGTTCGCGTGGCTTTTCGACCGGATCCCCGTCGGTGAGGAAGTGCTCTTCCGGATCGAGCAGGGCCTCGTCGGGCTCCGGTCGTTGGGTGCGGGGCGCCCCGGCCTCCTTGGTCTCCTGAGCCTCGGCAACCTCAGAGACCTCGACGACCTCGACGTCGATCGGTTCGTCCAACACCACCACATCGGTGACGGCATCGTCGGGCTCCGGCTCCGGCTCGGGTTCGGGAACTGGCTTGACCGGTTTGGGGCGCTTGGCCAGGCCACCGGCCATCGCCACGGTGAGTCCGCCGATCGACACGAACCAGAGGAACACCGCGGGCCCGAACGTGACCTGGTCGACTCCGACGTCGCCGAAGTTGCCGAGCCGTCCACCGCCGGCGTGGCCGAGCAGCGCCATCACCGCGGCCGCGATGGCGGCGGCCACCACCAGCTTCGCGGCGGCGGTGGGCAGCGGCACCGGCCGTCGCGCACACTGCTGTCCCAGCGCCACCGCCGATACAGCGGCGACGATCAGCAGCGCGACCCAGATCGGCCCCAGCGGCGGGGTGGGCATGGCCGCCAATACCGGCACCGCCGGGATGTCACCGCCCAGCACGGTGAACGAGCTGAAGGTGGCCAGCCCGACATGCGCCGTCGACCCGACCGCCACCGCCGCGGTTCCGACGATGACGTTGGGGATGTACAGCGCCGACAGCAGGGTGAGGCTGAACTGCCCGAATACCGAGTCGGTGATCCCGAACAGGTCGTGCATGGTGCCCCAGTGCACGATCAGCGAGCCCGCGGCCACCACGCCGGACAGGCCGAAGAGCGCGAGCACGCCGGCGCCGGCGCCGCGCAGGGCGTCGGGCAGCCAGCCCGGCACCCAGGGCACCGACCGCATCTTGCCGGTGAGCAGGACGCCGACGACCGCACCGATCGCGTGCACCGCCAGCACGCCGGCGAATGCGCGCCCGGCGTTCGGCGTCTGCAGTTCGGTGAGCACCGAGGACGCGTCGTGGATGACGGCCAGCGCGAGCGCCGCGATGAGCAACGGGCCGCCCAGCGCGGAGGCCACCACCCAGCGGATGACGAACCAGGACGACCGCGCCGCGGCCGCGGCCGTCGTCCGGGCGGTGCCCCACACCATCAGCAACACCGGCAGCAGCGGCATCACACCGAGCTCGCGGCCACCGATCGACACCGGTACCTGGTGCACGCCGAGCCACATGCTGGCGATCGCGCCGAAGGCGCCGGTCATATCGCTGTTGGCGATGAGCAACTGCAGCAGCGTCACCGCCGCGATGATGCCGAGGGCAACCAGCGAGGGACCGAACGCGACGCGCAGCAGGTCGCGTGCCTGCCGGGTGCCGACTGACCGGTTGTCCACTAGCTGG
This sequence comes from Mycolicibacterium canariasense, assembly GCF_002101555.1. GTDB lineage: Bacteria > Actinomycetota > Actinomycetes > Mycobacteriales > Mycobacteriaceae > Mycobacterium > Mycobacterium canariasense. Next base: position 32,389 of record NZ_LQOL01000111.1, read on the forward strand.
GTCGCTCCTCGCGTGCTGGGCTCACGCATCCGGTGTCCACCTCGCCCGGATGCGCGACGCCCAGACTACGACGGCGGCGGCCCAGCTTGCTCTGAGGACGCGGCGTGAGATTGTGTCGGGACCGCTGTGGTCGGGTCGGACGATCCGGCCGGCTGCGGCTGACCGAACGCGGGGAAGCCGGTGGGCGGCGTGGGCGGGCCGCTCTGCGGACCGGGCGCACCGGCGGCGGCGAAACCGCCGGTATTGGGGCCCTGGTAACCGCCGCCGTACTGGGCGGGCGGGGCGTAGCCGGGCCGGCCCTGCGGGGGCGCGGGCGGTGCACCGTAGGGCTGACCCGGCTGACCGTGCTGTTGGCCGGGCTGCTGACCACCGTGCTGTCCGTAATACGGCGCGCCGTACTGGCCATAGGGCTGCTCGTACCGCGGCCGCGGTTCGGGCGCGGTGATGATGCCCGCCTCCAGCAGCAGCGCCGCGATCGCGGCACCGGCCTGCAGCACCGTGCAGATGATCACCAGATACAGCGCCCAGCCGATCGACACCCCCTGCGGTGCGTTGATCACCTCACCGAGCACCAGCAGGAAGGACAGCAGCGCGATGGCGGCCACCACACCGGCGGACACCTTCTGCTTGGGCAGCAGGGCGACGGCGCCGATCAGGCCGGCCAGCACCGACGCCGCCACCGCCAGCCCGATGCCGATGGTGCTGCCACTGGCGCTGCCGAACTGCGGGAAGTCCGAACTCTTGATGGTGAGCAGCGGTCCGAAGTTGAACGCGTAGGTGGCCAGTCCGAGGACGGCGACGGCGGCGAACAGGTAGACCGGCAGCTTGACCGGCTCGGCCGGATCCGTGACCTTCCCGAACTGCTGGGTCGGCGCGACGTACTGGTTGCCCTGCTGGGACTGCGGATATCCGGGACTACCGGGTGGGTAGGTCATGACTCTCCTGTGTCGGCGATCTCGACCACCCACGCTAGCGCACCCACATGTGAGCGACCTCAGGCCGATACGAGCACCGACGGGTCCAGCGCGCCTTCCTCGGACGCCTCGATTTCGCGGACCAGCGGCAGCACGTGCTTGCCGAAGTACTCGATTTCTTCCTGGAAGTGGAGGAAGCCGCCCAAGATGAGGTCGACACCCCGTTTGCGGTAGGCGGCGATGCGTTCGGCGATCTGCTCGGGGGTCCCGATCAGCTGGGTGCGGAACCCGTCGTTGTACTGGACGAGGTCCTCGAACGAGGAGTCGGCCCACATGCCCTTCTTGTCCGACGTCGAGCTCCCGGCCTGTTGGACGGCGCCGCGGAAGCCCTCGACGGCCGGCTTGTTGGCCTTGGCGATGATCTCGCGGAGGACCTCTTTCGCCTCTTTCTCGGTGTCCCTGGCGATGATGAACCCGTTGAGGCCGAACTTCACCTCACGGCCCGCGGCTCTCGCGTGGTCGCGGACGTCGACCACCTGTTCGGTGATGCCGTCGAAATCCTTGCCGTTGGAGAAGTACCAGTCGGCGTAGTAGCCGCCGTTGCGGCGGGCGGCCGTGGAATTGCCACCCTGGAATAGTTCGGGGTTGGAGCGCTCGGGGGTGTTCAACGGCTTGGGCTTGAGCGTGAAGTCGTGGATGCGATAGAAGTCGCCGCGGAAGTCCACGTCGTCCTCGGTCCAGATCTTGCGCAGCACCTGCAGGAACTCGGCGCTGCGTCGGTAGCGCTCGTCGTGCTCCAGCCAGGGCTCGCCCAGGTGGGTGAACTCGTCCTTGAACCAGCCGGACACCACGTTGACCGCGAACCGGCCGCCGGACAGGTGATCGGCGGTGGCCCCCAGCTTGGCCAACACGGCGGGCTGCCACAGGCCCGGATGCACCGCGGCGATCACCTTGAGCCGCTCGGTGGCCAGCAGCAGGGCCAAGCTGAAACTGGTCGATTCGTGCTGGTACTCCGCGCCGTAGCTGGCCTCGTACCGGACCTGCGACAGGGCGTACTCGAACCCGTTGTTCTCCGCGGTCTGCGCGAGCTTCTTGTTGTACTCGTAATTCCAGTCGGTGCGCTGCTCGATATCACTGGTCACCAGGCCGCCACTGACGTTGGGCACCCAGTAGGCGAACGTGATGTGGTCGGCGATGCGTTCGGTCGTCATGGCTGCCATCGCAGCAGCCCGCGCGGCGATAGTCACCGGTAACGATCTGCCTGAACCGAACCGACCCCGCCCCGCCCTTGCCCTCCAGACTAGAACACGTTCTAATTCTTGCCATGGACTATGGGCTCGTACTCTTCACCAGCGATCGCGGCATCACCCCGGCGGCCGCTGGCAAGCTCGCCGACGACCACGGTTTCACCACCTTCTACGTGCCCGAGCACACCCACATCCCGATCAAGCGGCAGGCCGCGCATCCGACCACCGGTGACGAGACCCTGCCCGACGACCGCTACATGCGGACCCTCGATCCGTGGGTGTCGCTGGGTGGAGTGGCCGCCGTGACCGACCGGGTGCGGTTGTCCACCGCGGTGGCCCTGCCCGTCGAGCACGACCCCATCACGCTGGCCAAGTCGATCGCCACCCTCGATCACCTGTCCGGCGGCCGGGTCAGCCTCGGCGTCGGATTCGGTTGGAACACCGACGAACTCGCCGACCACAAGGTGCCGCCGGGTCGCCGGCGGACCATGTTGCGGGAGTACCTGGAGGCCATGCGGGCACTGTGGACCCAGGAAGAAGCCGCCTACGACGGCGAATTCGTCAATTTCGGCCCCAGCTGGGCGTGGCCCAAGCCGGTCCAGTCGCACATCCCGGTACTGGTCGGCGCGGCCGGCACCGAGAAGAACTTCAAGTGGATCGCGAAGTCGGCCGACGGCTGGATCACCACGCCCCGGGACTTCGACATCGACGAGCCGGTGAAGCTGTTGCAGGACACCTGGGCAACGGCCGGCCGCGACGGGGCCCCACAAATCGTCGCGCTCGACTTCAAGCCGGACCCCGACAAACTCGTGCGCTGGGCCGAACTTGGCGTCACCGAGGTGTTGTTCGGGCTGCCGGACAAATCCGAGGCGGAGGTCGGGGCGTACGTCGAGCGGCTGGCGGGCAAGCTCGCCGCCCTCGTCTGAGATTGCCGGACCACCGGCAAGGTAACCGCGACCGCCCTTTCGGTGACCTGCCGGATTTGCTGAGCTCAGGCCGGCGTCGCGCGATTGCCTTGTTCGGTCGAGCGCACCGCGATCGCCGCGCCCAGTGGTTCGCCGTCGGACAGCAGCGCCACCAGTTCCGCGTCGTCGGTGGTGGCCAGGAAGCGTGACTCGTCGGCGTCCAGTCGGCCGACGATGATGCCGGTGTGCGGGGTCCAGTCGTAACGCACCGTGTAGGTCTCGATGGTCGCCGCCCCGTCGGCCTGCTCGGTGACGGCCACCGCCGGGTAGCCGGCCACCTCGCCCTGCAGTTCGGCGCTGCGGTCGGGCACCCAGTCGGCGGGTTCGGTGGAGTAGATGCCGACCGAGTACTTGCTCGCGATACCGCCGTTGGCGCCGACGAGGGCGAATTGGCCGGGCTTGTCCCGCATTTCGTTGACCGCCTCGGCGATGCCGTGCAGCGAGTAGTTGTTGCCCGGACCGCCGAAGAAGGGCAGCCCGCCGGTCAGGGTCAGCCCGCGCTCGTCGTCGGTCGCCAGCCCGAGCCCGTCGCAGATGTTGAACACCGGGAACGGGAAGCAGCTGTAGAGGTCGAACGCCGCGATGTCCTCGACGCCGATACCCGCCACCCGCAGCGCCTCGTGCACCGCGAGCACCGAGGCGGGGCTGGCGCCCAGATCGGCCCGCTCCAGCAGTTTCTGTTCCTTCATGTCGGCGTGCCCGCGCAGATACACCCACTTGTCTTCCGGCACACCGAGTTTGCGCGCCGTGGCCACCGACATGAGCAGCGCCGCCGCACCCTGGTTCACCTGGTCGCGGGCCACCATGAGGCGCGGGTAGGGATCGCAGATCATCCGATTCGAGGCTGTCACGGTGACCAATTCGTCGACCGAACGTTCCGTCGGTGCCGACGAATACGGGTTCTTGGCAGCGACTTTGGAGAACGGCGCGAACAGTTCGGCCATCGCCAGCCGGCAGTCGGCGACCGATAGTCCCAGCCGGGCCCGCCGCGCGTTGTCCAGCAATCCGTACTGGACCGGGGCGCCGATGAGGCCGTGCTTGATCGTGTACTCGTCGAAGATGCCGTCGTAGCCGTAGCCACGGTCCTCCAGCTGCCCGCCGACGGTCTCGGAGTGATCGGGCCTGTCGTCGCGGTCCGCGAAGTACCGCAGGCTGGAGGTGTTCTCCGATCCCATCACCAGCACCACGTCGGACTCGCCTTCGGCGATGGCACCGGCGAACTCGGTGACCAGACGCTGCGGGCTCTGGCCGCCGATCACCTCCAGCACGGCTCGCGCGGGGTCCGCGCCGATGCGCGCGGCCACCGACCGCGGGTAGTTGTCGGACTTGCCCAGGGGTGCCGGTGTCCGGCCGGAGATCTCGAATTGCCGGGTTCCGGCAATGACGTCGATGGCGCGTGCCACGGCGGCGGGATCGGTGCCGGTGTTCTCCAGGGCGGCGCGCGCCGCGGCGGCGGCGAGGTCGACCGACGACATGCCGCGGTAACCGGAATCGCCGAGGCGTTCGGTGAACTGGCCCACGCCGACGATGACCGGGGTGCGGGGATCGACCATGACACATCTCCTGACAGGTGTTAATTCGCCAGGCTAATGGATAGCGGTAGCGGAAGCACAACAGCCTCTACGTCACGATTGGTGTACAACTCATTCGACGTACATCAAGTTGGACGTACAATTGCCGGATGTCGTGGCCGGTTCGTCCGATGTCCCTGGTGGTGGGTGGCGTGGTGCCGCCGGAGAACGTCGTGGGCCGCGTCCGGGAGCAGCAGGAGATCCTGGCCAGCGTGGTCGACGGGGGTGCGGCCCTGGTCGGCGACCGCAGGCACGGGAAGACCTCGCTGGCCCGATTGGTGGCCCACACCGCCCGCGGACGCGGCTGGCCGGTGATCTCGGTGAGTGCCGAACGGCAGACCTACACCGAGTTCGTGTCGGCGCTGGCGGGTGAGCTCGGGCGGCTCGACACGGCGCTGCGGCAGGAGGTCGAGCGCTGGAAGATCGCCTTCGGCACCGGTCCGGTGCGGTTCGAGCGAGCGCGCGCCGAAGCCGCACTCGACGACCTGCTGCACCGCGCCGTCGGCCGCGCCGGCGGCGGCCCGCTGGTGCTGTTCATCGACGAGGTCACCGTGCTGGCCCGCAATCTGGAGCGCGAAAAGCCGGGCGGCGGAGACGGTTTCCTGCATCTGCTGCGTCGCCTACGGCAAGAGCACCCCGGCCGGCTGGCCACGGTGCTGTCCGGATCGATCGGCTTCCACCATATTTCGGGCGACGCCCTGAGCTCGGTCAACGACATCCGTAAGGTCACGGTCGGCCCGATCCGCCCCGACCATGCCACCTATCTGGCCGAATGCCTGCTACTGGGCGCGCAGGTCGGCACGACCGACCGCCACGCGGTGGCCAACGCCGTCGCGGAGGCGGCCGAACACGTGCCGTACTACATCCAGCACCTGGTGGCCGCGGCAGCCCGGCTCGGCGAACCGGTCAGCGCCGAACGCATCCCGCGGTTGCTCGACGCGGCGATCGCCGATCCGCACGATCCGTGGGATCTGCGCCATTACCGCGACCGGCTGCGCAACTATTACGGCGACGATGCGCCGGCCATCGCCGGGTTGCTCGACATCTATGCCCACGCTTCGGAACCGTTGAGCGTCAACGCGGTTATGCGGCTGTTGCACAGCGAGGGCTCCCCCATCACCGACAAGGACCAGCTGGTGTCCTTCATCGAACGGCTCGAGCAGGACCACTATCTGCGCCGGCACCGCGAGGACGACGTCTTCGCCTCCGGACTGGTACAGCGCGCCTGGCAGGCCATGCGGAGATGAACCGATGAGCGCACCGCTGTACACCCCGGGCACCGCCGGCGCCGCCGACCTGGCAGCGCGCACGGTCGGGCGGCAAGCGCTGCTGGCGCGGCTGACCCAGCGCATCGGGACGGCCGCGACGGACGGTTCCCGGCCACACACCCTGCTCGTCGGACCGCGCGGCAGCGGTAAGACCCACACCGTGCGCGTCGCCCTGTATCGCACCCTGACCACACACGCCGAACACATTCTGCCCCTTGTCATTCCCGAAGACGCCTTGGCGATCGGGAGTTACGCCGATCTGCTCGTCGAGCTGCTGCGGACCCATCGGGCGGACGCCAACGGTCTGCGCGACGACGTGGTCGAGCTGGAACGGACCATCGTCGAGATCGCCGACGGCCGGATGGTACTGGTCGTGATCGAGAATCTGGACCGGGTCTTCGACGCGATCGGTGAAGCCGGCCAAGGCAGCCTGCGGGCGTGGGTCGAGACATCAACGGCCGTCACGATTTTTGCCACCGCACCGACTCTGTTCCCCGGTGTGTCGTCACGTACCCATCCCTGGTACGGCTCCTTCATCATCGAGCACCTGGACGACCTGAGCGTGCAGGACGGAGCGCAGATCGTGGCCCGGACGGCCCGCGACCGTGGCGACGACGAGCTGGCCGGCTATGCGTGCTCGCCCGACGGTCTGCACCGACTGACGGAGATCGCCGCGGTGACCGGTGGGGCACCCCGGATGTGGCGCATGGTCGGCGACGTCGCCGACCGCGACGGCCTGGCCGCCGTCACCCCGGTACTGACCGCGTTACTGGACCGGTTGACCCCGGTCTACCAGCATCGGCTGTGGGGACTGCCGGCCGGTGAGCAGCGCTTGGTGGTCGAGATCGCACGCGGCGACGGGCCACGCACGGTGTCCGATCTCGCTGCTGCCGTGGGGGTTTCGAGCCAGACCGCGTCTGCGGCGCTGGGCCGGCTGGTGGCCGCGCGCTGGGTGACGGCCGCCAAGTCCGATACCGGTGACCGGCGCGCCACCTGGTACGACCTCACCGAGCCACTGGTGCGCCACGTGCTGCGCTACCGGGAGGGGCAGCCACCCACCCCTTGACGAGGCTGTCACTTAGTGACACAGTGGAGCTGTCACTAAGTGACAAGGCAAAGGGGGTGGTGCAGATCGGTGACAAACAGGCGCAGGCCCGCCTGGCCGTGTCTCGACACGCGGCCACCCTCTTCTGGGAACGCGGGGTCGCCGCCACCAGTGGCGACGATATTGCCGCTGCCGCAGGGCTTTCCACCAGAACAATCTGGCGCTACTTCCGGACCAAGGAGAGCTGCGTCGAGCCGCTGCTGGCCAAGTCGGCGGAACGCTTCCTGGATTCGGCGCGCCGCTGGCCGCACGAACTGTCCCTCATCGAACACCTGGCGGCCGAGGCCGTCGCATACCCACTGTCCCCGCAGGACATCGAGGACGAGGTCGCGGCGCTGCGGATCGCTACGCTGTCGCACACCGACCCCGCGCTGCGCACCGCGTACCTGATGGTGCACGACCAGATGGAGCGCGGATTGATCCCGGTGATCGCCGACCGGCTCGGCGTGCCGGACGACCATCTCACCGCGCGGCTCTACGCCGCCACGGTCACCGGCGCGTTCCGCGTCATCGATGAGGATGTCGGCCACACCGTCATCGTCGAGGGTAAGCCGGTCAGCCAGGACGAGGCCTACGCACTGATCGACCGGGCCATCCGGGAAGCCACCGACGGCCGCATCGGCGGACCTGTGCGGGGCTGACCCGTTCTCCCCCAATTCCTTACGAGCCCACATCACGGTGGGCCCGTCGACCCAGCACGCCCCGAGAAAGGACCACTGTGCCCACCCACATCACCGTCGAGGAATTCTTCCGCGCGCCCGAGCGCACCGCGGCGACCATCTCCCCCGACGGCACCCGGCTGGCCTATCTGGCTCCGTGGCGCAACCGCCTCAACATCTGGGTGCAGCGCCTGGACACCGACGAGCCGGCCCGCTGTGTCACCGCCGATGAGACCCGCAGCGTGTACATCTACCGCTGGACCCCTGACCCGCGCTGGCTGCTGTACATGCAGGACACCGGTGGCGACGAGAATTGGCACCTGTACCGCATCGATCTCGACGACCCGTCCGCCCCTGCGGTCGACCTCACCCCGTTTCCCGGCACCCGGGCGGATTTCGAGGTGCTCAAGGGTCGGCCCGGCAAGGCGATCGTCCAGCTCAACAAGCGCAATCCCGAACTGTTCGACGCCTACGAACTCGATATCGCCACCGGCGAGCTGACGCTGCTGGCCGAAAACCCCGGCACCGTGGTCGGATGGTTGAGCAGCCAGACCGGCGAACTGTTCACCAACACGCTGACGGCCGACGGCGACGTCGAACTGTCACACTGGGACCCGGCGGCAAAAGCGTTGCGTCCCATCAAGGTCTACGACGGCATGGGCTATCCGCTGGGCATCCACCCCATCGCCGTCACGCCGGATGGCACCGGGCTGTGGCTCGGGTCCAACGAGGGCACCGACCGCACCCGCCTGGTCCGCGTCGACGTGGCCACCGGCGCCGAGACCGAGGTCGACAGCCATCCCAGCCTCGAACTGGCCGCGCAGCTCATGCTGCCCTCACCGCTGATCCTCAGTTCCCGCACCGGCGAGCTGATCGGGGCCCGCTACTACGGGGAGCGTCAGGTGATCCACGCGCTGGATCCGGAATTCGCCGACGTGCTGGGTGCTTTGACGGCGCTCTCCGACGGTGACCTGGCCGCCATCTCCTCCGACGACAGCGGGCGGCGCTGGGTGGTGAGTTTCACCGACGACCGCGACCCTTGGGCCACCTATCTCTACGACCACGCCACCGGCGAGCACCGGCTGTTGTTCCGGCCGTACCCGCACCTGGATCCCGAGGCACTGGCCCCGATGCGCCCGGTCACCATCGAATCGCGCGACGGCCTGGACCTGCACGGCTATCTCACCCTGCCGGTCGGAACGGAGCAGACGAACCTGCCGATGGTCCTGCTGGTGCACGGCGGGCCATGGGCGCGGGACTGCTGGGGTTACCAACCCGACGTGCAACTGCTGGCCAACCGCGGATATGCGGTGCTGCAGGTCAACTTTCGCGGGTCAACGGGCTACGGCAAGGCGTTCGTCCAGGCCGCCATCGGTGAGTTCGCCGGCAAGATGCACGACGATCTGATCGACGCCGTCGACTGGGCCGTGCAGCGGGGCATCGCCGACCGGGAGCGGGTGGCGATCTTCGGCGGTTCCTACGGCGGGTACGCGGCGCTGGTCGGCGTGACCTTCACCCCCGATGTCTTCGCCGCGGCCATCGACTATGTCGGGATCTCCAGCCTGCCCAACTTCATGCGGACACTGCCGAACGTCGCCCGGCCCTTCCTGGCGAACAACTGGCACCGTTATGTCGGCGACCCGTCGGACCCGGCGCAGGAGGCCGATATGCTGGCCCGCTCGCCGATCACCAAGGTGGACGCCATCCGCACACCGCTGCTGATCGCCCAGGGCGTCAACGATTCTCGGGTGGTTCAGGCCGAGTCCGACAATATGGTCGCCGCCCTGCGGGCCTGCGGCGTGCAGGTCGAGTATCTGGTCAAGGACGACGAGGGCCACGGCTTCATCAACCCGGAAAATCAGATGGACCTGTACCACGCGGTCGAACGCTTCCTGGCCAAGCACCTCTGACCGATGCCGTCGACCTGACCTCATCGAAAGCCCATGTTCCGAGAGCTTCCGATCAGCTGGCGTTGCCGGGATAGATGCCGTCGTAACCCTTCGCGGCCATGAGTTCAGCGGTGGCCTGCCAGAGTTCGCGCCGGGTCCGCGGGTCGTCGGCCGGTGGGACGGGAGTAAGCAGCCGGGCGCTCTTTCCGGAGTAATACCCGCCCGATTGCAGCCCAGAGTCGGTGCCGACCCGCACGATGAGGTTGGCGCCGTTATGCGGATCACCGATACCGAGCACGTTCAGGATGCGCTCGAGTACGGCGGCGAAGCGCAGTTCACGGCCGAGGCCGGTGGTGTTGTAGCCGGGGTTGAGACACATGGCACTGATGGCCGTGCCGGCGAGCCGGTCGGCCAATTCGAGGGTGAACATGATGTCGAGCAGCTTGCTCTTGCCGTAGAGCGGTGAGGACTGCAGGGCATTGAAGGGCGCGGTGCTGGTCAGATCGTCGGGTATCCGCAGCGTGCCGTGCCGCCGCGACGCCTCGGAGGCGACCGTGACCACGCGGGCGCACGCTGCGCGCCGCAGTGCAGGCAGGACCGTGCCGGTGAGCAGCCATGGCGCGAGGTAGTTGACGGTGATCATCTCAGGCAGGCCGTCGACAGTGGTGCGCTGACTCATGGCATGCAGACCGGCGTTGTTGATCAGGACGTCCACCCGTGCGTAGCGGTGGTTGATCTCCATGCCCGCGCGGCGGGTACTGGCCAGATCGGTGAAATCGGCATCGATGATGTCGATGACGGTGTTCGGCGAAACCCGACGAATGTGGGTGACAGTCTGTTCGGCCCGCTCCGCGTTCCTCGCGGTGAGCACGAGGTGCGCGCCGCGACGCGCGAGATCGATGGCCGCCAGCTCACCGATGCCGCTCGTGGCGCCGGTGATCACGACTACGGGCGGTTCTGGTCGGTCGACATCCCAAATATTCATACTGGTCTAAGTTTAGACTTGGTGTATGGAAGTGCGCACATCCTCGACATCGACCGACACCTCGATGGGGTTGCGGGAACGCAAGAAACGGCAAACTTGGCGAGATATCCGCGCCGCCGCCAATCGCCTGCTCAGCGAGCACGACTACGCGTCCGTCAGCATCGATATGATCGCCGCCGAGGCGAATGTCTCACGCGCCACGTTCTTCAACTACTTCGCATCCAAGGACGCGGTGGTCTTCGATGCCGACCCCGATGAGCTCTCGGCTTACAGGTCGTTGCTCGACGCCCGGCCCCACGACGAGCCGACCTGGACCTCCCTGCGGCACATTCTGGTCGAGACAGTCACGTCTGTCGCCGAGCAAGTCGTCGTCCAACATCATCTCCTACAACGCAACCCGGCATTGGCAAGCGGTGGACGCACCTTCGGCGATCAGTTCCGCCACACTCTGATCGAGTGGGCCACTCAGCGAGCGATAGCGGCCGGGAGCACGGAATTCAGCGCCGCGCTGCTGGTCGCTGCGGCCGATGCCGCAGCGACCACCGCCTACCGGTTCTGGGACCCCGACACCGGCGCCCAGACGCTGCGTGATCTGCTCACCGCCGCCTTCGACACCGTGGGTGCGGGCTTCGTCGACTAGCCCTGAGACGCAAAATCCCCCGGAATCGATTGACTCCGAGGGATTTTGGCGTGCGTGGTGCGTTACAGGGTCTCGAAGATCTCCCGCGCCAGCTTGGCGGTCTCGGACGGCGTCTTGCCGACCTTCACGCCGGCGGCCTCGAGGGCTTCCTTCTTGCCCTGCGCGGTGCCCGCACCGTCGGAGACGATGGCACCGGCGTGGCCCATGGTCTTACCCTCCGGTGCGGTGAAACCGGCGACGTAGCCGACGACCGGCTTGGTGACGTTGGCCTGGATGTAGGCGCCGGCCTTCTCCTCGGCGTCGCCACCGATTTCGCCGATCATCACGATCAGCTTGGTCTCGGGATCCTTCTCGAACGCCTCGATGGCGTCGATGTGGGTGGTGCCGATGACCGGGTCGCCGCCGATCCCGATCGCGGTGGAGAAGCCGAGATCGCGCAGCTCGTACATCATCTGGTAGGTCAGCGTGCCGGACTTGGACACCAGACCGATCGGGCCCTTGCCGGTGATGTTGTTCGGCGTGATGCCGACCAGCGACTCACCGGGGGTGATGATGCCGGGGCAGTTCGGCCCGATGATCCGGGTCTTCTGGCCCTTCTCCACGTTGTAGGCCCACGCATAGGCGCTGTCCTGCACCGGGATTCCCTCGGTGATGACCACCAGCAGCGGGATCTCGGCGTCGATGGCCTCGATGATGGCGTCCTTCGAGAAGGCCGGCGGCACGAAGGCGATCGACACGTCGGCGCCCGTCTCCTTGATGGCCTCGGCCACCGAACCGAACACCGGCAGCTCGATATCGTTGCCGTTCTTGTCCTTATGCGAGACGGTCGTGCCGGCCTTGCGCGCGTTGACGCCGCCGACCACCTGGGTGCCGGCCTTGAGCATCAACGCGGTGTGCTTGGTGCCCTCGCCGCCGGTGATGCCCTGGACGATGACCTTGCTGTCCTTGTTCAGAAAAATCGACATTGATTGCGTCCCTTACTTGTTCGCCAGCTCGGCGGCTTTGTCGGCACCGGCGTCCATGGTCTCGGCCTGGATCACCAGCGGGTGGTTGGCCTCGGCCAGGATGCGCCGGCCCTCTTCGACGTTGTTGCCGTCCAGGCGAACCACGAGCGGCTTGTTGGCCTCGTCACCGAGGATCTGCAGCGCCTTGACGATGCCGTTGGCCACCGCGTCGCACGCGGTGATGCCACCGAACACGTTCACGAACACACTCTTGACCTGAGAGTCCCCGAGGATGACGTCCAGCCCGGCGGCCATCACCTCGGCCGAGGCGCCACCACCGATGTCGAGGAAGTTGGCCGGCTTCACGTTGCCGTGCTTCTCGCCGGCGTAGGCGACGACGTCCAGGGTCGACATGACCAGACCGGCACCGTTACCGATGATGCCGACCTCGCCGTCGAGCTTGACGTAGTTGAGGTCGTTCTCCTTGGCCTTGAGCTCCAGGGGATCGGTGGCGTCCTTGTCCTCGAACTCCGCGTGCCCGGGCTGCCGGAAGTCGGCGTTGGCGTCCAGGGTGACCTTGCCGTCCAGCGCCAGGATCTGGTCGTCGGGGGTGCGCACCAGCGGGTTGACCTCGACCAGGGTGGCGTCCTCGCCGACGAAGACCTCCCACAGCTTCTGGATGGTCACCGCGGCGGCGTCGAGCACCTCGGCGGGCAGGTGGCCTTTCTCGGCGATCTCTCGCGCGAACGCCAGATCGACACCCTTGACGGCGTCGACCGGCACCTTGGCCAGCCGCTCGGGCTTGGTGGCCGCGACCTCTTCGATCTCCATGCCGCCCTCGACCGAGCACATGGCCAGGTAGGTGCGGTTGGAGCGGTCCAGCAGGAAGGAGATGTAGTACTCCTCGGCGATGTCACTGGCCTCGGCGACGAGCAGCTTCTTGACGATGTGGCCCTTGATGTCCAGGCCGAGGATGTTCTGAGCGTGGGTGAAGGCGTCCTCCGGGGTGGCCGCGTACTTCACGCCGCCGGCCTTGCCGCGGCCGCCGACCTTGACCTGAGCCTTCACCATGACCGGCTTACCGATCTCCTCGGCGATCGCCTTGGCGTCCTCGGGCGAGTCGGTGACCCGGCCGGGCGTGGTGGGGACGTTGTGCTTGGCGAACAGCTCTTTCGCCTGATATTCGAAGAGATCCATGAGCTCGGAGAAATCCCTGTCTGTCTGCGTTGACGTTTGAATTCACTTCAGCGTTTGGGCCTGACTGGCTCGCTGGCACTTTATCGACCCGCGGCACGACCTCCCCCACCGCCCACCTGACTTGTGCTAAATCTCACCGACCCCAACCAGTGATACAAGTCACAATCCCGAATGGAATACCCGCTTGGGTTGCCACTCACATTCGCGTTTCGTTACCGTGCCTACTGGTCCAGATCACGGCAAGGTCACGAAAAGAAGGACATCGCAGGTTGCTTGAGCACAGTTCGCCCCGCTCCCCGAAGGGAACCGCGACGAGTGCTCGCAAGCCGATAACTCCTCCCTCTGCCGCCGAAGTGACCGACATCATCCCGTTCAACGAGTTCGGTGACCTGCCCGAGCTCGATTTCCGGGACAGCTCGGCGTTCGACAAGGAGCAGCGCGTCATCGCGGCTCCGGAACTCGACGACCTGAACGACACCGACGACCTGGTCCCGTTGCGGCTGGCCGTGCCCACGGAGTTCCAAGCGGGCGAAACCTCGGACGCCGTCAAGCGCTCCACCCGCGGTTACCGGGACAGCCACACCGATCTGAGCGACGGCCTGGCCAAGACCGACATCATCGACATCCGCGGCCAGCGCACCGGTGGCGCACACCGCAAGCAGACCGTGGGCGCCGTCAAGAGCCGCCTACTGATCGCCGCAATGGCCGCCGGCGCCACCGCTTCGGGTGCGTACACGCTGAGCACCGCCGACTCGTCCAAGCCCACCTCGGACACCATCCTGACCGGCGCACAGGCCGGCATCAGCGGCGGTGTGATCACCGGGTCGACCGATGGCATGCAGATCGTCACCGTCGAGCCGGCCGCCAGCTCCGCGGTACACGCCGAGGAGATCACCAAGGCCGCCGCCTTCGCCCAGGAGCGCGCCGAGCGGGAAGCCCGGCTGTCCCGCCCGCTGTTCGTGATGCCCACCAAGGGTGTGTGGACGTCGGGCTTCGGTTACCGATGGGGCGTGTTGCACGCCGGCATCGACATCGCCGGACCGATCGGCACGCCCATCGTGGCCGTGGCCGATGGCACCGTCATCGACGCCGGGCCGACCGCCGGCTACGGCGCGTGGGTCAAGATCCGCCACAACGACGGCACCGTCACGCTGTACGGCCACGTCAACACCTGGCTGGTGTCGGTCGGGCAGCGCGTGATGGCCGGCGACCAGATCGCCACCATCGGCAACCGCGGCAACTCGACCGGCCCGCACTGCCACTTCGAGGTCTTGCTCAACGGCAGCAACCGCATCGACCCGGTGCCGTGGCTTGCTCAGCGGGGGCTTAGCCCCGGCACCTACGTTGGATGATGTGAGTTCCGACCCGTCCGACGAACCCCGCACGAACATCATCCGCCGGAGCCCCACCGGTTCGTTCCCGGCGATCGGGGATGACCGCACCGCCTTCGTGCGCAGCCCGGCCGAGCCCGACCAAACCAGCTACATCCCCAGCTACACCCCGCGCCCCACGCCGCAGGCGGTGTCGGCGCGGCGCGAACCCACCGCCGCGGCGGCCATTGCCGCGGCGGTGTTCAGCATCCTGACCGGCTGGGCCACCGCCGTCATCGCCACCGACCTGATCGCCGGCTGGTGGCGCACCGATCGGCTGTTCTGCGTGGCCATCGGATTCCTGACCGCGATCTCGGCGGCGGCCGCGATCGGTGGCCTGATCGCACTGCTGCTGCGCCGCCGGCTGGGCCGGCTGCTCATCGTCATCGGCGCGGCGATCGGACTGATGATCTTCGGCTGCCTGTTCCTGGCCGGCGCGCGACTGCACCCCGTCGTCTACGCGATGCCGGTGTTGCCGGTCGCCGCGATCGTGCTGGCGCTGCTGCCCGCGACGGGCCGTTGGGCGCGCGGCTGACTAGAGCTTGCTGACCGGCGCGTGGTTGTGCATCAGCTTGACCCGGCCCGCACTGCCGAAGTCGATGAGCGACATGGCCGATTCGCCCATGCCGGAGACCTCTTCCACCCGGCCCAGCCCGTACTTGTCGTGGGTGACCCGGTCACCCGGCTCGAGCACCAGCAGCGTGCGGTTACGTCCCGCCGAGGACCGAGCCGGTGCCGGACGCGCGCTGTCGGCGAACCGGCCCACACTGCGCGGGGCGCTCAACACCGACGCCGGCGTCTCGACGCGGCGCCAGTTGATCAGTTCTTCCGGGATCTCCCGCAGGAACCGGGACTCCGGATTGAGCATCGGCTGTCCCCACGATGACCGCACCTTGGCCCGGCTCAGGTAGAGCCGCTGCCGGGCCCGAGTGATCCCCACGTAGGCCAGGCGGCGCTCCTCGGACAGCTCGGTCGGGTCGCCGAGCGCCCGCATGTGCGGGAACATGCCGTCCTCCCAGCCGGTCACGAACACCACCGGGAATTCCAGTCCCTTGGCGGTGTGCAGGGTCATCATGGTGACCACGCCGGTGCCGTGCTCGGGGATCTCGTCGGTGTCGGCGACCAGTGACACCCGCTCCAGGAACTGCGCCAGCACCCCGGTTTCCGGGACGTCTTCGTCGAGCTCCTCTTCCTCGCGCAGCGCCTGCGCATTGGCCAGGTCGATACTGAATTCGTGTGCGACGCTGACCAATTCGTTGAGGTTGTCCAAGCGCGCCAGATCCTGCGGATCGTTGGACGCCTCGAGTTCGCGACGGTAGCCGGTGCGGTCGAGCACCGACTCGACGAGGTCGCCCAGCTCACCGTCGAGGCCGCCGCGCAACTCGTCGAGCAGCGCCACGAACGAGGCAATGGCCTTCTCCGAGCGAGTGTTGAGCATCGGGACCTTGCCCTCGGCAGCGGCCTGCAGGGCGTCGTTGAAGCTGGCCCCGGTGTTCTCGGCGTACACCGCCACGCACGCCTCTGCGCGGTCCCCGATACCGCGGCGGGGGGTGTTCAGGATGCGCCGCATGCTCACCGAGTCGCCAGGGTTGTCCAGCACCCGCAGGTAGGCGACGATATCGCGAATTTCCTTGCGCTCGTAGAACCGAACGCCGCCGACAACCTTGTACGGGATGCCGGACCGGATGAACACCTCTTCCAGTGCACGCGAGGAGTTGTTGGTCCGGTAGAACACGGCGACGTCGCTGTAGTTGATCTGATCCTGGTCGGCCAGCGCGTCGATCTCACCGGCGACGAACCGCGCCTCGTCGTGCTCGTTGTCGGCGACGTACCCGACGATCAGCTCACCGTCACCGGAGTCGGTCCACAACCGCTTCTCCCGACGCCCCGCGTTGCGGGAGATGACGGCGTTGGCCGCATTCAGGATGGTCTGGGTGGAGCGGTAATTCTGTTCCAGCAGAATGGTTGTCGCGTTCGGGTAGTCGCGTTCGAAATCCTCGATGTTGCGGATGGTGGCACCGCGGAACGCGTAGATGGACTGATCGGCGTCGCCCACCACACAGAGCTCTCCCGGCGGCACCTGGTCGTCGGGGTCATGCCCGACCAGCTCCCGCACCAGCACGTACTGGGCGTGGTTGGTGTCCTGGTACTCGTCGACCAGGATGTGCCGGAACCGGCGCCGGTAGTACTGGGCCACCTGTGGAAACGCTTGCAGCACACCGACGGTCTCGCCGATCAGGTCGTCGAAGTCCAGCGCGTTGGCGGCGCGCAGCCGGCGCTGGTACTCACCGAACACCGAGGCCACGGTTTTCGACATGTCGTCGGAGGAGTCCGTCAGCTCGGCGACCGCCCGCTCCGGATCGATCAGTTCGTTCTTCAGGTTGGAGATCCCGTTGGACAGCACCCGCGGCGAGTACCGTTTGGTGTCCAGCCCCATGTCCTTGGCGATCATCATCAACAGGCGCCGAGAATCGTCGGCGTCGTAGATGGAGAAGTTGGAGTTCAGGCCGGGCAGCAGCGAGGCCTGGTTGCGCAGGATGCGCACACACGTCGAGTGGAACGTCGACACCCACATGTTGCGCGCCCGGGGCCCGACCAGTTGGACCACGCGCTCGCGCATCTCCGCGGCGGCCTTGTTGGTGAAGGTGATGGCCAGGATCTGCCCGACGCCGACGTCCCGGGCGGCCAGCAGATAGGCCACCCTTCTGGTCAGCACCGCCGTCTTGCCCGACCCGGCGCCGGCCACGATGAGCAACGGCGACCCCTCGTGCAGCACAGCTTGGCGTTGCTGCGGGTTGAGTCCGTCGAGGAGTTGATCGGTTTCGCTGATGACGCTCATATCGGTGTCAAACCTACCGCTGCACGGTGACACTTTTTGCGTCGACGGCCAGCTTGATGGCACACTCGAAACGTGCTCCAGCAGCAGGGACGATTTTTTTACGGGTACCGATCCGCGGTGCCCGTGGTCTAGCTGCTTCCCAGAGCCCCGCGGTCCGCATCCGGATCCGGGGCTCGTCTGTTGTGTGAGGCCCGAAACCGGATGAAACCAGAACCCACCAACAGTGAGGAGTCATCCATGAGTCTCGAAACCGACGCCCCCAACATCGACGACCTCCGCCTGGAGATCGACCGGCTGGACGCCGAGATCCTGGCCGCCATCAAGCGGCGCAAAGAGGTCTCCCAGACCATCGGCAAGATCCGGATGGCCTCCGGCGGCACCCGCCTGGTGCACAGCCGGGAGATGAAGGTGATCGAGCGCTACAGCGAGCTCGGCCCCGAGGGCAAGGACCTGGCGATGCTGCTGCTGCAGATGGGCCGCGGCCGCTTGGGCCACTGAGGCTGGGCCCCTAGGGCTTGGCGAAGCCGGCCTGGGCCAGCACCTTCTGACCAGCCGCCCCGGTGACGAGTTCGACGAACTTGTGCGCCAGGTCCGGGTCGGCGGCGCCCTTCAGCGTCGCGATCGGGTAGGTGTTCACCGCGCCCGCCGACTCCGGGAAGGCGACCCCGTCCACCTTGCCGCCCGAGCCGGCGACGTCGGTGACGTACACCAGCCCGGCGTCGGCCTGACCGGTCGACACCTTGCCCAGCACGTCGGTCACCGACGACTCCTCACTGACCGGGGCCAGCGTCACCTTGGTGGCGTCCTCGAGCTTCTTGGTGGCGGCCCCGCACGGCACCTGCGGCGCGCACACCACGACGGCCAGGCCCGGCCTGGCCAGGTCGCCGAAGGTCTTGATGCCCTTGGGGTTGCCCGGGGGCACCGCGATGGTCAGGGTGTTGGTGGCGAAGCTCACCGGATTGCCGGCCAGCAGCCCGGCCTGGGCCGCCTTGTCCATGTTCTTGGTATCCGCCGAGGCGAACACGTCGGCCTTGGCGCCCTGGGTCAACTGGGTCACCAGGTCCGACGAGCCGGCGAAGGAGAACTCCACCGTCGCGCCGGGGTTGTCGGTCTTGAACTGCTCGCCGATCTGCGTGAACGTCTGCTTGAGCGAGGCCGCCGCGAACACCACCAGGTGCTGATCGGGTGCGGGCTTGTCGGAGCCGCATCCCGCGGCCAACATCGCGGCGGCGAGTATCAGCGCGGCCGAGCGTTTCATGTGCTGTCTCTCTCGCCGAGTTCGACGTTTTGCCGGGATCCGCCCGCACTCTCGCGCCCGTTTGATCAATTGGGCGGGACGGGGTCAGGGGGTGAAGGCGATGTACTTGGTCTCCAGGTACTCCTCGATGCCCTCGGTGCCGCCCTCGCGGCCGAAGCCGGACTGCTTCACGCCGCCGAACGGCGCGGCCGGATCGGAGATCACCCCTCGGTTCACGCCCACCATGCCGGCGTCCACCGCCTCGGCCACCCGCAGCGCCCGGTCCAGCGACTGCGTGTAGATGTAAGACGCCAACCCGTACTCGGTGTCGTTGGCCGCGGCGATGCCCTCCTCCTCGGTGTCGAACCCGATGATCGGCGCGACCGGGCCGAACACCTCCTCCTTGAGGATCCGTGCGTCGGCGGGCACGGCGTCGAGCACCGTGGCGGGGAAGAAGTTGCCCGGTCCGGCGGGCGCCTCACCGCCGACGGCGACCTCGGCGCCGCGTTGCACGGCGTCGGACACCAGCTCGTTGACGATGCCCAGCTGCTTGGGTGAGATCAGCGGCCCCAGCGTCGACGCGTCGTCCAAGCCGTTGCCCAGCTGGTACTCGCCCATCCGCTTGACCAGCTTCTCGGTGAACTCCGCGCGCACCGCGTTGGCGACGTGGAACCGGTTGGCCGCCGTGCAGGCCTCGCCACCGTTGCGCATCTTGGCCAGCAGGGCGCCCTCGACGGCGGCGTCGACATCGGCGTCGTCGAACACCACGAAGGGCGCGTTGCCGCCGAGCTCCATCGACGTGCGCAGCAGCTTGTCCGACGACTGCTTAACCAGCGCCTTGCCGACGCCGGTGGAGCCGGTGAACGTCAGCTTGCGCAGCCGGCCGTCGTCGATCAGGGCTGTGGTCAGCGCGCCGGGATCGGACGTGGGCAGCACCGACAGCACGCCCTTGGGCAGGCCGGCCTCATCGATCAGCTTGGCCAGCAGCAGCATGGTCAGCGGGGTTTCCTGCGCGGGCTTGACGATCATGGTGCAGCCGGCGGCCAGCGCCGGGCCGATCTTGCGGGTGCCCATCGCCAGCGGGAAGTTCCACGGCGTGATCGCGTAACACGGCCCGACGGGCATCTTGGTCACCAAGATGCGCCCGGTGCCGGCCGGGCTGTGGGTGTAACGGCCGTCGATGCGCACCGCCTCCTCGGAGAACCAGCGGAAGAACTCGGCGCCGTATTTCACCTCGCCGCGGCTCTCGGCGATGACCTTGCCCATCTCCAGGGTCATCAGGGTGGCCACGTCTTCGGCACGCGCCGTGATGGTTTCGAACACCGAGCGCAGGATCTCACCGCGTTCGCGCGCCGGGGTGGCGGCCCAGTCGGCCTGCACGGCCGCCGCGGCGTCCAGCGCGGCGATACCGTCTTGCGGCGTCGCGTCGGCCACCGAGGTGATCACCTCGTCGGTCGCCGGATTGTGCACCTCGAACGTCGACGTGCCGGCGCGCTCCTCACCGCCGATCCACAGTCCTGTGGGCACGGATGAGATCAGCTCTGCCAAGTGTTCGGTGCGCATACATCCATCATGTACACCCTCGACACGCACGCCGCACTAAGGTCTGAAGAATGAGTGCTGACATCACCGCAACGGCCGCATGGCATTCGCTGGCGCGTCACCATGACGAGCTCGCGTCGAAGAATCTTCGGCAGATCTTCGCCGAGGATCCAGCCCGTGGAACCGAACTGACGCTGACCGTCGGCGATCTGTACATCGACTACAGCAAGCACCGCGTCACCCGCGAAACCCTGGATTTGCTGGTCGATCTGGCCAAGGCCGCTGACCTGGAAGGCCGCCGGGACGCGATGTTCTCCGGCGAGCACATCAACACCTCGGAGGACCGAGCGGTGCTGCACACGGCGCTGCGGCTGCCGCGCGGGGCGCAGCTCACCGTCGACGGTCAGGACGTCGTCGCCGATGTGCACGAGGTGCTGGACGCGATGGGCGCGTTCACCGATCGGCTGCGCTCCGGCGAGTGGACCGGCGCCACCGGCCAGCGCATCACGACCGTCGTCAACATCGGCATCGGCGGTTCGGACCTGGGCCCGGTGATGGTGTACGACGCGCTGCGCCACTACGCCGACGCCGGGATCTCGGCGCGCTTCGTGTCCAACGTCGACCCGGCCGACTTGGTCGCCAAACTGGACGGACTCGACCCCGCCACAACGCTTTTCATCGTCGCATCGAAGACGTTCTCCACGCTGGAGACGCTCACCAACGCGACCGCCGCGCGGCGCTGGCTCACCGACGCGCTCGGCGATGCCGCGGTGTCCAAGCATTTCGTGGCGGTCTCCACCAACAAGCGCCTGGTCGACGAGTTCGGCATCGACACCGCCAACATGTTCGGCTTCTGGGACTGGGTGGGTGGCCGCTACTCGGTGGATTCGGCGATCGGGCTGAGCGTGATGGCCGTCATCGGCAAGGAACGGTTCGCCGAGTTCCTGGCCGGTTTCCATCTGGTCGACGAGCATTTCCGCACCGCACCGCTGGCCGAGAACGCGCCGGCACTACTCGGCCTGATCGGGCTCTGGTACAACAACTTCTTCGGCGCCCAGTCCCGCGCGGTGCTGCCCTACTCCAATGACCTGTCCCGTTTCGCCGCCTATCTGCAACAGCTCACCATGGAGTCCAACGGCAAGTCGGTGCAGGCCGACGGCAGCCCGGTGACCACGAGCACCGGCGAAATCTATTGGGGCGAGCCGGGAACCAACGGCCAGCACGCCTTCTACCAGTTGCTCCATCAGGGCACGCGACTGATTCCCGCCGACTTCATCGGATTCAGTCAGCCCACCGACGATCTGCCCACCGCCGACGGCACCGGCAGCATGCACGACCTGTTGATGAGCAACTTCTTCGCCCAGACCCAGGTGCTGGCGTTCGGCAAGACGGCCGAGGAGATCGCGGCCGAGGGAACGCCGGCCAACGTGGTACCGCACAAGGTGATGCCGGGCAACCGGCCCACCACCTCGATCCTGGCGACCAAGCTCACCCCCTCGGTGGTGGGCCAGCTGATCGCGCTGTACGAGCACCAGGTCTTCACCGAAGGGGTCATCTGGGGTATCGACTCGTTCGACCAGTGGGGCGTCGAACTGGGCAAGACCCAAGCCAAGGCGTTGCTGCCGGTGCTCACCAGCGATACCTCACCCGCGCCGCAGACCGACACCTCGACGGATGCCCTGGTGCGCCGCTACCGCGTCGAAAGAGGGCGCAGCGCTTGACGACTTCGGCGCGCCTACCCACGGTGACCGCGGGTAGGCGCGCCGAAATCACATGAGTCAGCCGGGCAGGTCGATGGTCCGGCACGGCCCGCCGGGCACACACGCGATACCGCCGCCCGGGCCCGCCTCGGCCCACGGGCCACCGGGCACACCGGCCGAGACATGCCCGTCGGCGCCGGCCTGGGCACCCGGGCCGCCCGGAATTTCGGCACCGGCACCCTGCGGGCCCGCCGACGGCGTACACGGGGTGCCGTCCGGGTTGTAGCAGCCGGGGGCCGGTGGTGCCGGCGGCATCGGCTCGGCCATCGCAGCCGGGGCTAGCGCGATGGCTCCGGCAGCGGCCGCACCTGTGAACAGTAGGGGCGTCATCTTCATCAGTTTCACCATCATGTGGTGTCGACTACCCGGTGATCGCGGCCGACTAAACGTGACGACCGGGAAAAATCAGGCGAACCGCTTGGTGTACTTCGGCGGCAGCATCCGCATGATCTGCGTCAGCGGCGCCCACGGCCAGCTCGGAACCACCGCGCGGCCCTTCTCCTTCTCGATCGCGTTGACCATGGCGCGCACGCCGGTCTCGTTGTCGACCATGAGCATGGTGGTGGCGGATTTGGCCGTCATCTCCGACTCGATGTACCCGGGCTCGATGACGGTGATCCGGATGGGGCCCTTGTCGTATTCGGCCCGCAACGACTCGCCCAACGAGGTCATCCCGGCCTTGCTGGCGCAGTAAGCGGCCTTACCGCCGGGCACGCCGGTGTTCCCGAGCACCGAGGAGATGAGCACCAGGTGCCCGCCGCCGGTCTTCTTGAACATCTCCAGCGCGGTTTCGATCTGCGCCATCCCGGCGATCAGGTTCGTCTCGACGGTGGCCTTGTTGGCCCACGGCTTGCCCTCGCCCAGCGGCCACCCCTTGCCGATGCCGGCGTTGACGATGACGCGATCGATGCCGCCCAACTCGTCGGACAGGGCGCCGAAGACCCGTGGGATGGCCTCGTGGTCGTTGACGTCGAGCGCGGCGACCGCCACCTTGACGTACGGGTGCTTGTCGGCGATCTCGGCCTTGAGTTCGTCCAGCCGGTCGGTGCGGCGGGCGCACAGGGCCAGGTCACGACCCTTCGCGGCGAAGGCGCGTGCCATGCCGGCGCCCAGTCCGGAACTGGCACCGGTGATGAGGATCTTCTGGCGAGTCATGGCAGCAGAATAACCGAGTTAGATAACTCGCCCCGCGCGCGTGCTCGGTCTACTTCAACAGCCGGGACATCCGCCGGTCGGCCAGTTTCTTGCCGCCGGTCTGGCACGTCGGGCAGTACTGGAACGACTTGTCGGCGAAGGACACCTCCGCCACGGTGTCCCCGCATACCGGGCACGGCAGTCCGGTGCGGGCGTGCACCCGCAACCCGGACCGTTTCTCACCTTTGAGGGTGGCCGCGCCCTGCCCGACCGATCGGGTGACGGCATCGGTCAGCACCGTCACCATCGCGTCGTGCAGCGCGCCGAGCTGGTCGGCCGTCAACTTTCCCGCCGTGGCGAACGGGGAAAGCTTTGCCACGTGCAGGATTTCGTCACTGTAGGCGTTGCCGATACCGGCGATGACCTTCTGGTCGGTGATGACGGTTTTGATGCGGCCGCTCTGCCCGGCCAGCACCTCGGCGAGTTCGGTCGGCCCCAGGGCCAGGGCGTCGGGTCCGAGCGCGGCGATCTGCGGGACGGCCATCGGATCGGTGACCACCCACACCGCGAGGCGTTTCTGGGTGCCGGCCTCGGTCAGATCGAACCCCTGGCCGACACCGTCTGATGTCGCCGCCCGGGCGGCTCCCAGGTGCACCCGCAGGGCGATCGGTCCCTTGCCCGGCTTCAGCGGTGTCGGGGCCAGCTTGTCCGACCAGCGCAGCCAGCCGGCCCGGGACAGATGGGTGATCAGGTACAGCTCCCCGGCCTGCAGACCGAGATACTTGCCCCAGCGCGCGGCACCCGTGACGGCCTTGCCGTGCAGCGCGGTGACGGGTGGGTCGAAGGTCTTGAGCACCGACAGGGCCGCCACGTCCACGCGCGTGATCGTCCGTCCGGCGGCGTGCCGGCGCAGGTGATCGGCGAGCGCCTCGACTTCGGGCAGTTCGGGCATGGGTCCAGTGTGGCATTGCAGGGGCGAGCGAAGCGAGGTACTGCAGACTGGAGGGGTTAGCGCCCGGTCACAGCAGTTTCTCCACGGTGATCGGAAGATCGGTGACGCGCTTGCCGGTTGCGTTGAACACCGCGTTGGCGATGGCCGCGGGCACCCCGACGATGACGATCTCGCCGAGGCCCTTCACCCCGATGGGGTCGGCGATGGTGTCTTCGGCGGTGAGGAATTCGGCACCCAATCGCGGGATATCGGCGTTGACGGGCACCAAGTAGTCACTGAGGTTCGCGTTCACCACCCGTCCGTCCCGGTGATCCAGTTCAGCGCGCTCCAACAGCGCCATCCCGATGCCGCCGACCATCCCGCCGATTGCTTGACTTTGCGCCAGTAGCGGATTCACCACTCGGCCGGCGTCGTAGCAGGCGTGCAATCGTCGCACCCGGACGATGCGTAGTGCGGCGTCAACGGCCACCTCGGCGTACACCGCGCCGTAGGCGTACATCGAGTACCGCTGATCGGCATCGTCGGGGGTCCAGGTCTGCTCCGCGTCCGAAGCCGGCCATCCGCGCCGGTGCAGCAGATCGCGGTACGTCTCACCGCGACTCGGGTTACCGCGCAAGAACATCCGGCCGTCGGCGACGCCGACTTCGTCGGGGTGCGCGGCGTTCAGCGGTGATGCGGGGTCCACCACTGCGGTGCGGATCATCCTGTCTCGCAAGCTGGTACACGCCGAGAACACCGCCGAACCGACGCTGGCCATGGTGCGCGAGCCGGAGTGCGACGGCGCCTTCGGGTAGTTGCTGTCCCCGAGCGCGAAGCGCACCCGGCTCATCGGCAGTCCGAGCGCGTCGGCGGCGACCTGGGTCATCGACGTATAGGTGCCCGGCCCCATGTCACTGGTGGCGGTCTGGACTTCGGCGCTGCCGTCGCCGTTGATGCGCACCAATACATCGCTTTCGCTGCGGCTGGTGTGATATCCGGCGGCGGCCATCCCGATGCCGATGAGTTGGTCACCGTCGCGCACGACGCCGGGCACCGGATTGCGGCGCGACCATCCGAAGGTGTCGGCGCCGCGGCGCAGGCATTCGGCCAGCCGTCTGGTCGAGAACGGCAGACCGGTGCTCTGGTCGTGGTCAGGCTCGTTGCGCAGCCGCAGCTCGACGGGATCGATGTTCAGCAGGTGTGCCAAATCGTCCATGGCCGACTCCAGCGCGAAGGCGCCGGTGGTGGCGCCCGGTCCGCGCATGTAGGTGGGCAGGTTCACGTCCAGGGGCACCACCCGGTAGGTGGAGCGCATGTGCGGGCTGGTGTAGAGGAACTTCGGGGAGGCGGTGAGCCCGTCCTCGTAATGCCCATAGCGGGCGGTTTCGGTCGCCCCCTCGTGCACGGTGACCTGGATGTGCCCGGATCGCTGTGCACCGATCGCCAGTCGCTGTCTACTGGTGGGCCGGTAGCCGATTCCGGTGTAGGTCTGCTTGCGGGTGAGGATGAGTTTGACGGGCCTGCGCAGCTGCCGAGCGGCGAAGGAGGCCAGCAGTTGGTGCGGCCAGGTCTGACCGGCGCTACCGAATGCCCCGCCGACGAACGGTGAGATCACCCGGACGTTGTCGACCGGGATGCCGTGCGCCTCGGCATGGGCTTCCCGCGCGGACACGATCGACTGGACCTTGTCCCACACCGTGAGCCGGTCGCCGTCCCAGCTGGCCACGGTGGCCGGCAGTTCCATGGGGTTGTGGTTGTTGCGTGCGATGCTGTAGCGGTGGTCGGTGACGACGGCGGCGGTTCCCAGCGCGGCCTCCGGATTCCCGCGGACATAGTCCTTCTGATTCTCCGCCGGATGCCGGAACGCCCCCGGCGCATCGATATCGGTGAGTTGAGCGGCCTGGTGATAGCGCACCTGCACCAGCGCCGCACCGTGGGTGGCGGCTTCCAGCGACTCGGCGGCCACCATCGCCACCGGTTGGCCGAAGAAGGACACCGTGGTGGGGTCGAACGGCAGCTTCACCGCGGCGAAATCGGTGAACACTCGCAGCACGCCCGGGTGGGCGGCGGCCGAGGTGGCATCGATATCCCGTACCGCGCCGGCGGCGACGGTGCTGCAGACCAGGACCGCGTGCGCGACCCCCTGCACCGGGTTGTCGGCGGCATAGCGGGCCCGACCGGTGACCTTGAGAGGGCCGTCCACGCGCACGATGGGACGCCCGACGATGTCGGGGGCTACGCGCTGCGGCTGGGTCATGGCAGCGCCGCCACGGTGGCCAGCTGCCGGGCCACCGTGCGGCGCAGCAGTTCCACCTTGAAACCGTTGCCGGACAGTGGTTGGGCGCCGTCAGCTGCCGATACCGCTGCCGCAGGCCACAATTCGGGACGTACGTGCCGACCGATCAGGGCGTTCTCGACGGTGGGTAGTCGCCACGGGACGGTGGCCACCCCGCCCACCGCGACGCGCGCGGCCGCGACGACGCCGTCGGTGATGTCGAGCGCGACCGCCGCCGAGGCCAGGGCGAATTCATAGGACTGGCGGTCGCGTACCTTGCGGTAACCGCTGCGGCGCAGCCAGGGACCGGACGGGATCTCCACGGCGACAATGAGTTCACCCGGCCTGAGATCGTGCTCGACATCCGGGCTATCGCCAGGCCTCCGAAAGAATCCGGCAACGGGGATGCGACGCTCGGCACCGGCGTCGCGGGTGATGACCACGGCGTCGAGTGCCACCAGCGCTACCGCCAGATCCGACGGGTGGGTGGCCACACAATGGTCACTGCCGCCGAGGATGGCGTGGGTTCTGTTGAGCCCACCCCTCGCGGCGCAGCCCGTGCCCGGGGTGCGCCGGTTGCAGGCGGCGGTGACATCGCGGAAATACAGGCAGCGTGGACGCTGCATCAGGTTTCCACCGATGGAGGCCATGTTGCGCAATTGCGGAGACGCACTGCGCTCCAACGCTTCCACGACGAGCGGGTAGGTGCGCCGGACGTCGGGGTCGGTGGCCAGATCGGCCATCCGCACCAGGGCCCCGACCCGCAGCCGGTCCGGTCGCAGATCGATCTCGCGGTAGGGCAGCGCGTTGATGTCGATTACTGCGCCGGGTCGTTCGACAGTCTCGCGCATCAGGTCGACGAGGGTGGTGCCGCCGGCAATGTAGCGCGCGCCCGCCGCCCCGGCCGCCAGGGCCGCCTTCTCGTCGTGGGCCTTGGCGAACGTGAACGGGTACACCTGCGGTCAGGCCTTCTTCGCCGTCTCGGCGACCGCCGTCACGATATTGGTGTAGGCCCCGCACCGGCAGATGTTGCCGCTCATCCATTCCCGGATCTCGTCGTCGGAGCGGGTGTGGCCTTCGGCGATACAGCCCAACCCGGACATGATCTGCCCTGGTGTGCAGTAGCCGCACTGGAAGGCGTCGGCCTCGATGAACGCCTGCTGCAGGGGGTGCAAGCGGTCAGGTTCGGCGGGATCGGTGAGACCCTCGACGGTCTGGATGTGGGCGCCGTCGTGCATCACCGCCAGGGTCAGGCACGAGACGATCCGCCGGTCGTCGACCAGAATGGTGCAGGCACCGCAAGCACCCTGATCGCAGCCCTTCTTGGTGCCGGTGAGTCCGACCCGTTCGCGCAGCATGTCCAGCAGCGAGGTGGTGGTGTCGACCGTGACATCGGTGTCGGTTCCGTTGATGCGCAGCTTCACGTCGACGGTAGCCCCTGCAACGGTGGGCCTCTCGGCATCGCAGCCGGCGAGCAGTGGCGCCGCCGCGACCGCGCCGCCGACCGTTATCGAGGCACCGACGAAGGCGCGACGGTTGATCTGCGGAGGCACCCGCGCGAGCGTACGCCCGCAGTCTGTGGGCGCCCGGGGTTCAGGTACGGATCAGCAGCGACAGCAGCCAGCTGACGATGGACAACACGATGGCCGCCCAGATTGCGGTCCACCAGAAATCGTCGATGAACAGACCCCAGTGCGTGGTGTGCTCGGTGATCCACGAGGTGATCCACAGCATCAACGCATTGACCACGACGTGGAACAGGCCGAGGGTCACGATGTAGAGCGGAATCGAGATGATCTGCACGATCGGCTTGATGACCGCGTTGACCAGACCGAAGATGACCGCGACGACGAAGATGATGCCGACGCGTTGCACCGTCGTGTCACCGCCGACGAATCGGATTCCTGACACGAACAGCGTCACCACCCACAGCGCCAGCCCGGTCAGTGCGGCACGCAACAGAAAAGACGTCATCGATCCGCTCCTCGCAGTAGGTAGATGTCCATGATCCAGCCGTGCCGCGCTCTGGCCTCGGCGCGGCGCGCCGCGATCCGCTCACCAACCTCGCCCACGGTGCCGGACTCCAGCAACTCGTCCGGGGTGCCCAGATAGGCTCCCCACCAGATCCGGGTGTCCGGCGGGCAGGTCAAGAACGAGCAGTCGCCGTCGAGCATCACCACGGCGTCCTCGGCCAGCCCGTGGTCGCGGAGACGGCGGCCGGTGGTGATCAGCACCGGTGCGCCGATTTCGTTGAGCGCGATGCGATGTCGCGCGGTGAGTGCCTGGATGGCGGTGATGCCCGGAATGACGTCGAACTCGAACGCGACGTGTTCGGCCACCCGTTCCAGGATGCGCAGCGTGCTGTCGTACAGCGAGGGATCGCCCCAGGCCAGAAAGGCCCCGACGCCGTCGGGGCCGAGTTCGGTTTCGATGGCCTGGGCCCACAATCGGGCCCGGGCGGCGTGCCACTGGTCGACGTTGTCGCGATACTCGCCCTCGGTGGCCCGTTTGGGGTCGGGCAGTTCGACGAACCGGTACCCGGGTTCGGTGATGAACCGGTCGCAGATCAGCCGGCGCAGCGCGACCAGATCGTCCTTGGTCTCGCCCTTGTCCATCGCGAAGAACACGTCGGTGTCGTTGAGCGCCGAGATGGCCTGCATGCTCACGTAGTCCGGGTCGCCCGCGCCGATACCGATGACATGGATGGTGCGCACCTAGGAAGGCTAGCCGACCGCCCAATTGCGCAAACGGGCGGGAAAGTGCGAGAACTTGCCGACATTTCGTCGATTTCGGCGAACCGGGAGTATCCAGTACCCGGGGTATTGACTACTGGCGCCGGGCGGACGTAGCGTCGGTTCACGGGATTCGAAAGGACGTCACGCATGACGGCTTCGGTGAGAACTCAAACCACGCGCGCTGAATTCGCCGAGCGGCTGCTCAAGGGATCGGTGCGCAAGTCGTATGCCCCAATCGTCGACATCGACTGGGACGCCCCGTTGGATCCGGACAAATTCTTCCTGCCGCCCAAGGTGGTGTCGCTGTACGGCACCCCGTTGTGGGAGGCGATGAGCCGGGCCGAACAGATCGAGCTGTCCCGCCAGGAACTGGTGAACACCTTGTCGGCGGGCATCTGGTTCGAGAACATCCTGAACCAGGCGTTGCTGCGCAAGATGATGCATCAGGATCCGACGGCCAGCACGACCCATTACGAACTGACCGAACTCGGCGACGAGACCCGGCACATGGTGATGTTCGGCAAGGCGATCGCCAAGGTCGGCGCGGAGCCGGTGCGGCCCAGGCTGTATCAGCGCATCATCATCAACGGCCTGCCGTTCATCTTTCGCGGCTCGGTGCTGTGGGTGGCCGCGTTGATCGGCGAGGAGATCTTCGATTCGCTGCAGCGGCAGATGATGGACGATCCCGAACTGCAGCCGATGGTCCAGCGGCTCATGCGGATTCACGTCACCGAGGAGGCGCGACACATCCAATTCGCCCGCGACGGACTGCGTAAGCGCACGCCGACGATGTCGCGGTGGAAGCGGTTCTGGATCGGCAACCTCAACGGGGCCGGCGGTTTGTTCTTCCGTTTCCTGTTCACCAACAAGGTGCAGTACGCCAGGGTGGGCCTGGACGCCCGCGCGGCCCGCCGGATGGCGCGTAACTCTGCTCACCGCAAGCAGACCCAGATCTCCGGTTTTGCCCCGCTGGCGGCGTTCCTCGAAGAGGTCGGTCTACTCGGCCCGATCGCCCGACGAGTGTGGCGACGTTCCGGGTTCCTTCCCGCGACGGTCCCGGCGGCCCCGCGGCTCGACGAGGGCGAAGACGAATTCGTCGAGGACGTCTACGACGGCCCTGCCACGGTGAACGGGCGGGCGGTACGCGTCCGGCTGACCGGACACCTGGACCCGATCGACGGGAAATACCACTGGCAGGGCACGGTGTTCGACGAGCTCACCGAGGCCCCGCGCGGCGCCGCCACCGTCACGATCGACGGAAATACGGTGCAGGGCAAGTGCACCGAACGCTCCCAGCAAGGCGGCTATCAGATCGCCGGCGCGGGTTCGCCGCCCTTTCGCTTGGCGTGACCGAACACCAGCACCGCGATCGCGAACACGGCGCCGACACCACCGGAGATCAGCAGCGGCACGGTGCCCTGGCCGGCACCGGCACCCCAGGCCAGTCCCGCCCACACCCCCGCGAACAGGATGGCGAATCCGCTCGCACCCTGGAAAACACCTTGCGCGCTGGCCTGTACGTCCGGGCCGACCAGCGACGAGATCCACGCCTTGCCCACCCCGTCGGTGCAGCCGGTGAACAGTCCGTACACGCCGATCAACAGCCAGGCCGCCACCGGATCGTCGGTCAGGCCCAACCCGGCGTAACCGATCGCAAAGAACACCAGGCCGATGCCGAACACCTGGATCCGACCGATCCGGTCGGCCAGCACTCCGGCCGGGTAGCTGCTCAGTGCGTAGACGGCGTTGTAACCGACGTAGGCCAGAATCACCTCCACGACCGAGAAGCCGATCTCGTTGAGCCGCAGCAACAACAGTGCGTCGGGGAAGTTGATGATTCCGAATACAACGAGCGCACTTGCGGTGCGCCAGTACCGACCCGGCAGATCTTTCACGTGCGCGAAGATCGGTGGGCGCGCCGCGCGCTCCGGGCGCTTGCGCTCCCGAGACAGGAACACCAGCGCCACGCTGAGGACCGCCGGCACCGCGGCCACCCACAGCAGCGGCGCGATCTGATGATCCAGCAGCTCGTAGCCGGCCAGCCCGATGAGCGGTCCGATGACCGCCCCGAAGGTGTCCATGGCGCGGTGGAAACCGAACACCCGGCCCCGGTGCGCGTCGTCGACGTCGACCACCAACAGCGCGTCACGCGGGACGCCGCGTAGCCCTTTACCCAGCCGGTCGACGACCCGACCTGCCAGCACGCCCTGCCAGGACGCGAACGCCGCCACCATGATCTTGCCCAGGGCCGCCATGCCGTACCCGGTGGCGATGAGCGGGCGGCGCGCGAACCGGTCCCCCAGCGGGCCGGAGGCCAGCTTGGTCAGCGACGCGGCACCTTCGGCCGCGCCTTCGATCGCGCCGACCACGGCGGGTGGCGCGCCAAGCACGGTGGTCAGGTAGATCGGCAATAGCGGGTAGAGCAACTCGCTGGCGGTGTCCTGCAGAAAGGACACCGCGGAGAGCACGCGAACGTTGCGGGTGAGCCAGCCGGCGGGCACCCGCACATCATGCCCCGCCCCAATCCGACACACAGAACTAGAACACGTTCTAGTATCGCCTCATGCGGTTCACCTATGCGGAAGCCATGACCGACCCGAGTTACTACATCCCGCTCGCCAAAGCGGCCGATGCGGCCGGCTATCACGCCATGACCATTCCGGACAGCATCGCCTACCCCGAGGTGTCGGACTCCAAATACCTGTACACGGCGGACGGCAACCGCGAATTCCTGGACGGCAAATCCTTCATCGAGTCGTTTGCACTCATCGGCGCACTATCGGCCGTCACCACCAATCTGCACTTCAACATCTTCGTGCTGAAGCTGCCGATCCGACCGCCGGCGCTGGTCGCCAAGCAGGCCGGGTCCCTGGCCGCTCTGTTCGGCAACCGGCTGGGTCTGGGTGTCGGCACCAGCCCGTGGCCCGAGGACTACGAGATCATGGGCGTGCCGTTCGCCAAGCGCGGCAAGCGGATGGACGAGTGCATCGACGTCATCCGCGGCCTGACCTCGGGTGACTACTTCGAGTACCACGGCGAGTTCTACGACATTCCCAGCATCAAGATGACGCCCGCACCCACCAAGCCGGTGCCCATCCTGGTCGGCGGTCATGCCGACGCCGCACTCAAGCGCGCCGCACGCAACGACGGCTGGATGCACGGCGGCGGCGACCCCGAAGAACTCGACCCGCTCCTGGCGAAGCTGCAGCAGTACCGCGAAACCGAGGAGCGCATCGGGCAGGCCGACGATTTCCAGATCCACGTCATCTCGATCGACGGGTTCTCGCTGGACGGTGTCAAGCGCCTCGAAGACAAGGGCGTGACTGACGTGATCGTCGGCTTCCGGGTGCCCTACATCATGGGCGAGGACACCGAGCCGCTGGACACCAAGATCCGCAACCTGGAGTGGTTCGCCGAGAACGTCATCGCGAAGGCCAACGGTTAGCCCGAACGTGAACCGGTGGGCGACCTCCCGGCAGAACCTCGCCTACGAGTTCACGTTCGGGCGACAAGCGCGTCCACGGCGCGCGCACTGAGCACCTCGTCGAGCGCCATGGCCGCACTGCCCACCGGCGCCGCGGTACCGCCGTGCGCCGAGGCCACCACCTCCAGCTCGCGGGTGGCCATCGTGGTTGCGTTGCCGTACAACGCTTCTCGCAATCCCGCGACGAAGATGTCGTAGGCGCCGGCCATATCGCCGGTGATGACGAGCACCTTGGGGTTGAGCAGGTTCACCGCCGGAGCGATGCCCTCACCCACGTACCGCCCGCTGTCGCGGATCATCCGGCGGGTTTCGGGGTCGCCGCCGTTGGCCAGCTCGACCACGTCACGCAAATGTCGGACGGTGTAGCCGCGCTGCTGCAGCTCGTGCACGATGGCCCAGCCACCCGCGACGGTCTCCAGGCATCCGGTGTCGCCGCACCGGCACGGACGCCCCTTGGCCGCGGCGATCTTGTTGTGGCCGAATTCGCCTGCGGCGCCGGAGGCTCCGCGCTGCAGAGCACCACCGGCGATGATGCCGGCACCGAGCCCGGTCGAGGCCTTGAGCACCAGCAGGTCGGTGTGGCCTTCGAGTTCGCCGCCGCGCTCGGCGAGCGCGATCGCGTTGGCGTCGTTGTCCAGGATCACCGGGATCGCGTCGAACCGATCGGCGAAGTACGGCCGCAAGGCCACCCCGTCCCAGCCCGGCAGGATGGGCGAATCCCGGCTGCAGCCACGCTCGCGGTCCACCGGCCCGGGCAGGCTCAGACCGATCCCGAACACCGTCGCGGACGGGCGGTCCTCGAGCAGCACATCGAGACCCTTGACCACGTCGGGCATCAGGTCGTCGGGGCCCAGGGCCATCTCCTGGTCGATATCCGACAGCCGCAGGATCACTCCGGCCAGATCGCACACCGCCAGCCGGGTCCGGCTGATGCCGACGGCCACCGACAGCACGACGCCGGCGTGGGTGTTGAAGCTGACCGGGGTGGCCGGCCGGCCACCGGTCGACGGGACCTGCTCACCTTCGAGCACCAGTCCGGCGTCGGCCAGCGCCGCGAGGCGGGCGGCCACCGCGGTCCGGGACAGCCCCGTGACGGCGGTGATATCGGCGCGTGTGGTTTCACCCCGTTCCCTGATCAGGGTGAAGACGTCGCCGGCGGTGGCCATGACCCGATTGAACACCGAAAACGTAAGTTACGCCACTTTGACCTCATATAGACAAAAGTCGGTTGGCCGAGTGACCTAAGTGGCCCTACGCTGATCACGTGTCCCGCACAATCGCCCAACCGCACCGGCCACTGTCCGTCGTCGCCCCCGACCCGACCGTGCGCTGGCTGGCCGTGTTGGCGCTGGCGCTGGGCGGTTTCGGCATCGGCACCACGGAATTCGTGGCCATGGGGCTGCTGCCCGATATCGCCGCGAGCCTGCACGTCTCCGAGCCGACCGCCGGTCATGTCATCTCCGCGTACGCCCTCGGCGTGGTGATCGGCGCCCCGCTCATCGCGGCGCTGACGGCGCGGGTGAACCGCAAGACGCTGGTGCTCGCCTTGATGACGCTGTTCACGGTGGGCAACTTGGCCAGCGTGTTCGCCCCGAGCTACGGCACGCTGGTGGCCGCCCGGTTCGTCGCGGGCATCCCGCACGGCGCTTTCTTCGGCATCGCCGCGCTCGTGGCCGCCCACCTGATGGGCCCGCAGAACCGGGCCAAGGCCGTCGCGCACGTGCTGACCGGTCTGACCGTGGCGACCGTCGTGGGGGTGCCCGTCGCGTCGGCGCTCGGGCAGCACTTCGGCTGGCGCAGCGCCTTCGGCCTGGTGGTGGCCATCGGGCTGGTGACCCTGACCGCCATCTGGTTCTGGGTGCCCAACCTGCGCTCCATGCACGTCACCAGCCCGCTCACCGAGTTGGGCGCGCTGCGCCGGGTGCAGGTGTGGCTGGCTCTGCTGGTCGGGATGGTGGGCTTCGGCGGCATGTTCGCCGTGTACACCTACGTCGCCACCACCATGACCGACGTCGCCGGGCTGCCGCGCGCCCTGGTGCCGCTGGCCCTGATGGCCTTCGGGCTCGGGATGGTGATCGGCAATCTGGCCGGCGGCCGGATGGCCGATATCTCGGTGGTGCGCGGGCTGTACCTGTCCATCACCGCGCTCGGCGTGGTGCTGGCCCTGTTCGTGCTGGCCGCGCACAACCCGTGGACCGCACTGTTCGGACTGTTCCTCATCGGCGCCGCGGGATCGGCGATCGGCCCCGCCCTGCAGACCCGGTTGATGGACGTGGCGCACGACGCCCAGACGCTGGCCGCCGCGCTCAACCACTCGGCGCTGAACATCGCCAACGCCACCGGCGCGTGGATCGGCGGTGTGGTGATCGCCGCGGGTTACGGCTACACCGCGCCCGCCGCGGCGGGCGCGGTGCTGACGCTGGCCGGCTTGGCGGTGCTGACGCTCTCCGTCGCCTTGCAGCGCACCACCCGTCGCCGAGCGGCCGTGTCTGCACAGTGACGCGCCGCGATCCCCGGCATTTCGAGGACGCTCGCGCCGTCAGTCGTCGATGACGTGCACCGCGGCCTCCTCCGCGGAGGCCGCCCCACCGTCGATCCCGACGTCGGTACCGATCAGCTCGGGTTCGTCGTCGACACCGAAGCCTTCGTTGGGTGCCACCAGCCGGCCGGAGCGCACGTCGCCCACCTCGTCATCGCCGGCCTGCTCGTCGGGGACGTAGGCGTCGTCCAGCGCCATGGCCGGGTCGGGCACCTCGGCGGCCAGGAACTCGTCGAGCGTGTCGTGATCGCGGGGCTCCTGCCACTTCTCCGGCGGGGAGTAGCCCTCGTCGAGCAGATCGTCGACACCGCGATCGAGCAGGGTGTCTTCCTGCGTCAGCTGGTCGTCGTCGTCCACGCTGTACAGGCCTGCGGTCTCTTCTGGCGAATCCGGACTACTCATGGGAACCACGATGGCACCGACGGCGTCGCGCTGCCACCCTCGGGTCTACGCGCACAGCGGTGACAACCCGGAAAAGTGCACGGCCGGCGCACCGTCGACGGTGACGAAATCGGTGCCCGGTGACCACTCGGTGCCCGGCGTGATCCACGGCGGCACCCCCTGCAGATAGGCGATGGTGAGGTCGGCGAAGTACCGGACATCGGCCGGGCAGGCCGCATCCTTGGCGGGCTGGGGGTTCCAGGCATGCACCACAACCGGATTCACCAACCGGGTGCCCTGCGCGCAGTTGGGCTGACACTCCACCGAGCTGTCGGTGCCGGTACCGCGGGCACCGTCGGCACCCCATGAGGTCCACACCATGTCGGTGAGCACCCCGGTGTTGTCGCAGTTGTAGTCGAAGGTGACCGGCTGCTGCAGCACGACTTCGCCCGGGTCGTAACACTTACCGATGGCGAACACCGGGTCAGTGGGCTGCGCGGCCGCGACGACCGTCGCACCGAACCAGGCGACGACGGCAACTGCGGGCACCGCGTACAGGCGATTCACACGCGGAGACTAACAACACACACCGCAGCGCGCCGACCTGATGATCCAGCGATGCCCTGCAGAATCGACGCATGACCGTCGACGAGATCGAGGTGGCCGATCCACCGCAGGCCTGGGCCCGGGCGGGGTTCAGTGTCGATCCCGCCGGCATCGTGCGCGTCGGCGGTGTGCGCATCCGCTGCACGGGACCGAGCAAGGGCACCGGCATCCTCGGATGGTCGTTGCACGACATCGCGGCCGACGGGTCGCTCGACGGTATCCCGACCCGACGCTCGGACGCCGCGCCCGCCGATCCTGCCACTCATGCCAACGGCGTCACCGCGATCGACCACATCGTGATGCTGTCCCCCGACTTGGGGCGGACCGTCGCGGCACTGGCGGCGATCGGGGCACAGCCGCGCCGCGAACGCGACGGCGAGCTCGGCGGCCGGCCGATCCGGCAGATCTTCTTCCGCTTCGGACCGGTGATCATCGAGGTGGTTGGTGCGCCCGGGGCATCCGGTGACGGACCGTCGTCGCTGTGGGGCATCACGTACGTCGTCGCCGATATCGACGCGACCGCCGCCTTCTTCGGCGGGCGCACCGCGCCGGTCAAGGACGCGGTGCAGCCGGGACGTCGGATCACCACCCTCGATCACCGGGCGCTCGGAATGTCGGTGCGCACGGCGATGATCTCCGGACATAAGCTCGACGGGTGACCCACCCCGTGATCATCCATACCGACGGCGGGTGCCGGCCCAACCCGGGCCCCGGCGGCTGGGGGGCGGTGCTGCGGCACCGCGAGCACATCCGCGAGATGTGCGGCGGCGACGCCGGCCAGACGAGCAACAACCGGATGGAACTGACCGCGCCCATCATGGCGCTGGAGGCGTTGACCCGTCCCGTGCTGGTACACCTCTATACCGACAGCACGTACGTGCGCAACGGGATCACCAAGTGGGTGCTGGGCTGGGAACGGAACGGCTGGTTGACCGCCGCCAAGGAGCCGGTGAAGAACGTCGACCTGTGGCAGCGGTTGCAAGCGGCATGCGCCCGGCACGAGGTCGAATGGTTCTGGGTGAAAGGTCATTCGGGCGTCGGCGACAACGAGTTGGCCGACGCGTTGGCCACCCGTGGCATGCAGGAAGCCATCGAGACCGGCCGCGCGACGCTCATCGGCTGACCGAGAAGACTCGGGCAGCGGCTTCGGCTGCCCGAGTCCGGTGGCCCGGCTACTTCGAAGAGCCTTCGGAACCAGCGTCTTTCGACCCGGTGTCACCCTTCGGCGCCGACGGTGTGGTGTCGGAATCCGCCGTCGTGGTGGTCTTCTTGGGAGCCGGCAGTTTGAAGGTCGGCAGCTTGAGGGTCGGCAGCTTGAACGTGGGCCGCTTCCAGGTGGGCTTCTTCACCACCGGGGTAGCCGGCACGGGTGATTCGGCTTTCTCGGTGTCGCCCGTTGCCTTCTCGGTGTCTCCTGTCGCCTCGGTCGAAGGCTCCGGTCCGGCATTGGCCGGGGTTGCGGCGCTGTGCTTGCGCGGCGCTTTCGGCGTCACCTCTGCCGATGCGGTGGACAGGGTCACCGTCCGGCTGGCTTCCCCTATCGCCGGCGAAGCGACATCCGGTGCAGCCGTCTTGGCCGTCACGGACGGCTGGGTGAACAACGCCTTCTCCGCGGCGACGAACCCGTCGACGGCGGCCTTGACGGCGTTGACGAAGAAGTTCAGCGCCTGCGCGGGAGTGAATTTGCCGTAGACATATGTTCCGTCCAGCCCACTGGCCAACGCGATCTGCGCGCCGGTGGCGATCGGGAACACGAGCGAATGCGTCAGCACGACCGGCTGCTGCGCCAGCCGCTTGTCCACATTGAGGTTGGTGAGCAGTTGAGTGGCGCCCTTCGCGACGTTGTCCACGGCCAGCGTCACGACATAGAGCGGAACCGTGATGGCTGTCCCGGCCGGGCCGGCAGGCATCGCGTAATACGGTGCAAAGAAGTTCACCGCGGCCAGTTCGACGGGGAGGGACTTCACCTCACGCACCACCGCGGGCGTGACGTGCTCGGCGGCCTGTAGCGCCGGCGGCGCGGCCACCGCGCCCGCCGCCGCGATCGCCACGGCGCCGGTCAGCGCCACCATCGGTGTCATCCGGTCACGAACATTGCTCAGAGCGTCCACCGCTCCCCCTTCGGTTGGATCGATACAATGAGGTCAGCAAACTAAAATTTGCTACACGAGCAGCATACACATGGGTTAGCAAACTTCGGATGAAATTACTCATATCGATTTTCCCTCATTGAATGGGTGATTGACCGACCAATTCGGCAGGTTGCCCAGTGCCGCTAATCAATGATCGACGAACACATGGTTCGCGGGATGCGCAATCGCTTCCGGCTGACGGGTATCGGCACCGGCGGGTACCGAAACACTCATCAATCCCGGCAGGGCCGCAGGCCCACCCGGACGCGGGCCGACAGTCCCTGCCCGGCACCGCCCACCCGGGACCTTGGTCCCTAGTCACCGATGCCGGTGGGTTCGACACTGAACTGGCCGTCGAAAACCCTTCCGGCGGCGGGCGGGCGACATCCGCCCATGCGATTGGTGTCGAGAGCAGAAGGAGTCAGCTATGAACCGCGAGGTCAGCAAGTTCTTGTCGGGGTCGTTCGCCGCGTTGGCCTACGCACATGCCGCCTACGCCGTGGCAACCCGGCGAGGGATCATCAGCGAGCCGGTCTTCTTGGGCAGGCGGTGGGGTGTCGGCTATATGTGGACCGAAGCCGCGGTGTACTCCGCCATCAGCGTGGCGCTCGGCTACCACGGGTGGTCGGCCCCATGCCCGCGGCGGCAGGACGTGCAGGCACCGAGCCCTGCCGAGGAGGCCAGCTCACATCCCACGAAGGATGTTCAGCCGCAAGGAGTTTGATTCCGTATCGCGGTCCGGCAACCCTGCTACACGCGTGCAACAAATCCGGTCTAGTCCAGGCCTGAGTCGGGCTGCAGATCAGCAGAGGACGCGTTGTCGCGCTGCGCAGCGACCTCGACGAGTCGAGTCGACAGGCCCTGGGTGATCAGAGTCCACGCATCCGAACCGA
This sequence comes from Mycolicibacterium canariasense, assembly GCF_002101555.1. Lineage (GTDB taxonomy): Bacteria > Actinomycetota > Actinomycetes > Mycobacteriales > Mycobacteriaceae > Mycobacterium > Mycobacterium canariasense. Next base: position 71,631 of record NZ_LQOL01000111.1, read on the forward strand.
GAACCAGCCGCCGAGGCGGAACCTCGGCGTCGGCGGCGCGAATGATCGCTGCGGCCACACGTTCCGGACTGTTGGTCATCTCGTCGATTGTGGTCGGCGGCGGATCGGCGGGTCCACCCCGATACGGTGCACTCGCCGGAATGCGCTCGGCGGCATCGAAGAAGCTGGTGCGCACGACGCCGGGTTCGATCAAGGTGGTGCGGATGCCGAACGGCTCCACCTCGTAAGCGAGAGCGTCATAGAAACCTTCGATACCCCACTTGGAGGCGTGATAGACCGAGTAGGACGGGAAGGTGACTTGCCCGCCCATGCTCGACATCTGCATCAACAGCCCGCCGCCCTGGGCGCGAAGAGGCGGTATCGCTGCGCGGGCGAGTTGGATGGAACCCGTCAAGTTGGTGGCGATCAACTCCTCGATGTGCTTGTCGCCGAGGTCTTCCGCGGCGCCGGACACGCCGTAACCCGCGTTGGACACGATGACGTCGATCCGCCCCAATGCGTCGAATGCCGCGCCCACAACCTCGCGGACCATGCCGTAGTCGGTGACGTCGAGGGTGTGCCGCCACAGCCGATCCCCGAAGCGGGTGGCCAAGTCGTCGAGCTGTTCAGGTCGCCGAAGCGTCGCCGCGACGGTGTCGCCGCGCACCAGTAGTTGCGCAACCAGCTCTCGCCCCATGCCGCGGGATGTTCCGGTGACGAACCAGGTCTTTGTCATGGTGCTCCTGTCAAGCCGCCGAGCACTTTCCACGGCAGGATGGGCAGCTCGCGCACCCGAACCCCCACCGCGTCGTGCACGGCGGCGGCCACCGCGGCGTCCACACCCGTCGCGCCGAGTTCGCCGATCCCACGCGCACCGATCAGGCTGGCGGCCTCGTCGTACTCGTCGATGAAGGACACGTCGAGGTCGGTGGGGATATCGGCGTTGACCGGCACCGCGACGTTCGACAGGTTCTTGGCCAGCCAGCGGCCGTGAACCGGCTCCTGATCGCTTTCCTCCAGCGTGGCTTTGCCCCAGCCCCAGATGATGCCGCCGATCATCTGGGCCCGCGCGGTCACGGGATTCATGATGCGTCCGGCCGAATAGACGCCGACGGCACGCCGCAGCCGCAGCAGTCCGAAATCGCGTTCCACGCCGACTTCGACGAAGATGGCCCCCCAGGTTCGCAGCGCCAAAGGCGTTCCCTCCCCGTCCAGGTTCATCGCGCCGTCGGGCGTCTCGAACCGGCCCTCGCCGACGATCTCGTCGATCCCCGCAGCGCGCAGCGTGTCGGTATCGATCGCCGCGATGCCGCGGGCGGCGAGTTGTGTGACCACGTTGCGGGCCGCGGCGGCGACCGCGCTGCCCGCGCTCATGGTGATCGACGAGCCATAGCTGGGCCCCGCAGCCGGTAACTGCGTATCACCCCAACATATTTCGATCTGTTCGCGCGCCACCCCCAGCTCCTCGGCGGCGATCTCACGGAGTAACGTCGGCGCGCCCGTCCCGATATCGGGCACGTTCGCCTCGACCACGACCGTCCCGTCGCCGCGCAACCGGATCCGCGCCGCACTGGGGAAGCGGAAGCTGCCCATGGTGCAGGTCGCCATCCCGTGCCCGATCGCCCACGGACCCTCCGCGCGTGCCCGTTCGTGACGCTCGCGCCAGCCGTAACGGCGGGCCCCTTCGGCGTACGCCTGCTTGAGTCGGTTACTCGACCATGGCCGACCGTCGGCCGGGGAGACCTCGGCAAAATTGGCCAGCCGCACGTCGAGCGGATCGATGCCGGACGCGTCGGCCAGTTCGTTCATCGCGGACTCCAGCGCCCACTGGCCGTTGCCTTCGAGCGGGGCCCGCATCGGGGTGGGCACGTTGAGGTTCACCCGTTCGATCACCTGACGGGTGCGGATCGCGCCTGATGCATACAGATTCCTACTCGACAGAGTTGCCGGCTCGACGTGGGTGTCGACCATGCCGGCGTTGTTCACCGCGACGTGCTCGATGCCGGTGAGCCGCCCCGACGCGTCGGCGGCCAGTCGCACCGTCTGCTCCATCCACGGTTGGTATCCGACATTGCTGAACTGGTCGGCCCGGCGTAGGTGCAGCTTCACCGGCCGGCCGGTGATCCGAGCGGCGGCTGCGGCCAGAATCTGGTGCGGCCAGATGTAACTCTTGGAACCGAAGCCCCCGCCGATGTGGCGGGCGATGATGTGGATGCGGTCAGGTTCGAGACCCAGCGCCGCGGCGACCACCGGCGGCACCGTGGAACTGGCCTGCACACTGTCCCAGAGCGTCAGCGTGTCACCGTCCCACTGCGCGACCGTGCCCGATGTCTCCATCGCGTGATGATGCCGCGGCGCTTGCCGGTACGTCTGCTCGATGCGGAGGGCGGCGCTGGACCACGCCGCATCCATGTCACCCTTGCTGAATTCGCCACCGAATTCCCCGGGAGCCGACTCACGATGACCCGCACCGAGCAGCACCGGATCGGCGCGCTCGCAGTCGACCGCTACCAGTGTTCGCCCAGCTTCGGCAGCCTCGACGGAATCGGCGATGACGATGGCGACGGGCTGGCCTTCATAGTGGATCACGCTGTCGGTGAACGGCATTCGGGTCACCCCGGCTGGTTCCGAGAGCTCGGGAAAGTCCGGCAGTTCGGCGGCAGTGAGGACGGCGATCACGCCGGGCGCCTGCAGCGCGGCACTCGTATCGACGCCCCGCAGCCGGCCGGCGGCAACGGGTGCGCCCACGAGTACCGCGTAAATCATCCTGTCGGGATGGTGATCGGCGGTGTAGAGCGCTGTACCGCTCACCTTCGCCGCGGCCTCGACCCGCGGAAACGCTTTCGTGGTCACCGTCGTTGCCGTCACGGCGCGCCCCCGGCGGTCAGCAGCGCCCGTACGGCAGCACGGCCCGCGAGCACCGTCTTGAAGCCGTTGTTCGGCAATGGACGCGCGGCTGTCATGGCGCGGTTGAGGATGGGCGCCAACGTGTCCCGGTTGAGGCCGACCCCGACGAGTTGCGGCTCGATCGCGTCGAGCCGCCACGGCTTCTGCGCCACCGAACCGAGTGCGACGCGGGCCTCGCTGATGATGCCGTTCTCGCTGCGTACTGCTGCGGCGGCCGAGACGATGGCGTACTCGTACGATGCGCGCTCGCGCACCTTGACGTAGGCCTGCCCCTCGCCGGGCCGTAGCTGCAGCCGGTACCCGGTGATCAGCTCGCCGGCCTCCAGGCGAGTCTCGCGCTGGGGGTCCCCCGTGGCGGCCGCGTCTTCCTGCGAGAGATGGAACTCGGTCATCGGGATGCTGCGGGTGCCGGCCGGGCCGGCGATGACGACCCGCGCACCGAGAGCGGCCAGCGCGACCGCCGGGTCCGACGGCTGCACTGCCACACAGTTCTCGGTCCAGCCGAAGATGGCCTGCCGCTCGTGATGACCGGCCAGCGAGGAACACCCGGTGCCCGGGGCGCGTTTGTTGCAACCCCACGGCAGCGGTTCCTCCGCACGGAAGTACGGGCACCGGGTGCGTTGCAGAACGTTTCCGCCCATGGTTGCGCGGTTGCGCAGTTGCGCGGACGCGGCCTGGCGGCACGCCGACGCCAGTGCGCCCGCGCCGCTGTTGACGGCGGGGTGTGCCGCGACGTCGTTGAGCGTCGCCAACGCCCCGATGAACAACTGGTCACCGTCGCTGGTGATGCCCCGCAGTTCGTCGAGATCGCCGATGTCGAGGACATGGTCGTCATCGGAGATCCCGAGGCGGAACCAGTTCAGCAGTTCGGTGCCGCCCGCGATCACGGTGGCGTCACCGCGGCTCAGGGTGGCCGTCGCCGAGGCGATATCGGTGGCGCGGGCGTACCCGAAGTCCCTCATCGGCCTTGACCGTTCGCGGCGGCCAGCACGGCCGCGGTGATCTGGGGATAGGACGCGCACCGACAGATGTTGCCGCTCATCGACTCCCGCACGGTGTCCCCGTCTGTCGCGTGGCCCTCGGCGATGCAGGCGACCGCGGATATGACCTGACCGGGTGTGCAGTATCCGCACTGGAACGCGTCGTGTTCGGCGAATGCGCGCTGCACCGGGTGCAGCGCGCCGTCCGGGCCCGCCAAACCTTCCACCGTCACGACGTCGCGGCCGTCGCACTGCACAGCCAGGGTGAGACAGCCATTCATGCGTTGACCGTCGACGAGGACCGTGCACGTCCCGCATGCGCCCTCATTGCAGCCTTTCTTGGCGCCGGTCAACGCCACCGCTTCCCGAAGCCAGTCGAGAAGCGCGGTTCGTGGTGCCACCTCGGCCTCGATGGCGGTCCCGTTGACCTGCACGCGGATCGGTACCCGGCGCCGGAACCCCAGCGCCGCGTCAGCGCAATCCTCGGCCGGCATGGACATCAGTTCAGCAATGGCCCACCGAGATCGGACCCGTGATAGTGCCGGGTTCTGCGACCCGGCACTTCTACGGGTCCATCACCGAGCGCGACCGGGCAGAGTCGACGGCGTGAGGCGATTGGACGGCATCGTGGATGTGCATTCGCATAACTTTCCGGTGCTCAGCGCGGCCCAGCGGGAAGTGGAGAACTCCTGGCTGGCGGCCAACAGGTTCACCGGTCCGCCGGCTCCCGAATGGGTGGCCGACGTGGCGCTGGCATTCATGGACGCCCACGGCATCGCGCTCCAGTTGTTGTCCATGCCGACGGACGTCTTCGCCGAGCGGGCCCGCGAGATCAACGATCGGGGCGCCGCGGTGGCGGCCGCCAAACCGGATCGGTTCGGATTTCTCGCCACGATCCCGGCTGCAGAGCCGCGGCGAGCAGTCGACGAGATCAGGCGGGCAGCCGACGAACTCGGCGCCGACGGATTCGTGATGTCCACCAACACCGGCGGCACGTATTTCGGCGATCCGCACTATGCCCCGATTTTCGCCGAGCTGGATCGGCGCCACGCACCGGTGTTCGTGCACCCTTCGGCGCCGGCGGGGCTGGAACTGACGGCGTGCGGGCGACCGGGGCCGGTGCTGGAATTCGTGTTCGACACCCCGCGCACCGTGGTGGACGCGGTGTTCGCCCGGGTGTTCGAGAACTATCCCAACATGAAGATGGTCTTGGCCCACGGCGGCGGCGCGCTGCCGGCGGTGTGGTCCCGGGTGGCGGCGTTGGGGCCGCTGCCGTGGGTACCCAATCCCCGCGCCGTCACCGCCGACGACATCAAGACACAGCTCGCCGGCCTCTACTTCGAGATGGCCAATGCCGCGCATTCGGTGGGGCCGCTGCTGGAGCTGACCACCGCCGATCACATCTTGTTCGGCACCGACTATCCGCTCTCGGACATGAAGGTGCACGAGGACTACATACGCGACCTCCTGAACTCGACCGCGCTCGACGATACGCAGTTCGCGGCGATCAACGCCAGCACTCTGGCTGTATTCCCCGAGTTGGGCAGACGCTTGTCCGCCGTGGGAGCGACATAGGGGAAGTATGCACTCGATCGACGTGAACGGTGTCATTCGGGAGGTTGACACCGAGGACGACACACCGCTGTTATATGCACTACGAAACCATCTCGGCCTCAAGGGAAGTCGTTTCGGTTGCGGCCAGGGGCTGTGCGGGGCCTGTCTGGTGTTGATCGACGGCCGTCCGGACTATTCGTGCAGCGTGCCCATGTGGGCGGCCGATGGCCGCGCGATCACCACCATCGAGGGACTGGGGACACCGGAGACGCCTCACCCCGTGGCTCGGTCCTTCGTGGAAGGCCAAGCCGCGCAGTGCGGCTACTGCATCTCGGGGATGATCGTCGGTGCCGTCGGGCTGCTGCGTGAGAACGACGCACCCACCGAGGACGAGGTCCGCGCCGCTCTGGATCGCAATCTGTGTCGGTGCGGTGCTCACAATCGGATCGTCCGTGCGGTCCTGGCCGCGGCCGAGGCGATGCGCAGCGAAATGCCGCCGCGGTGACGGCATCGGACATCCGCGCGTTACCCACCTCGCTTCGGAGCAATCCGAGGTTGGGTGATTGGTTGCGTATCCTGCCCGCGGGAGTGGTCGAAGTACGTTCGGGCAAGGTCGAACTCGGCCAGGGCGTATTGACCGCCTTGGCCCAGGTGGTGGCCGAAGAGCTCGATATCGAGGTTGCCCGAGTCCGGATGATCGGCGCGCAGACCGGCCGCAGTCCCGATGAGGGGTATACCGCGGCCAGCATGTCGATCCAGCAGTCGGGTGCCGCACTGCGGATGGTGGCCGCCGAGACGAGAGCCCGCTACATCGCCGTCGCCGCCGACCGATGGGGGATAGCCGAGGAAGCCGTCGACATTGCCGGCGGCGCCATCGTCGCCGCGGATGGGCGCTCCACAAGCTACTGGGAGCTCGCCGATGACACCCTGTTGGACCGTAAGGTCACCGGGACCTGCGAGCCCAAGGAACCCAGCTCGTACACGCTGGTCGGGACCAGCGTGCCCCGAATCGACCTGCCGGCGCTCGGCGTCGGCACACCGCGCTTCGTCCACGATCTGTCATTCGACGGAATGCTCTATGGCCGGGTGGTGCGCCCGCCGTCGCGCGGTGCGGTGCTCGCCGGAGTCGACACCACGGCGGTGACCGGTACCGGCGGCATCGTGGCGGTCATCCGCGACGGCGACTTCCTGGGCATTGTCGCCGAGCGTGAAGAACTCGCCGTGCACGCCGCCGAGGTGTTGCGCACACACGCCACCTGGGACGAGCACCCGACCCTGCCCGACGAGGACCAACTGGCGACATTCCTGACCACCGCCCCCGCCGATACGACCGTCCTCGCCGAGGAGGGGAACATCGCCCCCGGCACCACGGCGGCGGCTTCCCACGAGGCGGTGTTCCACCGTCCCTACCTCGCGCATGCTGCGATGGGACCGTCGTGCGCCGTGGCCCATTTCACCGCCGGTGACCACCCGACCCTGCAGGTATGGACCCACAGCCAGGGTGTCTACGTCCTGCGTCGAGAACTGGCGCGCGCCCTCGACATGGACGAGGCCCGGATCACCGTGCATCACGTCAAGGGGCCGGGATGCTACGGGCACAACGGCGCCGACGACGCCGCCATGGATGCCGTCATGATGGCGCAGGCCGTGCCCGAACGCCATGTCCAGGTGGTGTGGTCGCGCGCCGACGAGCTGACGTGGGCGCCATTCGGGCCGGCTGCGGTGGTCCGGGTCGCGGCCGATGTCGATACCCGCGGCGACGTACTCTCCTGGCGCCACGAAATCTGGGGCAGTAGTCACAACACGCGACCGGGATTCGTTCCCGGAATCGGGTTGCTGGCGGCGAGCCATCGGCAAGGCGGCCAGGAGATCGTCGCCGGGCCGGAGGCTCCGCTGGAACACGGGGGCACAGCCGGACGTAACTCGGTGCCCGGATATGCCTTTCCGGCCTACCGAGTTGTCAACCATCAGATATCGACGATGCCGCTGCGCACCTCGGCGATGAGGGCGCTCGGCGCTTTCGTCAACGTGTTCGCCATCGAATCGGTCATGGACGATCTGGCCGCGGCGGCCGGACGAGACCCCGTCGAGTACCGGCTGAGCCAGCTGCGCGACTCACGGGCCCGAGCGGTGATCGAAGCCGCCGCACAGGCATTCGGCTGGGATACCTGGTCGCCCACGGATTCGGTGGGACGCGGGATCGGCTACGCGCGCTACAAGAACAGCAGTGCGTACTGTGCGGTGCTGGCCGAGGTCGAGGCGATTGCCGAGGTGCGGGTGCGCCGTCTGGTGATCGCGGTGGACGCCGGGCTGGTGATCAATCCGGATGGTGCCATCAATCAGATCGAGGGCGGCGCGATCCAGGCCACCAGCTGGGCGCTCAAGGAGCGCGTGCGCTTCGACAGGGCGTCCGTCACCAGCGACACGTGGGAGAGTTATCCGATCCTACGATTTTCCGAGGTGCCACGGGTGGCCGTCGAGTTGATGCCCGGCGCCGGTCACCCCAGTCTCGGTGTGGGAGAGACCTCGCAGGGACCGACCGCCGCCGCGATCGCCAATGCGCTGTACGACGCGCTGGGTGTACGGGTGCGCACGTTGCCACTGACCGAAGAGCACATCGTGGCCGCCATGCCGGACTGACCGGTCAGCAGCGCCAACCAACCGTCGATCGCGCTGCATCGGCGCGGATCACCGTGCGACGATGCCTACCATGGCACTGGTCGGGCGACAACGCGAGCAACAAGCGCTCGCCGAGCTGCTCGAGGCCGCCCGGCGCGGCCACAGCGGGGTTCTCGCGCTGCGCGGCGAGCCGGGCATCGGCAAGACCGCACTGCTGGAAGATCTGGTGCAGCGGGCACCCGACTTTCGCGTCCTGTCGGTCGGCGGTGCCGAGTTGGAACGGGACATCGCGTACGCCGGTGTGCAACAACTGTGTGCGCCGCTGATGGGCCTCATCGAAGGGCTACCCGAGCCGCAGGCCCACGCCTTGCAGGTTGCGTTGGGCCTCACCAACGGGGCGGCTCCCGACCGCTTGCTGGTGGGGCTTGCGCTGCTGACGCTGCTTGGCGCGGCGAGCAGCGACTCCCCCCTCTTGTGTGCCGTCGACGACGCGCAGTGGATGGATCCCGCGTCGCTGCAGGCCTTGGCCTTCGTCGCCCGCCGAATTCAGGTGGATCCGGTCGTCATGGTGTTCACCACCAGAGACATTGGCGCCGACGCGATTGCGGGCCATCGGGAACTGATGTTGAGCGGCCTGACCGATCGCGACGCACGATTGCTGCTGGCCACCATGGTGCCCACCCGGCTGGATGAGCGGGTGCGAGAAACCGTGCTCGCCGAGGCGAACGGAAACCCGCTCGCGCTGCTGGAGCTGCACAAAGCGTTGACCTCGGACGGTCTGGCGGGCGGCTACGGGCTGCCGAGCGCAACCTCGAACGAGACGCACATCGAGCGTACTTTCGTCAGGCAGGTCAGTGAACTTCCTTCCGCAACAAGGCTATTGCTGACCGTGATGGCCGCCGAGCCCGCAGGTCGACCGGAATGGATCTGGTCTGCCCTGCGCAGTCTGGATATCGATCGGGAGGCCGCAGAGCCCGCGGAGACCGCCGGCCTGATCTTCGTCGACGGCGGTCCGAGGTTTCGCCATCCCCTGATTCGCGCAGCGATCTATCGCAGCTCGTCGGCGTCGCAGCGCCGGCAAGCGCACGCCGCCTTGGCATCCAGCATCACCGGGCCGACCGCCGACGACTACCGGGCCTGGCACCGCGCCCATGCGACCGACACGCCCGACGCCCAGATCGCCGACGAACTGGAGCTTGCGGCCGGGCGTGCCCGCGCTCGAGGAGGCGTTTCCGCCGCGGCGTCGTTCCTGGAATACGCCGCCCGGCTGACGCCGGACTCGACCGAGCGGGCCCGCCGGACGCTGGATGCCGCGATGTCCAACCTCGACGCGGGGATGTCGGAGCCGGCCGCGCGCCTGATCGCCGCGGCGCACGACACCACCGACGACGAACTGCTGGCTGCACGTTGCGAATTGTTGCGCGCGAAGATGGCATTCGCTGCCAGCCGCGGCGTCGACGCACCGCCCCTGCTGCTCGCAGCCGCTAAGCGGCTGGAAAAGCTCGACCCGCCCGAGTCGCGGAAAGCCTACCTGGGGGCTGTGATGGCGTCGATCCTCGTCGGCAGGCTGTCGACCGAACGGCACAACTCGGCACCGTCCGTTGCGCAGGCTGCGCGCAAGGCGCCCGCCGCCCCGGAACCGCCTCGGGTCATCGACCTCTTGCTGGACGGCTTGATCGTCAGGTTGAGCAGCGGCTACGTCGCCGCGGCGGGCCTGCTGCAAGCGGCAATCCGGGCGTATCTCCTCGAGTGGGAGACCGACGCCCCCGACCCGCGCTGGCACGATCTCACCGCGCGTGTGTGTCTGGATCTGTTCGACCAGGACGCCTACAACTTCCTGACGGCCCGAGAGGTCGAGCAGCTGCGGGCCTCGGGTTCCTTGACCATGTTGCCGGTGGCCCTGGTGACCTATTCGGCGGTCTGCGTCACGGCGGGCGAGTTCGAGCAGGCGGCCGCATTGCTCGACGAGTCCGCCGCCATCATCACCGCGACGGGCGCCCCGGTTCGGGCGGCGATCAGGACCTACCTTGCCGCCTACCGCGGAGAGGAACAGCTGTGCCGTGAGGGAGTGCGAGAGACGATCGACGGTGCGAAGGGCCGCGGCGAGGGATATGACATCTCGATTGCCCTCTACGCGGCAGCGATCATGCACAACGGACTCTGCCAGTACCAGGAGGCCATGGACTCCGCCGCTTCCGGCGCGCGACACGACGACCTCGGGATGTGCGGCTACCTCCTCGTCGAATTGGTCGAGGCGGCCGCGCGCTGCAACGAACACGAAGTCGCCGCAGCGGCGCTCGATCGGCTGCTGGAACGCACGGGGGCCAGCGGCACCGAGACGGCACTCGGTTTGGCCGCCCGGTCCACCGCACTGGTGTCCGACGGCGTGGTGGCCGACGTTGCGTACCAAGGCGCGCTGGTGCATCTTGAGCGCACCCCTGTGGTGGTGTACCTGGCCCGCACCCACCTGCTCTACGGCGAGTGGCTGCGCCGGGAGAAACGCCGGGCCGATGCCCGCACCCAATTGCGGATCGCACATGACATGTTCGCCCGCATGGGTGCTGACGGCTTCGCGCGCAGAGCGCAACGCGAGCTCGCGGCCACCGGCGAGACGGTGCACGTGGGGTCGACGGACGCTACGTTCGCCTTGACGGCGCAGGAGAGCCGCATCGCGCTCCTCGCGCGCGACGGTTACACGAACGTCGAGATCGCTGGGCAACTGTTCCTCAGCCGACGCACAGTGGAGTGGCACCTCGGCAAGATCTTCGCGAAGCTCGGAGTCACCTCACGGCGTGAACTGCGGACCGCACTCACCAACGCGCCGTGAGGGTCGCCCCGGGTCTGTTCCAGGTGCCTTGTTGCAGAAGTAACTTCGCCACGAGGACTCCCAGACAACCGGCGGCTAAGCAGTATTCGAAGCGTGCGGGATTCGTCGCACCACAGGTGGTGCCTCATGACGAAGCAACGCCGACAGTGCAGGAGATCGGCGTCGAAGTGCTCGTCCCGTCATCGCCAGCCCCTGGCCCTCCTCGGTGACCGCCCTGGGCAATCACGCCGTTGCCCGACCGGGCCCCGCGCGGTGGCATCCTGATAGTCACGATGGCAATAGACCCAGATTGGACCATACGTCCCCGCCAGGGACTGGGCCGGCTCGAATTCGGTATGTCCCCGGCACAAGTGGATGCACTGTCCGCGACCTACGGCACCGTCACCGGTCGGGGTGCTGACCGCATCTCCGATGACCTGCTGCGTGAGACGCTGGCGATGTTCGGCGACGCGTTGAGCGACGACGAGAAGCAGGCCCTCATCGCCGAGTACGCGACGAACGGCCCATCCGCAGACAGCGTCACCGAAACCCGCGGTCACCTCGTGCTGCGCTACGAGGCCGACCGCCTCTGCGAGATCATGCCCGCCGGCCCACGACACCCGCTGTTCCTCGACGGCAGGGACGTCTTCGCCCTGCGCGGTCTCGAACCACTGGAGCTGCTGGAACGGCTCAACGAAAGCCCCGGACGCTATGCCGATACCGAAGCGGCGTTCGACAACCTAGCCATCTCGGTGACCGGGTTCGGCGTCAGCGATTCGGCGACCGGTGTGCTGGCGCTGGATGAATCCGACGAGCGCTTCCGGGAACGGACGGCGACCTTACGGGAAGTCCCCTATCTCCCCGAGCAGGAGATGCACCGCTACGTCCGGCACTCGTTGCGGACGGTCACAGGTGGTGTGGAACCGTGAGATACGGGCGCTCACGGATCATCTTGCACTATTTTCAGAGAACTGGCGGAAGTGCAGTATTCGAAGTGTGCGGCATTCGTGTGCACACAGTCCAGGCGTGACAAGCCATCGCCATCACCTCCGCATGGTGGGGCTATTCCGCGGCGGCCGATCGTCGACGACGGTGCGCGGGCCACTAGTCGTGTGATGCCAGCAGATCTGCCAGACTCCGCACGTCGGCGCTGTCCAGGAGCCGCTCTGTCGAGAGCATTCGGTACCAGATCACCCCGAAGACGATGTCGCCTATGAGCTCGCCGTGCACCCCCGGAGGCAGATCACCGCGGATTTCAGCGCGGCTGACGATCTGCAACAACGCAGCACGGCGTCGCGCCAGGAATTCCGTTTGAAACCGATGCCGCAGTTCAGGATTCTGCTGCGCCTCTGCCATCAGGCTGCGCAATGCGCTTCGAACTCCATGAGGGCGAAGGATTTTGACGGTCTGGTTGAGGAAGTGGAGCAAATCTTGCGCATAAGACCCCTGATCAGAGGTGGAAATCTGCACCTCGGCTTGCGTCGCGAGCGACTCGAGAAGGACGTCCCCTTTGGTCGGCCACCACCGATAGATCGTCTGCTTGCTAACCCCCGCGCGGGCCGCGATGCCCTCGATTGTGAAGTCTCGCCCCTCCTCGGCTACGAGATCGAAGGCCGCCGTCAGTATCGCTCGCCGGCTCTGCTCGCTTCTCCGCCGTCCGCGCCGGCGAGGCTCTTCACTGCTCACCTTCGAAGCCTACTAATCAACGGTGCGCGGCGTCTCGGAAAAGAGTACAGTGATTTGCGAGACGCAACGCACCGTAAATAGGGAGGCATCGTGACGGACAATGCGCTGGACGGAAACGTCGCACTGATCAGCGGAGCGTCAAGCGGGATCGGTACCGCCGCCGCGCAACGGTTGGCGGGCGCCGGAGCAAAGGTCGCCCTTGCCGCACGGCGAGCCGACAGGCTAGAGGAACTGGCGGAACGGCTTCGTTCCCAGGGCCATGAGACTTTGGTGATTGCTGCTGACCTCACCGACGCTGGCAACGGACAGCGGGCAGTGGAGCGAACCATTGAGAAATTCGGCCGCCTCGACACCTTGGTGAACGCGGCCGGCGTGATGCTGAACGGCGCCTCCGAAGAGTCACCGCTCGACGAGTGGGATCGAATGGTCGACATCAACCTCCGCGGCCTGATGTACGTGACCAAGGCGGCATTGCCGTACCTTCTTGTCGCTGCACGAAACAGCCCGCGCTCCGTGGCGGACGTAGTGAACATCTCATCCGTCGCCGGACGGGTTGCGGCACCGACGGTCGCGATCTACAACGCCACGAAGTTCGCCGTGACGGGCGCAACCGAGGCGTGGAGGCAGGAGTTCACCAAACGCAATGTCCGTTTCTCGGTGATCGAGCCGGGTCGCACCCAATCCGAATTGTTCGACCAGAAGCCTAATTCCGCTGCGGATTTCGAAGCTGCGTTCGGTGCAGTGGAGCAGTTGCACGCGGAGGACATCGCCGAAGCGATTGCGTACATCGTCAGCCAACCGCGTCGCGTCGCCGTGAACGAGATCGTCATTCGACCCACCGATCAGCCATAGCGGAGAACCGGTCTCAACTGCGAAAGAAAGTCGCTCATGACGGCGAAATTGGTACCGCGCACCCGACCAAAGGGCTTGCACCAGGTGCATCATTGATGTGTCCGCGCGGAGCGCACCTACCTCTTCAGACAAGCGGACTGCACCGAATCAGCAACGCGTACAGCCTCTTACGTAGCTACTATTCCCAGACCACCTCTTCGGGCGACTTGTCCGGCCGCAGCCCGCGCCAACTCGGCTGGCGCAGCCGGCCATCGGAGGTGCGCTCGCTGTAGCGCACCTCGCCCACCAGTTCCGGCCGGACGAAAGTCACCCCGCGCCGGTCGATGGTGGAAAGCGGTGCATTGAAAGGAGACTCGTCGGTCTCCAACGGTTTGAGGGTTGCGCGCAGATCGCCGAGCATCTTGTCGGTGAAGCCGGTGCCCACCCTGCCGGCGAAGTGCAGGCCGTCCTCGCCCGGGACACCGACCAGCAGCGCGCCGATCCCGCTGGTTCGTCCCCCCTGCCCGGCACGCCAGCCGCCGATCACCACTTCCTGGGCGTTCCAGAATTTGTCCTTGATCCATGCCGAGGACCGCCGGCCCGGCTGATAGGTCGAGTCCCACTTCTTGGCCACCACACCCTCCAAGCCCCGACGCCGGGCGTCCCCGAGCGGATCATCGTCGGGCAGCAACGGGGGAACGATCAGTCCGCCGCCGGAAGCCAAGGTCTCCAACAACTTTCGCCGGTCACGGTACTTCACCCGCAGCAGTGGCCTGCCGTCCAGCGCCAGCAGGTCGAAGGCCCAGAACTCGACATGCCCCTCCCGGCCGCGGTTCTGTATGGCCCCGAAGCTGGGCACCCCGTGCTCATCGAGCGCCACCACCTCACCGTCGAGGAGCACGTGGTGATCGGCCAGATCGGCGGCCAACGTTCGCAGTTGGGGGTACTCCGCGGTGACATCGCGCCCCCGTCGCGAATACAAATGCAGCGCACCATGATTCACATCCACCAGCAACCGGTAACCGTCCCACTTGCCTTCGAACGCCCACTGCGCCGGCTTGAAGCCGGCCACCGATCCGTGCGTGGCCAGCATGGGTTTGACCTCAGCCGCGGTCATCGCGGGCTGTTCTTTCATCCGATGGGCAAGCCAGTTCTTGCCGTCGGTCTGGATCAGCGCATAGCGGCCGGAGATCCGGTCTCCGCGCAGGGTCACGATGACCTCGCCGCCCTTGCCGTGCATCGGATCGGGGTCGCGGAACTTCTCCGCCTCGTAGGTGCCGGCGTCCCAGATTCGCACCTCACCGCCGCCGTACTCCCCCTTCGGGATCGTCCCCTCGAACGTCGCGTACTCCAGCGGATGGTCCTCGGTATGCACGGCCAGGTGGTTCACCGCCGATTCGGCAGGCAGGTTCTTCGGTACGGCCCAGCTGACCAGCACTCCGTCCCGCTCCAGCCGGAAGTCGTAGTGCAACCGGCGGGCATGGTGTTCCTGGATGACGAAGCGGTTGTTCGCACCGGTGACCGGGGCGGCCGCCGGAACCGGCTCCGGGGTCTTCCCGGCGTCGCGCATGCTGCGGTAGGTGGTGAGTTTGTCCGGCAGCACCAGGGTGTCGTCCAGGCCGGCCAGCAGGTCGCCGTCGCGCTCCAGCCGGGCCAGCACCTCGTCGAAACGCAGGTGCCGTAGGTCTGGATCGCCGATCTCGTCCCAGGTCCGCGGGGCGGCCACGGTCGGCTGATCGCGACCCCGCAACGAGTACGGGGCGACGGTGGTCTTGGCGGCGCTGTTCTGGCTCCAGTCCAGAAACACCTTGCCCGCACGCAGACTGCGGGTCATGGTGGCCGTCACCTGCTGTGGCATCGCCTTCTCCAACTGCTGGGCCACCCGGCGGGCCAGCACCGACGCACCGTGCGAGCTGACCGGCTCGGCCAGCGGCACGTACAGGTGCACGCCCTTGCTCCCACTGGTCAGCGGAAACGTCGTCAACCCGATATCGGCCATCAGGTCGCGCACCTCGCGGGCCACCGTGCAGATCAAGGCCATGTCCACGCCCTCGCCGGGGTCCAGATCGAACACGATCCGGGTGGCCGGTCCCGGCTTGCCGTCGACGAAACGCCACTGCGGGACGTGCACCTCCAGCGCCGCCTGCTGGGCGATCCACGCCAGCCCCTCTCGGGTGTCGATGATCGGATAGACGGTGGTCGCCGACTTGTGTTCGATGGCACCTCGGTCCAGCCAGACCGGTGCCGACGAGGCGAGTTGCTTCTCGAAGAACGACGGCTCGTCCACGCCGTTGGGCCACCGTTTCCTGGTGACCGCGCGGCCGGCGATGTGGGGCACCATGGCGTCGGCGACCGCCAGGTAGTACTCGAAGACCTCGGCTTTGCTGGTGCCGGTCGCGGGGTAGAGCACCTTATCTGGGTTGGTCAATTTCACCCGGCCGTAGCGCTCCACCACCTAACGGTATTACCCGCTGTTACGGTTGAGCATGCGGTCTATCTGGAAGGGTTCGGTCGCCTTCGGTCTGGTGAATGTCCCCGTGAAGGTGTACAGCGCCACCGAGGACCACGACATCAAATTCCATCAGGTGCACGCGAAGGACAACGGCCGGATCCGATACAAGCGCACCTGCGAGGTGTGCGGCGAGGTGGTCGAGTACCGCGATATCGCGCGGGCATACGAATCCGACGACGGGCAGACCGTCGTGATCACCGACGAGGACATCGCCACGCTGCCCGAGGAACGCAGCCGCGAGATCGAGGTCGTGGAGTTCATCCCGGCCGAACAACTCGACCCGCTGATGTACGACAAGAGTTACTACCTGGAGCCGGACTCCAAATCGTCGAAGTCCTATGTGCTGCTGGCCCAGACCCTGGCGTCCACCGACCGGGTGGCGATCGTGCATTTCGCGCTGCGCAACAAGACTCGATTGGCGGCGTTGCGGGTCAAGGATTTCAGCAAGCGCCAGGTGATGGTGGTGCATACCTTGTTGTGGCCGGATGAGATTCGCGATCCCGATTTCCCGGTGCTGGACAAGGAAGTCGAGATCAAGCCGGCCGAGCTGAAGATGGCCGGTCAGGTTGTCGAGTCGATGACCGACGACTTTCATCCCGAACAGTTCCATGACACCTATCAGGAAGAGCTGCGCGAGCTGGTGCAGGCCAAACTCGAAGGTGGCGAAGCCTTCACGACCGAGGAACAGCCGACCAATCTGGACGAGACCGAGGATGTGTCCGATCTGCTGGCCAAGCTGGAAGCCAGCGTGAAGGCGCGCCAGGGTTCCGAGAACGAACCGGCCAAGAAGGAACCCGCGAAGAAGGCGCCGGCCAAGAAAGCACCCGCCAAGAAGGCCGCGGCGAAGAAAGCTCCGGCCAAGAAGGCCGCCGCGAAGAAGTAGGCCGCGGCCTCCGCCGCCGGTCGGCGTCTCGCACGCGGACCAGCTCAACTAGAACGTGTTCCAAAAACTCGCCACGGACGCACCGCCCCCTTGCTACGGTGACGCGGGAGCAGAAATGGAGCACGCATGATTCTGGACAGATTCCGGCTCGACGACCAGGTCGCGGTGGTCACCGGCGCGGGCCGCGGGCTGGGCGCGGCGATCGCCGTCGCGTTCGCGGAAGCCGGTGCGGACGTGCTGATCGCGGCACGTACCCAGGCTCAGCTCGAAGAGGTCGCAGCCCAGGTCGCCGACGCCGGGCGCAAGGCACACGTCGTGGTGGCCGACCTCGCCCACCCGGAGGCCACCGCTGCGCTCGCTGGTGAGGCCGTCAGCGCGTTCGGGAAACTAGACATCGTCGTAAACAACGTCGGCGGCACCATGCCGAGCCCCCTGCTGAACACCTCCACGAAGGACCTCAAGGACGCGTTCACCTTCAACGTCGGCACGGCGCACGCGCTGACAGCGGCGGCGGTCCCGCTGATGCTGGAACATTCCGGCGGCGGCTCGATCATCAACATCACCTCGACGATGGGCCGGCTGGCCGGACGCGCGTTCGTCGCCTACGGCACGGCCAAGGCCGCGCTGGCGCACTACACCAGGCTGGCCGCGCTCGACCTGTGCCCACGTATCCGGGTCAACGCCATCGCGCCCGGGTCCATCCTCACCTCGGCCCTGGACGTGGTGGCCTCCAACGACGCGCTGCGCGAACCCATGGAAAAGGTCACGCCGATGCGCAGATTGGGCGAACCGGCCGATATAGCCGCGGCCGCAGTCTATTTGGCGTCACCGGCAGGTGGTTACCTGACCGGTAAGACGCTGGAGGTCGACGGTGGCCTCACCTACCCGAACCTCGACCTGCCCATCCCGGACCTGTGAGGAGCACCTAGAGATGGCCATCAAAGTCGCAGCGATCGGCACCGGAAACGTCGGACGGCACGCGCTGAGCCAGTTGATCACCGACCCGGCCTATGAGCTCACCTCGGTCTGGGTGTCGTCGGCGGCCAAAGCCGGTCAGGACGCGGGAACCCTTGCCGGCCTTGACATCACCACCGGCATCACCGCCACCAACGACCTCGGTGAGGTGCTGGCCACCCAACCCGACTGTGCCGTCTACACGGCGATGGCCGACAACCGGTTACCGGAGGCGCTGGAGGATTACCGACGGATCCTGGCCGCCGGCGTGAACGTGGTGGGCAGCGCGGCGGTGTTCCTGCAATACCCTTGGCAGGTGCTGCCCGCCGAGTTGGTCTCGCCCATCGAGGATGCCGCGAAAGCCGGCGGCGCGAGCATTTTTGTCAATGGTATCGACCCCGGGTTCGCCAATGACCTTCTGCCCCTTGCCCTTGCCGGCACGTGTCAGTCCGTCGAACAGATCCGGTGCATGGAGATCGTGGACTACGCCACCTACGACAGCGCCACCGTGATGTTCGACGTGATGGGATTCGGCAAGTCACTCGACGAGTTGCCGATGCTGCTGCAGCCGGGCGTGCTGAGCCTGGCCTGGGGTTCGGTGGTGCGCCAGCTCGCCGCGGGGCTGGGCATCGAACTCGACGAGGTCACCGAGACCCACGTGCGGGTGCCCGCCCCGGAAGACTTCGACATCGCCTCGGGGCACATCCCCAAGGGCAGCACCGCGGCCATGCGTTTCGAGGTGCGCGGCGTGGTCAAGGGGCATCCCGCCGTCGTGCTCGAGCACGTCACCCGGCTGCGGGCCGACCTGTGCCCGGAATGGCCGCAACCGGCGCAGGAGGGCGGTTCCTACCGCGTCGAAGTGACCGGCGAACCGTCGTACGCACTCGACCTGTGCCTGAGCAGCCGCAAGGGCGACCACAACCACGCCGGGCTGGTGGCCACCGCGGCGCGCGTCGTCAATGCCATCTCGGCGGTGGTGGCCGCGCAGCCGGGCATCGTCACCACCTTGGACCTTCCCCTCATCACCGGTAAAGGGCTGTACGCTGGGGCTTAGCGCTCAATTCCAACGTGAGGGGCCTCAGCCTATGCGGTCAATGCTCGTGCTTTCTTCGCTCTTGGCCGCCGCTGCCCTGCAGCTGGCACCGACCGCCGCGGCCGACCCGAACTCCAATCTGCCGTCGTGCACCAGTGTCGGCGGTACCGAAGCCGGTGGCGCCGCAACCGAATGCGCCACACCCGGCAACGTTCAACTCAACGCCTCACCCCCGGCCGAGCCCACCTACCCCTACCCGTGGGACGACGAGTTCTACGGGCCCGCGCTGATCATCGGCGGTGACGGTGGCGGTGGCTGGCACGGCGGTGGTGGCGGCCACCGCTAGGAGGCCAGATGCGCATCCGCCTGATGCCGGCCCTTTTCGTCGCCGTACCTGCCGCGGCGCTGATCGCGGCACCCGTCGCGGCGGCGGCACCGGAATGCGTGCAGACCGGACCGACCACCACGCAATGTACGTCCGGCGGGCACACCCAGATCGTGACGTCCCCACCGGCCAACAACAACGGTCCTTTCTATGGCTGGCCGTACGGCGGCGGCGGGATCATCATCGGTCTCGGATGAGCCCCGCGTATTGCTCCTCCCAGGTTTTCGGCTAACCTAACTTTTCTATTCGCTGGACCGGATAGAGGAGAGGCCGAGTTGCTCGAGGACACACAGACGCGGGTGCGCCGGCCGGGCTGGTATCTGCTCGGACCCGCATTCGTCGCCGCCATCGCCTACGTCGATCCCGGCAATGTGGCGGCCAATGTCAGCGCGGGCGCCCAGTTCGGCTTCCTGCTGGTGTGGGTCATCCTGGTGGCCAACGTGATGGCCGGGCTGGTGCAGTACCTGTCGGCGAAACTCGGACTTGTCACCGGCCGCTCGCTACCGGAAGCGGTCGCCGACAACACCCGCACCCCCACCCGGATCGCCTATTGGTTGCAGGCCGAGACAGTCGCGATGGCCACCGACCTGGCCGAGGTCGTCGGGGGCGCCATCGCGCTGCACCTGCTGTTCGACCTGCCGCTGTTGGTCGGCGGCATCATCACCGGGATCGTGTCCATGCTGCTGCTCGCGGTGCAGAATCGCAGCGGCCAACAGGTGTTCGAACGGGTGATCACCGGGCTGCTGCTGATCATCGCGATCGGCTTCCTCACCAGTCTGTTCGTCGAACCGCCCTCGGCCGGGGACGTCGCCGAGGGCCTGATTCCGCGGTTCGAGGGCCCGGAAAGCGTGCTGCTGGCCGCCGCCATGCTCGGCGCGACGGTCATGCCACACGCGGTGTACCTGCACTCGGGATTGGCGCGGGACCGGCACGGCCACCCCGAGGCCGGCGCGCCGCGACGGCGCCTGCTGCGGATCACCCGCGTCGACGTGGGCATCGCCATGCTGGTGGCCGGCGCGGTGAATCTGGCCATGCTGCTCGTCGCGGCGACCAATTTGCAGGGCATGACCGATACCGACTCGATCGAGGGTGCGCACGCCGCCGTGCGCGACACGCTGGGTCCGGTGGTGGCGCTGTTCTTCGCGATCGGCTTGCTGGCCTCGGGGCTGGCGTCGACGTCGGTCGGTGCGTACGCCGGGGCGATGATCATGTCCGGCCTGCTGCACCGCACCTACCCGCTGCTGCTGCGTCGGCTGGTCACCCTCATCCCGGCACTGGCGATCCTGGCCATCGGGGTGGACCCCAGCCGCGCGCTGGTCATCTCGCAGGTGGTGCTGTCATTCGGCATCCCGTTCGCGCTGATACCCCTGGTCCGGCTGACCAGCAACCGGTCGCTCATGGGTGCCGACGTGAATCACCGGGTCACCACTGCGCTGGGTTGGCTGGTGGCGGGCATCATCAGCGTGCTCAACGTCGTGTTGATCTACCTGACGGTGCGGGGCTGAATGACGTTGCCGCACATCTATTTCGCGTACGGATCCAACCTGTGCGTGGACCAGATGGCGCGCCGCTGCCCCGACGCCACCGACCCACGGCCCGCGACGCTCGCCGATCACGACTGGCTGATCAACGAGCGCGGGGTGGCGACGGTGGAGCCGTTGCCCGGCGCCGTGGTGCACGGCGTGCTGTGGCAGGTCAGCGGCCACGACCTCAAGGCCCTGGACAGCGCCGAGGGTGTGCCGGTGCGGTACCGGCGCGACCGGCTGGTGGTGCACACCGCCGACGGCACGCACGACGCCTGGGTGTACATCGATCCCCGCGTCGAAGCCGGAGCGCCGCGGCCCGGCTATCTGGAGCGGGTGATCGGCGGCGCGCGCCAGCACCGGCTGCCGCAGCGCTGGATCGATTTCCTGCATCGGTGGGATCCCGCGCGCTGGCCCAGCACCGAGCGCACGGCGGATTCTGCTGGACCACAGACGCTTTCGGAGCTTCTCGCCGACCCCGAGGTCCGCGAGACCAGCACCCTGCGGTCCCGGTTCGGGTTCCTGGCCATCCATGGCGGCGGCCTGGAACAAATGACCGACGTCATCGCCGAGCGGGCCGCCGCCGCGGCCGGGGCCTCGGTCTACGTGGTGCACCATCCACCCCGCTACCCGCACCACCTGGCCTCGGCTCGTTACCGTCGCGACGAATCCGCCACGCTGGCAGCCTTTCTCGACCACGTCGACGTGACGGTCGCGCTACACGGTTACGGGCGTATCGGCCGCAGCACCCACCTGCTCGTCGGGGGCCGCAACCGCCGCCTCGGCGACCACCTGTCCGGGCATATCGCGCTGCCCGGCTACCACGTGGTCACCGACCTCGATGCCATTCCGCGCGAGTTGCGCGGACTGCACCCCGACAACCCGGTGAACGTGCCGCGCGACGGGGGCGTGCAACTGGAACTGCCTCCACGGGTGCGCGGCATCAGTCCGCGCAGTGGGCTCCCCGGTGACGACGGCTTGTGCGCGGCCACCGCCGCGCTGGTACGAGGCCTGGCGACGGCGGCGCGGTCGTGGCCTTGACGAAGAAGGGTGCATAGAGCCGCTGCGCTGCAACGTTCGCCGATGACGCGAATTCCCGAGTGTCGCCACGCATGCGGTCGACGACGCCACCCGCGTCGGCGTGCGGCAGGCCCTGGTCGTGCAGCCACTGCACCAGATTGCCTGGGCCGTCATCAGTCTGGTGTTGGATCTCCAGGATCAGCTCCGCGCACGACACAGTCATGGTTCGCCAACCGGCAACTCGGTGAAGTGCACTGCGCCGCCACGTATCCGATTGACCTCGGTCCGGAAGACATCGGGCCTGGCGTAATGGCCGGTGACATCGAAGTTCAGCCGCTCCTGCATCACCCTGGCCAGGTCGAGGTCGGCGACCAGCACCCCTTCCACCCCGACGACCGGCGGTATCAACCATCTTCCGTCCGGGCCCGCCACCGCGCTGCCGCCGTCGAACACAATCTGCTCGGATGTCTCACGCAGCCGCGCCGCCAGCGGGAAGTCTTCTGGAATGGAGTCCGCGGTGATCAGGCCCGAGGCGGCCACGCTGAACACCCTGCCCTCGGCGGCCACGAAGCGGGTGATGTCGGCGGTCAGCGTGCTCGACCCCGGCCACGAGCCGATGTGCACCGTCTCACCCTGCGCGTACATCGCGTTGCGCGCCTGCGGCATCCAATTCTCCCAGCAGTTCAGGCTGCCCACCACCGCAGGCCCGAATCGGTGCGTCCGTAGGCCCGCGCCGTCGCCCTGTGCCCAGATCAACCGCTCGTCATACGTGGGGATCAGCTTGCGGTGGTGCCCCACCAACCCCAGGACGGGATCGATGGTCAGCAATGTGCACCAGACGCTGCCGGAACCGAGATCGCGTCCGCGTTCCGAGACACCCACAACAAGGCCGACGCCGAGATCGGCGGCCATGATCTCCAGCTCGCGGTGTTCGGGCCCACCGACCTCGATCGCGGAGTCCAGATAGTAGGCATAGCAGTCTTTTTGGTCAGCGTGGTCGAAGAGCGCACCACCGGTGCGCGGCGGCCAGAACGGATATCCGGACAAGTACGTCTCCGGGTATGCGATCACGGTGGCGCCGGCGGCGGACGCCACCCCCGCCGCCTCGGCGATCCTGGCCAGCCTGTCCGCAGACTTCAGCCAGGGGCCTCCGAGTTGCGCCGCGGCGACGGTGACCGTGTGTGGACCTGGCCGTGATTCCCGGTGTTCGGCGATGACTTTCAGTGTTGCTTCGAACGCCATCTCAGAAGACTTCGAAGTATTCGCGCTGTTCCCAGTCGGTCACGGCGGCGTTGAACCGGGCGACCTCGTTTCTCTTCACCGTGCTCAGGTAGTTCACGAAAACGTCGCCGAGCTCACGCCGCATCAACTCGCTGCTCTCGAAACAGCCCAAGGCCTCGTCCAGGGTGGCCGGTACCAATGGCACATCGGCCAGATAGGCCTCGTCGGCCGACGGGCCGGGGTCGAGTTTGCGTGCGATGCCGTCCCGACCACTGATCAACTGCGACGCCAGGTACAGGTACGGGTTGGCGGCCGGCTCGCCGATGCGGTTCTCCAGATGCGTCGAGCCGTCACCGCGCGCACCGGAGACCCGAATCATGGCACCCCGGTTCTCCTCGGCCCACGCAATCCGATCCGGGGCAAAAGAATTGGCGATGTAGCGCTTGTAGCCGTTGATCGTGGGCGTGGTCAGCACCGAACTCGCCCTGGCATGTTCGAGCAGTCCGGCCATGAAATGCAACGCCACGTCGGAAAGCAGTGCGCCGTTCTCGCCGGGGAAGACGTTGGAGGCGTGAGCGGTGCCGAGGGACTGGTGCAGATGCCAGCCGCTGGAGACGATGTTGGGGAACGCGGGCCGCGACATGAACGTGGCGTGGTAGCCGTGCCTGCGACAGATCTGCTTGATCGCACTGCGGATCAGGAGCACGTTGTCGGCAGTGGCCGTCCCGGGCAGCGGATCGAAGGTCATCTCGACCTGACCCGGCCCCCACTCGTCTTCGACGGTGGCCAGCGGCATCCCCAGCGCGACGATGTTGTCCCGCAGGATGCTGAGAATGCCGTCGGCTTCGTCGCCGCGGTTCTCGGTGAGGTACTGGTACCCGTGCGACAGCGCGGTCACGCTCGGTGGGGCCGGCGGCCAGCCGGAGTCGGCGAACGTGAGTTTCGGGTCGACCAGGCGGGTGATGTAGAACTCGAGTTCGGCGCCGGTGGTGTAGGTGTATCCGTCGTCGGCCAGAGCGGCGAGTTGTCGCTGGAGCACTCCGCGGGTGTCGAACGGCACCCGCTCGCCGTTGCGGTAATACAGCTCGGCGAGAACCCATCCGGTGCCGTCGACCCATGGCAGGACCCGGAACGTGGTCGGGTCCGGAACGAGCACGCCGTCGGGAAGTCCGGTGAGCCGCTCGTCGCCGAAACCGCGGGCCGCGAACGGCGGCACCGCCGGATTGTTGGTGGTGTCGAAGATCAGGGTCGCGGTCTGGAAGTCCTTGCCCTCGGTCATCGCGGAGACGAAGTGGCCGACCTCCAGGGTCTTGCCTCGCAGGATCCCGTGCTGGTCCCCCCAGCTGATGCGCACCTGGCGCAGTTCGAGCTCCGACAGCTGGGCGATCAGCCGGTCGGCCGCCTCCTGCTGCTCCGGTGACCACAGGTTGTGTGTGGCAATGAACGACGAGCCCATCGCTGACCCTTTCGTCAGACCAAAGATCAGGTGATCTGATCACCTGATCTTTTGTAGCAGCAGTCCGCCATCGCCGCGACCCGAACCGGGTCAGCCGCGGTTGATCAGGTGATCCGTGGTGCCGACGAGGTGCGTGAGCATCTTCTCGGCCGCCTCCGCCGGTGCACGACGACGAATCGCGGCCAGGATCTCGTGATGATCGGCCAGGGACCGGCACGGCTGCCCCGGCCGGGTCAGCGAGGTCTCCGAGGTCCGGTCGAGGGGTTTCCGCAACCCCTTGAGCAGCTTGATCAGCACCGGATTGTGCGAGGCCGCGGCGACGCCGAGGTGGAAACGCCGGTCGCCGTCCAGCCCGGGCTCGCCGGCGTCGATCTCGGTCTGCATCTGCTCGAGCGCGTCGGCGAGTTCGGCCAGGTCGGCCTCGTCGGCGCGCACCGCCGCCAGCCTCGCACACTGGGTTTCCAGTGCCTGCCGCGTCTCCCAGATGTAGGGATGGTCGACATGCGTCTCGACGAGTTCGGTGGCCAGCGAGGATATGACGTCCTCCGGCCGCTGCTGGAGATAGATCCCGTCGCCGTGCCGTACCTCGACGATCCCCTGGGCGCGCAGTGCGTTGATCGCCTCCCGCACCGAAGACCGGCCCACCTGGAGCTGTGCAGCAAGGTCCTTGACGTTGGACAGCTTGTCGCCCGGCTGCATGTCGCTGGTGTCGATGAATTCCCGGAGCCGCTCGCTGACCTGCTCATAGAGGGGCCGACGGTCCACATGACGCATCTGCATGCCGGCCATCCTGCTCCTCATCCGCTGATCAGATCTTCTGAACCCCAGTCTCGCAGATCGCGGGCGCCGAGCCACGTCCGGCGCCAAACAATGTGCTGCGCAGCCCGTTTCCATCAGCTAGACGGCCTAATATCTCCTCATGGCTCCAGACTTCCGTTTCGGCTTCGGCATGCGCAACGCGACCTCGGCCGGCTTCGTCCGCGAAGCCGCCCAACTCGCCGAAAAGCTCGGTTACGACGTGCTCTTGGTCCCCGACCACCTGGGCGCGCCGGCACCGTTCCCGGTCCTGGCGACCGCGGCGGCCGCCACCGATGCGCTGCGGCTGGGCACGTTCGTCCTCAATGCCTGCTTCTACAAGCCGGCCCTGCTGGCGCGCGACGTCGCCGCGCTGCACGAGCTGTCCGGCGGCCGGTTCGAGGTGGGGCTGGGCGCCGGTTATGTGAAGGAGGAGTTCGACGCCGCCGAGCTGCCCTTCCCGAGTGCCGGCAAACGAATCGACTACCTGGAACATGTGACGGCATATCTGGCCGAACACGTGCCGGGCGCACCGATCGTGATCGCCGGTGGTGGCGACCGGCTGCTCACCGTCGCCGCCAAGTGGGCGGCCACCATCGGGGTCACCGGTGAGCTGGCCGACCGCGTCGAGTTCCTCCGCGGCGTCGCCGGCGATCGCTTCGCCGACCTCGAACTCAACGTCGCCATCACCGCGGTCCCCACCGATGGTTCCGGGATCCCGGACCTGAAGATGACGCGGCGGTTCGCCCCCGGCCACAGTGATGAGCAGCTGCTGCAGTTGCCGGGAGTGCTGTCGGGGACGGTCGGCGACCAGGCCGATAAGCTACGCCGGTTACGCGACGAGTTCGGCGTCACCTACTTCGCGGTGCAGGCCGGCCACGCCGAGGCTTTCGGCAAGGTCATCGCCGCGCTCAAATAGCCGTCACAGACCGTCGGCCAGGTGGTAATACACCGAGTTCCACCGTAATTCGCGCTCGAACTCGTGGGTGACGGTGTCGATGTCGATGGTCACCAGTTCGGTGCCGACGATGGTCGCCAGGTCGCGGATGGCCGACACCGGGACCGCGGTGGTCAGCACGGTGTGGTGCGGCCCGCCCGCCATCAACCAGGTCTCGGTCGAGGTGGACCACGACGGCAACGGTTCCCACACCGCGCACGCCACCGGCAGGCTCGGCAACGGGGCCGGCGGCTCGATCACCCGTACCTCGTTGGCCACCAACCGAAATCGATTACCGACATCGCAGATGCCCAGTACCACGGCGTCACCGGGTGCCGCGGTGAAGCGCATGCGCACCGGGTCCTCGCGGCCACCGATGCTCAGCGGATGCGCTTCCACCGTCGGGGTCTGCGCGGCGATGCTGGGGCACACCTCCAGCATGTGTGCGCCGAGGATGGTCTCGGCGCCAGGCGTCAGGTCGTAGGTGTAGTCCTCCATGAACGACGTGCCGCCCGGCAGGCCGGTACCCATCGTCTTGACCGCACGTACCATGGCGGCGGTCTTCCAATCCCCTTCGGCCCCGAAGCCGTAGCCGTCGGCCATCAACCGCTGTACGGCGATGCCCGGCAATTGACGCAGCCCGCCGAGATCCTCGAAATTCGTGGTGAAGGCGCTGAATCCGCCCTCTTCGAGGAACTGCCGCAAGCCGATCTCGATACGGGCGGCTTCCCGCAGCGTGTCATGGCGTTCCTGCCCGGACCGCAGCTCCTCGGCCACCACATACCGGTCCTGGTATTCCTGCACCAACTTGTCGATGTCTGCGTCCGCTGCGGCATTGACCGAGGCCACCAGCTCGTTGACCGAATAAGAGTTCACCGACACGCCGAATCGGGATTCGGCTTCCACCTTGTCGCCCTCGGTCACCGCGACATCGCGCATGTTGTCTCCGAACCGGGCCAGCCGCAGTCCGCGCAGGTCGGCGGCGGCCAGCGCGGCGCGGGCCCACGATCCGATGCGTGCGGTGGTGTCGGGGTTGCCGACATGGCCGGCAACGGTGGTGCGCGGCACCGACAGCCGGGTCTGGATGTAGCCGAACTCACGATCCCCGTGTGCCGCCTGGTTGAGGTTCATGAAGTCCATGTCGATGGTGTCCCAAGGGATCTCGACACCGAACTGGGTATGGAAATGCAGCAGCGGTTGGCGCAGCGCGTTGAGTCCCCGGATCCACATCTTGGCCGGGGAGAAGGTGTGCATCCAGGCGATGATGCCGACACAGCGCTCGCTGGTACCCGCCTCGCTGAGCAGGCGGTAGATGGCGTCGCTGGTGGTGACGACGGGCTTCCACACCACCGGCACGGGCAGGTCGGGACTGGCGTCCAGGCGGTCGGCAATCACCCGGGATTGTTCGGCGACCTGGTCCAGGATGTCCTGGCCGTACAGCGACTGGCTGCCGGTGAGGAACCAGATCTCTTTGTTCTCGGGCTTTTCGGTGGCGTTGGACATCAAGCTTCTTTCTGGCCGTAGATGTTCTGGTAGCGCTCGTAGAGGGAGGTGACGGCGTCGGCGGGCAGCTCCGTGGGACTGCCGAGCTGCCTGCTGATGAAGGCGGTGCGGGCCACGTCCTCGAGCATGACCGCAGCCTTGACCGCCGACCGGGCGTCGGGGCCGATGGTGAACGGGCCGTGGTTGCGCATGAGAACCGCCGCAGAACGGCTGCCGCGTAGCGTCTCCACGATGCCGCGCCCGATCGAATCGTCACCGATCGGCGCGAATGGGCCCACCGGCACCTCACCGCCGAACTCGTCGGCGATCATCGTCAGGATGCACGGAATGGGCTCACCGCATGCCGCCCACGCGGTGGCGTAGGTGGAATGGGTGTGCACCACCCCGCCGACCTCCGGCATGTGCCGGTACACATAGGCATGCGCGGCGGTATCCGATGACGGTGCGAGCTCGCCGTCGACGAGTTCGCCGTTGAGGTCGCAGACCACCATCTGTTCCGGCGTCATCGAATCGTAGGAAACCCCAGAGGGTTTGATGACCATCAGGTCCCGGTCCGGCACGCGTGCGGAGACGTTGCCCGCAGTCCAGATCACCAGCTGGTAGCGGGTGAGCTCGGCATGCAGATCGCACACCTGCCGCCGAAGATCGGTGATCGTCTGGGACACTTCCGAAGTCACGGTCACTGGGCGGTCCTCACCATGTCGGGTTGGGTTGCGGCGGCGCGGATGGCCCGCAGCCTGCGCATCATCTGGTTGCCGCGGCCGAACCAGTCGTGCAGCGTGACGTACTCCGCGTACAGGGCGTTGTAGCGCTCGACATTCTCCGGGACCGGCAGGAATGCGCTCCTGGTGCGCCCGCCCATGGTCGCCGATGCGGTCGGCACGTCGGGGTAGGCGCTGGCGGCGGTCGCGGCGTGGATGGCGGCTCCCAGCGCCGGTGCCTGGGTGGAGGTCACACAGGACAGCGGTAGACCGGTGACATCGGCGTAGATCTGCATCAGCAGCCGGTTCTTGATCAGCCCGCCGGCGACCACCAGTTCGTCGACCGGAACCCCTGCGTTGTTGAAGGTTTCGACGATCATCCGGGTGCCGTAGGCGGTGGCCTCCAGCAGCGCGCGGTACTGGTCGACGCAGGTGGTGTCCAGGGTCTGCCCGACGATCACACCGGAGAGGTGATGGTCGACCAGCACCGAGCGGTTACCGCTGTGCCAGTCCAGCGCGACCAAGCCGTGCTGACCGATCGCCTGTCGGGCCGCCAGATCCGACAGGTGCTCGTGCACCGACACACCGCGTTGGGCCGCCTCGTGCGCGTACTGTTCGGGCACACAGTTCTTGATGAACCAGGCGAAGATGTCCCCCACCCCGGACTGACCGGCCTCATAACCCCACAGCCCGACGGTGATACCGCCCTCGACCACGCCGCACATCCCCGGGACGTCCTGGGGATGCCTGCCGTTCATCACATGACAGGTCGAGGTGCCCATGATGGCGACCAGCCGGCCTGGTTCGGCGGCATCGGCCGCCGCGACGGTGACGTGCGCGTCGATGTTGCCCACGGCCACCGCGATTCCCGCCGGCAGCCCCGTCCAGGCCGCGGCCTGCGCGGTCAATGTGCCCGCCGCGGTGCCGAGCTCGGCGATCGGTTGCTCCACCTTGTCGGTGACGAAATCGGCGAAGCCCGGATTGAGTGCGGCCAGGAACTCTTTCGAGGGATACGCCCCGTCCTGCCGGATGGCCTTGTAGCCGGCGGTACTGACGTTGCGCACATAGCGGCCGGTGAGCTGCCAGACGATCCAGTCCGCACCCTCCACCCAGCAGTCGATGGCGGCGTAGGTCTGCGGGTCCTCCTCCAGGATCTGCAGCCCCTTGGCGAACTCCCACTCGCTGGAGATGAATCCGCCGTAGCGGGGCAACCATGATTCACCGCGAACCGCGGCCAGCGTGTTGATCCGGTCGGCCTGCGGTTGGGCGGCGTGATGCCGCCACAACTTCGCGTAAGCGTGTGGGCGGTCGGCGAATTCGGGAAGCTCGCACAGCGGTGTGCCGTCGGCGCGGGCCGCCACCATGGTGCAGGCGGTGAAATCCGTGCCCACCCCGATGACATCGGCCGGATCGATCCCGGCGACGGCCACCGCCTCGGGCACCGCGAACCGCAGCACGTCGACATAGTCCTCGGGCACCTGCAGGGCATAGTCCGGTGGCAGCCGGACACCACTGTCACCGGGTAGCGCCTCGGTGAGCACACCGTGCCGGTAGACGTGCTCGGCCGACGCCATCTCGTGGCCGTCGGCAATCCGGACCACCAGGGCCCGCCCGGACAGCGTGCCGAAGTCGATGCCGACCACGTACTTGTCGACGCTCATCGGCGCGCCTCGTCCTGCGTCCCGCCCATACGGTCCATCACAACCACCCTCCGACACCCGTGCACACCTGTGCGCTGCATCACAATGCTCGATGTTAACGTGAACATCGATGGCGGGTCAACGGGTGACCAAGTCGACCGAGGTCGACCCTCTCGTTCCCGCTCACCGAAATTGTGTGCGGATATCCAGCCGCTACGCGCTTCCTCGGACGCCCGATCGAGGGTTGACCACATCCAAGGTGATCGTTAACATCCACAACTGTGACGCGGGCCACTTTCTCTCAGGCCGAGTCACATCGACCACGTGTGTCCGGCTGCGCGGTACCGTCCGGCACCCCGGGAACGAACAGGAGTCCGGCGTGAAGAAGACCGTCCTGACAAGAGCACTGACCACCGTCATCGGCATCGCCGCGGTCGCGGCCACGGTAGCGGCCTGCGGTAGCGGAAAGGCCCCAGGCGGCGGCAACAGCAGTCCAGCCGGTGGCGGCGGCGCGATCACCCTGGGCTTCGCCCAGGTGGGCGCCGAAAGCGGCTGGCGCACCGCCAACACCGAATCCATCAAGAGCGCCGCCAAGGCCGCCGGCATCGACCTGAAGTTCGCCGACGCCAACGGTGAACAGGAGAAGCAGATCACCGCGATCCGCTCGTTCATCCAGCAGGGGGTCAATGTCATCGCCTTCAGCCCCGTCGTGCGTACCGGTTGGGACGCCGTGCTGTTGGAGGCCAAGAATGCGAACATCCCGGTGATCCTGACCGACCGGGCGATCGATACCCAGGAGAAGGACGTCTACAAGACCTTCATCGGCGCGGATTTCGTCGAAGAGGGTCGGCGGGCCGGACGCTGGGTCGCCGATCAGTACGCCAACACACCCCGGCCGGTCAACATCGTCCAACTGGAGGGCACCACCGGTGCCGACCCGGCGATCGACCGCAATACCGGTTTCAAGGACGGCATTTCGGCCAATCCGAACCTGCACGTCGTGGCATCGCAGACCGGCGACTTCACCCGCTCCGGCGGTAAGCAGGTGATGGAGGCGCTGCTGAAATCCACCCCGCAGATCGATGTGGTCTTCGCGCAGAACGACGATATGGGCCTGGGCGCGATGGAGGCCATCGAAGCCGCGGGCAAGGTGCCGGGCAAGGACATCAAGATCGTCGCGATCGACGCCACCCATGACGGTATGCAGGCATTGGCCGACGGCAAGTTCAACTACATCGTCGAATGCAACCCATTGCTCGGCCCCCAGCTGATGGATCTGGTGAAGAAGGTGGCCGCCGGCGAGCAGGTCCCGCCGCGGATCGTGACTCCCGACGAGGCCTTCGATCAGCAGCAGGCGATCAAAGCCCTGCCCGAGCGTCAGTACTGAGCGACGACTCATGGACCAGCGTGGCGCCGTGGTGCAGATGCGGGATATCGGTATCGAGTTCCCTGGCGTGAAAGCGCTTGATGGCGTGGACTTTCGGTTGCTTCCCGGCGAGGTGCATGCCCTGATGGGCGAGAACGGGGCCGGCAAGTCCACGCTCATCAAGGCGCTCACCGGGGTGTACCAGATCGACTCCGGGCAGATCCTGCTCGACGGTGTCCCCCGGTCGTTCGGCAGCCCACGACAGTCCCAGGAAGCCGGGATCAGCACCGTCTACCAGGAGGTGAATCTCTGCCCGAATCTGTCGGTCGGCGAGAACATCCTGCTGGGACGTGAACCCCGGCGCTGGGGTCGCATCGACTACCGGGCGCTGCACCGCCGGGCCGCCGAGCTGCTCACCGAACTGGAACTGGCCATCGATCCCCGATCGCGGTTGGGTGCCCACCCGATCGCCGTCCAGCAGTTGGTCGCGATCACCCGGGCCACCGCGGCCAAGGCCCGGGTGCTCATCCTCGACGAACCGACCTCCAGCCTGGACACCGGTGAGGTCGCCGAATTGTTCGGCGTCATCAGGCGGTTACGCGACGCCGGCACCGCGATCCTGTTCGTCTCGCATTTCCTCGATCAGATCTACGCGATCGCCGACCGGATCACCGTGTTACGCAACGGCAAACTCGTCGGCGAATACCCGACCGCCGAGCTACCCCGGGTGCAGCTGGTCACCGCCATGCTGGGCCGCGCGGCGGATGTCCTCGACGAGGTGGCCGACAACGCGGCCCGCGCCACGGTCGACGTCAACACCACACCGGTGGTGTCGATCGACCGGTTCGGACGCCCGCCGGCCGTGGCACCGGTCACCCTGGACATCCACCGCGGCGAGATCATCGGCCTGGCCGGCCTGCTGGGGTCCGGACGCACCGAACTGGCCCGGCTGATCTTCGGTGCCGACCGGGCCACCACCGGGGCGCTGGCGGTGAACGGCGGCAAGGTGGCCATCCGCACCCCGCGCGCGGCCATCGGCCGCCGCTTCGCCTTCACCTCCGAGAACCGCAAGGACGAGGGAGTTTTCGGCGACCTCACGGTGCGGGACAATCTGGTGCTGGCCCTGCAGGCCCGGCGCGGCTTCGCCCGTCCCCTGTCGGCCAAGGCCAAGAACGACCTGGTGGACAAGTACATGGAAGCCCTGGACATCCGGCCCCGCCGGCCCGACGCCCTGATGAAGAACCTCAGCGGCGGCAACCAGCAGAAGGTGTTGCTGGCTCGCTGGCTCATCACCGAGCCCGAACTGTTCATCCTGGACGAACCGACCCGCGGCATCGATATCGGGGCGAAAGCCCAGATCCAGCAACTCGTCACAGACCTGGCGGCCGACGGTATGGCGGTGTTGTTCATCTCCGCCGAACTCGACGAGGTGCGGCGGGTATCGCACCGCATCGCGGTGATGCGTGACCGGCACAACGTCGCCCAGGTGGACGCCGACGAGAGCGACAATCTGACCGAACTGATCGCGGCGAGCCCGGCATGATCAAGAAACTCGCTGCCCATCAACTGTTCTGGCCGCTACTGGCACTCGTCGCTCTGCTCGCGGTGAACACCGCGCTCTCCCCCGGGTTCCTGGCCATCCGCATCCAGAACGGCCACCTGTACGGCAGCCTCATCGACATCCTGCGCAACGGCGCCCCGATCCTGCTGGTGGCGTTGGGCATGACACTGGTGATCGCCTCCCGCGGGATCGACCTTTCCGTCGGCGCGGTGGTGGCCATCGCGGGTGCGGTGGCGTGCGCCCACATCGCGGCCTCTGCGACTCCGGACAGCCCGGGCACCGTGCTGTCGGCGATGGCCCTCGCGGTGCTGGTGGCCTGCGTGCTCGGACTCTGGAACGCAACCCTGGTGGCGCTGCTAGGCATTCAGCCGATCATCGCGACACTGGTGCTGATGACGGCCGGCCGCGGGATCGCCCTGTTCGTCACCGAAGGCCAGATCGTCACCGTCACCAGCGCCCCGTTCAAAATGCTCGGCGCCGGTTACCTTTTCGGCCTGCCCGTGGCCATCCTGGTCAGCCTCGCCATCTTCGTCGTGATCGGCCTGCTCACCCGGCGCACCGCGCTGGGCATGCTGCTCGAAGCCGTCGGAATCAACCCGGAAGCCAGCAGACTGGCCGGGGTGCGCAGCCGCACCATCGTTTTCGCGGTGTACGTGTTCTGCGCGCTGTGTGCCGGCATCGCCGGATTGATGATCGCCTCGAACATCTCCGCGGCCGATGCCAACAACGCCGGCCTGTGGATCGAGATGGACGCCATCCTGGCCGTGGTGATCGGCGGCACCTCGTTGCTCGGCGGCCGCTACAGCCTGACCGGAACCTTGATCGGGGCGCTGATCATCCAATCCCTGACCACCACCGTGTACACCCTCGGTATTCGTCCGGAGGTCACCCTGGTGTTCAAATCCCTTGTCGTGGTGGCGGTATGCCTGATGCAGTCCGCTCGGTTCCGGGCACTGTTCACCCGTCGGGGCCGGCGTGCCACACCCGCACCACCGGCGCCGGTCGTCGATCCCGTCGAGACGAAGGTGCACGCATGACAGCCACGTTGGCGGCACCGTCGGCGGGCATCCGGCGGTTGGCCGCCGGCCGATTCACCGGGCCGATCGCCACCCTGGTGTTGTTCGTGGTGCTGTTCGCCGGTGTGCTCAACCGCTTCGACTTCGCCAGTCCCACCCAGGTTTTCCTCAATCTCTTCGTCGACAACGCCTACCTCATCGTGCTGGCCGTCGGGATGACGTTCGTGATCCTCACCGGCGGCATCGATCTGAGTGTCGGATCGGTGGTCGCACTGTCGACGGTGATCCTGGCCAAGACACTGCAACTGGGCTGGCCCACGCCGGTGGCGATGGTCACCGTCATGCTCGTCGGCCCAGCGCTGGGCCTGATCATGGGCGTGATGATCGAACGTTTCGACGTGCAGCCGTTCGTGGCGACACTGGCCGGCATGTTCGCCGCCCGCGGGATGTGTTATGTCATCAGCGTCGACTCGCTGCCCATCAAGGACCCCGCGGTCCGCACCCTGGGCCTGCACTACCTGTACCTCTACGACGACAAGTTCATTCGCTGGCCGGTCGTCATCGCACTGGCCGTGCTGGCGGTGGCGCTCTACGTCTTGCACCTGACCCGGTTCGGCCGCACCGTCTACGCCGTCGGCGGCAACAGGCAATCGGCACAACTGATGGGCCTGGACGCCGGACGGACCCGGGTGTCGGTGTACGTCATCAGCGGCTTCTGCGCCTCCCTGGCCGGCATCTTGCTGGCCGTACAGAAGTTGTCCGGCTACAGCCTCAACGGGGTCGGGTTGGAACTCGACACCATCGCCGCCGCGGTGATCGGCGGTGTCGTGCTGGCCGGCGGCGTGGGTTACGTGGCCGGCGCGCTGATCGGGGTGCTGGTGTTGGGCACCATCGAAACCTTCGTCACCGCCGCGAGCCTGGACTCCTACTGGACCAGAATCATGACCGGGGCGTTGTTGCTGGTCTTCGTGCTGGTTCAGCGTGTCCTGGTGAGGCCGACCACATGAGCCGCGGCAATAATAGAGCGATGAGCCGCAAGCCAGTCATGTCCGACGTTGCCCGGCTCGCCGGTGTGTCACATCAGACGGTGTCACGAGTGATCAACGGGTCCAGCAGCATCCGGCCCGAAACCCGGGAGCGGGTGCAGCACGCCATCGCGCAGCTCGGGTACCGGCCCAACAGTGTGGCGCGTGCGCTGGTCACCAGTAAGTCCGGCATCATCGGCATCATCGGCAGTAGCACCGCCCAGTACGGCCCATCCAGCATCCAGCGCTCGGTCGAGGAATCGGCCCGTGAGGCGGGGTTCTTCTCCAGTTCGGTGACGCTGGCCGCGGTGACCCGGCAGGAGATCCGGGGGGCGCTCGATCATCTGTCCCGTCTCGCGGTGGAAGCCATCGTCATGATCGCGGCCCAACAGGACGCCCTCAACGTGGTGTACTCCGAGGACTTCGGGGTCCCGGTGATCGTCGTCGAGGGTGACCTGTCCGGCTCCGGGCTGTCCGTCGGTGTCGACCAGGTCGGCGCGGCCCGCACCGCGACGCAACACCTCATCGACCTCGGGCACACCGAGATTGCCCACGTCGCCGGTCCGGACGGCTGGCCGGAGGCCGCGGGACGCACCAAGGGCTACCTCGATGCGATGCTGGCCGCCCGGTTGGCCCCACGCCCGGAGCACAAGGGCGACTGGAGCGCCGCCCGCGGCTATGCCCTCGGCCGTGAGGTCGCCGCCGACCGGGACCTCACAGCAGTTTTCGCCGCCAACGATCACATGGCCATCGGGGTGCTGCATGCGCTGGCCGAGGCGGGCCGCCGGGTACCCGAGGACATCAGCGTGGTGGGGTTCGACGACATCCCCGAGGCCCCGTACCTCATCCCGGCGCTCACCACCATCCGGCAGGATTTCGCGGCGGTCGGCCACCAGGCCATCGCCATGGTGAAGGCCCAGCTGACCGGCATCGAATGCGAAACTTCCTTGCTCCCTTCGGATCTGGTGATTCGCGAGAGCACCGCTGCACCCAGGACGGACTAGTGCACACAGACCAACGCACCGTCCATGGCGTCGAATACACCCTGGCAGACGGGCCGGCCCGCGCAGTCATCACCGGCGTCGGCGCGGCCATCAGAGCGCTGGCGGTCGGCGGCGTCGACCTGACGCCGGGATACCGTGGCGATCGGCTGCGGCCGTTCTACTCCGGCACCGTGCTGGCGCCCTGGCCGAACCGGGTGCGCGACGCCAGGTGGGTCTACCGCGGCAGCACCCAGCTCCTCGACGTCACCGAACCGCAACGCGATAACGCGCTACACGGCCTGTTGTGCTTTACCGAATACCGTCTGATGGAGCAGACCGCCACCACGGTGATGCTTGGTGCGCAGGTCTTTCCGCAGCACGGGTATCCGTTCCATCTGGACACCACGGTGCTCTACCGGCTGGCCGAGGACGGGCTGCGTGCCACGCACACCGTCGAGAACCTGGGATCCGATCCGGCTCCGGTCGCGCTGGGCACACACCCGTTCCTGTGCATCGGCGGTGTCCCGACATCCGAGTTGACCCTGACCGTCTCGGCCGACACCCATATCGACGTCGACGAACGCCTGAATCCGACCGGCACCAGCCCGGTGCAGGGCAGCTACTGGGATCTGCGGGTCGGCCGCCGGGTGGCGGATCTCGATCTCGACGACGCCTGGACGGGACTGCACATCACCGACGGTGGCAGTGTGCACTCGCTACGGGCGCCCGACGGTCAAACCGTATCCCTGTGGGCTGACCAGCAATTCGGGTACATCCAGGTGTTCACCACGCGCCGGTACCCGGTGGGCGACCAGTTCGTCACCGCGGTGGCCGTCGAACCGATGACCGCGCCCGCCGACGCGCTCAACAGCGGCGAGGGCCTGCGCTGGCTGGAGCCCGGCGACAGTTGGTCGGCGTCGTGGTCGATCCGCTACCGGGCCGGCAGTCAGTAGACGCGGCGCGCCGCCGCACTGGGAATCGCGTACAGGAAGTCGGGTTCGGGAAATCCGCTGTCCCGGGCGGCTCGACGGGCCGCCTCGATGACGAAGCCGACCCGGTCCGACCGGATGAGGGCCAGCGCCGACCCGCCGAAGCCGCCGCCGATCATCCGTGCCCCGAGTGCCCCGGCCGCCAGCGCGGCGTCCACCGCGGTGTCGAGTTCCGGCGAGCTGACCACCAGGTCGTCACGCAGCGAGGCGTGCGACGCGGTGAGAAGCGGCCCGACGGCGGCGATCTCGCCCGAGCGCAGGGCGGTGGCGGCGCCGGCGACCCGGCGGATCTCGGTCAGCACGTGCCGTAGCACCCGCCGCAGCGCCGGGTCGTCGGCGTCGGCGCAGTTGAGCACCGCGTCCACATCGTCGTTGTCGTACAGCGCGGTGCGCGGGATCCGTGCACACACCCGTTCCACGCGGGAGCGCCGCAGACCGTAGCCGCCGTCGACCAGCCGGTGCGCGGCATTGGTGTTGATCACCAGCAGCGCCAATCCGGAGGGCCGGCAGTCGAACGGCAGGTGTTCGGCCCCGAAGGTGCTGCAATCCAGCAGCATCGCGTGTCCGGGCCTGGCGCGTAAGGCCACCGACTGGTCCATTCCGCCGGTGGCGGCGCCTACCACGACGTTCTCGGCGGTGATGCAGTCACGGGCCAGGGTGCGCCGGCCGGCGTCATCGGTCGCCGCACCGAACAACTCGGCGATCGCCAGGGCCGTGGCCGACTCCAGCGCGGCCGAGCTGGACAGGCCCGCGCCCTGCGGCACCGACGAGTGCACCGCGATGTCCAGCCCGGGGATGCGGGCGATGGTGTCGTGGTAGGTCATCGCCCACGGCACACCGGCCACGTAACCAGCCCAGCCGCGGGGCTGCCGGGGCGCGATCTCGGCACCGCTGCCCTCCCAGCCGTCGTCATGGCCGGTGGACACCATCCGCAGCCGGTCATGATTGTGCACCCGAACGGCGACCGCGGTGGCGTACGGCAGCGCGAAGGGCATGACCTTGGCGCCGATGTAGTCGATGTGCTCGCCGATCAGGTTCACCCGACCGGGCGCCACCCACACGCCGTCGGGCCCGCCGCCGAACCGGTGCTGGAACAGTTCGGCCGCCCGGTCGCAGAGCTCTTCGTGGGCAACGGGTTCCACCATGTTCAGCCTGTTCACGACGCGACGGACCGTTGAGGTTCTCATGCCACCTCCCGCAGCCGATCGGCGATGCGCTCCGGTGTGGTGTCGCTGATCCACGCGCCCATCCCCGATTCCGAACCGGCCAGATACTTCATCCGGCCCGGCGACCGCATGAGCGAGAACAGTTGCAGGTGCAACCGCGCGTAGGCCCGGTCGGGACCGATCGGTGCCTGATGCCAGGCCGCGATATAGGGAGTCTGTGCCACCCCGTCGAAGAAGCGGTCCACCCGGGCCAGCAAGTTCAGGTAGACCGCGGCCAACTCCTCGCGTTCGGGCCCCGACAGTGCCGGGAAGTCGGGCACATCGCGGTGCGGAATCAGCTGGATCTCCAGCGGCCAGCGTGCCGCGGCGGGCACGAAGGCGGTCCAGTGTTCGCCGGCGACGAGCAACCGGCGCCCGGAATGCTGCTCGGCGGCAAGGACATCGGCCATCAGGTTGCGACCGGTGGCCGCAGCGTGCCTGCGGGCCTGTTCCACCAGGGCGCGGGTCCGCGCCGGCTGGAACGGATAGGCGTAGATCTGGCCGTGTGGATGCGTCAGCGTCACCCCGATCTCGCGGCCGCGGTTCTCGAAGCAGAACACCTGCTGCACCCCGGGTATCTCGGAGAGTTCGGCGGTGCGGTCGGCCCACGCCTCGATGACGGTCCGGGCCCGCCGATGCCCCAACTCGGCGAAACTGGCGTGCGGATCGCTGGTGAAGCACACCACCTCGCAACTGCCCCGGCCCGGGGCTTGCGGCCACAGCGGCTCCCCGTCGACCAGCGACGCCGTCGGGACCGCGTGTTCCGACAGGGCCGGAAACCGGTTCTCGAACACCACGACGTCGTAGTCGGCCGCCGGGATCTCGGTGGCCGGCGAGCCCGCCCGAGTGGGCGCCAGTGGTGAGGCGTCGGCAGCGGGCAGGAAGGTCCGGTCCATCCGTTGGGCGGCGATGGTGACCCACTCGCCGGTCAGCACGTCATACCGCAGGTGCGAGTCCGCCACCATCGGCTCGAGGTTTCTGGTGTCGGTCAGTCCACCCGTGCGCCGCATCCTGCCGTCGGCGGCGAGTTCGTCGAAGTAGATGAGGCGACGCCCGTCGGCCAGGGTGGTGACCGTCTTGCCGACCATGGCCGATAAGGGAGATGGCAAGGTGGGCACCGGGTTTATCTCCCGCCCCTGCGCTTGTTGTAGATGTCGAAGCCGACGGCGGCCAGCAGCACCAGACCCTTGATGACCTGCTGGACATCGCTGCCGATGCCGATGATCGACATCCCGTTGTTCAGCACGCCGAGCACCAGGCCGCCGATGATGGCGCCGAACACGGTGCCCACCCCGCCGCTCGACGATGCCCCGCCGATGAACGCGGCGGCAATGGCTTCCAGTTCGAAGTTGATACCGGCCTGCGGCGTCGCGGAATTCAGCCGGGCGGCGAACAACAGCCCGGCCACCGCGGCGAGCATTCCCATGTTGACGAACACCAGCAGGGTGACGCGTTTGTTGCGGACCCCGGACAGGCTGGCGGCCGCGGCGTTACCGCCCACCGCGTACACCTGGCGCCCGAATACGGTGTTGCGCATCATGAAGGCGTAGACCAGGGTCAGCACCACCAGGATGATGCCGACGATCGGAACGCCGCGGTAACTGGCCAACAGCAGGGTGACCGCGGCCAGTGCTGCGACGATGCCGACGCACTTCGCAATGAACAGCGTCTTGCTCGAAACCTGTTGTCCGTAGCGCAATTGGGCACGGCGCCGCCGGATCTGCATGACGACGGTGGCCACCATGGCAATACCACCCAGGATGACGGTGGGCCAGTGATACAGCGCGGCGTTGCCGAGTTCGGGCAGGAAGCCGCTGCTGATCTGCTCCAGGCCGCGCGGCATCGGCGCGATCGACTGTCCCTCGAGCAGGTATTGGGTGGCGCCGCGGAACACCAGCATGCCGCCGAGTGTCACGATGAACGACGGGATACCGACGTAGGCGATCCAGAAGCCCTGCCAGGCCCCGATGAGGGCCCCCATCCCGATGCACAGCAGCGTCGCCAGCAGCCAGGGCATGTCGTTGCGCACCATGAGGACACCGGCCATCGCGCCGGTGAAGGCGGCCACCGACCCGACCGAAAGGTCGATGTGGCCGTTGATGATCACGATGACCATCCCGATGGCCAGCACCAGGATGTAGCCGTTCTGCTGGATGATGTTGGTGACGTTCAGCGGTTTGAGCACGATGCCGCCGGTCCAGACCTGGAACAGCAGCAGGATGGCGATGAGCGCCACGACCATGCCCGACTGCCGCACATGCGACATCAGGAACCGGGAGACCGCATTTCCGCCGCGGGTGGGCGCGCTGGAATCGTCCGGACGCTGCGGTGCGGCGCTGCCCGGTGACGTTTGTTTGGTGGTGATGGTCACGCGGAGCCTTTCATCATGTGGTGCATGAGGTTTTCCTGGGTCGCTTCCGAGCGCGGCACTTCACCGGTCAACCGCCCCTGGCTGAGGGTGTAGATCCGGTCGCAGAGGCCCAGTAACTCGGGAAGTTCGGAGGAGATGACGAGCACCGCCTTCCCGCGGGCGGCGAGTTCGTTGATGAGCACGTAGATCTCGTGCTTGGCACCGACATCGATACCGCGGGTCGGCTCGTCGAGGATGAGGACGTCGGGGTCGGTGAACAGCCACTTGCTGAGCACCACTTTCTGCTGATTACCGCCGGACAGCTTGCCGGTGGCGGTCTGCACCGAATCGGTCTTGATCCGCATCGAGGCGCGGAACTGCTCGCCGATGCGCGTCTCCTCGTGGTGGTCGATCACCGACCGGCGGCTGACCTTGTCCAGCGACGCCAGGCTGATGCTGGTGGCGATGCTGTCCATCAGGTTCAGCCCCAAGGTCTTCCGGTCCTCGGTGGCGTAGGCGATCCCGTTGTCGATCGCGCGTGGCACGGTGCTGGTGTCGATCTCGCGCTCACCCTTGAAGACTTTGCCGCCGACGTACCGACCGTAGGATCGGCCGAACACGCTCATCGCGAGTTCGGTGCGGCCGGCGCCCATCAGCCCGGCGATACCGACGATCTCACCGGCCCGGACATTGAGGGTGACATCGTCGACGACCTTGCGTTGCTGGTCAATCGGGTGCAGCACGGTCCAATTCGCCACCGAGAACACCACGTCGCCGATCTCGCACCCCTCCCGGGACGGGAACCGGTCGACCAGATCGCGCCCGACCATGGCGCGCACGATCTTGTCCTCGGTGAGCTGCGCGTCGACCGGCACGGTGTCGATGGTGCGGCCGTCCCGCAGCGTCGTCACGCAGTCGGCCACCTGCATCACCTCATTGAGCTTGTGCGAGATGATGATCGAGGTGATGCCGTGCTCGCGCAGCTCCACGATGAGGTCGAGCAGGTGCATGCTGTCGGCATCGTTGAGCGCGGCCGTCGGTTCGTCGAGGATGAGCAGCCGCACATCCTTGGACAGCGCCTTGGCGATCTCGACGAGCTGCTGCTTGCCGACGCCGAGGTCGGAGACCCGGGTCTGCGGGCTCTCCCGCAGACCCACGCGGTCCAGCAGCGTCTGCGCCTCGTGCAGCGTCCGGTCCCAGTCGATCACCCCGCGGTGCGCGATCTCGTTGCCCAGGAACATATTCTCGGCGATCGACAGGTACGGCACCAACGCGAGTTCCTGGTGGATGATCGCGATACCGCAGCGCTCGCTGGAGCGGATGTCCCGGAACTCGCACGGCTTGCCGTCGAAGAAGATCTCGCCGTCGTAGCTGCCGTGCGGGTACACCCCGCTGAGCACCTTCATCAGCGTCGACTTGCCCGCACCGTTCTCCCCGCAGATCGCGTGGATGGCCCCGGCCCGCACCGTCAGGTCCACCCCGGACAGCGCCTTCACACCGGGGAATTCCTTGGTGATGCCGCGCATCTCCAACAGCGGCGGGGCCGTCACTGAATCTGATCCTTGGTGTAGTAGCCGGAGTCGATCAGCACCTTCTGGTAGTTGGACTTGTCGACGCTGACCGGGTCCAGCAGGTAGGAGGGCACGATCTTGCTGCCGTTGTTGTAGCTCTTGGTGTCGTTGACCACCGGTGTGCCGCCGGTCAGCACGGCATCGGATTCCTGCACCGCCGCCTTGGCGAGCTCCCGGGTGTCCTTGAAGACCGTCTGGGTCTGCTCGCCGGACACGATGGACTGCACCGACGCCAGCTCGGCGTCCTGGCCGGTGACAATCGGCAGGGGCTTGGCGGCGTTACCGTAGCCGGAGCTCTTGAGCGCCGAGATGACGCCGCGCGAGATGCCGTCGTACGGCGAGAGCACCGCGTCCAACCGGGCGGTGGTGTAGGCCTGGCTCAGCAGGTTGTCCATCCTGGACTGCGCCAGCCCGCCGTCCCAGCGCAAGGTGGCGACCTGGTCGAACGAGGTCTGTCCGCTGCGGACCACCAGCTTGCCGCTGTCGATGTAGGGCTTGAGCACGCTCATCGCGCCGTCGAAGAAGAAGGTGGCGTTGTTGTCGTCGGGCGAGCCGGCGAACAGTTCGATGTTGAACGGCCCGGCACCGCCGGCGAGGTTCAGCTTGTCGACGATGTATTTGGCCTGCAGCACACCGACTTTGAAGTTGTCGAAGGTGGCGTAGTAGTTGACGTTGGGGGTGCCCTTGATCAACCGGTCATAGCTGATCACCGGGATGTGGGCGTCGGCGGCTCGCTGCAGGGTGTTGGTCAGCGAGGAACCGTCGATCGGCGCGATCACCAGCAGTTGGACACCCTTGGTGATCATGTTCTCGATCTGGGAGACCTGGTTCTGCACGACGTCGTCGCCGTACTGCAGGTCGGTCTGGTAGCCCAGGGCCTTGAATTGGTCGACCATGTTCTGGCCGTCGGCAACCCAGCGTTCGGAGGACTTGGTCGGCATGGCGATGCCGATGGTGCCTTTCTGGGATGTGCTGCCCCCGGCGCTCTCGGTGGAGCGGCCGCAGCCGATCAACGCCAGGGCGGCGGCCATCAGCACGGCCACCCACCAGCTCAGTTTTCGCATGTTTCCTCCTGCAGACACGTGGACGCGCTCAGCGCGGCGGGCCTGGCCCGCTCATCTCGGCCGCAACATCCAAATGTGAACGTTAACACTCCGCCGTACGAGTATGTGAGCCAACTCACTCGTTGTCAATGGAGCCTGCCATATCACCAGAAAGGTGCCTAACAAGCGGTTGCGGGGTGGCACGAAACGTGGCCGCGCAAGTCTGTGAATGTGAGCTTTAACAAATTTCGTCCACCCACCGCCGGCGCGGGAACCCATCCGGGCTGAGACCCGCGCCGAATGCCGATGTGAGACCAATCGAGGGCGGCCGCCGATGTACAACCACGAACCTTTGGGTGGACTGAGCGTGCTGGACGTTAGGCTACCGCTCGTGAGCGCCGATCTCGACGTGTTGTTGCGCGGGGTGGCCCGTGGCGACGCCGAGGCATTCGCCGAGTTCTACGACCACACCCGAGCCCGGGTGTATGGACTGGTCGTCCGGGTGTTGCGCGACCCCGGCTACAGCGAAGAGACCACCCAGGAGATCTACCTGCAGGTGTGGCACAACGCCGACTCGTACGACCCGACGGCGGGCTCGCCGCTGTCATGGCTGATGACGCTGGCACACCGGCGGGCGGTGGACCGGGTGCGCGCCGAGCAGTCGGCCAGTCAACGCGAGTCCCGCTACGGCGCGGCCAACCTCGACACCCCGGCCGACCATGTCGCCGATTCGGTGATCACCGCCGACGAGCATCGCCGGGTGGTGGATTGTCTGGGGTCGCTGACCGATGTGCAGCGCGAGTGCATCGACATGGCCTACTACGGCGGGCTCACCTATCGGGAAGTGTCGGAACGCCTTTCGGCCAACTTGGCCACGATAAAATCCAGGATGCGCGACGGTCTGCGCGCATTGCGTAGTTGTCTGGGGACCGCATGACCGAACCGGTTGAGCACGAGGTGATGACGCTGGCGACGCCGTACGCGTTGCACGCCGTCGACGACGGCGAGGTCGAGCGGCACCTGGCCGACGCGCCGCCGGAGGTGGCCCGCCGGTTCGCTGAAGAGGTGGTCGCCGTGCGCGAGGCCATGGCCCGGGCGTCGGCCGCGACCGCCGTGGAGCCGCCGGCCGAACTGCGCGCCAGGATCCTTGCCGCGATCGATCCGGCGCGCGTGCAGCCGCTGCGGCCCAAGCGCTGGCGCACCGCGGTGCTGGCGGCCGCGGCCGCCATCGTCGTCGCCGCGGGTGGTGTCGGGATCGGCATCGCGCTGCGGCCCTCGACGCCCCCGCCGACCACCGCGCAACAGGTGTTCGCCGCTCCCGACGTACGCACCACGTCCGGACCGATTCCCACCGGCGGCACCGCCACGGTGGTGTTCTCCAAGGAACGCAACGCCGGCGTGCTCGTGATGAACAACGTCGCCCCGCCGGCACCCGGCACCGTCTACCAGATGTGGCTGCTGCGCAGCACCGGACCGCAGTCGGCGGGCACCATGGACCAGGCCGCGGTGGCACCGTCGACCACCGCGGTGCTGCCCGACCTGGGCGACGCCACCGCGCTGGCGTTCACCGTCGAGCCCGGGTCCGGTTCCAGCACGCCGACCACGCCGATCTTCGCCGAGCTGCCGCTGACGTAGGTCCGCGGGCCCGGCTTCGGTAAGCTTCCACCGTCCCTGGCCCCCGTAGCTCAGGGGATAGAGCACGGCTCTCCTAAAGCCGGTGTCGCAGGTTCGAATCCTGCCGGGGGCACTTTTTCCTTGTATTACCTCGGTTGATGGGTGACATTTCTATTCCGGCTGATGGTTGACGTTGTTTCG
This sequence comes from Mycolicibacterium canariasense, assembly GCF_002101555.1. GTDB lineage: Bacteria > Actinomycetota > Actinomycetes > Mycobacteriales > Mycobacteriaceae > Mycobacterium > Mycobacterium canariasense. The sequence goes on from NZ_LQOL01000111.1 coordinate 116,480, forward strand.
GCTGATGCTTGTCAGTTGCTTCGGTTGATCCTTGACACTCCCTAGATGAGGGAGTTGAGCGTGGCTGAGCAGCGGTATCAGGCTGTGTTGGCGGTGATCAGCGATGGGTTATCGATCTCGCAGGTCGCCTCGAAGGTGGCGGTGTCGCGGCAGACGCTGCACTCGTGGTTGGCTCGGTATGAGGCCGAGGGTCTCGAGGGCTTGATGGATCGGTCGCACCGGCCGGTGTCGTGTCCGCATCAGATGCCGGCCGAGGTGGAAGCCCGGTTGTTGGAGTTGCGGCGCTCACGCCCGTATTGGGGGCCGCGGCGGTTGGTGTTCGAGTTGGCCAAGCGCGGTGTGGTGCCGGTGCCCTCCGAATCGGCGGCGTATCGGGCGTTGGTGCGGGCGCAGATGATTGATCCGCATGCTCGGGATCGGCGGTCGCGGAAGTGGAAACGCTGGGAACGCGCGGCGGCGATGGAGTTGTGGCAGATGGATGTCGTGGGTGGTTTCCCGCTGGCTGATGGCACCTCGGCCAAGGCGTTGACCGGGGTCGATGATCATTCCCGGATGTGCGTGTGTGCGAGGTTGATGGCCCGGGAGCGCACGCGTGCGGTGTGTGACGGGTTGCGTGATGCGTTGCAGACTTACGGGGTTCCGAGTCAGATTCTGACCGATAACGGCCGGGTGTTCACCGGCCGGTTCAACCATCCGCCGGTGGAGGTGCTCTTTGATGCGATCTGCCGCAAGCACGGTATCGAGCACCTGTTGACCCAGCCACGGTCACCGACCACGACCGGCAAGATCGAGCGTTTTCATCGGAGCCTTCGAGCGGAGTTCCTCAGCGCAAGAGCACCATTCAGAAACCTCAAGGTTGCCCAACAGGCGCTCGATGAGTGGGTGGCGTTCTACAACACTGCACGTCCGCACCAGGCCCTGCAGATGGACACCCCGGCCTCCCGGTTCACCGCGGCGGAGGCAGCCGATGCGCCTGTGGCGTCGGCGCCGGCTCCCGAAGGATTGCGTGGTGAGCGCGCCGGCGCGGACTGGGTGAGTCGCCGCGTGACCACCAACGGTGTGGTGTGCGTGTCCTGGCAGCAGGTCAGCCTGGGCCGCCACTACGCCGGATCGCGGTGTGACGTGCATGTCGACGGTGAGCTGTTGCGGTTCTACATCGGCGACGTTCTGGTCAAGACTGCTGCGCGGACCAGTACCGGCAAGGTACGAAACAAACGGGCACTGCGCACCAGCACAGAGCCTTAACCACAAACACCGAGTGTCAAGGATCAACCGCAACAGATCCGTCAAGCATCAACCGGAGCCCAACAGGGGCACTTTTTCCTGTATGACGTCGGGTGATGCTTGACGTTTGTCGTCGGGTGATGGGCTACAGGGTTCATCGGTGGGTCGGCTGATGCTTTACACCTGTGTCGGTTGATCCTTGACACTCCCTGAATGAGGGAGTTGAGCGTGGTGCCCGCCGATGTGGAGGCGGTTGTGCTGAGTTGCGCCGGTCTCGCCCGTATTGGGGTCCGCGGCGGTTGGTGTTCGAACTGACCAACGCAAGGTGTGCCCGGTGCCCTCGGAATCGGCGGTGTACCGGACATTGGTGCGGGCCGGGTTGATGGTCGCGGGACCGGCGCTCACGCAAGTGGGAACGCTGGGAGCGCGGCGCGCCGATGGAGTTGTGGCAGATGGATATCGTCGGCGGGTTCCGGCTGGCCGACGGCACCAGCGCCAAGGCGTTGACCGGGATCGACGACCATTCGTGGATGTGCGTCTGCGCGACGTTGATCGCCCGCGAACGCACCCGCGCGGTGTGTGATGGGCTGCGGGCCGAATTCCTTGCGGTGTTGTCCCCCGGGCGGATAGAGCATCGAGGACGTCGAACCGGCAACCGCGCACCGGATCGACTGATCCAACTACCGTCGGCTCTACCAGTACTACGGCCACATCGCACCAGCCGAACTCGAGACATCTACCCCGCTCAACGACCAGGCAAGCCGCGGGCTGAGCTCTCACATCCGGAAGCCTCGGAACTCACCGGAGAATTCACGTGGCCTCAAGACGAATTGCCGGTTCGTCGATATCAACCCGTAGAACAGGCACCCCAGATATCCACAATCAAATGCAGGGCCTAAAAAATGCGAACTTGACCGGTAGACAGTTCTGGAACAGTCTCGGTACGCCGATCTTCGGCAATCCCACCTTGACGGACGATACCGCCTGCGCGGCGTCCGCAACCCTCGACATTGCGTTCACACTCGTCTTCGCAATGCTTGTTCCGCCGCTTCCACCCACCGAGCCCAACGCTTTGCTCACGTAGTACACGGCATCGGCGGCATCACTGATCCCGCCGACGACGCTGGTAGGGATATCTATGGCCGAGTTGGCGACACTGAACACGTCCTTGGCTGCTCCGATCCCGGACGGTATCTGGCCATACTGCTGTGCCACCTGCGCGGCATCACTCCATTGCTGCGCGGTCACACCGGCGACGGCCGGAGCCTGGGCCTTGCTGAACGCCGCGGCCAGTGCACTACGACACTCGCCGGTTCCCGCGTCGCGCACCTCGCTCCTTTTGCACGTCCACGAGACACAGTTGCCGTTGAACTCCGACTGGCCGGCCACACAGTCGGCCGAACCGGGAGCAGCCGTGATCACCCCGATGACGGTCAACGGTGTGAAGGCAGCCAGCGCAGCGGCCGCATAGCGACCGGACGAGTTAGCCATGGTCCACTCCTCGAAATGCCGGTATCGCGACGTGCTTAGGAGCTGCAATCGCGGGCGCCCGGCACGTAACGCCCGCGCCGCCAGACACTGGCGGACAAGGGATCCCACTCAACGCGGCGGTGGGCACGGATTGTTCGGCGATCCGCATGGCGGAGGCGGGGGTGGCGGAGCTGCGTTCGAGACACCTGCTGCAACACCCAGCACCGCCGTGCTCAACCCCGCGATCAGCACGATAGAACCAAAGACGTTACGTAAGTTTCGCTTTGCGGACAAGATCTCACCTCTCGTCAAATCATTTGGACGACAATCAAACTAGCGGCGCGAGTTTGGCGCCTGCCGTGGTTCACTGTGATTTCCATATGTACTCGGCGCTCGCTCGATCCGTCTTCCCCGCCAGACCGACGGCCGCAGGTGTGGTGTACGCAGAGAAAGCTGCGCACACCACACCAGCTGCCTAGCGCAAGCCCGGGCCGCCAGGTCCCGGCGGCGGTGGATTGGGAGCCGGCGGACAGGGCATCAGAGGCGCGCAGCGGACGGGCGCAGGTGGACCACCAGGCCCCGGTGGAGGCGGCGGAGCGGCACTGGCTACTGCCGCCCCGAACCCCAACCCGGTCAATACAAGGCCGCCACATACCACTACGGCACCGCGCAGACTACTTCTTCGAACGCGCATCACACTTCCTTTCGGGTAGTTGTGCAAACCTTAATATCGGTTGCACCACAATGACTTTCGTACTATTGCGTAACATCAGTAGCACGACAACATCACGAAACACACGCTATGCCTTGCCTGTGCGCGAGCTCGTCGTGAGGTCAGAATCAGCTAGCGCACAACATGTTTCGGAACACATCCGATTCTTAGGCCGAGACGGGCGCCCACTCACACTGACCCCATACCGTTCCCCAAGTCCGCACCACATCGACAACAAGGAGCTCTTCATGACCAGTGCGACGACACGTGCTCGGCGGCTTGCCGCATCGGCAGGGATATTCGGCCTCCTGACGGTGGGCGCGGTCGGATTCGGATCTGCCACCGCCTCAGCGTTCCCCGGACCGCCAGGACCACCCGGGCCGGGACCGGGCCCCGGGCTGTGCATCCCGCTACTGCCGTGCGCCGGTCCACCGCCCCTTCCGATGCCGGGTGGACCTGGTCCCGCGCCGGCGCCGTTCGGTTTGCCCATTCCCTTCTTGTGACCGAGCATGGCGGGTTTGTGCAATGCAGATTGCACAAACCCGCCTCCGGAAGGCCTTCAGATTGAGGCGGATTCCTCCTCTACTGCTGCGGTGACAGGTCATTGTGAAGCGGCAGAGTGACGGTGAACGTCGTGGCCGACGGAACGCTGTCGACGGTTATCGCTCCGCCGTGAGCGGACACGACCGCCGAAACGATGGCCAGCCCCAAACCCGTGCTGCCGCCGCGCCGCGAACGCGAGCTGTCGCCCCGGACGAATCGGCCGAAGATCTCTGACTGCTGTTCTGCCGGAATCCCCGGACCGTCATCGATAACCTTGATGGTCACCGCATCGAATTCCTGGGCAAGCACGGTCGTGATCGTCGTGCCGATTGGAGTGTGCACACGGGCATTGGACAGGAGATTTGCAAGCACTTGATGCAGCCGGCCCACGTCGCCCATCACGACCACCGGTTCTTCCGGCAGTTCCAAATTCCATTGATGGCCCGGCCCCGCCGCGTGGGCATCACTGACTGCATCGACGGCCAAGGCAGAGAGATCGACAGGTTCATACTCAAGCGGCCGGCCGGCATCCAGCCGCGCCAGTAGCAACAAATCTTCCACTAGTCTCGACATTCTCTTGGCTTCTGAGTCAATGCGGCTCATCGTGTGTGCCAATCGATCGGGTGATGGATCATGCTGACGTTGAACAAGTTCGGTGTAGCCCCGAATTGCGGCCAAGGGCGTGCGTAATTCGTGACTCGCGTCCGCGACGAACTGCCGCACACGTACCTCACTGGCATGTCGGGCCGTCATCGCTTCACTGATCCGGTGCAGCATTCGGTCAAAGGCTGCGCTCAGTCGCCCAACCTCGGTATACCGCGAGCCCGCTGTGCCCGCGTTCGGTGCCTCCGGCAGTGTCACCTCACCACGGTCCAGGTCGGAGTCCGCGATCCGCTGGGCGGTTGTCGCTACCGCCGACAGCGGCGCCAGCTGGCGTCGCAAGATCAATACCCCGGCAGCACTCGCGGTCGCCAGCGTGACCACACCGATCACGGTCAACATGCTGACCACGGCGAGCAGCGTGTTGTCCACCGGGCGTGTCGGCAGTCCTGTCATGATCGCCTCACCACCGGCACCTGGTGTGGTGATCAGGCGATAGCGACCTAACCCGTCTACAAAGTGAGACTCGGGGCGCACTGTAATCATTCCGACGAGTTCTGCGCGTGCCGCCGCAGTCACCTCTCGCAGGCTCCCGCTGTCGGTGATGACCGCTGCATCGAGCAACCGTCCGTTGTGATAAACGGCACCCAACGTACCGCTGGCCTGTCCTGGAGCGTTGAGGAAGAAAGGGCCGGGTCCTGACGGCCGATGTTCGTCCGGCATCGGCGGTGGTGGCCCCAGCGAAAACAACATCGAGGATCGCCAACCCGCTTCGACCACCTGATCGTCCAGCTGGGCCATCAGAAAGCGGTCCAGGGCCAACAGGACGCCGACACCAATTGCCGAGCAGGCCAACGCCAGCACCACCGTTTGTGCAGCCAGCAAACGCACTCGGAGGGACCAACTGCTCGGGTGGCTGACGCGCCAGAACAGGCGATGGTCGACGTCGGCCGCGCTTGCGTCAGACGCTGAACTCATGACTTTGTCACTCGCAGATCGTCATTGGCCCGGCTAGCACGAAACTGTGCCGAATTTAGGCCCCAGCTTTGAATTCTCCGCCGGCAGCCAACTCCTAACTTCCTCATACGTTTACAAAGGCATTCGCAGATTTGCGCGCCTGAGACTCACGCCATGACGCCACGGCCTTTCGACAGCCCTCCGACCTCGCTCGGGCCTCAAGCGCGGGAACGCCCACTAGGAGTCGGCAGCTCTGCGATGACCGTGCTCGTCATCGACGCCGACCGCGTGTGCGCGGAAATCGTATCCATCATGCTGAGTTGGGAAGGTGCCGACGTCATCACTGCGCATGACGCGGCCGAAGCGCTGTCACTGGCACGCAGGCACCGCTTCGACGTGGCGATACTGGACCCCCGTCTCCCCGAAACGGATGCGTTGTCACTGCTGGGCACATTGCGGCAGGGCCAATCTGCACTGCCGGTACTCATGTTGGTTCCGACGGGATCAACCCGCGAACGGCTCACCCGGTTCGCCACGGGATTCGAGTACCTGACCAAACCGTTCTCGGTGGAGGAGCTTTCGCTGAAGTTGCGTATCTTGTTGTCGCGCGGGTCGTTTGGTTTGGAAGGTGGCCTGCCGGATATCGTTGTCGGCGATCTCGTGCTCAACGAGGAGGGTCGCGAGGTGACGCGCGCCGGGCGTGCGCTCGCTCTCAGGTACACCGAGTTCGAGCTGTTGCGCTACTTCATGCGAAATCCGCACCGGCTGCTGACAAAACAGCAGATATTGGCCAGGGTCTGGCCGTACGGATTCTCAGGACGCCCCAACATCGTCGAACTCTACGTGTCCAGTCTGCGTAAGAAGATCAATCAGGATGCAGCGCCGATGATCCATACGCTGCGGCTGAGCGGCTACATCCTGAAACCCGCGCTCGGCGATGACACGTCCCGAACTTCGTCGGACAAGCAGATCGACACCGGGAACTCACCGAGGTGACTGCTACCGAATCGCCGGCTTGATGATGTATCCGACGCCGCGCAGCGTGTGGATCATCGGCGCGTGACCGGAATCGATCTTCTTCCGCAGGTACGAGATGTACAACTCCACGACGCCCACGCGCCCACCGAAGTCGTGATCCCAGACCCGCTCGAGAATCTCGGTCTTGCTGACTACGCGGCGAGCGTTGTGCATCAGTATGCGGAGAACCTCGAACTCCCTGGACGTCAAGCGCACCGGTTGCCCGGCGCGAGTAACCTCGAAGCTGTCCTCGTCGAGAATCAGGTCTCCGACGACGATCCTGGCACTGCACTCGAGGATCGCCGCGCCAACGCGCCGGACCAGAGACCGAAGGCGCAGAATAAGCTCTTCTAGGCTGAACGGCTTCGTGACATAGTCGTCACTGCCCGCGCTCAAGCCCGCTAGTCGGTCTTCTACCGAATCGCGTGCCGTGAGCAGTAGCACCGGCAAATCCGGTTGCTCGGCGCGAAGATGCTGCATGACTTCCAAACCGTCCATATCGGGCAGCATCCCGTCCAGAACCACAACATCGGGCGGACGCCGGCGCGCCTCGGCGAGAGCCGACTTCCCGTCGGCCGCCGTCGACACGTGCCAACCCTCATAACGCAGCGCCATGGCGATCACCTCCGTCAATGCAGGCTCGTCGTCGACCACCAGCGCCTGCAAAGGTGATCCGTCGGGGCTGCACATAGGCACCTGCCTACCCCGCGCCTCTCGCCACGACAACGTATTCCCGTCTTCTGGTGCGCTCACCGCGCCATTGTCATTGATCGAGCTTGGCCCCACCTGTGCTTGGCATAGCGCACGGCTAGGAATGACACCGGAGATCAGATCACCGTACGTTCCGGTTAAGCGCATCGGATCCTCAACAAGACTGCTGCCGCGATACTCGTCACCGATGGGCTTGGATCGGAAACCGTGACACCGCTGGCGATTCCGTGCAACGCATCGACCGACGGCTCACGGCACTCGATGGGGTTGCCGTCGGTTGAGCTGTGTCGCTGTTCGCGACGTTCCACGTATACGACTGCGGCGTAAGGATGTTTCGATCCGTACGCCGCAGTCCGTCGACGTCAGGACGCGGGTGCTGACAGGTCGTACAGCGTGACGCCGTCCACCGTCTTCGCGGTGTAGTGCTGCTTGACCCAGTCCGAGATCTTGTCGGATTCCGACTTCGTTCCGGATCCGCCACCGAGAGAAGGCATTCCCGGCCGTGCCGACAGGTAGTAGTAGTAATGCACCAGTCCATCGCGGACGTACCCCTGGAACTGCTCCAAGGTCGGCGCCGGATCACCTCCGCCGAACCCACCGATCGGCATCACCGGATAACCGCTGGCCAGTTGGTAATCCGAGGCATCCATCGACCCGGTGGTCGCGGCGACCCACCTGTAAGCGCCGGCATTGGTCATCAACAGCCGCGACACTTCAGCGGATATCTCGCCCCCGCCGGTGCCGGGTGCAGAAATACCCGACTTGTCAGCGGAAGCACCGGCACCGCCCCCGGGGGACCATGGCATCCGACCGTTCTTCGCCGACGGACCTGCGGTGATCACGGAACCGCTGTGCGCTGTGGTCAGGGTCTGGATGCTGTACGCCACCGGTCCTGCCATGGCGGCGGCCACGGCCAACCCTGCTGCGATCACCTTGAGGTTACGGACGTCGGTCAGGCCGGGCCGGATCAGCGAGGCGAGCAGCAAGCCGACCGCCACTGCACCTGTGGCCACGACGACCCATCGCAACCACGGCAGGAAATCGGGTGCCCTGCTCAGCAGCACCCAGGCCCAGGCCGCAGTCACACCGGCGACCATGGCCAACACTGCAGTCACCCAGCGCTTCTTGCGGTTACGCCACAGGTGCGTCACGCCGATGCCCACCAAGGCGGCCACGGCCGGCGACAGCGCGACGGTGTAGTAGTCGTGAAAGATCCCCGACATGAAGCTGAACGTCAGCGCCGTGACGACCAGCCATCCGCCCCAAGCGAGGTAGGAGGCGCGCTTGAGGTCGGTCCTGGCCGCCCGTCCGCACAGCACGAGCCCCGCGACCAGCAGCACCAATGCCGCCGGCAACAGCCAGGAGATCTGGGTACCTGATTCGGTGGTGAACAACCGCGTGATGCCGGCCTGACCGAACGCCGGGCCACCGGACCCACCAGGACCGCCATGGCCCATACCCGTGGGCAGCCCGCCACCACCGCCGGCACTGCCGCCGAGGATTCGACCGAGTCCGTTGTAGCCGAGGGTGAGTTGCAGGAAGCTGTTGTTCGACGAACCTCCGATGTAGGGGCGATCGGACTTCGGCCAGAATTCGACGAGCGCAACCCACCACCCGGCGGCCGCGATGGCGGCCGCCAGCCCGGCGATCAGTTGAACGATTCGCGTCCGCAACCGGGGCGGCGCAGCGACCAGATAGGCGATGCCCAGGCCCGGCAGGATCAGCATGACCTGCAGCTGCTTGGTGAGGAATCCGAAGCCGATCAGCCCACCGCACAACACGACCCATCGGGTGCGCCCACTGTCGATGCCGCGCAGCAGCGCCCAGGTCGCGGCCACCATCAGGAATACCAACAGGGCATCGGGATTGTCGTAGCGGAACATCAGCGTGGCCACGGGTGTCAGCGCGAGTACCGCACCGGAGATCAGTCCCGCACCTGGACCGAAAGGCCTTCGCACCGTGGCGTATACCAATGCCACCGACGCCACACCCAGCAGCACTTGCGGTATCTGAAGGGCCCAGGAGTTCATGCCGAACAGGCGGGTGCTGATCTCCATGACCCACAGCGATGCGGGTGGCTTGTCGACCGTGATCGAGTTGCCTGCATCCGAGGAACCGAACAGGAATGCCTTCCAGCTCTCGGTCCCCGCCTGCACGGCGGCAGCGTAGAAGGAGTTGCCCCAGCCGTTACGACTGAGCCCGATGGTCCAACACACGGCCGTGGACAGGAGCAGCGCGACGAGACCGGGCCGGGCCCAACGCGGATCCACCGGGTCACCTCGTTCTGCAGCGTCGCCAGTGCAATCGGTCGTGTCTACTGCAGTAGTCATAGTTACTCTCCGGTGACGTTGGGGGCTGAAATCAGCGGTTCGGGTGAAAGACCCACGAGCGCAGCACAATGAAGCGCAGCACGGTGGCGACCAGGTTGGCCGCGATGAGCACGCCCAACTCGAGCCAGTGCGGGGTGGGGTGGACCAGCGCGTGAATACTGGCCAGCGATCCGCCGGTGATCAGCAGTGCCATCCCGAAGACCAGCAGACCCTCACCGTGATGTCGGGCGCGGCCCTGCTGCCCGCGGATGCCGAAGGTGAATCGCCGGTTGGCCGCGGTGTTGACGACCGCCGTCACGAGCAGCGCCACGAAATTGGCCGTTTGCGGTCCCACCGCGGTGTGCAGCGCGCTGAAGATGAGCAGATACGCCAGGGTGCTGATGACGCCGATCGCTCCGAAGGTTGCCAGTTGACAGATCGTTCCGCGCATCGGGGCGACGTGTTCCCGGCCGACACGTAGGTCCGCTGTCACCTCGTCGACCGGGATGCGGCCCAAGGCGAAGCCCTTCCGCATTCTGGCAATCCCTTTGAGGTCGGCGGTGGCGGTCGCGACGATGTCGACCCGGCTGTCGGGGTCGTCGACCCAATCCACCGGCACCTCGTGGATGCGCAGGCCGGCACGCTCGGCCAGCACCAGCAATTCGGTGTCGAAGAACCATCCCGTGTCTGCAACCAGGGGCAGCAGCCGGTGTGCCACGTCGGCGCGGATCGCCTTGAAGCCGCACTGGGCATCGGAGAACCTCGCCGACAGAGTCGTCTTGAGAATCAAGTTGTAGCAGCGCGAGATCACCTCGCGCTTGGGGCCGCGGACCACCCGTGACGTGCGGGTCAGTCGGGTACCGATCGCCAGATCGGAATGACCGGAGATCAGCGGAGCCACCAGGGGGCCCAGTGCAGCGAGGTCAGTGGACAGGTCGACATCCATGTACGCCAACACCGGGGCGTCCGAAGTCGACCAAACGGCGTTCAGCGCGCGGCCGCGTCCCTTCTGCTCCAACCGGATCACCCGGACACCATCGAGTTCTTCGGCGAGATCAGCGGCGATGCGAGGGGTGTCGTCGATACTGGCGTTGTCGGCGATGGTGATGCGCACCGGGTAGGGCAGGTTTTCGGCCAGGTAACGGTGCAGCCGATGCACCGACCCCGACAAGGCCGCCTGCTCGTTATAGACGGGCACCACGACATCGAGAACCGGGACGCCGCGGCGGGCGGCATCGGCCAGCGCACCCGACCGCAAAGGCCCGGACACGCCGCTGTCGAGGGTCACGGAATCGATCGCCATCTTGGTCATGACAATGATCATGGATTCACGGCATGAGCGGGATATGGGACAGACATCTGCGAAAGCTGTGTGCTGTGACCGTGTCGGCAGAGGTGGCCGCGATGTACGGGTCAGCCCACTATGCGTCGTCCTGCGGAGCTGGCGAGCCCCGGCGTGGGGATGATGAACACCAGCTGCCGCAGGGCGTCAATCGATGCCTGCCAGCGTCGCCCGGGCCACCTGAGCAACGACGTCGGCCACCGCATGCCTGCGCCGCCAGGCCGCCAGGGCGCGACTGGCCCCGTTGCCGTCGGCGCGCACCCGGCGCAGTTCGGCGCACACCGTGTCGTAGTCGCCGACGGCCTGCAGCGCGGGCGTCACCGCCGTCAGCATCAGCTCCAGCATCTGTGGGGCGGGCACCAGCGCATGACTGTCGACCAGATCCAGCGCCGAGCCGCTCAAGCCGTCACGCGCGGCACGCCAATAAGCGGCGGTCAGCGCATGTCCGGACAGGGGTTTGACCGGCCGGTCGTGCTCGATATCGTCGAGCGCCGTCATCACCAACGCCCGCACCAGCGCCGCCAGCAGCACGGTGTCCCCGACGGTGGCCGGCACATCGGCCACCCGCACCTCGACGGTCGGAAACTTCGCCGACGGACGCACATCCCAATAGACCATGCCATCATCGAGCGCGGCGCCGGAGGCCCGCATGATCTCGACCAGTGCGTCGAAATCGGCGACGCTCTCGAAATGTGGCGGCGGGCCGGCGGTGGGCCAGCGCGCCCACAACACACTGCGCCAACTCGCATAACCGGTGTCGGCACTGCGATACACCGCCGAATTGGCCGACAACGCCAGCAGGGTCGGCAGCCACGGCCGCAGCCGATTACTCACGGCGATGGCCGTCTCCCGGTCCGGAACCGCCACGTGCACATGGCATCCGCAGATACCTTGCTCGTGCGCGATCATCCCGAACCGCTCCCCGATCTCCCGGTAGCGCGGCGTGTCGGTGAGCGGGAAGTGGTGCGGCACGCTCGGCGGTAACGCGACCGCCAGCAGTTGTGCACCGCCGTCGGACGCCGCCTGTGCCGCTCCTCGCCTCAGCGCGGCCAGTGCGGAGCGCAGTTCTTCGGCTCCGTGCGCCACCGGCGAGGTCGTCTCCACCTGACAACTGGTCAGCTCCAGTTGCAGCTCGATCCCGTGGCGTTCGGCATGGGCCGCCACTTCGCGATTGCGCGCAACGGGTTCGCCGGTACCGGGGTCGACGAGGAGGAACTCCTCCTCCACTCCGACCGTGGGATGTTCAGCCATACCCGGGTGTCCCCCTGCCCGGCAGGCGGCAAACCGTCATCACGACCACACCGTCAGCGACTTGAGGTGCGCAGCGTCCGGATGCGCTGGTCGCGCCGACCGGCCTCCCACTGCGCGCGCATACGGTCGAGCGTCTGCTCGCCCGCTCGGTCGATGTGCACGATGATCCGCAGCAGTGCGACGCCGGTCACCATCCCCGCGAGAAAGACGGCCGTTGCCATCATCGGACTCACTCCTCACGGTCGACTCAAGACTGTCGGTTGCTGGGATTCCCCGAATTGCGCCTCGTCAATCCTCGAGTCCGACGTGTCGGCGCTGTGACGCCGATCTGGGCGGCGCACGCTCCTTCGCCTGGATCCTGGCCGCCATACGTGCTGTGGGGCAACACCTGTCGGAGACCGGACACCGGAAAATCCCCCCTCCCAGGACTAGCACTCTCGGTATGAGAGTGCTAAAAAAGAGGTGCACAGTGATTTGGCTGCCCGCCGGGGTGGCGGGCTCTTAGCGACTGAGGAGGTGGATTGCTGTGCTCCGTTTCGATCCGTTCAACGACCTTGATGCCTTGACCCGGGGTCTACTCACCAACCAGACCGGATCAACCCGTACGCCCAGGTTCATGCCCATGGACCTGTGCAAGATCGACGACCACTACGTGCTGACCGCGGATCTGCCCGGAGTCGACCCCGGCTCGGTGGATGTCAACGTGGACAACGGCACGCTGACCATCTCGGCACACCGCACCGCGCGCTCCGACGAATCGGTCCAGTGGTTCGCCAACGAGAGGTTCTTCGGTAACTACCGCCGGCAGCTCTCCCTGGGCGAAGGTATCGACACATCAGCCATTTCGGCGACCTACGAGAACGGTGTGCTCACCGTGACGATCCCGTTGGCCGAGCGGGCCAAGCCGCGCAAGATCGACATCGCGCACGGCGGCGGCCAGAAGTCGATTCAGCCGACCACCGTCGACGCCGACTGAACGATGATCGCCGGGGTGGCAGACCAGCCACCCCGGCGGCTCACCCCCGGTCCAGCCGGAACCGCAGGTTGTTGCGCACGGCAGGCCATTCGATGTCCAGAATCGAATAGACGACGGTGTCCCGCCGCGACCCGTCGGCCTGCAGCTGATGGCTGCGCAGAATGCCGTCCTGCTTGGCTCCCAGCCGCTCGATGGCCGCCCGGCTGGTGGAGTTGAAGAAGTGCGTGCGGAATTCGACTGCCACACAGTTCAACTCGTCGAAGGCGTGGCCCAGCAACAGCAGCTTGGCCTCGGTGTTCACCCCGGTGCGGCGCACCGAAGCGCGGTACCAGGTGTGGCCGATCTCCAGGCGGCGGTTCGGCCCGTCGATGTGCAGATAGCTCGACGAGCCGGCCAGGGATCCGTCGAGGGTGCGCACCACGAACGGGAACAGGTCGCGATCGGATAACCGGGCGTGTACCCAGTCGGCGGCCGTCTGCGGTGACGGCGCGCTGGTGAACCACAGGCCACCCGGGTCTCCGTCGGACGCAGCGTCCACGATCTCGTCGGTATGGTCGACGGTCAGTGGCTCCAACCTCACCCAGCGTTGCCCGGTGAGGACCACCGGCGCCACGAAGCTCATACGGTCTCACCCCAGGCCACCACCATGGTCAGCACCGATAGCACGGCCGCGACGGCAACCGTCGCGGCGGCGAGGTAGAGCCCGTACCCGGCGGCGACCGGCGCGTGCACGTACAACCGGAAGTACCAGCCGATCAGCGCGCCGATGATCAACGAAAGAGACAGCGCGGCAGCAGAAGCCAGCCGGGGTGACAGTCGTCGGGCCGCCATCGCGGCCGCCACGATCAGCGTCGCGGCCAGCAGCACGATCAGCTGCCCGACGCCGAATCCGGGTGGCGGCACGTCGATACTGCCGGCCTTCCCACCGATCGCACTGGCGCGGCCGCCATGGGTGGTCAGCCACGGCAGCCATGCGCTGACGGCCACGACCAAGGCACACAGTGCCACCAGCCAGCCGGGACGCAGACGTGCCATACGGCTCAGGTTATCGGGTCGGTGACCGTAGTCTGGGTTGCCATGACCGATCTGCCCGACTGGGCTCGTCAACTGGACTTGGCTCCCCATCCGGAGGGGGGCTGGTACGCCGAGACCTGGCGTAGCGCGCTGACCATCCCGCCGTCGGCGCTGCCGCCGGAGTACACCGGGCCGCGCAGCGCGGGCACGGCGATCCTGTTCCTGCTGATGCCCGGTCAGCAGTCGGCCTGGCACACCGTACGCAGTGCCGAGTTGTGGCTGTATCACCGGGGCAGCCCGCTGATCCTGGAGGTCGGGCCGACCCAGGACGAAGCCACCGAGCTGCTCCTGGGCGCCGACATCGCCGCCGGCGAACAACCCCAGCTGATCGTCCCGCCGGGACATTGGCAGCGGGCGCGCCCCCGAGGTGATGAACCGAGCCTGGTCAGCTGTGTGGTGGTGCCCGGCTTCGACTTCGCCGACTTCGCACTGTCCGCTCCGAACCCTTAGATTTTCTGTGCATGCAGGGGCACATCATCGTGTGCGGCGCGGATGCGCTGGCCGAACGCATCGCCGGTGAGCTGCGCGGCGCCGGAGCTACCGTCGTTCCCCTGCAGGATCCGCGCGCCCTCGACACCGCTCACGTGCCGTCGGCCACCGCGGTCGTCTGTGTCGGCGAGGATGATGCCGTCAACCTCGAAATTGCGCTGCTGGCACGGCAACTCAGTCCGCGGGTACGGGTGGTGGCCCGGCTGGCCAACGGGGTGCTTCGGGAGGCCGTGGCGTACGGCAACGGTCCCGGGGCCATCCTCGACGTCGCCGATCTGGCCGCCCCGTCGGTGGTCGAGGCCTGCCTGTCCCGCACCACCCACACCATCGCGGTCGCCGGCATCGACTTCGTCGTCTCCGGTACCGAGGTGCCGCGGGGCGGAACCCTACGCGAGATCTACGGCGACCTGGCCCCGGTCGCGGTGATCCACCGCGATGCCTCGGTGACCGCCTGCCCCGGCAGGGATGTCACGGTGCATCAGGGTGACTGGACCGCCATGATCGGCACCGCAGACGAACTGGCCGCCCAGAACATCACGGTGTCGAAACCGCTCGCGCACAACAAGGTACGTCGGCCGTGGCGGCGGCTGAGCGACGCCGTGCGGGTGGTCCGCGACGACATCAACCCGATGTTCTACCGCGCGCTGGCGGTGTCGCTGACGCTGTTGATCGGGTCGACGGTGTTGCTGCGCTACACCTACCAGCGACCGCCGGGGATGAGCTGGATCGACGCCCTGTACTTCAGCACCGAGACCATCGCCACCGTCGGGTACGGCGATTTCAGTTTCATGGAACAACCCGCGTGGCTGCGACTGTGGGGTATCGGGCTGATGTTCGCCGGTGTCACCACCACCGCGATCCTGGTGGCGTTCATCGCCGATGTGCTGTTGTCGCGCCGCCTCGCCCAATCCGCGGGGCTGCGCCGGGCGCGGCACCTGCACAACCACGTCATCGTCGTCGGCCTCGGGTCGTTCGGCATCCGGGTGGTCGGTGACCTGGTGCGGGCCGGCTTCGACGTCGCCGTCATCGAACGCGACGAGGACAACCGCTTCCTGGCCACCGCCCGCGCCCTCGACGTGCCGATCGTCTTCGGCGACGCCACCGTGCGCGAGACGCTGGAGTCGGCCCGGGTGGGGCACGCCCGCGCGGTGGCCGTGCTGACCGCCAACGACATGGTCAACATCGAGACGGGCATCGTGCTGCGCGAGCACGCCCCCGACACGACCGTGGTGCTGCGGGTATACGACCGGGTGCTGGGCGCGGCGGTCGCGCAGCGCTTCGGTTTCGAGAACGTGCGCTCCACCGTCGAACTGGCCGCGCCGTGGTTCATCGGCGCCGCACTCGGCCTGCAGGTGTTGGGCACCTTCTCGGCCGGCCAGCATTCGTTCATGGTCGGCGGTGTCCGGGTGGAGACCGGCAGCGAACTGGACGGGGTGCGGATGGCCGACCTGTCCACCCAGACCCGCGTCATCGCGATCACCCGGCCCGGTGTCGCGACACGGCTGCATCCGCGTCGCGACACCCGGCTCAGCGCGGGCGACACCGCGTATCTGGTGGGCCCCTACCGGGAGCTGCTGGCCACGTTGAGCAAGGGGCAGGCTACGACAGCGACGACAGGTTGAAGCCCGCCCCGGTCGGGTCGGTGACCGCGGCCAGCCGGCCGTACGGGGTGTCCTCGGCCGCGCGCACCACGGCGCCGCCGTTGTCGACGATCAGCTGCTGGGTCTTGTCCACGTCCTCGGCGCCGAGGAAGAAGAACCAGTTCGACGGCTCACCGGCCGCCATGAACGCGGTGCCGTCCATCACCCCGAGCAGCTGCTGCCCGTCGAATACGGCCGTGCTGTACCGGAATTCGTCGGTGTCCCCGGCCACCTCGGTCTGCCAGCCGAACACCTGCACATAGAAGTCGAGCACCTTGGCGAAGTCCAGCGTCGTCAACTGGTGCCACACCGGCGCCCCGGCCACGCCGGTCACCTCGGTGCCCAGATGACCGGTGGGCTGCCACAGGCCCACCACCCCGCCGCTGGGATCCGACACCATCGCCATCCGGCCCTTGGCGGGGATGTCCATGGCGCCACCGCAGGTGTTGCCGCCGGCGGCGGTGACCTTGGCCAGGGTGGCGTCCACGTCGGCGGTGTGCAGGTAGGTGTTCCAGCGATCCGGCATGCCCCACTGCGGATCATTGGACATCAGCCCCGCGACGGGCTTGCCGTCGACGAAGGCGGTGACATAGCCGCCGTATTCGGGGCCGGAGCCTTCGAAGGTCCAGCCGAAGACGGTGCCGTAGAAGCGTTGCGCAGCCTCGATGTCCGAGGTGGTCAGGTCGATCCAGCAGGGTGCGCCAAGTGGAGTAGTCATGCCGGTGTTGACCGGCCGGGTGCGCGAAACTCATCGCGGGTCTCGTGTGTGCGGTTTCATCCGCGACGCGCCGGTCGGGCCGGATGAGTTCGCACATTCACCGGGCAACCGCGGGCCCGCAACGCCGCCGCGACGCGCGGCAGGAATCGCCGATCGCGAAGCAACCCGGCACTCACCCGGATGACGGTCCAGCCGAGATCCTCGAGCATGGCGGCGCGGTCGATGTCCCAGCTGCGCTGCTCGGCATCGGTCCAGTGTTGCGTGCCGTCGTATTCGACCGCGACGAGGTAGTCCGGCCAACCCATGTCCAGCCGGGCGACAACGTAGCCGTACTCATCGCGAATCTCGATCTGGGTATCGGGAACCGGAAAACCTGCCTGTACCAACGCCAGCCGGGTCAGGGATTCGTAGGGCGACTCCGCGCCGCCGTCGACCAGCGGTAGCACCTTGCGCAGTTGCACGCAGCCGCGCGCTCGGGCATACCGCTGCGCGACCTCGTCGATGTCGACGACCTTGACGTTCGTCGCCGCCATCAAGGCGTCGACACGCTGCACCGCCTCGCCGACGTCGCGTGCCCACCGGGCCAGATCGAAGGCCGTCCGAGCGGGCGTCGTCATCACCATCGGGCCGCCGGTCAGTTCGTCGGTGTGAAGGCGCTCCGTATGCACCGTGATCGACGGCGGCGGCCGGCGATTGCCGTGCAACAGTTGCGCCGGGTCAGCCGCATCGATCCACTTGGCGCCGAGCAGGGCAGCCGCCGACAGCCCGGCGATCACGCCGTCGCGGCCGGACCACAGCCACGCCGCGCGGGCGCGCTGCTGAGCCGACAGGTCGACACCGCGCGGCACCCACACCCCGGGGTAGACGGCTTCGTAGAACCGGCGCAACTCACGGAAGGTCAGTGCGCCGGCGTCCAGCGCCTCGGCGGCCCGAAACGGCCAGTCGATCGACTCCATGGCCCGACCATGGCAAGGCGGTCCGACGAACCGGCTCGGTCCGGGCCGGTTATCCACAGGGTTCGCGGCGCAAATGTGCGGTCTCATTCGCTCGACGCGGCGAGTCGCGGATGAAACCGCACACACGGGCCAGACCTAGGAGAAGAGCACCTTGAACTTGTGCAGCGACTCCTGGATATCGGAGCGCAGCGAGGCGGCCACCACCATGCCGATCGGCCCGAACAACGCAGGACCGCCCAGGTGGATGTCCAACTGGACCGCCGACCCGTCGGTCACCGGCTTGACCCTGGCGATCAGCTTGACCTTCACCCCGCCCTTGCCGTCCCCGTTGAGGGTCATCGACTCCGGCGGCTTGTAGTTCACGATCGTCCAGTTCACCCGGTTGGCCATGCCCTTGACCTCGACGATCGAGTCGATCTTGGTGCCCTTGTCCAGGGTGTCGGGCAGCGGCGAGCGCCAAACCCGGTGGATGCTCAGCCACTCGGGGAACCGGGACAGATCCGACGCGGCCTCCCACGCCTTCTCCGGCGCCAGCGGGACGTCGATGGAGACGGATAGCTTGGCCATCTACGCCTGGGTGTCGGGGTCGATGTTGTGCGCCGCGTTCTTGGCCGCTTCCTGCGCCTTGTCCACGATACCCTGGTACTTGTCGCCGGTCTTCTCGTCCACGATGTCGCCGACCTTGTCGATCGCGGCGTCCACCTTGTCTGCGTTCTCGGCGATCAGGTTCTTCGCCTTATCCAGAAAACTCATGGGCTCACCTTATCGCCACAGTTTGCGGGGCTCACCGGACAGTCGGCCCTGAATCCACCACAACACCTCCACCACGGTGGCCGCTACCACACCGATGCCCAGCGCCATCGACGTCAGCGCCGCATTGCTGGGATCGAGCATGAACTTCTCCTGGGCCAGCGGCAGCGCGAAGATGACCACGTAGGCCAGCGCCGACACCACCACCAGCGCCACCCGCCACCACTGGTAGGGGCGGGCCACCACGGCCAGTACCCACACCGCGCCCACCAGCAGGGTGATCAGCGCGGCCGTGGACGCCTGGGTCTGCTCGGCGGGTGTGGCGTTGCGGCCCTGATACGCCAGCAGGTAGCAGACGAAGGTGGCCAGCCCGACGACGACGCCGTTGGGCAGCGCGGAGGTCATCACCCGGCGGACGAAGCCGGAATGGGCACGCTCGTTGTTCGGCGCCAGCGACAGGATGAACGCCGGGATGCCGATGGTGAACCAGGCGGCGATGGTGACGTGGATCGGCTGGAACGGGTACAGCAGCGGATCGGAGCCGAAGATCTTGGCCGACAGCCCGCCCAGTCCCACCAGCGCCGCCAGCAGCACCGAGTACACCGTCTTGGTGAGGAACAGGTTGGAGACCCGTTCGATATTGCCGATCACCCGCCGGCCCTCACCGACGACGTAGGGCAGCGTGGCGAACTTATTGTCCAGCAACACGATCTGGGCCACCGCACGCGACGCCGAGCTGCCCGACCCCATGGCCACGCCGATATCGGCATCCTTGAGCGCCAGCACGTCGTTGACACCGTCGCCGGTCATCGCGACGGTGTGCCCGCGGGACTGCAACGCGTGCACCATGGCGCGCTTCTGGTCAGGACGGACCCGGCCGAAGGTGGTGTATTCGTCCAGCGCGTCGGCCAGCTCATCCGGTTCCTGGGGCAGCCGGCGAGCATCGAGGGTTTCGCCGTGCAGGCCCAGCGTGCCGGCCACCGCACCGACCGACACCGCGTTGTCGCCGGAGATCACCTTCACCGAGACCTTCTGTGAGGCAAAGTAATCCAGCGTGTCTCGGGCGTCGGGGCGGACGCGTTGTTCCAGCACGACCAGGGCGACGGGCGTGACGGTGCCCGGCGCGTTCGGGGCGTCCACCGCGACATCCGACGAACCGAGCAGCAGCACCCGCAGGCCGTGTGCCCCGATCCGTTCGGCCTGTTCGGCCTCGGCGGACGCCGGGTCGAGCAGTACGTCGGGGGCGCCGATGACCCAGTTGCCGTGTTCGCCGTAGGAGGCACCGCTCCACTTGGTGGCGGATTTGAACGGCGCCGACGCGGTCTGGGACCAGCCGGGCGGCATCTTGTAGGCCTCGGCGATGGCGGCCATGCTGGCGTTGGGGCGGGCGTCGTCGGCGGCCAGCTGGGCCAGCACCGTGGCCACGTCCTCGTCAGTCAGCGACTTGAGCTCGCTGACGCGCATACCGTTCTCGGTCAGGGTGCCGGTCTTGTCGGCGCACACGACGTCGACGCGGGCCAGGCCCTCGATGGCGGGCAGCTCCTGCACCAGGCACTGCCGGCGGCCCAGCCGCACCACACCGACGGCGAAGGCGATCGAGGTCATCAGCACCAGACCTTCGGGGACCATCGGCACCAGCGCCCCGACCATGCGCAGCACCGATTCGCGCCAGCCGACATCGGTGGTGAACAGCTGGGTGTAGATGATCAGCGCGCCGGCCGGCCACAGCAGATAGGTGATGAACTGCAGGATCTTGTTGATGCCACTGCGCAATTCGGATTTCACCAGGGTGAACTTGCTGGCCTCCTCGGCTAGCTTGGCCGCGTAGGCCTCGCGCCCCACCTTGGTGGCCCGGTAGGCCCCACTGCCGGCCACCACGAAACTGCCCGACATGACGTGATCGCCGGGATCCTTCTGGATGGGATCGGCCTCACCGGTGAGCAACGATTCGTCCACCTCGAGGTTGGTCTCCTCCAACACCTCACCGTCGACGATGATCTGGTCACCGGAACCGAGTTCGATGATGTCGTCGAGGACGACCTCGTTGGGGGTGAGCTCTCTGGTCCCGGACTGCCTGCGCACCAACGGTTTCGTCTGCCCGACGATCGCCAGCCGGTCCAGGGTCTGTTTGGCGCGCAGCTCCTGGATGATGCCGATGGCCGAGTTCGCGACGATCAGCAGGCCGAACAACCCGTTGATCACCGAGCCGGTGGCCAGCACGATGACGAACAGCACGCCGAGGATCGCGTTGATGCGGGTGAACACGTTGGCGCGCACGATCTCCGACACACTGCGCGCGGCGCGGGTGGGCACGTCGTTGGTGTGCCCGTCGGCCACCCGCTGGGCGACCTCGGTGTCGGAAAGGCCGCTGATCACTGCAGTCACTGATACCGCCTTCTCTTCACGCAAGCGCTCATCGCAAGAACACCGCGTCGTCGTAGTACTCCAGCGTGAGCTTCGCCCCGTCGAAGGTCGCCTTGGAAAGGCTGCCCGGCGGCGAATTCTCGGTGATCATCGTGAACGTGAACGTGTTGCCGTCCCAATGCGTCAGGTCGACGGTGTCCCCGCGCGGCCCCAGACGCAGTGTGAGTCGGCCGTCGCGCTCCGCCACCACGGCCGTACCCCAGTAGTCGTTGCGGTAGCTGCCGGCATAACTCGACAGGGGTTGGGCGGGTGCGGGGTGTGCCGGGGGCTGCTGCCCCACCAGCGACCCGACCGGGTCCGACAGCGCCGACAGCGCCGGGTGATACAGCCCGTACCAATCCTCGCGCACCGCGCCGAACTGGACCAGGTCGGCGAATTCGGCGGTGAGCGCCTCGGCGACACCGGACGGGGTGGCATTGGTCAGCGCGACGATCCCCACATCGGCGGACGGCAGCAGCAGGATGTTCGTCCCGGCACCGAGCTGGAACGCACCGGAATGGCTGAGTTGTACGCGCGCCGCCGAGGTGGTCCCGACGTTGAACCCGAAACCGTAGGAGCCCGAACGCATCGCGGGCTCCGACGGTGGATTGGACACCACTTGCGGGCTGAGCGCGGGCAGCAGCGCCTTCGGGTCGACGATCGGCCGGCCCTGGTAGCTGCCGTTCGCCAGCACCATGGACAGCCAGTGCGTCATGTCGTTGACCGACGAGCTGGCCCCGCCGGCCGGGGCCTGCTGGTCGGCATCCCGGACGAACTTCGGCTGATAGCCGCCGTCGATGCGGATATGCCCCACGGCGCGGTCCTCACGGGCCTCGTAATCGGCGAACCGGAAACTGGTGGAGGTCATGCCGAGCGGGCCGAACAGCGCGTCCTGGCCCAGTTGGTCCCATGGCTTCCCGGCCGCCGTGGCCACCGCCTCGGCGCCGGCGGTCAAGCCGAAGTTGGTGTAGGCGTAGGAGATCCGGAAGGGGTCCAGCGGCAAGCCGCGCAGTTTCTCCAGCACCGCACGGCGGTCGTAGCCCAGGTCTTCGAGCAGATCACCGGCGTGGTCGGGCAGGCCGGAACGGTGGGAGAACAGATCGCCGACGGTCACCATGCGGGTGACGGCGGGATCCGACAGCGCGAACCAGGGCAGCTTGTCGACGACGGGGGTGTCCCAGCCGATCGTGTGTTCGCCGACCTGGTGGGCCACCACGGTGGCGCTCAGCGGTTTGGACACCGAGGCCAGCTGGAACACGGTATCCGGCCCCACCTTGTTGGCCGCATCGTCACCGGCGCGATTGTCCTTCACCCCGAAGCCCTTGGCGTACACCGTCTTTCCGCCGTGCACCACCGCCACCGCCAGACCGGGGATACCGGACGTGCGCATCAGCTCCTCGGCGATACCGTCCAGATTGCCGACGGCGTTCTCGACGGCATTGTCGGGCAAGGTCATTGCCGGGACCAGCGGGGGCGGTACCCCGGGCGGCGCCGACTTCGGGGCGTCAACGGTCTGCGGCGCCGCGCAGCCGGCCAGCAGGGTGACAGCCGCGATGCCCAGCAGTATCCGTCTCACAGGCAAGCACGCTAGCCGCTCAACGACCGCCACCATGCGTCTATCGGCCGCCCCGTCGCGGCGGCGTCCACCCGCTGGCCCGGTTTGGGCGCCGCGACCGTCACCCCTTCGGCCGACGCGGCGGTCAGCAGCCGCTCGACGGGTTCGGACCACGGGTGCGGCGCCAGCCGGAAGGTGGCCCAGTGGATGGGCACGAACAGGCCGGTGTCGGTGACGTCGCGGTGGGCGCGGACGGCGTCTTCGGGGTTCATGTGGATATCGGGCCAGCCGGGGTGATAGGCGCCGATCGGCATCAGCGTCAGGTCGAACGGACCGTAGTCGGTGCCGATCGCGGCGAAGCCGTTGGTGTAGCCGGTGTCGCCGCCGAAGAAGGCGCGGTGCCGCGGCCCGACCACCGCCCACGACGACCACAGCGTGGTGTTGCGGGTGAAGAACCGGCCCGAGAAGTGCCGGGCCGGGGTGCACACCAGGGTGAGCTCGCCCAGCGTGGCGCTTTCGTCCCAGTCCAGTTCGACGATCCGCTCCGGCGGGATACCCCAGGTGCGCAGGTGTGCGCCGATGCCCAGCGGGACGTAGAACTTGGCCCGCTGGGACCGGGCCAAGCCCTTGATGGTGTCGATGTCCAGGTGGTCGTAGTGGTCGTGGCTGATGATCACCGCGTCGATGGCGGGCAGCGCGTCCAACTCCGCCGGCACGGGGTGCAGCCGCTGCGGGCCGACAGCGCGGGACGGCGAGCAGCGCTCGCTCCACACCGGGTCGGCCAGCACCCGATAGCCGTCGACCTCGATGATCACCGAGGAGTGGCCGTACCAGGTGGCCGCCAGGTCGGTGGCCGGAGCGGTCGAGGTCGGCCGGATCAGGGGAATCTCGCCGGCCGGGCGCTGGCGTCGTCCCCCGGACAACAGGTCACGGACCAGCACCCACTGTTCCTGCCTGGTCAACTGCACCTCGGAGGCCGGTTCGCGGTTGACGAACGTGCCGCCGCGGTAGTTCGGGGACGCCTTCGCCGCGGTACCGATATCGGCGGCGCCCAGCGACTCGGGTGCCCCGCGCAGCGCGCGCAGCACCCAGCCGCCGGCCACCAGCGCCGCGGTGCCACCGACCACCCGGGCCGCTTCGGCGATCATCAGGCACCCAGGAAGTTAGGCGGCCGCTTCTCGAACCGGGCCACCTGGGCTTCGATGACGTCCGGGCTGGCCCATGCCTTGTTGAACAACCGGGTGTGGTCACCGCGCACGTTGTCGTAGGCGCCGTCGTCGTTGAGCACCCGCTTGGAGTGGGCGATGGACAGCGGGGCGTAGCCGGCGATCTCGGCGGCCCATCCCTGCGCGTCGGCCAGGGTGCCGGTCCGGTTGACCATCCCGGTCATCAGCGCGGTCTCCAGATCCAATCGCTCGGCGGCGATCAGCATGCCGCGGGCGCGGCCGTGCCCCACCAGCGACACCAGCCGGCGGATGCTCCAGTTGTCCAGCGCCAAGCCGTATTTGGCGATCGGGAATTGGAAGTAGGCGCTCGGGGCGGCCACCCGCAGATCGCAGATCATCGCCAGGATGACACCGGCGCCGATCGCCGGGCCGTTGAGCGCGGCGATGATCGGCACCGGGCTGGCGTCGATCGCGAGGTTGAGCGCCAGCGCCTTGTCGGGCAGATCCTTGGCCACCCCCTCGGCGTCGGACAGGTCGGCACCCGCGCTGAACACGGTGCCCTGCCCGGTGAGCACGATGGCCCGGACATCAAGCGCACTGGCTTTCTCGATCTCTTCACGCAGCCCGTCGACGAGTGCGCCGTTGAGCGCATTGCGCCGCTCGGCGCGCTGCATTTCCAGGGTCAGGACTTTGCCGTCCCGCGTCACACCGATCATGGTCGCCAGCCTATATAGGTTCGTCCGGGAGCTCCTTGGTGCCGGGTTTGTGCGTCCCGATCCGCCCTGATCGGCGGGTCGGGGATGAATCCGCACATCCGCGGCCGACTACCCTCATCCTGTGAGCCGCAGCCCAGCCCTCGCTGTCCGCGACGCCGTCCTCGACCGGGGATCGTTCCGCAGCTGGGACGCCCCGCCGCTGCAGGTGCCCACCTCGGCGGCGTACCGCAAGGAACTCGACGACGCGCGCGCCAAATCCGGGCTGGACGAATCGGTGATCACCGGCGAGGGCACCGTACGGGGCCGCCGCGTCGCGGTGCTGGCCTGCGAGTTCGATTTCCTGGCCGGTTCCATCGGGGTGGCCGCGGCCGAGCGCATCACCGCGGCGATCCAGCGGGCCACCGCCGAACGGCTGCCGCTGCTGGCCTCCCCCAGCTCGGGCGGCACCCGGATGCAGGAGGGCACGGTGGCCTTCCTGCAGATGGTGAAGATCGCCGCGGCCGTCGAACTGCACAAGCGCGCGCACCTGCCCTACATCGTCTATCTGCGCCACCCCACCACCGGCGGTGTCTTCGCGTCCTGGGGGTCGCTGGGGCATGTCACCGCCGCCGAGCCGGGCGCCCTGATCGGCTTCCTGGGGCCCCGGGTCTACGAGCACCTCTACGGTGAGCCGTTCCCGCCGGGCGTCCAGACCGCGGAGAACCTGTTCCGGCACGGGGTGATCGACGGAGTGGTCCCGGTCGACGCGCTGCGCGGGGTGCTCGACCGCACCCTGTCGGTGTTGTGCGATCCGCCCGGACCAGCCCCCGAGGCGCCCGCGTTGCAGCCGATCCCCGATATCCCGGCGTGGGAGTCGGTGACGGCGTCGCGGCGCCCCGATCGTCCCAACGCCGAGTTCGTGCTGCGCCACGGCAGCACGAACGCGGTGCCCCTGTCCGGCGGCGGGGGCACCGGGCAGATGCTGTTGGCGCTGACCCGGTTCGGCGGC
Source organism: Mycolicibacterium canariasense (assembly GCF_002101555.1). Classification (GTDB taxonomy): domain Bacteria; phylum Actinomycetota; class Actinomycetes; order Mycobacteriales; family Mycobacteriaceae; genus Mycobacterium; species Mycobacterium canariasense. The sequence goes on from NZ_LQOL01000111.1 coordinate 142,047, forward strand.
CAGCCGGCGGTGGTCCTCGGGCAGCAGCGGATGGGGACGCTGGGCCCAGCCGCCTTGCGGGAGGCCCGGCGCGGGATGGCGCTCGCGGTCGGCTTACGGCTGCCGCTGGTCTCGATCATCGACACCAGCGGCCCGGCGCTGTCGGCCGAGGCCGAACAGGGTGGGCTGGCCGGCGAGATCGCCCGCTGCCTGGCCGAATTGGTGACGCTGGACACCCCGACGGTGTCGGTGCTGCTCGGTCAGGGCAGCGGCGGACCGGCGCTGGCCATGGTGCCCGCCGATCGGGTGCTGGCCGCCCAGCACGGCTGGCTGGCGCCGCTCCCGCCGGAAGGGGCCAGCGCCATCGTCTTCCGCGATACCAGTCACGCGCCGGAGTTATCTGCGGCACAGGGCATTCGGTCGTCCGACCTGCTGCGCGACGGGATCGTGGACGTCATCGTCGACGAGCGCAACGACGCGGCCGACGAGCCGCTGGCCTTCACCGCCCGGTTGTCGGCGACCATCGCCGCCGAACTGCACCGGTTGCGCACCATGCCCGAGGCCGAACGGCTCGGCCTGCGGCTGCACCGCTACCGGCAGATCGGGCTCACACCTCGATAGGCGGTTTGAGCCGCTCCATGGTGTACTGCCGATCCCGGCGGGCCGCGAACGAGCTGGCCGCCAGCGACGCCACCAGCACCCCGGACAGCACCGCGATCGCGATCCACAGCCGCGAGTCGATCCCGCCGGCGATGAGTTGACGCAGGCCGTTGACGGCATAGGTCATCGGGTCGACGGGGTGCAGTATCTGGAACGGTTTCGCGGTGGTCTCCACCGGATAGATGCCGCCGGCCGAAACCAGTTGCAGCATCAGGAAAGCCAGTGTCACCACCCGCCCGACCGACACGCCGAACAGCGCGTTGAAGGCCTGGATCAGTGCCAGGAAGGTGGCCACGATGAGCAGCAGAAAGCCCACCGTCGCGATCGGGTACCGGGCATTCAACCCGACGCCGAAGTGCACCACCAGGTACATCACCGCCACCTGGCACACCGTGATGAGCAAGGCGGGCCAGTACGACGCCAGCACCACCCGCAACGCGCCGAGGCCGTTGACGATGGGCCGGGACTGCATCGGCTTGAGCAGCATCCAGATGATCAATGCACCGATGAACAGCGCCAGCGGCAGGAAGAACGGCGCGAAGCCGGTACCGAAGGTCGCCGCGGCGTTGTGGGTTTCGATGTTCAGGGCCACCGGCGCGGCGAGGGTCTTGGCCACCTGGGTGCGCTGCTGGGGCGTCCAGGACGGCACCTGGGTGGACCCCTCTTTCAGTTTGGTCGCCAGTTCTTGACTGCCGGCCCGCAGCTTGCTGGTGCCCGCGGCGAGTTGAGTTGCCCCGGTGGACAATTGGCTGCCGCCGTTGGCCAGCTGCACCAACCCGTTGTTCAACTTGCGGGCGCCGCTGTCCAGCTGATGCACCCCGTCGCGCAGTTTCACCACGTCGGCGCGCAGTCCCCCGTTGAGCGCGCGGGTGAGGAACACCCGCAGTTTGCTGTTCGGGTCACCCAACTCGTTCTCCAGTTGGGTTGCGCTGTCGCGCAACTTGTTCAGACCGTCGTCGGTGGTGGGATCGATACCCTTGGCGCGCAGCAGCCGCTGCGCGCCGGCCAGCACGTCACCGGCGTCGCGCACCGTCGGGTCGGGATTGGCCTGCAGCATGCCGACGGTCTGGTCCACGATGGCCGCGGCCTGCGCCTGGTCGATGTTGAGCGCGGCGATGCGGTCGGTGGTCGAGCGCACCGCACCCGAGAGCCGGGACGCCAGGAAGCCGACCTCGTCGGGGTCCAGCCCCAGATCGCCGACCCGGTCCAGCATGGTGATCAGCGGACCGGTGGCGGTGTCGACGGAGCTGGACAGCTGCCGGGTGCCGGCGGCCAGCTGCGCCGAGCCGTCCCGGGCGGTCACCAACCCCGCGGTCAGGGCGCCGGCGCCGTCGGCCAGTTTGTGTGCGCCGTCGTCGGCGGCCGCGGTGCCCGCGGCCAGCTGGCCTGCCCCGTCGGCCGCCTTGACGAGTCCGGCACCCGCGTCGGTCAGCCCGGTCAGCACGGTGCCCAGCGTGCGCTGCCCGATGCTTGCGTTCACCTGGTTGATCACCTCACGGGCGGCGTTCTGCCCGATGATCGAACCCAGATAGTTGTTCGCGTCGTTGAAGGTGAACCGGATCTGCGCCTGCTCGGGCGATCCGCCCGATGGTGAGGCGATATCGGCGCTGAAGTCCGGGGGCAGCGTCACCGAGAAGTGGTACTTGCCGCTGGACACCCCGGCCGCGGCCTCGGCGGCCGACACCCGGTGCAGCTGCAGCTGCCCCGAATCGACAAGGGCGTCGGCCACTTCCGCGCCGGCGCGGACCTGTTGTCCGTCCACGCTCGCGCCGGTGTCCTCGTTCACCAGGGCCACCGGGATCTTGTTCACCTCATTGAACGGATTCCAGAAGGCCCACAAGTACATCGCGCCGTACAACAGCGGCATCAGGATGACGGTGACCAGCGCGATGCGCGGTAACGCACCCCGGGAGAACCGCTTCAGATCGGTGCCAAGAGACATTCCGGCAAGCACGGTTTACTCACTCCCCACGTTGAGCTGGGCACGGACCCGTTCGTCGGCGACGCCGTTGATGGTGGCGGTGACGACGGTTTGGTTCTCCCCCAGCGCGATGAGCCGCTGCAGCACGATCTCGCGGTTCCCGTCGTCGGTGATGTGGTCGAGGTTGCCGACCACCAGCAGCGGCGGCGTCGCCGTGTTGGCCAACGCGATCCGCATCAGGGTCTGCTCGAGTTCGGTGAGCTCGTCGAAATAGGACGTCAGCGACGGCAGCGGCACATCGCCGAACACCGGGGCGCACAACCGCGCGAGGTCGTCGGGGCCGGCCTGGCCGATGAAGCGATACCAGGGTGCGTCCCAGCGCATCTGCTCAGTGACCAGGTCACGCACGGTCACCGATTCGGCGACCCGGTCCAGTTCGTCGATGCAGGCCAGGGCCGACACCGCGAAGATCTCGCTGGCCGCGCTGTGCCCGAATACCGTGACCTGTCCGTGCACGGGTTTCATCCGGCCGGCCAGCGTCATCAGCAGGGCGGTGCGGCCGGTGCCGGTCGGATAGACCAGCACGCTGACGCCGCCGGCCTCGACGTCCAGGTCGATCGGGCCGTAGACCGGGCCCCATGGCCCTCGCATCGTGATACCGCGGGCGGTGACTGCCGAAGCTGCTTCTGCCACTGAGCCATCTCAACACACCCGCGGCCCGTGGCGTCGTACTAACCGCCGTGCAGATAGGCACCGAACAGGCTCAGCAGATTCACGCTGCGCCACCAGATCAATACCGCGAACAGCGCCAGCAACCCGACGGCCATCGAGGTTTGGATCAGATTCCGTTGTGCGCGTGGCGCATACACCAGTCCTGCCGACACTGCGCCGCCGGTCAGCAGGCCACCGAGGTGGCCCTGCCAGCTGATGGCACCCGAACCCATCAGGGGGCCGACGAAGGTGAAGGCCAGGTTCAGCACGATCAACCCGACGACCCATTTGACGTCGAGACGTAGCTTGCGCGACACCACGAACGTCGCCCCGAACAATCCGAACACCGCGCCGGAGGCGCCGGCCGTGGCCGTGTTCAACGGTGCGATGAGGAACACCAACACCGAACCGCCCAACGCGGACAGCCCGTACAGCGTCCCGAAACGGGCGCGGCCCAGCAGCCGCTCCAGCGGCGGGCCGATGACGTACAGCGCCCACATGTTGAACAGGATGTGCGCGAGGCCGTAGTGCAGGAAGGCCGACGTGACCAGGCGGTAGTACTCGCCGCTGGCGACGGCGGGCGGCCACAACGTCAGGCGGCTCTCCACGTCGGGGGCGGCCACCTGCAGGACGAACATCAGCACGTTGATCGCGATCAGCGTGTACGTGACGTACGGGGTGTCCCCGGCCGGCCGGCCACCGAAACGCCCTTCGGCCCGACGTACCGTGGCCGCCCCCGCGTTCACGCACTCCACGCACTGGTGCCCCACCGCCGCGTCCCTCATGCAGTCCGGGCAGATGTACCGCCCGCAGCGGGTGCACCGGATGTAGGACGGCCGGCTCGGGTGGCGGTAGCAGACAGGGGCCTGCGGCGGCATCTGCTGCGGTGGGACGGTCATGCCTACATGATGGCCGATGCGTCCCGTCGCCTGGTGAGCGCGTAGAGCACTGCGGTGGCGATCACCGCCTCGGACAGCGACACCGCGGTCGCCAACCCCATCAACGCCGGCATCGGCTCGGCCGGTCCCGCGACCGGTGCGCCGTGATGGTGGGCGGGCATGGACCAGTGCACGGCGATCATGGCCAAATTCATCACCGCCACCACCAGCCAGGTCCGCGGCCCGCATCCACGCCACAGTTCGTAGGCGCAGAACAGGCACGCCCCCGCCATCGCGACGACCAGGACCACCAGCACGGGGCTGGCGGCGTGGCCGATCATCGTCACGTGCAGGGCCGCCGAGCCGGCGGCCACCATCGCACACAGCCGCCGTCCGTAGACGGCTGAAGCGGCGGACCAACCGGACATCCGTCAACTCTGGCAGCAATGCGCCGTCCGCGCAGCGGGAACGTTCAGCGCGGGGTTGCGATGTGCCGCCCAATTGATCAAACGGGCTCGAAAGTGCGAGTGGACCCGGCCAATTCGTCGAACTCGGCGCGGGTCAGCGCTCCAGGTCCGCGATGTCCAGGCGCTTGATCGGCCCGACCACCACGAGGTAACACACGATGGACAGCAGCGCGCTGAGTCCGACGTAGACCAGGGCCAGCTCGAATGACCCCTGCGTCTTGACCAGATAACCGATCACGATGGGTGTGGTGATGGCGGCCAGGCTGCCGAAGGTGTTGAACACCCCACCGGACAGACCGGCGATCTCCTTGGGCGTCGTGTCGGCGACGATGACCCAACCCTGGGCGCCGAAAGCCTTGCCGAAGAACGACACCGCCATGAGCAACACGACGAGCCAGGACGCGTCGACGTAGTTGCAGGCGATGATCGACGTCGCCATCAGCAGCCCGACCACGATCGGCAGCTTGCGCGCCTTGGTCTGCGACCAGCCGTGCCGCATCAGGCCGTCGGAGAGCACCCCACCCAGGATGCCGCCGATGAAGCCACAGACGGCCGGCAGCGCGGCGACGAATCCGGCCTTGAGGATCGACATGTGCCGCTCCTGCACCAGATACACCGGGAACCAGGTCAGGAAGAACCAGGTGATGGTGTTGAGGAAGTACTGACCGAAGTAGACGCCGAGCATCATCCGGTTCTTGAGCAACGCCTTGACATAGTGAAGTTGGTTGGTGCCCTTGGCCTGTGCCGGCGCGGCGCTGCCGGCGTCCATGTCGACCAGGGCGCCGCCTTCGCGGATGTAGTCCAACTCGGCCTGGCTGACGCGAGGGTGGTTGCGGGGGGCATAGATGACCACCATCCACAGCAGGCCGAACACCACGCCGATACCGCCGACGATGGTGAAGACGTGCTGCCATCCGGCCGCAACAACCAGCCAGCCCATCAGAGGGGAGAAGGCCGCGGCGGCGAAGTACTGCGCGGACTGGAAGATTGCCACCGATGTGGCGCGCTCCTTGGCCGGGAACCAGGCGGCGACGATGCGCGAATTACCCGGGAACGACGGCCCTTCGGCGAGGCCGACCAGCAATCGCAGGATGAACAGCAGGCCGACGGCGGTCCCCATCGAGAAGTTCCCGACGAAGCCCTGGCAAACGGTGAAGATGGACCACGACAGGATCGCGCCGCAGTAGACCTTCTTGGAGCCGTAGCGATCCAACAGCCACCCGGCCGGGATCTGGGCCACCAGATACGACCAGCCGAACGCGGAGAAGATGTAGCCCAGAGTCACCGAGTCGATACCCAGGGCGTCCTGGATGGCGTCGCCGGCCATCGAGATGGTGGAGCGGTCGGCGTAGTTGATGACGGTGACGGCGAACAGCATCGCGAGGATGACGTAGCGCACGTGACCGGCCTTGGCCGCGGGTGTGCGGTGCGGGCTGTCGGCCGGCGCGGTGGTGGCGGGATTCATCAGGACTCCTTGCGTGGCTCAGGTCACATCAGCGACCCGGCCGACTCTAAGCATCCGGATACATTCCCGTCCAAGCCCGATTCGGTATGCAGTGATGCGCTTTCAGCATCAAAATCGCGATACGTGGACTGCATCAATAATTCCAGAATCGGTGTTGGACTGGATCGAAGCGGAGTCCTTACCGTGGAGGGCATGACCACCACCGCCCCGATCAGCAGTGCCCTCAGCGCGCCCGACGCCGCGATCAAAGCCCTGGCAGCGGGCGCGGCCACCCAGGACCGCATCGACCGGGTGAGGCTGTCGTCGGTCACCCTGCCGCTCAAGACACCGATCAGCGACGCCAAGGTTTTGACCGGTCGGCAGAAGCCGATGACAGAGGTGGCGTTCCTGTTCGCCGAGATCCACACCGCCGACGGTCACTCCGGTATCGGGTTCAGCTATTCGAAGCGCGCCGGCGGGCCCGCGCAGTTCGCCCACGCGCAAGAGGTCGCCCCCGTACTCATCGGCGAAGACCCCAACGACATCGCCAAGATCTGGACCAAGCTGGTCTGGGCCGGCGCCTCCGTCGGACGCAGCGGGGTGGCCACCCAGGCCATCGCGGCCTTCGACATCGCACTGTGGGACCTCAAGGCCAAGCGCGCCAACCTGCCCATCGCCAAGCTGATCGGCAGCCACCGCGATTCGGTGCCCACTTACAACACCTCGGGCGGTTTCCTGCACACACCGATCGAGCAGGTGCTGGAGAATGCGTCGGCGGCGCTGGCTGCCGGCATCGGCGGGATCAAAATCAAGGTGGGACAGCCGGATTGGCGCACCGATATCGCCCGGCTGGAGAAGGTGCGCGAGCACCTGGGCGACGACGTGCCGCTGATGGTCGATGCCAACCAGCAGTGGGACCGGCCCACTGCGATGCGGATGGGCCGGATCCTGGAGAAGTTCAACCTGGTCTGGATCGAAGAGCCGTTGGACGCCTACGACGCCGAGGGGCATGCCGATCTGGCCCGCGCGCTGGACACCTCCATCGCCACCGGCGAGATGCTGGCCAGCGTCGGCGAGCATCAGCGGCTCATCGATGCCGACTCTGTCGACATCATCCAGCCCGACGCCCCGCGCATCGGCGGCATCACCCAGTTCCTCAAGCTGTCCACGCTGGCCGAGCAGAAGTTCCTGCAATTGGCACCGCATTTCGCGATGGAGATCCACCTGCACCTGGCCGCCACCTACCCGCACGGCGTGTGGGTGGAGCACTTCGACTGGCTGGACCCGCTGTTCAACGAGCAGTTGGAGATCAGCGACGGCCGCATGCACCTCTCGGATCGCGCCGGTCTGGGCTTCACCCTCAGCGAGCAGGCGCGCGCCTGGACCGTCGGGACCGCCGACTTCAGCTGAGCCCGAGGATCTGCACGCTCTCCTCGCGCATCTGCACCTTGCGGATCTTGCCGGTGACGGTCATCGGGAACTCCTCGACCAGGTGCACGTAACGCGGGATCTTGTAGTGCGCCAGCCTGCCGTCGGCGAATTCCCGAACGGCGTTGACGTCCAACGGTTTCGCGCCGGGCTTCAGCTTGATCCAGGCGCAGATCTCCTCGCCGTACTTGGCGTCGGGAACACCGATGACCTGCGCATCCTCGATATCGGGATGGGTGTAGAGGAACTCCTCGACTTCGCGGGGGTAGACGTTCTCCCCGCCGCGGATCACCATGTCCTTGATCCGGCCGACGACGGTGCAGTACCCGTCCTCGCGCATGACGGCGAGGTCGCCGGTGTGCATCCAGCCGTCCTGGTCGATGGCTTGAGCGGTCTTGTCCGGATCGTCCCAGTACCCCAACATCACCGAATACCCGCGGGTGCAGAATTCCCCAGGCTGTCCCCGTTCGACGATGTCCCCGGTCTCGGGGTCGACGATCTTCACCTCGACGTGCGGGTGCGCGCGGCCGATGGTGGCGGTGCGCCGGTCCAGGTCGTCATCGTGCAGGGTCTGACACGACACCGGTGAGGTCTCGGTCATCCCGTAGCAGATGGCCACCTCGGCCATGTTCATCTCGTTGATGCAGCGCTTCATCACCTCGATGGGACAGACCGAGCCCGCCATGATGCCGGTGCGCAACGTGGACACGTCGACCTGCGGGAACGACGGGTGATTCTGCATGGCGATGAACATCGTCGGCACCCCGTAGACGCCGGTGCAGCGTTCCTGTTCAATGGCTTTCAATGTCAGGCCGGCATCGAAGCCGGGGGCGGGGATCACCATGGTCACCGCGTGGGTGGTGCAGCCGAGGTTGCCCATCACCATACCGAAGCAGTGGTAGAAGGGCACCGGGATGCACAGCCGGTCACCCGGGCGCAGGTTGATGCCCTCGGCGACGAAGAACCCGTTGTTCAGGATGTTGCGATGCGACAGCGTCGCCCCTTTGGGGAAACCCGTTGTGCCCGAGGTGTACTGGATGTTGATCGGGTCGGTGGTGGACAGCGTTCGCTGTCGCGCCGCGAGTTCCTCCGTGGGCACGGCGCCGGCGCGCAGCGCGTCCCAGTCGGCAGTGCCCAGGAAGACGACGTCGGTCAGCGTGGGCGCCTCGGGACGGACCGCTTCCACCATGGCGACATAGTCGGAGGTCTTGAACTCGGTGGCCGAGATCAGCATCCGCACCCCGGATTGGTTGAGCACATAGCCCAGTTCGTGGGTGCGGTAGGCCGGGTTGATGTTGACCAGGATGGCGCCGATCTTGGCGCAGGCGTACTGTACGACGGTCCACTCGGACCGGTTCGGTGACCAGATACCCACCCGGTCACCCTTGGCGATGCCGCGGCCGAGCAAACCCCGTGCCACCATATCGATTTCGTCGTTGAGTTCCCGGTAGGTCCAGCGGGTGCCTTGGGCGCAGTCGACGAGCGCCTCGATATCCGGGTGGGCAGCGGCGGTGCGCTCGAAGTTGGCGCCGATGGTCTCTTCGAGGATCGGTGTCTCGGTAGGTCCGGCGTCGTATGACCTCATAGCAGATCCTCGTAGCGGTACTCGGTCTCGATCGGTTGGCCCGACTCCTCGCGCCTGCGCAGCTCGACCCGCCGGATCTTGCCGGAGATGGTCTTGGGCAGGTCGAAGAACTCGACCCGGCGCACCTTGAGATAGGGCGCCAGGTGATCACGGGCGTGTTCCATGATGGCGCGCGCGGTCTCGGCGTCGGCCGCCCAGCCTTCGGCCAGTGCCACATAGGCTTTCGGGATCGCCAGCCTTGTTTCGTGCGGTTGCGGGACGACGGCGGCCTCGACGACGGCGGGGTGTTCGATGAGCACGCTCTCCAACTCGAACGGGGACACCTTGTAATCGCTGGACTTGAACACGTCGTCGGTGCGGCCGATATAGGTGATGTACCCGTCGTCGTCGCGGCTGGCCACGTCGCCGGTGTGGTAGTAGCCGCCGTGCATCACCGCCGCATTGCGTTGCGGGTCACCGAGATAGCCCGTCATGAGGTTCAGCGGTTGTTGGCTGAGATCGAGGCAGATCTCGCCTTCGTCGGCGAGCTCGCCGGTCAGCGGGTCGACGAGCACCACCGGAACACCGGGCATCGGCCGGCCCATCGAGCCAGCCTTGACCGGCTGGCCGGGGGTGTTGCCGACCTGCAGGGTGGTCTCGGTCTGCCCGAACCCGTCGCGGATGGTCAACCCCCAGGCGCGGTGCACGGTTTCGATCACCTCCGGGTTCAGCGGCTCGCCGGCGCCCAGGATCTCGCGCAGTCCTTCGGGTTTGGCGCCGAGGTCGGCCTGGATGAGCATCCGCCATACCGTGGGTGGTGCGCAGAATGTGTTGACGCCGGCCCGGTGCAACTGGTGCAGCAGGGCGGCCGCGTCGAACCGGCTGTAGTTGTAGACGAAGATGGTCGCCTCGGCGATCCAGGGCGCGAAGAAGCAGCTCCAGGCGTGCTTGGCCCAGCCGGGTGAGCTGATCGCCAGGTGCACATCGCCGGGCCGCAATCCGATCCACGCCATCGTCGACATGTGTCCGACCGGGTACGAAATCTGGGAGTGTTCGACCAGTTTCGGCTTGCTGGTGGTGCCCGAGGTGAAGTAGACCAGCAGGGGGTCGTCGACCGCGGTGACGGTCTGGTGCTTCTCGGGCGTCGTGGCGTAGGCGTCCTGGTAGCGATGCCAGTTTTCGGCGCCTCCGACGGCGATGCGGACATAGTCGCCGGGCACCTGCTCGAACTTGGGTGTGTCGGCGGCGTTGGCGATGACGAACCGGGCGCCACCGCGGCCGATCCGGTCTTTGAGATCCTCCGGCCCGAGCGCGCCGGTGGTCGGCATGATGACCGCGCCGAGCTTGGCGACGGCGAGCATCGCCTCCCAGAGTTCGACCTGGTTGCCGAGCATCAGGATGACGCGGTCCCCCTTACGCACGCCGAGGCCACGCAGCCACGTCGCCACCCGGTCGGAGGCCGCCGCCATCTCGGCGAAGCTGACCTTGCGCTCGGTGCCGTCCTGTTCGACGATCCACAGCGCGGTGCGGTCGTTGCCCGCCGCAATGACGTCGAACCAGTCGATCGCCCAGTTGAACGACCCCGTGATCGTGGGCCACTCGAAGGTCGCGACGGCCTTGTCGTAGTCGGCGATGACGTCGACCAGATGGTCGCGCGCCTCGCGGTACAGGTCGGTGTTGGTCGCCATGCAGATAGGATCTACGTCACACTTGTCCGTCCGCTACCCCCGAAAGAGGGGAATTCTGTGCAATCGCTGTTAAGGCCCCGCGACACCGATGCGGTGCGCGCTGAGCTGCGACGGGTGGCCGCCGAGGCCGGCGTTCCGGTGCTCTTCGGTGGCGAGGTGCACGACGACGCGCTGCTGCTCACCGAGTTCGTCGGCACCCGTACCAGCGGCCTGCGCGGCCTGGTGGTGCGGTCCCGGTCCGGACTCGGCGGAGCCAGCATGGTGGCAGGCCGGCCGATGGCGGTGGCCGACTACCGCAACGACGTCAGCATCACGCACGACTACGACGCGCCCGTGGTCGGTGAGGGCATCCGCTCGGTGATGGCGGTGCCGGTACTGGTGGACGGCCGGGCCCGGGCCATGCTCTACGGCGCCTACCGGGCGACCGCCCCGATCGGCGGTCGGGCCGTGGACCTGATGGTCGACTCGGCACGGCGACTGTCACATGAGTTGCGGGTGCGCGATGAGGTGGACCGCCGGATGCGGCTGCGGGAGGCACACCTCGCCTCGGGTGATCGGGTGGCCAACGCCGAGCAGATCCGGGAGGTGCATGCCGAGCTGCGCCGGTTGGCCGCTTCTGCACCTGTCTCGATGCAGGGGCAGTTGCGGGTGTTGGCCGACCAGTTGGGTGCGGCCCTGTCGGGCGGCGCTCCGGCCGCGGCCCCGCTGACTCAGCGCGAAATTGATGTGCTTTCGCAGGTCGCCCTCGGGTGTACCAATGCGGAAGCAGCGGAGCGTCTTTCGTTGAAGCCGGAGACCGTGAAGAGCTATCTGCGCAGTGCCTCAGCGAAATTGGGGACGAAGACGCGGCACGAGGCGGTGTCGCGGGCGAGGCGGGGGCGGTTGATTCCGTGAGAGTCGCAATGGAGCGCTCGACGGTCCGCCCAGGGTGGCCCTGGGCGACAAAGGTCTTCGCCGGCCAGGAATCGCTCGATGAACCAACGGTCGCGCGCCGGCGACGTCTACCGATGGCGCGAAGTACGTGAGGTCTGAGTACTGCGAGAGCATAAGGGGTGCTGACGTTTCACCTCTCGACGGGCTGCGATCGCGCAAGTCGGCGGATTGACCTCCGTCTCGGCGACCAGCATGTCGGTAGGGCAGCCGTCGCCCTGAGACCCGCCGACAACACGTAAAATCTGCCAATAAGGGGGAAGCATGGATGTGCAACGTTCGGTGGCGGTGATCGTGGCGGGCATCTTGATTGTCACTTTCGTTGTCCTCGTTGTAGTGATGACCGCAGTCGTGTCTCGTGCCTCGACGGGTGCGCTGGCCCGTAATCAGTGGGCTGGGATCCGTACCCCATCGACGATGCGCAGCGACCAGGCCTGGGTTGCGGCCCACCGGGCCGCGCACCGATTGACACCGCTGTATGTGCTGTGGGCGGCGGTGGCCGATGCGGCGCTGGTGCTGGCGATCGTGCGCACATGGTCTGTCGGTGTGGTGATGTCGATCGCGGTTGCCGCGTTCGCAGTGTTCCTCGTCGTCGCTGTGTGTTCGGCGGCGCTCGCTGGCCGGGCCGCCAAGGCCATCGACAACGACACTGAGGGCAAGGCGTCACGAAACTCGTAGCCTCTGCGACCGAGACAGATCGATCCGCCATCAGCTGAGTGGGAATCAAGCCGAGTTTCGGCTGTCCTACAGATTCATCGACAGATGCATTGTGGCCCGAGATGATCACCTGAACTCTTTTGCCGCACATCATATTATGTCTGCACTTCGGCGCTATGATACCGCCTCGTCCTGCCGTCAGGTCATCGACGTAGCGAGCTCAGGTGCGTTGGGAAGCACGGGACACTTCTGCGCCAACCTGTTGGGGAGCCCTTCGCTACGGCCATTGGCCGCGTATTTAGTCATTGTCCGACGGCCCTACCGCCACAACAGCCCCGGTCAACTCGAGACGCTTCCGCCCCGGCACATGGGCCACTTAAGTCAACGCCGTAGTTGCGACACCCTCCCGGGGTTGACGTACCAGTCAGGTATATGCGAGTGTTTGCCACGCATCGCGAGGAAGCCAAACAGGGCCGGGGGGCTTTGTACTTCGCTAGGGGGATCACGGTTTATGGACACACTCGACCTCGGAACCATCATTCTTTGCTGTGCGGCGGATCACAGCTAGCTGACGTTTGGACGACGAGCCGGTTCCCGACTACACAGTGACGGCGCCCGGCACGGGCGCTGAAGCGGGTGTCTGTTGGAGGTGGTCACACCACACCTCTTGGCCGCCGTGATGTCTGCGTGCCTGCGCCTATACGCAGCGTGGGATGTTCATGTCTTCGAGGGGTAGTTCGGATATCGCTGTAACGCAATTGCATTGGCTTTACTGGGTGCGCGGGGAGGTTTACTGCATGGTTAGCGGCCTGGGGTCTTCTGGCCCCTTCGGTAGCGGGTCTTTCGCGTTCGTTGTTCGCGCCGTTTCTGAGATAACTAACCAGTTCGGGGTTCTAAATGTCCTCATCTGAGCTGGTGGGCTTGGGGTGAGTGT
>NZ_LQOL01000112.1 GCF_002101555.1 Mycolicibacterium canariasense
CACACCCAGCCAACCAGACACCCCAATCACAGGCCGACAGCAGCTGACCGTTCTACACCCTCAATCATGAAGAGCCCGATATCTTGGCGTCAGCGACGCTTGCAGGGCACACCGTGTCGTTGAGCAAGCCGCTGTCCGACGGCCGGGTCCTGGTGGAGTTCGTCGGCCCTCCGGATGTTGCGAGAAAGCTCGGATTGGATGGAGACCCATACACGGGATGGACCGGACTGGTTGCGCCCGATGCATTGGACGACATCCGCGTCGAGGAGACACGTCGTGTCTGAGCCCGTCGGTCTGCAGTAGCTCCGCACCGCCGGTATCGCAGCTCCAACGTTGATAGCGAAGCGCACCAAAGTGGTTCGAAATCAGTTCGATGGACATCGATCCGAACGATATCGACGCTTTGAAGAGCCTTGCTGCACGTACTCTGCGGGAGTATCCCGAAGTATCTCTGCAACTGCTCTCCAAATCAGAGCTCATGAGTCCCTCGGAACGTCCGCAAGTGCCTTGCCCAGAACGTGACATCACCGGCGATATCGCAGTCGCGTCTAGCTACCTCTAGTCACGATCTCGATGACCGCTCGGACCTTCCGGGTATCTCACCCCAAAACCCCTTGCCCACCACCCACCCCGTCCCGGACCCTTGACCCATGTACGTCCCCGCCCACTTCGCCGCCGACGACGCCTCCGTCGATGACCTGCTCACCCGGCACGGCGCAGCCGACCTGATCACCGCTACACCCGAGGGCCTGGTCGCCACCATGCTGCCGTTCGTCTACGACGCCGGGCAGCGCACGTTGCAGGGGCACGTGGCCCGCAACAACCCGCAGTGGCAACTGCCGGTCCTCGGTGAGGCGCTGGTGATCGTCCGCGGATCGGACTCCTACATCTCCCCCAGCTGGTACGCGTCCAAGGCCGAGCACGGCCGCGTCGTGCCCACCTGGAACTACCTGACCGCACATGTGTACGGCACCGTCACCGTGCACGACGACCCGGCCTGGCTGGACGCCCTGGTGCGTCGGCTCACCGACAAGCACGAAGCCCACCGACCGCGGCCGTGGAGCGTCGACGACGCCCCGGAGAAGTACGTCAGCGGCCAGCTGCGCGCCATCGTGGGCATCGAGATCGCCATCACCCGGATCGAGGCCAAGTTCAAACTCAGCCAGAACCGCCCGGCCGCCGATATCGACGGAGTCATCAACGGGCTCAAGGACTCTGGGGATGACGACGGCGCTGAAGCTGTGCAGCGGTTCCGGCCCTGACCGCCAGCACGAACGTGAGCTTGAGTGCGAAAACTGCGAACGAAGTGATACCCAAGCTCACGTTCGCGCTCAGCCGGCCGGGATGATCGGCAGCGTGATCGACGACGGATGACCCGGATCGTGCAGGATCGTCTGCACGGCAGGCAGGGTCCGGGCATCCTGGCCGAAGGACGCCCCGGTGTCGGGATTCGGCGCGAACTGCGGGTAGTCGCTGCTGGAGATCTCCAGGCGCACCCGATCACCCGCCCTGAATTCATAACTGGTCGGCCAGATCTGGATCCGCAGCTGGTACGGTCGGCCCGGCTCGATCGGCGAAGGCTGCGACAACGAGTCCCGAAACGCGGTCCGCAGGATCCCGTTGTTCAGGTTCACCGCCTGCCCGTCAGGCTTCACCACGACGAGTTTGGCCGTGAAATCCGTGTCGACCGCCGACGACGACGCCCACAGCGTCACCGTCGCGGGCCCGGTGATCTCCGTGTCCTGGGACAGCGGCGCCGAGTCGTACACCAGCACATCGGAGCGCTGTTCCACCGGCGTCTGGTCATAGGGACCCTGCGGCCCCGACAGTGCACCGCAACACGAATGCCCGCCCAGGCTCGGCGCCGGATAGGCCGGGTCATAGGTGTAGGTGTCCGGCCCTTGCGCTGCCTGCAGCACCGGCTGCAATGAACCCTTGCGCTCGGCCAGTCCGCCATTGCCCGACAGGTACCAGTTCACCCATTGGGTCTGCGGCAGTGGCCACCCCGTGGCCTGGCGCCAGGTGTTGGCGCCCATCACGAAATAATCGACGCGCGGTTTACCGCCGATGCCGTTGTCGATGCCCTTGAGGAAGTGGTCATACCACTGGAGCATCAACTCGTTGATCGGGCTGTTGCCGACCGGACCGATATCGGAAAGCATTGGCGCCGGACGAGAGTCGGGCCGGCCCCACGCCACGTGATCCCACGGCCCGATCACCAGACGCTGGTTGGCGCGCGCGACATCGCTGCCGCCGCGGGCCGTCATCCCGGCGAAGTTCTCCACTCCACCGGCCAGGAACGCGTCGTACCAGCCCTCGAAATGCAGCACCGGGATCCGCACCGAGGGATACCGGTCCCGGATGCTGACGGCACGCCAGAAGTCGTCGCGGGAGCTGTGCCGTATCCAGTCGAAATACCACGGCGCGACGGCCGGGTTGTTCGGCTGCATCGGCGGAAGATCTTTGAAGGGGCGGAAATTCAGCCAGCGTGTCGGATCGGCCGCCGCCGCTTCCAGACGCGCCAATGCCGCCTGATCCTTGCGGTTGCGGGCCGCGGTGCTGGCAATGGAGTCGATGGCCCACGGCTGCACGAACGCCAACCGGAACTCCCCACCCTCATAGGTCCAGCCGTCGTAGTAATCCGAGGCGGTGTTCGCCGGGACGATGGTGACCAGGTGTGGCGGCGCGGTGACCGCGGCAAGCCACTGGGTGGCACCGACATAGGACGAGCCGTACATCCCGACCTTGCCGTCAGAGCCGGGCAGGGCGGCGGCCCACTCCACCGAGTCGTAGCCGTCGTTCATGTCATTGGTGAACTCGCTGAATGTGCCACCGGAGGCGCCCTGGCCACGCACATCCTGCACCACCACCAGATAACAGTGCGTGGCAAACCAATCCGGTGACTGGTAGCGCGACGGCGCCACCTGGGCCCCGGCCTTGCCGTACTGGGTGCGCATCAGGATCACCGGAACCGGGCCGGTGTGCCTGGGCCGGTAGACATCGGCGCGCAGCACCACCCCGTCGCGCATGGTGGCCGGCACGTCGCGCTCAGTGTCGACGGCGCACGGCCCCCGCCCGGACGCGGACGGGAACGGTGTCGGTGCCGGGTTCCGACCCTGGCTGCAGCCAGTGACCAGGAGCAGAACGGTTACCAGCAGCACGGCGGCTCGCACAGTCGCAGCCTACTGGCCGACCACCCAGCCCAACACCGTCAAACCGATCATGCCCAGCAACAGCACAGGCCCGAGAACCGCTGCCGACGACGGGGCGCCGACGACGGCGATGATCACCCCGATGCCGGCGGCGACGACCAAGAACAGCAGCCGCAGGGCCAGGACGAGCCGCTCCCGTAGGACCGCAACCAGCGTCGGACCGGGTACATTGCACACCACCCAGATGAGCACCCCACCCAAGACGAGGCTCAACACCGCAGCGAAAACCCTTGGCACCAGGGTGGAGTGGTGCAATTCCTGCACATTGCCCACGAATATCAGGGCGGTCGCCAGGAATACCACCGATGCCGTCGCCGGCCTGAGCACCCTGATCAAAACGGCCCCGATGCTGTCACGCACCGCCGGGCCCAACCGCGGATCGAGTCGGCCGGCGCCGAGGAAACCGCTCAGCGCCTTGGTCAACGATCCCCAGCGCAGCCTGGTGACGGCCAGGTTGTGCATGGCTGCCGCGTGACCCGGTTCCAGGCGCAGCGCGTGGTGGTAATCGGCCTCGGCCGCGGATCGATTCACCGTCCGCAGCGCGATGTCGCCGCGCAGCACCAGGGCATCCGCCGATGCGGGATTCAACCGCAACGCCTCATTGATCACCGGGAACGCCTCGCGGTCGAACCCGGCCTGGTGCAGCAGCCGCGCATAGACGGAAAGCGCGAGGGGGTCATCGGGGTGCTCGGTCGTAGCCCGCCACGCCAGTTGAAGTGCTTCCTGGCGCCGACCCAGCCCGTACAGCGCCAGGGCGTACACCCGCTCGAGGTAGGCATTGCCGGGCATCACGCCAAGCCCGGCGTGGGCGGCCGACGCGGCTCCCCCGTAATCCCTGAGCCCCAGCCGTGCCTGCGCATATCGCGCCAGCAACAGGCCGTTACCCGGATCGCGAGTCAACGCCGCCTGCAACACCTCGACGGCGCGTTGGTAATCCCCCGCATCAAGATAGGCGATGGCGGCGTCACCGGCACCAGCGGCGGTCGACATCACCGAGTCCTTCGCCGCACCGTCTCCGCAGCATGCCGAATCTCTGCTTCGCCAGCCATCATTCGCCCCCCTCGATCGCTGAGCAGAATTCTACGCAGCGCCGGGACCGGCTAATCCAGGCTTGTCGCCTGCAACACCAAAGTGGCGTGGCTGCGGTCCAGGAACGCGTAGGTGCTCGTCGCCGGCGGCGTCGAGAAACCGTTGTCGAGCCGTTCCCCGGTGAGAAACGGGCCTTGCGGCACTTCGCCGCTGAGTTCGTCACGCACCCGCGGCTTGCGGCCGTTGTCGGTGGGCTGGAACAGCTTCATCATGGCTTCGGTCACCTCCGGCGACAGCTTCACCACGGCATCGGTCCAACGCACCCCAGCGGTGGGAGCATCAGCACCGGCATCGTCGGCCCATTGCACCCACGAGACCGCTTGCGGCGCACCGATGGTGGGAAACACCGCGACCAAGGCCGGGATGTCGTGGCGCACCGGCACCGGCGGCTCGGGTGGCGGCTGAGATTCGTCGTTGCGGTGTGAGCAGCCGATCGCCGCGACGGCACACACTGCCGCCGCGGCGATCGTCCGCGTGAATCTGATCGGCACCAGGCTCAGTAGCGGTAGTGCTCCGGCTTGTACGGGCCCTCGACGTCGACGCCGATGTATTCGGCCTGGTCCTTGGTGAGCTTGGTCAGCCTGCCACCCAGCGCCTCGACGTGGATGCGGGCCACCTTCTCGTCCAGGTGCTTGGCCAGCCGGTAGACCTCGTTGTCGTACTCGTCGTTCTTGGTCCACAGCTCGATCTGGGCGATCACCTGGTTGGAGAAGCTGTTGCTCATCACGAACGACGGGTGCCCCGTCGCGTTGCCCAGGTTCAGCAGGCGACCCTCGGACAACACGATGATCGACTTGCCGTCCTCGCCGAAGACCCACTCGTCGACCTGCGGCTTGATGTTGATCCGCTTGGCGCCCGAGCGCTCCAGGGCGGCCATGTCGATCTCGTTGTCGAAGTGGCCGATATTGCCCAGGATCGCCTTGTCCTTCATCGCCTTCATGTGCTCGAGGGTGATGATGTCCTTGTTACCCGTCGAGGTGACGACGATGTCGGCGTCCCCGATGGCCTGCTCGACGGTCACCACGTCGAACCCGTCCATCAGCGCCTGCAGCGCGTTGATCGGGTCGATCTCGGTGACCTGGACGCGGGCGCCCTGGCCGGCCAGCGACTCCGCGCAGCCCTTGCCGACGTCGCCGTAGCCGCAGATCAGCACCTTCTTGCCACCGATCAGCACGTCGGTGCCGCGGTTGATGCCGTCGATCAGCGAGTGCCGGGTGCCGTACTTGTTGTCGAACTTGCTCTTGGTGACCGAGTCGTTGACGTTGATGGCCGGGAACGCCAGCTCACCGGCGGCCGCGAACTGGTAGAGGCGCAGCACACCGGTGGTGGTCTCTTCGGTGACGCCCTTGACCGACTCGGCGATCTTCGTCCACTTGGTCTTGTCCTTCTCGAAACCCTTGCGGACCAGGTCGAGGAAGACCTTCCACTCGGCCGAGTCGTCTTCCTCGGCGGGCGGGACCACGCCGGCCTTCTCGTACTGCGCGCCACGCAGCACCAGCATGGTGGCGTCCCCGCCGTCGTCGAGGATCATGTTGGCGGGCTCGCCCTCCCAGGTGAGCATCTGCTCGGCGGCCCACCAGTACTCCTCCAGCGTCTCACCCTTCCAGGCGAACACCGGGGTGCCCTTGGGCTCCTCCGGGGTGCCGTGCGGACCGACCACCACGGCCGCGGCGGCATGGTCCTGGGTGGAGAAGATGTTGCAGCTGGCCCAGCGGACCTGCGCACCGAGCGCGGTCAGCGTCTCGATCAGCACGGCGGTCTGCACGGTCATGTGCAGCGATCCCGAGATCCGCGCGCCCTTGAGCGGCTGGACGTCGTGGTACTCGCGGCGCAGCGCCATCAGACCCGGCATCTCGTGCTCGGCCAAACGAATTTCCTTGCGGCCGAAATCGGCCAGCGACAGGTCGGCGACCTTGTAGTCGATGCCGTTGCGGACATCAACCTTCAGCTCAGACATGTAAGAGCCCCTCTTTTTTTGAACCGTCAATGACTGTCGGCGGCACAGCTGTGCCCCGAGGACACCTCTAGCCTGCGGGCTCGCGGGACAGGCGCTCGGCGCTCTGACAGCTAAGGGGTGTCCATAACACCGTATCGTTCGGCGAACGGTGACATAAGCCGGGCCAGGTCACGGGCCACATCGTGGTCGGCCTCCGGCGGCATGGACACATAACTCATGGCCAGCCGGACGATGGCGCGGGCCAGCACCCCGGCGTCCTCGTCGCTGGACCGGATCCAGCTGGTCTGGAACGTCTCCTGCAGCCGCGCCGAGCAACGGGTGATGATGGGCCCGCTGCCGATGGTGATGATCTGCAGCAGGTCGGGCTTGGCGGCGCCGGTCAGCAGCGAGATGACCAGCGGGTCGGACGCCGAGTCCGCGAAAAAGGCCCGGAAGCCCTCCAGGAACGCGTCATACACCCGGCCGACGTTGTGATTGATGGCATGCGCGACGGCGTCGACCAGGCGGTCGGCCAGCCGCAGCGCGTACCCCTCGGCCAGGCCCTGCCGTGAGCCGAATTCGTTGTAGATGGTCTGCCGGCTGATCCCGGCTGCCCGCGCCACGTCGGTGAGGGTGATCGAGGACCAGTCCCGCACCAGCAGCAGCTCGCGCATGCCGTCCAGGATGGAGTCCCGCAGCAGCACCCGAGATGCCTCGGCGTACGGCACACGTGGCGCCGTACGCCGAGGCATCGAAGTGTCCATAGGGGCGAGGTTATCGCCTAACCCCACCCAATCGGCGGTCAAGGCCTGGAGACCTCGACCATGTCGAAGTCGGATTTCGCCGCTCCGCAGTCCGGGCAACTCCAGTCGTCGGGGATGTCATCCCAGCGGGTGCCGGGGGCGATACCGTCTTCCGGCCAGCCCTTGGCCTCGTCGTACTCGAAGCCGCACTGGATGCAGACGTACAACTTGTAGTCGCTCATGCCCTCGCGCCGATCTCTTCGAAGTCGACCTTCTCCCGGACCGCACAGTCCGGGCAGGTCCAGTCTTGCGGCACCGCACCCCACGGTGTTCCTGGCGGAAACCCTTCGCGCGGAGCGCCCTTGGATTCGTCGTAGACGTAGTCGCAGCCGGGACACTTGAAGGCGCTCACGCTCATGCCCTCTGCTCTTCGCGCTCATCGCCGGCCCCGTACTTGGCCAGCACCTTGTCCCGCATCCGCGGATGGATGTTGGCGCGGGTGATATCGCCGTCGTAGTGGGCGAGCACCCGGTGGTCCATCACCTTGCGCCACAGCGGCGGGAAGTAGGTCAGCCCGATCATCGAGGCGTACCCGCTGGGCAGGTTCGGCGCACCGTCCATGCTGCGCAGAGTTTGGTAGCGCCGCGTCGGGTTGGCGTGATGATCGCTGTGCCGCTGCAGGTGGTAGAGGAACAAGTTGGTGACGATGTGGTCGGAGTTCCAGCTGTGCACCGGCGCACACCGCTCGTACCGGCCGGACTCCAGTTTCTGCCGCAACAGCCCGTAATGCTCCAGGTAGTTGACGGTCTCCAGCAGGGCGAAACCGTAGATCGCCGAGATCAGGATGTACGGGATCAGACCCAGACCGAAGATCGCGATCAGGGCGCCGTAGAACACCACCGACATCGCCCAGGCATTCAGCACGTCGTTGGTGGGGTGCCACTTCGACTTTCCGGCGCGTTCGAGCCGCTTGGCTTCCAGCTCCCAGGACGACTTCAGGCTGCCCCACACGCTGCGCGGCAGGAACTCCCAGAACGTCTCGCCGAACCGCGCCGAGGCGGGATCCTCCGGGGTCGCGACGCGGACGTGATGCCCCCGGTTGTGCTCGATGTAGAAGTGGCCGTAGCAGGTCTGGGCCAAAGTGATCTTGGACAGCCAGCGCTCCAGCGAGTCCTTCTTGTGGCCCATCTCGTGGGCGGTGTTGATACCGACCCCGCCGAGCACCCCGACCGAGAGGGCCAGGCCGATCTTGGCCGGCCAGCCCAGCCCGCCGTCGAACCCGAGCCAACTCAGGTCGGATGCGGTGAACAGGTAGGCGCCCAGGATCACGCTGGCGTACTGGAACGGGATGTAGATGTAGGTGCAGTAGCGGTAGTACTTGTCGTTCTCCAGCCGTTCCATCACCTCATCGGGCGGGTTCTGGCCGTCCGGCCCGAAGAACCGGTCCAGGATCGGCAGCAGCACGTAGACCAGGATCGGCCCGATCCAGAACGGGACCTGGGCCGCGGCCGACCAACCGGCGTGGTTGAACGCCCACACCACCGGCAGCATCACGAACAGTGCCGTTGGCGCGATCAGACCCAGCAACCAGAGGTAACGCTTGCGGTCCCGCCAGTCGGCGGCAGGCACCGGCTGGGCTCGAAGATCGGTTTGCGACGTCATCGTCAGTCAACTCCTCCTGTGAGTGGCATCACCGTTGAGGTTGACTATAGACCGCTGTTTGTCCGATGTCTAGACAAATGTCGATGTTTTGTAAACAGTGCGGATCAGGTTCCCAGGGCGCGGGTGAAGCCGTCCGGTATGACGAGGTCGGATGCCCCGAGGTCGTGCACCGAGGACAAACCGAGCCCCAGCAATGCCGAGTCGATGCCGCCGCGCAGGATGTCCAGCACGTTCTCCACTCCGTCCTGACCTCCGGCGGCCAGACCCCACAGGTAGGCCCGGCCCAGCATCACGGCGCGGGCACCCAGGGCCAGCGCCTTGACCACATCGCTGCCGCGGCGGATGCCACCGTCCAGCACGACCTCGATCTCAGAGCCGACGGCCGCGGCGATCGCGGGCAGCGCCCTGATCGAGGCGGGCGTGCCGTCCAGGTTGTTGCCGCCGTGATTGGAGACCGAGACGGCGGTGACACCGGCATCGACGGCACGCTTGGCGTCGTCGACGCGCATGACGCCCTTGAGCATGAACGGACCGCCCCAGCGCTCCCGCAGCCACGCAACGTCGGCCCAGGTTGGTAACGGCGTCTGCATCCACTCGCCGTAGGCGCCGAAGAACGTCGGCGCAGCGGTTCCGGGTTCGGCCAGATTGGGCGCCGTCAGGTCGGGCACCCGGCCGGTGCGGGCGAAGTCCAGCAGCCAGCGCGGCCGCCGCAGCCCCTCCGGCGCGAACCGGGCCATCGCCTTGAGGTCCATGCGTTCCGGGATCTTGGGACTGCCCCAGTCGCGTCCGTGCGAGAACGACCAGTCGGTGGTGAGGATCAACCCGACGGCGCCGGCCGCGCGTGCCCGTTCCATCCGGGCCTCGAGTCGGTCGCGGGTCCCGGTCCAGTACATCTGGAAGAAGGTCTGCGGGTTGGCCGCGGTCACCTCTTCGATGGACTTGCTGGCGAACGACGACAGGCTCATCGCGGTCCCGCGGGCCGCGGCGGCGCGCGCCACCGCCACCTCGCCGTCGGGATGCACGGCCTGCACACCGGTCGGCGAGATGAAGACCGGCAATGAAATCGACTGGCCCATCACGGTTATGGCGAGATCACGCTTGCTCGACAAACCGGCCACGTGGGGTGCGAAGCCGAGTTCGGCGAACGCCGCGGTGTTGTCCGCGACGGTGCTGCCCTTCTCCGAGCCGGCCAGCAGCGCGCTGTAGACACTCTTCGGCAGCCGTTTCGCGGCGCGCCGTTGCGCCTCGGCCACGGTCTCGAACCATGCCATCGTTTCGCTCCTTACAACAATTCACCGACGGGGTTGACGTCGCACACCCGCCTGGGCTTCTTCAGCACCGTCAGCGGCAGCGACCGGGAGTGGTCCACGGCCGGGCGCGGGATGGAGCGCTCGACGCTCAGCGCAGATTCGCCGTAGCCCTGGACACATTCGGGATCCGGGCCGTCCATCGGCAGGCCGGTGAAGAACTTCGCGGCCATACAGCCACCGCGGCAGCTGTCGAAGTGCGCACAGGACGCGCACGCGCCGCCGGTGGTCGGGTTGCGCAGTTCGCCGAACAGCTTGGAGTTCTGCCAGACATCGGCAAACCCGTTGCTGGTGAGCACGTTTCCGGCCAGGAACTTCTCGTGGATGGCGAACGGGCAGGCATACACGTCGCCGAC
>NZ_LQOL01000113.1 GCF_002101555.1 Mycolicibacterium canariasense
ACACACCCAGCCAACCAGACACCCCAATCACAGGCCGACAGCAGCTGACCGTTCTACACCCTCAATCATGAAGAGCCATCAAACTCGACCACTACTCCGGATCGCAATACAACGCCGGCCGCAAGATTCCGTCATCGCAGATGCGGCGCGGTGACCTGATCTTCTACGGCCCCAGCGCCAGCCAACACGAAGCCATGTATCTCGGCGACGGAATGATGATCGAAGCCCCCTACACGGGATCGGTCGTCAAGATCTCGCCTGTGCGGACCTCCGGCATGACGCCCTACGTCACGCGCTTGATCGAGTACTGACAGCCAGACGTCGACGATGACGGGGGCCGCGGAGTAGTCAGCTCGCCCGGCGTAGCCGCTGCGAACCGGATGCTCCTCCCGTCCCGCCCTGCTCGGTTCTGCCCGGCCGCGCACCAGCGTGGAAGAGCGCCGTCGCGGCGGCAATGGCTCAAGCCGGGAGCTAATGACCACCCGTGGGCGATACGGAGAGCAGCTGGTTTCGTCATTCAAGTGTCATCTGCGACATTTGGTGACATCTCAAATGACCAAATGACATCGACTTTGACAATCGACAGTGGTGGCTGCTGCGGTCAGGCGACCTCGGCTGACGAGGCTGTCCAGGTGTTGCAGTCTGCGATCTGATTGCTGGTTCCGCGCACCCACCATCCCTCGGTGTTGGCGGCGGTGCCGTGTGTGGGGCTGCCGCGGCCGCTGCCGTACTCAAACCGTCGAACGCTGTCTACATCAGATCGGGTGAAGGGTCCGCCGCTGTCGACGATGGATTCGACGAACATGCCCGCAAAGCACTGCACCTGCAACTCGGTGCGGCGGCTAATCTCGAAGCCCGCGGGGCTTTTTTGCCCTACGCGACGCTCACGGGTGAATGCTTCCTCTATGACTCCGGTGAGCGCCTGGACGTGATGGCCGAATTCGTGCGAGAAGACCGACAGGTAGTTCAACGGCCGACTTTCAGTCCACACCTCCGGCAGTCCGGCGATCGGCATATAGATCGTCTCGTTGATCGGGCAGTAGAACGCGGCCGCCGCCGATGCGGACGTCGTACCGCACGGAGAGGAGGCGGTCGTGCCTGTCGGGACCAACACTTTCGGGGCGTCGTATTCCATTCTCACGCGCTCAAACAGCGGTTGCCAGGCCCGTTCCACGCACGGCAGCGCCGCCGCGTAGAACGCTTCCCCCGCCGGGCCATTGCTCGGATAGCCGGGCGGGCCGCAGACCTGTTTGGCCATGCCGCCGGCCTGATAGATCGGGTTGGCGGTCAGGGCCGGCTCGCCGATCGGCACAGGCTGAACGCTCGGCGACGTCGTTGTCCGAGGGGTCGATGCGCCCGGTGTCGACGCGGGCTGTGTGGTCGATGCGGCAACGGATGTCGTTCTCGTGGCGGTGTCGGCGCCCGGAAGCGCCGAACGGATGCTCTCTGGCGAGGCGATCGCCACGCCGATGACACCGAGGGCGATAACCAGGACGGCTGCCAAAGCGATCTGCACACCGGCGGACCGCCGCGGTGCCGGTGCAGCCGGCGGGTACGGTCCGGGGACGGGGATGTACGGCGGCGCACCGTATCCGGATGATCGTCCTGCATGTGCTGGCGGGCCCGGGTGGGGCTGGTAGGGCCGCGGCGGCGGACCGGGGCGCGGCAGATAGCCCTGCGCGGGCATCGGCGGCCGCTGGTAGGGCTGCGGCGGCGGAGACGGCATGGGCCGCTGCGGCGGGTACGGCGGCGCAGGACGGTACCCCGCCGGGGTAGGTGGGACCGGCGGGCGGCGAAACGTGCGGTGGCCGCCGGTATCTCCCCATGCCGGGGGCGCTCCTACCCGGGGCGCGGGCGGTACCGGCCGCGGTGGCGGGCGATGCTGGGGCGGAAGTGCTGGACCTGGTTGGCGCGGATACGCTCCCGGACCTTGCCCCCGATACACGGGTCCACGTCCGGGTGGTTGCTCACTGGCCACCTTCGGAGGTTACCGTGAGCTTCGGGGTGGTCGTGACACGAATTTCGCTGCGGCCTGGAGGGGCGCCGACGACGGGCGGTCATCGTCGGAGCCGGCCACCTCAGCCCTCGCGTCGCCCACCCGGCTGGCCCACCTATAAGAAAAGGGCCGATTGCTCATAGGTTGGTCGCCAACCTATAAACGTCTTTAGCACCTGGGCGACCGCGCCATAGGCGCGCGGCCCTGGCCGCACATTTCCGAGCAGTGACGATCACAATCGGGAACGTTTCTGAACGACGGTCAGAGCCAGTCGATCTGAGTGATCAGCTGCTCGACGGCGGCGATATCGGCTGCGGACACCGGCTGATCGGCCTCGGTCAGCACGATGACGTCCTCGACGACGCCAGCAGCCTGGGCGGTTTCGGCGATGCTCAGATTGGCGCGCCGGCGCGCGGCATAGAGACGCTGGCCCACGGTCGCCGTCGGGGCGGTCGCAGCGCGCATCGTCAGCTCGTCGATGCGGGAACGGACCGTGCTCAGCGCCCGGATGAGTTCCGGCGTCACCTGGATGCGCGCAGCGCGAGACGCAACCGCCTCCAGCTGACGCAGATCGCCCAAGATCGCGGCGGCCCGCGTGGTGAATGCGGGCTCGGTGACCGCGGGCAGCGCGTCAATCGTGGAGCCGAACGTGTTGGCGGCGGCCACGACCGCCTGCGCGATAAGCGGCACCTCGTCGGAAGCACCGGCCGAGGACGCCGGCATCGACGTCGGGCGGGGCGCGGTACCCGCTGCAGACTCGCCGCGGCGTAGCCGTTCGATGGCGCCCGGCGGCCACTGCAGCACCGTTTCCAGTTTGGCCCGGGTGGCTTGCCGCGGCCAGCTGCGGCCCTTCTCGAAGGCGATGAGCGCGCCGGCGTTGATCACGCCGTCAGCCGCCAGGCTGCGCTGGCTGACATTGAGCTCACGGCGACGCGCCGCGGCGGCGGCTCCCGCACGCACCATGCCGGGGTCGTCACCGGGTTCGGCTTCGACCACGCGTTCATCCCTCCTCGCCGCCGGTTCTGATCTGCTGATGCTAGCTAAACCTACAGCACTGCTATGGCTTG
The DNA here is from genome assembly GCF_002101555.1 of Mycolicibacterium canariasense. Classification (GTDB taxonomy): domain Bacteria; phylum Actinomycetota; class Actinomycetes; order Mycobacteriales; family Mycobacteriaceae; genus Mycobacterium; species Mycobacterium canariasense. The sequence continues at coordinate 3,064 of NZ_LQOL01000113.1, forward strand.
GGGCGGCATTTCCGCGTAATCGCTTCGGTTACGGCCGAGTCATTCCGCCGGCGCGGCCGTAACGGCGATCATCTTGGTAGCAGTGTACGCGCACTTCAGCGCCATTTTCACCCAGAGAGCGCGGCGCGCGGCGTTGCGGCCCGCTTCAGATCCCTTCATGAAACCGTTGCAACGCTACGGTTGGTGATCTACATTCGTCCTCACCGCGGCAGTTGAGCCGCCACTCAAGGAGAGACACCATGAATGCACTGGGCATGGACGGACTGCCGATCGGTGAATGCACCCGCAATCCCGACCTCTGGACCAACACCCAAGACGAGCAGGCCAAGACGATCTGCCGGATGTGCCCCCGGCGGTGGGCGTGTGCGCGGGAGGCCTGCGAATTGCCCCGCGCCGAGGGGATCTGGGCGGGCATCGCCGTTCCCGAAGCAGGCCGCGGCCGCACCTTCGCCCTACGCCAACTGCGCTCTCTGGCCGACCGCAACGGGTATCCGGTGCGAGCGCGCAGGCTCTTCCTGGAATCTGCCTAGACCTGCCGCTCCCGCTGCCATTCGGAGGGCCCGGCAGCACGCGCTCCTGCTAACGCTGGTGGATGGAACGGGTGGTGGTCGGCGAAATGTGCGGTGTGAACCGGTGTTTCCCCACCGCGGGGCCCGGCGGCATTGGCCTCGCCGGACGGGAGTGTTGCGGTGCCGGCGGACGATCCGGATAGCCCCGTCGGCCGCTCGCGGCTGGTGGCCCACCTACCCGTTGGCTGCCCCCGAAACGGTGGGCGGCGACCGAGAGGATCCTCAAGCGACGACACCGGGGTAGGTTACCCTGCGCGTATGGGTGGGAGATTCACATATTTTCTGGCCTTCGCGGTAGCGGGGGCGGCCTTGCTGCTCACCGCGAGCCCACCGGCGCATGCCGAATCACCCTTCACCCTTGACCTCACCCTCGACGTCCGTGACGACGGCACATTGCAGGTCACCCAGACCACCACCGTCCCCGACGGCGCCACGGCCACCAGCGAGCAACCCTTGCAGATCGCCGTGGAAGGCAACCGGACACAGCACTTCTCGGTTTCTGACATCAGCACCGAAGGCGGCGCACAAGCCAGCGTCGACGGTGAGACGCTGTCACTGTCAGCGCCCGCCGGCACCTCCACAGTGAGCTACACCGTCAACGGGACCATCGCCGACGGACCGGACCTGCAGCAGTTCACCTGGGTGCTGGCCGCGGCGTGGTCAGAACCCATCGCCGAGTTGACCGGCACGTTCAGCTCACCGACAGCCGCGCCGGACTCCCCGATCTGCGCCTACGGTCAGATCGGGGTTCGGCGGTTGTGCTCGCTGACCCAAACCGACCACTCCGGCGGAACAGTCAGCTTCCAGCACAACAACCTCTCCGCCGGCGACGCCGCGGTGTTCTCCGTGCTGCTGCCCGCCGACACCGTCCCCGCCACCGCAGAATTCACCGCCACCGTGGCCGAGGGCGGTGAGCCCTCCCCTGCCGGCCAGGGCGGCGGCCCAGGACTCATTGCGGTGACTGTCGCCACCGTGCTGGCCGGCGCCGCGGTCGCTGCCGCGTGGTGGCGCCGCCGCAGCGACCGGATCGCCGCGCAGTCGATCACCGACCATCCGAACCTGCTGTCCCCCGACGGCACCAACGGGGTGTTCACCTCACCTGATGGCGTGCTGCCCGGCCAAATCGGCACCGTGATGAGCGGAGCCGCACGCCCGTCCGACATCGGGGCGACCGTGCTCGACCTGGCCGTGCGCAACTACCTATGGCTGGCCGAGATTCAGCGCGACGGCGGCGAACCCGACTTCCAGATTTCGCGGCGCGCCGACCTCGACGACGCCGTAACCCCCTACGAGCGGGCAGTGGTGGACGTGGTCCTGCCCGACGGCCGCCAATCGATCCTGCTCTCGGAGCTGACCGGCGCCCCCGCCGCTGTGGATCTGCGGCGAGCCAGCACAGAGCTGGCGCGCAGCATCGCCGGCCGCGGCTGGATCCGCCACTGGCGGACCGCGCTGACCGTCGGGCTCTGGCTGCTCGGTATTGGCACCGTCGCGACCCTGGTGCTCTACGTGGCGGGGGTGAGCCCGTTGTTCGGTGTCGCCGCGGCGATTCTGGGCGCCGGCAGCGCCGCCGCGGCCTTGCTGTTGCCTGCGCGCACCCCGCGCGGGTCACGGTTGACCGCAGCCCTGGGAGGGCTGCGCCTGCACCTGAGCAATGTCGACCCCGCGACGGTCGACGCTGCCGCGGCGCCGGTCCTCTTCGAGCGGGCGCTGCCATACGCCCAAGCAGCCGGCCATCTGCAGCCGTGGCTCGCCCGCTGGGACTACACCGGACCCCAGACGCTGGAGTGGTACCAGCCCTCGGCCGACAGCAATCCTCCGCTGGTACGGCTGCCGGCGCTGGCCGCGACCCTCGACGGAATCGCCGCACAAAGCCTCGCCTCCGAACAGCGCTGAGAAGTACCGCGGCACCCTTCCTGCGAAAGGGCATGTGCGCGGGACCAATTGGTGTCATGTCGCCAACGCCACGGGGCTTAGAGTCGATCCATGACGCCATTTCGGCTGACCCTTGTGCTTGCAGCCACCCTGATCACCGCGTGTTCCGGTCCGCAACCGAGCGACGCGCAGCTACCTGATCGGCTCGCGGTGATCGAAGGGCTACGCCAGATCGATGTGTGCGCCCTTTACGCCGACGCGAATTCCGTTGACGGTCAACCCCTTACCGTCACCGGCTTCAGTTCGGCGTTGAACTGCGACGCGACGATCGAAAACTCCGCTGGCCCTGTTGAAGCGACGATCGCGCTCAACATCGGTCCCGCCCAGCCGGGCCGCGAGGAGCCGAGTTGGGTTCGGCATGAGGAGATAGACGGAGTGGATGTCACCATCGCCTCCAGTGCCGACGAGCCCGACGCTCCACCGCGAGATCAAGTTGTGTCGTGGTCATGCGAACTGGCCGCCAGCTACCCGGATAACGCGCGACTGACGGTATCGACGTCGGCGGACCCCGATGTCGACAGCTGCGCGGCGGCTGACGCGCTGATGCGGACCGCGATCGGGGCCTATGGACAGCGGCCGCCTCTGGGCTCCAGCGGACAGCCTGCCACGATTCTGTCCGGTGCTGATCCGTGCGCGCCGGCCGACCGGCTGCGCGACACGCACACGGTCGACATCTCCCCTGACGACGTGACGGTGAACAGCTGCTTTTTCACCGTGGACGGTGGTCCGCCGATTGATGTGTCGCTCTCCTATCAGGACCCGGCGATGGTCGACGCCAACCCGGACCAATTCACCGTCGACGGTCATCGCATCGCCGGCGACGAGCGCCTCGGAGTTTTCGATGTCGTGGTCGGTGAGCCGACGCAGAGTTCGCGCGGCCCAGTTCTGCCGCTGGTCAGCATCGTTGATCCCACCCAGAACATGGATCTGATCCGGATCGTCGCGCAGGCCGTCGCCGAACAGTTCTGATGGCGGGACGTCGGTGCCTGACGTGGCGCCACCGGCTTCTAGCTCCGTCGGACTCTCCGCTCGTTCCCGCGATTCTTTGCTGCACCCGATCAGGCCATCTCTTGTGACCTAGCGGCGGCCGCCGCGGCGGTTTCGTTGTGCGCGTATCGCTCTCAGCTGCATCGATGCTCCGCATTCTTGACGTTGCCGCCGCTACGCAGCTGCAGTTCGGTGGGAACAAATTGGTGCAATGGACCCCATTGGGCGCCGGGTAATGTGATGAGCTGAGCAACTTCCCAAGGGGGGACAGAACATGGATGACGTCGAGAAGATGCGGGATGTCGCCGAGGGCGCATCACAGGATTTCGATCCGGACAAGACCTGGGTGGTGCCGAGCACCCCGCGGCCCGGGACAGCCGCCAACCCCGGCCACGACCCGGATGCAGAGAAGACGCAGATCGTGCGCGACACGCCCCAACCGCCGCGGGCTGCGCGTGCCCCATCTACCGGCGAGGGGCAGTACCCGCCGGCCGAAGCCCACATCCAGTACCCGTCGACCGGCCCGAACGCGCAGCGCTCGCCGATGGGGCCGCCGCCGCAGTACCCGGGCGCCGGGCCCGCGCTGCAGCGTCCCGCGACCCCGCCACCTGCCCAGTACGGTCCCCCTGCCGGTCCGGCACCGCTGCCGGGGCCGCCGCCTTCCCGCCCTGCGCCGATGAGCGGCCCAGTCAACTACGGCCCGCCGCCAGCCGCCGCGCCCGGTTACGGGCCCGGCCCCCAGCAGTCCGGCCCTCAGCAACCGCACGGGTACCCACCGCAGCCCGATCCGTATTCCCAGCACGCCCCCTACGGCCAGCACGACCCGTACGCCCAGCAGCCGCCGCAGGCGGGCCCATACCCCGGTCAACCGCCGCAGTCCCCGCTGGGTGCCGCCAACGCCGCTCTGGCCAAAGGTGGTTCATTCATCACCCGGCTAATCCACCGCGGCATGTACGGCGAACTGATCAAGAATCCCTGGTTCCAGCAGACCCGCCAGCAGTCCCCGAATCAGTTCGTGTACATCAGTTTTGGTATCGGCGTCATTCTGTCGCTGATCTTCGGTCAAATGCCCGGCGTGTTGGGGGCAGTGCTCACCCTGGCCCTGTGGGCCGGCATTGCCTACACGCACTTCGCCATCGGCACGAAGAAAGCCGTGCAGTGGGTTGCCTACGGCATCTGCGGCGTCGGCTTTCTCATCAACTTGGGCGGTGCAGTATTGGGAATGCTGGCGTGGTCCGAACTCAACTCAAGCCCGTATATGAGCGGCATAGCCGGCTCAAACTTCAGCACCATGTTTCTCGTCGAGGTCATCTCCGCGGTGGTGTGCGCCGCGCTGTTCGCCTGGGTGGGAATCGTGGTGCACCGCACCATCATGAAGCTCTCCGGGCAGCAGTAATGAACCGTCCCGGGTTTCGTGCGCACCTTCTTCTGAGGGAAGGATGGCACGATGCCGAGCAAGTACGACGAGAACAC